>CAVUJI010000004.1:0-91536 GCA_963741815.1 uncultured beta proteobacterium
GCGGCCGCAAGGTGAAGGGCATCGATACCGTCGACCTCGCCTACGGCGGCAACTCGGGCGGCGTCGACGTGTACCGCGACGGCGCGCGCATCGCGGCGAACACGACGAGCAATCCGTACACCGACAGCACGGGCATGCGCGGGTCCCGGACGTTCACGTACAAGGTGTGCAACGCCGGCACGTCGGCCTGCTCCGCCGACGTCGTCGTGAGCTTCTAGCGGCGGCGGCGGAGGAGCCCGACCCTCCTCCGACCCGGCCGCGCTTCCAGGACGCCACCCCGCGGGGTGGCGTTTTCGTTGGTACGATGCGCGAGCCATGCCCCCTCGCGTCTGCAGCATCACCGTCGCGTACGACCCCGACCCCCAACGCCTCGCCGCGCAGGTCGCGGCGCTCCACGGGCAGGTGGACGAGATCGTCGTCGTCGACAACGGCTCGGCGATGCCCGTCGCGTCCCTGCCGGGACTGCACGCCGCGAGGGTCGTGGCGCTCGGCGCCAATCGCGGCGTGGCGGGCGGCTTCAACGCCGGGCTCGCGGCGGCGCGCGCGGGCGGTGCCGAGCACGTGCTGCTCCTCGACGACGACAGCGTCCCCGCGCCCGGCATGGTGGCCGCCCTGCTCGCCGCGCTCGGTCGCGGCCGGCAGGCACCGGGCTCGCCGCGCGTGGCGGCGGTCGGCCCTCGCATCGCCGATGCGCGCGACGCACGCGAGTACCCGTTCGTGCGCCTCGGGTGGACGCACAACCGGCACGTGCGCTGCGCCGCGGGCGACGAGGTCGTCGCGTGCGACTTCCTCATCAGCTCGGGATCGCTCATTCCCCTCGAGGCCCTGCGCGCGCTGGGCGAGTTCGACGAGGCGCTCTTCGTCGACAGCGTCGACCTCGAGTGGTGCTGCCGGGCGCGCGACCGCGGCTGGTCGCTCTTCGGCGCCTGCGCGGCCTCGCTCGACCATCGGCTGGGCGAGCGGCGCCGCAAGGTCCTGGGGACGATCGAGCTGGTCGTGCATCCCCCCGAGCGCCTCTACTACATGACGCGCAACCGCCTGCTCCTCTATGGGCGCCCGTACATGCCGCTCAAGTGGAAGCTGAAGGACGCGGGACGCGCGCTCGCCAAGTTCGCGGCGACGATGCTGTTCCTTCGCCCGCGGCTCGAATATGCGCGGATGACCGCGCGCGCAATCCGCGACGCGGCTGCCGGCCGGGGCGGCAAGCGCGTCGCCCGGGGCGGCGATCGATGACGCAGGCGACATGGCAGCGGCAGGACGGCCTCGCGCTCGCGTTGCTGATCGTCCTTCCCCTGCTGCTCGCGCTGCCGGAGCTCGCGGGATACCTCGGCACGGATCCGTTGATCCACGTGTCGGGCATCGTCACCCCGAATGGCCGTCCTCTCGTGCGCGGCGAGCCCTTCATCGATCCGAACGGCGGGTTCACCACGCAGGCGCTCGGCGCATTCGCCGCATCCGAGTGGCTGCACGGCCGCGTGCCATGGTGGAACCCGTACTCCGGCGTGGGCCTGCCGCTGGCGGGGGAATACCAGCCGGCCGCGTTCTTTCCCCTGACGCCCCTGTTGCTGCTCGCCGACGGGATGCTCTGGCAAAGGATCGCGTTGCAGGCGATCGCCGGCTGCGGGGCCTACCTGCTCGTGCGCGGCCTCGGGCTGCGGCGAGCGGCCGCCTTCGCCGGCGGCATGCTGTACGGACTCGACGGCACGCTGGTCGTGTTCGACCATGGGCCCGCCCAGGTCGTCCCCTTCATTCCGTGGATGCTCCTCGGCATCGATCGCGCCGCGGCGTTCGCGCGCGGAGGGCGACGCGGCGGGTGGCGGATCTTCGCGGCCGCGCTCGCGCTCGCGCTCCTGGCGGGCTTCCCCGAGACGGCGTTCCTCGGCGGCCTCTTCGCATTGTGCTGGTCGGTGCTGCGCGGCATGCAGCTGCCCCGCGAAGCGCGCGCCGGGTATGCCGCCCGCATCGTGGCGGCGGGAACGTGCGGCGTCGCGCTCGCCGCGCCGCAGCTCCTCGCGTTCTTCGCGTTCCTTCCGCACGCATACGTCGGCGAGCATGGCGCCTCGCTCGCCACCTCGGCGTACGACCTGCCGTTCCTCGTCCCGAGCCTCATCGCCCCCTACATGTGGGGGTCGATCTTCGGTTACGTCCAGCACTGGCCCGACCTCTATCGGATCTGGGGCAGCATGGGCGGCTACGTGACCGTCGTGGTGCTCGTCCTCGCGGCCTACGGTTTCGTCGCGCGGCGGGACGCGATCGCGTGGCTGCTCGCCGGCTGGTGCGCGGTCGTGCTCGGGCGCAGCTTCGGCCTGGAGCCGTTCGCGACGCTCGTGAACCTCGTTCCGGGTGTGAGCCACACCTGGTTCGACCGCTACGTGCAGCCGACCTGGGAGCTCGCCATGGCGATCCTCGCCGCGCGCGGCATCGATGCGCTCGCAGGCGGCGGGAATCGCGCGGCGTGGCGCGCGGCACTTCTGGCGTGCATGGCCGCCGGCGTGGCCTTCCTCGCCAGCGCGGCCGTGTTCGCACCCGTTGTCGCGGGCTCGCCGGGACTTCGCGGCTGGATGCTCGGCTCCGCCGTGTGGGCCGTCGGCACGACGGGCCTGTGCATCGCGGGCCTCGGGCGAGCCGGGCGGCGCACGCCGCAGCTGCTGGTCCTGCTGCTCGCGATCGACGCCTGCGTCATGGCCATCATCCCGAAGCTTTCCTCGACGGCGCCCGCCCAGGCGCACCTGGGCGGCATCCGCTTCCTGCGGGAGCACCTCGGCCTGCAACGCTTCTACACGCTGGGCCCCATCCAGCCCAACTACGGCGCCTACTTCGGAATCGCGTCCATCAACCACAACTATCTGCCGGTGAGCCGTCGCTGGGCCGACTGGGTCGTGGCGCACCTCGACGCGGCGGCCGATCCGATCGTGTTCAACGGCAGCTATGCACGGCCGGCACAGGCCCCCGGCGCGGCCGACGAGCTGCGGCGCAACCTCGACGGCTATCGCCAGGCGGGCGTCAAGTACGTGGTCTTCCAGGGCATGGCGGACCCGTGGGCCGCTCCCGGCGACTCCATCGCGCAGCAAGCGCGGCGCGTCTACGAGGATTCGATGGTCCGGATCTACGAGCTCGCGCGCCCCGCGCCGTACTTCGAGGCCATCGGCCCCTGCGAAGTGCGGGGCATGGACCGTGATCGAGCGCAGGTGGAATGCCGGGGACCGGCGCGCCTCATCCGCCGCGAGCTCTACTTTCCGGGGTGGCGCGCGACCGTCAACGGCGAGGCGGCGGCGATCGCGGAGCGCGAGGCGATCTTCCAGTCGGTCGACGTTCCCGCCGGCCGAAGCGAGGTCCGGTACGCCTACGCGCCGATCGGCGCCCCGTGGACGTGGGCCGCGTGCCTCGCGGCGGCGCTCGCGATGCTCGTGCCCTTCGACCGGCTGCGCCGCCTTCGGGCGCGCGGGTCGCTCAGCCGGACGACGGGCTGAATCGCACCGACCAGCGCCCGTCCTCGGCGCGCTTCACGATCCGCCGGCGCAGGTCGAACGCGCACGGCAGGGGCTGGCGCCACGCCCAGGTCGTGCTCGTGAGGGACAGCCCCGGGTTGTAGTACGGATCGCCCGCCTGCAGCAGCGCCTTCCACTTGAGCCGGAAGAGGTCGGTATCTTCGGGATGGTTGTCCACCTCGCTCACGCCGCGCGTCATCGACTCGTGGTGGACGAGCTCGGCCTGCGGGCAGAACACGACGCGGTAGCCTTGCGCCGAGATGCGCAGGCACAGGTCCACGTCGCCGAAGCCGACGGCGATCGCCTCGTCGAATCCTCCCACGGAGGCGAACGCATCGCGGCGCACGAGCATGCAGGCGGCGGTCACCGCGGAGACCTCGTGGTTCACGACGAGGGCATCGAGATAGCCCGGCTCCAGCCGGTCCTCCGGCAGGCGCAGGAATTTCCCGTAGTGCTCGGCCCGGCCATACGCACCGACGCAAACGCCCGCGTGCTGGATCGTGCGCTTGTCGCCGTAGAAGAGCTTCGCGCCCACCACGCCGATGCCGGGCTGCTGCGCGAGCGCCACCATCCGCTCGAGCCAGCCGGGACGCATCGCCTCGATGTCGTTGTTGCAGAAGAGCACATGCGTGTACGCCTGTTGCAGGCTCGCCACCGCCCGGTTGTTGATCGCCGAGAAGTTGAACGGGCCGCTGTAACGGATGACGCGGGCCGCCGCCCCGAGGCTCGCGAGGTAGGCGAGGGTCTCGGGCTCGTCGGACTCGTGGTCGACCACGACGATGTCGTGCGCCACCTCGACCGTGGAGCGCAGGCTCTCGATGCATTGGCGCAGCAGCCGCCCGTGGTTGCGCGTCGGGATCACGATCGCCACTCGAAGCGAGGGATCGAGGCGGTAGCGCACGTCGAACATGTTGAACCCGGGGCCGGGCTCGACCGGCGCCGGCTCCCCGACCCGCTCCATATGCCGGCGCACGATGTCCCGCGAGGTGCGCATCACCTGCTCCATCTTCCGGTGTCCCTCGGATGCGCCGTGCACGCGCCACAGGTAGAGCACTTCGGGGATGTGCACGACCGTGCGCGCCTTCTCCGTGGCCCTCAGCATGAGGTCGTAATCCTGGGAGATGCGCAGCGACTCGTCGAACCCGCCGATCTCGCGCAGCAGCCCCGGGCGGAACCCGGCGAGGTGGACGATGTACGGGTGCCCGCGCAGGAACTCGGGCGAGAAGGCGGGCCGGTAGACGAGCTCGCGCGGGGTCCGGCCGTCGGCGCCCACCAGCATCTCGTCGGAATAGGCGATGTCGGGGCGGTCCTCGAGCACGCAGGCGGCGAACCGGTACAGCGCCTGCTCCTCGAGCCGGTCGTCGTGGTCGAGGAGCACGACGAAATCGCCCGTGACGAGCTCGAGCGCGCGGTTCGAGGCGCGCGAAACGCCGCCGTTCGCCTGCCCGAAGTGCAGCTTGATCCGCGGCTCGCGCGCCGCGTGCTCCTCGAGGACCCGGCGCACGTGGGGAAGCGAGGAGCCGTCGTCGGCGATGCACAGCTCCCATTGCGGATACGACTGGCCCAGCACGGAGGCGAGCATCTCCCGCAACATCGGTTCGGGCGTGTTGAACGTCGGCACGATCACGGAGACGAGCGGGCGCTCGCGCATGCCGCGGATCGCCTCGGCGATGCGCGGGCGCACCTGCGCCTCGAAGGTCGCGCGGTACACGGTCCATGCCGCGAGCAGGCTCTCGTTGGGCTGCAGGGCGAGCAGCGCCTTCTTCAGCCCGTGGGACCCGCCGGCGCGCCATGCCCGGCCCAGCTCCCGCAGGTTCGCCGGCAGCGACCGGTAGTCGCTCGCGCCGGACCGCAGGCAGCGCGCGAGCAGCTTCACCTTGCGCGTGCGGCGCCCGGCCCAGCGCACCGGGCTCGAGATGCGCCAGCTCGTCGAGGCGTAGATCTCCTCGAGCTGCTGGTTTCGCGCGTGCAGGAGCCCACTCACCTGCTCGAGCTTGCCGCGGGTCTCCCGCACCAGCGCCTCCTGGCGCGCGAGCGCGTCGCGCGCTTCGCGCAGCCTCCCGGCCTCCTGCCGCAGCCGGCGGTCGGCGTCGTCGCGCGATTCGTCGAGCGCCGACAGCCACACGTGCAGGCGCTTGTTCTCGCGCCAGGTGGCGGCGTGCGCCAGGGCGTCGGCGTCGGCGAGGCGGTCCGTCTCCGGCTGCGGGGGCTCGTCCGCACCGCGAGATGGGGGCGGCGGCAGCGGCACGAGCCGGTGGTAATCCCGCACCATTTCCTCCGCGCTGCGCGGCGTCCATCCGCGGATGCGCGCGCGCACGGCCGCCAGGCGCGGGCGGTCGGCATCCAGCTCGGCGAGCAGGTCGACCAGCGCGTCGGGACGGGGGTCGAACAGGAACCCGTTCGCGCCGTGCTCGATGCGCTCGGCGAAGCTGCCGAGCCGCGTCGCCGCGGCGGGCACGCCGAGCATCGTGAGCTCCGAGAGCGTATAGCTGAAGGTCTCGGCCACGATGCTGGCGAGCAGGCCCACGTGCGGGTTGATCGCGGCGATGTGCTGCGGCAGCTCCGCGACCTCGTAGCGGCTGTGCACGTGAACGCCGGGCGAAAGCCGGAAGCGCTCGCCCTGCGCGCCGCAGCCGAGGAGGTAGACCTCGGCGAACCGCCCCAGCCGGGGGAGGGCCGCGGCGAGCAGGTCCAGGCCCTTCGCGTGCGAAAGCTCCCCGAGCACCACCACGCGCAGCCGCTCCCCGGCCGCCGGCTCGGGGGCGGCGATGGGCTGCAGCGGATGTCCGTAGCCGGGGGTTATCGTCGCGAACT
Source organism: uncultured beta proteobacterium (assembly GCA_963741815.1). Lineage (GTDB taxonomy): Bacteria > Pseudomonadota > Gammaproteobacteria > Burkholderiales > Usitatibacteraceae > Usitatibacter. The sequence continues at coordinate 6,303 of CAVUJI010000004.1, forward strand.
GCACGCGCGCGAAGGCGGCGTCGAGGCGCGCGAGGTTGTCGACGACGCAGCGGCTGGGTGAGGCCATCCGCACATCGGGGCGCTGCACGAGCTCCAGGTAGCGCTCGCGCACGCGGCGACGCGCCTGCGGCGGAAAGTCGACGAACGGGTTGAAGCGCAGGTTGTCGTCGTGGCAGCGGCCGATCCGCGCCTCGTCGCAGGCGGTGCACACCTCGCCGTAGTACAGGTTGATCGAGGGGCAGTAGGGAAAGTAGTCGTGGCAGACGGCGACGGTGGGAAGCCCGGTGTCGAGGGCCTCGAGCGAGTGGCCGATCAGCGAAGAGACGAGGATCGCCCCCACGCCGCGCTCCGCCACGATCTGCCCCAGCGCCTCCCGGTACCCGGCATGCGAGATCGCCACCGCGGGGATGCGCTCGGCGAAGCGCCATACCTGCAGGGGCTGGGCGGCGTGGGGATCGGCATGGAGCGCGAGCCCGGCACCGGCGCGCTCGTCGCAGGCGAACGAGCGCAGGACCAGGTTTTCGCGTTCCGGATCCGCCTCGGCGTAGTCGCTCAGCCACTTCGCGCTGCCGCCGCCCAGGCTGTGGATCACGTGCAGCTGGACCGGCCGGCGGTGGCGGTTCTCGTTCGACATGGCCCGGAATTCTACATGCCGGGCCCCTGTGCCCGATCGATGCAATAATCCGGGGCCGTGGCCCACCCCGTCGACATCGTCATCCCGGTCTATCGCGGCGAGGCCGAGACCCGCACCTGCCTCGAAAGCGTCCTCGCCGCTCGCGGCGAGCGCGAGGCGGAAATCGTCGTGGTGGACGACGCCGGGCCGGAGCCGGGACTGCGCGCATGGCTCGCCCGGCTCGCCGCGGCGGGGCGCGTCACGCTGCTCGCGCACGAGTCCAACCGCGGCTTCGTCGCGAGCGTGAACGAGGCGATGGCGCTGCACCCCGATCGCGACGTGGTGCTGCTCAACAGCGACACCGAGGTGGCTCCCGGCTGGCTCGACCGGCTCACCGCCCACGCCGCCCGCGACCCGCGCATCGGCACCGCGACGCCCTTCTCGAGCAACGCGACCATCTGCAGCTATCCGCGCACCCTCGAGAACAACCCGCTGCCGCAAGGCGAGTCGACCGCGTCCCTGGATGCGGCCTTCGCCGCGGCCAACCCGGGGACCGCCGCCGACATCCCGACGGCCGTGGGCTTCTGCATGCACGTGACCCGCCGGTGCCTCGACGCCGTGGGCGCCTTCGACGAGGCGCGCTACGGCGCGGGCTACGGCGAGGAGGTGGATTTCTGCATGCGCGCCGCGCGGCAGGGATTCCGCCACGTGCTCGCGGGCGACGTCTTCGTGCGCCACCTGGGCGAGGTGTCGTTCGGCCCGGCCGGCGGGGAGCGCCGCGCCCGCGCCCAGGCCCTGGTCGACGCGCTCTATCCCGAGTTCCAGGTCCGGCTGCGGGAATTCCTCGCCACCGACCCGGCCCGGCCGCTCCGGCGCCGTGCCGACGTGCAGCGCATGCGCCGCGCCGTCGCGCGCCGCCCCCTGCTCCTCGGGCGCGCCGGCGCCACGCAGGCGGCCTCCGGGGATGCCCTGCGCCTGCGGCGCCTCGGCGGGGGGGCCGTGCGGCTCACCTGGGAGCGTCCCGGCGAGGAATACGCCGAGGACTTCGCGGGGGTGGGCGGAATGCTGCGGCTCGCCGCACTGCTCGCCCGCGTGCACGTGGGCGGGGTGCGCCGGGGGTCGCCCCGGAAGCCGCGTGTATGATGGCCTCGCGGCCTGCCCCCGCTCCACCAGACGCCAAGATGCGGCTCGCGTCGCTGCTCAAGCAACGGGTTTCGCTCAACACCGTGGTCCGCGTGGCCCTCGGGCTGGCGGTCGTCTTCCTCTTCCTGCTGAACGAGGGCGGCATCTTCCAGCTGGGCTTCCTGCAGCGCCTCGAGCTGCAGGCGTACGACGCGCGGCTTCGCATGTTCATGCCGCGCACGCCCGATCCGCGCGTCGTGATCCTCGACATCGACGAGAAGAGCCTCGCGCGCGAGGGGCGCTGGCCCTGGAGCCGGGACAAGATGGCGCGGCTCGTGCGGGAGCTCTTCGACCGCTACCACGTCGCGGTCCTCGGCTTCGACATCGCCTTCCCCGAGCCCGACGAGAGCTCGGGGCTGGGCACCCTCGACCGGCTCGCCTCCGGCCCGCTGAAGGACGACCGGGAGTTCCGCGGCTTCCTGCAGGGCTCCCGCGGGAAGTTCGAGTACGACCGCATCTTCGGCGAGGAGATCGGCCGCCATCCGGTGGTGCTGGGCTTCTTCCTCAGCCCGAAGGCGGACCGCACGGGCGCGCTGCCGCTGCCGATGTACGACGCGAAAGCGCTGGGCGAGGACGTGCACCTCAAGGCGGTGGTCGCGACCGGCTACAGCGGCAACCGGCCCGAGCTGCAGCAGGCGGCGACGGCGGCCGGGCACCTCGCCCCCGGGCTCGACATCGACGGGGTGGTGCGCGGCATCCCCATGCTGATGCGCCTGGACGACCGCTACTACGAGGCGATGTCGCTCGCGGTGGCGCGGGTCTACCTCGGCAACATCCCGGCCAGGATCCGGATCGACAGCGCGGGCAGCGGCGCCGACGCGGTGTCCTGGATCACGTCGCTCGAGCTGGGCGACAAGCGCGTGCCGGTGGACGACTTCGCCTCGGCCCTCGTGCCCTTCCGCGGGCCCCGCGGCTCGTTCCGCTACGTCTCCGCCACCGACGTGATCCGCGGCGCGCTCGAGCCCACGGAGCTCGCGGGCAAGATCGCGATCCTCGGCACCTCGGCCCAGGGCCTGCTCGACATCCGCACCACGCCCGTGGGCGAGGACTACCCGGGCGTGGAGGTGCACGCCAACATGGTGAGCGGGATCCTCGACCAGACGATCAAGCAGCGCCCGCCGCTGGCGCCCGAGATCTCGGTCCTGATCGTGCTGCTCACCGGCGTGCCGCTCGCGTTCCTGCTCGCGCGCACCGGCGCGCTCGTCTCGACGCTCGCGGTGGGCACGGTGCTCGCCACGATCGTCGGCATCAACCTGTACGCGTGGCAGGCGGACAACTATGTGCTCAACGTCGCCGCCCCGGCGCTGATGGTGCTGCTGCTCTACCTGCTCAACATGGTCTACGGCTTCTTCGTCGAGACCCGCTCGCGCCGTCTCATCACGGGGCTCTTCGGGACCTACGTGCCGAAGGAGCTGGTGGCGCAGATGTCGCGCAACCCCGAGGAGTATTCGATGCGAGGGGAGAGCCGGGAGATGACGGTGCTCTTCTCGGACGTGCGCAACTTCACGTCCATCTCGGAGGGCCTCACGCCCGAGGGCCTCAAGGACATGATGAACGCCTACCTCACCGAGATGACGGAGGTGATCCAGGAGCAGCGCGGCACGATCGACAAGTACATCGGCGACGCGATCATGGCCTTCTGGGGCGCGCCGCTCGCCGATCCCGGGCACGTGCCGCACGCCGTGCACGCGGCCCTCGAGATGCAGCGGCGCATCCGCCGGCTCGACGCGGAGTTCGCGCGCCGCGGCTGGCCGATGCTGCACATCGGAGTGGGCCTGAACTGCGGCGAGATGAACGTGGGCGACATGGGCTCGCGCTTCCGGCGCGCCTACACGGTGATGGGAGACGCGGTGAACCTCGCCTCGCGCCTGGAGGGCCTCACGAAGGAGTACGGCGTGGGGATCCTGGTGAGCGAGGCGGTGGCGCAGGCGGCCCCGGGCTTCGCCTACCGGGAGATCGACCGCGTGGTCGTGAAGGGGCGCACCGAGGGAGTGGCGATCCTCGAGCCGCTGGGCCGCGTGGGCGAGGTGGACGAGGCGCTGCTGCAGGAGGTCGACCGCTTCCACAAGGCCCTCGCGCACTACCGCAGCCGGCGCTGGGACGAGGCCGAGCGGCTCCTCGAGGCGCTGGGCGCGGCCGCCCCCGCCACCAAGCTCTACGCGGTCTACCTCGAGCGCGTCGCCCGCTTCCGCGCGGCGGCACCCGCGCAGTCCTGGAACGGCACGTGGGTCTTCACGACCAAGTAACGTACCCGCTCGGCGAGCGCATCCCGGCCCCCGGCGAGGCGATCGCGGTCGCCGAGGGCGTGCACTGGATCCGCATGCCCCTGCCGTTCGCCCTCGACCACATCAACCTGTGGCTGCTGGAGGACGGCGACGGCTGGACGGTGGTCGACACGGGCTACGGCGCCGAGGCCACGTGGGCGCTCTGGGAAGGGCTCCTCGCCGGCCCGATGGGCGCACGGCCGGTGCACGGCATCGTCGTCACGCACTACCACCCGGACCACGTCGGCAGCGCGGCCTGGCTCGCGCAGCGCACCGGCGCGCCGGTCTGGATGACGACCGGGGAGTTCCTGTCCGCCCACGCCGCGCGCGACGACACCGCCGGCTTCGACCGCGCCACCGGCATCGACTTCCTCGTGCGCAACGGCCTCGATGCGGCGGCGATCCCCGAGCGGCTGCGCAGCGGCAACCACTACCGGCGCGGAGTGCCCGAGCTGCCCCGCCGGTACCGGCGCCTCCTGCACGGCGACCGGCTCGCGGTGGGCGGGCGCGAGTGGGAAGCGATCACGGTGTACGGCCACGCCCCGGAGCACGCGGCCCTTTCCTGCCCGGCGCTGGGCGTGCTCATCTCCGGCGACCAGGTGCTGCCGCGGATCACGACGAACGTCGGCGTCTGGGGCAACCAGCCGGACGCCGACCCGCTCGCGCTCTACCTCGCCTCGCTCGATCGCTTCGGCCCCCTCGATGCGGCGACCCTCGTGCTGCCCTCCCACGACCGCGTCTTCCGCGGGCTGCACCCGCGCATCGCGCAGCTGCACGCGCACCATGCCGACCGCCTCGCCCGGCTGCTCGACGGCTGCGGCGAGCCGGTCACCGCGCGCGACGTGCTGCCGCTGCTCTTCCGCCGCGCGCTCGACGAGCACCAGCTCCTCTTCGCCATGGGAGAGGCGATCGCGCACCTGCATCGCCTGCACGCGACCGGCGAGCTCGTGCGCATCGAGGACGCCCGGGGCGTGCGCCGGTACGTGCGGGCCTAGGCGAGGGACTTCATCGCGCGCTCGAGCCCGGCGACGGTGACCGGGTACATGCGCCCGTCCATGATCCGCAGCACGTTCTGCAGCGACGTGGTCCAGCCCCAGTGCTCCTCGGGCACCGGGTTGAGCCACGCCGCGCGCGGCCAGGCGCGCAGGAGCCGCTCGAGCCAGGCGCGGCCCGGCTCGTCGTTCCAGTGCTCGACGCTGCCGCCCTTTTCCTCGAGCTCGTAGGGGCTCATCGAGGCGTCGCCCACGAGGATCAGCTTGTAGTCGTGCCCGTACTTGCGCATCACGTCGACGGTCGGGATGCGCTCCTGGCGGCGCGCGTTGTCCTTCCACACGCTCTCGTAGACGCAGTTGTGGAAATAGAAGTGCTCGAGGTTCTTGAACTCGGTGCGCGCGGCCGTGAAGAGCTGCTCCACCACCTGGATGTGGTCGTCCATCGTGCCGCCCACGTCGAGGAAGAGCAGCACCTTCACCGCGTTGTGCAGCTCGGGCACCATGCGCAGGTCGAGCCAGCCGGCGTTGCGCGCGGTGGAGCGGATCGTGCCGTCGAGGTCGAGGACGTCGGGCGCGCCCTGCCGCGCGAACCGTCGCAGCCGGCGCAACGCCAGCTTCACGTTGCGCACGCCCAGCTCCCGGTCGGTGTCGTAGTCGCGGAACTCGCGCCGGTCCCACACCTTCACCGCGCGCCGGTTGCGCGAGCCCTCCTGCCCGATGCGCACCCCCTCGGGGTGGTAGCCGTACGCGCCGAAGGGCGAGGTGCCGGCGGTGCCGATCCACTTCGAGCCGCCCTGGTGGCGCGCCTTCTGCTCCTCCAGGCGCCGGCGCAGCGTCTGCATGAGCTTGTCCCAGCCGCCGAGGGCCTCGATCTTCGCCTTCTCCTCGTCGGAGAGCCAGCGCTCGGCGAGCTTGCGCAGCCATTGCGCGGGGATCTCCCGGGCGAGCGCCTGCGGCATCTCCCGCACGCCCTGGAAGTAGGCGGCGAAGGCGAGGTCGAAGCGGTCGAAGTACGCCTCGTCCTTCACGAGGCAGAGGCGGGCCAGCGTGTAGAACTCGTCCACGCTGCCGTGCACCACGCCGCGGTCGAGCGCCTCGAGGAGGGTCAGGAACTCCTGGAGGCTCGCGGGGACGCCCGCCCGGCGCACCGCCAGGAAGAAGTCGAGGAGCACGGCGAGGGGCGCGCGCCGGCCGGGGCCCCTAGCGGCCGCGGCGCTGCATGAAGAGCAGCCGCTCGAACAGGTGCACGTCCTGCTCGTTCTTCACCAGCGCGCCGTAGAGCGGGGGCAGCGCGGCCTGGTGGCCCTCGCTCTTCAGGGCCTCGGGCGGGATGTCCTCGGCGAGCAGCAGCTTCAGCCAGTCGAGGAGCTCCGAGGTGGAGGGCTTCTTGCGCAGCCCCGGCATGTCGCGGATGCCGAAGAAGACCTCGAGGGCCGCCTGGACGAGGCGCTTCTTGATCCCGGGGAAATGCACGTCGACGATCGCCTGCATCGTGTCGCGGTCGGGAAAGCGGATGTAGTGGAAGAAGCAGCGGCGCAGGAAGGCGTCGGGCAGCTCCTTCTCGTTGTTCGACGTGATGAAGATGAGCGGGCGGTGGCGGGCGCGGATCGTCTGGCGCGTCTCGTAGACGTGGAACTCCATCCGGTCGAGCTCGCGCAGGAGGTCGTTGGGGAACTCGATGTCGGCCTTGTCGACCTCGTCGACGAGCACCACGGCCCGCTCCTCGGACTCGAACGCCTGCCAGAGCATGCCCTTCAGGATGTAGCGGGAGATGTCGCCCACGCGCGCGTCGCCCAGCTGCGAGTCGCGCAGCCGCGACACGGCGTCGTACTCGTACAGGCCCTGCTGGGCCTTCGTGGTCGACTTCACGTGCCACTGGAAGAGCGGGCGGCCGAGCGCCGCGGCCACCTCCTCGGCGAGCATCGTCTTGCCGGTGCCGGGCTCGCCCTTCACCAGCAGGGGACGCTCGAGCGTGATCGCGGCGTTGACCGCGAGCTTCAGGTCCTCGTCGGCGACGTAGCGCGCCGTGCCCTCGAATTTCATCGGGCCAGTATACCGGCGCCGCAACCCGTTCGCGCCCGCCGGCCGTTACATCCCGTGTCGACCCTCGCGAAAGGAACGCCATGCCCCGCACCGTCCTCGCCGCCGCGCTCGCCGCCGCCCTTCCCGCCCTCGCCCCCGCCCAGGACGCGCTCACGATCTACTCGAGCGCGCGTCCCGGCGCCCTCTCGCCCCAGGCCTTCCGCGACGACGGCGACGGTACGAACGTGCCCGGCTACGCCGTGGTGCGCACCGACCGCGACTTCGCCCTGAAGCCGGGGCGCAACGTGCTGCGGGTGGACGACGTGGCGGCCCTCATCGATCCCACCACCGTCGCCTTCTCGGTGCCCGGCGACCCCGGTGCCCGCGTGGTCGAGCAGAGCTTCGAGTTCGACCTCACGAGCAGCGCCAAGCTGCTGGCGCGCTACCTCGGGCGCGAGATCACCGTCGAGCAGCCGCGCGGCCAGGGCGTGGAGCAGGTGACGGGCGAGCTGCTGGGCACCCGCGGCGCCCTCACGCTGCGCGAGGCCGGCGGAAGCGTGCGCATCCTCCCGGGCCATGCGGGCGTGCGCCTGCCGGGGCTTCCCGACGGGCTCATCACCCGGCCCACGCTCGTCTGGGAGCTCGACGGCGCGCGCGGCGGCAGCGAGCGGGCGCGCTTCTCGTACCAGACGGCCGGGCTCACCTGGTGGGCGGACTACAACCTCACGTACTCCGAGCCGCGCCCGGGCGCCTGCCGGGTGGATGCCGGGGCGTGGGTGACGATCGTCAACCGGTCGGGGGCGGCCTTCCGCGATGCGCGCCTGAAGCTCGTGGCCGGCGACGTGCAGCACGTCCAGGCGCCGGGGCGGATCATGCCGGAGGCCGCGGCGATGCGCCCACAGGCCAGGGCCGACGGCTTCCAGGAGAGGGCCTTCTTCGAATACCACCTCTACACGCTCGGGCGCCCGGCGAGCCTCGCCGACAACGCCACGAAGCAGATCGAGCTTTTTCCCGTGGCCCGCAACGTGGGCTGCGAGAAGACCCTGGTGTACGCGGGCCAGGCGGGCGCCTTCGGGAACTACGGCGCCCCGATGATCGACCGCAACTTCGGGCTGCAGGCACAGCCCAAGGTGGACGTCTTCCTGCGGCTGCGCAACGCGCAGGACAACGGCCTCGGATTGCCCCTGCCCGCCGGGCGCGTGCGCGTGTCCCAGCGCGACGAGGCCGACGGGGCCCTCGAGCTGGTCGGCGAGGACGTGATCGACCACACGGCGCGCGACGAGACGGTGCAGGTGCGGCTGGGATCGGCGTTCGACGTGGTGGGCGAGCGCCGGCAGGTGGACTTCCGCATCGACTCGGCCGCCCGGTGGATGGAGGAGGACATCGAGGTGAAGGTGCGCAACCACAAGCGCGACCAGGCGGTGCCGGTCCTCGTGCGCGAGGGCCTGTACCGCTGGGGCCAGTGGAGGATCGTGAAGGCGAGCGGCGACTACGTACGCGAGGATGCGCGCACGATCCGCTTCCCGGTGCGGGTGGCCCCCGGCGGGGAAGCGGTCGTGCGCTATACGGTGCGCTACCGCTGGTGAGGCCTCAGCCCTTGCCGGCCTTCTTCGCGTGGGCCTTCTGCGCCTTGCCGCCGTTGGCGGCCGATTCGCCCGCCGCCTTCGGCGCCGGCTTGCCCTGCTTGCGCATGTTCTCGCGGTAGTTCCGGATGGCCCGCTCCTCGGCGGCGGCGAGCGCGGCCTTCGCCTTCTCGGCGGCGGCCTTCTTCTTCGCGTCGGCGGCGGCCTTGGCCTGCTCGTCCATCGGCGGCGGGGCGGGGATCTTCGCCCACGCGGCCGTGCAGCCGAGGGCCAGCGCCAGGGCGAGCCCGGCGGTGCGGATGCGCGCGTCCATCAGTCGTCTCCCGGCGCGGGTTGCGCCTGCGGGCCCACGATCTTCTCGGGGCGCTTGCCGGACTTCACGTCGTCGTACCAGATCGAGTGGTGCTCGCGCGCCCACTCCTCGTCCACGTAGCCCTCGCGCATGGCGCGGTAGGCGCCCTGCATGCCGATCGTGCCCATGTAGATGTGCCCGAAGCTCAGGCAGATGAAGGCGACGGCGGCGATGTCGTGGACCACGTTGGCGATCTGCATCGAGTTGCGGACCTGGTCCCAGTTGGGGAAGTCCAGGATGATGCCGGTCACGCTCATCGCGATGCCGAGGAGGGTGAGCCCCAGCCAGAACCACATCTTCTCCATCCCGTTGAAGCGCCCGGAGGGGATCTCGTGGCTCGAGAACATGCCGCCGAAGTGCGCCATCCACTTCCAGTCCCAGGACTTGAAGAAGTTGTCCTTCACGAAGATCAGGAATCCCACCACGATCGAGAAGATGAACAGCGGCCCCACGAAGTTGTGGAGGTTCTTCGACACGATCGTGAGCCAGGCGAACCCGGTGTAGCCCAGCCAGGGCAGGATGATGTACTTGCCGAAGAACATCACGATGCCGGTGAGGGCGAGCACCACGAAGCTGATCGCCATCGTCCAGTGCGCCGCGCGCTCGACCGCGCTGAAGCGCTCGATGAGCCGCCCGGTGGGCTGCCCGTGCAGGCGGATCGGGCCCTTGATCAGGTAGAAGATGATGATCGCGGCGAGCACGATCACGATCAGCCACCCGCCGATCTGGGTGACGGGCCCGTTGCGCAGCTGGCGCCACTCGCGGCCCGCGCCCTGGATGAGCACGTTGGTCTCGCGCCCGGGCAGCGAGGCGAACTGCCGCTGCTCGCTCAGCGACGTCCAGTTGGTCGGCGGGTTGTTCCATCCCGGGATCGCGGTCGACCCCTGGGCGGTGCTGGGCTGGTCCGGGTTCATGCCGCGCTCGGGATTGTCCGGCACGCCGGACACGGGCGGGCTGGTGGGCGCCGGCGTGGACTGCGCGGCGACCGCGAACGGCAGGGCCAGGGCCGCGCCCAGGATCAGCGCTGCGATGCGGAGTGCATGACGGTGCAACATGGTCTCTCCTCCAGTTTTATTGCTTCGCGTCCCGGGTGCGCAGGTACTCGTTCTCGTGGTCCGCGCGCTGGGCGAGGGCCTGCTCGAACTTCGCCTTGTCGCCCTTGAACAGCTCACCGGCGTAGGGCTGCACGTCCTCCTTGCCGGCATAGGGCTTCGGGGCGTCCTGGGGAATCTCGTTGCAGCCCGCGACGAGCGCGGCGAGCGCGGCGGCGGCGAGGATCTTCTTCATGCCTTGGCCCCCCCCAGGTTGTCGGACACCTTGTCGCTGCCGCCGTAGGCCATCGACCAGCCCCACAGCTCCTCGCCCTTGCCGCGGGTCACGACGCGGGTCTTGTAGATCTTCGCGATGACGGCGGAGTCGCCCGCGATGAGCGCCTTGGTCGAGCACATCTCGGCGCACAGCGGCAGCTTCCCCTCGGCGATGCGGTTGCGGCCGTACTTGCGGAACTCGGCGACCGAGAAGTTCTCCTCGGGGCCGCCCGCGCAGTAGGTGCACTTGTCCATCTTCCCGCGCAGGCCGAAGGCCCCGGCCTGCGGGAACTGCGGCGCGCCGAAGGGACAGGCGTAGTAGCAGTAGCCGCAGCCGATGCACAGGTCCTTGTCGTGCAGGACGATCTGGTCCTCCGTGCGATAGAAGCAGTCGACGGGGCACACCGCCATGCACGGCGCGTCTGTGCAGTGCATGCACGCGACCGAGATCGAGCGCTCGCCCGGCACCCCGTCGTTGAGGGTGACGAGCCGGCGGCGGTTCACGCCCCACGGGATCTCGTGCTCGTTCTTGCACGCGGTCGTGCAGCCGTTGCACTCGATGCAGCGCTCGGCGTCGCAGATGAATTTCATTCTGGCCATGGTCTTCTCCGCTGTCGCGTCAGGCGCGCTCGATGTTGCAGAGCGTCGTCTTGGTTTCCTGCATCATGGTGACGACGTCGTAGCCGTAGGTGGTCGCGGTGTTCACCGCATCGCCGCGCACGATCGGTGCGGCACCTTCCGGATACTTGTCGAGCAGGTCCTTGCCCTGCCACCACCCGGCGAAGTGGAACGGGATGAAGCTCGTGCCCGAGGCCACCCGCTCGGTGATGAGCGCGCGCACCTTGATGTGCGCGCCGGTCGGCGTCGACACCCACACGTAGTCCCACTTCTTGATGCCGCGGTCGGCCGCGTCCTTCGGGTTGATCTCCACGAAGTTCTCCTGCTGCAGCTCCGCGAGCCAGGGGTTGGAGCGCGTCTCGTCGCCCCCGCCCTCGTACTCCACCAGGCGCCCGGAGGTGAGGATGAGCGGCCACTTCTGCGAGACCTTGTCGTCCACCGCCTTCTGCTGCACCGTCTTGTAGAGGGTGGGCAGGCGCCAGAACGCCTTCTTGTCGTCGTGGGTGGGGTACTTCGCCACGAGGTCCGGGCGCGGGCTGTAGAGCGGCTCGCGGTGCTGCGGCACCCCGTCGGGGAAGTTCCAGACCAGGGCGCGCGCCTTCGCGTTTCCGTAGGGGTGGCAGCCGTGCTTCATGACCACGCGCTGGATGCCGCCCGACAGGTCGGTCTTCCAGTTCTTGCCCTCGGCCGCCGCCTGCTCCTCGGGCGTGAGCTCGTCCCACCAGCCCAGCTTCTTCACCAGGTTCGCGTCGAATTCCGGATACCCGGTGGTGATCTCGGAGCCCTTCGGATACGAGCCGTCCTCGGCGAGGAGGTTGACGCCGTCCTTCTCGACGCCGAAGCGCGCGCGGAAGCAGCCGCCGCCGTCCATCACCGACAGGTGCGTGTTGTAGAGGATGGGCGTGCCCGGGTGCTTGATCGCGGCGGTGCCGAAACTGGGCCAGGGCATGCCGAAGTAGTCGCCGTTGCAGTCGTAGCCCGACTCCTTGTCCACCGCGGAGGTGCTGCACTTGAGCGTCTTCACGTCGAAGGCCGCCATGTTGCGCATGTGCGCCTTGAGGCGCTCGGGCGACTGCCCGGTGTAGCCGATGGTCCAGTTGCCCGCGGTGATCTCGCGGGTCATGTCCTCCACCAGCGGCTCGTCCCAGCCGTCCTTGTCCTTCACCAGCTTGATGTTCTTCACGAACTCCGGGCCGTAGCCCAGCTTCTTCGCGAGCGCGTACATGATCGTGTGGTCGGGCTTGGACTCGAACAGCGGCTCCATTACCTTCTCGCGCCACTGGATCGAGCGGTTCGAGGCGGTGACCGAGCCGGAAGTCTCGAGCTGGGTCGCCGCGGGCAGCAGGTAGACGCCTTCGTTGCGGTCGGGCATCACCGAGGAGGCCGAGGGATAGGGGTCGATGATCACCATGAGGTCGACCTTCTCCATCGCGCGCTTCATGTCGAGCCCGCGCGACTGGGAGTTCGGCGCGTGGCCCCAGTACACGACCGCGCGAAGGTTGCTGTCCTGGTCGATCAGGTCGTTCTTCTCGAGCACGCCGTCGATCCAGCGCGAGACGGTCATGCCGGGCTTCTCCATCATCTTCTTCGAGGCGAAGCGGCCCTTCATCCACTCGTAGTCGACGCCCCAGACCTTGCTCCAGTGCTTCCAGGAGCCCTCCGAGATGCCGTAGTAGCCGGGCAGCGAGTCCGGGTTGGGCCCGATGTCCGTGGCACCCTGGACGTTGTCGTGCCCGCGATAGATGTTGGCGCCGCCGCCGGCCACGCCGATGTTGCCGAGCGCCAGCTGCAGGATGCACGAGGCGCGCACCATGGCGTTGCCGATCGTGTGCTGGGTCTGCCCCATGCACCAGATGATGGTCGAGGGCCGGTTCTTGGCCATGGTCTCGGCGGCCGCGTGCACGTCGGCCTCGGGCAGGCCGGTCACCTCCTGCACCTTGTCCGGCGTCCACTTCTTCATCACGTCCTCGCGGACCTTGTCCATCGCGTAGACGCGGTCGTTGATGTACTGGCGGTCCTCCCAGCCGTTCTTGAAGACGTGGTAGAGCATGCCGAAGAGCAGCGCCACGTCCGTGCCGGAGCGCAGGCGCAGGAACTGGTCGGCCTTCGCGGCGGTGCGCGTGAAGCGCGGGTCGCACACGATCATCTTGGCGCCCGTCTCCTTGGCGTGCAGCGCGTGCAGCATCGAGACGGGGTGGGCCTCGGCGGCGTTCGACCCGATGAAGAACATGCACTTGCTGTTCTGCAGGTCGTTGTACGAGTTGGTCATCGCCCCGTAGCCCCAGGTGTTCGCCACCCCCGCCACGGTCGTGGAGTGGCAGATGCGCGCCTGGTGGTCCATGTTGTTCGTGCCCCACATCGACACGAACTTGCGCATCATCTGGGCCTGCTCGTTGTTGTGCTTCGACGAGCCCACCCAGAAGACCGCGTCGGGGCCGCTTTCCTTGCGGATCGAGAGCAGCTTGTCGCCGATCTCGTTGATCGCCTGGTCCCATGAGATGCGCCGGTACTTGCCGTCGACCAGCTTCATCGGGTACTTGAGTCGGTGCGAGTTCTCCGTCATCCCGTGCTCGCGGATGCTCGCCCCCTTGGCGCAGTGCGCGCCCATGTTGAGCGGGGAGTCGAACACCGGCTCCTGGCGCACCCACACGCCGTCCTGGACCACGGCGTCGATCGCGCAGCCGACCGAGCAGTGCGTGCAGACGGTGCGCTTCACCTCGACCTTGCCGGTGCGGGCCTCGGCCGCGGAGGCCTCGCCCAGGAGGTTGAGCGGCAGCTGGCTCGCGAAGGCGGCCGCTCCCGCGCCCAGCCCCGTCCCCTTGAGGAACGTGCGCCGGTCGACGGTGCGGACGCCCAGCGCGGCGGCGGCGCGCGCGAGCGGGTTCATGGCTTGGGTCCGGCCCTGCGACTTGCGGGTGAGCAGCATGGCGCCCTCCTCAGACTTCGGTGGTCTTGTAGTACTTCTGCACGTGCTCCGTGAGCCGGTAGCCCTCGGCCGCGGAGCCGGCGGCAGGGGCCGGCTTCGCGCCCGGGGACCCCTTGCCCGCGGTTGCCACCGCGGCCACGGCGCCGGCGCCGCCGAGCCCGGCGGCGAGCAGGAACTTGCGACGGTCGGTCTGCTTGGTCGTCTTCATCTCACCCCTCCTTGGAAGGACTTCCTCATTCACTCGAGCTGGAACGATGCGATTTCGAGCGCCAGGAAGGCGCCGCCGAAAGCCGCCACGGTGCGATAGTAGTTCGCCTCGGGCGTTGCGCCAACCTTCGTGAAGAGCGACCCGGCGGCCGCCTTCACGTGCGCATCGAAGAATGCGCGCTGCTCGGCCACGCTCGCGGGCGCTCGCCCGGCGCCGCCGGCGGCGAGCACGCGCATCGCCTCGAAGAGCCGCGCGAGGTGGTCCTCGGGCTCGTTCGAGCGCGGCGCGAGGCCGAGGGCCGCGAGGTCGGCGCGGATGCGCACGCGCGGATGGTCCACGGCGCTGGCGCCGACGTGGGCGCCGGCATACAGGGCCACGCGCGGCTTGCCGAGGCCGGCGAAGAGCAGGTCGTACTCCTCCAGCGCGGCCTGCGGGTCCATCACCGAGGAGGCGTCGACGAGGTCGCGCCATGCCGCGCCGAGCGCGGCATCGCCCTCCGGGGGCAGGGACGGGGCCTCGGCGAGGTGCCGCAGCAGGGCCCCATCGGGCGGGGCGAGGAAGAGCCGCGCGAGGAGCGCGTAGAAATCGGCGCGCGCGGCATCCTCGGCAGACACCGGGCGGTGCACCGCGACCGGCTCGGCCACCGCGCCGCTCATTCGTCGCTCCCCAGCCCGAGCACCGACACCTCCCCCTTGGCCGACATCATGTCCACCACCCGGCAGTCACCGCACATCTGCAGCCGCCGGGCGGCCCCGGTAGAGGTGAACATCGAATGGGCCGCAAGCCTTCCCACCATCGCCTCGACCATCAGGCGGGTGCCGAAGGCCTTGCCGCAGGTCACGCAATGGAAGGGCTCGGTCTCGTTGAGGAGCCGCACCTCGCGCGCCGGCGCGCCGAGCAGCAGCCGGGGGGCCAGCGAGATCGCCGCCTCGGGGCAGGTCGACTCGCACAGGCCGCACTGCACGCAGTTGCGCTCGAGGAAGCGCAGCAGCGGCTGGTCGACCCCGTCCATGAGGGCGGATTCGGGACAGGCGCCCACGCAGGCCATGCACATCGTGCACTTCGCCCGGTCGACGCGGACCTCCCCGTAGGGCGCCCCCTCGGGCAGGGCGATGCGGGCCACGGGCTCGGCAGAAAGCGCGGCCAGGTGCTCGACGGCGAATTCGACGCTCGTGCGCTTGTCGGCCGAGAGGGCGAACGCCGCGGCGGGGGGCGCGGGCGGCGCCGGATCCAGGGCGGCGAAGCCGCGGGCGAGCGCCTCGGGATCGGCCGCCTCGACCAGGGCGAAGCGCGGGCCGGCCAGCCCGAGTCCGGACGCGATCGCCGTGGCGATGTCCATCTGGGCGCGCAGCGCCGCCAGGTAGTCCGCGTCCTCGGAGCCGGCCGAAAGCACGACCACCTGGCTCGCGCCGTAGGCGAGCGCGGGCAGCAGCAGGTCGATACCCACCGCGGCCACGTGCCAGCACTCGAGCGGCAGCGCGCGGGCGGGAAGCCCCTGCCCCGCCGCGGCCGCGGCCGCGAGCAGCGCGCGGGCGTCGCCTCCGTTGTGGAAGACGATGCACGCGTCCTCGCCCCCCGCCTCGCGGTACGCCGCGAGCAGCCGCTTCATCTGCGCCCCGCGGTCGGTCACGCGGGGGTACTGGTAGGTCATGGCGCCGGAGGGACACACCGTCGCGCAGGCGCCGCAGCCCATGCACAGGTGCGGGTCCACCTGCACCCGGTCGCCGTCGGCGCGGATCGCCGCGGTCGAGCAGATCTCGATGCACGCCGTGCAGCCCTCGATCTCGTTGCGCGCGTGGGCGCAGAGGCTCTCGCGATAGGCGAAGAAGCGCGGCTTCTCGAACTCGCCCACGGCCTCCCGCAGCGCCGCCAGCGTCGCCTCGAGCGCCGCCTCGTCGGCGGGCGCGGCGAAGTACCCCTGCGGCGGCTGGCGCATCGCGAAAAGCGGCGGATCGGAGAAATCGAGCACGAGGTCGAAGCGCGCCGGCGTGCTGCCGGGCCGCGGCGCGGCCCCCGGATGCGCGAGGCCGGCGATCGTGGCGTTGAACGCGCCCAGGTAGCCGCTCATCTGCTCGATGCGCCCGGACCAGGTCGCGAAGGCGGCGGCGGCCGGCGGGCCCGCATGGAGCAGCGTCACGTGCAGGCTGTCGGCGAGGCGCTCGGCGCAGCGGCGGGCGCGCCCGCCGTCGCCACCGGCGACCACGAGGAGGTTGCCCTGGGAGCGATACGAGACGCTGGCGACGGGATCGGGCGCGGCGAGCGCGGCGAGGGCGGCGAGGGCGGCGGCCTTCGGCGCGCACTCCTCGGCACGCGAAGACCAGCCGAGCCGTTCGAACGCGACGGTATCGGGGCCGACCCGGGAGCCGGTGACGGTGTCCGCGGACTGCGCGGACGCAGGCATGTCGATGCCGAGCGTCATGGGGCTTTGGCGGCTCGCGGCACGCGGGCCTTCCTCCTCACGTTGAATGCTTATGTTCTTCTGTGCAGGAAGTCTACACCAGAAGAATTGCCGCTCGAAACAGCGGCGCTACACGCCTTCGGCCGGGCCGGCGGACGATGGGTCGCTCCGCGATGCATCGTCCGCCGGCGGTACATCGGCAGGCACCTGCGCCGCGGGCTCGGCCTGCGTCTGCGGCTGCGTGGAGGCGAGGACGTCGGGCGGCGCCGGGGCTTGCTCCGGCGCGGACGCGACCTGCTGCGGTTGCGGCTGCCCGTGCAGGTTGGTGTACTGCTCCAGCTTCTCGAGCCAGCCCACCGGCAGCGGATCGGCCAGCGTGTAGTCGTCCATGTACACGTCGAGGCCGTCGACCGGATAGAGCGACGGATCGCTGAAGAGCGTGCGCATCGCCTGGCGCTGCACCGCCGGATCGATGCCCGGGCGCATGAACGCGGCGAAGTCGGAGGCGGGGGTGAGAGCGTCGAGCGCCGGCACCTCGTCGGCGCGCGCCTGCGCATCCGCGGGGCGCGCCTCGGCGCCGGCGGCGGGTGCCGGCGAACCGGTCGGCGCCGGTACGGCCGGCGAAGGCGGCGGCTGCGGATCCGCCACGTCCCGGCCGGCCCGCGCGTCGATCTTGCGGCGCGACCAGCGCGACAGGAAATTGTCGTCGCTCATGCGCGGCCCTTCTCCCGCAGCCGCCCCTCCTTGCCCTCGAAGGAACGCGCGCGCTTGCGCTCCTTGGGCTCGGGACGGTAGTTGCGCTCGACCCACTCGGCGAGCCAGGCCGCCAGCGCCGGCCACGCCGCCACCCGCTCCACCCGCTCGCTGCCGTCCATCCAGCGCGACGCCTCGTTGTACGAGAGCGTGGCCTGGAACGGATAGGGCTCGCCGCCCGCCTCGTCCTCGCGCAGCGAGACGAAGACGCTGGGCTCCTCGCTGCTCGCGTTGAGGAAGTACCCCTCGGCCTCGCCCAGGTGCAGCTCGAGCTCGAAGCCGGGAAAAAGCCGCTGCAGCCGCTCCTCGTCCTCGACCAGCGTGCGCGGCTCGCCTCCCACGTCGGGCAGCGCCTGCGCGAGCTGCCAGCGATGCGAGACCCAGCGCGAGTCGGCGACGGGGACGCGCTCGAGGACCACGCTGATGCGTTGCGAGGGCGAGCCGGACATGGGGCTACTATAGGGCAATCGGGGCCGTTTCCCGCGTGCTATCCTGATTTTCCCCCGGAATTTCCCCATGGCCCGCGTCGTCATCCCCCTGCAGCCGCGCAACTCGCTGCCGTTTCCCGCCCCCGCGTCCGGGGCCGGGAACGCTGCGCTCGCCGACGCCCTCGGGCGCGGACTGCGCGACCTGCGCATTTCAGTGACGGACCGCTGCAACTTCCGGTGCACCTATTGCATGCCGCGCGACGTGTTCGGGCCCGACTACCCTTACCTGCCCCACGCGGAGATCCTGAGCTTCGAGGAGATCGTGCGCATGGCGCGCATCTTCCGGGGGCTCGGCACGGAGAAGGTGCGCCTGACCGGCGGCGAGCCGCTGCTGCGCAAGGACATCGAGCGGCTGGTGGCGATGCTGCGCGAGGCGCTGCCCGGCGCGGACCTCACGCTCACGACCAACGGCTCGGCGCTGAAGGCGAAGGCCCGGGCGCTGCGCGCGGCCGGCCTCGACCGCGTCACCGTGAGCCTGGACGCGCTCGACGACGCCACCTTCCGCGCCATGAACGACGCCGACTTCCCCGTCTCGCGCGTGCTCGAGGGGATCGACGCGGCGGCCGACGCCGGGCTGGGCCCGATCAAGGTGAACATGGTGGTGAAGCGCGGCGTGAACGACGGCCAGGTGGTCGCGATGGCGCGCCACTTCCGCGGCACCGGCCGGATCGTGCGCTTCATCGAGTTCATGGACGTGGGCTCGACCAACGGCTGGCGCATGGACGACGTCGTGCCCTCGGCCGAGGTCGTGGCCCGCATCGGCGCGCAGTTCGCCCTCGAGCCCCTCGAGGCGGCCTACCGCGGCGAGGTCGCGCAGCGCTGGCGCTACGCCGACGGGTCCGGCGAGATCGGCGTGATCTCCTCGGTGACGCAGGCCTTCTGCGCCACCTGCACGCGCGCGCGGCTGTCGACCGACGGGCACCTCTACACCTGCCTCTTCGCCGAGCGCGGCTACGACCTGAAGCGGCTGCTGCGCGACGGCAGCGCCGACGGCGACATCGCCTCCGCCCTCGCCGCCGCGTGGCGCTCCCGTGCCGATCGCTATTCGCAGATCCGCACCGAGGCCACCGCGCGCGGCGCGAAGGTGGAGATGTCCTTCATCGGGGGCTAGCGTGGACGACCGAGCGCCCCGCCACCGGCCCGAGATGACCCACGCCGCGCGCCCGGCGACGTTCACCGTCGAGGCGCGCGACGAGACGGGAGCCGTGCGACCGACGCCGATCGCCGGCGAGCATCCCCTCACGCTGTACGTGGACAAGCGCGAGATCGTCACCCTCATGACCCTCGGGGCGGCGCCCGAGGCGCTCGCCATCGGGTTCCTGCGCAACCAGCGCCTGGTGCGGTCGATCGACGAGATCGCCGCCGTGCACGTGGACTGGGACGTGAACGCGGTGGCCGTGACCACCCGCGGCGGGCTCGCCGACCTCGAGGCGCGCACGGCGAAGCGCACGGCCACGACCGGGTGCGGCCAGGGCACCGTCTTCGGCGACCTCATGGAGGACATCGAGTCGATCCGCCTCGACGAGGCGATGCGCGTGGACGAGTCCGAGCTCTTCGGCCTGCTCGACGCCGTGCGCGTGCACGAGTCGATCTACAAGCAGGCCGGCGCGGTGCACGGCTGCGCGCTCGCCCGCGGCGCGCGGATCCTCGCCTTCGTGGAGGACGTGGGACGGCACAACGCCGTGGACGCCATCGCCGGCTGGATGTGGCTCGAGGGCGTGGACGGGCGCGACAAGATCTTCTACACGACCGGGCGCCTCACCTCGGAGATGGTGATCAAGGCCGCCCAGATGCAGATCCCGGTGCTGGTGTCGCGCTCGGGCCTCACGAAGATGGGCCACGAGATCGCCGGGCGCGTCGGGATCACGATGATCGGGCGCGCGGTCAACAAGCACTACCTCCTCTTCACCGGGCCGCAGCGCGTGGTGAAGCAGGCACCGGGCGCCGCGCCCGCGCGGGCGCAAGCGTGCCGTGGCCGCGGCGGCTGAGCCGGCCGGGTCGCCGGCGCCCGCCATGCGCACCGCCGCGATCGAGGTGACCGGCGTGGTGCTCGCCGGCGGCCAGGGCAGCCGCATGGGCGGCGTGGACAAGGGACTGCAGCCCTTCCGCGGCAAGGCCATGGTCGAGCACGCGATCGAGCGCCTCGCCCCGCAGGTCGACGAGCTGCTCGTGAACGCGAACCGCCACCCGGAGGCCTACGCGCGCTTCGGCCATCGCGTCATCGCCGACGAGATCGAGGGTTTCGCCGGGCCGCTCGCCGGCTTCGAGCGCGGCCTCGCCCACGCCGCCGGCGCGCTCGTGGCGACCGCGCCGTGCGACTCGCCCTTCCTTCCCCGCGACCTCGTGGCGCGCCTGCGCGCCGCGCTCGAGGCGGCCGGCGCCGAGCTCGCGGTGGCGAAGACGGGCTCGCAGGCCCACCCCGTCTTCTGCCTCATGCGCCGCAGCGTCCACGCGTCGCTGCGCGAGTTCCTCGGCTCCGGGCAGCGCAAGATCGACCGCTGGTACGCGGCCCTGCGCGTGGTCGAGGTGCCCTTCGACGACGCGCCCGACGCGTTCGTCAACATCAACACCCGCGAGGAGCTCGCGAGCCTCGAGCCGCGCGCGCGGTAGCCGGCGAGCGCGACGGTAGAATCGAGCGGCTGAACGAGCTCTCCCCGCATATCGCCCGAGACCCATGCCCACGCTCACCATCGCCCAGGCCTCCTGCGCCGACGACTACGACCCGAACTCCATGCCCGTGGACAAGGCCCGCGCCTTCATCCGCCGGTTCCTCGCGCCGGTGACGGCGGCGATCCGGCTGCCGCTGCGCTCCGCCCTCGGGCGCGTGCTCGCCGAGGACGTGCTCTCTCCCGTCGACGTGCCCGCGCACCGCAACTCGGCGATGGACGGCTGGGCGATGCGCGGCGCGGACCTGCGGCCCGAGGCCGAGACCACGCTCGAGGAGATCGGCAGCGCCTTCGCCGGGCGGCCCTTCGCCGGGCGCGTCGGGCCCGGCCAGTGCGTGCGGATCATGACCGGCGGGGTGATTCCGGAAGGCGCGGACACCGTCGTGATGCAGGAGCGCGCGAAGGTTTCGGGCAAGTCCGTCGCCTTCGCCGCCGGCCAGAAGCCGGGCCAGAACGTGCGCCAGGCGGGCGAGGACCTGAAGGCCGGGTCGCTCGCCCTGCGGCGCGGGCGCATCGTGCGTCCCGCCGAGCTGGGGCTGCTCGCCTCGCTGGGCATCGGCGAGGTCGCGGTCTTCCGGCCCCTGCGCGTGGCGTTCTTCTCCACCGGCGACGAGCTCAAGTCGATCGGCACGACGCTCGGCGAGGGCGACATCTACGACTCCAACCGCTACACGCTGTACGGGATGCTCGCCCGCCTGGGCTGCGAGCTGCTCGACCTCGGGGTCGTGCGCGACGATCCGCGGCTCCTCGAGGGCGCCTTCGCCACGGCGGCGGCCAGCGCCGACGTCGTGATCACGAGCGGGGGGGTGTCCGTCGGCGAGGCCGATTTCGTGAAGGAGATGCTCGGCAAGCTGGGCGAGGTCGTGTTCTGGAAGATCGCGATGAAGCCCGGGCGCCCGCTCGCCTACGGCCGGATCGGCGGCGCGCACTTCTTCGGGCTGCCCGGCAACCCGGTCTCGGTGATGGTCACGTTCTACCAGTTCGTGCGCGACGCCCTCCTCGCGCTGCAGGGGGCCGATCCCGTGCCCGGCGTGCCCACCTTTCCCGCCCGCTGCACGCAGCGGCTGAAGAAGGCGCCGGGCCGCGCCGAGTTCCAGCGCGGGGTGGTCTCGCGCGGCGCCGACGCCGGCCTCGAGGTGCGCCCCACCGGCGAGCAGGGCTCGGGCATCCTCAAGTCGATGAGCGAGGCCAACTGCTTCATCGTGCTCGACGAGGCGACCGGGAACGTCGAGCCGGGGGCACTCGTGCAGGTGCAGCTCCTCGAGGGACTGGTATGAGCGAGGCGGGCCCCGAGCGCGACGGCAGCGGGCTCGAGTACCTGCGGGCGATCGCCCGCGGCGAGCGGCCCGGCGTGCCGATCGGGGACCTGCTCGGCTTCCGGCTGCGCGAGGTGCAGCCCGGGCGCGTGGTGCTCTCCGGCCGTCCGGACCGGCGCTCGTACAACCTCATCGGCACGGTGCACGGCGGCTGGGCCGCCACGATCCTCGACAGCGCGCTCGCCCTCGCCACCCTCTCGTCGCTCGACGCGCAGACCGCCTTCACCACCGTGGACATCCGCATCAACTACCTGCGGCCCATGACCGAGGCGACCGGCGAGGTCCGGGCCGAGGGCTGGGTGCTGCACGGGGGCCGCAAGCTGGCGCTCGCCGAGGCGACCCTCCAGGACGCGGCGGGCAAGCTCCTCGCCCACGGCACGGGCAGCTGCCTGCTCTTCCCGCGTGCCGAGCAGGCGGCCCGGAACTCCGGCGCGGCGCGGGAGTCCGTCCCGCGATGAAGCGCCGCGACTTCGTGCAGCTCTGCGCCGCCTCCGCCGCGGGGGTCGCGCTCCCGGCCGCCGGCGCGGCACCGCTCAACGCGCGCGCGTACGCGCGCGCCCGGCTGGTGGACGAAAAGGGCGACCCGATCCGCCTCGCGCACCTGCAGCCGGGCGTGAACTACGTCTTCGACTATCCCTATGCGGCCACGCCCTGCTTCCTGCTGCGGCTGCACGCGCCGGCCGAGGGCGGCGTCGCGCTGGTGACCGAGACGGGCGCGGCGTACCGCTGGGCGGGCGGCGTGGGCGCGGACCGCTGCGTCGTCGCGTACTCGGCGATCTGCGCGCACAAGATGACGTATCCCACCCGCCAGGTGAGCTTCATCGGCTACCGCGACGCGCCCAGCCCCGTGGCCGGCGCCGGCAAGGTGATCACCTGCTGCTCCGATCGCAGCGTCTACGACCCCGCCGCCGGGGCACGGGTGGTGTCCGGGCCGGCGCGCCAGCCCCTCGCCACCGTGCTGCTCGAGCACGACGCGAAGACCGACGAGGCCTTCGCCGTCGGCACCTTCGGCGGCGAGATGTTCGACCAGTTCTTCCGCAAGTACGAGTTCCGCCTGCAGCTCGAGATGGGCGGCCGGGCGAACGCGGCGATCGCCGAGCGCACCGTGGTGCGTCCGCTCGAGCGCTACAGCGCCCAGTGGGCGCGCTGCTAGGCGGGCTCGGGAACCCGTCCGCGACTTCCCCGGCGCCTCAGATCGAGAAGTTCTCCCCCGTCGCCGCGGCGAGCCGGCGCAGGTCCTGCGCCCGCACGCGGGGCGCGAGCAGGCGGATGAACTCCACGGCGTAGCCGCGCAGGTACGCCCCGCGCCGGTAGGCGAGGCGCGTGGTCTGGGCCGGGAAGAGATGGCCGCAGTCGAGCGCCACCAGTCCCTCGTCGCGCCCCTTGCGGTAGGCGCGCGCCGAGATGATCCCGACACCCAGGCCGAGCGACACGTACGACTTGATCACGTCCGAGTCGAGGGCGGTCAGCGCGATCTCCGGGTGCAGTCCCCGCGCGGCGAACGCGCGGTCGAGCGCGCTGCGGCCCGCGAACGTGGGGTCGTAGGTCACGAGCGGGTACTGCGCGATGGCCTCGAGCGTCAGGGGCTTGCGCCGCGCCAGCGCGTGTCCCGCCGGCACGACCACGCAGTGGTGCCACTGGTAGCAGGGCAGCGTCACCAGCTCCGGGTACTCGTCGAGCGCCTCGGTGGCGATGGCGAGGTCCGCCTCCCCGGCGAGCACCATGCGCGCGAGCTGGCGCGGGTTGCCCTGCAGCAGCTTGAGCTTCACCGCCGGGAAGCGCTTCTTGAACGCCGTCACGACCGCCGGCAGGGCGTAGCGCGCCTGGGTGTGGGTGACGGCGACCGCGAGCTGGCCGCGATCGCGCTGGCCATGCTCGGCCGCCACGGCCTTCAGGTTCGCGACCTCCCCCAGGATGCGATCGATCGCCTCCACGACCTCGCGCCCGGCGTCGGTCATCGCGGTGAAGCGCCGGCCCTGGCGCACGAAGATCGCCGTGCCGAGCTCCTCCTCGAGGGCGCGGATCTGCCGCGACACGCCCGGCTGCGAGGTGTGCAGGGCCGCGGCGGCCTCGGAGACGTTCAGGTTGCGGCGCGCCACCTCGCTCGCGTAGCGCAGCTGCTGCAGCTTCATCGGGCGCACCTCATGTCATCAGGTTATAACGATAGCACAATAAAGTATTTTTCAGGCATGAAGGGCCGCCCTAGCATGGGGGCATGTACCGCTACGACGACTACGACCGCACCCTCGTCCGGGAACGCGTGGACCAGTTCCGCGACCAGACCCGGCGCTTCCTCGCGGGCGAGCTGCTCCGAGGACGAGTTCCGGCCGCTGCGCCTGCAGAACGGGCTGTACATCCAGCGCCACGCGCCGATGCTGCGCGTGGCGGTGCCCTACGGCATGCTCTCGGCGCGCCAGCTGCGGAGCTGGCCCGCATCGCCCGCGGAATACGACCGCGGCTACGGCCACTTCACGACGCGCCAGAACCTCCAGTTCAACTGGCCGCGGCTGGCGGACGTGCCCGACATCCTCGCCGGCTGGCCGAGGTCGAGATGCACGCGATCCAGACCAGCGGCAACTGCGTCCGCAACATCACCGACGGACCACTCGCGCGGCGTCGCGCGCCGACGAGGTGGTCGATCCGCGCCCGTTCGTGCGAGATCCTGCGCCAGTGGTCCACGTTCCACCCCGAGTTCGCGTACCTGCCGCGCAAGTTCAAGATCGCGGTAACGCCGCGGCGCGCGGACCGCGCCGCCTCGCGCCTGCACGACATCGGGCTCGACGCTCGTCCGCGGCCCCGACGGCGCGCCCGGTTTCCGCGTGCTGGTGGGCGGCGGCATGGGCCGCACGCCGATCATCGGGCGCGGTGATCCGCGAGTTCCTGCCCTGGCGCCGAAGTGCTCGTGCTACTGCGAGGCGATCCTGCGCGTCTACAACCGCCACGGCCGGCGCGACAACCCTGCAAGGCGCGCATCAAGATCCTGGTGAAGACGCTGGGCGCCGAGGCCTTCGCCCGCGAGGTCGAGGCGGACTACGCGCTCGCGCGCGAGCACGGCGCCGCGCACTCACGCGAGACCGAGCTCGAGCGCGTCGCCGCCCACTTCAGGCGCCGCCCTACGACCCCGGCGCGGCCGCGGGCGGGGACTACCGCCGGCGCCTCGCGGCCGAGCCCGGCCTTCGCCCGCTGGGCCGCGGCGCAACGTCGCACGCCGCACCGCTGCCCGGGTACGCCGCGGTGACGCTGTCGCTCAAGAGAACCGGCGCCGCGCCGGGCGACGTGCAGCGCCGACGCAGATGGAGCGCGCCGCCGACGCTCGCCGAGCGCTACAGCTTCGGGCGAGCTGCGCGTCGACGCACGAGCAGAACCTGATCCTCGCCGACGTGCGCGCGGCGCGACCTGCCCGCGCTGTGGCAGGCGGCGCGCGCGCACGGGCTCGCCACGCCGAACGTCGGGCCTGCTGACCAACATCATCGTCCTGCCCCGGCGGCGACTTCTGCTCGCTCGCCAACGCGAAGTCGATCCCCGTCGCCGAGGCGATCCAGGAGCGCTTCGACGACCTCGACTACCTGCACGACATCGGCGAGCTCGACCTCAACATCTCCGGCTGCATGAACTCCTGCGGGCACCATCACGTGCGGCCACATCGGCATCCTCGGCGTCGACAAGAACGGCGCCGAGTGGTACCAGGTCGACGATCGGCGGGCGCCAGGGCCGCGCACGCCGCGCCTGGGCCAGGTGATCGGTCCCGCGTTCGCCGCGGCCGAGGTGCCCGACGTCGTCGAGCGGCTGATCGAGACGTATGTCGCGCTGCGCCATGCCGACGAGCGCTTCGTCGACACCGTGCACCGGGTCGGCATCGACCCCTTCAAGGCGCGCGTGTACGGCCCGGCCCGGGAGCTCGCCGATGCGGCCTGAGCGCGTGATCCGCGGCCGGCGCGTGGAGCCCGATCCCTGGACGTACCTCGGCGTGGACGAGGCGTGCGCCGAAGCGCTGCCCGAGGGGCCGGTGGCGGTGCCGCTCGGCTGCTGGCGCGAGCGGCGCGAGGCGCTGCGCGGGCGCGCCGCGCCGGTCGGCGTCTGGCTCGCGCCCCGACGAGGATCCGGCGGCGCTCTCGGCGGACCTTCCGGCGCTGGCGCTCGTGGCCGTGCACTTCCCGAAGCTCACCGACGGGCGCGGCTACTCGATCGCCACGCTGCTGCGACGGCGCCACGGCTACCGCGGCGAGCTGCGCGCCTTCGGCGACGTCGGCCGCGACCAGCTCTGGTACCTGGCCCGGGTCGGGTTCGACGCCTTCCGGCTTCCCGGCCACCGCGATCCCGAGGCCGCGCTCGCCGCGCTCGAGACCTTCTCCGTGCGCTACCAGGCGGCGGCGGGCGATCCCCCGTCCCCCCCGCGCCGGTGGCAGGCGCCGTGAGGGGCCCGGGGACGGTCTACCTCGTGGGCGCCGGGCCGGGCGCGCCGGACCTGCTCACGCTGCGCGCCGCGCGCCTGCTCGAGCGCGCCGAGGTGGTGCTGCACGACGCGCTCGTGCACCCGGACACGCTCGCCCTCGCCTGCCGCGCGCGACGCGTGATCGACGTGGGCAAGCGCTCGGGCCGCGTGTCCACGGAGCAGCGCTTCATCGACCGCGGGCTCGTCGAGGCCGCGCGCACCCATGACGTGGTGGTGCGCCTGAAGGGCGGCGACCCGATGCTCTTCGGCCGCGCGCAGGAAGAGATCGCGGCGCTCGACGCCGCCGGCATCGCCTGGGAAGTGGTTCCCGGCGTGACGGCGGCACTCGCCGCCTGCGCCTCGCTCGGCGTGTCGCTCACCCGCCGCGGGCTCGCGCGCAGCGCGGCGCTGCTCACCCCGCGCGCCGGGCGCGGCGAAGCGCGCGCCGACTGGCTGCCCGCGGCCCTCGGCGCCGACTCCGTCGCGCTCTACATGGCCGCCGGCGCGACGAGCGCGATCGCCGCAGCCCTCGTGGCCGGCGGCAAGCCCGCCCGCACGCCCGTCGCCCTCGTCGAGAACGCGTCGCTGCCCGGCGAGCGCCGCCGCTTCACGACGCTGGGCGCGCTGTGCTCGGCCGCCCCCGCGCGCGCCGCCGGGCCCGTGATGATGCTCGTGGGCGAGGTGCTGCGCGAGGCGGCGCGACGGCACGCCGCGCCGCTCGCAATCCGCACCGCGTGACCGAACCCCGACCGAACCATGACCGCCAGCGACAAGTGCACCACCGAGACCATCACCGACGTGCGCCCGTGGACCGGGAGCCTCTTCTCCTTCCGCACCACGCGCGACCGCGGCTACCGCTTCGAGGCGGGCCGGGGCTTGCGCCTCTCGCGCCGGGGCGAGCCGGGCCACCTCGCCGTGGAGAACTACTGGTGAGCGCGCGCGCCGGCGAAGCCGGGGGGACGGCGCAGCCGCTCGAGGGCGCGCGCGTCGCGGCGATCTTCGCGCGGGCGGCGCGCCGCGGGCGCGAGGCGGGCCTGCCCTACGCCGGCGCGGTCACGCCCGCCGAGGCGTGGGCGCTCGTTCGCGCGCAGGCCGCCATCCTGGTCGACGTGCGCACGAAGGAGGAGTGGCAGTTCGTGGGCCACGTGCCCGGCGCGCCGCTCGTCGAATGGCGCCGCAACGGCGAGGCTGCGCCGGACCCCCGCTTCCTCGACGCGCTCGGCGAACACGTCGGCCGCGACGAGCCGGTGCTCTTCCTCTGCCGCAGCGGCGTGCGCTCCCACGACGCGGCCGAGCTCACGGCGCGCGCGGGGCTGCACCGGGCCTACAACGTGCTCGAGGGATTCGAGGGCGCGCTCGACGGCGAGCGCCAGCGCGGCAAGCTGGGCGGCTGGCGCCACGCGGGCCTGCCCTGGGTGCAGAGCTGACCCGGAGGACGCGCCCGCGGGAGCCGCGCACCGCGGCTTGGTAAAGTGGGGCCGTGATCCCGTGGCTGCATGGCGACGACCCCTTCCCGCCCGTCTCCCGGGCGCTGCGCTCGCCCAACGGGCTGCTCTGCGCCGGCGGCGACCTCTCGCCCGCCCGGCTGGTCGAAGCGTACGCGCACGGGATCTTCCCCTGGTACTCCGAGGGCGACCCGATCCTCTGGTGGTCGCCCGACCCGCGCATGGTGCTCTTCCCCGGGGAGCTGCGCGTGTCGCGCTCGCTGCGCAGGACCGTGGCGCGCGGGGCGTACGAGACGCGCTTCGACACGGCCTTCGGCGCGGTGGTCGCGGGCTGCGCGGGCCCGCGCGCGGGACAGCCCGGCACGTGGATCGTGCCCGAGATGGTCGCGGCATACACGCGGCTGCACGCGCTCGGCTTCGCGCACTCGGTGGAATCGTGGCGCGACGGCCGGCTCGCCGGGGGGCTCTACGGCATCGCGCTGGGCCGGATCTTCTTCGGCGAGTCGATGTTCGCGCGGGAGACGGACGCCTCGAAGGTGGCGCTCGTGGCCCTCGTCGAGCGCCTGCAGGCGGGCGGCTGCCGCGTGATCGACTGCCAGCAGGCCACGGCGCACCTCGCCTCCCTCGGCGCGCGCGAGATCCCCCGCGCCGACTTCGCGCAGCTGCTCCAGGACTCGATACAATATCCGCTCACCGGCGAAAGCTGGTCCCCGCCCCACGAACCGGGGGGATGACGAGACAGGAATGGCGAAGCTCAACGACCTCCCGATCGCGAACCTGCAGTTCTACGCCACGGCGCCCTACCCCTGCAGCTACCTGCCCGGCAAGCTCGCGCGCTCGCAGGTCGCGACCCCGAGCTACCTGATCGACACGGAAACGTACAGCGCGCTCGTCTCCGCCGGCTTCCGCCGCAGCGGGGCCTTCACGTACCGCCCCTATTGCGACCACTGCCACGCCTGCGTGCCGGTGCGCGTCGTGGCGGCGGACTTCGAGCCCAACCGCTCGCAGCGCCGGGCGGCCGGGCGCCACGCCGGGCTCGAGGCCCGGTACGCGGAGCTCAAGTTCAACGCCGAGCACTACGCGCTCTACCGCCTCTACCAGAGCGAGCGCCACCGCGGCGGCGGCATGGACCACGACAGCCGCGAGCAGTACGCGCACTTCCTGCTGCAGTCGAACGTCGCCACGCGCCTGGTCGAGTTCCGCGAGGCGGGCGAGCTGCGCATGGTGTCGATCGTCGACGAGCTCTCCGACGGCCTCTCGTCGGTGTACACGTTCTTCGACCCGCTCGTGCCGCGCGCGAGCTTCGGCACCTTCAACATGCTGTGGCAGATCGGCGAGGCGCGCCGCCGGGCCCTCGCCTACGTCTACCTCGGCTACTGGATCGGCCAGAGCCGCAAGATGAGCTACAAGAACCAGTTCCGCCCCATCGAGGGACTGTCGCGCGGCGAGTGGAGACGGCTCGCCTGACCCCTGCGCGCGGCGCATCCGCCGCGCGCGCCGGCCTCGCCCCCCGTGCATCCGGGCGATAATCCTTCCCTCCATGCTGTACACCCTGGCCCGCACGGCCCTCTTCCGCCTCGACCCCGAGCGCGCCCACGACCTCGCGCTGAGGTCGCTCTCCGCGATGGGCCGGGCGGCGGGCCTGCTCGGCCCCGGCGCCGGGCACGGCGAGGCGCGGCGCGTGATGGGGCTCGACTTCCCGAACCCGGTGGGGGTGGCCGCCGGCCTCGACAAGAACGCGCAGTACGTCGATGCCCTCGCCGCCCTCGGCTTCGGCTTCGTCGAGGTGGGCACCGTCACGCCGCGGCCCCAGCCCGGCAACCCGCGCCCGCGCCTGTTCCGCCTGGAGTCGCACCAGGCGCTCGTCAACCGGATGGGCTTCAACAACGACGGCGTGGACCAGCTGCTGCGCAACCTCGAGCGCGCGCGCTTCCGGGGCGTGCTCGGCATCAACATCGGCAAGAACTTCGACACGCCGCTCGAGCGCGCCGCCGACGACTACCTCGCGTGCCTCGAGGCGGTGTACGAGCGCGCGAGCTACGTGACCGTGAACGTCTCCTCGCCCAACACCCGGGGCCTGCGCTCGCTGCAGTCCGGGCCGCGGCTCGCGGAGCTGCTCGCGGCGCTGGCCGAGCGCCGCGAGGCGCTGGCCGCGCGGCACGGCGCGCGGCGGGCGCTCCTGCTCAAGGTGGCGCCCGACCTCGACGATGCCGAGGTGGAGGCGATCGCCGAGGCGGCGCTCGCGCACGGTATCGACGGGCTCATCGCGACCAACACGACGGTGAGCCGCGACGGGGTGGCCGACGACCCGCGCGCGGGCGAGGCGGGCGGGCTGAGCGGCGCTCCGCTCTTCCCGCGCTCCACGCGCATCCTCGCGCGCTTCGCCTCCGCCCTCGCGGGACGCATCCCGCTCGTGGGCGTGGGCGGGATCCTCTCCGGGGCCGACGCTCGCGCGAAGGCGCAGGCGGGGGCGAGCCTCGTGCAGGTCTACACCGGTTTCGTCTACCGCGGCCCGGCGCTCGTCGCCGAGGCGCGCCGCGCGCTGGGGGCGCCATGAGGATCGGCATCCCGCGCGAGACCCGGGAAGGCGAGCGGCGCGTGGCGCTGCTGCCCGCCGAGGCCGCCGCACTCGTCGCCGCCGGACACGAGGTGCTCGTCGAGGCCGGCGCGGCCGAGCGGCTCGACGTGCCGGACGCGCGATACGCATCCGCGGGCGCGCGCGTGACGAGCGGCGACGCGGCGTGGGCGAGCGAGCTGGTCGTGAAGGTGAAGGAGCTGCAGCCCGGCGAGGAGCAGCGGCTCGCGCCCGGCGGCGCCGTGTTCGGGTTCCTGCACCTGGTGGGCGAGCCCGAGATGACGCGGCGGCTGGCCGAGCGCGGCGCGACCGCCCTCGCCTTCGAGCTGGTGCGCGACGCCCGGGGCGGCTTCCCGCTCCTCGCCCCGATGTCGGTCATCGCCGGGCACATGGCCGTCACCACCGGTGCGCGCATCCTCGCGCGCAACCCGGCGCGCGTGCTCGTGCTGGGCGCCGGCCACGCGGGGATCGAGGCCGCGCGCACGGCGGCGAACCTCGGCGCGCAGGTGGCGGTGCTCACGCGCAGCAAGGCTTCGCGCGACGCGGCGCGCCGCAAGCTGGGCGCCGGCGTCGACTGCGGGCTGGCCACCGCCGAGGCGGTCGAGCGCCTGGCGGTGGAGGCCGACCTCGTCGTGGGGGCGGTCTTCGTCCCCGGCGCGCCCACGCCGAAGCTGCTGACCCGCGGGCTCGTCGCCCGCATGAAGTGCGGGGCCGTGCTGGTGGACGTGTCGATCGACGCGGGCGGCGTGGCCGAGACCTCGCGCCCGACCACCCACGCCCACCCGACCTACGTCGAGGAGGGCGTGCTGCACTACTGCGTGCCCAACATGCCGGCGGCGCAGCCCCAGGAGGCGGCGGCGGCCCTCGCCGCGGCCGTGTCGCCTTTCGTGCACACGCTCGCCGGCCGCGGCCTCGAGCGCGCGGTGCTCGAGGACGCGGCGCTGCGCGCGGGCGTCGTGCTGTGGCGCGGTCGCGTGACCCATCCGGGCATCGCCGCAGAAGCCGGCCTCGCGTGCGAGCCGCTCGGCGCCGAGGCGCCGGCATGAGCCGCGTGGGCGTCGAGCGCATCGAGGCGCTGCTGCCGCAGACGCAGTGCACGCAGTGCGGCTACGACGGCTGCCGCCCCTACGCCGAGGCCATGGCCGCCGGCGCCGCCGACATCGACCGCTGCCCGCCGGGCGGCGACGAGGGCGCGCGCCGGCTGGCCGCCCTGCTCGGGCGCGAGGCGAAGCCGTACGACCGCGCGCGCGGCGCGCACCACGGCCCGCGCGTCGCGGTGATCGACGAAGCGGCCTGCATCGGCTGCACGAAGTGCATCCACGCCTGTCCCGTCGACGCGATCGTCGGCGCCTCCCGGCTCATGCACACGGTGATCGCCGCCTGGTGCACCGGCTGCGAGCGCTGCCTGCCGCCCTGCCCCGTCGACTGTATCGCGCTGGCACCTGCCCCGGCGCTGCCGCCGGCGCCGCTTTCGCGCGAGCGCCACGCGGCGCGCGCGCGCCGCGTGGCGCGCGACCAGGCCGAGCGCGAGGCCCGCCTGGCGAGCTACGAATGATCATGACGCCGGCCCGGCGCGAGGCGTTCTTCCGCGGGCTCGCCGCGGCGATCCCCGAGCCGAAGAGCGAGCTCGCGTACGACACCCCCTTCGAGCTGCTCGTCGCCGTGGTGCTCTCGGCGCAGGCCACCGACAAGGGCGTGAACCTCGCCACCCGCCGGCTCTTCCCCGTGGCCCGCACGCCCGCGCAGATCGCCGCGCTCGGCGTCGAGGGGCTCGAGGAATACATCCGGACGATCGGCCTGTACCGCGGCAAGGCGAAGAACCTCGTGGCGCTCTCCCGGCAGCTCCTCGCGCGCCACGCGGGTGAGGTGCCGCGCTCGCGCGAGGCGCTCGAGGAGTTGCCCGGCGTGGGCCGCAAGACCGCGAACGTGGTCCTCAACGCCGCCTTCGGCGAGCCCACCATCGCGGTGGACACGCACGTCTTCCGCGTGGCCAACCGCACCGGGCTCGCCCCGGGCAAGGACCCGCTCGCCGTCGAGCGCAAGCTCATGCAGGTGGTGCCGAAGCGCTATCTCGCGCACGCGCACCACTACCTCATCCTGCACGGGCGCTACACCTGTGTGGCGAGGAAGCCGCTGTGCGGCCGCTGCCCCGTGTACGAGCCGTGCGGCTTCGCGGACAAGAAGAAGCTCGCCGCGCAGGCCCGGGACGATGTTTAACCCCACGCGGGACCAGTCGCGGGCGTTCCTGTTCGACCTGTGGGACAAGCACCGGGCCGGCACGGCGCTCTCGGCGCTCGAGCGCATGGCCCTCGCCATCGTCCTGGAGCATCCCGAGTACCACCGGGTGCTCGAGGATCGCGAGCGCTACCAGGACCGCGAGTGGACGCCGGAGGGCGGGGAGACGAACCCGTTCCTGCACCTGGCGATGCACCTCGCGATCGAGGAGCAGGTCTCGATCGACCAGCCGCCGGGGATCCGCGCGGCCGTCGACGCCCTCGCCCGGCGCCGCGACTCCGCCCACGAGGCGCGGCACGACGTGATGGACTGCCTGGGCGAGATGGTGTGGCAGGCGCAGCGCCACGGGGCCGCGTTCGACAACGCGGCCTACCTCGACTGCCTGCGGCGCAAGGCTACTGCTGCGGGAGGACGGTGAGGCCCTGCAGGCTGGAGAAGTAGGCCGTCAGGTCCTCGATGTCGCGCTCGGACAGGTTCGCGACCATGCCCTGCATGATCGGGTTCTTGCGCCGGCCGTTCTTGTAGTGGCGCAGCGCCGCCTCGAGATAGTCCTGGTTCTGCCCCGCGAGGTTCGGGAACTCGGGGCTCACGCTGATGCCGTTGGCGCCGTGGCAGGCCTGGCAGGGCGTGGACTTCTTGCGCCCGGCCTCGGCATCGCCGCCGGCGAGCGCGGCGCAGGAAACCGTCACGGCGGCCAGCAGCAGCGCCTTGCGCACGAGGGCGGCCTTCCTCATTGCTGGCCTCCCGCGGGGGCGGCCGGTGCCGGGGCCGCCGTGGGCGACTTGCCCGCGAAGTAGGCGGCGAGCTCGTGCATGTCCTTCTCGGTGAGGTCGGCGACCATCGCCTGCATCGTGGCGAACGAGCGGGCGCCGCTCTTGTACTCCTTCAGCGCGGCGACGATGTAGGCCGGCTTCTGGCCGCCGAGCTTCGGCACGCTGTAGACCTCGGGGAAGGCGGTCCTCCAGCCCGGGATCTCGTGGCAGCCCTGGCATTGCGCGATCTTGTTCTGGAGCGTGGGCGTGGTGTTCTCGGCGGCTTGCGCGGTGGTGGCCGCGGCCGCCGCGGTGCAGGCGGCGAGGGCAGCGAATCGAAGAGCGTGCATGGAAGGAGTCTTGTTGTGGAAGTCGAAACCAGCGCTACGGCAGGCTGGGCAGCGGACGATTATAGCTCACGACCGCTCGAAAAGCGCCTCCCAGGGCCGCGGCGGCGCGAGGTGGAAGCCCTGCCCGAGGGGCACGCCGACCTGTGCCAGCTTCTTCGCGATGTCCTCGGTCTCGACGTACTCGGCGATCGTCTGCAGCCCCAGGCTCAGGCCGATCTTGTGGATCGAGTCGACCAGGGCGTAGTCGAGGTAGTTCTTCGCCATGCCCTTCACGAACAGCCCGTCGATCTTGATCCCGTCGACCGGGAAGTGCTTCAGGTAGTTGAAGGACGACAGCCCGCTGCCGAAGTCGTCGAGCAGGAAGCGCACCCCCATCGAGCGCAGCGTCTCGATCAGCGAGCGGGCCCGCTCCACGTTCGCGATGGCCGCCGTCTCGGTGATCTCGAAGTACAGGCACTGCGGGGGCACGTTGAACTGGGCGAACTTCTCCTGCATGAAGTCGGCGAAGTCGGGGCTGGACAGGGTGTGGCCCGACAGGTTGATCGAGAACTCGGCCGGGGTCGGGTGCTCGCGCGCCTTGGCCAGGCGCCGGAAGTCGGAGAACGCGCGCTCGATCACCCAGCGGTCGATCGTGCGCATGAGGTCGTAGCGCTCGGCCACCGGGATGAACGACATCGGCAGGATGAGCTCGCCGCCCGTCTCGCTCATGCGCAGCAGCGCCTCCACGCGGGGAGTGCCCTGCGTGCGCGGCATCTCGATCGGGACGATCGGCTGGTAGAGCAGCGTGAACGCCCCCTCGGCGAGCGCGTCGTTGATGCGCTTGAGCCACCCGCGGCTGGTCTGGCGCATGTACTGCGAGGTGCTGGCGTCGTGGAAGGCGAAGACGCGGTTGCGGCCCTGCTCCTTGGCGGTGAAGCACGCGGTGTCTGCCTCGGAGAGCACCGCCGAGAGGCTGGGTGCCAGCTTCGTGATCGCCACCACGCCCACCGACACGCCCACCTGGAACGCCTTCTCGCCCCACTCGAACTGCCAGGCCTGCACCGCGTCGCGAAGCTGGGTCGCGGCCGCCTGGGCGAACTCGACGCTGCAGTTCTCGAGCAGCACGGCGAACTCGTCGCCGCCGATGCGCGCGAGCATCTCGCCCTCGCGCAGGGTGCCCTGGAGCACGGGAGCGAGCCTGCGCAGCAGCTCGTCGCCGGCGAGGTGGCCGAAGGAATCGTTGATGCGGTGGAAGAAGTCGATGTCGAGGTAGAGGAGCGCATGGGTGCTGCCCTGGCTGCGCGCGGTCGCGATCGCGCTCTCGAGGCGCTCCTCGAGCGACTTGCGGTTCGGCAGCCCGGTGAGCGGGTCGTGGTTGGTGAGGAAGAAGATCTGCT
Organism: uncultured beta proteobacterium; assembly: GCA_963741815.1. Lineage (GTDB taxonomy): Bacteria > Pseudomonadota > Gammaproteobacteria > Burkholderiales > Usitatibacteraceae > Usitatibacter. The sequence goes on from CAVUJI010000004.1 coordinate 41,156, forward strand.
GGCGGGCCGTGTCGAGCCGCTCCTGCATCTTGCCGTGCTGCGACTGCAGCTCCCCCGCGAGCTCCATCATGTCCTGCTTGAGGTCCTCGAGCGGGGCCGTGAGGGCGGGCAGCTCGAGCTCGCTGCCGCCCGCGGCGACGTGGCGCACGGCCGAGCGCACCGCCTCCACCTCCCCCACCACGGTGCGCGCGGCGAAGGAGCCCAGCAGGAAGAGGCTGCCGACGCTGCCCGCGAGCGCGAGCGAGAGCGTCCAGGCCTGGGCCTGGGGGGTGTCCAGGCCCAGCACGCGCGAGGCGAGGAGGTAGACCGCGCAGAAGACGGCGATGGGGATGGCGCCCAGGCCCACGAGGCGCGCGGCGAGGAGCTTGCGCGGCTCGCGGGCGTCGCCGGCCTCCGCGGCCGCCAGCGGGGTCAGGCGCTCTCGAGGTGCAGCCACAGGCATTTCCCCTTGCTCTCGCGCTCGATGCGCTCGCACATCGCCGCGTGGCGCTCGCGCTCCGCGGCGTCGGCGCGCAGCACCACGAGGCGGCCCTGCCGCGGCGCGTCGGCGAGCGCCACGCTGGGGCCGGCCTCGCCGAACATCGGGATGTCGAGGCTGTCCTGGCCGCGCGTCATCGCGAGCCACACGTCGGCGAGGAGCTGCGCGTCGAGGAGCGCGCCGTGCAGCGTGCGCTTCGAGTGGTCGACCGCGTAGCGCTCGCACAGCGCGTCGAGCGAGTTCTTCCTGCCCGGATGCATCTCGCGGGCCATCGAGAGGGTGTCGGAGACGGTGCACACGGTGGCGATCGGCGCCCGGCCCAGCCGCGCGAGCTCGGCGTCGAGGAACCCCACGTCGAAGGGCGCGTTGTGGATCAGCAGCTCCGCCCCGGCCACGAACTCGAGGAACTCGTCGGCGATCTCGGCGAAGCGCGGCTTGTCGGCGAGGTCCTCGAGCGTGAGGCCGTGGACCGCGCTCGCGGCCGCGTCGATCGCGCGCTCCGGGTTGAGGTAGCGGTGGAAGTGGCGCCCGGTCGCGCGCCGGCCGTGCAGCTCGAGGCATGCCAGCTCGATCACGCGGTGGCTGCCCGGGTCCAGCCCCGTGGTCTCGGTGTCGAGCACGATCCGCCGCATCTTCCCCCTCCCCTGGCCACGGCCGTCGTCGCGGCCCTCGCGCGTCCCTAGGCCTTGCCGGCCACCGAGACCACGCCCTTGTTGGCGAGCGCGTCGGCGCGCTCGTTGCCGTCATGCCCCGAGTGCCCGCGCACCCAGACCCAGTCGATCTCGTGGCCGGCCCTCAGCGCGTCGAGCCGGCGCCACAGATCCGCGTTCTTGACCGGCTCCCGCGCCGCGGTCTTCCAGCCCCGCGCCTTCCAGCCCGAGATCCACTCGGTGATGCCCTTCTGCACGTACTGCGAGTCCGTGTGCAGCACCACGCGGCACGGGCGCTTCAGCGCGCCGAGCGCCTCGATCACCGCCGTGAGCTCCATGCGGTTGTTCGTGGTCGCGCGCTCGCCGCCGAAGAGCTCCTTCTCGCGCCCGTCCCATGCGAGGATCGCGCCCCAGCCGCCGGGGCCGGGATTGCCCTTGCACGCGCCGTCCGTGTAGATGTGGATGGTCGCGGCGGCGTCCGGATGTCCCTTGCGTTCCAATTACTTCACGATCCTCAGGTGCCCCGCCGGCTTCGAGTGCGTGAGCACGTCCGGGACGCCGCGCACCGTGCCCTGGCGCTTGGCGGCCGCGGCGAACGCCTTCTCGCGCGCGCTCTTCTCCTGCCAGGCCGGCGTGATGAGGCGCATGCCGCGCACCCGCTTGATCGCCTGCAGCATGTACACCGCGCCGCCCACCGCCCACCAGCGGTCGCCCGCCGGCTCCATGAAGGCGAAGCGCCGGCGCATCGACTCGCTGTCGATCGGCGGGGCGTAGCCCGCGAGGTGGCCGGCGGACACGTCGAAGCCGAGCAGCGCCAGCCAGTCCTTCACCCGCAGCAGCGACACGAAGCGCCCGTTCCACGGCGCCTGGGCGCGCCGCGGCCCCACCGCGCCGCGCAGCCCCCAGAGGCTCCACGGGTTGAAGCCGAGGATCACCAGACGCCCCTCGGGCATCATCACCCGGTCGACCTCGCGCAGGACCGCGTGGGGCTCGGCGGCGAACTCGAGCACGTGGGGCAGCAGCACGAGGTCCACGGACTGCGTGGCGATCGGCAGCTCGTGGCACTTCGCGAAGAGATCGGGGTGGCCGCACGCGGCCACGCGCAGGCGGTGCGTGATGCGGCTTTCGTGCAGCAGGTCCACGCCGGGCAGCCCGAGCTGCAGCGCGTGGAAGCCGAAGATGTCGGGGGTCACCTCGTCGAGGTACGCGCGCTCCTTCTCGAGCAGGTACTGCCCGAGCGGCGTTTCGAACCAATCCTGCAGCGCGTTGGTGGCCATGGACCAATTCTAATAGACTCGGCAGCATGGTGCAGATCCATCCGATACCCGCCTTCCGCGACAACTACATCTGGGCGATCGTCGCCGGTGGCGAGGCCGCCGTGGTCGACCCGGGAGACGCCGCCCCCGTCGAGGCGTTCCTCGCCGCGCGCGGCCTGGCGCTCACCGCCGTCCTCGCCACCCACCACCATGCGGACCATGTCGGCGGCATGCCGGAGCTCGCGCGCCACTGGCGCTGCCCCACGTTCGGGCCGGCCCGCGAGGTGGCCTCGGGCGTGGACCACCGCCTCGCCGAGGGCGAGCGCATCACGGTCCCGGGCATCGGGCTCGCCCTTTCGGTGCTCGACATCCCCGCGCATACCGCGGGCCACATCGCCTTCGTCGGCGACGACGCGCTCTTCTGCGGCGACACGCTCTTCGCCTGCGGCTGCGGGCGCCTGTTCGAGGGCACGCCCGCGCAGATGGCCGCCTCGCTCGCCAAGCTCGCGGCCCTGCCCGGCGCCACGCGCGTGTACTGCGGGCACGAGTACACCCTGTCGAACATCCGTTTCGCCGAGCGCGTCGAGCCCGGCAACGCCGCGCTGGCCGCGCGCCAGGCGCGCGAGGCCGCCAAGCGCGAGCGCGGCGAGCCCACGCTGCCGTCGACCATCGCCGAGGAGCGCGCGACCAATCCGTTCCTGCGCTGCGCCGAGCCCGAGGTGGTGGCCGCCGCCGGGCGCCAGGCCGGCCGCCCGCTCGCCGACCCCGTCGAGGTGTTCGCGGTGCTGCGCGCCTGGAAGGACCGCGCATGAGCGGCTTCGCGATCCGGCCGGCCGCGCCCGGCGACGTATCGGAGCTGCTGCGGCTGATCGGCGAGCTCGCGGAGTACGAGAAGCTCTCCCACATGGCCGTGGGCACGGCGCCGGCGCTCGCCGAGGCGCTCTTCGGCGCGCGTCCCGCGGCCGAGGCGCTGATGGCCGAGCGCGGCGGGCGTGCCGTGGGCTTCGCGCTCTACTTCACGACCTTCTCCACCTTCCTCTGCAAGCCGGGCGTCTACCTCGAGGACCTCTTCGTCGAGCCCGCCCACCGCGGCGCGGGCATCGGCAAGGCCCTGCTCGGCGCCCTCGCGCGCATCGCCGAGGCCCGCGGCTGCGGCCGGCTCGAGTGGCGCGTGCTCGACTGGAACGCGCCGTCGATCCGCTTCTATGAATCGCTCGGCGCCGATATCCTGCGCGAGTGGCTCCTCGCGCGGATGACGGGCGATGCGATCGGGCGGCTCGCGGCCTCGGCCTGAGCGCCTTTTTCGCCTAGAATGAAGGCCGGCCGCCGAAGGGGCGGCCGGTTGCTTTTGGAGTCGCCGCATGCTCGAAGACCTCAAGTCCGAATTCCGCCGTCGCGCCCCCGCCGTCGATTTCTGCGCCCTGCGCTTCGTCGAGGAGTCCAGCGAGTACCTCGCCGTGCGCCAGGACGTGCCCGAGCCGCCGCAGCTCGCCGTGAGCCGGGGCGCGATGGTGACCGTGATCGACGGCGGCGGCCTGGGCTACGCGGCCACGAGCGACCTCACCGGCGCGGGGCTCGCCGAGGCGATCGACCGCGCGCGCCGCTACGCGCGGCTCACGGCCGGGCGCAGCGTGGTCGATTACCGCACGGTCGAGATGCCGCGGCCCCGCGGCGAGTACCGCTCGCCCCCGGGACGCGATCCCGAGAGCCTGAGCCGCGCCGAGAAATACGACCTGCTCGCCGCGGAGTCGAGCCAGTGCCGCGTCGACGAGCGCATCGTGGACTGGGAAGCGAACCTGTGGACCACGGCGAGCCGCCAGGCGTACTTCACGGCCGACGGCGGCGAGGCGGTGCAGGATTTCCGCTTCGTGGTCCCGAACCTCTCGGCCACCGCCCATGCCTACGGCGAGTCGCAGACCCGCACCCACGCCGGGCGCTACAACGGCTTCTGCCGCCAGGGCGGGCTCGAGATCCTCGACGCCTTCGGGATGGCCGGCGCCGGGCGGCAGGTGGCCGAGGGCGCGCTCGAGCTGCTCGCCGCGCCCAACTGCCCGCGCGGCACGATGGACGTGCTGCTCATGCCCGACCAGATGATGCTGCAGATCCACGAGTCGATCGGACATCCGCTCGAGCTCGACCGCATCCTCGGCGACGAGCGCAACTTCGCCGGCACGAGCTTCGTCACCCTCGACATGTTCGGCAGCTACCGCTACGGCTCGCCGCTGCTCGACGTGACCCACGACCCCACGCGCCCCGAGCAGTACGCGAGCTACCGCTGGGACGACGACGGGCTGGAGGCGGCGAAGGTGTTCCTCATCCGCGAGGGCGTCCTCGAGCGCCCGCTGGGCGGGGCGATCTCGCAGAAGCGCGCGGGGATCGCGGGCGTGGCGAACACGCGCGCGTGCTCGTGGAACCGCGCCCCCATCGACCGGATGGCGAACCTCAACGTGGAGCCCGGCACCTCCCCCCTCGAGGAGCTCGTCGCCGCGATCGACCTGGGCGTGATGATGCGCACCAACGTGTCGTGGTCCATCGACGACTCGCGCAACAAGTTCCAGTTCGGCTGCGAGTGGGGCCGCATGATCCGCGGCGGCAAGCTCGCCGAGGTGGTCAAGAACCCGAACTACCGCGGCGTGTCGGCGACCTTCTGGCGCTCGCTCGCCGGCGTGGGCGACGCGTCCACCTTCCAGGTGATGGGCACGCCCTATTGCGGCAAGGGCGAGCCCTCGCAGGTGATCCGCGTGGGACACGCCGCGCCCGCCTGCCGCTTCACCGGCGTGGACGTCTTCGGGGGGGAAGGCTGATGCGCGAGTACTTCGAGAGCCTGGCCGCCCACCTCGACGCGATCGCGCATCCGAGCGAGATCGTGGTCTCGCGCTTCAGCGCCGAGGAGAGCGACTTCATCCGCTTCAACCGCAGCAAGGTGCGCCAGGCGACGTGGGTGCGCCAGGCGGACTGGTCGCTGTCGCTCGTCGACGGCACCAAGCGCATCGACGCGCGCACGACGCTCACCGGCCGCATCGACGAGGACCGCGCGACGCTCGCCGCGCTGCTCGAGACGCTGCGCGCCGGGATCGCGGGCGTGCCCGACGATCCCTTCCTGCTGCTCGAGATCGCCGCCGCGGGCAGCGTGACCGAGCGCCGCGGCGCCCTGCCCGAGGCGGGCCGGGTGATCGACGAGGTGCTCGCTGCCGGGCGCGGGCTCGACCTCGTGGGCTTCCACGCCTCCGGTCCCATCTACCGCGGCTTCGCCAACACGCTCGGCGTGCGGCACTGGCACGCGGTCGACAACTTCAGCCTCGGCTGGTCGCTCTACCACGGCGGCGACAAGGCGGTGAAGAGCACCTACGCCGGCGAGCGCTGGGACAGCGCGGCCTTCGCCGCGAAGATGGCGTTCGCGCGCGAGCAGCTCGCGCGCCTGGCGGAAAAGCCGCGGGAGCTGCGCCCGGGGACCTATCGCGCGTTCGTCGCCCCCTCGGCGATGACCGAGATCCTCGGCATGCTCGCCTGGGCCGGCTTCGGCCTGAAGAGCCGGCGCACGAAGCAAAGCGCCCTCATCCGGATGGCGGACCAGGACGCGCGCCTGTCGCCGCGGGTGACGATCGCCGAGAACACGGCCGAGGGCATGGCGAGCGGCTTCCAGGGCGAGGGGTTCGTGCGTCCCGGGCGCGTGCCGCTCGTCGACTGCGGCCGGCTCGCCGCGCCCCTCGTGAGCCCGCGCTCCGCGCGCGAGTACGGCGTGCCCACGAACGGCGCGAACGCCGCCGAGACCCCGGAATCGCTCGACCTCGCCCCCGGCACGCTCGACGCCGCCGACGCGCTCGCCGCGCTCGGCACCGGCATCTACGTGGGCAACCTCTGGTACCTCAACTTCTCGGACCGCTCCGCCTGCCGGCTCACCGGCATGACGCGCTTCGCCTCGTTCTGGGTCGAGGACGGGCGCATCCGCGCCCCGCTCAACGTGATGCGCTTCGACGACACCGCCTACCGGATGCTCGGAGACAACCTCGAGGCGCTCACCCGCGAGCGCGAGCTCATCCCGGACGGCGACACCTACGGCGAGCGCTCCACGACCTCGACGCGCACGCCCGGAGCGCTCCTGCGCGAGCTCACCCTCACGTTGTAGCTTGACGGCCCGGGGAGCGGCCGGTAGCATCCGAAAACCTTCGATGAAACAATAACTAACTGCAAATACTTGATGCGGAACGTGAAAGTGCTCGCGCTCCTCGCGGCGCTCCTCGCCGCCGGCATGCTGCCGGCGGGCGCGGCCTCCTCGCCGGCCCTCGGCGAAGGCGCCACGGCCGCATTGCCGATCCCCCCCGCCTTCGAGAACGCGGACGACGTCCCGCTGCCCGATCCGGACCTCTGGTACCGCATCCGCATGGGCTTCGCGCTCGAGCCGCTCGATTCGCCCCTCGTGGCCGAGCAGGAGGACTGGTACGCGAGCCGCCCCGACTACATCAAGCGCTTCGTCGACCGCGGCAGCCTCTACCTGCACTACATCGTCGAGCAGGTCGAGAAGCGGCACATGCCCATGGAGATCGCGCTGCTTCCCGTCGTGGAGAGCGCCTTCGCGCCCAACGCCCGCTCGAGCGCGAAGGCCACGGGCCTGTGGCAGTTCATTCCCTCGACCGGGCGCAACTACGGCCTCAAGCAGGACTGGTGGCGCGACAACCGGCGCGACGTCATCGCGGCCACCGACGCGGCGCTCAATTACCTGCAGCGCCTGCACGACATGTTCGGCGACTGGGAGCTGGCGCTCGCCGCCTACAACTGCGGCGAGGGCTGCGTCGCCCGGGCGGTGGCATACAACCAGAAGCGCGGGCTGCCCACCGATTACCTGAGCCTCAAGCTCCCGCCCGAGACGGCGAGCTACGTGCCCAAGCTCATGGCGGTGAAGAACATCGTGCTCTCGCCCGCGACCTACGGCGTCGAGCTCGAGTCGGTCCCCGACGAGCCGTACTTCACCATGGTGAAGGCGCCGGCCCGGATCGACGTGAAGGTCGCCGCGCAGCTCGCGGGCATGACGGTGGAGGAGTTCACGGCGCTCAACCCGGCCTACACGAAGCCCGTGGCGGTGGCCTCGACGGGAACCCTCGTCCTGCCCCTCGACAAGGCCGAGCAGTTCCGCGAGAACCTCGAGAGCTACGACAAGCCGCTGGTGTCCTGGACCACCTACCGTGCCCGCCGCGGCGAGTACCTCGGCACCATCGCCCGGCGCCACGGCATGAGCTACGCCGCGCTGCGCGCCGCCAACGAGGGCGCGCGCCTCGACCGGCGCGGCCGGCTGCTGCGCACCGGCCCGATCATCGTGCCCATCCGCCAGAAGTCCAGGCGCGTGACGGGCGTGTCGGTGCACACCGCCTCCCTGGGCGGCGCCGTGCGTTCCCACGGCACCCGCTCCTACACCGTGCGCCCCGGCGACACGCTCTTCGGCATCGCCCGGCGCTTCGGCACCTCGGTCGCGACCCTCGAGCGCCTGAACCGCCTCTCGGGGCGCAGCACGATCCATCCCGGACTGCGGCTGCGGCTTCCGTAGCCGGGCGTGTTCGCCCCTTTCCACCGTGTGGAGGGAGGGATCGCCCCTTTCCACCGTGCGGGGGAGGCCTCGGCCGGGGGAGCGCCTTCCGATCCACCGGGTCTAGGGGGACCGGCCTTCACCCTGACCGACTCCTTGCGACCCTCTCCCCGGCCCTCTCCCAAGGGAGAGGGAGCTATCGTTTCCCGGTGATCTCCTCGAAGAACGCCTTGCTCGAGGGCTCCCGGCCGAGGAAATCGCGCACCATGTCGCGCTCCTCGCGCTGGCTGCCCTGGGAGAGGATCGTGTCGCGGTAGCGCGCGCCCACCTTCGGGTCGAGCATGTGGCCCTCGAAGGGCGTGAGCATGTCGAGCGCGAGGACCTGGCTCCACATGTAGCCGTAGTAGCCCGCGGCGTAGTTGCTCGCGATGTGGGCGAACGAGGCCGGGAAGAGCGAGCCTTCGACGAAGCCGAGCGGGGTCGCCGACTCGAGCGCCTTCCACACGGCGAGCGGCGGGCGCGGGTTCGTGGACAGCTCCATGTCGAACTTCGCGTACAGCCACTGGCGCGCGTAGCGGATGCCCTGCCCGTAGCGCCGGGCCGCCTCGAGGTGCGCGATCTGCTCGCCGGTGAGGTGCGGGCAGTCGGGGCAGACCTGCCGGAAGAGCTCGAGCGGCTGCTCGCGCCGCGCCCACTCCTCGAACATCTGGGACGGCGCCTCGACGAAGTCGCCCTTGACGCTCGTGCCCGCCTGGGAATCGTAGTCGACCCGGGACAGCACGTTGTGCAGGACGTGGCCGAACTCGTGCATCAGCGTCTGCAGCTCGCCGTGGTCGAGCCCGACGCGGTCGAAGTTGGTGACGAGCGCGGCGAGCGGCGTGCGGTGCGCGACGAGGCTGGCGCCGCGCAGGGGGAAGGCCGCGGCGTGGTTGTACTTGCCCTCGCGCGGGTAGAGGTCGAGGTAGAAGCCCGACAGGAACTTGCCGGTCTTCGCGTCGAACACGTCGTAGTAGCGCACGTCGTCGTGCCAGACCGGCACCTTCGCCTCGCGGAACGCGACGCCGTAGAGCTTCTCGGCCACGCGCATCGTGTACGCGACCGCCTTGTCCGTCGGGAAGTAGCGGCGCAGCTTCTCCTGGTCGATGGCGAAGCGCTCGCGCCGCACCTTCTCCTGGTAGTAGCGCACGTCCCAGGACTCGATCCGGGTGTCGGCGAGCGGCTCGCCGAGGTCCTTCGCCTTTTCCGCGCGCAGCTCCGCGAGCTCCTGCTTCTCGAGCGGGGCCACCGCCGCGTGGACCTCGCCCAGGAACTTCTCCACCGCCGCGGGCGTGCCGGCCATCTTGCGGCGCAGGACGTAGTCGGCGAAGGTGGGCAGGCCGTAGAGGCCCGCGAGCTCCTTCCTCAGGCGGAACATCTCGTCGAGCAGCGCGATGTTGCGCTCGCCGCCCTCGCGCAGCTTGGCCACGTAGTAGCGATGCCGCGCCTGGCCGCTCTTCGCGTTCGCCATGAACGGGAAGTAGGACGGGTAGTCGAGCTTGAGCACGTAGTTGCCGGCCGCGTCGGGCCGGTGCGCCTTCATGTACGAGGCGGGCAGGCCCTCCATCTCGGCCGGGGTGAAGGTGACGGTCGTCGGGTCGTCGCGGATGTCGCGGTCGAACTCCTGGCGCAGCGCCTCGAGGCGGTCGAAGATCTCCTTCGCCCGCGCGCGCTGCTCCGGCGGCAGCGCGACCCCGCTGTCCTCGAACCCCTCGAGGAGGTCCTTGCGCAGCTTCGCCTGGTGCGGGTTCGCGGTCGCACTCGCCTGCACGCGCCGGTAGAGCTTCTCGTCCTGGAAGATCTCGGTGTTGAGGGTCGTGTACCGCTGCAGGCACGGCTCGGCGGCGTCGCGCACGGCCTTGTCGGGGCTGACGCTGCCCAGCAGGTAGATCGGGTTCACCACGTCCTCGATCGCGATCTGCAGCCGGTTCCATTCCGGGAAGATGGCGTCGGCCTCGCCCCTGGCGTCCATCGCGCGGATCATCGCGTGCGCCCGCGCGATGCCCGCCTCGCAGGCCTTCGCGAGGGCGGGCGCGTCGTAGAGCGGGACCAGCGAGCGCGCGGGCGGCTCGGCGGCGACGGCGGAAAGGATGGCCGCGGCGGCGGCCAGGGCGGCGAGTCGTTTCATGCGGGTTCCTTGCGTCAGGCGGGTTCGGGCGCCTTCTCCAGGCCCCGGGGAATCGAGGAGAGGAGCTTGCGCGTGTACGCCTCGCGCGGCTGCCGGTAGATCTCGTCGGAGCCGGCCATCTCGACCACCTCCCCGTCGCTCATCACCATCACCTCGTCGGAGATGTACTTCACCACCGCCAGGTCGTGGGAGATGAAGATGTACGACAGGCCGAACTCGTCCTGCAGGTCCTGCAGCAGGTTCAGCACCTGCGCCTGCACCGACACGTCGAGGGCGGAGACCGACTCGTCGCAGATCAGCACGTCGGGCTTCATCGTGAGGCAGCGCGCGATGGCGATGCGCTGGCGCTGCCCGCCCGAGAACTCGTGCGGGTACTTGTAGAAGGACGCCTCCGGCAGCCCCACGCGCTGCAGCATCTGGAAGGCCAGGTCGACGCGCTCGCGCTCGCCGGCGCCGATGCGCGTGGATGCGCATGGGCTCGACCAGGATCTGGCCGACGGTGAAGCGCGGGTTGAGCGACGCGTACGGGTTCTGGAAGATGATCTGGATGCGCCGGCGGTAGGCCATCATCTCCCTGTCGGTGAGGCCCAGGAGGTCGCGGCCCTCGAAGAGGACCTTGCCCCCCGTGGCCTCGTGCAGGCGCATCAGCGTGAGGCCCACGGTCGTCTTGCCCGAGCCCGACTCGCCGACGAGCCCGAGCGTCTTGCCGCGCGCCAGGCGGAAGCTCACGTCCTTCACCGCCTTGAACTCGCGCCGGCCGAAGAGGCCCTCGCGCAGGAAGAACGTCTTCTGCAGGTTCTCGACCTCGAGGATGATCGGGTCGGAGGCGGCCACGCCGCGGGTGCGCTCCTCCACGTGCACGCGCCCGTCGCCCTTGCAGGAAGTCGTCGATGACGGGCAGGCGCCGCGGCCGGCGGTCGAGCCGGGGACGGCAGGCGAGCAGCGCCTTCGTGTAGGGGTGCTGCGGGCGCTCGAAGATCTGGCGCACGCCGCCCTGCTCGCGGATCTCGCCGTCGCGCATCACGACCACGCGCGTCGGCGATCTCGCCGACCACGCCCAGGTCGTGGGTGATGAAGAGCACCGACATCTGGTGGCGGCGCTTGCAGGCTCGCGATGAGGTCGAGGATCTGCTTCTGGATCGTGACGTCGAGCGCCGTGGTCGGCTCGTCGGCGATCAGCAGCTTCGGCTCGCAGGCGATCGCCATGGCGATCATCACGCGCTGCTGCTGGCCGCCGGACAGCTCGTGCGGGTAGGCGTCCACGCGCCGCCTCGGGTCGGGGATGCCGACCTCGCCCAGCAGCTCGACCGCGCGCGCGCTGCGGCCTGGCGCATGCCCATGCCCATGTGCAGCCGCAGCACCTCGGCGATCTGCTCGCCGACGGTGAAGACGGGATTCAGCGACGTCATCGGCTCCTGGAAGATCACCGAGATGTCCTTGCCGCGGATCGACTGCAGCTCGCGCATCGGGCACGCGAGGAGGTCGCGCCCGCCGTAGAGGATGCGGCTGCCGGCGCCCACCACGGCGTTGTCGGGAAGCAGGCCCAGGATCGACATCGCCGACACGCTCTTGCCGCTGCCGGACTCGCCGACCAGGGCCACGGTGCTCGTCGTGGGGGATGTCGAAGGAAATGCCCTTCACGGCGCGGAACGGCTCGGACTTGCGGTCCACGCGGAAGCGCACGTCCAGGTCGCGGACCTGGAGCAGCGGTGTGCCGGGAGTCGCGCTCATTTGAGTTTCGGGTCCAGCGCGTCGCGCAGGCGTCGGTGAGCAGCGAGAAGGCGGTCACGAGGATCGCCATGCTCGCCCCGGCCGCCGCGAGCTGCCACCAGTTGCCGATGACAGCTCGTTCTGCGCCTCGCGCGAGCATCGTGCCCCACGAGACCATGTCCACCGGCACGCCGAAGCCGAGGAAGGACAGGATCACCTCCGCCTTGATGAAGCCCACCGTGTACTGGGAAAGCTGCACGAGCACCACGTGGCTGACGTTGGGCAGGATGTGGTGGAACATGCGCGAGGCGTTCGAGGCGCCGATCGCCTCGGCCGCCTTCACGTACTCGCGGTTGCCGTGCTTGATGTACTCGGCGCGCATCAGGCGGTAGATCCCGGTCCAGCCGGTGAGCGCCAGGATCAGCACGATCGGCACGATCCCCTTGCCGAACTGCCGGCGAGGTCGCCACCGCCGCGAAGGCCAGGATCAGCAGGATGTACGGGATCGAGGTGAAGACGTTGTAGAACCACTCGAGGAAGTCGTCGACCCGCCCGCCGAAGAAGCCGGCGAGCGCGCCGAGCATGGTGCCGATGATCGTGGCGAGCAGCGCGCTCGCCAGCCGCCGACGAAGATCGAGACCTCGGAGCCCTTGATCGTCTTCTTCAGCACGTCGCGGCCCCACTTGTCGCCGCCGAACGGCAGCGTCTCGGCCCGCTTGGGCTCGGTCACCGCGATCTTGGCCGCGCGCTCCTGCCACTCCTGGTAGCGCGGGGCGAGCGGATCGATGTCGGACAGGTCCACCGGCGGGGCCTTGGCCTTCTGCGAGCGCCGCGCCATCGCGTCGGCCTCGAGGTTCTCGGCGCCGGCCATGAACGAGGGATTCGCGTAGGAGACGCCGACCTCCCTGCTCCAGTCGCTCGCGACGAGGCCCGTGTACGAGGCGGCCATCAGGACGAGGAAGACGGCCACGATCACGAGGGAGACCATGCCGACGCGGTCCTGCCGCAGCCGGCGCCAGGCGAGCGTCCAGAGGCCGGGGGACTCCTGGCGCGCCGCGGCCGGGGGGTGGTGGAGGATGGCGCTCATGGGCGGCTCACTTGAAGGACACGCGCGGGTCGACGAACTTGTAGAGCACGTCGGTCAGCAGGTTGATCACCATCGTGATGATCGCGAGGTAGACGGTCACCGCCTTGATGACGGGAAAGTCGCTGCGGTTGACCGCCGTGACCACCTCGCGCCCCAGCCCCGGGATCGAGAAGAAGACCTCGAGCAGGAAGGAGCCGACGAACACGCCCGGCAGGTAGATCGCGATGTTGGTGAGGATCGGGATCATCGCGTTGCGCAGCACGTGGCTTCATCAGCACGCGGTTCTCCGGCAGGCCCTTGGCGCGCGCGGTGCGCACGTAGTCCTGGTTGATCTCGTCGAGGAAGAACGTGCGGTACAGGCGCAGCTCGGGGGCCAGGCCCACGAAGATCGCGAGCATGATCGGCAGCGGCGCGTAGTACGAAGAGGTTCTTCCAGAAGCTCTCGCTCCAGCCCTGCACCGGGAACCAGCCCAGCACGAAGCCGAAGACCTACTGGAAGACGATGATGTAGACGAGGAAGCTCACCGACATCGCCACCGTGCACACGATCATCACCAGCCGGTCGGTGAGCGTGCCGCGCACGTACGCGACCATGATCGCGAGGATCACCGCGATCGAGGTCTCGATCACCACGACCGGGATCATGATCGTCAGCGTGGGCCCGACGCGGGTGAGGATGATGTGGGAGACGAGCTCGTTGGTCGACCAGCTGCGCCCGAAGTCGAACGTGAAGATCTGCTTCACGAACACCCAGAGCTGGTACCAGTAGGGCCGGTCCACGCCGAGCTGGTGGCGGATGTTGGCGATCTGCTCGGGGTTGGAGATCTTGCCGGCGAGCACCTGGGCCGGGTCGCCGCCCACCCAGTTGAACAGGATGAAGATCAGCAGGATCACGCCGAAGATCGTCGGGATCATCTGCCAGATCCGCCGCAGGACGTACGCCGTCACGCCAGCCTCCTTTCGGGCCTCACCGCGTGGCCGCCTTCCGGGCCGCCACGTCGATGTCCAGGTACTTGTAGTTGGTGTACAGGATGGGATGCTTCTTGTAGGCCTTCACCCACGGGTACTGCAGGTGGTTGAAGATGCGGGTCACGCCCAGGCGCCAGGGCGCGTAGGCGAAGATGAGCCGCACCATCTCGTGGTAGAGCCGGTCGCGCTCGGGGCTGTCCGGGTAGCGCAGCGACCGCTCGTAGAGCCGGTCGTACTCCGGCAGCCGGAAGCGCGCCTCGTTGGACTGGTCCGTGTTCGGCCCGTAGAGCAGCTGCAGGAAGTTCTGCGCGTCCGGGTAGTCGGCGATCCACGCCGAGCTGGCCACCTGGAAATTGCCCACCCGCTTGTCGTTGAGCAGGTCGGCGAACTGCACGCCCGTGGCCTGCATGCGCAGCCCCACGCTCGCCATGCACTTCACCCACAGCTCCGCGTGCTGGCGCGCCTCCTGGCCGCCGACGCTGTACTTGTACTCGAGCACGAGCGCCCGCCCGTCGGGCAGCTCGCGCCAGCCGTCGCCGTCGCGGTCGACGTAGCCGTACATGTCGAGCAGCGCCTTGGCGCGCGGGGGATCGGGGTCCTGCGCGTTGGAGCGGAACGCCGGGTCGTAGCCCACCACGCCGGGCGGGATCGGCGTCTGGGCCGCGATCGCCTGGCCCTTGCGGATGATCTCGATCTCCTGGTCGCGGTCGTGGGCGAGCACCATGGCGCGGCGCAGCGCCACGCGCTCCGGCGCGTAGCCGCCCACGGGGTTGTCGGCCCCGTTCACCTTCCCGTCCATGTTGAAGACGTCGTAGGTGATCTCGGGCTGCAGCTCCGGGAAGACGCGCACCCCCTCGCGGGCGAGGCCCGGGGCGAGGTGCCCGTTGGGCAGGACCTGGTTGATGAACGAGAACGGCGTCTCGTCGAGGATGTCGTGCTCCTTGTTGAGGAACGCGAGGTAGCGCGGCTGTTCGTCCTCGATGATCGAGATCTCGACCCGGTCGAGCAGCGGCAGGCGCTTGCCGGCGAGGGCCTCCATCGCCCGGCGGTCCCACGGGTCGGCCGGGTCGGCGTAGCGCGTGTCGAGCGCGTAGCCGCGGTGGTGGGGGTTGCGCTCGAGGACGATCCGGGCCCGGCGCACCCACTCGCGCAGCACGAAGGGCCCGGTGCCCACGGGATGCGCCATGCTGTCGGCGTCGTAGGCCTCGATCACCTCGCGGGCGACGGGCACCACGTTGGGCATCGCCATGAAGTAGAGGAAATTGTAGTTCGGCTCGCGCAGCTTGAAGCTCACGATGTAGCGGTCGCGCACCTCGATGCCCGCCACCGGCGCGTCGTAGTCGAGCCGCCCCTCCTTGCGCGCGCGCTCGGCGAGCGCGTCGAGGCCGAGGATGTTGCCCTGGAAGAGCCACTCGTAGGGGCTGCGGTTGGCCGGGTCGCGGAAGCGCTTGATGGCGTACGCGACGTCCTCGGCCACCAGCTCGCGCCTGCGCCCGCCGAAGACGGGGTCGTCGGCGTAGAAGATGCCCGGCTTCAGGCGGAAGGTGTAGCGGGTGCCGTCCTCCTCGGGCTGCGGGACCGCCTCGGCCGCGAGCGGCACGAGCTTCACGGGACGGGCGAGGTAGTCGTAGCTCACCAGCGTCTCGAAGAGGTTCTCGCACACGCCCACGGAGTAGCGATCGTAGATGCGCTGGGGATCGAAGCCGGTCTCGGCCACGCGGAAGGCCACGCGCAGCACCTTGCGCCCGCCCGTCGTCCCGACCTGCGCCCACGCGCCGGGCGCGGCCACCGCGGCGGCCATGCCCCCGAGGGTCGCGAGGAAGCGCCGTCGCGGCGGCAGCGTTTCCGGGAAGGGTCCGTGCAAGGGTCGAAGTGTGGGCAAAATCACGGAATTATAACGGTTTTTCCGTGAAAGCCCGACCCGCCTCCCGCCTCATTTCGCCAGCCGCGCGCGGGAGGCGAGGTCGATGTCGGCGTACCGGTAGCCTTCGTGCAGGATCGGGTGCTTGCGCCAGCCCCGGATCCAGGGCTGCACCATCTGCTCGCGGATCGGGTGGGTGTGCACGATGACCGGGGCGTACACCGCCACCAGGCGCGCCATCTCGTCGTAGATCTGCGTGCGCTCCGGGCCCGGCGGCGTGGCCGCGGCCTTCTCGTAGAGCGCGTCGAAGGCCGGGAGCTGGAAGCAGGCGTCGTTCGACGAGCCGCAGTTGGGCCCGTAGAGGAGCTGGTAGAAGTTCTCCGCGTCGGGGTAGTCGGCGCTCCAGCCCAGCTCCCAGAGCGGCAGCTTGCCGAGCTTCGACTTCTTGCGCAGCTCCGGCCACTTGGCGACCTCGACCTCCATGCGGATGCCGATCGCGTCGAGGTCCTTCTTCCAGAGCTGGGTGAACAGGCGCGAGAGCTGGTCCGGCTGCGTCGGGTAGTGGAAGACGAGCGGCCGGCCGTCGGGCAGGTCGCGCCAGCCGTCGCCGTCGCGGTCCACGTAGCCGTACATGTCGAGCAGCGCCTTGGCCCGCGCGGGGTCGTGGTGCTCGGTGGTGCGGAAGTCCGGATCGTAGCCGAGCACGCCGGGCGGCACGAACGTCTCGGCGCGGATCGAGGTGCCGTTGCGGATGAGGCGGATCTCCTCGTCGGTGTCGTAGGCGAGGGCGATGGCCCGGCGCAGCGCGACCTTGTCGGGGGTGTAGCCGCCGAAGACCGGGTCGCGCATGTTGAAGTAGAGGTACGTGGTCGAGGGATCCACGCCGGGGATGTAGCGCACGCCGCGGTGTGCCAGCCAGGGGGCCAGCTCGTCGCCGGGAAGCGCCATGGACTTGAACTCGTAGGGCAGGTTCACCCAGTCGAGCTGGCCGTTCAGGAACGCGAGCCAGCGCGGCTGCGACTCCTCGATGATCGAGACCTCGATCCGGTCGATCTGGGGGATGCGCTTGCCCTTCATCTCCGCGTAGAGCTGCTGGGACAGGGCGTCGTCCGGCGGCGGGCTCGCCTCGTAGTACATCTCGCGGAAGCCGGGATTCTTCTCGAGGACCACCTTGGAGGAGCGCTTCCACTCCGCCAGCCGGTAGGGGCCGGTGCCCACGGGATGCGCGCCGATCTCCGGGCCGTAGCGCTCCACCACCTCGCGCGCCTGGGCGCCCAGCGTCGGCATGGCGAGGATGTAGAGGAAGTTGTAGTCGGGCTTCAGCAGGCGGAAGCGCAGGGTGTAGCGGTCCACCACCTCGATGCCGGGGATCTTCGCGTCGTAGTCGAGGAAGCCCTGCTTGCGCGCGCGCGCCACGGCCTCGCCGACCCCCTCGACGCGCCCGTCGACCAGCCAGAGGTTGGGCGAGTTGCCCTTGGGATCCATGAGGCGCTTGACGGTGTAGGCGTAGTCGGCCGCCACGAGCTCGCGCCGCTTGCCGCCGAAGGCCGGGTCGTCGGCGAAGTAGATGCCGGGCTTCACGTGCAGGGTGTAGGTGCGCCCGCCGTCGGTCACCTCGGGCATCGCCGCGAGCGTGAGGGGCTTGAGCGTGGCGGGGCGCGCGAGGAAGTCGTAGGTGAGCGGCGGCTCGAAGATCTCCTCGATGATGCTGTTCGAGTACAGGTCCGAGGTGTTGGACGGGTCGAAGTTGGTGACGTCGATCGAGAAGGCCGTGTGGAGCACCTTGAGCGCACCCACCTGGGCGGGGACCGGCGCGGCGAGGAGCATCCAGGCCGCGAGCGCGGCGAGCACGCGCCAGGAACGCGGGCGCGCGAGCGGGAACCGGGACAGCGAGGGGAGGTTCATCTCGATGGGAATCGGGGGCGGCAGCGGATTATGGGATACACTGCCACCCCGTCCGGGACGTGGGTTGCACGTTCCATTCTAAAGGGGAAGGAAGGAAGAATGGGCTTCCTGCAAGATCGCCGCATCCTCGTGACCGGCATGCTCTCCAATCGCTCGATCGCCTACGGGATCGCGAAGGCCTGCGCCCGGGAGGGAGCGGCCCTGGCCTTCACCTACCAGGGCGAGGGGGTGCGCGAACGCGTCGAGGAGCTGGCGCGGGAGTTCGGCTGCGACCTCGTGCTCCCCTGCGACGTCGCCGACGACGCGCAGATCGACGCGCTCTTCGCCGCGCTCGCCCGGCGCTGGGAGGGCTTCGACGGGCTCGTCCACGCGATCGCCTTCGCCCCCCGCGAGGCGCTGAAGGGGCCGTTCCACGAGAGCGTCACGCGCGAGGCGTTCCGCGTCGCCCACGACGTCTCCTCCTACAGCCTCGCCGCCCTCGCCCGCGGCGCCGCGCCGATGATGCGCGGCCGGCGCGGGTCGATCGTCACCCTGTCCTACCTCGGCGCCGAGCGCTCGATCCCGAACTACAACGTGATGGGACTCGCCAAGGCGAGCCTCGAGGCGGGCGTGCGCTACCTCGCCGCGAGCCTGGGGCCCTCGGGCACGCGGGTGAACGCGATCTCCGCCGGCCCGATCAAGACGCTCGCCGCGGCGGGCATCGGCGGCTTCTCGAAGATCCTCGCCTTCGTCGAGAAGAACGCCCCGCTCGGCCGCGGCGTGACACCCGAGGAGGTGGGGGATACCGCGGCCTTCCTCCTGTCCGACCTCGCCGGCGGCATCACGGGGGAGGTGATCCACGTGGACGCGGGGTTCAGCACCACCACCGCCGGCCTCGGCGGCGAGTGACGCCTTCCTGATCGCCGCGCCGGTCAGCGGACCGGCTGCTTCTGGAGCGCGTCGCGCTTGAGGGTGACGCCCACGCGCTGGCGCAGGCTGCCGAGGGTCGCGTCGAGCTGCTCGGCGGCCGCCGCCTCGCGCAGGCGCGCCTGGAGCGCCTCGCGGCGCGCCGGATCGATCTTCTCGGGCTCGTTCACCTTCGTGACGCGCACGATCGAGTAGCCCGCGGGGGTCTCGACGCCGGCGTAGGCCGGCAGCTTCTGCGGGTCGGCGCGGAAGATCCGCTCGAGGACCGTCGGAAAGAGCCCGCCGGTCTTCTCGCGGCTCACGGCGAGGGTAGCCGGCCACTTGAGGCCCGCGTCCTTGCCCGCGCGCACCGCCTTCAGCTTCGCCTCGCCCTCGGCCTGGGCCATCTTGAGCGCCGCCTCGCGCTGGAGCCGGTGCTCGATGTCGCCCTTCACCTCGGCGAGCGGCTTGAGGTGCGCCGGCTTGTGCTCGACCACGTGGGCGGCCACGAGCACGTTGGGCGCGACCTCGACCGCCGAGGTGTTGCGCTTGGCGCTGATCGCGTCCGGGGAGAAGATCTCGGCCTGCAGCTTGGGGTTCGAGAGGTACGTCGGCTGCGCCGGCTGGCCCTTGCGCACCCAGTCGGACTGGTGGATCGGCAGCTTGAGCGCTTCGGCCACCGGCTTCAGGCTGTCGGGCTGCTCGTAGACCATGTTGGTGAAGGTCTCCACCCCGTCGGCCATCCGGCGCGAGGCCGCCTGCTTCTTGAGCGTGGCCTCGATCTCGGGCGCGGCCTCGGCGAGGGACTTCACCTTCGCGGGCTTCACGTCCGTCACCTCGATCACGTGGTAGCCGAACTCGCTCTCGACCGGCCCCACGATCTCGCCCTTCTTCGCGGAGAACGCGGCCTCCTCGAAGGGCTTCACCATGGCGCCCTTCGCGAAGAAGCCGAGGTCGCCGCCCTGCGCGCCCGAGCCCGGATCCTGGGACTCCTTCTTCGCGACCTCGGCGAACCGGCCGGGGTTCTTGCGCAGCTCCGCGGCGATCGCCTCCGCCTTGGCCCGGGCCGCCTTCTTCTCCGCTTCCGGCGCGTCGGGCTTGACCGCGATGAGGATGTGCCTCGCGCGGCGCTCCTCGGGCTGCCCGAGCTTGCCCGCCTTCACCTGGTCTTCGTACATGCGCTTCACGTCCTCCGGCGAGACCGGGGTCTGCGCGGCGAGCGCGTCGATCGAGAGCTCGACGTAGTTCACCTTCGCCTCCTCGGGCACGGTGAACTCCTTCGCGTGGGCGTCGTAGAACGACTTGACCTCCTCCGGCGTCACCTTCACCTTGTCCATGAAGGCGTCCGGGGAGATCGTGACGACGCTCACGTCGCGCGACTGCTCGAGCAGCTTGAGGAACCCGTCCACCGCCGCCCCCGGCACGAAGGCGGTCCGGGTGATCGCGTCGCGGAAGCGCTCCTCGCGGAAGTCCTCGCGCAGGCGCTCGTCCAGGCCCGGGGGCGTGAGGTTCATCGAGCGCGCCACCTGCTCGTAGCGCTCGGGCGAGAAGTGGCCGTCGACCTGGAACGCGGGCTCGCCGGCCACCCGGTCGGCCAGCAGCTTGTCGGGAATGCGGATGCCGGCGCGCTCGGCGCCGATCGCCACCAGCCGCTCGCCCACCAGCCGCTCGAGCACGGCCCGGCGCATGTCGGGGTTCTCCATGATCGAGGCGTCGAACTGCGCGCCGAACTGCTTGCGGTAGGTGTCGGCCTGGCGGCGCAGGGCCTGGTCGAACTCGAAGCTGCGGATGCGCTGGTGCCCGACCGTGGCCACGGCGTCCGCGCCCCCGCCCGAGTTGCGGAAGTAATAGTCGATCCCGAACAGCCCGAACGGGATGATGAGGAAGATCGCGAAGAGGTACTTGACGATCTTCTTGGTGGCTAACTCGCGAAACGCTTGGAGCATGGCGGCCTCTGGGGCATCAACGAAAAGGGCGAACCGTTGGGGTTCGCCCTCGACGAAACTGGCGGAGTGGACGGGACTCGAACCCGCGACCCCCGGCGTGACAGGCCGGTATTCTAACCAACTGAACTACCACTCCCGATTCTGCTTCCGGGCGCCCGGCGATGCCGCACCCGGCATGGCCTGGTGGGTGCTGAGGGGATCGAACCCCCGACATTCGCCTTGTAAGGGCGACGCTCTACCAGCTGAGCTAAGCACCCGGAAAACCGTGATTTTAACATGAGCGGGAACGGGGTTGGAGCGCACAGCAGGGCTGTCGAGGCCGCGGTGGCGACCCTCTCCCCGGCCCTCTCCCAAGGGAGAGGGAGAAGCTCGAGGCCCTCTCCCAAGCGAGAGGGATAAGCTCGAGGCCCTTTCCCGAGGGAGAGGGAGAAGCTCGAGGCCCTCTCCCGAGGGAGAGGGTGGGCTTCAGTGCTTGATGACCGCGGGGCGCTCGGGGACGGGGGCCGGGGGCGGGGCCACGGGCGCGTCGGCCAGCGGCTGGGGCTTGCGCTCCAGCGCCCGCTCGAGGACCTCGTCGAACCAGCGCACGGGCACGATCTCGATCGCGCTCTTCACCTCTTCGGGGATCTCCGCCAGGTCCTTCACGTTCTCCTGCGGGATCAGCACGATCTTGATGCCGCCGCGGTGGGCCGCGAGCAGCTTCTCCTTGAGCCCTCCGATCGGCAGCACCTCGCCGCGCAGGGTGATCTCGCCCGTCATCGCCACGTCGCAGCGCACCGGGATCCCCGTGAGCACCGAGGTGATCGCGGTGGCGATCGAGATGCCCGCCGACGGGCCGTCCTTGGGTGTCGCACCCTCGGGCAGGTGGATGTGCAGGTCGAGCGTCTGGTAGAAATCCTCCGGGATGCCGAGCCGCCTGGCGCGCGCGCGCACGACCGACACCGCCGCCTTGATCGACTCCTGCATCACCTCGCCCAGCTTGCCGGTCGTGACGGTGTTGCCCTTGCCCGGGAGCTTGACGGCCTCCACGGTGAGCAGCTCGCCGCCCACTTCCGTCCACGCGAGGCCGGTCACCTGGCCGATCTGGTTCTCCTTCTCGGCGATGCCGTAGGTGTACTTGCGCACCCCCAGGTACTTGTCGAGGTTCCTGGAGTTGACCGTGAGGTGCGAGCCTTCCTTCTTCTTGGTGAGGATCGACTTCACGACCTTGCGCGAGATCTTCGCCAGCTCGCGGTCGAGGCCGCGCACGCCGGCCTCGCGCGTGTAGTAGCGGGTGATGTCGCGCAGGGCCGAGTCGGTCACCGACAGCTCGCCTTCCTTCAGGCCGTTGCCCTTGAGCTGCTTGGGCAGCAGGTACTGCTTGGCGATGTGGACCTTCTCGTCCTCGGTGTAGCCGGAGAGGCGGATGACCTCCATGCGGTCGAGCAGCGGCGCCGGGATGTTCAGCGTGTTGGCGGTGGCCACGAACATCACGTCCGAGAGGTCGTACTCCACCTCCACATAGTGGTCGGTGAACGTGTGGTTCTGCTCCGGGTCGAGCACCTCGAGCAGCGCCGAGGACGGGTCGCCGCGGAAGTCCATCCCCATCTTGTCCACCTCGTCGAGGAGGAAGAGGGGATTGCGCACGCCCACCTTCGTCATGTTCTGCAGGATCTTGCCCGGCATCGAGCCGATGTAGGTCCGGCGGTGGCCGCGGATCTCGGCCTCGTCGCGCACGCCGCCCAGCGACATGCGCACGAACTTGCGGTTGGTCGACCGGGCGATCGACTGCCCGAGCGAGGTCTTGCCGACGCCGGGCGGGCCCACGAGGCACAGGATCGGGGCCTTGAGCTTGTCCACGCGCTGCTGCACCGCGAGGTACTCGACGATGCGCTCCTTCACGCGCTCGAGGCCGTAGTGGTCCTGGTCGAGGATCTTCTCGGAGTTCTTCAGATCGTGGGAGACCTTGGTCTTCTTCTTCCACGGCAGGCCCACGAGCGTGTCGATGTAGTTGCGCACGACCGTGGCCTCCGCCGACATGGGCGACATGAGCTTCAGCTTCTTCAGCTCCGCCTCGGCCTTGACGCGCGCCTCCTTGGGCATGTGCGCGGTCTTGATCTTCTTCTCGAGCTCGTCGAGGTCCGCGCCCTCCTCGGCGTCGCCCAGCTCCTTCTGGATCGCCTTCACCTGCTCGTTGAGGTAGTACTCGCGCTGGCTCTTCTCCATCTGGCGCTTCACGCGCCCGCGGATGCGCTTCTCCACCTGCATGATGTCGATCTCGGTCTCGAGCAGCTGCAGGAGCTGCTCGAGGCGCCGTCCCACGTGGAAGTTCTCGAGGATCGACTGCTTCTGCTCGAGCTTGAGCGGCAGGTGCGCGGCGATGGTGTCCGACAGGCGCCCGGCGCCGTCGATGCCGGCGAGCGACGTGAGCACCTCCGGCGGGATCTTCTTGTTGAGCTTCACGTACTGGTCGAACTGCGCCAGCAGCGTGCGGCGCATGGCCTCGACCTCGTTGGAGTCGGGCTCCTCGGAAGGGACCAGGGCGATCTCGGCCTCGAAGTTGGCCTTCTCCGTGAGCAGCCGCTCGATCTTCGCGCGCTGCACGCCCTCCACCAGCACCTTCACCGTGCCGTCGGGGAGCTTGAGCATCTGCAGGATCGTGGAGACGGTGCCCACGTCGTACAGGTCCTCCGGGCTGGGCTCGTCCTTGGCCGCGGACTTCTGGGCGACCAGCACGACGTTCTTCCCCTCCTCCATCGCGGCCTCGAGGGCCTTGATGGACTTCGGCCGGCCCACGAACAGCGGGATGACCATGTGCGGGAACACGACCACGTCGCGCAGCGGCAGGAGCGGCAGGACGCTGGAGTCGGCGGAAAAGGAGGCGGTCATGGATCTTTCCTGTAAGGACAACTATTTCACTTGGGGGCGGGCGGGCGCCCGATCAACCCCCCGGCGGGACGGGGCGGGAAGCGCGCGTCCCTACTGCTGGCCACCCGCGACCTTCGGCTGGTCCGAGTAGATCAGCAGCGGCTTGCCGTCGCCCGTGATGGCGGCATCGTCCACCACGACCTTCTGGACGTTGGCGAGCGAGGGCAGGTCGAACATGATGTCGAGGAGGGACTGCTCGATGATCGAGCGCAGGCCGCGCGCGCCGGTCCTGCGCTCGAGGGCCTTCTTGGCGATCGCCTGCAGCGCGTGCTCGCGGAACTCCAGCTCCACGCCCTCCATGGCGAGCAGCTTCTGGTACTGCTTGACCAGCGCGTTCTTCGGCTCCATCAGGATCTTCACCAGCGCGTCGGTGTCGAGCTCGTCGAGCACCGCCACCACCGGCATGCGCCCCACGAACTCGGGGATGAGGCCGTACTTGATGAGGTCCTCGGGCTCCACCTCGTGGAGCATGTCGTTCAGCACGCGCCGGTCGGTGGTCGAGTGCACGTTGGCGCCGAAGCCCATGCCGGAGCGGTCGGTGCGGTTCTGGATCACCTTCTCGAGCCCGCCGAAGGCGCCGCCGCAGATGAAGAGGATGTTGGTCGTGTCGACCTGGACGAACTCCTGGTTCGGGTGCTTCCTGCCGCCCTGGGGCGGGACCGAGGCGATCGTGCCCTCGATCAGCTTGAGCAGCGCCTGCTGCACGCCCTCGCCCGACACGTCGCGGGTGATCGAGGGGTTGTCGCTCTTCCTCGAGATCTTGTCGATCTCGTCGATGTAGACGATGCCGCGCTGCGCCTTCTCGACGTCGTAGTCGCACTTCTGGAGCAGCTTCTGGATGATGTTCTCGACGTCCTCGCCGACGTAGCCCGCCTCGGTGAGGGTGGTCGCGTCCGCGATCACGAAGGGGACGTTGAGCAGGCGCGCCAGCGTCTGCGCGAGCAGCGTCTTGCCCGAGCCCGTGGGGCCGATGAGGAGGATGTTCGACTTGGCGAGCTCGACGTCGTCCTGCTTGCCGCCGGTCTTCAGCCGCTTGTAGTGGTTGTAGACCGCCACCGAGAGGATCTTCTTCGCCTGCACCTGCCCGATCACGTACTGGTCGAGGATGTCGCAGATCTCGTGCGGGCTGGGCAGGTCGCTCCTGGCCGAGCGCGTGCCCGGGTCGGCGCTCGCCTCCTCGCGGATGATGTCGTTGCAGAGGTCGATGCACTCGTCGCAGATGAACACCGACGGGCCCGCGATGAGCTTGCGCACCTCGTGCTGGCTCTTGCCGCAGAAGGAGCAGTAGAGAAGCTTCTCGCCGCCGACTTTCTCGGTCATTTGATTAACGTTGCCCCTGCAAAGACACGCCGCTCGAAAGCTCATCGCGGCGCGAAACCGCCAACGGTTGCCCGGAATCCACTACGCGACCGCCGACTCGGTGCGGCTCTTCAGCACGCGGTCGATCATGCCGTACTTTAGCGCTTCTTCCGCGCTCATGAAATTGTCGCGGTCCGTGTCGCGCTCGATCACCTCGAGCGGCTGGCCCGTGTGCTGGGCCATCATCTCGTTCAACTTGCGCTTGAGGTAGAGCACCTCCTTGGCGTGGATCTCGATGTCCGAGGCCTGGCCGGAGAAGCCGCCCGAGGGCTGGTGGATCATCACGCGCGAGTTGGGCAGGCAGAAGCGCTTGCCCTTCGCCCCGGCGCACAGCAGGAACGAGCCCATCGACGCGGCGAGCCCGGTGCACAGCGTGGACACGTCGGGCTTGATGAACTGCATCGTGTCGTACATCGCCATGCCGGCCGAGACGCTGCCGCCCGGCGAGTTGATGTACAGGTGGATGTCCTTGTCCGGGTTCTCGCTCTCGAGGAAGAGGAGCTGGGCGACGACGAGGTTCGCCATCGAGTCGTTGATCGGGCCCACGAGGAAGATCACCCGCTCCTTGAGCAGGCGCGAATAGATGTCGTAGGCGCGCTCGCCCCGGCCGGACTGCTCGATGACCATCGGCACGAGCCCCAGGCCGGTCGGTCCCTCGTACGCCTGCGCGTTGCCCGCGTTGTCGCTCTTGATGAACATTCTCTCTCTAGCCCTTGTTGGTTCCCATGAGTTCGTCGAAGTCCGTGGGCTTGTCCTCGACCTTCATCTTCCCCATGGCCCATTCTACGACGTTGTCCTCCATCACGAGCGCCTCGACTTCCGCCAGCCGGGCCGGGTCCGCGTAGTACCACCGGACCAGTTGCTCGGGCTGCTCGAAGCTCTCGGCGTGCTCCTCGATCACCTTGCGCACCTGCTCGGGGCGCGGGTGCAGGTCGTGCTTCTTCACCAGGTCGGCCACCAGCAGGCCCACCTTGATGCGCCGCTCGGCGCGGTCGCGGAAGAGCTCGGGCGGCAGCGCCGTGCCCTGCACCGTCATCCCGCGCTGCTTCAGGTCCTCGAGCGCGGCCTGCTGCATCCGGTCGATCTCGCCCTCGAGCAGCGACTTGGGCACCTCGAAGCGCGCGGCGGCGGCCAGGGCGTCCATCACCTGCTCCTTCACCCGGGCGCGCACGCGCTTGACCATCTCGCGCTCCATGTTCTCGCGCACCTCGCGCTTCAGGCGCCCGACGTCGCCGTCGTCCACGCCCAGCGCCTTCGCGAACTCGGCGTCCACGGGGGGCAGCTTCGGCTCCGCGACCTGGTTCACGGTCGCGGTGAAGTCGGCCGTCTTGCCCCGCACCGCCTCGGCGTAGTCCTGGGGGAACGTGAGCGGGAAGGTCTTGGTCTCGCCCTTGGCCATGCCGACGAGGGCGGCCTCGAAGTCGGGGAGCATGCGCTTCTCGCCCAGCACCACCGTGAAGCTCGCCGCCTTGTTGCCCTCGAAGGGGGCGCCGGCGATCATGCCCTCGAAGTCGATGTTGACGAGGTCGCCGTCCTGCGCGGGGCGCTCCACGTTCTCGTAGCGCACGCGCTGCTTGCGCAGCGTCTCGACGGTCGCCTCGACGTTCGCGTCCGCGACCTGCGTGGCCGGGCGCTCGACGCGCTTGCCGGAGATGTCGTCCATCTCGACGTCGGGATAGACCTCGAAGGTCGCCGTGTACTCGACGTCGTTGGCGCCCTGCTCGGCCGGCTTCGGCTGGAAGCGCGGGTAGCCGGCGACGCGGAAGTTCTTCTCCTTCACCGCCTCGGCGAAGCTCTTCTGCACCGTGTCGGTCACCACTTCCTGGCGCACCTGGGGGCCGTACTGGCGCTCGACCATCTTGAGCGGCACCTTGCCCGGCCGGAACCCCTGCATGCGCACCGTGCGCGCCAGGCGCTTCAGGCGCGCGGCGATCTCGGCCTCGATCTGCTCGACCGGCACCGAGACGGTGATGTGGCGTTCCAGCGGGCTGGAAGCGTTCTGGACTGCTTGCTGCATCGCTTTTTCCTTGTTGGAGTTTCCCTCAAGCCTTCGCGAGGGGCGGCGGGTGAAGCGCGGGGATCGACCTGGTGCGAAAGGAGGGACTCGAACCCACATGCCTTTCGGCGCTGGAACCTAAATCCAGTGCGTCTACCAATTCCGCCACTTTCGCGGTCGTGGAATTATACCCCGAAAAGCGGGGCCTCCCGTTTCCGCGGGACGGCCGGCGCAGCCCGATATAATACTGAAAATTCAGGCCTTTCCGTCCCCCTTGCCGGTCGACCATTACGAGAACTTCCCGGTGGCCTCGTGGCTGCTTCCGGCGCCGCTGCGCCCGCCCGTGGAAGCGATCTACGGCTTCGCCCGCGGCGCCGACGACATCGCCGACGAGGGCGACGCGAGTGCCGCCGAGCGCCTGGCCGGGCTGGAGCGCTACCGGGGGGCGCTGCGCGCGCTCGCCGAGGGCCGCGATCCGCCGCGGGAATTCGCCCGCATCGCCTGGGCCGTGGCCCGCTACGAGCTGCCGATCCCCCTGCTCGCCGACCTCATCGACGCCTTCGGCCAGGACGTGGTGAAGAAGCGCTACGCGAGCTTCGAGGAGCTGCTCGACTACGCGCGGCGCTCGGCCAACCCCGTCGGGCGCCTGCTGCTGCACGTGTTCGCGAAGACCGGGCAGGCCCCGACGATCGGGGACCGGCCACTGGTGGCGCAGGCAGCCGCGGCGGCGCGGGGCAGCGGCGCCGCCTCCCCGGTCTTCTCCGCCTCCCTCCTCTCCGACCGCATCTGCACCGGGCTGCAGCTCGCCAACTTCTGGCAGGACGTCGCACTCGACTGGAAGAAGGGCCGCGTCTACATCCCGCAGGAGGACCTGGCGCGCTTCGGCGTGCGCGAGGAGTCGATCGCCAGGGGCCTCGTCGACGAGCGCTGGACGGCGCTCATGGCCTTCGAGTGCGCGCGCACGCGCGCGATGCTGCTCGAGGGAAGCGCCCTGGGGCGCGCCCTGCCGGGACGCGTGGGGCTCGAGATCCGGGCCACGGTCGAGGGGGGGCTCGCCATTCTCGATAGAATCGGGGCCGTGCGCGGCGACGTGTTCCGCCGCCGCCCGGTCCTCGGCCCGGCGGCGTGGGTGCGGATCCTCACCCGCGCCCTGCTCCCGAAGGCGGCGCGGTGACCCCGGACGAATACTGCCAGCAGAAGGCCGCGCAGAGCGGCTCGAGCTTCTACTACAGCTTCCTCTTCCTGCCGGCGGAGCGCCGGCGCGCGATCACGGCCCTCTACGCGTTCTGCCGCGAGGTCGACGACGTCGCCGACGAGGTGCGCGAGCTGGACGTCGCCCGTGCCAAGCTCGCGTGGTGGCGCACGGAAGTGGCGAACCTCTTCGCCGGCGCGCCGCAGCATCCGGTCACCCGCGCGCTCGCCCCGTTCACGGCGCCCTAC
Organism: uncultured beta proteobacterium; assembly: GCA_963741815.1. Lineage (GTDB taxonomy): Bacteria > Pseudomonadota > Gammaproteobacteria > Burkholderiales > Usitatibacteraceae > Usitatibacter. The sequence continues at coordinate 69,287 of CAVUJI010000004.1, forward strand.
GGGCTGGACGCGGCGCGCATGAACGAGATCATCGACGGCATGGAGATGGACCTCACCTGGCACCGCTACCCGGACTTCGACGCGCTGCAGCTCTACTGCCACCGCGTGGCCGGCGTAGTGGGCCAGCTCTCGGCGGCGATCTTCGGCTACTCGAACCCGGCGACCCTGGCCTACGCGGAGTCGCTCGGGATCGCCTTCCAGCTCACGAACATCATCCGCGACGTGGGGGAGGACGCGCGGCGCGGGCGCGTGTACCTGCCCGCCGACGAGCTCGCCCGCTTCGGCCTCGCCGCCGAGGACATCCTGCAGCGCCGCGGCGGCGAGCGCTTCCGCGCGCTGATGGCGTTCCAGGACGAGCGGGCCCGGTCCTACTACCGGCAGGCGCGCGGCGCCCTCGCGCCCGAGGACCGCCGCACCCAGCGCGCGGGGCTCATCATGGCGGCCATCTACCGCACGCTCCTCGACGAGATCCGCCGCGACCGCTACGAGGTGCTCGACCGCAGGATCGCGCTGACACCGGTGCGCAAGCTCTGGATCGCGTGGAAGACGTGGGTGCTCGCGTGAGCGCCGCGGCGGCGAAGCGCGCGAGCGTGCGGCGCGTCGCCGTCGTGGGCGCGGGCTACGCGGGCCTGTCGGCGGCGATGACGCTGGTGCGGGCCGGATGCGCCGTGACGGTCTTCGAGTCCAACCGCGTGCCGGGCGGGCGCGCCCGGCGCGTCGACTACCGGGGCGTTCCGCTCGACAACGGCCAGCATCTCCTCCTCGGCGCCTACCACGAGACGCTCGCGCGCATGCGCGAGGCGGGCGTGTCCGAGCGCGCGCTGCAGCGCCACCCGCTCACGCTCCTCTTCCCCGGGCGCATGCGCCTCGCCGCCCCGCGCCTTCCCGCGCCGCTGCACCTCGCCGCGGCCCTCCTCCTCGCGCGCGGGCTGGCGCCCGGCGCGCGCCTGGCGGCCGCGCGCATGGCGCTCGCCCTGCGCCGGCGCCGCTTCCGGGTGCCGCCCGGGCTCACCGTGGCCGCACTGCTCGAGGCGCACCGCCAGCCGGCCGACGCCGCCGCCCTGCTCTGGGCGCCGCTTTGCGTGGCCGCGCTCAACACCCCGCCCGAGGGCGCCGACGCCCAGGTCTTCGCCCACGTGCTGCGCGACGCCCTCTTCCGCCGGCGCGAGGATTCGGACCTCCTCATCCCCGAGCGCGACCTGTCCGCGATCTTCCCCGACGCGGCGGTGGACTGGCTGGGCGAGCGCGGCGCGGAGATCGCGCTGGGCACGCGGGTGGCGGGCGTGGAGCCCGAGGCCGGCGGATGGCGCGTGCAGGCGGGAGCGCGCCCGCGGCCGTTCGACGCCGTCGTCTGCGCCGCCGCGCCCTTCCAGGTGCCCTCGCTCATCGCGCGCGTGGCCGCCCTCGGGCGCGTGCGCGCGGGCCTCGAGGCGATGCGCCACGAGCCCATCACCACCGTCTACCTGCAGTACGACGTGCCCGTGAAGCTGCCATTCCCGATGATCGGCCTGGCCGGCGGGCACGTGCAGTGGGTCTTCGACCGGGAGGCGCTCTCGGGCGCGCGGGGGCTGCTCGCCGCGGTGATCTCCGCCTCCGGGCCCCACGTCGAGCTCGCCAACGACGTGCTGGGCACCGTCGCGCACCGCGAGGTCGTGGCGGCCGTGGGCGGGCTGCCGGCGCCGGTCTGGACCAAGGCGATCACGGAGAAGCGCGCCACCTTCGCGTGCACGCCCGGCGCCTTCCGGCCCCCGAACACCACGCCCGCCCCCGGGTTCTTCCTCGCGGGCGACTACACTGCGGGTCCGCACCCCGCGACCCTCGAGTCCGCGGTCGCGAGCGGCCGCCTCGCGGCCGAGGCCGCCCTCGAGTTCCTGCGCAACCATGACGAACGCACCCCGGCTTCCCGAACGCTATGACCCGCCGCGGGACCTGCTGGCCGGCCGGGTGATCCTCGTGACCGGCGCGGGCCAGGGGCTCGGGCGCGCCGTGGCGCTCGCCTGCGCCGCGCACGGCGCCACGGTCGCGCTGCACGGGCGCCGGCAGGACAAGCTCGAGCGCGTCTACGACGCGATCGTCGCGGCCGGGGGACCGGAGCCGGCGATGATCCCCCTCGACCTCGCCACGGCCGGCGAGCCCGAGTACGAGGCGATGGCGCAGCTCCTGCACCGCGAGCTCGGGAGCCTGGCCGGAATCGCCCACTGCGCGAGCCACTTCGTGCCGCTCTCCCCGCTCGCCAACCAGCCGATCGAGACCTGGACCACGATGCTGCGCGTGAACCTGGTCGCGCCCTTCGCGCTCACGCGCGCGTGCCTGCCGCTGCTCGCCGACGATGCGCGCTCCTCGGTCGTGTTCACCGGCGAGACCCACGGCGCGCACCCGAAGGCCTACTGGGGCGCCTTCGCGGTGTCGAAGGCGGGGTTGAGCACGCTCGCGGCGATCTGGGGCGACGAGCTCGAGCACGCCGGGCATCCGCGCATGAACGTGCTGGTGCCCGGGCCCATCGCCTCGCCCCAGCGCGCGCGCAGCCACCCCGCCGAGGACCGCGCGAGCCTGCGCACGCCGCAAGCGGCCGCGGCGGCGTTCCTGTACCTCCTCGGCCCGGACTCGGCCGGCGTGAACGCGGCGACCCTGGAGCTGTGACCGCCCACACAGGCTTTTTCGGCCCGGTTCGGTTAAACTAGGTTTCGCCCGAGAATTCGATCGTAAGTCTCTGCATTACCACAACTAAATCGAGGCCGGCTCGCGAGCCGACATTTCCAGGTCGCACGATGCTCGATCAGGCCAACAGAACCTTCATTTGCAGCGTCGTGTTCATCGACCTGGTGGGCTACTCGAAAAAGCCCGTCACCGAGCAGATTCGCCTCAAGACCAGCCTCACGAACAACCTGTCGGAGGCGATCAAGGACATCCCCGTGAACGACCGCATCATCCTCGATACCGGGGACGGCGCGGCGATCAGCTTCCTCGGCGACCCGGAGGACGCGCTCTTCGTGACGCTGTCCCTGCGCGAGGCGATGATGCGCGAGGGCATGACCTCGACGATGGTCGAGGCCTCGGGCGAGGACGCGGTGCGCATGGGGATCAACCTGGGCCCCGTGAAGCTCGTGAAGGACATCAACGGGCACCCGAACATCATCGGCGACGGCATCAACGTCGCGCAGCGCATCATGAGCTTCGCCCGGCCCGGCCAGATCGTCGTCTCGCGCTCGTACTACGACGTGGTCTCGAACCTGGCCGGGGAGTACGCCAAGCTCTTCCACTACGAGGGCTCGCGCACCGACAAGCACGTGCGCGAGCACGAGATCTACGTGGTGGGCCACAACGAGGGCGCGCTGCAGAAGGCGAAGGACGGCATGCGCGACCGCGCCTCGGCGACCACGCCGAACGCCCGCGGCAAGGGCAGCCGCACCGGGGGCGGCACGCCGGCCGGCACGAACACCGTCACCCTCACCATCCCCGCGTTCGTCCACGACAAGAAGAAGCTCACGATGGTGGCCGGCGGCCTGGGCGCCCTCGTCCTCGTCCTGGGCATCCTCGTGGCCACCAAGAAGCCGTCGAACGTGCCCGAGGTCGCCCGGGCCGCGCCCCTCGAGGCCGCCGCGCCGGCGGCGGCGGCCGTGCCGCCGCCCGCCCCGGGTGCCAACGGGGAGGCCGCGGGGACCGCGCCCGCGCCCGGACCGGCCGCGGCCCCCGGCGCCGCGACCGATGCCGGCGCGAGCCCCGCGGCCACGCCGGCAACGCCCGAGTCGAAGGTCCTGCAGCCGGCCCCGGCCGCCTCTCAGGTGCCGCCGCCGGCGCCGAAGGCCGCCGCCGCCCCCGCCAAGCCCGAGGCGAAGCCGGCGCCCGCGCCCGAGCCGCGCCACGAGACCGCGAAGGCCGAGGCGAAGCCCGCCCTGCCGCCGGCCACCCTCGTCTTCGCCGTGCAGCCCTGGGGCGAGATCTACGTGAACGGGCGCGCGCGCGGCGTCACCCCGCCGGTGAAGACGCTCAAGCTCGATCCGGGCAAGTACCGCATCGAGGTGCGCAACACCACGTTCAAGCCGTACATCGAGAACCTCGAGCTCAAGGCGCGCGACGAGGTCACCGTGCGGTACAAGTTCCAATGACGCGCGGGCCCCGTCTCGCGCTCCTCGCCGCGGCCGCGGTGCTCGCGCTCGCCGGCTGCCAGCAGTTGCCCTTCGGCAAGGAGGAGCAGGCCCAGCCCGCCCCGCCCGCGCCCCAGATCACCGAGGACGTGCTGCGCCAGCGCGCCCAGGACGACCTCGCCCTCGGCGCCAGGCAGTACGACGCGGGCGACTTCGACGACGCGGTGAAGAGCCTGTCGGGCGCGCTCGACCACGGGCTGCTGTCCAAGCCCGACCAGGCGCGCGCGCGCAAGCTCCTCGCCTTCATCTACTGCGTGACCAGGCGCGAGCCGCTGTGCCGCGACGAGTTCCGCAAGGCCTTCGAGATCCACCCCGAGTTCTCCCTCACGCCCGCCGAGGACGGCCACCCCATCTGGGGGCCGGTCTACCGCGACGTGCGCGCGCAGCTCATCGCCGAGCGCGAGGCGGGCAAGACGGTGGCGGCCGCGCCGGAGCCGCTCACCAAGGCGCAGCAGCTCCTCGCCGAGGGCATGCTCAAGTACGACGCGGGCGAGTTCAAGGAGGCGCACCGGCTGCTCGGCGCGGCGCTCACCGAGGGCCTGAAGAGCGACAAGGACCAGGTGAAGGCGATGAAGTACCTCGCGTTCACGCTGTGCCTGCAGGCGCAGTACCGCAGCTGCCGCAACCAGTTCATCGCGATCTACGACGTCGATCCCGCCTTCGACCTGTCCCCCGCCGAGGCCGGGCATCCGTCGTGGACCCACACCTTCGCCGCGGCCAAGCGCATCGGCCTGCGCCACGCCGCCGAGAAGGCCCGCAGGGAGGCCCGCGAGCGCGCGCGGAAGGCGGCGGGCGAGAAGGACAAGAAGGACTGATGATCTCGACGCTCGGGCGCTACAAGGTCGTCTCGGAGATCGGCCAGGGGGCGATGGGGGTCGTCTACAAGGCGGTCGACCCCATCATCGACCGCACGGTGGCGATCAAGACGATCAACCTCAACCTCTCCCGGCAGGAGCTCGAGGAGTACGAGCAGCGCTTCCAGCAGGAGATCAAGGCGGCCGGGCGCCTCAACCACCCGAACATCGTCACGATCTACGACGTGGGCAAGACCGAGCAGGTCGCCTACATGGCCATGGAGTTCCTGGAGGGCCACGAGCTCAAGGACATGATCGCCTCGGGCAACCTGCCGCCGACCGACCAGGTGGTGGACATCATCTCGCAGGTGGCCGACGGGCTGTGGTTCGCGCACCAGCAGGACATCGTGCACCGCGACGTGAAGCCGTCGAACATCATGGTGATGAAGGGCGGGATCGCCAAGATCACCGACTTCGGCATCGCGCGGCTGCCCAACTCGGCGGTGAAGACGATGACCGGGCTCATCCTCGGCTCGCCGCGGTACATGTCGCCCGAGCAGGTGATCGGCAAGGCGATCGACGCCCGCAGCGACATCTTCTCGCTGGGTGTGGTGCTCTACGAGGCGCTCACGGGCGCGGCCCCGTTCGACGGCGACAACGTGAACGCGATCATGTACGCGACGGTGAACACGACCCCGCCGCCGCCCTCGTCGCACAACCGCGCCATCCCGCCGATGCTCGACCTCATCGCCGCCAAGGCGATGGCCAAGCTCCTCGAGGACCGCTACCAGTCGATCAAGGAGCTCGCCGACGACCTGCGCGAGGTGCGCCGGCAGATGGACTCCACGCGCCCGGCCGCGGCGCTGAAGGCGACCACCGCCCCGGTGCCGGTGCGCGCCGCGCCGAACCCGGCCTCGATCCTCGGCGATCGCATGGAGATGACGGCGACGATCCCGCTCAACGCCGAGCCCGGGGCCGCGAAGGACGAGGAGGCGGCCAAGCCGCTGGCGCTCGCGAAGTCCTTCGACTCGTTCGACGCGACGCTGCGCCTGGCGGCGATGACCGACCAGACCGAGGACTTCCGCGACTACATCACCGCCACGCAGAAGATGCGCGCGTACAAGGGCAAGATCGAGGCCGGCTCGCCGCTCGCGGGCAAGCCCGCCGCTGCCGCGGCGCCGGCGGCCGCTGCCCCCCGGCCGCTCCCGCGGTCGCCCCGCCCCCGCCCGCGCCCGCGCCGGCCGCTCCCGCCCCGGCCGCGGAAAAGAAGCCCGCGCCCCGCCCCCCGCCCGCCGCCGCACCCTACATCGCCGATCCCGCCACGGGACGGGCCAGCAACCTCGCGGCGATCATCGCGATCGTGGTGCTCGCGATCGCCGCCATCGTCCTCGCCATCGCCCTGCTCGTGAAGTAAACCGGGGACAGATCCCGTTTTCCGGATGGAGGAAAACGGGATCTGTCCCCGGTTTATCGAAGGTAGTCGACGGCGTCGACGAGGCGGTCGACGGCGACGACCTCGAGGCCCGCGATGGGCTGGCGGGGACGGTTGGCGGTGGGGACGATCGCATGGGTGAAGCCGAGCTTGGCCGCCTCCGAGCCGCTCCTGGCCGCGCGGCGCGGGCCGCACCTCGCCGGCGAGCCCGACCTCGCCGAACACCACGAAGCCGCGCGGCAGCGGCCGGTCGCGCAGAGCTCGAGGACCACGGCGAGCGTGACCGCGAGGTCGGCCGCCGGCTCGGCGATGCGCACCCCGCCGACGGCGTTGACGAACACGTCCTGGTCGAAGCACGGCGATGCCCGCATGCCGGTGCAGCACCGCGAGCAGCATCGCGAGCCGGTCGCGCTCGAGCCCGACCGAGAGCCGGCGCGGGCTCGGCCCTGCCGTGTCGTCGACCAGCGCCTGCATCTCGACCAGCAGCGGCCGCGTGCCTTCCAGCGTCACCAGCACGCAGGAGCCGGCGACACCGGCGTCGCCGTGCTGCGACAGGAAGAGCGCCGACGGGTTGGCCACCCCGCGCAGGCCCTTCTCGGTCATCGCGAACACGCCGATCTCGTTGACGGCGCCGAAGCGGTTCTTGATCGCGCGCACGAGGCGGAAGCTCGTGTGCGTGTCGCCCTCGAAGTAGAGCACCGTGTCGACGATGTGCTCGAGCACGCGCGGGCCGGCGAGCGCGCCCTCCTTGGTGACGTGCCCGACGCAGCACGATGGCGATGCCGCTGCGCTTGGCCAGCCGCGTGAGCTGGGCCGCGCATTCGCGCACCTGCGCCACCGAGCCGGGCGCGGAGGTGAGCTGCTCGGAGTAGAGCGTCTGGATCGAGTCGATGACGCCGACGCGCGGCCGCTCGGTCGCGAGCGCGCCGACGATCTTCTCGAGCTGGATCTCGGCCAGCACGCGCACCTGTCGCGCCGTTCAGCGCCGAGGCGCCGCGCGCGCAGCGCGACCTGCTGCGCCGACTCCTCGCCGGTGATGTAGAGCACCGTCATGCTGCTCGGCGAGCCGCGCCGCGGCCTGCAGCAGCAGCGTCGACTTGCCGATGCCCGGGTCGCCGCCGATCAGCACCACGCCGCCCGCGACCAGGCCGCCGCCCAGCACGCGGTCGAGCTCGGCGATGCCGCGTGGGCAGGCGCGGGAAGTCCTTCGCCTCGACCGCCGCCAGCGCGACCACCTCGGCGGTGCCGGCGAGGCTCGCGAAGCGGTGCGCGCCCGCCTTGCCGCTCGCCGCCTCGGCCGCGGTCTCGACCAGCGTGTTCCACGCGTCGCAGTGCGGGCATTGGCCCAGCCACTTGAGCGTGCTGGCCGCCGCACTCGGTGCAGGTGTAGACCGATTTCGCCTTCGCCATCGCTAGCGCTCCTCGGCGTCGCGCAGCGGCACGCGCGGCGCCACGGCGCACATGAGCTCGTAGCCCACGGTGCCGGCGGCCTGCGCGACCTCGTCGATCGGCACGCCCTCGCCCCACAGCACGACCGGCGAGCCCACCTGCGCCGCGGCGATGTGCTCGAGGTCCACGGTGAGCATGTCCATGGACACGCGTCCCACGGTGCGCGTGCGCGCCCCCGCCACCTGGATCGGCGTGCCGGTCGGGGCGTGGCGCGGATAGCCGTCCGCGTAGCCGCACGCGACCACGCCGATGCGCATCGCGCGCTCGGCGCGGAAGGTGCTGCCATAGCCCACCGCCTCGCCGGCGGCCAGCTCGCGCACGGCGATCAGCTCCGAGGCGAGCGTCATCGCGGGGCGCACGCCCAGCCAGCGCGCCGGCCGGTCGGCGAAGGGCGTGGCGCCGTAGAGCGCGATGCCGAGCCGGGCGATGTCGCCGTGGGCCTTGGGGTGGGCGAAGATCGCCGCCGAGTTGGCGAGCGAGCGCTGCAGCACCATCCCGCGCGTGGCCTCCTCGAAGCGGCGCAGCGGCGCGTCCACGCCGTCGGCGAGGTCGGCGTTGGCGAAGTGGGTCATGAGCGTGACCGTGCGCACGGCCGGGCAGGCCTGCAGGCGCCCCGCCACCTCGCGCGTGCGCCGCGGCTCGAAGCCCAGCCGGTGCATCCCGGTGTCGATCTTGAGGAAGACGTCGAGGGGACGGGCGGCCTGTGCGGCCTCGAGCATCGCGAGCTGCTCGTCGCAGTGCACCACGATGCAGAGGTTGGCGAAGACGGCGAGCTCCAGCTCCGCGGGCGCGAAGAGGCCCTCGAGGAGGAGGATCGGCCCGGCGTAGCCCTCGCGAAGCTGCACGGCGCCCTCGATCTCGACGGTGGCGAAGCCGTCGGCGCGGTCGAGCGCGCGCATCACGCGCTGCAGGCCGTGGCCGTAGGCGTTGGCCTTCACCACCGCGTAGACCCGGGAGCGCAGGGCGTGGCGCTTGGCCGCCCAGTAGTTGTGCCGCAGCGCCTGGGCGGAGACGACGGCGTGGATGGGGCGGGCCACCGCCTCAGTAGCCGGCCACGCCGGAGGAGTAGTTCTCGAAGCGGGTGTGCTTGCCGAGGAAGGTGAGCTTCACGGTGCCGATGGGGCCGTTCCTCTGCTTGCCGATGATCACCTCGGCGATGCCCTTGTCGGGCGAGTCCTCGTTGTAGACCTCGTCGCGGTAGATGAAGAGGATCACGTCCGCGTCCTGCTCGATCGCACCCGAGTTGTGGCTCACGATCCCGTCGGCGAGCCAGCTCGCGGGCCCCGGCACGGTGAGGTCGAACACCTCCTCCTCTCCGTCCGGCTCGATCGCCACGATGCGATCCCAGTAAAGGTCGGACCGGGACCACCGGCGCAGGCTCTCGTCGCCCAGCTTGTCGGCATAGTCGTCGAGCAGCTCGCGCGACGGCGCGAAACGGAAATGCGACGCGCCGCCGTACGAGGTGCCCCGCAGCAGCGTCATGGCACGGGTGGTGACGCCGTGGACCCGCATCGAGGCGCGCACGTCGGCGAACGCCTCGCGCGGCAGCGTGTCGAGGCTGGCGCGCTCGGCAGTGGCGTCCAGCGCGGCGCGCAGGGCGACGGCCTGGGCCACCCGGGGGCCGAAGGCTCCGACGCGGTCCAGGAAGAGCCGCTGCTGCTCGCCTCCAGACACGTCGACCGTGTACATCGGCCGGTGCGCCTTCTGCACGACGGTGCGAATGCGGGCGACGATGCCGAACCGCACGAGGAGGGCGGCCACGTCGAAGGCGAGGCCCCGGCTGCACGTCGCGAAGTGGATGCGCGAGCTGCCGCGAACGCCGGCTCGCCGCACGTGGATGTTGCCGTCGGTGGCCCACAGTTGGCGCAGCAGGAGCGCCACGTGGTCGTCCGCGAACTGGAAAACCGCCGGGGGCAGGCGCTTGTCGGGGCTGCCGCCATCGCCCACGAGGTGTCCCAGCAGGACGACTTCCTCGTCACGCCAGCGGATTGCGGCTTCCGGCGCCGGGATCCGCCGGGAAAGCGCGAGCCGGTCGCCGGGCGCGAGGTCGCCCACGCGAACCCATCCGGCCGGCCCGAAAAGCCGGTGCCGGGCCGTCGCCCGGATACTGCGTCCGCTGGCGAGGCTCACCTTGAAGACCGGCTTCACCCCCACGGACCAGACGCGATCCGAGCGATGGCGCTCGATGGTCCCCGCCTCCGACATCGCGAGCACCTCCGGGGCCGTCCCGACGAGCGCGCGGATCGGCACCCGGCGGCCGTCGGCGAGCACGACCAGCGTCTCGCCGGTGACGCACTCGCGCAGGTCCGACATCACCGGCCGCTTGTTCGGGCGCTGCTCGAGGGAGCGGTTGAGCTGCGAGAGCGCGACCACCGGCACCGAGAGCTCCTTGGCCATCGCCTTGAGCCCGCGCGAGATCTCGCTGATCTCGGTCGCCCGGTTCTCGGAGCCCGAGTCCTTGCCCTGCATGAGCTGGATGTAGTCGACCACGATGAGGCCCAGGCCGCCGTACTCGCGCCACTTGCGCCGGGCGCGCGCGCGCAGCTCGAGGGGGTTCAGCGCCGGGGTCTCGTCGATGAGCAGCGGCGCCTCGTTCAGCTTGCCGAGCGCCATGCCGAGCCGGTCCCAGTCGGGCGGGTCGAGCCGGCCGGTGCGCAGCTTCTGCGCGTCCACCTTGCCCACGGAGCCCAGGAGGCGCGTGGCGAGCTGCGTGCCGCCCATCTCCATCGAGAAGACGAGCACCGGGAGCTTGAGCTCGAGGGCGACGTTCTCGGCGACGTTCAGGGCGAAGCTCGTCTTGCCCATCGACGGGCGGCCCGCGACGATCACGAGGTCGCCGTCCTGCAGGCCCGTGGTCATCTCGTCCAGGTCCACGAAGCCGGTGGCCTTGCCCGTGACCGAGGCCGGGTTGCGGTGCAGCTCGTCGAGCCGGCTCATCACCTCCGCGAGCACGGTCGACATCTTCGAGAAGCTCTCCGAGGAGCGCCCCCCCGACTCGCCGATCTCGAGGATCTTCGTCTCGGCCTCGTCGAGGAGTTGGCGCGCCTCCCGCCCCTGGGGCGAGTAGGCGGAGTCGGCGATATGCGTGCCGACCTCGGCCAGCTTCCGCATGATCGCCCGCTCGCGCACGATCTCGGCGTAGCGGCGGATGTTGGCGGCGCTCGGGGTGCCGGTGGCGAGCTGGTGGAGGTAGGAAAGCCCCCCCACGTCCTGCAGGTCGCCCGAGATCTTGAGCGACTCGGAGACGGTGAGCACGTCGGCCGGCTTGTTGTCCTCGACGAGCTTGGTGATCGCGCGCCACAGGAGGCGATGGTCGGCGCGGTAGAAGTCGGACTCGGAGATCAGGTCCCCGATGCGGTCCCACGAGGCGTTGCTGAGGAGCAGCCCGCCGAGGACCGCCTGCTCGGCTTCGACGGAGTGCGGGGGGAGGCGAAGAGACTCGATCTGGGCGTCGCCCGAGCTCGCGTGAGCGCGGGGGAAACGATCGGAACCGACGGGGACCGAGGGCATGTAGGTGTTATCTCCTCGTGGGGCGGTGGAACTGCGGTGCTCCCACACCGCGAGCGGCGAGTGTGTCATGGGCCCCCTGTGAGCACAATTGGATAACCCTGTTGATAAGCTGTGCGAATCCGCTGCAAATCCTTGTACGGCCTGTGCAGGAAATTACCGTGCCGGAAGCTCATGGGATGAGCCACGAAAAAGGGGTCAGGTTCCGTTTTCCGCCGGGCGGAAAACGGAACCTGACCCCTTTTTCAGGGAGGGACGAACTTCAGGCTTCGGGCACCACCGCGACGGTGATGTGCGCGAGCACGTCGGTGTGGAGCTGGACGTCGATCGGGTACTCGCCCGTGTGCTTGAGCGGGCCCATCGGCATCCGGATCTCGAACTTCTTCACCTCGATGCCCTGCTTGCCCAGGCTCTCGGCGATGTCGGCGTTGGTGACCGAGCCGAAGAGCCGCCCGTCCACGCCCGCCTTCTGGGCGATCTCCAGGCGCATGGCCTCGAGCTTGCCGGCGCGGGTCTGGGCGTAGGCGAGCACGTCGCCCGCCTTCTTCTCGAGCTCGGCGCGGCGGTTCTCGAACTCCTTGAGGTTCGCTTCCGTGGCGCGCTTGGCCTTGCCGTGGGGGATCAGGTAGTTGCGGGCGAAGCCGTCCTTGACCTTCACCACCTCGCCCAGGCCGCCGAGGTTCGCCACTTTCTCCATCAGGATCACTTGCATGGCGTCGGTCCTCAGTGCAGGTCGGTGTAGTGCAGCAGCGCGAGGAAGCGCGCGCGCTTGATCGCGACGCCGAGCTGGCGCTGGTAGCGCGCCTTCGTGCCGGTGATGCGCGCCGGGATGATCTTCCCGTTCTCGTTGATGAAGTCCTTCAGGACGGCGATGTCCTTGTAGTCGACTTCCTTGACGTTCTCGGCGGTGAAGCGGCAGAACTTGCGGCGGCGGAACAGGCCCCGGTTCTGGGAGCGCCCGTCGCGCTTGCCCTTCGTGCCCTTTCCTTTGCCACGGCCACGGGGAGGAGGCATGGTCTCTTTCCTTTAGCGAATGTCGATCGAGGGGTTCAGGCGGCCGTCTGGGAGGCCGCGGCGCCGCCTTCGGCGGGCTTGCCTTCGGCCGGCTTGCCTTCGGCCGGCTTGCCTTCAGCCGGCTTGCCCTCGGCGGGCTTGCCGTCCGGGGAAGCCTGCGCCGGCGCTTCGGTCACGTTGCGGGACTTCTCCTCCTTCATCATCGGGGAGGGACCCGTCTCGGCCTCGCGCTTCTGGACGGTGAGGTGGCGCAGGACCGCGTCGTTGAACTTGAACGCGGTGTCGAGCTCGACGAGCGTCTCGTTGCTCACCTCGATGTTCATCAGCACGTAGTGCGCCTTGAACACCTTCTGGATGGGGTACGCGAGCTGCCGGCGCCCCCAGTCCTCGATGCGGTGGATCTTGCCGCCGCCCTGGGTGATGGTGTTGCGGTAGCGCTCGATCATCGCGGGCACCTGCTCGCTCTGATCGGGATGCACGATGAATACGATCTCGTAGTGGCGCATGGTTTCTCCTTGTGGGTTGAAGCCCCCCGTGCATGCGCTAGACGGTGGGGCAAGGGACGAAAGCCGAACAGTATAGCGCGAAAACAGCCGAAAAAACAGGTACCTCAACGTCCGAACCGGGGTCGGACCCCGTTTCCCCCGCAGAGGAAAATGGGGTCCGACCCCGGTTTTCCTCTACATTTACGGTCATGCCCCGATACACCGACGTAAGAGCCGTGATCCTCGCCGGAGGCTCCGGCACGCGCCTGTGGCCACTTTCCCGCCAGCAAGCGCCCAAGCAGTTCCTGCGACTTGCCGGCGATCGCACTCTGCTCGAGGCCACGGTCGATCGCCTGAAGCCCCTCCTCGACGACGAGCACGTGGTCGTGGTGACGAGCGAATCGCTCGCCAAGGGCGAGGGCTATCACCTGCTCGAGCGCTACCAGCGCCTGCTCGAGCCCGTCGCGCGCAACACCGCGCCGGCCATCGGCATCGCCGCCCTGCACTGCCTCGCCACGGGCGACGACCCCGTCATGGTCGTGCTGCCCGCCGACCACCTGATCCGCGACGTGCCCGCGTTCCAGGCCGCGCTCGAGCGCGCGATCGCGGCCGCCCGCGACGAGCGCCTCGTCACCTTCGGCATCCACCCCACGGGCCCCGAGACCGGCTTCGGCTACCTCCGCGCCGAGCCGGGCGATCCGCAGCGGGTCTCGGAATTCCGCGAGAAGCCGGACCGCGCGACGGCCGAGCACTTCGTGGCCTCGGGCGAGTACTACTGGAATTCCGGCATGTTCGTCTGGCGCGCGAGCACGATCCTCGCGGCCATCCGCACGCACCTGCCCGAGCTCGCCGCCCACCTCGACCGCATCCGCGACGACGGCGCCCGGCGCGGCCTCGAGCAGGCGATCCGCGAGCACTTCCCCGCCTGCCCCTCGATCTCGATCGACCACGGCGTGCTCGAGAAAAGCGAGCGCGTCTTCATGGTGCCGGGCCACTTCGGCTGGTCGGACGTGGGGAGCTGGGACGCGGTCTACGACGTGGCGGTGAAGGACGCCGACCAGAACGTGCTGCACGGCAACGTGGTGCAGATCGATTGCCGCAACGCGCTCCTGCGCAGCGAAAGCCGGCTGCTGGCCGCCGTCGGCGTGGAGGACATCGCGGTGGTGGAGACACCCGATGCGATCCTCGTCTCCCGCCGCGGCGAGAGCCAGAACGTGCGCAAGGTCGTGGACGAGCTGGTGCGCCGGCGGGGGTCCGAGCACCTCGCCCATACCACCGTCCGCCGGCCCTGGGGCGCGTACACGGTCCTCGAGGAAGGGCCCGGGTTCAAGATCAAGCGCATCGAGGTGCGCCCGGGCGGGCGGCTCTCGCTGCAGAGCCACGACTTCCGCTCCGAGCACTGGGTGGTCCTCTCGGGCGTGGCCACGGTCAGCCGCAACGGGGAGTCGTATGATGTGCTGCCCAACGAGAGCACGTTCGTGCCCATCGGCTCGCGGCACCGGCTGGAAAACCTCGGCGCCGAGACGCTGCAGATCATCGAGGTGCAGGTGGGCGAGAAGGTGGACGAGGACGACATCCACCGGTACGACGACGTGTACGGGCGCGAAGCGCCCACAGGCAACCTCACGGCAGAGAAGACATGACGCGAAGGAAAGTCGCCCTCATCACGGGCGTGACCGGCCAGGACGGGGCGTACCTCGCCGAATTCCTGCTGGACAAGGGCTACGAGGTGCACGGGGTGAAGCGCCGCTCCTCGCTCTTCAACACGGCGCGGGTCGACCACCTCTACAAGGACCCGCACGAGAAGGACGTGCGCTTCCGGCTGCAGCACGGCGACCTCACCGACTCGTCCAGCCTCACGCGGGTCATCCAGCAGGTGCAGCCGGACGAGATCTACAACCTCGCCGCGCAAAGCCACGTGGCGGTGAGCTTCGAGGAGCCCGAATACACCGCCAACTCGGACGCGCTCGGGACGCTGCGGATCCTGGAAGCGATGCGCATCCTGGGACTGGCGAAGAAGACCCGCTTCTACCAGGCGTCCACCTCGGAGATGTTCGGCAAGGTGGTCGAGACGCCCCAGAGGGAGACCACGCCGTTCTATCCGCGCTCGCCCTACGGGGTGGCCAAGGTGTACGCGTACTGGATCACGGTGAACTACCGCGAGTCGTACGGCATGTACGCGTGCAACGGCATCCTCTTCAACCACGAGAGCCCGATCCGCGGCGAGACCTTCGTCACGCGCAAGATCACCCGGGCCCTGTCGCGCATCTTCCTCGGCCGCCAGCCGTGCCTCTTCCTCGGCAACCTCGACGCCAAGCGCGACTGGGGCCACGCGCGCGACTACGTGGAAGCGCAGTGGCTGATGCTGCAGCAGGAGCAGCCCGAGGACTTCGTGATCGCCACGGGCAAGCAGCACAGCGTGCGCCAGTTCGTGGAGAAGTCCGCGGCCGAGCTCGGCATCGCCATCGAGTGGCGCGGCCAGGGGGCGGAGCAAGTGGGCGTGGTGGCGTCCCTCAAGCCCACGCCGCTCGCCGAAAGCGCGGGCGAGCACTGCGAGAAGCGGCTGCAGCCGGGCACGAAGATCGTCGCCATCGACCCGCGCTACTACCGGCCGGCCGAGGTCGAGACGCTCCTGGGAGACCCCGCCAAGGCCCGGGCGAAGCTGGGCTGGAAGGCCAAGACCGACTTCCGCATGCTGGTGACCGAGATGATGAGCACGGACGTCGCCCAGGCATGCCGCGAGGCGCTCGTCGCCCGCCACGGCTACGAGTCGCCGCTGCCGATCGAGTGATGGAAGCGGATTCGAAGATCTACGTGGCGGGCCACCGGGGCCTGGCGGGATCGGCCGTCGCGCGGGCGCTGCGCAGGGCCGGCTACGCGAACCTCGTCACCCGCACGCACCCGGAGCTGGATCTCACCGAGCAGGCGGCGGTGCGCGAGTTCTTCGCGCGCGAGAAGCCCGAGTACGTGGTGCTCGCCGCGGCCAAGGTGGGCGGGATCGTCGCCAACAGCACCTTCCCCGCGGAGTTCGCCCAGGTGAACCTCGCGATCCAGGGAAACGTCATCCACGAGAGCTGGCGCCACGGCGTCAAGCGCCTGCTCTTCCTCGGCTCGAGCTGCATCTACCCGCGCGACTGCCCGCAGCCCATCCAGGAGGAATACCTCCTCACCGGGCCGCTGGAGAAGACCAACCGGGCCTATGCGCTCGCCAAGATCGCCGGCATCGAGATGTGCGCCTCGTACAACCAGCAGTACGGGACCGAGTACGTCTGCGCGATGCCCACGAACCTCTACGGGCCCGGCGACCACTACGACCTCACCACCTCCCACGTGCTGCCGGCGCTGATCCGCAAGGCCCACGAGGCGAAGGTGGCCGGACAGCGGGAGATGGAGGCGTGGGGCACGGGAAGCCCGCGCCGCGAGTTCCTGCTGAGCGACGACCTCGCGTGGGCGTGCGTGGCGCTGCTCGAAAAGCCGTGGGAGGAGATCCGCGCGGCGCTGCCCGGCGAGGACCTGCCGCTCATCAACATCGGCACCGGCACCGACGTCACGATCCGCGAGCTCACGGAGCTGGTGTGCCAGGTGGTGGGGGCGAACGTCACGATCCGCTGGGACGCCTCGAAGCCGGACGGGACCCCGAGGAAGCTCCTCGACGTCTCGCGGATGCTCTCGCTCGGGTGGCGGCCGGAGTATTCCCTCGAGGACGGGATCGCCCTCGCCTACCGCGATTACCTGGAAACGCTCGAGGCCGCCCAAGCCGGCGCCTCCCTCGCTCAGACCCCGTAGTAGCTCCGGTACCACTCCACGAACCGCCGCACGCCCTCTTCCACGGGCGTCGCGGGCCTGAATCCCGTCGTCATCTCGAGCGCCGTCGTGTCGGCCTCCGTCGCCCTCACGTCGCCCGGCTGCATCGGCAGCAGATCGAGCTTCGCCTTCTTCCCGAGCGCGTCTTCCAGGGCGCGGATGTAGGCCATCAGCTCCACGCGCCGGTTGTTGCCGATGTTGAACACTCGCCAGGGGGCGCTGCTGGTCGGCGGATCGGGATGGTCCGCGTCCCAGGCCGGGTTCGGAATCGGCGGCAGGTCGATCACCCGCACGACACCCTCCACGATGTCGTCCACGTACGTGAAGTCGCGGATCATCTTCCCTTCGTTGAAGACGGGGATCGGCTCGCCGGCGAGGATGCCGCGGGCGAACTTGAAGAGCGCCATGTCCGGGCGCCCCCAGGGGCCGTACACGGTGAAGAAGCGCAGGCCCGTGCAGGGGATGCCGAAGAGGTGGGCGTACGAATGCGCCATGTGCTCGTTGGCCTTCTTCGTCGCCGCGTAGAGCGAGACCGGGTGGTCCGTGTTCTGGCCCTCGGCGAAGGGCATCGCCGTGTTGAGCCCGTAGATCGAGCTCGTCGAGGCGAAGACCAGGTGCCCGGTGCCGTGACGCCGCGCTCCCTCGAGGACGTTGAGGAAGCCCACGACGTTGGCGTCCACATAGGCGTACGGATTCTCGATCGAGTAGCGCACCCCCGCCTGCGCGGCGAGGTTCACGATCGCATCGAACCTTTTCTCCCTCCCCCCTGGGTGAGGGCCGGGAAGAGGGTCCGCGCCGTTCTCCCTCCCCCCTGGGGGAGGGCCGGGGAGAGGGTCCACGCCGTTCTCCCTCCCCCTTGGGGGAGGGCCGGGGAGAGGGTCGAACACCCGCTCCATCGCCGCCCGATCCGCCAGATCCGCCTTCACGAACTCGAACCCGGGCATCCCGCGCAACTGCGCGAGCCGCGCTTCCTTCAGCGAGACGTCGTAGTAGGCATTCAGGTCGTCGAGGCCCACCACCGTGTCGCCCCGCTCGAGGAGGCGCCTGGCCAGGTGAAAGCCGATAAAGCCGGCCGCGCCGGTGAGGAGGATGTTCATGTGGTCCGTTTACGACGGGGTTTGGCAGCCCGCTTCTCGGCTACCCCTGGAGGCCGGAGCTGCACCTGCCGGAAACGATCCGGCGTGACGATCGGGACACGAAATTCCCTGGCGAGCGCAAGCAGGTCGGCATCGCCGGTGACGAGGTAGTCCGCCTTCGCAGCGAGCGCGAGCGCGAGAAACATCTGGTCGGCCGCATCCCGGCAATGGGGCAGACCCGCCACCGAGCGAAACCTCACCACCTCGCACCACGGGAGATACTCGCCCAGGAGCGATTCCCGATCGGCGTCCTCGAGTCGAAATTCGGGATACGCGAGTACACGGATCAGTTCCTCGGCAACGGGCTTCGAGACAAGCGGCCGGAACCGACCGGACTGCCAGGCCGTACGCAACCATGAAAGCCGGCCGTCGGCGAAGAGCAAAGCGGAGACGGCGACATTGGTATCGAGGACGACCCGGGGGCCGTCACTTGCCGGATCGCGCCCAGCGGATGGCATCGCGAACGTCCTTCAGCTCGATGCCCAGCTCCGCGAGCTTGCGGCGCACTGCATCGGCCCGCTCGAGGTTCACCGGTGTCAGGACGATTCGCCCGCCGTCGTTCGACACCTCGAAATACCGGGCGTCGGGAAAGTCGTTCAGGACCGCCTTGGGCAGGGTGAGTTGGTTCTTGCTCGTGAGCTTGGCCAGCACGGGAGGTTTTCGTCGGTGGTAAAAGTAAGGATATCTTACTTCCTTTTGGGCGCCATGGAATCCCGTGTCTAACGGTCCGTCGGCGGCACCGTCGCCGCCTCGAAGAAGCGCAGCAGCCGCCCCATCGGTGTCAGCGCGACGAGCCACCCTGCCCCGATCCCGATCGCGTCGTCGACCATGTCCGCGTAGGCGAAGTCCCGGCCCAGCCAGCCCTGCACGTACTCGAGCCCGATGCCGAGCGCGAGGAGCCCCGCGGCGATGACGAGCCGCTGCCCACCGCGCACATAGATCTGCGCGAACCAGAACATGCACCATGCGTATGCCGCGATGTGGCCCAGCTTGAACCCGCGATAGACCGGCGCGTTCAGCGGATCGGGAGTGAGGGAGAGGTAGATGACGAGCGCGACGAACGCGACGCCGCAGGCGATCCAGAAGTTGCGGTGCTTCAATTTCTCGTCCAGTTCGGGGAAGACGGCCTCCGGGAATCGAGAAGGCGCCAACTTTCAATGACCTGCATTGCGGCCCCTTGGTTCACTCGTGCCAGAATACGAGCCGGGGCGCCCGGGGCGCCTCGTCAG
Source organism: uncultured beta proteobacterium (assembly GCA_963741815.1). GTDB lineage: Bacteria > Pseudomonadota > Gammaproteobacteria > Burkholderiales > Usitatibacteraceae > Usitatibacter. Next base: position 88,282 of record CAVUJI010000004.1, read on the forward strand.
CCTCGGGAGACGGGAAAGCATGCTACAGGGCAAGCGGGGGAAGTGGCGGCCAGTGGGGGTCCTGGTCGCCTTGACGATCGCCCTCGTGCTCGGGTGGCAGGCCGTCGTCCTCAACGTCGGCGACTTCTTCGCCCGCGGGGAAAAGCCCGAGGACGCGGCGGCGGCGCTTACGTGGAACGCGCGCCAACCGGAGGCGCTCTTCGTGCAGGCGGTGTCCACCGTGGAAACCGACCCGGCCGCCGCCAGGCGAGGACTCGAGGAGGCGATCCGGGCCAATCCCACCGATGGCCGTGCGTACGCGGTTCTCGGCTCCCTCTACGAGAACCAGGGGAACCTGCCGGCGGCCGAGCGCGCCATGACGACCGCCTCGGCCATGGCGCCCGAGCGCTCCGACGTGCAGGCGCAGGTGGCGATGTACTGGATGCGGCGCGGGGACCTCGCCAAGGCGCTGGAGCACTGGGATGTCGTGCTCACGTTCGAGCCCACGCTGCGGGCCAAGCTCTTTCCCATGCTCCTTTCGCTGGCCGAGGTCCCCGACAACCAGCAGGCCTTCGCGCCGCTGCTGAAGAAGGAGGTCCCCTGGTGGCCCGCCTTCTTCGGCCACGTGGCGGCGAACGCCACGCGGCTCGACACCGTGCGCGCCCTCTTCAACCTCGAATCGAAGGGGCCGAACGACGCGTCCCCGGAGGCGCTCAAGGCCTACCTCGACCGCCTCCAGCGCGAGGGCTACTGGACCGAGGCCTACTTCGTCTGGCTCAACAGCCTGCCCGGCGACCAGCTCAAGACCGTCGGCAACCTGAACAACGGCAGCTTCGAGGATCCGATCAGCAGCATGGGGTACGACTGGATCAGCAAACCGGCGGGAAGCATCCTCGTCGAGACGGCCGCGACCTATGGAACGACGGGCAGCCGGGCGCTGCACGTCCTTTTCCGCGGCCCGAGGGTGCGGTTCCAGCACCTCGGCCAGTACCTGATGCTGCCCGCGGGCTCGTACACGTTCCGGGGGCGGGGCCGTCCCGACGACCTCGAGACCGCCCAGGGGGTGCGGTGGTCGGTCTACTGCCTGGGATCGGAGGCACCGCTCGGGACGAGCGAGCTCTTCACCGGACGGGATCAATGGCGGCACTTCGCCTTCCCGTTCACCGTCCCGCGTTCCGACTGCCCGGTCCAGGTCGCCCGGCTCGAGCTGGCGGGCCGCGTGGCGCTCGACTTCGAGGCCCATGGGGACGCCTGGTTCGACGACCTGTCCATCGAGCGGCAGAACCTTGACTAGGCACGGTTTTGGGAGAAAAATCCGTGCTTCACAAGCAGTCGTGCGCACACCCATCCATCTCGGGGGCTCCCACATGAAAAGAATCGCGCTAGCGACCATCCTGGCACTGTCGGCCGCCGCACACGCCGATCCCATCCATCTCGCTTCCTTGTCGAACGTCGACGGCAAGGTGCTGGTGAACCACGGCAAGGGATACGTGAGTGCGAAGCCCGGCATGGCGCTCAAGGAAGGCGACCGCGTGATCTCGCTCGATGGCTCCAGCGCCGCCGTGGTCTATAGCGACGGGTGCGTCACCCAGTTGAAGGAAAACAGCCTCCTCGCGCTGCAGAAGGACGGCTGCGCGCAGGCGCCGGTGAGGACCGGCGGGAACGAGCAGCCGACGCGGCTGGCCCAAGCCATCGGCGGGCCTCCGGACCAGCGTGGTGGCGGTGGTGGAGGCGGTGGCGGTGGCGGTGGCGGTGGTGGAGGCGGTGGCGGTGGAGGTGGTGGTGGTGGTGGTGGAGGCGGCATGGGCGGCTTCATTGCGGGCTTCATGGGCTTCGGAACGGGCGGGATGCTCGGCGACCAGGCCAGGAACCCCAGCAACCGCCCCATCAGCCCCTTCTAGCATCCGAATTGGCAAGCACCACCGCACGCCCTGCTTCCCCTGAAGCAGGGCTTGTTTTTTTCGCCCCGCCGCTGCTGACGGCGATCCTCGTCTTCGCCCCCCTCTTCAGGGGGGGCAATCGGCCCCTGCCCCTGCTTCTCCTCGAGCTCGCGGCCCTGGCGCTGCTGGTCGCGATGGTCGCATCCCCGGCCGCCGCCTCGAGGCAGCTTTCCCGCCCGATGTGGGCCGCCCTGGGGGCGCTGCTCATGCTGCCGTTGCTGCAGCTCGTGCCGCTGCCCGATGCGCTCGCCTCCCTTCTCCCGGGGCACGACGCGTACCTGAGCGGACTCCTCGGCGCCGGGATCGCGGGCGGGCCGAATACCGTGAGCCTCCTGCCTCGGGCGACCGCGGCCGCCTGGCTCGCGCTGCTGCCGCCCGTGGCGGTCTTCATCGCCACCACCCGCCTCACCGACCAGCAAGTCAAGGCGGCCGTATCCCTGTTCGTCGGGCTCGCGGTCGTCGAGGCGGTCGTGAGCCTCGCCCAGTACGGCACGGGCTACGCGGGGGTGATCTGGGAGATCGGGGCATTGCACGACCGCAGCGGCATCGGCACCTACGCCAACCGGGACCACCTGGCCGGCCTGCTCGAGATGGCGCTTCCCCTGGCGCTCGCCTTGCTCACCGTGAGCATCCAGCGCGTGGGGCAGCGGGCGGGGGTTGGAAAGCGCAATGCCGGCACCAAGCGCATCCTGGGCCTTGCCCTGTCCGAGGGCTCGGGAATCAACCGCGCGGCCGTCCTCGGCGCGGCGAGCGTGGCCATCCTCGTGGGGCTGATCTTCTCCCGCTCCCGCACCGGCCTCGCGCTGGGAATGCTCGGGATCTTCACCTGCACGGCGATATTCGCCCGCAAGGTGGGCACCGAGCGAACGATGCGCACGGCCACCCTCCTCCTCGCCATCGTCATCGCGGCGGGCGTCGAGATCGGCCTCGCCCCGGTGCTCGGGCGCTTCACCGAACAGCACGTGAGCGACGATGCCCGGTGGTCGATCTACGGGGCCACCCTCGGGGGAATCGGGCAATTCCTGCCCCTGGGCAGCGGCATCGGCACGTTCCCCGAGGTGTTCCGGCGCTTCCAGCCGGGGGACATCGGCCTTTTCGTGAACCACGCCCACAACGATTACCTGGAGTGGGCCTTCGAGGGCGGCCTGGCGGCGGCGGTCCTCGTCGCGATATTCCTCGTGCTCTATGTGCGGCGCTGGCCACAGGTGTGGCGCGCCGAGCGCTGGTCCAAGCTTCGCTTCGTCCAGGTCGGCGCGGGAGTAAGCCTCTTCCTGCTCTCCCTGCACGGGCTCGTGGACTTCAACCTCCACATTCCCGCCAACGCGATCTATTTCGC
>CAVUJI010000005.1:0-245647 GCA_963741815.1 uncultured beta proteobacterium
ATTGCGGATGGCGTTCGCACAGAGCGACCTCGGGGTGGGGAACAGGCTCACCCTGCTGGATGACCAGATTCTCAAGAACCTGAATGTTCAGCTTCGCAACGGCGTGGGGCCGTCGGAGCATTGGTGTCTGGCGATTTCACCGTCGAAATGGAGACCGGGACGGGAAAGACGTACGTCTACTTGCGCACGATCTTCGAGCTGAACAAGCGTTACGGGTTCACGAAGTTCGTAATCGTCGTGCCTTCGGTGGCGATCAAGGAAGGAGTCTACAAGTCGCTGCAGATCACAGAGGAGCACTTTCGAAGCCTCTACGCCAAAGTGCCCTTCGACTATTTCCTTTACGACTCAGCGAAACTCGGCCAGGTCCGCAATTTCGCGACCAGCCCAACATCAAATCATGGTGGTGACGGTCGGCGCGATCAACAAGAAGGACGTAAACAACCTCTACAAGGACAGCGAGAAGACAGGCGGAGAAAGGCCGATCGACCTGATCCGATCCACGCGGCCGGTCATGATCGTGGACGAGCCGCAGAGCGTTGACGGCGGGCTTGAAGGACGCGGAAAGGAAGCGCTCGGGATGATGGATCCGCTGTGCACGCTCCGCTATTCGGCGACGCACATAGCGACGCCACCACATGGTATTCCGGCTTGAGGCAGTGGACGCGTATAGGAGCAGTTCGTCAAGCAGATCGAAGTGGCGTCGGCCATGATGGAGGGTGCCCACAATCGGCCTTATGTGTGCCTGATATCGGTCAGCAACAAGCGCGGCGTCATCTCGGCGGCGAATTGAGGTCGACGAGCAGGGCGCAGCGGGGTCGCCGCCGCGAGCTGACGGTGCAGGACGGCGACAATCTGGAGCAGACGACAGGACGTGCGGTTTACGGCGGGTGTCGGGTCGGGACAATCGGCGTCGGCAAAGGCAGCGGGTATATGGAACTGCGATTCCCCGGCGGAGAGTGCTGTCATTGGGCGAGACGTGGGGCGACGTAGACGCGCTCACCCTTCAGCGGGAGATGATCCGGCGCACGATCATGGAGCACTTCAACAAGGAGAAGCGGCTCCGTCCATTGGGCATCAAGGTCCTCTCGCTCTTCTTCGTCGACGCCGTGGCGCGTTACCGGCAGTACGACGAGCGGGAAACCCCGTGAAAGGCGACTACGCGCGCATCTTCGAAGAGGAGTACGCGCGCCGCCAAGCTCCCGACTTTCACACGCTCTTCGAAGAGGTTGATCTGAGCGCGCCGCGGAAGAGGTCCACGAGGGCTACTTTTCCATCGACAAGAAAGGCGGTGGGCGAATACCGAGCTCTAGAATCAAACGGGGCTCGAAGCCGACGACGGACCTACAACCTCATCATGAAGGACAAGGAGAAGTTGCTCGGCCTCGCTACTCCGCTCAAATTCATCTTCTCGCATTCGGCGCTGCGAGAAGGATGGGACAACCCTAACGTGTTCCAGATCTGCGCTCTTCGGGACATCCATACGACCCGGGAGCGCCGCCAAACGATCGGCAGGGGGCTTCGCCTTTGCGTGAATCAGGAAGGCCAGCGATTACGCGGCTTCGACCTGAACACGCTTACGGTTGTTGCCATGGAGAGCTTCGAAGAGTTTGCCGAAAACCTGCAGAAGGAGATCGAAGAAGACACCGGCATCCGTTTCGGCATCGTGGAGACTCACCAGTTCGCGGGCATCGAAGTGACGGACGAGGATGGGTCGGATCGCTCCGCTTGGCTACGAGCAGTCCAGGGCGCTTTGGGAATATTTGAGGCGACAGGCTATATCAACGCTCAGGGGAAGGTGCAGGACTCGCTGCGCACGGCGCTAAAGAAGGAAAGCTCGAACTGCCCAAGGAATTCGAAGCTCAGGCCGCCGAGATTGTCGAGATGTTGAAGAAGCTCTCCGGGCGGCTTGAGATCCGAATGCGGACGAACGCAAGTCTGTTCGGCCGCGACAAGCAGTACTGGACAGCCCCGAGTTCAAGGCGCTGTGGGATCGAATCAAGCACAAGACGACGTACCGGGTGCAATTTGATAACGAGAAACTGATCGAGTCCTGTGTGGTGGCGTACAAGAGGCTCCGCCGATCCCGAAGACGCGACTCCAGTGGCGCAAGGCGGACATCGCCATCGGCAAGGGCGGTGTCGCTGCCACCGAGAAGGATGGCCGCGACCGTGATGCTCGAGGAAAGCGACATTGAACTACCGGATCTCCTGACCGAGTTGCAGGACCGAACTCAGCTCACGCGCCGCAGCATTTACCGGATCGTCACTGCGAGCGGACGAATCGCCGACTTCAAGCGCAATCCCCAGCAGTTCATCGAAATATCCGCGGAGGCAATCAATCGCTGTAAGCGCCTGGCCGTAGTGGATGGCATCAAGTACCAGCGCCTCGGTGACCAGGAGTTCTATGCGCAGGAACTGTTCTCAAGGAAGAGTTAACGGGCTACCTGCGCAACATGATCGACGCGGGAAAGGCCATGTATGAAAAGGTAGTCTATGGATCTGAGACGGAGAAGGGCTTCGCGCGTGCACTGGAGAACAACACGGCCGTGAAGGTGTACGCGAAGCTGCCGGGATGGTTCCGGATCCCGACTCCCCTTGGTGACTACAATCCGGACTGGGCGCTACTGGTCGAGAAGGACGGCGCCGAGCGACTTTACTTCGTAGTCGAGACCAAGAGTGGCCTCTTTGCCGATGACCTAAGGAGCAAGGAGCGCGCGAAGATCGATTGCGGTAAGGCCCACTTTAAGGCGCTGGCGGTTGAACAAACGCCCGCAAAGTACATCGTTGCCAGGAATATTGACGACGTCCTGACCGCGCCAAGAGACTGAGTGGCGTGTGAGCGGGTCTCAATTCTCCTTCTCAAACATCTCAAATCTCGCTGCCAACCTTTCCCGATCCGGCCGATCCTTCTCCCGCCGCGGGAAGTTGATCCGATTCCCATGCAGCGACTTCAGCGCCTCGAGCGTCGGTCCATCTCGCGTAGCGAGTAACCGATCGGACACGACGATCCGATAGTCCGGATCAACGCCGATCAAGTGATTGTCGAACGCCGCGTGATGCAGCTTGGAGAGCGGCAAGCCGTTGGTGACGATGGGCTGGCCCAACAGCTCGTCGCCATCGGCCGCGATGTGGGCCGCATCGAGAAGGCTCGTCTCCGGCAGCCCTGAGAGGGCGCATCGGCCGCCGTACGCGGCGATCACCGCGGCGCGAAAGAGCGTCTGGTGCAGCCGCGCCTTGACCTGCCGCAGCGCATAGCGGCGCGCGAGCGTCGTTTCCTGCGGATCCGCGCGCAGCTCCCCGGGCAATCCCATCGAGACCTGCGCCTGGAGCGAGCGCGCGTCCCATCCCACGATGGTGACGGGAACGATCGCGTGATAGTGCCCCGGGAAGGCGCCCAGGAAGTAGATGAGCGGGACCCGGTTCTCCATGGCCTCGCGCAGCCACCGGTTGTCGGCCGCCTGCGGATTCGTTCCCATGAAGGAGTACGCGACCGTCTCGTCGCCCTTGTAGATCTGGTCGTGCGCCGCCTTCTGGTCGTCGTACCAGATCCTGGCGCCCTTCCTCGGGACCACGGTCTTGATCGAGAGCGCGTACTTCATCGCGGTCGGCTTGAAGATGCCGCGCTGGGGATTGATGAGCGGGATTCGCTCGCCCTGGAAGACGAACCCGCGTGCGAGATCTTCGGAGGTGAGGGGATCGCGCAGCTCGAGCATCCGCCGCACCTCGATGAAGGCGGCGGTGCGGATTTGCTGGTCGAGTTCGTCGCTGATGGGCATTCTTGCGGCCGGTCCCCGGGGGAAGGGTGCCATCGTTTTCCGGGGGTTGGCCAGCAGGGGGTGATCCAGGGGATTAGCCGAATGCAGAACGTAAATTAGAGGCGGGTCGTTGAGGAGTTCGGTCCAATTGCGCTCAGCCGGATGCGCGACGAAGCGCCCGGCGACAACTCGGATAGCCGATGCATCCCCAGAAATGCTCGCCGGACTTCTGTGCCTCCACGGTCAAACAGGCCCACGCCTTTGACATTCGTCGTTGGCCTACGCAGGCCAGTAGACCTTTCGTAGGGGCAGCAGCGCTTGCGTTTCGGTGTCCATCCTGTCGTAGTGCTCAACAATCGCGTGGACAAGATCATCTACGTCCATGAGGGTCAGCGGGATATTCGCGCGCTCTGCCTCGTACTTCGCTTCCTTGGAAAAGCCGCCCGTACTTACATACAGGCCCTTGTCGTCCCTATGGCGTCCCCCCAGAAAGCTTCTAATCTCCTGGGAGCCGATTGTGGTCCCCGGTCGGTGCTTCACTTCAACCACAATTCTTGGATTTTCGAATCCAAGAACCGTCGGGTGAAGCGATGATGTCGCGGCCGCGATCGGGACCGCGCGCCGAAATTCGCGTCTTGTAACCCATGGCTCGGAGAACGCCTCCGACCAGCTCTTGCATTTCCTCCCAATCCAGCTTTGAAATGCGATCCTTTATGAATTCGAGCGCTCTGGCGTTGACGTCATCCAAAAGCGCCTTCTCGTTGGCTTCGGTGGCCAACTCGGTGGCCTGCTCGGGCGGCTTGTGCTCGCCTCGCAGGGCTCTCTCCAAGTCTGATGCGGCTTCCGACGGCACCCGAAAGAACGTAGCGATCGCGCCGAGGCTGTTTTTGGAGGGCACGGTCAGTGAATCACGAGCCACTTCGCCGCGCCACTCCACTCGCCGAACGAATGGATCGCCAGGGAACGGCCCGTCATCGTAGGTGCACTCGCTGGTGAAGGTGCCGACCAGGTATCGTCGGGTTGACGGGTCGTAAGTCACGATCCCATCCCCGGCTTTGACTTCGTTCTGAAACCGATAAAGCATGCCGGCCCACACCGATACCTTTCCTTCCTTCCACATCGGTACGTGGTTCCGGACAGCCATTTCAACTTCCGCCTTCGATTTCATGTGCGCGATAGGCCCTATCTTCAGACCCATCGCCACCAGTCTCTTTTCCTTGAACCCGTCGAACAGAGCGCCACCCTCCGCACGTACCATCCACATTGGCTTGGACATGTCCGATCTCCTGATGTTTGCCCCGATGATAACCAAGCTGAATCGGCACAGACTGCCTTCTTAGACAAACGGAGGCTAAGGGATGACAACCGCGTCTACCAGTGTCCTATCGATTGATCTCGCAGCAAGAAGATATCGAGACAACGGCATCGTCATACTGACCGCTCACGAGACGGTCGTTCAGGCGGAGTTGATTGATCCGGCTAACCTTGGCCTAAGCGGTGAGCCCTCCGCCCACGAACTTGCTCGGAGGATTTCCGACTTGGCCGGCAGCCACACGTGTCGCCTCATTCTGCTCGATGGGCCGCAAGGGTGGAAATCGTCCATGAATGAAAGGGTGCACCAAAGGGAATGCGAAGCCCTCGCCCGGACCCCAGGAAAGACAGGGACACCAAATGTTGTGAAGCCGGCGAGCTGGACCAGGATGGCGAGATTCTCAATTGAAGTGTTTGACGCGCTCCACGGAGAGGGATGGCCTCGGCTGAGTTTCAACTGGACGGATGCGCCTGCGGCCGTTGAGACCTTCCCCACTCACGCTTGGCGCACGATTGGGGTACCTACGCTCCCAGCCAAGCGGCGGAAACCAAATTTAGAGGCTTGGCTAGGCGCGCTCCGCGCGCAGCGCGGGTTGCGGTGTCGGCGAACACCAAATCACGATGAGCTGCAAGCTATTGTTGCCGGTATGGGTGGACTCGACTTGTTGATTGGCGGAATTAAAAATTGCGCTGTACTAGGGCGGAATCCTCACTTTGAAGATGGAAGCTGGCGCGAGGGGTTGATTATTTGCCCGACAAGCCGTGCCAAATCATGACATTTAGGCGAAACGTCTTCGATCAGTATCAACAACCTGAGAATAGGCTGACGCATGCGCTCGTTTGCAGTCTTGGAGAGGACTCCCGTCTACTGCGAAAATTTATACGCTGGGGAACCGGTCGATCAGCGCCGACAACGCGTGTTCAAATCGTGGAGCAGCAGAGGCCCGGTGAGCCGCCACCGGCCGAGGGCGAAGCGGCAGGCATTCCCGATGCTTGGATCTTCAATGACGAGGGTTGGGCACTTCTCATTGAGAGCAAGATCTCTGCGCCGCTTGGACCTGTACAACTGCAACGTCATTTGGCGACAGCGGTGCAGCGGGGCTTCCCCAAATCGTCGCTGCTTGCCCTGACTGCGCGAAATGAGGCTCCCTCGAACCTTGACGGCGTAGTACGGCGAAATTGGACAGACGTGTATGTGTGGTTACTCAAAGAGCAACGCCGATCCGAATGGGCGAGGCGTTGCACAAAATATATGGAAATCCTCGAGGCCGATCTAATCGAGCAGCATTACCTGAAGGAGGGTGCGTTGACCTCATTTTCCGGTGTTCCATTCGGCTCCGAGGAGCCGTACAGCTACTTCGAGGCAAAGCGTCTGCTAAAGCTCATGATGGATGAGCTTCGGGGCAGCAGAAGGTTGCGCGGCGAATTGGGTGTGGACCTCAATTCGCCTGGCAGGGGTGCAATTTCCGGGCGATACGGAACCGCCGTCTGGGACTTCCTGCGATTGCAGGCGGCAAGAGGTGCACCCCTCTTCACGAAATACCCCCACCTGACTATGGCCATCGAACATGATCGCGTACTTGCAATGATCACGGTGCCCGACGGAGTGAAAACGGAATTTAGGCGCGGCCTCATCGACCTGGGGCAGGATGGATTTGTGCAACTCATGGAGAAGATCGACCGCAATATCCTCGCTGCGCTGCGGGGGGATGGCGGCGCCGCCCCGATGATCATTACAGTGCAGAGGCGGTACCCGACACAGCGTTCAAGCGCAATCGTGGACGCGAAGGTGGAGTTCGATCTTCGGACCGCATTTCAACATCCGCGCGGTTCGACTCCTGTGAAGATGCAGCCTCAATGGCTGCTGGCAACTTACGACGCGATCGCCAAGAAGAGATCCAACCTGCAATTTGCGATTGGTGCGGCCTTCCCGTACGAACGAAGCTCGAGCGTCAAAGATCGGTCGCTGATTGAAAGGGTTTCGGAGGTCTGGATTGCGTGTAAGCCGTTGATCAACGCGATGGGCGTTCCATCGACTCGAAGGTAGTGGCTTGGCAGTCGTGGCGGTTTCTAGCGGGATACTCAATTCGCTTTTCTTTCCGGCACCGCCACGGGGCTGGATGTCCGCTACCTTGAGGTCGCACCCTTCCTCGGGACCACGGTCTTGATCGAGAGCGCGTACTTCATGGCGGCCGGCTTGAAGATGCCGCGCTGGGGATTGATGAGCGGGATTCGCTCGCCCTGGAAGACGAACCCGCGCGCGAGATCCTCGGAGGTGAGGGGATCGCGCAGCTCGAGCATCCGCCGCACCTGGATGAAGGCGGCGGTGCGGATTTGCTGGTCGAGTTCGTCGCTGATGGGCATTCCTGCGGCCGGTCCCCGGGAGAAGGGTGCCATCGTTCGCGGGGGTTGGCCAGCGGGGGGTGATCCAGTGGATCAGGCGAATGCAAAACGCGGATTGGACGCGGGCCAGGGCGGAGTTGGGTATCGAACCGGATTCGGTTCGACCGGCCGGAGCGGGCAGGTGAGCTCGATGCGATGCCACTCCCTGCCTCGGTCAACCCACACATTTCCGGTTCCGTTGAACTGGAATCGTTCTGGTCTACCGCGTGTGAAATAAAAGTTACAATGGCATGGAGCTTCGGTACTACCAAACCGCGGACGGTCATCGTCCTTTCCAGGAATGTCGTCCTGCTCCTCTGCGGCGGCGACAAGCGAACCCAGGACGAGGACATCAGGAATGCCAAAACGTACTTCGAAGATTTCAAGCGGCGCACGAGGCAAGCGGCCGAGCGAGGCCGCACCTGGCCTTCCTTACGAGGATTGGCTCGTCGAGCAGCTGAAGGATCCGCACGAGGCAGCCGGTTACCTCGAGGCCGTGCTCGAGGAAGGCCACGAAGGGGCGCTGATGCTCGCGCTTCGCCAGGTCGCGATGGCCCATGGTGGGATCGCCGCCGTGGCCCGCCGTGCCAGGCTGACCCGTGAGGCCACGTACCGGATGCTCTCGAAATCGGGCAATCCGGAATTGCGCAGCCTGACGGCGATTCTCGCCGCGGCCGGACTGCGGCTCTCCGTGAGACCGATCGCAACGCCGAAGGCTGCCCAACGCAGAGCGGCCTATCCGGTGTCGAAGCGGGGGTGAGCTGTACCGCTCCTCGCATAAGGGAGACTGGCAGGCCGATCCACCCTGGAGCATTTCTCGCGGAGGGATTGAGCGAGCTCGGCCTTTCGCAGGCCGAGTTTTCGCGTGCCACCGGCATTTCCCGGTGCGCGTGTCCCACGTCGTCAGGGGCACACGTCGCTTCCGCGAAGCGCAGGTGAGGTCGGTGCGAGGGCTCTTGGTTGGCGGCGGTTCGTGAGGCGCTCTCACCACCAGTGCCAGTTAGCTGTGTGATGGTGGCGCGCCTGGAAGACCGGATCGTAGCCCGGATCGTCCAGCCAGCGTCGCAGTTCTTCCGCGTTCAGAAGATCCAGCCGATGGTCGAAGATCCGGCGATACCAGCGTGGAGCGGGGCTGCGAAGGGTTGCATAGGCGTCCGAGTGGAAGCGCGCTATCGCCTTGCGTCCGGCCTTGGACCGCCCGTCGATTTGAACGCGTACCAGCCGGTCGCCGGTCCACTCGTACTCGCGAAGGACCCAGCGGTATTCGTGGCGCTCGCCGCGGCGTCGAAAAGTGCGTGACATGACGTGTCTCCTCTAGGGGATACCTACGTCATGGCGCCTCCTCGTCCGAATGAGCATTGATGAACGGATTCTACCGTTCAACAGGGTGCGAGTAGTTACCCCAAAATGGGTGATATTATTCCCAAAATGGGAGCGGGGACCGGCCTTGGCAACGCCCTTTTCACGAGGACACAGCAGCGTGTCCTCGCGATCCTTTTCGGCGCGCCACATCGCAGCTTCTACCTCAACGAGATCGTGCGTTTATCCCGGGCAGGAAATGGCGCCGTGCACCGGGAGTTGGGCAAGCTGCTGGCCTGCGGCCTGGTCACCGCGGGCCTCGTCGGTAACCAGAAGCACTACCAGGCGAACGCTTCAGCGCCCATCTTCGAGGAGTTGCGCGGCATCGTCCTGAAGACCTTCGGCTTGGTGGATGTCCTTCGGGCTCGCCTCGAGTCGCTCGCGAGCCAGATCGACGTCGCGTTCGTCTACGGTTCCGTCGCGAAGGGCATGGACCGCGCCGGAAGCGACATCGACATCATGATGGTCTCGGAGACGGTCTCGTATCCCGACGCGCTGGTCGCCCTCGATGTCATGGCGAACCCGCTCGGGCGAGAGGTCAACCCGCGCATTTATCGACGCGTTGAATTCGAGAGGCGAGCTTCGGAGGAAAGCGGATTCCTGAGCCGAGTGTTGGAAGGACCCAAACTCTTCCTCATCGGATCCGAAGGTGACATCCCCAAACCTCGAAAGGCTCGCACACGCAGGTGAGCTGAAGCTCGAGCGGTTCACGCGCGGGGAATTCGAGTCCCGGCGAACAGGAGGAAAGCCTTTGACATCTGATGCGTGATGCATAATCATCTGATGCATGCGTACGACCCTCGACATCGACGAAGACGTCCTCCAGGCCGCCAAGGAGCGCGCGCGCCGCGAGAAGAAGACCGCCGGCGAGGTGATCTCGGAATGGGCGCGGGCCGCCCTCACCGCGCCGCAGCCGGTTGCGCTCAAGGCGCGGGAGCCGCAGTCCCACTACGGCATTCGCCCGTTTCCCAAGCGCGGCGACGCGGTGGTGACCAACGAGCTGGTCAACAAGCTGCGCGAAGGTGACGCGTACTGAATTGCCGATGCGCGCGCTGCTCGATGTGAACGTGCTTGTCGCGCTTTTCGACGCGAATCATTCATTGCATGCGCAGGCCATGCGGTGGTTCGGCGAGCACGGGGAGGCGGGTTGGGCGAGTTGCCCGATCACCCAGAACGGATGCATCCGAGTCATGTCGCAACCGGCTTATCCTGAACGCATGCCGGTCATTGCCGTCGTGGAGCGCTTGCGCCAGGCGACCGTGCATGGATCGCACGAATTCTGGCCGGACGACGCAAGCGTGCTCGATCCGGCGAGGATCGATGCCACGCGCATTCACGGTCCCGCGCAACTCACGGATGTGTACCTCCTCGCCCTGGCCGTTTCCCGCGGGGGACGCCTGGTAACGCTCGATCAATCGATTCCATTGGCTGCAGTGAGCGGGGCGCAGAAGAAGCACCTGGTGGTGATTTGATAAGCCCCTCGCGCCCCGACGCCGTCATCATCGGCGCCGGCGCCGCGGGCATGATGTGCGCCGCCACCGCCGGACAGCGCGGCCTGCGCGTGCTGCTCGTCGACCACGCGGCGAAAATCGGCGAGAAGATCCGCATCTCCGGCGGCGGGCGCTGCAACTTCACCAACCTCGACGCGGACCATGGCGATTACCTCTCGGCCAATCCCGAGTTCGCCCGCTCCGCGCTCGCCCGCTACACGCCGCGCGATTTCCTGGCGCTCGTGGAACGGCACGGCATCGCGTGGCACGAGAAGACGCTGGGCCAGCTCTTCTGCGACGAGTCTTCCCGCCAGGTCATCGAGATGCTGCAGGCCGAATGCGCCGCGGGCGGGGTCGAGTGGTGGCAGCCGTGCGAGGTACACGCGGTCCAGCGCAAAGACGACGGATTCCACCTCGAGACCTCGCGTGGCGCGGTCGATGCGGCGAGTGTGGTCGTCGCGACCGGCGGCCTCACGGTGCCCAAGATCGGCGCCTCGCCCTTCGCCTACCGCATCGCCGAGCAGTTCGGGCTCGCCGTCGTGGCACCCAAGCCCGCGCTGGTGCCGCTCGCGTTCGAGCCGGATTTCCTCGCGCGCTACGGCGAGCTCGCGGGCGTCTCGCTCGAGGTGGAGGTGCGCTGCGCGGGCGGCCGGTTCCGCGAGAGCCTGCTCTTCACCCACCGCGGCCTTTCGGGTCCCGCGATCCTGCAGATCTCCTCGTACTGGCAGCGGGCCGGTGCGGCCGAGCCCATCCACGTCGATCTCCTGCCCGGCGTCGATGCGCGCGCCTGGCTCGGCGAGCGGCGCCGCTCGCGCGAGCTCCTCGCCACCGTGCTCGCCGAGCGCCTGCCCAAGCGCTTCGCGCAGCAGTGGTGCGCCGAGCGCGAATGGACCGCGCCCATGGCCCAGCTCGGCGATCGCGTGCTGCAGGCGGCCGCGCGCGAGCTCGCCGACTGGCAGCTCCACCCCTCGGGCACGCTCGGCTACAACAAGGCCGAAGTGACGCTGGGCGGCGTGGATACGCGCGGCCTTTCCTCGCGCACGATGGAGGCGGTGAACGTGAAGGGCCTCTACTTCATCGGCGAGGCGGTGGATGTCACCGGGCACCTCGGCGGCTACAACTTCCAGTGGGCGTGGGCTTCGGGGCACGCGGCGGGGGAGGCGGTGGCGGGGCGGCGGGCGTAAACGAATCGTTTACAATCGATCGCTCGATTCCTACCTTTCACTCCGAATCCCATGAGGTCGAAGTCGTCGGCGACCGCCAGGACCGCCTCTCGCGCAGGGGAGGCCCGCAGGCCGATCCACCCGGGAGCGTTTCTCGCCGAGGCATTGGGACAGCTCCGGCTTTCCCAGGCGGCCTTTGCGCGGGCCATCGGCGTTTCGCCCATGCGCGTCTCCCATGTCGTCAAGGGCACGCGCCCCGTGACGGCGGAGTTGGCGTTGCTGTTCGGAAAGGCGTTCGGGCAGTCGCCGCAGTACTGGCTGAACCTCCAGCGGCAATACGATCTGGAAGTCGCGGAGAGATCGCTGGGAAGTCGGCTGGAGGCGGTTGAGCCGGTCGCGAAGGGCAGGTGAGGGCGGAGGACCCTCGGAGAAAGCAGCGGCTCTGCTTTCCACGAAGGATATGGGGCTCGACCCATCGACAGTCTTCGAGGTGTCGCATGGTTGGAAAGGTGAAAAGGACGATTTGGCTTCCCGCGCACCTCGTCGCCGAGGCCGAGGAACTCGCGCGCGGCGAAGGGAAGACGCTGAGCGAGGTGATCCAGCAAGCGCTCCGGGAGTTGCGGGCAGGGCGACTCGAGTGGCCGAGCGCAGTCTTGCAGCACGTCGGCGTTCCTGGAGCCTCATTCGAGTCGACCCGCCGCACATTGCGTTTGCCCCGGCGCAATCCCCTGGGCGGGAGTCGCTAGAACCGGGCCCTGTTCCACTAATCCTCTGGATCGGGCGAATGCAAACTGCCATTGCGTCAACTCGCCGATTTGTCAGGCCGTTGAATTCGGGATGGCGCTGCCTCTTTCCGGTCGGACATAAATGTCCGATAATGACGCTCGATGAAGGCGGGCGAATTGCTTCGCCTGCTTCGTCGCCTCGCCCAACGCCGCGGCTGGGAATATGACTGGAGGCCCGACCTGGGGAAGGGAAGCCACGGACGCCTCATGATCAATGGCCGCCGCACGATCGTCCCGTACCTGAAGTCGGAGCTCAAGACGGGAACGCTGCGCGGCATCCTCAAGGATCTCGGGATCGCGGCCGACGAGCTCTCCCGCGACCAGGAGTAAGTCGAATGGATGCCTACGCATACCCCTCGAAGATCGTCCGGGCCCCCGAGGGCGGCTGGCTGATCCGGTTCCGCGACTTTCCCGAGGGTCACTCGCAGGCCGAAGCGGGCGAGGATGCCGTCGAGGTCGCGGAGGGGCTTCTCCAGGCGTGCATCGAGGGCCGGCTCCTGGATGGCCTGGAAGTGCCGCCGCCCGCCCAGCCCCGCACCGGTGAGATTCTCATTGGGGTGCCGCTGGAAACGGCGACGAAAGCGGCGCTCTTCAAGGCCGTCGCCGTCAGTGGAAGCAGCCGGCTCGCCCTCGCGAAGGCGCTCGGGGTGGACGAGAAGGAGCTGCGGCGCATGCTCGATCCGCGCCACGCATCCAAGCTTCCCCGCGTCGAGCGGGTGTTGAAGTCGCTCGGCAAGGAGCTTCGCCTCTCGGTGGTGGATCGACCCGCGGCGCCCGGTAGTCCGGGGACCGCCGAGGCATCCGCCCGGTATCGGGTGAAGCGCACCGTGTCCCGGCGAAAGCGGCATCGGCCGGGGCGCTGATCGTTGGGCGCCGCGAACCGCGGAGGAGGCCGCTCGCCACTCGATCGAGCGACGGGCTATGCGACAGGCATTTTCGCGTCCGAGCGAACGACCGCCTGACCCTCTCCCCGGCCCTCTCCCAAGGGAGAGGGGGAACACCGCCTACGCGGTAACTACCGTCCGATCCTCTCCCCGGCCCTCTCCCAAGGGAGAGGGGGAACCGCGTAACGCCTTCGCGAGCGACCGGATCAGCGACGCCCCGTCCCCCTCCCAGGCGCTGCCGTGCATGCACGCGAGCACCTTCGGGTTCTCCGCCGCGAGCCCCTCCAGCACCGAGCGCGTGTTGGGCGCATGCGCGAAGTAGTCCATCGACTTCCGCATCGCCTCGCTGGGCCCGAGGATGTCGTCGGTCGTGAGCGCGGCCTTGCCGATGCCGGGCTGCGTGAAGAGGTCGCCGCACAGCAGCGTGGCGGTCGCGGTCTCCATGAGGAAGCCGCACTCCCAGCCGTGGGGCACGTGCGGCGCGTCGTGCCAGCGCACCTGGTGCGAGCCGAGGTCGAGGATCTCCCCGTTCGCGAGCGCCCGTGCCGGCCGCGGCGAGACGTCGTCCACGGACACCATCTTGGCGATGGCGCCGCAGAGGGGCTCGGCCCCGGGGGCGGCCGCGAGGAGCTCCGCGAGCGAGCCGCACTCGTCGGCCTCGAAGTGCGAGAAGCCCACGTAGCGCAGGCGCTCCAGCGGCATCACGCGGCCGATCGCCTCGGCCACCAGCGGGAAGAGCTTCTTCGGCCCGGTGTGGAAGAGCAGCGCCTCGTCGGCCGCCACCAGGTACTGGTTGAAGCTGAAGGCCATGCCCGGGATGTCCACGGGCGTGTTGATGCGGTAGATGCGCGGCGCGACCTCGTGCACGTTGGTGCCGGACTGGGCGTTGGTGATCATGGGACCTCCTGTGGGGATGATGCGGAGGATGTGTAACGGCGGCCGGGCTCGTTACACATCCTCCGAAAAGGAGGCCCTATGATTCGCCCATGGAGGCGAAGACCCCCACCGAACTGGCCCCGGAGGCCGAGCTCGCCCGGCGCATCGTCGCGGCCGCCCCCGGCATCGACGACAGGGCGCCGAGGCCGCGCTCTACCGCCTGCTCGCCCCGCGCGTGCGCCTCTACGGCCGCCGCCACCTGCGCGACGAGGACGCGGCCCGCGACCTCATGCAGCAGGTCCTCCTCGCCACCCTCGAGAAGCTGCGCGCGGGCGAGCTGCGGGAGCCGGAGCGCATCGTCTCGTTCGTCTTCGGGATGTGCCGCATGGTGACGCTCGAGATCCGCCGCGGCACCCGCCGGCGCGAGGAGCTGCTCGAGAAATTCGGGCCCGACCTCGGGATCGCCGACATCGCCGTCGCCCCGCGCCTGGACGAGGCGCGCGTGGCCGCCTGCCTCGAGCGCCTCGCCGAGCGCGAGCGCTCGGTGCTGGTCCTCTCCTTCTACGACGACGAGCCCGCCGATCGCGTGGGCGCGGCGCTGGGACTTTCCGCCGGCAACGTGCGCGTGATCCGCCATCGCGCGATCGAGAAGCTGCGCGAGTGCGTGATGGGAGGCGGCAAGCGATGACCCACGCCGACCTGCCGACCCTCATCGCCTACTGGCTGGGCGAGCTCGACCCGGCGGACGAGGCGGCGCTCGAGGAGCACTACCTCGGTTGTGCCGACTGCGCCACACGGCTGGCGGAGGTGGAGGCGCTGGCGGCGGGCGTGCGCGGTGCCTTCGGGGCTGGGCGCGTGGGAGCGGTTCTGGCGCCGGCGTTCGTCGATCGGCTTCGCTCGTCCGGCGTGCGGCTGCGTGAATACCGCGTCCCCCGCAACGGCAGCGTGAACTGTTCGGTGGGCCCCGAGGACCAGGTGCTTCTCAGCCGCCTGGAAGCGCCGCTGGAGGGCCTGGAGCGCGTGGATGCGGTGCGGGTGGACGGGGACATGCATCGCCTCGAGGACGTGCCGTTCGATGCGGCGAGGGGGGAGGTGGTGCTGGCGCCGAGCATTGCGCACATGCGTACGCTTCCCGCGCATCGGCAGGTCTGGCGGCTCGTGGCGGTGGGCGCGGAGGGCGAGCGCGTGATCGGGGAGTACACGTTCAACCATTCGCCGGAGGGATAGCGGGGTCCACCATGCCGCATCGGGGGCCGTTCCAGCGCGCCGTCGGCCGTCGCCTCTGTCAACGACCGTTGCGTGCGCGCCTGTTCCTCGCTGATCCAATGGATCAGGCGAATGCAAACGGGCATTCTCGGTGCGCGCTGCGATGAGCGATCAGCGCCCCTTCGCCTTCTCGATCGCGTTCAGGGCCAGCGCCATGGCGAACACTTGGCGCGTCTGCGAGGGGCTCCACGTCGGCGACTCCACGGCGAACGGATCCCGATATCGCCGGTCCCAGCGGGCAGTCGTCCGCGGCTCCGGCGGCCGGTTCGCGATCGCCCCGTAGGTCCGCACGATCTTTCCGCCGGCCATTTCGACGTAGTCCGCGAGCCCGCGCGCCTTGTCCAGCCCCGAGCAGCAGGAGAAGTTTTCGCCGTAAAGCTCGAAGCGCGTCCCGTCATCGAACACCAGGAAGACCTGCTGCGAGGGATCGCGGCCGCTGCGCCACGACGACGCCCGCGATCCGCTTCCCCACGATCTGCGCGAGTCCGCCCTTCATCGCCCACTCCCCCAGCCGGTGCCCCACCGTCACCACCGCGTCATCGGACGCGACGACGGCGTAGGCGTCGAGGTGGCGCTCCACCGGCGGAAGGCGTCGCGGCCGAGCTCGCGCAGCAGGTGCCGGCGCGACCGCTTGTCGAAGCGCACGATACGGCAGCCGCGGTGGTCGTGCGTCTCGCGGCCGAAATCCAGCAGCAGTTCCAGCGCGGCGGGCGGAATGCCGCGCTGCTGCATCCGTGCACGGGCATGCGCGGTCAAGGGCGAGTTGCATGGCGAAGCCTCCGATCGTTCCTGCGCGGGCGGGAAGTCATGGGGACAGGGTAGGGGGCGCGAGGCTCAGGGGATGAGCCTGCCTGGAAGCGCCGCTTGAGGATGCCGGCC
Organism: uncultured beta proteobacterium; assembly: GCA_963741815.1. Classification (GTDB taxonomy): domain Bacteria; phylum Pseudomonadota; class Gammaproteobacteria; order Burkholderiales; family Usitatibacteraceae; genus Usitatibacter. The sequence continues at coordinate 16,150 of CAVUJI010000005.1, forward strand.
GGGTCAGTGCGGCGAGGCCGGGTGAAGACGGCCATCGCCTCACTGGGAGGAAGCTGTCGATCTCACAAGACGGCGCCGCCCGCACGCCGGCATTCAGCTGCCCGGCTGGTCGTGGATGTCCGGGAAAAAATAATCCTTCCACGAATCCGGCTTCGTCTTGATCGTGCCGATCTTGTAGAGGAAGTTCGCATACTTCATGGTGTTCTGGGGTGTCGTCGAGTAGGTCATCTTGTCCTGGGCGAGAAGCGGGTAGATGTCATCGAACTTGAAGAATTTGGACTTGGTGAGGTAAAACCTTGCGGCCGCCTGCTTGTCGCGCTTGATGATTTCCATCGCTTCCTGGAGGGCCTCGACGAACGCCTTGTAGGTCTTCGGATTGGCGTCGTGGAACTTACTCGTCGAGACGAAAAGGTTCACCGTCCCGGGTCCGCCCAGCGTGTCGTTCGAGTCGAGCACGGTGTGGATCCCCGACATCCCCGCTTCCTTGGAGGCGTAGGGCTCGAGCGTGTAGTGCGCGTCTACCTCGGAGTGGGAGAGGAGCGCGGCCATCCCGTCGGGCTGAGAGAGGCCCACGGTGAATGGGTCGAGGCGGTGACGGCCCTCCGGTCCCCATTCCTTCTCGGCAGCCATCTGCAGCAGGATCGCGGCGACGGACACGCGCACCGCAGGAACAGCGATCTTGTCGCCCTTTCCGAAGTCGCGAATGCTCTTCACGTTCGGGTTCGTCGTGTTGAGCAGACTGGCTGCCACCGTTCATCGCGGCCACGCCACGCACCTCGCCGTGCGTGCGGTCCCAGAGGATCAGCAGCCCGGGGGTGCCGTTCGCGGTGATCGCGACGCTTCCCGAGAGCAGCGCGTCGTTCTGCGCCGCCGCGCCGGAAAAGCGAACCCAGGTAACCTTCTTCAGGGGAAGGCCGGCGGCGCGCGCGTGCTTCTCGACGAGATGCTGCTTCTCCATGATCATCGCCGGCAGATGGCCGAGACTGAACGACCGACCGATCTTGATCTCGGAAACCTCGGCAGCGGCGGACAGGGAGACGCCGGCCAGGATGGCGCACAACAGTGATTTCAAGAGGGTGGGGAAGAATCGATGTGCCATTCGTTGCTCTCCTCGGGGTGGATGGAATGTGGCGGAATGCGTGCTGGACAGTGGGCGGGCTGGCGCCTGGCTACGAGGTATCGGGCCGGAACGCGGGCCCGAGGGGGTAGAGGCGCACGCCCGGCCTGAGCCGCCGATAGGCATAGCGCGCGGTGTCGACGATGGCCGCTCCCGGTGCGACCGCGACAAGGACCTCCTCCGCGATGGGCTGGAAATCGCCGCGGAAGTGGACCGAGCTCTTGAGGACGAGGATCTTCTGCCCGGATGGCTCCACGCCGAGGTGGCGGAAAGGCGCCTGGTCGTAAGCCTGCACGCGCTTGCTGCTCACGACCACGCTTACTCCGTCGTGCTCGAGCAGCGCCATGGGACCGAGGTGGATGTCGCGCCCGCCGACGACGGGGCCGGAGGTGCGCATGTGGCCGTCCCCCAGGCGACGCACCCGGAAGGTGGCCCGGAACGGCTGGACCCCTTCGGGACCGGAGCGCCCGCCGAGGGCGATGTCGATCGCAGCTCCCTCGCCGGCCGCATGCGCAGCCGCTGCGGCCTCGGCATCGCAGAGGATGCCGACGACGGCGCCACGGGCGCCGTTGCGCACGAGTGCCTCGATCATGCCCGTGGTATCGCCGCTGCCGCCGCTGCCCGGGTTGTCCTGCGTATCCGCGATCACGACCGGACGCGAGGCGCGTGCGGCAATCGCCATCGCCCTGCGTACTGCCTCGTCGGGGTCGAGCACCGGCTGTACGAACTGCGCTTCCCTTTGGCTCACCAGCGCAGCCAGCTCGTCGGCCGCCGCATCGGCGAGCGCCTGGTCTCGCGCATATGCCACTACGGAGGGGCCGCAGTGGAAGAGATCCGCGGGCGGAAAGCCCGCGACGTAAGCCATGCTCACGATGCCGTCGCGCGCGGCGATGCGCTGCGCCGCCTCGACGATGCCCTTCGAAGGCTCCATCATGGTGCACTGGAAGTTGAGCGCGACCAGAAATGGCGCCTTGCGCAAGGCGCGTCCGCGGGGGGGGCCTGCGTGAGCATGCGCAACATCACCTCTGCGGCGCGCTTGCCGGTCTGCTTGCGGTCGATGTGAGGATAGGTGAGGTAGGCCACCATGCCGTCGGAGAGCTCGACCATCTGCGGCGTCACGTTGCCGTGGTAATCCAGGCTCACGACGATCGGCACCGGCTCCCCGACCGCCGCGCGCACTCGCCGCAGCAGCTCGCCCTCCGCATCCTCGTAGTCCTCGGTCACCATCGCGCCGTGCAGGTCGAGGTACACCGCATCCACGGGCATCTCGCGTGAGAGGCTTCCGACCAGCTCGCCGGCGATGCGCTCGAATGCCTCGCGCGTGACGAGTCCGCCGGCACCACCGCTTGCCCATACAGCGGCGCCACCTCGTGCGACGCGCCCGCCCGCTCCAGGAACCCGGAGAGCGCCACGCTGGTGTCGGACATCCAGCGCAGGAGCTCCTCCCCGCGCACCAGCGGCGGGCGGTCGCGGTGGCTCTGGAACCAGGCGAAGTCCGTGCGAGCGGGGACGAAGCAGTTCGTCTCGTGCTGGAAACCACCCACTGCGATGCGCGCCCGGCCGGCCTCGCTTTCCCGGGTTTGCCTAGAGCTACGGCTGCGTTCCCTGCTTGCGGCGCGTCAACGTTGTCGCCGCGCGTTCTCGAGCTCGGCGAAGCGCCCGCCCCGCTCGAAGAAAACCCTCGCCGCGGGCAGGCCGGTGCGGCGCTCGGCCCGCAACCGGCGCGTCGCCTCGGCGTCGAGGGTCAGGGAACCGGCATCGACGACGACGCCGTAGTCCGTACGCGCGCCCGCGATGCTCACGAAGCCGTCGGCGACGTCGTCGAGCACCCGCGCGGGCGCGCGCTCGAGCGGATCCCCATAGCCGCCGCCGCCGTGCGAGACGACCCGCAGGAGGTCACCGCGGCGCAGCGTGACTCCGTCGGCGAATCCGGGCACCGCGCGCTCTTCGGGCATTCCGGGATTGAGCACGATGTGCCCCGTCCGTCCCGTCGAGCCGCCCTTCACCCCCCACGGCGGCACGAGGAGGTTGGCCATGCGCGTGGCGAGGACGATCTCCTCGGCGAGCACCCGGTACTCGCGAACCATGCCGACCCCGCCGCGGTGCAACCCGGGCCCGCCGGAATCGGGCCGGATCGCGTAGCGTTCGACGCGCACCGGGAACTCCGCCTCGATGAACTCCATGGGGTAGTTGCGCTGCGCGCGCCCCGCATAGATCACGTCGAGGCCGTCGGCGAAGGGCCTCGCCCCCTGCCCGGCGCCGAGGCCGTCGGTGACCAGCCGCGGACTGCCCGCTGGCCGGATCTAGGCAACGCATGTTGAGCACCACGAAGTCCGGCGAGCCCGCGGCCACCTTGCCGTCGGTCGCCTCGGCGAACAGGCCGAGTGCGGCGCTCACCACCCGCCACATGGTGTGGCCGCGCAGGCCGAGCGGGGCCGGACGCCGGGGCTGGAGCAGGCTGCCCTCGCGCAGGCGCACCTCGCCGATGGCCCGCGACGAGCCCTCGTACTGCAGCGCGGTCGGATCGTGCGACACGAGCAGCCTGGTGAACACCATGCGGCAGACCTCGGGATGCATGAGGAAATTGATCGGCCCGCGGGCCTGGTCGTCGGTCGCCGAGCAGTCGACCAGGCGGACCTCGCCGTCGCCGACCTCGATGTCCATTTGCAGCCGGTACGGCGTGTCGGACACGCAGTCGTTGTCGACGTAGTCGGCGAACGAGTAGCGGCCGGGACGTGCGTGCGCGCGGATGTAGCTGCGTACCACGCGCTCGGAACGGGCGTGCAGCTCCTCGAAGGCCGCTTCGACGGGCCCGGCGCCGTACCGCTCGAAGAGCTCGAGGATGCGCGATTGGCCGAGCGAGTCGCGGCCATCATCGCCCGGGTATCGCCCTCCAACATGTCCGGGAAGCGCGAGTTGATCAGGACGGTGCGATAGAGGTCCTCGTTCAGCTTGCCGCCGGCGACGATGCGCACCTGCGGGACGGTCATGCCCTCCTGGAAGACGTCGGTCGCATCCGGGAAGATGCTGCCGGGACGCGCGCCGCCGATGTCGAAGAAGTGGCCGAAGCAGAGCGAGTAGGCGACGATCGCGTCGCGATGGAAGACCGGTGCGACGAAGCACATGTCGGGCGAGTGCGAGATCGCCCCCTTCAGTAGATAGGGATCGCTCACCCAGTAGACGTCGCCTGGCGACATCGAATCGGCGGGAAGCGCTCGAAGATCGCCTCGACCATGCCAGGCCCTGCGCGGTCGTGGAGGTGTAGAGGATGCGCGCACGGCCGTCGGCCACGCCGGCGAAATGGTCGCCTTTCTCCCGGATGAAGGGCGACATCGAAGTGCGCACGATCACGCCGTCCATCTCGTCGCCGCAGGCCTTCAGCGCGCCGCGCACCACCTCGACGACGATGGGGTCCACCCGCATGTCGCGCGCGTTCATCGGGGCACCTCCATGAGGATGGTGCGGTGGCGGTCCATTCGGGCGCGGTGGCCGGGCAGGACCAGCACCGTGAGAAGCGCTGCTCGACGATGGCGGGGCCCGTCGCGCTCCAGCCGGGGCCGAGGGCGTCGAACTCGAAGATCGGTGTTTCGAGCAGGCCGTGCTCGGGCCCGAAGTACACCTGCCGGGTGGCGGCGGGCTTCGCAGGCTTTTCTCGCGCCGGGCCCTCGCGCAGCGACAGCTTGGCGAGCCTGCCGAGGGCGGTGACGCCCACGTTGACGAGTTCCACAGGCAGGGTCTCGGAGGCCCAGCCGTAGAGGCGCTCATGCTCCTCGTGGAAGGTCCGCGTCATGTTCGCGACCGCCGCCTCGTCGATCGCGCCGCGTGCGCCCGGGGTCACCGGCACGGTGATCTCGAAGGCCTGGTTCACGTAGCGCAGGCCGGCGCTGTGCGAGATGCTGGCGTCCGCCTCGGCAATCGCCTCATTCCGAAACCAGTCGCGGGCGCGCGCTTCGACCTCCGCGAGCATCGCGTCGAGCCCGCCCAGGGCGTGCCCTGCGTTGCGTTGCAGGCGGGTCTGGACGTAATCGGTCTTGAGGTCCGAGGCGAGCAGCCCGACGGTGGAGAGCAGACCGGCGGTGGCGGGCACGACGGCCAGCGGCATGCCCAGGAGCTCCGCGAGGCGCCCGGCGTGCAGCGCCCCGCCGCCGCCGCCTGCGACCAGCGCGAAACGCCGGGGATCATAGCCGCGTTCGATGGACACGGCGCGGATCGCCGCGGCCATGTTGTTGTTCAGCAGCTCGACGATGCCGTGCGCGGCGTCGAGGAGAGGCAAGCCGAGCGGCCGGCCGATCTTCTCCTCGATGGCCCGCCCTGCGATCTGGGCGTCGAGCTGCAGCTCGCCGCCCAGCAGGGTCGCGCCGATGCGGCCGAGCACGACATTCGCGTCGGTGACAGAGGCTCGGTGCCGCCGCGCCCATAGCAGGCCGGGCCCGGCGCGGCGCCGGCGCTCTCCGGCCCCACCAGCAGGCCGCCGCTCTCGGCGATGCGCGCGATCGAGCCGCCGCCGGCACCGATGGTATGCACGTCGACCATTGGCACGTTGATCGGCAGGCCGCCGATCTCGTTGCCGGCGGTGATCGTCGGCTTGCCGTCCGGGAAAGGCAGACGTCCGCGGACGTGCCGCCGACGTCGATCGAGATGATGTCCTTCTCCCCGCATGCCGCCCCTGCCACGACGGCACCGATAACCGCGGCGACCGGGCCCGAGAGCGCGGTGTGCATCGGCTCGCGCGCGGCGGTCTGCGCACTGTACATCCCGCCGTTCGATTTCATGATTCGCAGCGGCGCATGAACGCGAATGTCGCGCAGGCGCTCCTCGAGCCGGCGGTGATAGCCGGCGACCTGCGGCAGGACGTAGGCATTCAGGGCCGTGGCCGTCGTCCGCTCGTACTCCCGAATACGGCAACACTTCCGAGGACAGCGAGCATGGCACGCCGGGCAGCTCCTCGGCGGCAAGCTCGCGCACACGCTGCTCGTGGACGGGATTCTGGTAGGCGTGCAGCGGATACGCCGAGCGACTCGACGTGTTGCGCACGCAGCCGGCGCAGTGCCGTACGGCACGCCGCCTCGTCCAGCTCGCGAACCACGGCCCCGTCCGCGCCCAGGCGCTCAGGCACCTCCTCGATCCGGCGCGGCGGCACCAGCCGCTCGGGCTTGAGCCAGGTGTACATGTGCGCGCCCTTGGGCACGTCGTGCCGTCCGATATGCAGCACGTAGCGGCAGCCCTCGGTGACGAGCAGGACCAGTACGGGCGCCCTTGCGCTCGAGAATCGCGTTGGTGGCGACGGTGGTGCCGTGGAAGACGGCGTCCACGTCCCTGGCGGGGAGGCCGGCGTCGGCGAGTACGCGCTCGATCGCAGCGGCGAAGGCCACCGACGGGTCCTCGGGTGTGGTCGGCGTCTTCGCCTGCCACAGCTCGCCCGGTGCGCCGGGTTGGCGAGCGTGACGTCGGGTGAACGTGCCGCCAATATCGACCGCTATCGCAGAAATCCATGCCCGATGTGTGTCGTGCAGTGGGTGCCATCTCGGCCTCCTCGTCTACACTCCACAGACCGGGTCCCGTGCGTTCCGGCGGCCTCTGGCCTTGTTCTTCTCTTCTACCGGCTCGAGGCGTTGGATTGCATGCTCTTTCTGTGGTTCCTGCCATTTTGTATGACAACAATACTCGTCCATGCCCTGCCTCGAACCCCTGAAGCTTGCGGTTCCCAGCCCATTGCGCCAGCCAGGTGGTGGAGATCCTGCGCAACGCCATCACCGAGTGCGTGTTCAGAGCCGGGCGGACGGCTCCATCGAGCGCGAGCTCTGCGAGAAGCTCGGCGTGGAGCCGGACCACTTTGCGGGAGGGGCTGCGCCAGCTCGAGGCCGAGGGTTGCTCGAGCTCGCTCCCAACAAGGGTCCCTCGGTCCCGAGTCTCGATCAACGCGAGGCGGGTAACATCTACGCGGTCCGGCGCGAGCTGGAGGGCTATGCGTGCGCACTGTGCGCTGAGCGCGCGTCTGACGCGGACCTCGAGGAGCTGCGGCGCTGCCTCGAGACGATGACCAGCACGGCGGCGCGCGGCGATTTCGAAGAGCTGCAGCACGCCAAGACCGCGTTCTACGACCGCTCTGCGACAGCGGCGGCAACGCCGAGCTCAAGAGCATCCTGCGGCGCCTCCGGGCGCGCGTCACCCTGATCCGCGGGCTCAACGTGAACCGTGCCGCGCGCGCGTGCAGCAGAGCGTCGATGGCGCGCGTGCGATCTACGAAGCGCTCGCGACGCGGGACCCCGCCGCCGCGCGCAGGGCAGCGGAGCGGCACATTACGCGCGCCGCGGAGCTCGCGGTCGAGGCCATGCGCAGAAGACGCGCGCACCGAAGCGGACACCCCCGCGCCCGCCGCGCGCAGCGCCCCACGCAAGATCGCCTAGCAGGCTGCGGCGCCGCGCGGGCGCGAGGATCTGTTGCGCGCGGATGGCCGCCGGTCGTTGACAGCCTTTTGTCCTGTATATAGTCTTATTGTATGACGATCGTCCATCGCCTCGCGCCGAGCGCGTCACCGGGCAGCGCCGGGCAATTCGAGGAGATTGCCTGGCGAGCCGCCCGGGCGTCCCGGCACTCCATCCACCGCCCAGGACAGATGAAGACAGATATCGAAACCGCCACCCGTGTCGCCGAGGACGAGCATGGCCCTCGCGCGACCTACGAAGACATCGAGATCGGCAAGGACATGGGCACCATCGACTGGACCCTCTCGGCCGAGGACGTGCAGAAACAGTGCCGCATCGACTTCGACTACCACCCGTGGTACTTCGGCACGTCTCCCTTCGGCCAACGCATCGCTCCGCCGCAGATCCAGTACCGGCCGCCGCGCTGGCTTCTGTCGCGCAACTACAACGTACGGGGCCTGTTCTACAAATGGGAGTTCGAGAATAGCGGCCCGCTCGTCGTCGGGGAGCCGATCAAGGTGAGCGGCAAGATCCTCGACAAGTGGATCGAGCGCGATCGCGAGTACGTGAAGTTCGAGTGCACGGGCACCAATGCCAGGGGCGATGTGGTCTTCAGGACCGTGCGAACGCACGTGCTCGACGCCGTGAAGCGCACTGCGCCGCGCAAGGGCAAGGGCCTGGACAGCGGCGTCAAGAACGAGAAGATCTGAGGGCCGGCGACATCATGAAGAAGCGACCGCTCATCACCGGGGACGTGGCGCTCGGCACCGAGTTGCCGTCCTTCTCGCTTAAGTTCGAGACCGAGATGTTCCAGCTGGGCGAGGTGAAGACGCTGCACAACGACTACGAAGCCGCGAAGATCGAGGGCCTGCCGCGCCCGGTGGCCGTGGCCCCCCAGGTGGCGGCGCTCATCTTCCGCATGATGACCGCGTGCTTCGATGCCGGCTGGATCGTCGGCGGCAAGGGCTCGCTCACCTTTCGCCGGCCGATGTGGTCGGACGACTTTGGCTGCGCCCGCGGAGTGGTGGTCGGCAAATCGGTGGAGGGCGACCGCATCCGTGTGACCTGCGACGTCTGGGTCGAGCGCAGCGACGGTGAGCATGCCGTGGTCGGCACCTGCAGTGCGCTCGCCGCGCCAGTCGTGTTCTGACGATGGGCGCGGACGACGACTGAGTCGACTGGAGCGCGACTGACCACGGCGACCCCTCCCTGAACTGCTCGCGGCGATGTTCGATGACGAATTGCGGTGCTTCGACCGGCCCGGTGCGCTATCCGGGTCCGGCGCTGGCTCCATTTCTTCCTGGACGCGGGTGTCATTCGGATCGCTCGCGGTGGCGCAGGCGTTCGTCCCGTTCGAGAACCTGTCGCGCGCTGGCGAGCACCGGTGCATCGACCATCGCGCCCCGAACCGATGCCGCGCCCCCCGCCGCGCCCGCCGCCACGACTTCCCGCGCCCACGCGATCTCTTCCGAGGTCGGCCGGAACGCATCTCGCACCGGCCCGAGCTGGGCCGGGTGGATGCAAAGCTTCGCGGCGAAGCCCAATGCCGACGCGGACTGCGCATCGGCCGCGACGGCCTCGGCGTCCTTGAATCCGGGGAACGGCGAGTCGATCGGCGCGGCGAGCCGGGCGATGCGGCTCGCGAGGGTGATCTGGATGCGGCAGTGCGCGATGAAGCTGGACTCCGGGAAGCGCATGCCGACGGCGGCGTGGAGGTCGAGCGCGCCGAACGCGAGCTGCGCCACGCCGGGCGCGGCCGCGATTTCCGCGAGCCTCGCCAGGCCCTCCGGCGACTCGATGAGCGGAAAGAGCGCCGCGCGCGGCCAGACCGCACGCACCGCCTTCACGTCGTCGGCCGACTGCGTCTTGGCCAGGACGATCATCGGCACTTCCACGCCGGAAAGCGCGGCGGCATCCTCGCTGAAGGCCGCCGTGTCCATGGCGTTCAGGCGGACCAACGGCCGGCGCGCCGGGGAGATCCAGTCGGCGACCGCTTTCCGTGCCGCGGCCTTGCGCTCGGGCGCCACGCCGTCCTCGAGGTCGAGGATCAGCGCGCCCCCGCTGGCGGTCCAGCCCTTCTCGAAGCGATCCGGCCGGTCACCGGGCGTGAAGAGCAGGGGCCCGTAAAGCGCCGGTGCCGCCTTCACGCTAGCCGCCATAGGTGGCATCGCCCGTCACCGCCTCCGCGCCGCTTCCATTCCTGGCGATGACCTGCAGCGCCGCCGCCTGCTTTCCGTCGCCAGTTTCGCTCACGCTCACGTCCTCGCCGCAGAACGTCGGGGCCATGGCCCGATATTTGAACTGCCGCAAGCGGTCCGCCGGATAGCGGGAATGCAAATGCTCCAGCATGAAGAGCGCGATGAGCGGCCCATGGACGACGCGTTCCGGATACGCCTCTTCGCGCACCGCATAGTCGAGGTCGTAGTGGATCCGGTGGCTGTTGAAGGTGAGGGCGGACGTTCGGAAGAGCAGCACGGGATCCGTCGGAAAGCGGCTCGCCCCGGGCGGAAGGGCCGCCGGCGCGCGTCGGGTCGCGGAAGCAGCCGCCGGCTGGGCGCCCGGCGTCGCCGCCTCCCGGTACACGATGCTCTCCTCCTCGACGACCGCGAGCCTCCCGTTCGCCGAGATCTCGTGCTCGACCCGAACGAAGACGAGCGGCCCGGTGCTTCCCTTCTTTTCCGAGACGGACGCGATGCGCGACTGGCGCTCGAGCGCGTCTCCCACGCGGATCGGGTGCTCGAACCGGAAGGCGCCGCCCGCGCGCATGCGACGCGGCAACGGCACCGGGGGCAGGAACCCGCCGCGCGGCGGATGACCGTCCTTTGCCATGTCGCGGGTGCGCACGGCGGGCAGGAAATAGAGCCAATGCCAGACCTGCGGCAGCACGGCTCCGGCGGGGAAGTCGATCTGCTCGCGATTCAGCGTCGCGGCGAGCAGCCGCGGCGGCGCAGCGGTGGCGGTGTCGGCATCGCGCTGCACGCGCCCGACCCATTCGTCATAGGTACCCATGGCAATCCTTCCTGAGAAAGAAACGAGGTCAGCCCTGTCCGCCCAGCGCGAGCTGATAGTGGTAATCGCGCGTGTGGATCCAGGTGGTCCGCTGCTCGACGGCCACGTGGTTGAACGTGCAGCCGACCCGCCGAACCTCGAGCACCGGTGCGCCGGTGGGAAGGCCGAGCGCCTTCGCGACCGAGGCTGGCGCGGCGACCGCGTAGAGGTCCTCCTCGACGCGGTAGTGTTCACCCCGTAGCGCTCCTGATAGAGCGCGTAGAGCGATTCCGGGCCGTCCGGGATGCCGTCGTCCTCGAGCGTGGGGAAGAGGTGCACGGGCAGCACGACCTCCGCGTAGGCGAAGGGAGGGCCGTCGGTGCTCAGCTTGATGCGCATGCGGTAGACGTCCCCGCCGCGGCGCGCCGGGCGCAGGCCGAAGGTGCGGATCGCGTCGGCGTCGGCCTTCTCCTTGCGGATCGACAGGAGCCTGCGGTTGAACGCCTTCTTCCCGCCGTTGTTGCGCACCACGTTGAAGAAGCGGTAGTGGCTGCCCTTGCTGCTGTGGTGCGCGACGAACGTGCCCTTGCCCTGCTTGCGGATGAGGATGTCGGAGGCGACAAGCTCGCTGATGGCCGCGCGCACGGTGGAGATCGCCACCGCGTATCGCTTCGAGAGCTCCTTCTCGCTCGGGATCGGATCCCCCGGCTGCCACTCGCTCTTCACGAGGCTCTGGACGATCTGGTCCCGCACTTCCTTGTACAGCGGTATTCCCGGCATGCGCGCTGCGATTCATTCGTGTGATACGTATGAATGCTAGCGTGCGGGCGGCGGTTTGTCGATTGGAATCTGCACGTGGAATCTGCACGTGCGCGGGAAAAAATGCGCATGCATGCGTTGCGCCGCGGCGTGCGACTTTGCTATAGTCATTCGAATGACACGAACGACCGGGTTCCGGGCGAAGGAGGGGTGATGGAGGCGAGGGCGCGGGTTGCGCAGGACGCTCACGGGCGGCGCACGTCGTTCGAGGAGATCGAGGTCGGCGGTTCGCTGGGCGAGATGGAGTGGGTCGTCACGCCCGAGATGGTCGAGAAGCAGTGCGAGATGGACGCGGACTACCACACCTGGTACCTCCTCGATTCCCCTTGGGGCGGCACCGTCGCGCCGCCCCGAGATCAGCTACCGCCCGCCGCGGTGGCTGCTGTCGCGCACCTACAACGTGCGCGGGCTCTTCGTGAGGTGGGAGATGGAGAACGTGCGGCCCATCCGGCCGGGCGTCGCGCTGCGCATCTCGGCGAAGGTCGTGGACAAGTACGTCCGCAAGGACCGCGAGTTCGTCGTCTACGAGGCGGAGGCGCGCGATCCCGAGGGCCGAGGTCGTGTTCCGCACGCGCCGCACCCACGTCCTCGACGTGATCGAGCGCACCGTGCAGCGCGCCGGCGAGGGCGTCGATTCCGGCGTCAAGGCCGAGAAACTATGACCACCACCGCCGGGAGCGTGCACATGCCGATTCTCACCGCCACCGTGGCCGCCGGATACGATTTCCGGAGGTCGCCTGCCAGTTCCGGCTCGAGCACTTCAAGCGCGGCGCCGAGGCCACGATCCACACCGATGTCGAGGCGGCGCAGCGCGAGGGCCTCGACGCACCCGTCGCGACCGGTCCGCAGGTCGCGGCGCTCATCTTCCGCCAGTTGCGCGATTGCTTCGGCCGCGGCTGGATCGAGGGGGGGCGCTGCGACATCGCGTTCCGCCGGCCCGTGAGCGTGACCGACTTCTGCGTGGCCAGGGGCGTGGTGCGCGGCAAGGAGCCCGAAGCCGGCCAGGTGCGCATCGTGTGCGACGTCTGGATCGAGAACCGGGCGGGCGACAAGGTGATCGCGGGTACCGCGAGCGGGCTGGTCCCGGCCTGAGCATGGCGTCGAACGAGGGTAGCGGGCCCTCCTTGGCCCACGTGAGAGTCCTGGAGTGGGGGAGCGGCCTGGCGGTCGGCTATTGCGGCAAGCTGCTCGCCGATTTCGGGGCGCCGGTGACGCGGCTGCGCGAGCGGGGACGCGAGAATCCGCACCGCGACGGCAAGCGGCCGACCTCCGCGCTCCTCGACTCCGGCAAGCGGGTGCTCGCGGTGGACTGGACGAGCGAGTCGTCGCGGGAGGAAGCCCTGGCGGCGATCCGCCTCGCCGATATCGTCATCGACGAGCGCACCGAGGACGAGCGCGCGGCGGCCGGGTTCGGCACGCCGTGGCTGCGCGAGATCAATCCGCGGGCGGTGCGCGTCCACATCACGCCCTTCGGCCAGACGGGGCCCTATGCGAGATTCCGCGGCGGCGACCTGGAGGTGTCGTTCCTTTCCGGCCTGGCGCACCTCACGCCTCGCGACATCGCGCGGCCTCAGGACGGGGAGCTTCCCCCGCCGCTCAAGATGCCCGGCTCGCTCCCGTCCTTCTATGCGGGCGCGAGTGCCGCGGGCGCGGCGCTCACCGGCCTGTTCGAGAGCAATCGCTCGGGCGAGGGCGGCGATGTCGACGTCTCGATGCTCGAGGCGCTGATCCCGACGCTGCGCCGCGAGATTGCGCTGCAGCACTACAACGGCGAGACGGCCACCCGCTTCATGCGCGTATGGCGGCTGGCACCCTACGGGGTGAAGCCGTGCGAGGACGGCTTCGTCTTCCTGCAGGTGGTGGAGAAGTACCACTGGGAAGGGCTGGTCGAGATGATGGGCCGGCCGGAGTGGGCGCGCGATCCGCGGTATCTCGATCCCGAGTACCGCTTCAACCACCGCCACGACATCGAGGCGCGCATGGCGCCCTGGCTGCTCACGCAATCGAAGGCGCAGTTCGCCATCGAGGCGCAGGGGCGCGGCGTGCCCTTCGCGCCGATCAACGAGGTGGGCGACCTGCTGCGCATTCCGCAGCTGCACGCGCGGGGCTTCTTCCGGGGCGTCGAGGTCGAGGGCCGGGCGGCCCTGGTCCCCGGCAGTCCCTTCAGGTTCACGCGCGCCATGGGTGTGAGCGAGCACGCGACGACGGGGCCGTCGTGGGCAGGCGAGCCGTCCCCGCGCGATGCGGGCAAGGCCCGCCCCCTGCAAGGTCTGCGCGTCATCGACTTCGGCCATGTCTGGGCGGGGCCGTACTGCGCCGCCCTGCTCGCCGACATGGGCGCGGACGTCATCAAGGTGGAAAGCAGCCATCGCGTCGACATTCACCGCCGCCAGGGCCCGTACCCGGACCGCGAGCCGGGCCTCAATCGCAGCGGCGTCTGGAACAGCCAGAACCGGGGCAAGCGCAGCGTGGCGCTGAACCTCTCGACCGACGAGGGCCGGGATCTGGCCCGCCGCCTCGTCGCGAAGTCGGACGTCGTCATCGAGAATTTCGCGCCGGGCGTGATGAAGCGCCTCGGTCTCGACTATGCGTCGCTTTCGGCCCTCAATCCCGGGCTCGTGATGGCTTCCCTTTCCGCCTTCGGGCAGGAGGGGCCGCAAAAGGGCTACGTCGGGTACGGCCCGTCCCTCGATGCGTGGTCGGGCCTCGATTCCATGACGGCCTACCTGGACGGCGGGCCGAACGCGCTGGGGGAATCTTCCCGGACACGGGCTCGGCGATCCACGGGGCCTGCGCAATCCTCGCCGCACTGCACGATCGCCAGCGCACGGGCAAGGGCACCTACATCGACGTCTCCGAGCTCGAGGTTTCCATCCTGCTCCTGGGCGATCTCGCGGCCGAGAGCTTCAACGGCGCCATCCCGCGCCGCTACGGCAATTCCGACGCCTCCTGGTTCCCGCACGGCTGCTTCCCGTGCAGGGGTGACGACGCATGGGTGGCGCTGAGCGTGCCGGACGCCGAGGCATGGCAGGGCCTGTGCCGCGCCCTGGGCCGCGCCGATTGGGCGGCCGACGCGACTTTGCGCACACCGGACGGACGCAGGGCCCGCGGCGAGGAGATCGAGCGCGAGATCCGCGCGTGGTCTGCGGCTCTTCCCGCCCGTGAGGCCATGGTCGCGCTGCTGCAGTCGCACCGGGTCCCGAGCGGGCTGGCCAACACGCCGCGGACGCTGCTGGCCGATCCGCACCTCGCGGCGCGCGAGTTCTTCCAGTCGGTGGCGCACCCCGAGGCCGGCGAGCAGCCGCTCTACGGTCCCATCTGGCGCTTCGACGCGAGCCCGGCGCGCATCCCCCGCGCGGCGCCGCTCATCGGCGCCGACACGCGCGACGTGCTGGGCGACGTGCTCGGCGTCGCGCCCGCGGAGATCGATCGCCTCGAGCGGGCGAAGGTCGCGTACTAGGGCGAGCAGGGCCGCCGTCGTTGTTGTTGTGGCGGGCGGTTCAATGGAGTAGCATGCGAATCATTCGAATGAGTCGCATTTTGGAGGGAGAACGCCGTGGCTGCAGCACTAGTGCTGCTCGACTATCAACGGGGCGTTCGGGCCTCGGGGGCCATCAAGTTCGAGGACCAGGAGGCGCCCCAAAAGGCGCTCCAGGCCGCGCAGAAGATGCTCGACGCCGCGCGGGCGGCCGGCGTGCTCGTCGTGCACGTGGGGGTGACTCGGCCGCACCGGCGGGGGACGTTCGACGCGCTGCGCACGGCCGGATCGCGCAAGTCCGGCAAGGCGCCGCGCGACATGCTGGCGCTCGCGCCCGGGACCGCGGACGTCGAGTTCCTCGTCGCCCCGGAAGCGGGCGAGGAGGTGATCCACAAGGTCGGCGTCTCCGCCTTCTGCGGCACGCGCCTCGACCAGGTGGTTCGCAACGCCGGTGTGGACGAAGTCCTCGTCGGCGGCGCCTTCACGCACATGGTGGTCGAGAGCACCGTGCGCGACGGCTTCGATCTCGGGTACCGCATGGTCGTCGCCGAGGATGCGTGCCTGGCCCCGGCCGCCGCCCCCCACCGAAACGCGCTGGCGACGGGCATTCCGAACTTCGCGGTGGTGATCGACTCGGCCACGGCCGCCGAGCGGCTCGGCAAGGGTGGGGAAGTTGTCGCTTCCTAGGGCGCCCCGCGTCGGCTTCATCCATTCGGCCGCGGCCTCGCGTGCGAGGGGCATCCTCGGCGCCGCTGCGACCGCACAGGCCGTCGTCGGGGACGGCGCCGCCATCGCGCAGCTCGTCGCGGGCGCGGACGTGCTCCTTACCTGGTGCGCGGGCGACGCCGAGGCGCAAGCCCTCATGCTCGAGCCGGGAGGGACTGCCGTGGCGCGCGCCTCCCGGCCTCGTGATCGTCGACTTCAGTCCGATTTCGCCGGCATTGATGAAGGCCATCGCGGAACGTTGCTCCACCGAAGGTTTGCGCGCACACGGCGCGGCGCTTTTCGTGCGCGATCCGGCCCGGCCGGGCCTTCGCCGACGCGAGCCTCATGGACGATGCGCTCGCGCTCGGTGTGCTGCGTTCCATCGCCCCGCAGGTCGTCCCCACCGGCGGGCCCGGGACGAGCAAGGCGATGTCGATCGTGGAGTGCCTCGTGGCCGGCGTGGCCATGGCTGCCAGCGCGGAGGCCGTCGCGCTCGCCGCGGCCGCCGGGCTCGATGCGTCGGACCTCGTGCCGCTGCTCCTCAAGGGGTCCGGCGCCAACGCGGTGCTCGCGGCACGAGCGGGTGCAGCCCTGCAGGCCGATGCGCAAGCCGTGCGCACCGGCCTCGCTCTCGCCTGCGACCTCGCGCGCGAGGCGCGGCATCCCTCGATCTTCGGCGCGCTCGCGGTCGCCGGCCTCAGGGCGGCGGACGGCGAGACGATGTCCGCGGCGGCCTCCCGAACGGCGCAGCGCGGCGGGCCCTCCAGCGTGGAGGCGGCCGCATGAGGATCGGAGTGATCGGGCTGGGCAGCATGGGCAAGCCCATGGCGAGGAACGTGGCGGCGGACGGCGATTCCGTCGTCGCCTACGACCTCGACGCGCGCGCCGTCCGGGAGATCGCGTGCGAGGACGTCCACGGGGCGGGCAGCGCCCGCGAGGTGGCGCAGCGCTGCGAGCTCGTCCTCATCATGGTGTGGGACGACAAGGCCCTGCGCCCGAGGTCGTGCTCGGCCGCGACGGCATCCTGGCATGCCCGGCCTTTCGCCGGTACGTGGTCGACCTCGGCACCACCTCGGTCGCCGTCGCCCACGAGGTGGGCGAGGCGTTGCGCGGCCGGGGCGCGAGATTCATCGACGCTGCGGTGATCGGTGGTGGGGTCCGCGCGGTGAAGGCGGGGACTTCACCATCGTCGCGTCGGGACAGAAGGACGATTTCGACCGCTACGCCCACGTCCTGCGCCGGCTCGGGGTGTGCGATTACGTGGGGGCCCAGGGCGCGGCGAAGGCCGTGAAGATCGCCAACAATCTGCTCGTGGGCGTCATGACGGCGGCGAACGCCGAAGCGCTTTCCCTCGGGCTCGAGGCCGGCCTGGACCTCGCCACCATGGTCGAGGGCCTGCGCGACGGCCCGGCCGACTCCATCGTGCTGCAGAGCTACATGGGCAGCTACGTGCGCGAAGGCCGTTATGCCGAGGGACTCATCGGCCATGGGCTGATGGCCAAGGACGTCTCGCTCGCGTGCGCGCTCGCCGAGGACGTGTCCATCCCCGCGGCCTTTGCCGAGGTCACACGCCAGGCCTACTTCGGCTACGGCCGCGCCCTCGGCGACGGAAAAAGCAGTTCCCGACCGCCTCCGACTACTACCGGCGCGCGGCGGCCGGCCGGTTCGACCTGCTCGAAGGCACCCAGCGTTCCTGAATCCGAGAGGACTTTGCGTGGCCCACCGATTCATCGACATGCGCCTGCGCCCGCCCATCCCCGAGTGGGTGAGCGGCCAGACCTTCAAGACCGCCATGTACTACCCGCGCAAGGTGCCGAACTTCCGCGGCGCGCGCTCGGCCTGGCTCGAGTCCATGGAGATCCTCTTCGAGGAGATGGACGCGACGGGCGTGAGGTACGGCGTGATGATGGGCCGCGCGTCCTCCGGCGAGCTGGGCGGCGTGGGCAACGAAGCCATCGTGCGAGCGGCCGCGAAGTGGCCTGACCGCTTCGTGGGGTTCCTCGGCATCGACCTGGAAAACATCGCATCGTCGCTGGCCGAGGCGCGCCAGCTCGCGAGCGAGCCGGGCATCCGCGGCATCTCCATCGAGCCGGGCTCGAGCAAGACGGCGCGCCTCGCGGACGACGGCGCGCTCACGCCGATCTACGAGGCGTGCCTCGCGCTGGGGCTTCCCGTGTCGATCTCGCTGAGCGGGCTGCTGAGCGCCCTGGGCGGGCACGACCTCAACTGGTGCAGCCCGATCCCCGTGCAGCGCGTGGCGATGCGCTATCCGCAGCTCCGGATCATCGTCTCGCACGCGGCGTGGCCGTGGGCCGAGCAGATGGTGGTGATCGCGCTCTGCTGCCCGAACATCTACGTCTCGCCCGACGTGTACATCTCCAAGGCGAACATCCCGTGCGCCAGGACGTACGTCGATGCGGCGAACTGCTATCTCGCCGACCGGATGCTGTGGGGCACCGCGTATCCCACCCAGAACCTGGAGGAGGGCACGCGGGACTTCCTCGCCATGGGCTGGGAGCCGGCGATCGTGGACAAGATCGCGTATTCGAACGCCGCGAAGCTCCTCGGGCTGCCGCTGTGACCTACACGATCGAGCCCGTCGAGATCGGCCACCGAAAGGCCGATAACGCGCTCTTCTGCTATCTCACCGAGCCCGGCCGCGAGATCGAGATCGCGTACCGGCTGTGGGTGCTTCGGGGCCCGGCCGGCACGATCCTCGTGGACACCGGGGCCCGGCTCGCCGAGGCTCACCGCCGGGGGATCACGCAGGTCCGGCCGCTCGCCCCCGCGCTCGCCGAAGTCGGCGTCGAGGTCGATGAGGTCGAGACCATCGTCCTCACCCACCTGCACTGGGACCACGCCTGGAACAGGAGAACTTCCCGCGTGCCACCTTCCTCGCCCAGGAGCGCGAGATCGAGTTCTTCCGCAGCGGCAGGCGCGAGCATCCGTCCATGGACCGGTTCTTCAGCCACCAGCAGTACCTGCTCTCGCTCATAGAGTCCGGCCGCATTCGCCCGATCGACGGCGACGCGCCGATCGCCGAGGGACTCACGGCGATGCGGGTCGGCGGCCACACGCCGGGGTCGCGGAATTGATCGTGGTCGACGCCTCGGGCGGCAAGGCCGTGCTCACCGGGGACGCCGTCCCCCTGCATCGCAACTACCTCGACAACATCCCGTCGGGAATCGTGGTCGACGTCTTCGAGGCGATCGCGGCCCTGGAGCGCGTGCGCGCGCTCGATCCCGTCGCGATCTACACGGGGCACGACCTCGAGCCGTGCCTCGACCTTCCAGATTGCAGAAGAAGCCGGCTCGAACGGCCCGTTAGCCCCATCAACTTCGCGTTAGGAGGAGACACCATGATGCGCACCATGCAGTGCAAGTGGATCCCGGCCGCCATTGCCGGACTCGTGTTCGCGGCGGCCGCGGTCCCGTCCGTGGCCGCCAACGCCTTCGCCAATTCCCCGAAGGTCGTGCTGCGCCTCACGTCGGCTTCGCCCGCCGGCATGGAGGACAGCAAGGCCATGACGGACGCGGCCGCCTGGCTGAAGAAGGCGACCCACGGGACGGTCGTGATCGAGCCGTTCTTCAGCTCGGCGCTCTTCGGCGAGATCGCCGGCATGGACGCGGCCCAGAGCGGGCTCGTGGACATGGCCGTCGCCTGCACGTGCAACATGACCAAGCAGACGAAGGCGATGCTGTTCTCCGACGTCCCGTACCTCTGGAAGAAGATGGACAACGGCCGCGAGGTCTGGGACGGCAAGATCGGACAGGAGGTCCGCCGGGAGCTCACCGCGAACCTCGGGCTCAAGCCGGTCGCGTTCACGCCCAGCGGCGGCGGGTACCGCATCCTCTGGAACACGAAGCATCCGATCAAGGTGCCCGCCGATGTGAAGGGCATCAAGATCCGCACCACCGCCACGCCGCTCGAGCAGAACTTCTGGAAGCAGCTCGGTGCGATCCCCACGCCGGTGGACGTGAAGGAGATCTACAGCGCCCTGCAGCACGGGCTCGTCGACGCGGAGCACCTGCAGCCGGTCTGGCTCACGCTGCTCAAGCATGACGAAGTGGTGAAGTTCGGCACCGAGATCGACGCGCTGGCGGTCTACCGCATCCTGGTCATCAACAAGAACGCGTACGAGAAGATGGACGCGGCCCAGAAGGCGGCGTTCGGCAAGGCCATGAAGATGTACGAGGACAAGGCCTACGAGTACAACCGGGCGCTGCGCGGCGAGGCGATGAAGCAGATCAAGGCCCATGGCATCCAGGTGTACGAGCCGAACGCGCGGGAGATGGCGCAATGGCGCAAGGCGGGCGAGAAATTCCGAATTCCGAGACCGTGAAGTCCATGGTGCCGCAAAGCATCCTCGACGAGGCCCGGAAGGCCCAGAGATAGGGAAATGGAGGCCTTCCACGCGGCGCTGATGAGGGCGTCGCGCGCCTTCGGCGTCGCGCTCGTGCTCGCGATGCTCCTGGTCCTCGCGGCCAACATCGTATGCCGGGAAGCGTTCGGCATCGCTCTCGTATGGGCCGACGAGACCGCCATCACGCTCTTCGTGTGGACGGTCTTCGTCGGCGCGGGAATCTCGTTCGGCGAGAACGCGAGGATCCGCTTCACCTATCTCGCCGCCAAGCTGCCGGGGAGCATGCGCGCGGCGATCGAGCTCCTCGTCTCGTACGCGGGACTCGTCCTCCTCGGCGGCTTCGTGGTGACGGGCGCGTACGTCGCGTACGTGCATCGGAACGGGACGTTCACGACGATGCCGTACACGCTGCTCTGGGAGTGGATGGCCGTGCCCGTTGGCCCGCTCCTCGCGCTCGAGGGGTGGATGCGCCACGGAAAGTGGACGCCGCGGCAGGCCGCATCCAGCGGTTCCGCCTCGCCCACCGGCGGCTGACCGATGGAGCTCATCCTCCTCATGGCGGTCTTCCTGGGCGCGGTCGTGCTGTCGTTCGACATGGCGCTCGCGATGATTCTGGCGAGCACGGTCCTGCTCCTGTGGACCGGCGTCGTCCCGATCCACCTGATCGCGCAGAAATCGGTTTCCCAGGTGTCGCTATATCCGCTGCTCGCGATTCCCGGCTTCATCGTGGCCGGGGAGCTGATGAACGTCACCGGCCTCACGCGCGCCCTCGGCGACCTCGCCCGCCTGCTCGTCGGACGGTGGCGCGGCGGCATGGGCCACGCGACCGTGATCGCCTGCATGATCTTCGGCGGCATGACGGGCTCGGGCCTCGCGGAAACCGTCGCGATCGGCTCGCTCATGGTGCCGCTGCTCGCGCGTCACGGGTACCCCCGTTCGTTCTCCTCGGCGATCGTGGCCGCCGGGGGAAGTCTCGGTCCCATCATTCCGCCGTCGATCCCAATGGTGATCTACGCGAGCATCGCGCCGGGTGTGTCGATCGGGGCCCTGTTCATCGGGGGTATCGTGCCGGGGCTGCTGATCGGGCTGAGCTTCATGGCCATCGTGTCCCTTCGCAGCCGCAAGATCGTCGATCGCCGCCTGGAGTCGCAGGCCGAGGAGATGGGGTCCGCGTGGGCGGTGATCCTGAACGCGCTTCCCTCGGTTCTCGTGCCGGTCATCATCCTGTACGGCACGCTGGGCGGGCGGGTCACCATCACGGAAGCGTCGGTCCTCGCCGCGGCCTACGTCTTTCTGTACGGCCTGGTGATGCGCAGGATGACGTTCCGGGCGATCTACACCGCCGCGGCGAATACGGCCGCGGCGACGGGCCTCTTCGGGTTCATCATCGCGGCCGCGGGACCGTTCTCCTTCTTTCTGGCGCTCTACCGGGCCCCGGAGGCCGTCGGCACCCTGCTGCTCAACCTGTCGCACGGCAACGTCGACCTCCTCATGCTCGGCCTCACGGCCGTTCTGCTCGCCCTCGGCTGCATGGTGGAGGCGACCTCGCTCGTCATCATCCTCGCGCCGATCCTCGCCGGGACCGCCGCCATTGCGGGCATCAACCAAGTGCACATGGCGCTGGTGTCGATCGCCGCCCTCATGATCGGGCTCTTCTCGCCGCCCGTGGGGACGAACCTCTTCGGCGTCGCCGGCCTTTCCGGCGAGCCGATCGAGCGCATCTCGCGCGAGCTCATTCCCTTCGTGATCGCCGCCGCTGTGGTCGTCGCGGCGCTCGCGCTGATGCCCTCCCTCGTGACGTTCCTGCCGAACCTTCTGATCAAATAATGAACCGCCGATGCCGATCAACGAATTCGACTTCATCGTCGTAGGCGCGGGTGCGGCCGGCTGCGCCCTGGCCGCACGGCTGTCCGAGTCGGGACGGCACACGGTGTTGCTGCTGGAAGCCGGTCCGGAAGATCGCAGCGTGTGGATCCACCTGCCGCTCGGGGTGGGCAAGCTCCTGAACAATGGGCGGTACGCCTGGAAGTTCGAGAGCGAGCCGCAGTCCGAGCTCGGCGGCAAGTGCATCTACTCGCCCCGCGGAAAGGTGCTCGGCGGATCGACGTCGATCAACGGAATGGCCTACATCTGGGGCGATCCGCGGGAATTCGACGAGTGGCGCGCGCTCGGCAATCCCGGCTGGAGCTTCGAGGACGTGCGCCCATACTTCAGCCGGCTCGAGACGAATCCGTACACGAACGAGCCGGGCCGGGGCAAGTCCGGGCCGGTGCAGGTGACGGATCGGAAGGTGCGCGATCGCGACGCCATTTCCGACGCTTTCGTGCGCGCCTGCCTCGACATGGACATTCCCGAGACGCGCGACTACAACGTGGCGAGCTACGAGGGCGTGCGCTACCTGGAGCAGACCTCCAGCAACGGGCGGCGCTGCAGCACGGCGCGCGCCTATCTCACCGACGCGCGGCGCCGGGAGTGCCTCAGGATCGAGACGGATGCGCTCGCCACGCGCGTGCTGTTCGAGGGCCGCCGGGCCGTCGGCGTCGAGTATCGCCAGGGGGGCGAGCCGCGACGAGCGACGGCGCGGGCCGAAGTGATTCTGGCCGCGGGCGCCATCCAGTCGCCCCAGCTCCTCGAGCTCTCGGGCGTCGGGCAGCCGGCGCTGCTGTCGGGGCTCGGCATCCCGGTCGTCGCCGGCCTGGGTGGAGTGGGCGAAAATCTCATCGATCATCTGCAGGTCCGCTGCACATTCCGCACCTCGGTGCCCATCACCATCAACGACGTGGTGCGAAGTCCCTGGCACAGGATGCGATTCGGGCTGCGCTACCTGCTCACACGCAAGGGACTGCTTGCCGGGACGTCCTCCACGGCGCACGCGATCACGCGCACCGGGCTCGCCGGCGACCGGCCCGACGTGATGATCCGGATCTACCACATCAGCGGGAAGGACCGGTTCTCGCGCTCCTTGGAGCAGGGGATCGACCCGTTCCCCGGATTCTCGATCGGCGGATTCAAGCTCCATCCCGAGTCCCGGGGCTACGTGCACATCAAATCGCCGGACCCGAACAATGCGCCTGCCATCCATCCTCGCTATCTGGCGGAGCGAGCGGACCGGGACACGGCGGTGGCGCTCTTGCACCTCATCCGGCGCATCGCCCAACAGCCGGCGATGCGCAAGTACGTGGTCGAGGAGACGCGCCCGGGCCCGGCCGTCGCCGACGATTCGGCGCTCCTTTCGTACATCCGCGATACCGGTCAGACTGCATGGCATTCGGTCGGCACCTGCCGGATGGGCGTCGGTGCGGATTCGGTGGTCGATGCGCGCCTGCGGGTGAAGGAAGTCGGGCACCTTCGCGTGGTCGACGCCTCGATTATGCCGACGATCGCTTCGTCGAACACGATGGCGGCGTCGATCATGGTGGGTGAGCGGGGGGCCGACCTCGTCCTCGAAGACGCGAAGCGACGAGGTGCGCGCTAATCGGGCAAGCTGCGCCCGCTTCCCCTGCCGATGACAGCCCCTGAAGAACGCGCGGCGAATCCGGACAAACGCGTGACCACAGACATCACGACGGCGATTCGCCCCGTTTCCGCTTGAGGACGAGGATGATGGCCGCGGGCAGGTGGACGAGCCCGAACGCCGAGAGGAACACGAGCGGCGCGGGAAACACCGGGCTTGCGTAGTACACGGCCGAAACGAAGCCGAACGCCACACCGACCAGGATCAGCACGCCGCGGGCCAGGATCACGCCGGACCTCGTGGCCTCGAAGCGCGGTATCCGCCATTGCGCATAGCCGGCGGCGGCCAGGAGCGCGAGGGTGAGCGCGACGAGGGCGGCGGTGCTCATGCAGTCCTCCTTCCGGACACTGAAGGCGTGTGAGCGCCGGCCGAATCCGAGGTTCACCGGCGAAAAATGAAAAAGGCCCCGTCGCCGGGCCTTTTCTTCACCACCGCGCGGCGGGCCGCGCGAGCGCTACCTCAAACCGGGCGAATGCGCGAAGCCGCCGGGCCCTTGGGTCCCTGCGTCGTCTCGAACTCGACGGCCTGGCCCTCCTTGAGCGACTTGAAGCCCTCGCCCTGGATCTCGCTGTGGTGGGCGAAGAGGTCCTTGCCGCCGTCGTCCGGCGTGATGAACCCGAAACCCTTCGCGTCGTTGAACCACTTCACGGTGCCTCTGCTCATGTTCACTTCCTCATTTCGATGGGACCGGAGCGAACCCGACTCCGGAAACGGGTCACGAAGATCAAGGAAGGGAATTGAACGCCACTGCCGGGCGCCGGAGGGCACATGGGCATGGGAACTGAGACTTCACTACTTGATGATCCTGCACCGCCCATCATACCTGTGATTGCTGGTCTTCCTTGGGCGAGGTCGGTTCCGCGGGGGACGCCTTGGCGGCGTCGCGCTCCCGCTGCTTGGCTTCCTTCTTCTGCTTCTTGGCCAGCTCCCGCTGGCGCTTGGCGAACGCGTAATTCGGCTTCGGCATGCAATTCTCTCCTCGTGGAGGGTGGTCGATGCTCCATCCTACCGTCTTATGGGGGCGAATGCAGGCCCGCGAGAGGGAGCGGGAGGCGCGATCGGGCGGGGGAGGGGGTGCGCGCGACGGTATAATTTCCTTTTATCCGGCCGCGTTCGCCCATGCCGCAGACCCTCTACGAGAAGCTCTGGTCCTCCCACGTCGTTCGCGAAGAGCCCGACGGCACCGGCCTCATCTACATCGACCGCCACCTGGTCCACGAGGTGACGAGCCCCCAGGCGTTCGAGGGGCTGGAAGTCGCGCACCGCAAGCCCTGGCGCATCGACTCGGTCGTGGCCACCGCCGACCACAACGTGCCCACGACCGCCCGCGACCAGGGCATCGCCGATCCGGTCTCGAAGCTGCAGGTGGACACCCTCGACCGCAACGTCGACAAGTTCCACGTGAAGGCCTATTTCGGCATGAACGACCGCCGGCAGGGGATCGTGCACGTGATCGGGCCGGAGCAGGGGGCGACGCTCCCGGGCATGACCGTCGTCTGCGGAGACTCCCACACCAGCACTCACGGCGCGTTCGCGGCACTCGCCTTCGGCATCGGCACGAGCGAGGTCGAGCACGTGCTGGCGACCAACACCCTCGTGCAGAAGAAGTCGAAGTCGATGCTCGTGAAGTGCGAGGGGCCGCTCCCCGCGGGCGTGACGGCCAAGGATCTCGTGCTGGCGGTGATCGGCAAGATCGGCACCGCGGGCGGCACGGGCTACGCGATCGAGTTCGGCGGCTCCACGGTGCGCGCGCTCTCGATGGAGGGCCGCATGACGATGTGCAACATGGCGATCGAGGCGGGCGCGCGCGCCGGCATGGTCGCCGTGGACGCCAAGACGATCGATTACCTGCGCGGGCGCCCCTATGCGCCGCAGGCCGAGCAGTTCGACAAGGCCGCGGCCTACTGGAAGACGCTCGTTTCCGACCCGGGTGCGAAGTTCGACAAGGTGGTCGAGATCGACGCGACGCGCCTCAAGCCCCAGGTCACGTGGGGGACGTCGCCCGAGATGGTGGTCTCGATCGAGGACCGCGTGCCCGACCCCGACCGCGAGAAGGACCCGGTCAGGCGCGAGGCGATGGAACGCGCGCTCACCTACATGGGCCTCGAGCCGAACATGCCGGTCACCGCGATCACCGTGGACAAGATCTTCATCGGCTCGTGCACCAACTCCCGCATCGAGGACCTGCGCGCCGCGGCCCAGGTGGTGAAGGGCCGGCGGGTCGCGAAGAACGTGCGGCTCGCGCTCGTCGTGCCGGGCTCGGGGCTCGTGAAGGCCCAGGCCGAGAAGGAAGGCCTCGACCGCATCTTCCGCGAGTCGGGCTTCGAGTGGCGCGACGCCGGCTGCTCGATGTGCCTCGGCATGAACGACGACAAGCTCTCCGCCGGCGAGCGCTGCGCCTCCACCTCGAACCGCAACTTCGAGGGGCGGCAGGGCGCGGGCGGGCGCACCCACCTGGTCAGCCCCGAGATGGCGGCCGCGGCGGCGATCGCGGGGCACTTCGTGGATATCCGCCGGATCTGAGCGTCGGGTGGCCGCCGCAGGGCCGGGCGGACCTAGCCGATCAGCAGCTCGATCGCCTCCGCGGGGAGCATGACAACGGTTCCGCGCATGCGCCGGCCGAAGAGCGCCCCGAAGTGCGTGCGGTCCCCGGTGGCGAGCACATGGCACCGGGCTTGCACGGCGGCGGCGAGGATCGGTGCATCCTTGGGCGGCAATCCGAGCGACTCGGCCCAGGCCACGAGCGGTTCGCTGGGCCGGGGGGACAGCTCGACGGATGCAAGCAGGTGCTCGAGGTCTCCCAGGCGATGGGGATGCTTCACGGCCAGGTTGCGCCGCGCCTCCTCGACGGCGTGCGCCGAAGAAACGAGAGTGCACGCACCCGCTGCCGCCAACGGGAAGAACGCCCGCACGGATCCCGCTTCGCGGTAGGCCGCGCTGAAGAGGATGTTCGCGTCGAGGAAGACGCGCACGGCTTACCGCTTGCCGCGCTTCTTGAGGTAGGCCTGCACCCGGCGCTCCATGGCCCCCGGGAGCGTGTTCGTCTCCTCGAACTCCTTCAGCCGCTCCTGCGAATACATCTCGATCGGGAACACGGCGACGGGGCGCAGCACGATGGCGCCATCCGCGGTCGCCTCGAGCACGACGCGCGACTCTTCGGCGATTCCTGCCGCCTTGAGGACCGAGCGGGGAATCGTGAGCTGGCCCTTCTTGCCGATCTTGGCGAGTTCCATGGGATACCTCCGGATTTCCAGTATGCCGGGGCGCCGGAATGCCGGCAAGTCGTCGGGGAGCAGGGCCGGGCCCCACGGCCAGAGGGGCCCGTTTGCGGGGTCGTTCTCGTGTACGCGCCACTCCAGCCGTCCGCCGACCCCCATCACCGCCGAAGGGCCGCGGCACGGCCCGCTATAATCACGGTTTGCCCGCGCGCGCTCGATCCGCCATGGAAAAATTCACCGTCCACACCGGCCTCGTGGCCCCGCTCGACCGCGAGAACGTCGACACCGACGCGATCATCCCGAAGCAGTTCCTGAAGTCGATCAAGCGCACCGGCTTCGGCCCGCACCTCTTCGACGCCTGGCGCTACCTCGACGTGGGCGAGCCGGGCGTGGACCCCGCCAGCCGCAAGCCGAACCCCGAGTTCGTGCTGAACCAGCCGATGTACCGGGGTGCCTCGATCCTGCTCGCCCGCAAGAACTTCGGCTGCGGCTCCTCGCGCGAGCACGCGCCCTGGGCCCTGCAGCAATACGGCTTCCGCGCCATCGTCGCGCCCTCGTTCGCCGACATCTTCTTCAACAACTGCTTCAAGAACGGCCTGCTGCCGATCGTGCTGCTCGACTTCCAGGTCGACCACCTCTTCACCGAGGTGCAGGCGCACCCGGGGTTCAAGCTCACCATCGACCTGCCCGCGCAGACGGTGAGCGCGCCCAACCAGAAGCCGATGCACTTCGACATCGAGCCCTCGCGCAAGGAAAGCCTCGTGAACGGCTGGGACGAGATCGGCCGCACGCTCCTGCACGCCGACGACATCCGCGCGTACGAGGAGAAGCGCAAGCGCTCGGAGCCGTGGATCTTCTCGTGATTTGGACCCTCTCCCCGGCCCTCCCCCAGGGGGGAGGGAGCGCATTGTTCCCCCTCCCTTGGGAGGGGGTAGGGGGAGGGTGCGCGTCGTGAAGATCGCCCTCCTGGCCGGCGACGGCATCGGCCCCGAGATCCTGCGCGAGGCGATGCGGGTGCTCGACGCGCTGCGCGGCGAGGGCATGGCCGTCGAGACCGAGGCGGCGCTCGTCGGCGGGGCGGCCTACGACGACTGCAAGGATCCGCTGCCCAAGGCGACCCTCGACCTCGTCAGGCAATCCGACGCGGTCCTCTTCGGCGCCGTGGGCGGCCCGCAGTACGACGCGCTGCCCCGGCCCCAGCGCCCCGAGGCGGCGATCCTCGGCCTGCGCAAGGAATGCGACTTCTTCGCGAACCTGCGCCCGGCCACGGTCTTCCCCGAGCTCGCCGACGCCTCGACGCTGAAGCCGGAGGTCGTCAGCGGCCTGGACATCATGATCGTGCGCGAGCTCACGGGCGACATCTACTTCGGCCAGCCCCGTGGCGTCACGGGCGAGAAGGGCAGCCGCGAGGGCTTCAACACGATGCGCTACACGGAGCCGCAGATCCGGCGCATCGCTCCACGCCGGGTTCAGGACCGCCCGCCAGCGCGGCAAGCGCCTCACCTCGGTCGACAAGATGAACGTGCTCGAGACCACCCAGCTCTGGCGCGACATCGCCGAGGAAATCGCCCCCGAGTACCCGGACGTCTCGCTTTCGCATATGCTCGTGGACAACTGCGCGATGCAGCTCGTGCGCAACCCGCGGCAGTTCGACGTGATCGTGACGGGCAACATGTTCGGCGACATCCTCTCCGACGAGGCCTCGATGCTCACGGGCTCGATCGGGATGCTGCCCTCCGCCTCGCTCGACGCGAACGCCAAGGGCCTCTACGAGCCGATCCACGGCTCGGCGCCGGACATCGCCGGCAAGGGCCTCGCGAACCCGCTCGCCATGATCCTCTCGATGGCGATGATGTTCCGGTACACCTTCGGGCAGCCCGAGGTGGCCGGCCGCATCGAGAAGGCGGTGCGCTCGGCGCTCGCCTCCGGCCTGCGTACCGCCGACATCGCGGGGAAGGGGGCCCGGACGGCCTCCACCACGGAGATGGGCTCGGCGGTGCTGAAGGGCCTGTAAGGAATCCGGGGAGGCGGGGCGAGGCGGCCCGCCGCCCCACCCAGACGAACGCCTCGGAAGGCAGAGCGACATGAAAACGGTAGGGTTCATCGGTTGGCGCGGCATGGTCGGCTCCGTGCTGATGGAGCGCATGCGCGCGGAGGGGGATTTCGACGCGATCGACCCCGTCTTCTTCACGACCTCGAACGTGGGCGGACCCGGCCCCGCGATCGGCAAGCCCGTGCCGCCGCTCAAGGACGCGAACGACATCGCCGAGCTCGCCCGGCACCCGATCCTCGTCACCTGCCAGGGCGGCGACTACACCAAGTCGGTCTACCCGAAGCTGCGCGCGGCCGGCTGGGACGGCTTCTGGGTCGACGCGGCCTCGGCCCGCCGCATGGAAAAGGACGCGGTCATCGTCCTCGACCCGGTGAACCGGCCGGTCATCGACCAGGCGATCGCCGGCGGGGTGAAGGACTTCATCGGCGGCAACTGCACGGTGAGCCTCATGCTCATGGCGATCGACGGGCTGCTCAAGGCCGACCTGGTCGAGTGGGTGAGCGCCATGACCTACCAGGCCGCCTCGGGCGCCGGCGCGCAGAACATGCGCGAGCTCCTCCAGCAGATGGGCGAGGTGCACTTCGCCGCCAAGACCCTGCTCGAGGACCCGGCCTCGGCCATCCTCGAGATCGACCGCGAGGTGGCCGGCATCCTGCGCGACGAGTCCTTCCCGGTCGAACACTTCGGCGTCCCGCTCGCCGGCAGCCTCCTGCCCTGGATCGACACCGATCTCGGCAACGGCCAGAGCCGCGAGGAGTGGAAGGGCCACGCCGAGACCAACAAGATCCTCGGGCGCGCCGAAGGCCGCGCCGTCCCCGTCGACGGCCTGTGCGTGCGCGTGGGCGCCATGCGCTGCCACAGCCAGGGATTGACGCTCAAGCTCCGGCGCGACCTGCCGCTCGCCGAGATCGAGGAGATCCTCGCCGGCGCCAACGCCTGGGCGAAGGTCGTCCCCAACCGGCGCGAGGAAACGCTGCGCCGGCTCACGCCCGTCGCGGTCACCGGGACGCTGGACGTGCCTATTGGACGATTGCGCAAGCTGCGCATGGGGGGGGAGTATCTTTCGGCGTTTACTGTAGGCGATCAGCTACTGTGGGGAGCTGCCGAGCCGCTGCGCCGAATGCTCGCCATTCTCCTGCACGCGAGGGTCCCGGCACCGGCCGCCACGGCGTAAACCCCGGTTTCGTCGGGAAAAATCGCTTGAAAAACGTCCGGGTTCGGAGATAATGTTAAGGACCGTCGTGAGGTTGAAACAGTAAGTTGCTGATGTTATTCTTTTTTTACCTAGATTCCGGGCTGGAGCGGGCACAACGATGGTGAGCAATTTCAGAAACGGGGCCGCCGTCGCGCTGCTCCTCGGCGCTTCGGTCGCGGCACACGCGGCCGGCCTGGGCAAGCTCACGGTGAATTCGGCCCTGGGTCAGTCGCTCAACGCGGAGATCGAGCTGGTGTCGCTGCAGCCCAGCGAGCTCGACGAGGTCAGCGCCCGCGTCGCACCCCCCGAAGCCTTCCGCGACGCGCGCATCGAGTACTCGTCCGCCCTGCGGTTGCTGCGCTTCTCGATCGACAAGCGCCCGAACGGCCAGCCCTACATCCGGGTGACCAGCATCGGACCGATCAACGAGCCCTTCGTCGACGCGCTGATCGAGGTGACCTGGCCCTCCGGCCGGCTGCAGCGCGAATACCCGATCCTGCTCGACCCGCCCGGCTACGACCATGCGAAGGTGAGCGCCCCCACGGTCGCGGCAGCGGCCCCGGCGACGAGCGCCGCATCGACGCAACCGGCCCCCGAGCCGGCGGCAGCGCCTTCGGAACCCGCCCCCGCGTCCGCCCCGGCCCCGGCGCTCGAGCCGTCGGGCACGCCCTCGGCGCGCGCGGAGCTCGCGGCCGGCGCCTCGGCGCCCGCGAGCGACACCTACGGCCCCGTCGAGCGCGGCGAGAACCTCACGCGCATCGCCGACCAGGTCAAGCCCGCCGACGTGACGCTCGAGCAGATGCTGGTCGCGATGTACCGCGAGAACAAGGACGCGTTCTCCGGCAACAACATGAACCGCCTGAAGACGGGGCAGATCCTCAAGGTCCCGACCAGCGAGGAGATCCAGCAGATCGCGCAATCGGAGGCGGTGAAGGAGATCCGCGTCCAGGTCGCCGACTGGAAGGCCTACCGCGAGCAGGTCGCCGGCAGCGTGGGCAGCGCCCCGTCGTCGACGGCGGAGCCTGCCAACGCCGCCTCGGGCCGCGTGGGCTCGGCCTCGGTCGCCATGCCGCCCGCCGTGAGCGGCGAGCCGAAGGACACGCTGCGCATCAGCCGCTCGCAGTCGGGCGGCGGCGCGGCCGGCAAGGCGGGCGCCCAGGACCGCCTGGCCGCGCTCCAGGAGGAAGTCACCGCGAAGGACCAGGCGCTCAAGGAAGCGCAGTCGCGCGTGGCCGACCTCGAGAAGCAGATCCAGGACATGCAGCGCCTGCTCAACCTCAAGGGCGGCGTCGCCGCGAAACCGGGCGAGCAGGCCGCCGCGAAAGCGCCGGCACCCGCGCCGGCGGAAGCGCCGAAGCCCGCGGAGCCCACCAAGGTCGCGCAAGCCCCGGCCCCGGCGCCGCAGCCCGACGCCGCCCAGCCCGCCGAGGCGCCGAAGCCCGCGGAAGCGTCCCCGCCGGCCGACGGCGCGAAGCCCGCGGAAGCGTCCCCGCCGGCCGACGGCGCGAAGCCCGCCGAGGCGCCGAAGCCCGCCGAGGCGGTCGCGACCGCCGCCAAGCCCGCACCGAAGCCGGCCGCCAAGCCGAAGCCCGCGCCGAAGAAGCCGGTCCCGCCGCCGCCGGGCTTCCTCGACGAGCTGCTCGGCAACCCGATGTACCTCGCCGGCGTGGGGGGCCTCGCGATCCTCGGCCTCGCCGGGTTCATGGTCGTGCGCCGCCGCCGCCAGAACGTGGAGCCGGAGGAGAACAGCCTGATGACGAGCGCGTTCCCGTCGGACCTGAAGCCCGGTCCCACGACGAACAAGCCCGCCGCGGGCCTGGTCGATACCGGCAACAGCTCGTTCCTCACCGACTTCGACAAGACCGGTCCGGGCACCATCGACACCGACGAGGTGGACCCGGTGGCCGAGGCCGAGGTCTACATCGCCTATGGCCGCGACGCGCAGGCCGAGGAGATCCTCAAGGAGGCGATGGCGCGCGACAAGACCCGCCACGAGATCGCGCTGAAGCTGCTCGAGATCTACCACGCGCGCAAGAGCGCCACCGCCTTCGAGACCGTGGCCAAGGAGCTGCGCGCCGCCGTGGGCGAGTCGAGCCCGCTGTGGCAGAAGGCCGCGGCGATGGGCGCGCAGATCGACGCGACCAACCCGATGTACGTGGCCGCCGCCGGCGGGACCGCAACCTACAGCGCGATGTCGCCGCCCGAGGCGGCCGCACCGGCGCCCGCGCCGCGGCCCGACGTCGACTTCGACCTCGACGGCAGCAGCGGCTCCCAGGGGGCGGAGGCGGCCGCGAACGCGCCGCCCAGCTTCGACCTCGACCTCGATGCCGACAAGTCCGCCGCCCCGGCCCCGGACCTGGCGACCGACGCGAGCGCCGGGCTCGACTTCGACCTGCAGTCGCCGGCCCCCGGGCCGGCCCCCGCCATGGACGTTCCCGCCGAGTCGGGCAGGGACGAGAAGCCCGCGTTCGACTTCGATCTCTCGGGCCTCGAGATGCCGGGCGCGAAGCCGTCGGCCGCCGCGCCCGCCGCGGCACCCGCGGCTTCCGGCGGCGGCCTCGACCTCGCGGACCTGAACCTTGACGCCTCGGGGGCGGCCGGGCAGGGCGGCGAGGCGGTGGGCACCAAGCTCGAGCTCGCCAAGGCCTACCTCGAGATCGGCGACAAGGACGGCGCGCGCGAGATCCTGCAGGAGGTGGCGAAGGAAGGCTCCTCCACCCAGCAGGAAGAGGCGAAGAAGCTCATCGCCTCGCTCTGATCGCTGCTGTCACCCACCGGAATTGGCGGGCCTCGTCCCGCCAATTCCCTTTTCGGGACCGCGCATGCGCATCGCCCTGGGGCTCGAATACGACGGCAGCGCCTTCTGCGGCTGGCAGCACCAGCCCGGCGGCTGCGGCGTGCAGGACCACCTCGAGGCGGCCCTCTCGCGCTTCGCCGATCGCCCCGTCGCGGTGACCGCCGCCGGGCGCACCGACGCGGGCGTGCATGCGACGGCACAGGTCGTGCACCTGGACGCCCCCGTGGAGCGGGCGGCCTCGTCCTGGGTGCGCGGCACCAATTCGCACCTGCCGGGGGGCGTGCGCGTGCTCTGGGCCGCGCCGGTGGACGACGACTTCCACGCCCGCTACGACGCGCGCTCGCGCACCTACCGCTACCTGCTCCTCGACGCGCCCGTGGCGCCCGCGATCCTCGCCCGGCGCATCGGCTGGTACCACCGGGCCCTCGACGTCGCGGCCATGCAGTGCGCGATGGCCCCGCTGCTGGGGGAGCACGACTTCAGCGCGTTCCGCGACGCGCAGTGCCAGGCGAAGTCCCCGGTGCGCAGTCTCCTCGAGGCGTCCGTGGCGCGCCGCGGTCCGCTGCTGGCCTTCACCTTCCGCGCCAACGCGTTCCTGCACCACATGGTGCGCAATCTCGTCGGCACGCTCGTGTACGTGGGCGCCGGCAAGCACCCGCCCGCGTGGGCCTCGCAGCTGCTCGCCGGGCGCGACCGGCGCGCGGCGGCGCCCACGTTCGCGCCCGACGGCCTGTACCTCTGCGCGGTCGAGTATGATCCGGTGCGCCGGCTTCCCGCCTTTCCCGCCCATCCCCTCGTCGACATCCCCGCGCCATGACCGTCGAACGCACCCGCGTGAAGATCTGCGGCCTGCGCGAACCCGACCATGCCCGCATCGCCGCGCAGGCCGGCGCGGACGCCGTGGGCCTCGTCTTCTACCGGCCGAGCCCGCGGTGCGTGGGGATCGAGGAGGCGCGGGCCGTGTGCGAGGCCCTTCCGCCCTTCGTGGCCGCGGTGGGCCTCTTCGTGGACGCCACGGAGTCCGAGGTCCGGGACGTGCTGGCGCGCGTGCCGCTCGCCCTGCTGCAGTTCCACGGCGACGAGCCGGCGGAATTCTGCGGGCGCTTCGGCGTGCCGTACCTGCGGGCCGTGCGGATGGCCCCGGATGTCGATTTGCTAGAATGGGCGCGCCGGTTCCCTGGTGCGAAGGCGTTGCTGCTCGACGCCTACGAGCCCGGGGTTCCGGGGGGCACCGGGCAGGCCTTCGACTGGGGCGCGATTCCCCAGGGGCTGCCGATGCCCATCATCCTTTCCGGCGGCCTCGACGCGTCCAGCGTGGGCCGCGCGATGCGCCAGGTGCGGCCGTGGGCGGTGGACGTGTCGAGCGGCGTGGAGACGCGCCGCGGCGTCAAGGACCCGCGGAAGATCGTCGAATTCATTCGGAGCGTGCGACGTGAAGATGCAGGGCAACCCGCCTGACTGGGCGAAATACTCGCTGCCCGACGCGCAGCGGCCACTTCGGCCCCTACGGCGGCGTGTTCGTCGCCGAGACGCTGGCGCACGCGCTCGACGAGCTGCACGACGCGTACGAGCGAGTGCCGCAAGGACCCGGCGTTCATGGCGGAGTTCGCCTACGAGCTCGAGCATTTCGTCGGGCGGCCGAGCCCGGTCTACCACGCGACGCCGGCTCTCGGAGCAGCTCGGCGGCGCGCAGATCTACCTCAAGCGCGAGGACCTGAACCACACCGGCGCGCACAAGATCAACAACACCGTCGGCCAGGCGCTGCTGGCCCGGCGCATGGGCAAGCCGCGCGTGATCGCCGAGACCGGGCGCGGGGCAGCACGGCGTGGCCACCGCCACCGTCGCCGCGCGCTACGGCATGGAGTGCGTCGTCTACATGGGCAGCGAGGACATCAAGCGCCAGGCGCAGAACGTCTACCGCATGAAGCTGCTGGGCGCCACCGTCGTGCCGGTCGAGAGCGGCTCGAGGACGCTCAAGGACGCGCTGAACGAGGCGATGCGCGACTGGGTCACGAACGTCGAGAACACGTTCTACATCATCGGCACCGTCGCCGGGCCCGCATCCGTACCCGATGATGGTGCGCGACTTCCAGAGCGTGATCGGCGAGGAGTGCCTCGAGCAGATGCCCGCGATGGCGGGACGCCAGCCCGACGCCGTGATCGCCTGCGTGGGCGGCGGCTCGAACGCGATGGGCATCTTCCACGCCTACATCCCCCACGACGACGTGCGGCTCATCGGCGTCGAGGCGGCGGGCGAGGGGCTCGAGACCGGCCGGCACGCCGCCTCGCTGTCCGCCGGCTCGCCCGGGCGTGCTGCACGGCAACCGCACCTATCTGCTGCAGGACGCGAACGGCCAGATCATCGAGACGCACTCGATCTCGGCGGGCCTCGACTACCCGGGCGTCGGTCCCGAGCACGCCTGGCTCAAGGACACGCGGCCGCGCCGAGTACGTCGCGGTGACCGACGACGAGGCGCTCGAGGCCTTCCACACGCTCTGCCGCACCGAGGGCATCATTCCCGCGCTGGAGTCGAGCCACGCGCTCGCCTACGCGATGAAGCTCGCGCCGGGGATGGCCCGCGACGCGATCCTGCTCGTCAACCTTTCCGGCCGCGGCGACAAGGACATGCACACCGTCGCCAAGGCTTCCGGGATCCGGTTCTGATGGGCCGCATCTCCGACACCTTCGCGAAGCTGCGCGGTTCACCCTCCGCCTTGGGAGAGGGCCGGGGAGAGGGTGGTTCTCCCTCTTCCTTCGGACAGGGCCGGGGAGAGGGTGGTTCTGCCTCTTCCTTGGGACAGGGCCGGGGAGAGGGTGGTTCTGCCTCTTCCTTGGGACAGGGCCGGGGAGAGGGTGGTTCTCCCTCTCCCTTGGGAGAGGGCCGGGGAGAGGGTCGCGCCGCCTTGATTCCCTTCATCACCGCGGGCGACCCGTCGCCCGCATCGACCGTGCCGGTGATGCACGCGCTGGTGACGGCCGGCGCCGACGTGATCGAGCTGGGCGTGCCGTTCTCCGACCCGATGGCCGACGGGCCCGTCATCCAGCGCTCCTCGGAGCGCGCGCTCGAGCACCACGTGGGCCTCGGCCACGTGCTCGACATGGTGGCGCAGTTCCGCCGCACCGACACGCGCACGCCGGTGGTGCTCATGGGATACGCGAACCCGATCGAGCGCATGGGCCACGGGCCCTTCGTCGAGAAAGCCCGCGCGGCCGGCGTGGACGGCGTGCTGATCGTCGACTACCCGCCGGAGGAGAGCGCGCAGTGGCTCGCCGCCCTCGAGGGCAGCGGCGTGGACCCCATCTTCCTCCTCTCGCCCACCTCGGGGGACGAGCGCATCGAGCTCGTCGCGAAGGTGGCGCGCGGCTACATCTACTACGTCTCGCTCAAGGGCGTGACGGGGGCGAGCCACATCGACACGGCCGACGTCGAGGCGATGCTCGCACGCATCCGCGCGCACACGCAGGTGCCCGTCGGCGTGGGCTTCGGCATCCGCGACGGCGAGACGGCCCGGCGCGTGGCGCGCGTGGCCGATGCAGTGGTGGTCGGCAGCCGGATCGTGCAGGAGATGGCCGAGGGCCCGGCCGAGGACGCGCCGGGCGCGGCCGCGCGCGTGCTCGCCGAGTTCCGCGGCGCCATGGACCGCCAGGAGCAGCCGGCATGAGACATCCTGTGTCAACCCATGGCCATCGCTGCGCGATGAAGTTGAGGATCGTAAGGTCGGCGATCGGTCCAGGCGCGCCACAGGACGCGCAGCCAGGCGCGGCTGAGGATGCGCACTGCGTGCGGGTGGTCGCACCCGCGGCCCAGAGCGCGCTCGTAAAGCGCCTTGGCCCAAGCGGATTGGTGGCGGGAGTTGTCGGCGAAGCACGTGATGGCGCGGCGCAGGCGGTGGTTGCACGCCCATCGGAATCCGACGGACCGGTGCTTGCCGGATTCGTAGGTGAGCGGCGCGACGCCGGCCTCGGCGGCGAGGATGTCGTCGGTCGGGAAGCGGTCGCGGACATCGCCCAACTCGGCGAGGATCTGCGCTGCGCAGATGCGGCCGGCACGAGGGAACGACATCAGGATGCGGCCATCGTCGAGTGCTTCGAGCTCGTGCTCGATGCGCGAGCTGAGCAAGGCGATCTGCTGGACCAGGCGCTCGAGAACCAGCGCCTGGATGCGGGCGACTTCGCCTTTGGCTTCGGCCTCGAGCTCACCCGCTTTGCCATTGGCGGCGCCGTGCAGGCGCCCGAGCAACTCGACTACCGGCTTGCGACCACAGTAGCCGTGCTGCGCGAGGAAGGAAGCGAGGCGTTTCTCGCCAAGGCGAGCTGCGGACTGTGGCGTCGGATAGCGCTGCACGAAGGCAAGCGCGATCGGCGAGTCGATCGCCGCGAAGATGGATCCGGCGCCGGGCCAGAACGAGTCGAGCAGGCTGCGCAGCTGGTTGGCCATCTCGACGCGGGTCGCCACGAGGTCGTCGCGACCGCGCACCAGGG
Organism: uncultured beta proteobacterium; assembly: GCA_963741815.1. Taxonomy (GTDB): domain Bacteria; phylum Pseudomonadota; class Gammaproteobacteria; order Burkholderiales; family Usitatibacteraceae; genus Usitatibacter. Next base: position 53,306 of record CAVUJI010000005.1, read on the forward strand.
CGCGCAGCGCGCGAATCGCGTCACTTTGAGGGGCAAGGCGGGGGAACCGGTGACCGTCGGTGCGCAGCGCATCGGCAAGCAGGTAAGCATCGGAAGCGTCGCTCTTGGCGCCGTGGCTGCGATAGCGGGGGCGCATGGCCTTGACGGCATTGGGATGCACCGGGAAGACAGGGAAGCCGGCTTCGACGAGCGTGTCGACGACGAGGCCGGAGGGTCGTTCGATGGCCACGGGTACCGCACCGTCGGCGCTCTCGAACCTCTTGAGCTTGCGCATCGCCTCGGCAAGGCCTGCGGCGTCGTGGCTGACTTCGAAACGATCGGCCACCGCTCCACGCTCGTCGATGACGCAGATCGAATGCGTGTGCGATGCCCAGTCGAGACCTGCGAAATAGCGGGACATGGACAGCCTCCCATCGGTTGGGGTAACAATCTCCGTGTCGGAAGGCCGCGCGGGTCGCTCATTGATAGGCGCTCTGGCGTGCGAAACCTGGCGCTACATCCTGTAGCCCGTCGTGGTCTTCCGGCGCCCTCGGCGCCGCGGGTCTCATGCGGGCTCTTGAGGAGCAAGCGAGCTGGGCGGTCATCCGAGGGGCACGGAACCCGGAAGGTAGCCCAATGAGCTGGTTCCGCAAGCTCCTGCCGCCGAAGATCAAGCGCGAGGGCGCGCAGCAGAAGAAGGCCGTGCCCGAGGGGCTGTGGAGCAAGTGCCCGTCGTGCGAGGCGGTGCTCTACTTCACCGACCTCGAGAACAACCTGCACGTGTGCCCCAAGTGCGGCTTCCACAACCGCCTGTCGGCGCGCCAGCGCCTCGACCTCTTCCTCGACGCCGAGGGCCGCGCCGAGCTCGCCTCCGAGGTCGTGCCGCTCGACCCGCTCAAGTTCAAGGACAGCCGCAAGTACAGCGAGCGCCTGGCCGAGGCGGAGAAGGAGACGGGCGAGACCGACGCGCTGGTGGTGATGCAGGGCGCGGTGCAGGGCGTGCCGCTCGTCGCGGCCGCCTTCGAGTTCGGCTTCCTCGGCGGCTCCATGGGCTCGGTCGTGGGCGAGCGCTTCGTGCGCGCCGTGCAGGCGTGCTGCGACGAGGAGCTGCCCTTCGTGTGCTTCACCGCCACGGGGGGCGCGCGCATGCAGGAGGGGCTGCTCTCGCTCATGCAGATGGCGAAGACCACCGCGGCCCTGCACCAGCTCGCCGCCGCGCGCCAGCCCTTCCTCTCGATCCTGACCGACCCCACGATGGGTGGCGTGTCGGCGAGCTTCGCCTTCATCGGCGACCTCGTGATCGCCGAGCCGGGCGCCCTCATCGGCTTCGCCGGCCCCCGCGTGATCGAGCAGACCGTGCGCGAGACGCTGCCCGAGGGATTCCAGCGCTCGGAGTTCCTGCTCGAGAAGGGTGCGGTCGACATGATCGTCGACCGCCGGCAGATGCGCGAGCGCGTCGCGCGCCTCGTGACCCTCCTGAAGCGCGAGCCCGTCCCCCAAGCTTGAGCGCCCGCACGCTCGACGACTGGCTCGCGTACATCTCGGCGCAGCATCCCTCGACCGTCGCCCTCGGCCTCGATCGGGTGCGCGAGGTGCTCGGGCGCATGTCTCTGCCCGCGTTCCGAGCCTCCCCCGACCCCCTCCCGGGGGAGGCGGAACGATCGGCTCCCTCTTCCCCGGGAGAGGGTGGGCGAGAGCGTCCCGTCGTCATCACCGTCGGCGGCACCAACGGCAAGGGCTCCACCTGCGCCTTTCTCGAGGCGATCCTCCTCGAGGCGGGCTACCGGGTCGGGCTCTACACCTCGCCGCACCTGCTCGCGTACAACGAGCGCGTGCGTGTCCAGGGCGAGGACGCGCCGGACGCGGATCTCGTCGCCTCGTTCGAGCGCGTCGAGGCCGCCCGGGGCGCCGTCCCCCTCACGTACTTCGAGTTCGGCACGCTCGCCGCGCTGGCCGCCTTCGCCGCCGCGCGCGTGGAGGTCGTGCTCCTCGAGGTGGGTCTGGGCGGACGCCTCGACGCCGTGAACGTGGTCGACGCCGACTGCGCGATCGTCGTGAGCGTCGACCTCGACCACCAGGACTGGCTGGGATCCGACCGCGAGTCGATCGGCTACGAGAAGGCCGGCATCTTCCGCGCGGGACGGGCCGCGATCTTCGGCCAGCCCGACCCGCCCGCGCGCCTCGTCGCGCACGCCCGCGGCGTCGGCGCGGACCTGCAGGTGATCGGGCGCGACTTCCGCGTCGTCGCGGGCGAGCGGCAGTGGGACTTCGTGGGCCGCGCCCACGCGCGCCACGCGCTGCCGATCCCGGCGCTGCGCGGGCGCTGGCAGCTCGACAACGCCGCCTGCGCGCTCGCCGCCCTCGACGCCGTCGCCGATCGCCTGCCCGTGTCCGTGGGCGAGGTGAAGCGCGGCCTGGCGCGGGTGCGGCTGCCGGGGCGGCTGCAGACGCTGCCCGGGCGGCCGGTGGTCGTGCTCGACGTCGCGCACAACCCCCACGCCGCGCGCGCGCTCGCCTCGGCGCTGGGCGAGATGGCCTTCGCCGAGCGCACCCTCGCCGTCTTCGCCATGCTGGGCGACAAGGACATCGCGGGGGTGGTCGACGCGATGGCCCCCCGCATCGACGCCTGGTACGTGGCCGCCGCGCAGGCCGAGCGGGCCGCGCCCGCCGCGCGCGTGGCGCAGGTCGTGGCCGAGCGCGGCGCGAGGGACGTGCAGGCGTTCGATTCGGTCGCTTCGGCGCTCGCGGCGGCGCGTCGGGCCGCGGGTCCGAATGATAGAATCGTGGTTTTCGGGTCGTTCCATACCGTGGCGGAGGCGCTGCGGACCGAGCGCTGAACCCATGGCCACTCCCTCGGCAACCTCCGAAGCGAGCGAGATCCGGCGGCGCGGACGCCGGCGGCTCGTGGGCGCCATCGCGATCGTCGCCCTGCTCGTGGTGTTCGTGCCCATGATCCTCGACCAGGAGCCGAGGACGGGCCGCGAGCCCGCGCTCGCGATCCCGCCGCGCGAGAACGCCCCGCCGCTTCCCGCCCCCGGGCAGCGCGCCCCGGCCGCCCCGGCGCCGCAGGCCGCGCCCGCGGCCGCCACTCCGGCTCCGGCCCCCGCTGCCGCGCCTTCGCCGGCCCGGTCCGCGCCCCCCGCCGCCCCGGCCTCGAAGGCCGCGAAGGCCCCGGCCGCGCCCCACCTCGAGGGATTCGCCGTCCAGGTGGGCGCCTTCAAGGACGAGGACACCCTGCGCGCCGCCCGGGAGAAGCTCGCCGCCGCGGGCCTCGCCCACTACACCGAGCACCTCGACGCGGCCTCCGGCGGCCTGACGCGCCTGCGCGCCGGCCCCTTCAAGACCCGGCAGGCGGCCGAGGCGGCGCTCGCCAAGGCGAAGCTGCAGTCGCTCGACGGCCAGGTGGTGACCCTGCCATGAGGACGATTGATCCGGCCGGGCGGCGCCCCCAATTGAACCTTCTGTCTCCCGGAGGAACGCTTCCAGCATGTGCGGAATCGTAGGCGTCGTCGCGCGCAGCCCCGCGAACCAGCTGCTCTACGACGGCATGACCGTGCTGCAGCACCGCGGGCAGGACGCGGCCGGCATCGTCACCGCCGAGGGCCACAGCTTCCACATGCACAAGGGCCGCGGGCTCGTGCGCGACGTCTTCCGCACGCGCAACATGCGCAACCTCGTGGGCCACATCGGCATCGCCCACTGCCGCTATCCCACGGCCGGGTCCGCGTCGTCCGAGGCGGAGTCGCAGCCGTTCTACGTCAACTCGCCGTTCGGCATCGTGCTCGGCCACAACGGCAACCTGACCAACGCCGACGCGCTGCGCCGCGAGCTGTTCCTCGCCGACCGCCGCCACGTCAACACCAACTCCGATTCCGAGGTGCTGCTCAACGTGCTCGCGCACGAGCTCACCGCGCAGAGCAACGGGCGCGACCGCCTCGACCCGGACGCGATCTTCCGGGCGGTGGCGGCGGTGCACCGGCGGCTGACGGGCGCGTACGCGGTGGTGGCGATGATCGCCGGCCACGGCATGCTCGCCTTCCGCGACCCGCACGGCATCCGCCCGCTCATCGTGGGCCGCGCCGAGACGGCCAAGGGGGTCGAGTTCCTGGTGGCCTCCGAGAGCGTCGCGCTCGACACCCTGGGCTTCAAGGTGATGCGCGACGTGGCCCCGGGCGAGGCGATCTTCGTCGACGAGAGCGGCAACTTCCACAGCCGCGAGTGCGCCGAGCGGGCGAGCCTGAACCCCTGCATCTTCGAGTTCGTCTACCTCGCGCGCCCCGACTCGGTGATCGACGGCATCTCGGTCTACGAGAGCCGCCGCAACATGGGCAAGAGCCTCGCCGACAAGATCGCGGCCTCGGGCATCACGCCCGAGATCGACGTGGTGATCCCGATCCCGGACTCGAGCCGCCCGAGCGCGCTCGAGGTCGCCGCCAAGCTCGGCAAGCCCTACCGCGAGGGCTTCATCAAGAACCGCTACATCGGCCGCACGTTCATCATGCCGGGCCAGGAGCTGCGCACGCGCAGCGTGCGCCAGAAGCTCAACGCCATGGCGATCGAGTTCCAGGGCAAGAACGTGCTGCTGGTGGACGACTCGATCGTGCGCGGCACCACCAGCCGCGAGATCGTGCAGATGGCGCGCGAGGGCGGCGCGCGGAAGGTCTACTTCGCCTCCGCCGCCCCGCCGGTGCGCTACCCCAACGTCTACGGCATCGACATGCCCAGCCGCAGCGAGCTCATCGCCACGGGCCGCACCGAGGAGGAGATCGCCGCGGCCATCGGCGCCGACGAGCTGATCTACCAGGACCTCGAGGCGCTCATCGACGACGTGCGCCAGCTCAATCCCGCCATCGAGCGCTTCGACTGCTCGTGCTTCGACGGCGTGTACATCACCGGCGACGTCTCGCAGGAATACCTCGACGACGTGGCCGCGGGGCGCCGCGACGGCGAGTCCGGCCCCGAGACGCGCCTGTCGAGCTACCAGCTCGACCTGGGCCTGTCGCGCATCGACTAGCGCCGTGACGAGCGAGTACAAGCCCGACACCCTGGGCGTGCGCGCCGGCGCCATCCGCAGCGACTTCCGGGAGCACTCCGAGGCGCTGGTCCTCAGCACGAGCTTCGTCTACGGGAGTGCCGCCGAGGCGGCGCGCCGGTTCGCCAACGAGGAGCCGGGCTACATCTACTCGCGCTTCACCAATCCCACGGTGAGCATGTTCGAGGACCGGCTCGCGGCCCTCGAGGGCGCCGAGGCGTGCGTGGCCACCGCCACCGGCATGGCCGCGGTCGCCACCACCGCGCTGGGGCTGCTCAAGGCGGGCGAGCACCTCATCGCCGCCCGCGGCGTGTTCGGCACCGTCGTGCCGCTCTTCGACCAGATCCTCGCCCGGCTCGGCATCGAGACCACCTGGGTGGACCTGCCCGACCTCGGCGCCTGGCGCGCGGCGTTGCGCCCCACCACGCGGCTGCTCTTCGCCGAGACGCCGTCGAACCCCGTGTGCGAGGTGGCCGACATCGCGGCCCTCGCCGACATCGCCCACGGGGCGGGGGCGCTGCTCGCGATCGACAACTGCATGTGCTCGCCGGCGCTGCAGCGCCCGATCGGCTTCGGCGCGGACCTCGTGATCCATTCGGCGACCAAGTACATCGACGGGCAGGGACGCGTCCTCGCCGGCGCCATCGCCGGTCGCAGGGAGGTCGTGCGCGGCCCGCTCTACGCGTTCGTGCGCACCGCCGGCCCCGCGATCTCGCCCTTCAACGCGTGGATCTGCCTCAAGGGCCTGGAGACGCTGCGGCTGCGGATGCAGGCGCAGTCGGCCAACGCGCTCGCGCTCGCGCGCTGGCTCGAGGCCCACCCCGCGGTCGAGCGCGTGCACTATCCGGGCCTCGATTCGCACCCGCAGCACGCGCTCGCCATGCGCCAGCAGTCGGCGGGCGGGGCGCTGCTGTCCTTCGTCGTGCGCGGCGGGCGCGAGGCGGCCTGGCGCGCGATCGACGCGACGAAGATGCTGTCGATCACGGCCAACTTCGGCGACGTGAAGACCACCATCTGCCACCCGGCCACGACGACCCACGGCCGGATCCCGCCGGCCGAGCGCGAGGCGGCGGGCATCGTCGAGGGGCTCGTGCGCCTGGGCGTGGGGCTCGAGGACGTGGACGACGTGCGCGCCGAGCTCGCGCGCGGGCTGGGAAAGGCCTGAGCCGTGGCGCGGGCATCGGGCGCGAGCGCCGAGCGCGCCCCTCGCCACACCTTGCTCATGTGCCCGCCGGAGCACTTCACGGTGGCCTACATCATCAATCCCTGGATGCACGGCAACCTGCGGCGCATCGACCACGCCGTGGCCCGCCAGCAGTGGCGCGCGCTCTACGACGTGGTCGCCGACCGCGCCGAGGTGCGGCTGGTGCTGCCGCAGCCGAGCTCGCCCGACATGGTGTTCACCGCCAACGCGGGGCTCGTGACGGGTCGGCGCTTCGTGCTCTCGCGCTTCCGCTACCCGGAGCGCCAGCACGAGGAGCCGTACTTCGCCGACTGGTTCGCCGACCGCGGCTACGAGGTCTCGCGCATGCCGCGCGACGTCCCCTTCGAGGGCGCGGGCGACGCGCTCTTCGACCGCGCCGAGGCGCGGCTGTGGATGGCCCACGGCCACCGCTCGATCGAGGGTGCGCGCGAGGTGCTCCGCGCCCGGCTCGATGCCGAGATCGTGGTGCTGAAGCTCGTCGACACGCGCTTCTACCACCTCGACACCTGCTTCTGCCCGCTCGAGGACGGCAACCTCCTCTACTATCCGGCGGCCTTCGACGCGGCCTCGCGCGCGGCGATCGAGTCGCGCGTTCCCGCCCGCTGCCGGATCGCGGTGGACGAGGAGGACGCGCTCGCCTTCGCCTGCAACGCGGTCAACATCGACGCGACGGTGGTGGTGAACCAGGCGAGCGGTACCCTCGTGCGGTCGCTGGGGCGCACGGGATTCGACGTGGTGCAGACGCCGCTGTCCGAATTCATGAAGGCGGGCGGCTCGGCCAAGTGCCTGACGCTGCGCCTGGACGAGCGATGAGCGCGAGGCGCGCCGCCGCCGTGCTGCTCGCCCTGGCCGCCCTTCCGGCCGCGGCGGTGACGCTCTACAAGTGGGTGGACGCGCACGGCGTGACCCACTACTCCGGGTCGCCCCCGCCGCAGGGCGGGGCGAGGCGGCTGGAGCTGCGCGATCCGCCTGCCGCGCGCGCGCCCGCCGCCGGGGACTGGAGGGCGCGGGAGATCGAGGCGCGCAAGCGGCGCATCGAGCGGTCGCAGGCGCAGGACAAGGCCGACGCCGAGGCGCGGCGGCAGGCGGCCTCGCGCCGCGCGCGCTGCCTCGACGCGCGCGCACGCCTCGACATCCTGCAGCACGGCGGCCCGGTCTACCACGTGGACGAGCGCGGCGAGCGCGTCTATCTCGACGATGCCGGGCGCGAGTCCGAGACGCAGCGCTGGCAGCGGCAGGCGCAGGAAGCATGCGACGCGCCGTGACGCGATGGCTCGCCGCGCTCGCCGCGGCCGCGGCGCTCGTCGCCTGCACGAGCGCGCCCGAGATCCCGCCCGGGCGCCTGCCGCGCTTCGTGCCCGCGTCGGGCCCGCCGCCGCGCGTGGCGCTCGTGCTGGGATCCGGGGGCCCGCGCGGCTTCGCCCACATCGGCGCGCTCAAGGCGCTGGAGGCCGCGGGCATCCACCCCGACCTCATCGTGGGCTCGAGCGTCGGGGCGCTGGTGGGCGTGCTCTACGCCGCGGGCATCGACGCGGCGAGCCTCGAGAAGCGCGCCTACGACGTGAACCTGCTCAACTTCTTCGAGATCGGCACCCTCGTGGGCGAGGAGGCGAGCGGCGTGCCCATCGAGAAGTGGGTGGACCGGCAGGTGGGCGGGCGCCCGATCGAGGCGCTGCCCACCCGCTTCGCCGCCGTGGCGACCCGGGCGGCCGACGGCGCGCTCGTCGTCTTCAACCACGGCGACGCGGGGCTGGCGGTGCGCGCCTCGATCGCGAGCCCCGGCCAGTTCGACCCGGTGCCGATCGACGGCACGGAGTACCTCGACGGCGACGTCGCGAGCCCCGTGCCCATCCGCGTGGCCCGGCGCCTGGGCGCGCGGGTCGTCATCGCCGTGGACGTGTCCGCCTACGCGCGCGACACCCCGCCCGGCGTGCCCCAGGCCTGGATCGACAAGGACGCGCGCCGGGCGAGCCAGGTGCGCGCGGAAGCCCCGGAGGCCGACGTCCTGGTCCACCCCGACATCGGCTACTACGCCGGGCACGACGAGGCGTACCGCCGGCGCGTGATCGGCATCGCCGAGCGCGTGATGCGCGAGAGGATTCCCGAGATCCGCGCGGCGATCGCGCGCGCGGCCGGGACCGCCGGTCAGAAGCGCTCGACCGCGCGCACGCCCTCGGGGGTGGCCTCGAGGTAGCTGCCCCGCGCGTACCAGTCGCCCAGCACCCAGCGCACCCGCTCGCGCCCGTCCACGCGGTGCACGTGCCGCCCCGGGCGATGGGTGTGCCCGTGGATCATCAGGTCGCACCCGGAGCGCGCGAAGGCCTCCTCCACGGCCTCGGGGGCCACGTCCATGATCTCGCTCGCCGCGTCCTGCTTCGCGCCCTCGCTCTCCAGGCGCATCTCGCGCGCGAGGGCGAGGCGCTCGGCGATGGGGCGGGCGAGCGCCGCGCGCTGCCAGGCCGGGTCGCGCACCTTCGCGCGGAAGGCCTGGTAGCGCAGGTCGCCGGTGCAGAGCGTATCGCCGTGCAGGAGCAGCGTGGGCGTGCCGTGGAGGTCGACCGTGGCGGGATCGGCGATGAGCTGCGCGCCGGCCGCCTGCGCGAAGCGCCCGGCCACCAGGAAGTCGCGGTTGCCGTGCATGAAGCGCACCGGCACCGAGCGCGCCGCGGCCGCGATCCGGGCGGCGACCTGCCCGGGGAAGGGCAGCGCGAGCGCATCGTCGCCGACCCAGAACTCGAAGAGGTCGCCGAGGATGTAGAGCGCCTGCGCCCCGGGGACGGTCTCGGCGAGGAAGCGCTCGAACTGCGCGACGATGCCGGGGCGCGACGGATCGAGGTGGAGGTCGGAGACGAAGAGGGTCCGGCTCAGAGGCACTCGGCCTTCTCGATCACGACGGGCTCCGAGGGCACGTTCTGGTGGCCGCCCGCGTTGCCCGTGGGGACCTTGGCCATCTTGTCCACGGTCGCCTGGCCCTCGACCACCTTGCCGAACACGGCATAGCCCCAGCCCTGGGGCGACTCGCCGCTGTAGTTGAGGAAGTCGTTGTCCTTCACGTTGATGAAGAACTGGGCGGTGGCCGAGTCGCGCACGCCCGTGCGCGCCATCGCCACGGTGTACTTGTCGTTCTTCAGCCCGTTGGCCGCCTCGTTCTTGATCGGCGCCTCGGTGGGCTTCTGGCGCATGTCCTTGTCGAAGCCGCCGCCCTGGATCATGAAGCCGTCGATCACCCGGTGGAAGATCGTGCCGTCGTAGTGGCCCGCGTCCACGTACCGGGCGAAGTTCGCGACGGTGACGGGCGCCTTCTCCTTGTCGAGCTGCAGGACGATCGGGCCCATCGAGGTGGTCAGTTTCACTTTCATGGGTGCCTTTCCTTTCATGGCGGCGGCGCAGCTCGGGTGCTGCGGCTTGGCGTGGGCCCAGGCGGGCAGGACGAGGGCGGCGGCGAGCGCGGCCACGGCGATGCGGCGAGTTGCGTTCATGGCGGTGCGGAGGGCTTCAGGAGGCGACGGATTCGTGCACGATGCGCCAGTGCCGGCCCTCGCGGACCCAGTACTGGCGCTTCACCGAGCGGTTCGACAGGTTGTTGGAGCGGTAGTCCTGGCGGAACGTCACGAGCGCCGTGTCCCGCTCGCCCGGGTACTCGAAGACGCTCACGTCGTCCACGCGCACCTTGATCCAGGTCTTGCCCGCGTTCACGTGGAGCTTGCGGGCCTTCCAGGCCCCGAAGTCCCGCGTCTCGGAGCGGAAGCGGCTCGAGTAGTGGGAGAAGTAGCGGTCCATGTCGCGGCTCTCCCAGTCCTGGCGCCACGACCGGAAGGCGCCGAGGAGCGCCTCGCGGCCGGCCTGCCAGGTCTGCGGGTCCTGCCAGTGCACGCTGCGCCCGATGATGACCGGGGTGCGGCTCACGTCCACGTAGCGCGCGAGCCGCGCCAGGTCGTCGTTGGTGAGCGCCACGCACCCGTCCGTGGCCCACGGCGGGCGGCTGTAGGTCTCGGAGGGCATGCCGTGCAGCCAGATGCCGTGGCCGTTGCGCCCGTGCATGCGGTCCCAGTCGTTCGGATAGCTCAGCGGGAAGGCGCGCGGCCCGTAGATGTCGGGCAGCTTTTCCCGGTCGGCCACGATGGTGTAGACCCCGATCGGCGTCTTCTGGTCGCCCTCGCGCTGCTTGTCGATGCCGTACTTGCCGAGGCTGATGTAGAAGTCGGTCACGTAGCGCGGGCGCCCGTGGTCGTTGGCGTAGACGAACAGCCGCGAGCGCGAGGTGTCGACCAGCAGCGCGTGGGACTGGCTGGGAGCCAGCTGCAGGACGGCCGCGGGCATCGCGTCCACGGGCGGCGCGTTCACGTAGCGCTGCACGCGCACGCGCGCCTCGTCCTGCAGGGGAGCCACGTCGGGCAGGCCGGCGTTCGAGGCGAAGGCCACGGGACGGCCCGCGCGGGCCATGAGGATGTCGCCCTTCACGAGCTGGGCGAGGCGGAAGTTGGGCGTGCGCGCGAGGACCTTGTCGATCTCGGCGAGGGCCCGGTTCAGGCCGTTGTCGCGCAGGTCGAAGATCGCGCGCACGAGCGCGCCCTCGACCTCGTTGGAGAAGACCGGGTGCGTGAAGGCGGGGGAGAGGCTGCCGTCGGCCACGGCGCTCGCGCTGGCCACGAGCACGACGAGCGCGATGCGATGCGTGATGCGCACGCCGCGGTGCAGGAGCGCGCGCCTCGTGCTCACCCGCCGACCCGCTCCTCGGTGATGAGCCAGCGGTCCCCCGACTTCCGGAGCTGGAGCGTCTTGGTGCTGTTGCCCTTGAAGGTGTCGGAACGGTACGACTGGTGCAGGCGCACGCTCGCGCGGTCGCCCTCGACCTTGGTCGAGAGGATCTTCACGTCCACGTCGATCGACTTCGGCCGCTCGATGCGCTCGGTGCGCTGCTTCTCCCAGGCGGCGTGCCCCATCCTGCCCGGCGGGTCGTAGTCGGGCGCATAGTGGGCGAGGTAGCCCTTCACGTCCTTGGCGCTCCACGCCTTGGCCCAGCCCTGCACGGCATCGACCACCTGCGCCTCGGCCGCGGCATCGCCGGCGGGCTGCGCGGCGGCGGCGGGCGCGGGCTTCGCGGCGGGCTGCACGGAGGCCACGCGCGCGGGCTCCTTCGGGGCTTCCTTCGGCGTTTCCTTCGCCGGTTGCCTCGCGGCGGCCTGCGGCGGCGGCTTCACCGGTTCGGGCGCGGGCTTCGGCGCGGGTTTCGCCGGTTCGGGCGCGGCCTTCGGCGCCGGCTTCGGCGCGGGCTTCGCCGGTTCGGGCGCGGGCTTCGGCGCCGGCTTCGCGGCGGGGGGCGCCGGCTTCGGCGGCTCGGCGCTCGCGACCGTGGGCTTGCGCGCCTCGCCGCGCTCGGCGGCGGCGAGCTGGTCGGAGGCGAAGATCTTCTGGATCATCGCGAGCTTCACCTGCGCCGTCGTGTTGTTCTTGTCGAGCTGCAGGGCGCGGTCGTAGGCGCGGCTGGCCAGCTGGGCGTAGATGTCGCCGAGGTTCTCGTGGGCGGTGGCGTAGCTCGGGTGCGTGTGGATCGCGAGCTCGAGGGCCGCCTTCGCCTTGTCGTAGTTGCCCTGGGAGGCATAGAGCACCGCGAGGTTGTTGTACGGCTCGGGCAGCTCGGGGTAGTCCTCGGTGAGGCCGGTGAAGACCTTGATCGCCTCGCCCGTGCGCTTCTCCTCGGTGAGCACGAGGCCCTTGAGGAAGCGCGCCTGCGGGTCCTTCGGCTGCTGCTGGAGGAAGGCGTCCACCTTCTCGAGCGCCGGCTCGTACTTGCCCTGGCCGTAGAGGCGCTGCGCCTCGCGCAGATCGTCGGCGGGGGCCGCCCGCGCCGCGAGGCTCGCCGCGCCGATCAGCGCCGCGGCGAGCGCCGCGCGAAGCCGGCGCTTCATCCCGTTGTCCCGTGTGCCCTGCGGCGAATCGGCCTGCGGCATGGTGCTATAATCTGTTGAATTTAATGGGAAACGGCATTCTACCCGCCTTCGCCGGGCCGCACAATTCTTTCGCCGGCGCCCGAAGGCCGCCGTTCCCTTCCAGGCCCATGTCCCAGCTCACGATCTTCAACACGTTGACGCGCACGAAGGAAGCGTTCGTGCCCCTGGTCCCCGGCAAGGCCGGCCTGTACGTGTGCGGCCCCACCGTGTACGACTATTTCCACGTCGGCAACGCGCGCACCTTCACCGTCTTCGACATGGTCGCACGGTGGCTGCGCGCGAGCGGCTACGCGCTCACCTACGTGCGCAACATCACCGACGTCGACGACAAGATCATGGACCGGGCGCGCCAGGCGGGGGAGGACATCGAGGCGCTCACCGCGCGCATGATCGCCGCGCTCGAGGCCGACTGCGACCGGCTGGGGCTGCTGCGCCCCGACCGCGAGCCCCGCGCCACCCGCCACATCGACGCGATGCTCGACATGATCGCGGTGCTCGAGGAGAAGGGGCTCGCCTACCGCGCCGGCAACGGCGACGTGTGCTACTCGGTGCGCCACTTCCCGGGCTACGGGAAGCTTTCGCGGCGCAACCTCGACGAGCTGCGCGCGGGCGAGCGCGTCGCGGTGGACACGGCCAAGCGCGATCCGCTCGACTTCGTGCTGTGGAAGGCGGCCAAGCCCGGCGAGCCCGCCTGGCCCTCGGTCTTCGGCGCGGGACGGCCCGGCTGGCACATCGAGTGCTCGGCGATGTCGTGCCGCGAGCTGGGCATTCCCTTCGACATCCACGGCGGCGGCTGGGACCTGCAGTTCCCGCACCACGAGAACGAGATCGCGCAAAGCGAGGGCGCGCTCGACCGGCCGTTCGTGCGCTACTGGATGCACTCCGCCTTCCTCAACATGGACCACGAGAAGATGTCGAAGTCCCTCGGCAACTTCTTCACGACGCGCGACGTCCTCGACCGGCTCGACGCCGTGCAGGGCGGCGAGCAGCTGCGCTACTTCCTGCTGCACGGCCACTATCGCAGCGCGCTCAACTACACGCGCGACTCGCTCGAGGACGCCGGCAACACGCTGCGCGGCTTCTACGCGACGCTGCGCGAGGTGGCGCCGGAGGATGCGCCGCTCGACTGGTCGCAGCCCCACGCCGCGCGCTTCAGGGCGGCGATGGACGACGACTTCGACACGCCGGCGGCGCTCGCGGTGCTGCACGAGCTGCGCGGGGAGGTGAACCGCACGCGCTCGGGTGCGCTCGCGGGCACCCTGCGCGCGCTGGGCGGCACCATCGGCCTGCTGCAGGCCGAGCCCGCGCGCTTCCTCCAGGGCGAGGTGCGCCTCGACGTGGACGGGCTCATCGCCGAGCGCAACGCCGCGCGCAAGACGAGGAACTTCCCGCGCGCCGACGAGATCCGCCGCGAGCTCGAGGCCGCGGGCATCGTCCTCGAGGACAAGCCCGGCGGCGCCACCGAGTGGCGCCGCAAATGAGGGGGTCAGGTTACTTTTTCAACCTGTCCCCATTTTCCCGGGAATGGAAATGGGGACAGGTTGAAAAAGTAACCTGACCCCGTTTTGGCGGGTCAGTGCACGAACTTCTGGTCGCGGGAGATGATGGTGAGGTCGACGAAGCTCGAGCCGCTGTGGTTGTCGTGCCCGTAGCTCACCTTGAAGCCGCCCGCGTCGTAGTCGCCCATCGTCTCCATCGCGCGCACCAGGCCCTCGCGATCGAGCCGGCGCCCGGCCCGCCGCAGCCCCTCGACCATCACCTTGGCCGCGATGAAGCCCTCGAGCGTGCCGAAGTCGGGCTGGGCGTTCATCGGCTGCAGCATCTTGAGGTACTCCTTCACCACGGGCACCGTGGGATCCCAGGGGAAGGGCACCACCTGCGAGATCTCCACGCCGCGCCCGGCGGCCCCCAGCGCGCGCGCGATCGCCTTGCTGCCCACGAAGGAGACGTTCCAGAAGGTCGGGTCGGAGCCCGCCGCCTTCATCGCCCGGATGAACGCCGCGCACGAGGTGTAGGCGCTGATGAGGATCACCGACTGGGGCTTCGCGCGGGCGATAGCGTCCACCGCCTTCTTCACGTCGACGGTGTTGCGCTCGACCGTGCCGCGGGCGATGAGGGAGAGCTTGCGCTTCTTGAGCGCGCGCTCGACGCCGGCCAGCCCCGCCTGCCCGTAGGCGTCGTTCTGGTAGAAGATCGCGATGCGGTCGATGCCCATCGAGGTGAGGTGCTGCACGATCGCCTCGGTCTCGTCGTAGTAGCTCGCCCGCACGTTGAAGACGTAGCGGTTCACGGGGTTGCGCAGCAGCTCCGCGCCGGTGAAGGCGCCCACGAAGGGCACCCGCGCCTCGCTGAAGATCGGCAGCGACGCGGCCGAGGTCGGCGTGCCCACGTAGGCGAAGAGCGCGAAGACCTTGTCGTCGTGGATGAGCGTGCGGGTGTTCTCGGCCGCGCGCTTGGACTCGTAGCCGTCGTCGAGCGTCTTCAGGACGATCTTGCGGCCGTTGACGCCGCCCTGGCGGTTCACGTGGTCGAAGTACAGCATCGCCCCGAACCGCATGTCCTTGCCGAGCTGCTGGGCGGGACCGGTGAGCGCCGCGGACTGCCCGAGGACCACCTGCGTGTCCGTCACCCCGTCCTGGCCCCAGGCGGCGCCGGCCGCGAGCACGAGCAGCGAAACTAGAAAGCGCTTCATCTTCCCCCCCTATCTCCCTGATCCGTGGAGGGATGATAGCGCGCCTTCAGCCCGCGAAGAACTCCTTCACCTTGGCCATGCAGCACTTGGCCGCGTGGATTGTGGCGCGCGCCGTCCTTGCGGTTGATCGCGTCGAACTCGCGCAGCAGCTCCTTCTGCCGCTCGGTGAGCTTGACCGGGGTCTCGACCACGACGTGGCAGAGCAGGTCGCCCGCGCAGCGGCTGCGCACGCCGCGGATGCCCTTGCCGCGCAGGCGGAAGACCTTGCCGGTCTGGGTCTCGGCGGGGATCTTGATCTTGGCGGAGCCGTCGAGCGTGGGGATCTCGATCTCGCCGCCGAGCGCCGCCGGTGGCGAAGCTGATCGGCATCTCGCAGTGCAGGTCGTCGCCGTCGCGCTGGAACACCGGGTGCGGCTTGAGCGTGGATCACGACGTACAGGTCGCCGGGCGGGCCGCCGTTGACGCCGGCTTCGCCCTCGCCGGAGAGGCGGATGCGGTCGCCCTCGTCGACGCCGGCCGGGATCTTGACCGACAGCGTCTTGTGCTTGCTTGACGCGGCCCGGCCGCCGCGGCACGCGGCGCAGGGGTGCGGGACGATCTTGCCGCTGCCGTGGCAGCGCGGGCAGGTCTGCTGGATCGAGAAGAAGCCCTGCGACATGCGCACCTGGCCCGCGCCGTGGCAGGTGGCGCAGGTCTTGGGCTGGGTGCCGGGCTTGGCGCCCGCTGCCGCTCGCAGGTCTCGCACTCGTCGAGCGTGGGAATGCGGATCTTGGTCTCGGTCCCGTGCGCGGCCTGCTCGAGCGCTGATCTCGAGGTTGTAGCGCAGGTCGGCGCCGCGGTAGACCGATGAGCGCGCCCGCCGCGCTGGCCGCCGGCCGAAGATGTCGCTGAAGATGTCGCCGAAGGCTCGGCGAAGCCGCCGAAGCCGGCCTCCGCGCCGCCCATGCCGCCCATGCGGGTTGCACGCCCGCGTGCCCGAACTGGTCGTAGGCGGCGCGCTTCTCGGCGCTCGTACAGGATCTCGTAGGCCTCCTTGGCCTCCTTGAAGTGCTCCTCGGCCTTCGGGTTGTCCGGATTGCGGTCCGGATGGTGCTTCATGGCGAGCCTGCGGTACGCCTTCTTGATGTCCTCCTCGCTCGCGTCGCGGTTGACGCCGAGGACTTCGTAGTAGTCGCGTTTCGCCATGTTCCCTTCCCGAGACGCCAGAACGGGCGGCAGGCTTGCGCCGCGCGCCCAGTCTCGCGCTCAAGCCGCGGCCGATCGCTCAGCCGGCCTTCTTGTCCTTCACTTCGGTGTACTCGGCGTCGACGACGTTGCCCTCGTCCTGGCGTCTTGCCGCCTCGTCCGCGCCGGCCTCGCCCGCCGCGGCCTCTCCGCCGGCGCGCCTGCGCCTGCCTGGGCCTCGGCGTACATCTTCTCGCCCAGCTTCTGCGAGGCCTGCGCCAGCGCCTGCGACTTGGCCTCGATCTGCGTCCTTGTCGTTCGCCCTTGATCGCCTCCTCGGCTTCCTTCAGCGCGGCCTCGATGCGTCTCCTTCTCGCCGCCCTCGAGCTTGTCGCCGTAGTCGGTGAGCGACTTCTTCACCGAGTGCACCAGCGCGTCGGCCTGGTTGCGCGCGGTACCAGCTCGAGCGCCTTCTTGTCTTCCTCGGCGTGCGCTTCGGCGTCCTTCACCATGCGCTGGATCTCGTCCTCGGTGAGCCCGGAGCTCGCCTGGATCGTGATCTTGTTCTCCTTGCCGGTGGCCTTGTCCTTGGCCGAGACGTGCAGGATGCCGTTGGCGTCGATGTCGAACGTGACCTCGATCTGCGGCATGCCGCGCGGCGCGGGCGGGATGTCGGTCAGGTTGAACTGGCCGAGGCTCTTGTTGCCGCGACGCCACGTCGCGCTCGCCCTGCAGCACGTGGATCGTCACCGCGGTCTGGTTGTCGTCGGCGGTCGAGAACACCTGCGTTCGCCTTGGTCGGGATCGTGGTGTTCTTCTTGATGAGCTTGGTCATCACGCCGCCCAGCGTCTCGATGCCGAGCGACAGCGGCGTCACGTCGAGCAGCAGCACGTCCTTCACGTCGCCCTGCAGCACGCCGCCCTGGATCGCGGCGCCGACCGCCACGGCCTCGTCCGGGTTCACGTCCTTGCGCGGCTCCTTGCCGAAGAACTCGCTTCACCTTCTCCTGCACCTTGGGCATGCGCGTCATGCCGCCGACGAGGATCACGTCGTCGATGTCGGACAGCCTTGACGCCCGCATCCTTGATCGCGATGCGGCACGGCTCGATGGTGCGCTGCGATCAGGTCGTCCACCAGCGACTCGAACTTCGCGCGCGTGATCTTCATCGCAGGTGCTTCGGGCCCGGAGGCGTCGGCCGTGATGTACGGCAGGTTGATCTCGGTCTGCTGCGACGCTGGACAGCTCGATCTTCGCCTTCTCCGCCGCTTCCTTCAGGCGCTGCAGCGCGAGCACGTCCTTCGAGAGGTCGACGCCCTGGTCCTTCTTGAACTCGGTGACGATGTAGTCGATGAGGCGCTGGTCGAAGTCCTCGCCGCCGAGGAACGTGTCGCCGTTGGTCGACAGCACCTCGAACTGGTGCTCGCCCTCGACGTCCGCGATCTCGATGATCGAGATGTCGAAGGTGCCGCCGCCCAGGTCGTACACCGCGATCTTGCGGTCGCCTTCCTGCTTGTCGAGGCCGAAGGCGAGCGCCGCGGCGGTGGGCTCGTTGATGATGCGCTTGACCTCGAGGCCGGCGATGCGGCCGGCGTCCTTGGTCGCCTGGCGCTGCGAATCGTTGAAGTACGCCGGCACGGTGATCACCGCCTCGGTGACCGCCTCGCCGAGATAGTCCTCGGCGGTCTTCTTCATCTTGCGCAGGACCTCGGCCGAGACCTGCTGCGGCGCGATCTTCTTGCCGCGCACCTCGACCCAGGCGTCGCCGTTGTCGGCCTTGACGATCTTGTAGGGCATCAGGTCGATGTCCTTCTGGACTTCCTTTTCCTCGAACTGCGCCCGATCAGGCGCTTGACCGCGAAGAGCGGTGTTCTTGGCGTTGGTCACCGCCTGGCGCTTGGCCGGGCGCGCCGACAGGATCTCGCTCGTCTTCGGTGTACGCGACGATCGACGGCGTCGTGCGCGCGCCTTCGCGAGTTCTCGATCACCTTGGGCTTGCCGCCCTCCATGATCGCGACGCAGCGAGTTCGTGGTGCCGAGGTCGATGCCGATGATCTTTGCCATGTCCGTCTTCCTTGTTCTGGAATGTCTGTGCCTGGGGGGGAAGTAGGGTTGTTCGCCCGCGTTTTCAAGAACCCGGTTTCGCCACGGTCACCAGCGCGGGACGCAGCACGCGGTCGTGCAGGAGGTAGCCCTTCTGCAGGACCGAGACCACCGTGTTGGGTTCCTGGTCGCTCGCGACCTGGCTGATGGCCTGGTGGAAGTGCGGGTCGAACTTCTCGCCCTGCGGCGAGATCGGCCTCACCGCGAACTTGGCGAACACGCTGTCGAGCTGGCGGGCGGTGAGCTCCACGCCCTCCTTGAAGGACGCGACCGAGGTGTTCTCGACCTGCAGGGCCGCGTCGAGGCTGTCCTTCACCGCGAGCAGCGCCGCGGCGAAGCCCTCGATGCCGAAGCGGTGGGCCTTGGACACGTCCTCCTCGCTGCGCCGGCGCACGTTCTCCGTCTCGGCGCGCGCGCGCAGCCAGTCCTCGCGCAGCTTCTCCGCGTCGGCGAAGGCGGCCGAGAGCTTTCCTTCCAGCTCGGCGATGCGGGCGTCCACGCCCGCCTCGGGAGTGCCCGCCTCGTCGGGGCGGGGCTGGTTCTGCGCGACGCCCGGGGCGCCGGAATAGTTTGCGTCAGCCACTGGAAAATCCCTCTGGAAAACAAGCGTTTGCTAGGGACATGGGGATGTCCCCGCCAATTTCAAGCGGGCGCCGCTCAGCGCGGGGCGCTCGCGGGGCGCGCGAAGAGCAGCCAGCTCGTGACCAGCGTGATCACGCTGTAGAGGACCGAGCCCACGAGGGCGGCCCAGAACCCGGCCACGTGGAAGCCCTGCACCACCTCGGCCACGAGCCAGAAGGTGAGGGCGTTGACCACGAAGAGGAAGAGCCCGAGCGTGAGGATCGTGACGGGCAGCGTGAGGATGACCAGGATCGGGCGGATCACCGCGTTCACGAGCCCCAGGACGAGGGCGGCCACGAGCGCGCGGAAGAAGCCGTCGACCTGCACGCCCTCGTAGAGGTACGCCACGAGGAGCAGGGCGGCGGCGTTAAGGATCCAGCGGGCGAGGAGGGCGGTCATCGGGCGGGCTCCGGGACGCGCGCGGGGGCGCGCAGGTTTTCCATGGCGAGGATGGCGAGGGCTGTCATCCAGGCCGGGGTGTCGTTCGTGGTGGGAATGTAATGGAACTCGCGCCCCCCCGCCGCCAGGAACCCGGCCCGGCCCTCGATCGAGATCTCCTCGAGCGTCTCGAGGCAGTCGGCCGCGAAGCCGGGGCAGATCACGTCCACGCGCCCGACCCCCTCGGCGCCGAGCCGGGCGAGGGTGCGGTCCGTGTAGGGCTGCAGCCACTCCTGGGCGCCGAAGCGCGACTGGAAGGTGACCAGGGTGCGCTCGTCGTTCCATCCCAGCTCGGTGGCGATGCGCCCGGCCGTGGCGAGGCACTGGTCCTGGTAGGGGTCGCCGCGCGCGACCTCCGCCTGGGGCAGGCCGTGGAAGCTCATGAGCAGCCGGTCGGGGCGGCCGTGCTTCATCCAGTACTCGTTCACGTTGCGCGCGATCGCCTTCACGTACGCCGGGTGCGCGTGGAACTCCCGCACCACCTTCACTTCCGGGCGCGGCCGGCGCCGGCGCAGGGCGGCGGCGAGCGCGTCCTCCACGCTCGCGGTCGTGCTCGCGGCGTACTGCGGATAGAGCGGGATCACGAGCACGCGGGCGCAGCCGCGCGCGGCGAGCTCGTCCAGGCCCCCGGCGATCGAGGGCTTTCCATAGCGCATGGCCGCCACGACCGGGACCGGCCGGCCCGTCTTCTCGCCCAGGTAGCCGCGCAGCAGCTGCGCCTGGCGCAGCGTGTACACGCGCAGCGGCGAGCCGTCGGGCGTCCAGATGGCGGCGTACTTGCGGGCGGTCTTCGCCGGGCGCGTGGGCAGGATGAGGAGATGCAGGATCGGCCACCACGCCAGGCGCGGGATGCGCACCACGCGCGGGTCCCACAGGAACTCGCGCAGGTACCGGCGCACGGCCGCGGGCGTGGGCGCATCCGGGGTGCCGAGGTTGACCAGCAGGACGCCGTCGGCGGCCGTGCCGGGGGAAGCGGCCTCGGCCGCGGGCGCGGGCATCGGCGCTCAGTGCTGCGAGAGCGCGGAGGAGACGAGCCGGGCGGTCACGTCCACGATCGGGATCACGCGCTCGTAGGCCATGCGCGTGGGGCCGATCACGCCCACGGTGCCCACCACCTGGCCGTCGACCTCGTAGGGCGCGCTCACGAGCGAGCACTCGTCGAGCGGCACGAGCTGCGACTCGCCGCCGATGAAGATCTTCACGCCGTCGGCGCGCTCGCTCTGCTCGAGCAGGTCGAGGAGCTGCGTCTTCCTCTCGAACAGGTCGAAGAGCCGGCGCAGGCGCTGCATGTCGCCCGAGAGCTCGTTCAGCTCGAGGAGGTTGCTGCCGCCGGAGATCACCATGCCGTCGGTGGGCTGGCGCATCGATTCGCTCCCGGCCTGGATCGCCGCCTGCATGAGCGAGGAGATGTCGCGGTGCAGGTCGATCAGCTCCCCGCGCACCTTCTGGCGCAGCTGGTCGAACTCGACCCCGCCGTAGTTCTGGTTGATGTAGTTCGTGGCTTCCTGCAGCTGCGAGGGCGTGTACGTGCGGTCGGTCACGAGCACGCGGTTCTGCACCTCGCCGTCGCTCGCCACGAGGATGAGCAGCACGCGCTTTTCCGACAGGCCGAAGAACTCCACGTGGCGCAGCACCGCGCCGCGCCGGCGCGGGGACACCACGATGCCGGCGAAATGCGTGAGGTCGGAGAGCAGCTGCGAGGCGGCGGCCACCACCCGGTGCGGGTCGTCGGGCAGGAGCTGCTCGGCGAGCTGGCGGCGCTCCACGTCCTCCATCGGCTGCACGGTGAGGAGCGTGTCGACGAAGAAGCGGTAGCCCTTGGGCGTCGGGATGCGCCCGGCCGAGGTGTGGGGGCTGGTGACGAACCCCATCTCCTCGAGGTCGGCCATCACGTTGCGGATCGTCGCGGGCGACAGCTCGAGGCAGGAGAAGCGCGAGAGCGCGCGGGAGCCGACGGGCTGCCCCTCGACGATGTAGCGCTCGACGAGGATCTTGAGGAGCGTTCTGGCGCGTTCGCTGAGCATCGGAGTGTCCGGGCCTCCCTGGCCTGCGGCTATTCTACAAACAATCATGCTTTAATTGCGGCCATGCCCCCCGCATTCAAGACCGTCGCCGTCGTCGGCAAGAGCGACGCGACGAGCCTTCCCGACGTCCTGGACCAGCTCGCGGCGGTCCTGCGCCGCCACGGCATCGCGATCCTCATGGACCCGCTCACCGCCGGCGCCTGGCACGGCACGCCGGACGCCGTCATGGACCTCGCCGAGCTGCCCGCCCGCGTCGACCTCGCCGTGGTCGTCGGCGGCGACGGCACGCTCATCTCCTGCGCGCGCCTCATGGCCGAGCGCGGCGTGCCGCTGGTCGGCGTGAACCTGGGGCGCCTGGGCTTCCTCACCGACATCCCCGCCGACGGGCTCGAGGGGGCGATCCAGTCGGTGCTCGCCGGCGAGTTCGCGCCCGAGCAGCGTACGCTCCTCCACGGCGTCGTGCGCCGCGGCGGCGAGGCGCTCTTCAACGCCGCGGCCATGAACGACGTCGTGGTCAGCCGCGGCGCCATGGGCAGCATGATCGAGTTCGCGGTCACCGTGGACGGCGAGTTCATCTACTCGCTGCGCGCCGACGGCCTCATCGTGTCCACGCCGACGGGCTCCACCGCCTACGCGCTGTCGGCCGGCGGGCCGATCCTGCACCCGGCGCTCTCGGCGATCGCGCTCGTGCCGATCTCGCCGCACACGCTCTCCAACCGCCCGGTGGCGATCCGCGGCAGCTCGCGCGTCGAGATCACGCTCGTGCGCGGCGCCGACGCGCGCGCGAACTTCGACGTGCAGGCGTACTGGGAGCTCGAGCCCGGGGACGTCGTGTCGGTCTCGGCGGCCCCGCGCCCCGCCACGCTCCTGCACCCGCGCGGCTACCGCTACTTCGCCATGCTCCGGCAGAAGCTGCGCTGGAGCGAGCGCGCCTCCTAGCGCCCGGCGGCACCCCTCGCGCCATGCTGCGTGCCCTCGCCATCCGCGACTTCGTGATCGTCGAGCGCCTCGACCTCGAGCTGGGCGCGGGCTTCACGGCGCTCACCGGCGAGACGGGCGCGGGCAAGTCGATCCTCGTGGACGCGCTGAAGCTCGCGCTCGGCGACCGGGCCGACGCGGGCGTGGTGCGCGCGGGCGCGCAGCGCGCCGAGGTGAGCGCCGATTTCGACGTGGCGGCGCTGCCGGCCGCGCGCGCGTGGCTCGCCGACGCCGAGCTCGACGAGGGCGACGCGTGCCTGCTGCGCCGCACGCTCGACGCGAGCGGACGCTCGCGGGCGTTCGTCAACGGCCGGCCCGCCACGGCCGCGCAGCTTCGCGAGCTGGGCGAGATGCTGCTCGACATCCACGGCCAGAACGACCACCAGCTCCTGCTGCGCCGCGAGCGCCAGCGCGCCCTCCTCGACGCGTTCGCCGGCGCCGAGGCGCTCGCGCGCGAGGTGGCCGCGCGCCACGGCGCCTGGCGCCGCGCCGCCGAGCAGCGTGCCGCGCGCGAGCGCGCGCAGGCGGGCGACGCGCGCGAGCGCGGGATGCTCGCGCACGAGATCCGCGAGCTCGAGGGCCTCGGCTTCGAGCCGCAGCGCTGGGCCGCCGACCAGGCCGAGCATCGCCGGCTGGGCCACGCGCAGGAGCTCATCGCGTCGGTGTCGGCGTGCGCGGAGCTGCTCGACGAGTCGGACGGCTCGGCCACGGCGCGGCTCGCCGCCGCGGGCGCGCGCCTGGCCGCCGCCGCCGCCCTCGACCCGGAGCTCGAGGATGCGCGCCGCGGCGCGGAAGCGGCCGGCGTGCACGCGGCCGAGGCCGCGCAGCAGCTGCGCCGCTACCGCGAGCGCCTCGAGCTCGATCCCGGGCGCCTGGCCGAGCTCGACGCGCGCATCCGCGACGTCCTCGACGCCGCGCGCAAGTACCGCGTGGAGCCCCCGGCACTGCCCGACGCGCTCGAGGCGCGGCGCGCCCGCCTCGCGCAACTGGGCGGCGAGGAGAGCCTCGAGGCCCTGAGGACGCAGGAGGCGGCGTGCGAGGGCGCGTACCGCGAGGCGGCGGGCGAGCTCTCGACGCTGCGGCGCGAGGCGGCCCAGCGCCTCGCCACCGAGGTGAGCGCCACGATGCAGCGCCTGGCCATGGGCGGCGGGCGCTTCGAGGTGGGGCTCGAGGCCCTCGACGCTCCCGCGGCCGGCGGCCTCGAGGCGGTCGAGCTGCGCGTGGCGACGCACCCGGGCCAGCCGGTGGCGCCGCTGGCGCGCGTGGCCTCCGGCGGCGAGCTCTCGCGCCTGTCGCTCGCGATCCAGGTCCTGCTCTCGGCCGGGGCGTCGGTGCCCACGCTGATCTTCGACGAGGTCGACGCCGGCATCGGCGGGGCGGTGGCGGAGGTCGTGGGCCGGCTCCTCGCGTCCCTCGCGCGCGACCGCCAGGTGCTCGCGGTGACCCACCTGCCCCAGGTCGCCGTGCACGCGCGCGAGCAGCTGCGGGTGTCCAAGCGCGCGGGCGCCGGCGGCACGGTGGCCGAGGTGGCGCCGCTCGACGCCGCGGCGCGGGTGGCGGAGATCGCGCGCATGCTGGGCGGCATCACGATCACCGAGGCCACGCGCCGCCACGCCGAGGAGATGTTGCAAAACGCCCGTGCGGCGCGTACACCACGCAGGGAGAAGGGGCGGGCGGCGGCCGGACGCGGCTGAGGCGCCGATCCCCGGGGAGGGGCATGGAAGGCGCGGCGGGGAAGACCGGACTCGTGCTGGCGGGAGGCGGGGCGCGCGCGGCCTACCAGGTGGGCGTGCTGCAGGCCCTGCGCGAGCTCCTTCCCGAGCCCCGGCAAAATCCCTTCCCGATCATCTGCGGCACCTCGGCGGGCGCGGTCAACGCCGGCGCGCTCGCCGTGGGCGCCGACGACTTCGACGCCGCCGTCGACGACCTGTGCGCGGTCTGGCGCCGCTTCGAGCCGCACCACGTCTACCGCGCCGACTTCCCGGGTGTCGCGGCGAACACCGCGCGCTGGTTCGCGGGCTTCCTCTTCGGCGCCTTCCTGCGCCACCGGCGCATCTCGCTGCTCGACAACCGCCCGCTCGACAGCCTCCTGCGCCGCCGCCTCGACTTCTCGCGCATCGCCGGCAACATCGCGAGCGGCGCCCTCGACGCGGTGGCGATCACCTGCTCGGGCTACACCTCGGGGCAGAGCTGCACGTTCTTCCAGGGCGGCGAGCACCTCGAGGGCTGGAAGCGCTCGCAGCGCATCGGCATCCGCACGCGCCTCGCGGTCGAGCACCTCATGGCCTCGAGCGCGATCCCGTTCCTCTTTCCGCCCTATCACCTCAACCGCGAGTACTTCGGCGACGGCTCGATGCGCCAGATCGCCCCCGTGAGCCCCGCGCTGCACCTCGGCGCCGACCGCGTGGTCGTCGTGGGCACGGCGCGCATCCGCGACGACGCGCCCGAGCGCACGCGCGGGGACCTCTTCCCGTCGCTCGCGCAGATCGCCGGGCACGTGATGAACTCGATCTTCCTCGACAGCCTCGCCGTGGACGTCGAGCGCCTCGAGCGGATCAACCGCACCATCACGTGCGCGCCCCCGGAGGCGCTGCGCCGCATGGGCCTCACGCTGCACCACGTCGAGGTGCTGGTGATGACGCCGTCGCAGCCGCTGGAGGCGATCGCCGCACGCCACGTGCGCAGCCTCCCGGCGACCATCCGCTTCCTGCTGCGCTCCGTGGGCGCGATGCGCCGCGGCGGCGCCAACCTCGCGAGCTACCTCCTCTTCGAGCGCGGCTACTGCCAGGAGCTGATGGACCTGGGCCGCGCCGACACCCTGCGCCGCGCCGACGAGGTGCGCGCCTTCCTCGCCGGCGCCCCGGCCGCGGCCGCGCCCGCCGCCGTCGCCGAACCCGAATCCGAGCTCCTCGAGCCGCTGCCCGCCGAGCGTCCATGACCCGTCCCCGTCCCCACGCCCGCGCCGACTATCCGCACGCTCGCACCATGGCCACCCGCTGGATGGACAACGACGCCTACGGCCACATGAACAACGTCGTGTACTACTCCTTCTTCGACTCGGTGGTGAACGCGTGGCTGATCGAGCGCGGCGCGCTCGACGTCGAGCGCGGCGAGGTGATCGGCCTGGTGGTGGAGACCGGGTGCCACTACTTCGCCCCGCTCGGCTACCCGGAGCCGGTCACGGTGGCGCTGCGCGTGGCCCACGTGGGGCGCTCGAGCGTGCGCTACGAGATCGCGCTCTTCGCCCCCGGCGCCGAGCGGGCGGCGGCGCAGGGGCACTTCGTGCACGTGTACGTGGACCGCGTCGCACGCCGGCCCGTGCGCGAGCTGCCCGCGGCGCTGCGCGCGGCCCTCGAGCCGCTGCGCGCGGGCGGCTAGGGCCGCCGCAGCCGCGATCGGCCGGGCAAGCGGGATCCGCGAGGGGTCAGGGAAGCAGGATCGAGGAGCGCTCCGGCGCCTCGGCGGCGCCCAGCACCCGGGCGAGGAACTCGCCGATCGCCTCGAGCTCCTCGGGGCACACCGCGTGCGGCATGGCGTACGCGTGCCAATCGACCTCGTAGCCCCGGTCGCGCAGCGCCGCGGCCGAGGCCTGCGCGAGGCGCATCGGGACCACCGGATCCTCCGTGCCGTGGGCCATGAAGATCGGCACGTCGCGGTTGGCGGGAGAGCCCTCGGCCTCGAGCGAGTCCTCGAGGGCGAGGTAGGTGGACAGCGCCATCACCCCCGCGAGCCGCGCGCGGTGGCGCAGCCCCGTCTGCAGCGCGATGGCGCCGCCCTGGGAGAAGCCCGCGAGCACGATGCGCCCGGCCGGGATGCCGCGCTCGCCCTCGCGCGCGATGAACGCCTCGATCGCCGCTTGCGAGGCGCGGATGCCGGCCTCGTCGGGCAGCCGCGCGATGTCGCTCATCGCGATGTCGTACCACGCGGGCATCACGTAGCCGTTGTTGATCGTGACCGGGCGCTCGGGCGCGTGGGGGAAGATGAAGCGCACGACGAGCTCCGCGGGCAGCGGCAGCTCGCCCACGACCGGGACGAAGTCCCAGCCGTCGGCGCCGAGGCCGTGCATCCAGATGACGGTGGCGGCGGGGTCGGCGCCGGTGGCGAGCTCGACGTGGGGGAGGAGGTCCAATTCAGCTCCTGGGCGCGCGCAGCGCCGATTTCGGGCGGAAAGCCTTCACCACCTCCTCGCGGGTCTCGAGGTAGGGGCCGCCGAGGAGGTCGATGCAATAGGGAACGGCCGCGAAGATGCCGGGCACCTGCGTGGCGCCGTCGGGCGAGCGCAGGCCCTCGAGGGTCTCGCGGATCGACCGGGGCTGCCCGGGCAGGTTGAGGATCAGGCATCGGCCCCGGACCACCGCCACCTGCCGCGACAGGATCGCGGTCGGCACGAACGCGAGGCTGATGCGGCGCATCTGCTCGCCGAAGCCCGGCATCACGCGCTCGGCCACGGCGAGGGTCGCCTCGGGCGTCACGTCGCGCGGCGCGGGGCCGGTGCCGCCGGTGGTGACCACCAGGTCGCAGCGGCATTCGTCGACCAGCTCGCGCAGCGCCGCCTCGATGCGCGGCTGCTCGTCGGGCACCAGGCGGCGCTCGAAGGCGAGGGGATTCACGAGCGCGGAGGAAAGCCATTGCTCGAGGGCGGGGATGCCCTCGTCGCGGTAGATCCCCTGGCTCGCGCGGTCGCTCGTGGCCACCAGCCCGATGCGCGCGCCGTCGGGAGCGTTGTCGCTCATGGGCGCTTCACCGGGTCCTGGAGGAGGGCGTTCAGCACGTGGAAGAGCTCGCGGAACCGGCGCGGCGGCGCCCCGGTGCGGCGCTCCTCGCGCGCGCCGTCGGCGAGGGCGCGCAGGCGGTGCGCATCGGCCCCGGGGACCTCGCGCACGAAGCGCTCGACCGCTTCCGGATCCGCGACGATGTCGCGGCGCCAGCGCTCGGCCACGTGGAAGAGGGCGGTCTGCCGCCGCGAGGGCGCCTGCAGCGCGGCGAGCTGCTCGACGATGGGGCCCGGGTCGATGTCGCGCATGACGCGGCCGATGTACTGCATCTGGCGGCGGCGCGCCTCGTGCTTCGTGACGCGCCGCGCATCCTCCACCGCCTCGCGCAGCGCCTCGGGCAGCTCGAGGCGCGCGAGCTGCTCGGCCGAGAGCTCCACGAGCGCCGAGCCGACCGCCTGCAGGTCGTGCATCCGCTTCTTGCGCCGGGTCTTGCTGATAAAATCGTCGGGTTCCATTCGCTCGTTCCGCTCCCGCGGCCGTCTCGGCGCCACGGGCCGCCGCTCGCGGAGTTTACCGCGCGCGGCGCGGTCCAACCGGCACCAGCCCCCAGGGAAAACCGCCATGCCCGACCATCCCGTCGCCGCCGCCGACCTTCCGCTCACCCGCGACGCCATGGGGCAGGTGGCGCTGAAGTCCCTCGAGGTCGCGCGCGCGCGCGGGGCGAGCGACGCCGAGGTCGAGGTCTCCGCCGCGCTGGGGCAGGCCGTCACCGTGCGCCGCGGCGAGGTGGAGACGGTCGAGTACAACCGCGACAAGGGCCTGTCGATCACCGTGTACTTCGGCCAGCGCCGCGGCAACGCGAGCACTTCGGACCTCTCGCCCGAGGCCGTCGAGCGCACCGTCGAGGCCGCCTGCGCCATCGCGCGCCACACCGCCGCCGACGAGGCCGCGGGGCTGCCCGACGCCGACCGGCTCCTGCACGGCACGGCCCCCGACCTCGACCTCTACCATCCGTGGTCGCTCGCGGTGGAGGAGGCCATCGAGATCGCCAGGCGCACCGAGGCGGCGGCACTCGCGGTCGACAAGCGCATCGGCAACTCCGAGGGCGCGACGGTCGCTTCGTACGATTCCGACTTCGTCCTCGCCAACACCCGGGGATTCCTCGGCGGCTACCCCGCCTCGAAGGCGAGCATCTCGTGCGGCGTGGTGGCCGAGGACGCGGGGGGCATGCAGCGCGACTACTGGTTCACCAGCCACCGCGACCCGGCGCGCCTGGACGGCCCCGAGCAGGTCGGGCGCATCGCGGGCGAGCGCACCGTCCGGCGCCTGCGCGGCCGGCGCATCCCCACGTGCGAGGTGCCCGTGCTCTTCGAGGCGGCGATCGCGGGTAGCCTCGTGGGCCAGTTCGTCTCCGCGGCGAGCGGCTCGAGCCTCTACCGGCGCTCCTCGTTCCTGCTCGACCGCCTCGGCACGCCGGTGTTCGCGCCGAACGTGGACGTCTTCGAGGACCCGCACCTGCCGGGCGAGATGGCGAGCGCGTGGTTCGACGCCGAGGGCGTGGCCACGGCGCCGCGCGCGGTGGTCGAGGGCGGCGTGCTGAAGGGCTGGTTCCTCTCGACCTATTCCGGGCGCAAGCTCGGCCTGCCCACCACGGGCAACGCCGGCGGCAACCACAACCTCATCGTGAAGCCGGGCGAGCACGACTTCGACGCGCTGCTGCGGCTGATGGGCCGGGGCCTGGTCGTCACCGAGCTGATGGGGCAGGGCGTGAACCCGGTGACCGGCGACTACTCGCGCGGGGCCGCCGGGTTCTGGGTCGAGGGCGGCGAGATCCGCTTCCCGGTCGAGGAGATCACCATCGCCGGCAACCTCCTCGACATGTTCGCCGGCATCCGCGCGACCGGGCGCGACGTGCTCGCGCGCGGCTCCAAGCACACGGGCTCGATCCTCGTCGAGCGCATGACGATCGCCGGGGACTGAGGGCGCCGCGGCGCTCCTTGCCGGCCCCGGCGGTTGTCTATACGCTTCGCTCCATTCCGGGCACCCGCCCGGAACCACCCGGAACCGATACCCAGAACCGTTCGAGGAGAGGAGCCATCATGGAGCGCAGGAAGTTCCTGAAATCCGCCGGTGCCGGCGTCGCCGCCGGCGCCGCGATGATGCCGACGTTGAGCCGGGCGCAGATCTCCGGCTTGCCCGAAGTCAAATGGCGGCTGGCGTCGAGCTTCCCGAGGTCCCTCGACACGATCTACGGCGCGGCCGAGGTGATGTCCAAGCGCGTGTCGGCGTGCACCGGGGGCAAGTTCCAGATCCAGGTGTTCGCCGGCGGCGAGCTGGTGCCGCCCTTCGGCGTGGTCGACGCGGTGCAGAACGGCACCGTGCAGGCGGCCCACACCGCGCCCTACTACTTCTGGGGCAAGGATCCGGCCTTCGCGCTCGACACCGCGATCCCCTTCAGCCTCAACGCCCGCCAGACCAACGCCTGGCAGATCTTCGGCGGCGGCACCGAGCTCTTCACCGAGTTCTACAAGGCCTACAACATCCACCGCGTGCCCTGCGGAAACACCGGGGCGCAGATGGGCGGCTGGTTCCGCAAGGAGATCAAGTCGCTCGCCGACCTGAAGGGTCTCAAGATGCGCATCGGGGGCATGGCCGGCAAGGTGATGGAGAAGCTGGGCGTGGTGCCCCAGCTCATTCCCGGCGGCGACATCTATCCCGCCCTCGAGAAGGGCACGATCGACGCGGCCGAGTGGGTGGGCCCCTACGACGACGAGAAGCTGGGCTTCAACAAGATCGCGAAGTACTACTACTACCCCGGCTGGTGGGAAGGCGGCCCGCAGCTCGTCGCGTACTTCAACCGCAGCGAGTTCGACAAGCTGCCGACGGAGTACCAGAACATCGTCGAGGCGGCGTGCTGGGAGGCGAACACGTACATGCTCGCCAAGTACGACGCGCAGAACCCGGCGGCGTTGAAGCGCCTGGTGGGCGGCGGCACGAAGCTGCGCCGGTTCTCCAACGAGATGATGGTGGCGGCCTACAAGGCCTCGCTCGAGGTCTACGACGAGCTCTCGCGGAAGAGCCCGCACTTCAAGAAGATCTACGAGTCGATGGTCAAGTTCCGCACCGACGAGCTGCTCTGGTTCCAGGTGGCGGAGGAGGCGTACGACAACTTCATGCACTCGATCCACCGGATCAAGTGACGGCGGGGCGCCGCTCGGCGGCGTCCGAGCCGCGATCGAAGCCCGCCGCCCGGCGGGCTTTTTCATGCCGGAAGCGCCCACGGCGGTCGCGGGCTACCTCGGCACCGACTACGCGGTGCACGCGGCCAACGGCGCCCCGCCGGGCGCGAGCGTCGTGGACAACGCCGACCCGGGAGCGAGTGTCGTTGGCACCTGGGCCACGAGCACGAGTGTGTCCGGCTACCTCGGCGCGAACTACCAGGTGCATGCCGCGGGCACCGGCGCCAACACCTTCACCTGGAACGTCCCCGTGGCCGCGGCGGGCACCTACGAGGTCTACGCGCGCTGGACGGCCTATCCCAACCGCGCCACCAACGCCGCCTTCACGGTGGCGACCGCGAGCGGGGCGCAAGTCGTGTCCATGAACCAGCAGCTCGGCGCGGGGCAATGGAACCTCGTCGGCACCTGGGTCTTCGATGCGGGCAACGCGGCGGTCACCCTGAGCGACCAGGCCAACGGCTACGTGATCGCCGATGCCGTGATGCTCGTGCCCCCGGGGGCCGCCCCCAACACGGCCACCTGGACCGCGACGCTCCCCACCGCGGGCTGGGAACTGCTCGGCGAATACACCTTCAGCGGCCTCGTGGGGCGCGTGGACCTCTCCGACCAGGCCGACGGCTACGTGGTGGCCGACGCCATCAAGTTCGAGCCTCCGGGCGCGCCCCTCGAGGCGGCGACCTGGTCGCCGGGCAACATCACGCCGGCGGCCTACGACGTGTATGCGCAATGGACGGCGAGTGCGAACCGCAGCCCCACGGCCACCTATGCCGTCGCGCACACGGCGGGCACGACCGAGGTGATCGTGAACCAGCAGTCGGGAGGCGGGGCGTGGAACCTGCTGGGGATCTTCACCTTCGCGCCGGGCCGGGGCGCAAGCCTCCAGGCGAGCGATGCGGGGTATGTCGTGGCCGATGGGGTGCGGTTCGTGCCGGCTGCGCTGCAGCCGACGACGGGCGGGATCTACTATGTGCATCCGGATCATCTCGGCACGCCGCGGATGATCACGCGGGCGAGCGACAACGCTATCGTGTGGCGGTGGGATAACGCCGAGCCTTTCGGGGACTCGCAGCCGAACGAGGATCCGAGCGGGGTGGGACGCTTCGCCTACAACCTCAGATTGCCGGGACAGTACTTCGATGCAGAAACCGGGAAGCACTACAACTACTTCCGCGACTGCGATCCGAGCATCGGGAGGTATGTCGAGAGTGACCCGAGTGGGTTGGCAGGTCGGATCGCGGCGAGATCTCGAAAAGCAATACAACTACATGAGGGCTGTTCTCGGCTCCAGGCGGGAGCCGACGCCTTCGAGGTCGAGATCGTCGATTCTCACTAGGAGCCGTGGCATGAACATCAAGCGCAGAGATATCGAAGCGATGAAGTTCGGCAACCTCATTGCAGGTGGGCGCTTGGCGGCGGTGCACCCGGGCAAGGTTCTTCTCGAGGATTTCATCGAGCCGCTCGGCCTTACGCGTTGTCGGGGTGCCAAGGCCATCGGTGTTGCCCAGAGGCGCGTGGATGGAATCTGCTCCGGCAAGCGAGCGATGACGGCGGATACCGCCCTTCGCCTCGGACGATTCTTCAGTGTGGAGCCGCAGCTTTGGACGAATCTTCGGTCGCAATACGACCTGGAGATCGCGGAGCGGTGGACGGCACCTCGCCCTTCCTACGGCTGTCCCGCCGCGAGGCGATCGGCCCCCACCGGGGCGCGGCGGCCGCCGAAGTCCGCCTCGACGAGCTCGTAGGCGGCGGCATGCCGGGCCGCCACGTCGCGGGCGAGCGCCCGGCACGCGGCGCAGCCGGCAAGCGGCTCGAGCTCCCAGTTGGCCTCGTCCCCGCTCGCGCGCTCCTTGCCGAAGATCATCGGCATCCTGCAGGAGCAGCCGCCGGGCCTCGACGCGTCGAAGTCCTCGCGCAGGATCCGATAGAGCGTGCCCGGCGTGACCGACCGCCGGCCCGGAGGCGTGCGCCCGCCGGGCGGGTCGGGCAGCGCGGGCGGCAACGGGAACATGGGCGTCTTTCGCGGGAGGGTGGTCCTGCCCCAATGTGGCCGCGCAGCCGCTTCGCGGCTGTGAGGATTCGCACATTCGCCGGCGCCGCGGCGTTGCAGCTGAAACCGGGTGCCGCCCGCGGGGGCCGCGCCGCCGGGCCGGGGGCTACTTTCCGCCCAGTTGCTTCATCAGGTCCTCGGCCTCCCGGTCCTCGGGCGAGCGGGCGGGCGGGGCGGCCGCGCCGCCCGACTGCTGGAGCTGGCGCATGATGTCGTCGGCCTGGTTCGCCGGCTGCTCGGGGGCGAGCTCGATCTTCACCTTGTCGATGTCGATCACCGGCTGTCCCGACTTGTAGATGAGCGACATCTGCGGGAAGGCGATGAGCAGCGCGACCATCACGAGCTGGATCAGGACGAACGGGATCGCGCCCCGGTAGATCTGCCCCGTGGTCACCGGGGCCATGCGCCGCCCGCTCACCTTGTCCACGTGCTCGTGCGCGGGGGCCACGCTGCGCAGGTAGAAGAGCGCGAAGCCGAACGGCGGGTGCATGAACGAGGTCTGCATGTTCACGCCTAGCAGCACCCCGAACCAGATGAGGTCGATGCCGAGCTTGTCCGCCACCGGCCCGAGCAGCGGGATCACGATGAAGGACAGCTCGAAGAAGTCGAGGAAGAACGCGAGCACGAAGATGATCAGGTTCACCACGATCAGGAACCCGACCTGCCCGCCGGGAAGGCCGGTGAGCAGGTGCTCGACCCAGACGTGGCCGTTCACGCCGTAGAAGGTGAGGCTGAACACGCGCGCGCCGATCAGGATGAAGACCACGAAGGTGGACAGCTTCGCGGTCGATTCCATCGCCTGGCGCAGGAGCCCGAGCGACAGGCGCCGGCGCGCGAGCGCCATCACGAGCGCGCCGGTCGCCCCCATCGCCCCGCCCTCGGTCGGCGTGGCCCAGCCGAGGAAGATCGTGCCCAGCACGAGGAAGATCAGCATGAGCGGCGGGATCAGCACGAACACGACCTGCTCGGCCAGGCGCGAGAGCAGCCCCAGCCGCGCCGCCTTGTTCGCGAGCGCCAGCAGGAAGGCGAAGGCGGCGCCGGCGGCGGCGGCCACGACGCTGCGCTCGTCGAGCGCGGCCTCGGGATGGTGCGGCAGGTAGTAGAGGCGGTCGAAGAGCGCGGCGGCGACGAGGGCGAGGACCAGGACCACGAGCACGGACACGGCGCCGCTGCGCCCGTTGGGCTCGCGGAAGGTGCGCGCCTCGGGCGGCAGCGCCGGCGCCCAGGCGGGCTTGAACACGGCGACGCCGACCGCGTAGGAGGCGTACATCACGGTGAGCACCGCCCCCGGGATGATGGCGCCGGCGTACATGTCGCCCACGGAGCGGCCGAGCTGGTCGGCCATGATGATGAGCACGAGCGAGGGCGGGATGATCTGCGCGAGCGTCCCCGAGGCCGCGATGATGCCGGTGGCGAAGCGCCGGTCGTAGCCGTAGCGCAGCATGATCGGCAGCGAGATGAGCCCCATCGAGATCACCGAGGCGGCCACCACGCCCGTGGTCGCCGCGAGCAGCGCGCCCACGAACACCACCGCGAAGGCGAGGCCGCCGCGCAGCGGCCCGAAGAGCTGGCCGATGGTCTCGAGGAGGTCCTCGGCCATGCCGCTGCGCTCGAGGATGAGCCCCATCAGGGTGAAGAACGGCACCGCGAGCAGGGTCTCGTTCGACATCACGCCCCAGAGCCGGTCGGGCAGGGCCTGGAAGAGCTCGGGGCGCAGCAGCCCGAGCTGGATGCCGACCAGCCCGAAGAAGATGCCGTTGGCGGCCAGCGCGAAGGCGACGGGGTAGCCCAGCAGCAGGAAGATCGCCAGGCCGAGGAACATGATCGGCGCGATGTTCCCGGCGAGGAACTCCGTCACTGCCGTTCCTCGGCCATGCGCCGCATGTCCTCGGCGAGCTGCAGGTCGGCGGCGTGCGGGTCGTGCCGCGCCACGGGGTCCGGGCCCTTGCCGGCGAGGAACGCGATGCGCTTCACGAGCTCGGAGACGGCCTGCAGCGCCAGCAGCGCGAAGCCGACCGGCACCAGCAGCCGCGCCGGCCAGAAGGTGAGCCCGCCCGCGCTGCCCGAGACCTCGTGCTCGGTGTAGCTGCGCACGAACCACGGCCACGACAGCCACAGGAAGATCGCCACCATCGGCATGAGGAAGAAGACCGTGCCGAAGACGTCGATCCAGGCCTGCGTGCGGGGGGACAGCCGCGCCTGGATGATGTCGATGCGCACGTGGTCGTTGCGCAGCAGCGTCCAGGCGCCGCAGAGCAGGAACACCGCCGAGAAGAGGTACCACTGCAGCTCGAGCAGCGCGTTCGAGCTCGCGCTGAAGATCTTGCGCACGATCGCGTTGCCGGCGCTCTCGAGCACCATCACGAGCACGAGCCAGTACACCCCATGGCCGATGCGCTCGTTCATCGCGTCGACGAGGCGCGAGAACTTCAGCAAGGCTTGCACGGCGCTCCTCCTCGGGGCGGTCGGGAATAGCGTCCCGCCGCCGGTTGTTGTCGCTGCGTTGCCCGTGCAGCGCGAATCGATTATAGGCGAATGCGACGCGAAAACCCGTTCTACGCCATGGCCTTGGGAATCGCCGCGGTGGCCGCCGTCGTGGCCGGCCCCGCGTCCGCGCTGCAGGCCGGAGAGCGGCTGCCGCAGCTCGCGCTGCCGCGGCTGGGCGAGCCGGCCGCGCGCGTGGCGCTGGGCGCCCTGGCCGGGCGCGTGGCCTACGTCGACTTCTGGGCCTCGTGGTGCGCTCCGTGCCGCGAGTCGATGCCGGCCCTCGAGGCGCTCTACCGCCGCTACCGGGAGCGCGGCTTCGTCGTGGTCGGCGTGAACAAGGACGTCGACCTCGCGGCGGCGCGCCGCTTCGGCCGGCGCGCGGGCGTGACCTTTCCCCTGGCCGCCGACGGCGACGACCGGGCCGCGCGGGCGTTCGACGTGCGCGCGATGCCGAGCGGCTACCTGGTCGACCGGCGCGGCGTCGTGCGCGCGGTGCACCGCGGCTTCACGGCGGCGACCGCGGGCGCGCTCGGCGAGGAGGTCGAGCGCCTGCTCGCCGAGCGGCCATGAGGCGCGCGGCGCGCCTGCTCGTGCTGGCCTGCGTCCTCGGCACGGGCGGCTGCGCCACGGTCGCCGCCTACCAGCGCGGCTACCTCGCGCGGCCCGACATGGCGCTCGCCGAGGACCCCGGCACCGCCGCGGCGATGGAGAAGGTGTTCGAGGCCAAGGAAGCGGCACGGGGCGGGGCCTCGGTCGGCGGGGGCGGCTGTGGCTGCAACTGAGCGCGGCGCGCCGCTCGCCGCGCTCCTGCACGCGGCCTGCGCGCTGCCGATCCTCGCCCTCACCACCCGCGCCGGGGCCGCGCAGGGCGAGGTCGGGTTCAACCTGCTGGGCTACCGCGAGCGCGGGCTCATGAAGGTGTCGGAGCCGCTGCTGTGGGGACGGCTGCGGCTGTCCGACGCCTGGGAGGTGGAGGCGACCGCCGCCGTCGACATCGTGACCGGGGCCTCGCCGCAGGCGGTCTCGAACCTGGGCGGGATGCCGGTGCAGACCGTCACGGGTGCCTCGGTGAGCGACCGGCGCCGCGCCGGCCGCGTGCGCGCCACGCGCCGCTTCGCGGGCTGGACCCTTTCGGGCTCGACGGCGTGGTCCGGCGAGGACGATTACCGCTCCCGGGCCCTCGCCGTGGACGCCACCCGCGACCTCGCCGGCGGCGCCACCACCCTCGCGGCCGGCTTCGGCGCGTCGCGCGACACGGTCGGCTCCTCGCTCGACCCCGGCTTCCACGCGCCGCGCCGCACGCGCGAATACCTGCTCGGCGTGACGCAGCTCCTGTCGCCGCTCGCGGTGGTGCAGAGCACGCTGACGGCCACGCGCGGCCACGGCGATTACGACGACCCGTACAAGTTCACGCTGAGCGTCCTGCCGGGCTCGGAGCTGCCGGTGTTCGTCCCCGACCGCCGGCCGGACCACCGCGCCACGCTCGCCTGGCTCACGCGGCTGCGCCGGCACTTCCCGGCGCTCGACGGCACGCTGCAGGCCGAATACCGCTATTTCCGCGACGACTGGGGCGTGCGCGCCCATGCCCTCGAGCTCGCGTGGAGCCAGTCGCTCGGCGCGCGCTGGACGCTGCGCCCGGCGCTTCGCTACTACACCCAGGGCGCGGCCGACTTCTACGCGCCGGTCGCCCCGGTCGCGCAGCCCGCGGTGCTGTCGAGCGACGCGCGCCTGGGCGCCTTCGGCGGGGTGACGCCGTCGCTGCGCGTGGCGCTGCGCCTGGACGACGGCCTGCTCCTCGAGGCGACCGCGGGCTATGTCGTCGACGCCGCGTGGCTGCGACCGGGCGGCGGCAGCGCGGCGTTCACGACGTTGCGCGCGTACTACGGGCTGCTCGGGCTGTCGCGGTCGTTCTGAGCGTCGCGGACGTGCACCGGTTCGCCTTCCGCGCGATGGGCGCCGACAACGAGGTGCTCGTGCGCGAGACCGACGCGGCGCGGGCGCACCGCGCCGCGCGCGCCGCCGTGCGCGAGGTCGCGCGCATCGAGGCGAAGTACTCGCGCTACCGCGCCGACAGCGTCGTCTCCCGCATCAACGCCCGGGCCGGCGGCGACTTCCTCGCCGTGGACGACGAGACCGCGGGCCTGCTCGACTTCGCCGGGGAGTGCTGGCGCCAGAGCGGGGGGCGGTTCGATCCGACCGCCGGCGTGCTGCGCCGCGCCTGGGACTTCGGGAGCGCGCAGGTCGCTCCGGCCGCGGCGCTGGCGGCCGTCCTGCCGCTCATCGGCTGGCGGCGCGTCGAGCGCGAGCCCGGGCGCGTGCGGCTCGGGCGGGCCGGCATGGAGCTCGATTTCGGCGGCTTCGCGAAGGAGTACGCGGCCGACCGCGCGCTCGTCGCCCTCGCGGGCGCCGGAGTCGCGAGCGCCCTCGTGAACCTCGCCGGCGACGTCGCGATCCTCGCGCCCGGCGGCGCTCCCGCGCCCGGCGGCGCTCCCGCGCCGTGGCGGCTGGGCGTGCGCCACCCGCGCCGCGCCGGGGCGCTCGTGGCCGCGATCGATGCGCGCGGCGGCGCGGTCGCGACCAGCGGCGACTACGAGCGCTACGTCGAGGTCGCCGGCGTGCGCCACTGCCACGTGCTGGACCCGTTCACCGGGCAGTCGGCGCGGGGCTTCCAGTCGGTCACCGTGCACGCGCCCAGCTGCATCGTCGCCGGCTGCGCCTCGACCATCGCCATGCTCCTCGGCCGCGAGGCCGGGCTCGCGTGGCTCGCCCGGCTCGGCCTGCCCTTCCTCGCGGTGCTCGAGGACGGCCGCGTCGTCGACCGCCTGCCGGCCGCCGCCGGGCGCGCCGCGGGCGCATGATAAAATTCGCGGTCCATCAAGGACTTCGAATCCATGTTCGCCGACTCGCACACGCTCGCCGCCGTCGATCCGCAGCTCTGGGAAGCCATCCGCTCCGAGTACCGCCGCGAGGAGGAGGGCATCGAGCTCATCGCGAGCGAGAACTACGCGAGCCCCGCGGTGCTGGCCGCCCAGGGCAGCGTCCTCACCAACAAGTACGCCGAGGGCTACCCCGGCAAGCGCTACTACGGCGGCTGCGAGTACGTGGACATCGCCGAGTCGCTCGCCATCGAGCGCGTGAAGCGGCTCTTCGGCGCCGAGTACGCGAACGTGCAGCCGCACTCCGGCTCGCAGGCGAACCAGGCCGTCTACTTCTCGGTGCTCAAACCCGGGGACACGATCCTCGGCATGTCGCTCGCCCACGGCGGGCACCTCACGCACGGCGCGAGCGTGAACCTCTCGGGCAAGCTCTTCCATGCCGTGACCTACGGCCTGAACGAGCGCGAGGAGATCGACTACGACCAGGTCGCCGCGCTCGCCGGGCAGCACAAGCCGCGCATGATCGTGGCGGGCGCTTCCGCCTATGCGCTGCGCATCGACTGGGGCAGGCTGCGCGAGGTGGCCGACGCGTGCGGCGCCTACCTCATGGTGGACATGGCGCACTACGCGGGACTGGTGGCCGCGGGCCTGTATCCCACGCCGGTGGGGATCGCCGACTTCGTGACGAGCACCACGCACAAGACGCTGCGCGGCCCGCGCGGGGGCGTGATCCTCGCGAAGGCCGAGCACGAGAAGATCCTCAACGCCTCGATCTTCCCGTCGCTGCAGGGCGGGCCGCTCATGCACGTGATCGCGGCCAAGGCCGCGGCCTTCCAGGAGGCGCTGCAGCCCGCGTTCGCGGACTACCAGCGCCAGGTGCTCGCCAACGCGCGCATCCTCGCCGAGACGCTCGTCGCGCGCGGCCTGCGCGTGGTGTCGGGCCGCACCGAAAGCCACATGTTCCTCGTGGACCTGCGCGCGAAGAAGATCACCGGCAAGGACGCGGAGGCGGCGCTGGTCAACGCGCACATCACCGTCAACAAGAACGCGATTCCCGACGACCCGGAGAAGCCCTTCGTCACGAGCGGCATCCGGGTGGGGTCGCCCGCGATGACCACGCGCGGCTTCGGCGACGCCGAGGCGCGCCAGGTCGCCGACTTCCTCGCCGACGTGCTCGAGGCCCCGCGCGACGTGGCGAACCTGCAGAAGGTCGAGGCGGGCGTGCGGATGCTGTGCGCGAAGTTTCCCGTGTACGGGCCCGCGATGCGCGCCTCGTACGGCATGGGCTGAGGGGGACCGCGGTGAAATGCCCCTTCTGCAGCGCCGAGGACACCCAGGTGATCGACTCGCGCGTGAGCGAGGACGGGGGCTCGATCCGCCGCCGGCGGCGCTGCCAGGCGTGCAACAAGCGCTTCACCACCTACGAGACGCCCGAGCTGCGGATGCCGCAGATCGTCAAGAGCGGCGGCGAGCGCGAGGACTTCTCGACGGCGAAGCTGCGCACCGGCTTCCAGCGCGCGCTGCACAAGCGCCCCGTCACCACCGAGCGCGTGGACGCGGCCATCACGCGTATCGAGCAGACGCTGCTGGCGCTCGGCGAGCGCGAGGTCGACTCGCGCCGCCTGGGCGAGATGGTGATGGAGGAGCTGCGCAAGCTCGACAAGGTCGCCTACATCCGCTTCGCCTCGGTCTACAAGAGCTTCTCCGACGTGGACGACTTCCGCGACGCGATCCGCGAGGTGAAGGAGAAGTGACCTCCCTCTGGCGGGAGCGCGCGCCGGGGCCGCTCTTCTCCCTCTGGCGGGAGCGCGCGCCGGGGCCGCTCTTCTCCCTCTCCCTTGGGAGAGGGCCGGGGAGAGGGTAGTTGTTCTCCGCCGAGGACCACGCCTTCATGGCCCGCGCGCTCGCCCTCGCCGCGCGCGGCCGCGACACCGCCACCCCCAACCCGAGCGTGGGCTGCGTGCTCGTGAAGGGCGGGCGCGTGATCGGCGAGGGCTGGCACGAGCGCGCCGGCGAGGCGCACGCCGAGGTGCGCGCGCTGGAGGCCGCCGCCGCGCCGGCCGAAGGCGCCACCGCCTACCTCACGCTCGAGCCCTGCGGCCACCACGGCCGCACGCCGCCCTGCGCCGACGCGCTCGTGGCCGCGCGCGTCGCCCGCGTCGTGGCCGCCCTCGAGGACCCGGATCCGCGCGTGCGCGGCCGCGGCGGCGCGCGCCTTCGCGAGGCCGGGATCCGCGTGGAGTTCGGGCTGATGGCGGCCGAGGCCGAGGAGGCGCACCGCGGCTTCCTCACGCGCATGCGCACGGGCCGCCCCTGGATGCGCATCAAGGCCGCGGCCTCCCTCGACGGCGGCATCGCGCTCGCCAACGGGCTGAGCCGCTGGATCACCGGCGAGGCGGCGCGCCGCGACGTGCACGCCCTGCGCGCGCGCTCGTGCGCGATGCTCACCGGCATCGGCACCGTGCGCCACGACGACCCGGAGCTCACCGTGCGCATGGTGCCGTGCGCGCGCCAGCCGCGGCGCGTGCTGATCGACCACCGGCTCGAAGTGCCGCTCGCCGCGCGCATCCTGCAGGGCGAGCCGCCGCTGATCCTCACCGTGAGCGACGACGCGCCGCGCCGCGCGGCGCTCGAGGCGCGCGGGGCGGAAGTGGTGCGCGTGCCCGGCGACGGGCGCAAGGCCGACCTCGCGGCCGTCGCCCGGCTGCTCGGCGAGCGCGGGTTCAACGAGGTGACCGTCGAGACGGGCGGGCGCCTCATGGGCTCGCTCGTGCGCGCGCGGGTGATCGACGAGATCGTGCTCTACCTCGCGCCGATGATCCTGGGCGACGCCGCCCAGGGCCTTTTCGCGCTGGGAGAGCTGCTGCGGCTCGACGAGGCGCCGCGCCTGGCGATCGCCGACGTGCGCCGCGTGGGCGAGGACCTGCGCATCACCGCGAGGACGGGGAGCTGAATGTTCTCGGGCATCGTGACCGCCGTCGGGCGCATCGCCTCGGCCGCCGCCCTCGGCGACGGGCTGCGGCTCAGCGTCCAGGCGCCGGGCTTCGGCCTGGACGACGTGGCGATCGGCGACTCGATCGCGATCCAGGGCGTGTGCCACACCGTGGTCGCCAAGGAGGGCGAGGCGTTCGAGGTGGACACTTCGCGCGCGACGCTCGCCGTCACCCACGGGCTCGCGGCGGGGCGCGAGGTGAACCTGGAGAAGTCCCTGCGGCTGGCCGACCGGCTCGGCGGCCACCTCGTGAGCGGGCACGTCGACGGCGTGGGCAGCGTCGCGGCGCTCGAGGAGCTGGGCGGCAGCGCGCGCCTGGTGGTGCAGGCGCCGGAGGCGCTCGCGCGCTACATCGCGCGCAAGGGCTCGATCACGGTCGACGGCGTGAGCCTCACCGTGAACGCGGTCGAGGGCCCGCGCTTCGAGGTGAACGTGATCCCGCACACGCGCGCGGCGACGACGCTCGGGCGCCTGCGGCCCGGCGAGCGCGTGAACCTCGAGGTGGACCTGCTCGCGCGCTACCTGGAGCGCCTCTCGGGCCGGGATTGAGGGGGCCGCCGGCCGCCGCCGGAGGGCAGCGGGCGCGCGAATCGGGCAAAATGGAGGTCTTCCGGAGGATCTCCCCGTGCCCATCCATCCCACTGCCGAGCTCATCGACGAGATCCGCCACGGCCGCATGGTCGTGCTCGTCGACGCGGAGGACCGCGAGAACGAGGGCGACCTGGTGCTCGCCGCCGACTTCGTGACGCCCGAGGCGATCAACTTCATGGCCATGCACGCGCGCGGGCTGGTGTGCCTCACGCTCACCGAGGAGCGCTGCCGCCAGCTCAACCTCTCGCTCATGGTCAACGACAACCGCTCGCCCCTGGGCACCACCTTCACCGCCTCGATCGAGGCGGCCAAGGGCGTGACCACCGGCATCTCGGCGGCCGACCGCGCCCGCACCGTGCGCGCGGCCATGGCGCGGCACGCGCGGCCCGAGGACATCGTGCAGCCCGGGCACGTCTTCCCGGTCATGGCGCAGAAGGGCGGCGTGCTGGTGCGCGCGGGCCACACCGAGGCCGGCTGCGACCTGGCCGAGCTGGCGGGCCTCACGCCCGCCGCGGTCATCTGCGAGATCATGAACGACGACGGCACCATGGCGCGCCTGCCCGACCTCGCGCGCTTCGCCGAGCGGCACGGGCTGAAGATCGGCACCATCGCCGACCTGATCCGCCATCGCAGCGAGACCGAGACGCTCGTCGAGCGCGTGGCCGAGCGCGCGGTGAGCACGGCCTACGGCCCCTTCCGCCTCTGCGTCTACCACGACAAGACCGTGGACGAGGTCCACTACGCGCTCGTGAAGGGCGAGCCCGCGCGCGACCGGCCGGTGCTGGTGCGCGTGCACGAGCCTTTCGCCTCGCTCGACCTCTTCGATTTCGACACCGCGCGCCACGCCTACTCGGTGCAGGACGCGATGCGCATCGTCGCGCAGCACAAGGAGGGCGTCATCGTGCTGCTGCGCCGCCACGAGCCCGCCGGCGAGATCCTCGAGCGCCTCGTCGGGCCCGCCGAGCAGCGGCGCACGGTGCGCAAGTGGGACCCGCGCCTGCACGGCATCGGCGCCCAGATCCTGCGCGACCTCGGCGTGGGCAGGATGCGCGTGCTCGCGCGTCCCAAGCGCATCCCCAGCATGTCCGGCTTCGGCCTCGAGGTGGTCGAGTACCTCTCGCCCGACGAGCCCGCGGTGAAGGCGGTATGAGGCTCGCCCAGCCCGAGCTGCACGGCGAGGGCCTGCGCGTGGCCATCGTCTGGAGCCGCTTCAACGAGGAGATCGTGCAGCAGCTGCTCACGGCCTGCGACAAGGAGCTGGTGGCGCTCGGCGTGGCCGCGGGCGACATCGACGTGGTGAGCGTGCCCGGCGCGCTCGAGATCCCGCTGGCGCTGCAGGCGCTCGCCTTCGAGCGCCGCGCCTTCGGGCGCCGCTACGACGCGCTGGTGGCGCTGGGTGCGGTGGTGCGCGGCGAGACCTATCACTTCGAGATCGTCGCCAACGAGAGCGCGCGCGGCATCCTCGACGTGCAGCTCGAGACCGGCATCCCGGTGGCCAACGGCATGCTCACCACCGAGACCGAGGCGCAGGCGATCGCGCGCGCGCCGGTGAAGGGGGCGGAGGCGGCGCGGGTGGCGGTCGAGCTCGCCAACACGCTGAAGGCGGTGGGCGGATGACGTCGCCGCGCCGGCGCTCGCGCGAGTTCGCCTTGCAGGGCCTCTATCACTGGATCCACACCGGGGCGAGCCCCGCGCAGGTGCTGAAGGACCTCTCGGAGATGGAGGAGTTCGGCGGCGCCGACGCGGCGTTCCTCGAGGCCGAGCTCACCGGCACGATCGGCGAGGCCGAGGCGCTGCGCGAGAGGCTCGAGCCGCTCGCCGACCGCAAGTGGAGCGAGGTGAGCCCGGTCGAGCGCGCGATCCTGCTGCTCGGCGCCTGGGAGATGGTGCACAACCCGCAGATCCCCTACCGGGTCACGATCAACGAGGCGATCGAGCTGGGCAAGCGCTACGGCGGGACCGACGGGTACAAGTACGTGAACGGCGTCCTCGACCGGCTCGCCTCGTCGGTGCGCCCGCAGGAATTCGCGAGGAAGGGAAGGCCGCGCCATGACGCATGAATCGCCCGAGTTCGAGCTGATCGCCCGCCACTTCACCCGGCCCGCCGGCAACGCCGTGGTCGGCATCGGCGACGACTGCGCGCTCGTGGACGTGAGCAACGGCATGGACCTCGCCGTGTCGGTCGACACGATGGTCTCCGGCACCCACTTCTTCGCCGACGTCGATCCCGAGACCCTCGGGCACAAGGCGCTCGCCGTGAACCTCTCGGACATGGCGGCGATGGGCGCGCTGCCCCACTGGGCGATGCTCGCGCTCACGCTGCCCGGCGTCGACCACGACTGGCTCGACGCCTTCGCCACGGGCTTCTTCGACCTGGCCGAGGAGTTCGGCGTGTCGCTGATCGGCGGGGACACCACGCGCGGGCCGCTCACGCTCACCGTGACGATCATGGGCGAGGTGCCGGCGGGCGCGGCGCTGCGCCGCAGCGGCGCCCGGGTCGGCAACGACGTGTGGGTCTCGGGCGCGCTGGGAGACGCGGCGCTCGCCATCGCGCACCGCAACGGCAAGGTCGTCCTCGAGGAGGCCGACTACCACGCCGCGGTGATGCGGCTGTACGAGCCCACGCCCCGGGTCGGGCTGGGCCAGGCGCTGCGCGGGCTCGCCACGGCCGCGATCGACGTCTCCGACGGGCTCCTGGCCG
Organism: uncultured beta proteobacterium; assembly: GCA_963741815.1. Lineage (GTDB taxonomy): Bacteria > Pseudomonadota > Gammaproteobacteria > Burkholderiales > Usitatibacteraceae > Usitatibacter. The sequence continues at coordinate 97,139 of CAVUJI010000005.1, forward strand.
ATCTCGCCCACGTCTGCCGGCTCTCGAGGGTGGGCGCCACGGTCGAGCTCGCCGCGCTGCCGCTCTCGGCGATCGGGGCGAAGCACGTGGCGAGCGAGGCGGGGCGTGCGGCGGTGGCCGGCGGCGGCGACGACTACGAGCTGTGCTTCACCGCGAACCCCAACTCCCGCGAGAGCATCCAGGACCTCACCCGCATGCTGGGCGTGCCGCTCACCCGCATCGGCCAGATCCGCCGCGGCAAGGGCGTGACGCTCGTCGGCTCCGACGGCAAGCCGGTCAAGCTCGATGGCCGCGGATTCGACCACTTCGCCGCGTCCTGACGCCCGCTTCCTGCTCGCCCGCCCGGCCCATTTCGTGGCGCTCGGGTTCGGCAGCGGGCTCGCACCCGTGGCCCCCGGCACCTTCGGCACGCTCGCCGGGCTCGCGCTGTACTGGCTCCTCGCGCTCGTGCTGCCCCCGCTCGCCATCGCCTTCCTCGCCATCCCGCTCTTCTTCGTGGGGGTGTGGGCGTGCGAGGCCACGGGGCGCGACCTCGGCGTGCAGGACCACGGCGCGATGGTGTGGGACGAGATCGTGGCCTTCCTGCCGCTCGCGGCCATCTCCTCGGCGGCCTGGTGGCTGCAGGCGCTGGCCTTCGCGCTCTTCCGGCTCTTCGACGTGTGGAAGCCGTACCCGATCCGCGACCTCGAGCGGCACGTGAAGGGCGGCCTTGGCGTGATGGTCGACGACATCGTCGCCGCCTTCTACGCGTACGTCGCCTTCGCCCTCTTCATCGTGGTGATGTACAAGGTGTTCGGCTTCGCATGAATCCCTGGCCCTATCCGCGGCTCTTCGCCCACCGGGGCGGCGGCACGCTCGCCCCCGAGAACACGCTCGCCGCCTTCCGGCTGGGCCAGTCGCTGGGCTACGAGGCGCACGAGTTCGACGTGAAGCTCTCCGGCGACGGGGTGGCGATGCTGCTGCACGACCCCACCCTCGAGCGCACGACCGACGGCACGGGGCGGGCGGCGGACCACTCCTGGGAAGCGCTGCGGCGCCTGGATGCCGGCGGCTGGCACTCGGAGGCGTATCGCGGGGAGCCCCTCGTCGCCTTCGAGGCGGCCGCGCGGCTGCTGCGCTCGAAGGGCACGCTCGCCAACGTGGAGATCAAGCCCACGCCGGGCATGGAGCGCGAGACGGGGGAGCGGGTGGCGCGGGAGGCGGCGCGGCTCTGGGAGGGAGCGGTCGTGCCGCCGCTGCTGTCGTCGTTCTCGTTCGAGGCGCTGGCGGCGGCGAGGCAGGCGGCGCCGCACCTGCCGCGCGCCTGGCTCGCCTCGCGCATCGCCCCGGAGGACTACGACCGGGTGGAGGCCCTGGCGGCGGTCTCGGTCCACACGAACCACCGCAAGCTCGATCCGGCCGACATCGCGCGGCTGCATGCGCGCGGCTGCCGCATCCTGCTCTACACGGTGAACGATCCCGACACGGCGCAGGGCCTCTTCGAGGCGGGCGCCGACGGGCTCTTCACCGACAACCTCCGGGTCTTCGCGCAGCGCTTCCCGGAAGCGCTGCGCGCGCCCGCCTGACGGGGTCTTACTCGGCCGGGCCGGCGCTCGCGTAGGCGGGCAGTCGGGCGGCCACTTCGGCCTCGCGCCGCGCCTTCAGCGTCGCGAACTGCTGGGCGACCAGCTCCTTCAGCGAGAACAGGTCCACCCAGAACTGCATCGGCGGCTCGTTGTTCAGCTCACGGAGCATCCGTTCTATGCGCACGTTGTTCATGGTCGTTCCTTGTCGGTTGCGTGGTCGTGGGCGTTTTCTTGGCTGCTGGAGCGAAGTGTCCTTGGCCCGGGGGGGCCGCGCTGTGCGAAGCCGCACAAACGGCGCCCCCGGCAGGTTTCAGCCGTAACGCCGGCCTCGGCCGGGAAGGCGCGGGCCCCCGGCGGCGTCGCGGGCGGGCGCCTGGGGGCCGCGGGGAGGGGCCGTCAGGCCGCCAGGGTGGCGGCCGAGCGCAGGTGCCCGGCCAGCTCCCGCAGGGCCGTGCGCAGGCCCTCCTCGACCACCGGGTGGTAGAAGGGCATCTCGAGCATCCGCTCCACCGTCATCCCGGCCTGCAGCGCCCAGGCGAGCAGGTGGCCGAGGTGCTCGGCGTCGGGGCCGGCCATCTCCGCGCCCAGGAACCGCCCGGTTCCCGGCTCGCCGTAGACCCTCAGGTGCCCGCGGTTGCGCAGCATGACCCGCGCGCGGCCCTGGTCGGCGAAGGACACCTCCCCGGCCGCCAGCGCGTGGGGGTGCAGGTGGGCGAAGCCCGGCCCGACGACCGCCATCTGCGGGTCGGTGAAGACGATGCCCAGGGGGGCGCGGCGCAGGCCCGGCTGCACCGCGGGGAAGCGCGCGGCGTTCTCGCCGGCGATGCGGCCCTCGTCGGCCGCCTCGTGCAGCAGCGGCACCTCGTTGTTGGCATCGCCGGCGATGAAGACCGCGCTCGTGCCCGCCTGGAGGGTGCGCCGGTCGAACCGCGGCACCCCTTTCGCGTCGCGCTCGATCCCGGCGTGCTCGAGCCCCAGCGCGTCCACGTTGGCCAGCCGCCCGGTGGCGGCGAGGACGTAGTCGAAGCGCTCGCGCCGGTGCCTGCCGTCCGGGCCCACGTACTCGATCTCCACTTCGTCGCCCACGCGCTCCGCGCGCGAGACGTGCGCATCGGGGTCGAGGGTGAACTCGGAAGCGAAGGCGGCGAGGGCGGCGGCGCGCACGAAGGGGTCCGACAGGGGCCCCAGGCGCCCGCCGCGGCCGAGGACCACCACCCGCACGCCCAGGCGCGCGAGGGCCTGCCCCAGCTCGAGGCCGATCACCCCCGGCCCGAACACGGCGACCGAGCGGGGGAGGGTGTCCCAGGCGAAGACGTCGTCGTTGACGACCAGCCGGTCGCCCAGGGCCTCGAGGATCGGCGGGATCGCCGGGCGCGAGCCGGTGGCGATCACGACGCTGCCCGCGGCGATGCGCGGCCCGCCCTCGACCTGCAGCACGAGGGGGGCCACGAAGCGGGCGTGGCCGCGGACGCGGTCGGCCGCCGGGATCGCCTCCACGCCCTCGAGCACGAAGCCCACGAACCGGTCGCGCTCGCGCTTCACCCGCGCCATCACCTCGGCGCCGTCCACCCGGGGCGGCCCCGCGTGCACGCCGAAATGGGGGGCGCGCGCGACGGCGTGCGCCGCCTCGGCCGCGGCGATCAGCAGCTTCGAGGGCATGCAGCCCACCCGAGCGCACGTCGTGCCGTAGGGCCCGCCCTCGATCAGCACCGAGCGCTTGCCGGCGGCCCGCGCCGCGCGGTAGGCGGCCAGGCCCGCGGTGCCGGCGCCGATCACCGCCACGTCCACGCGCATCGTCGTTTCCATTGCGTTTTTCTCCCCGGTTGTGGGTGCGACGCGCCCTAGGCGGCCTTGCGGTCGCGCTCCCGGAAGTATCGCTCCAGCTCCTCGGAGCCGCCGATCAGGCGCCCGCCGAGGAACACCTGGGGCGTCGTGCTCTTGCCCGAGACCGCCCGCAGCGTCGAGCTGGTGATCGACTTGCCCAGCACGATCTCCTCGAACACCATGTCGTGCTCGCGCAGCAGGTCCTTGGCCCGCGCGCAGTAGGGGCAGCCGGGCTTGGTGAAGACGGTGACCGGCTCGGGCGCCTTCTCGCGGGGCGCGAGGTAGTGCAGCATCGTGTCCGCGTCCGAGACCTCGAAGGGGTCGCCTTCCTTCTCCGGCTCGATGAACATCTTCCGGATGACGCCGTCCTTCACCAGCATCGAGTAGCGCCACGAGCGCTTGCCGAAGCCCAGGTCGGTCTTGTCCACCAGCATGCCCATCTTCGAGGTGAACTCGGCGTTGCCGTCCGGGATGAAGGTGACGTTCGGCGCGTTCTGGTCCTTCTGCCACTCGCTCATCACGAACGCGTCGTTCACGGACAGGCACACGATGTCGTCCACGCCGAGCTTGCGCAAGAACGGCGCCAGCTCGTTGTAGCGCGGCAGGTGGCTGCTCGAGCAGGTCGGCGTGTAGGCGCCGGGCAGGGCGAAGACGACGACGGTCCTTCCCTGGAAGATCTGGTCGGTGGTCACGTCCTTCCACTGGCCGTCCTGGCGGGTGCGGAAGGTGACGTCGGGGACTTTCTTGCCTTCGGAATTCGCGAGCATCGCTTTCTCCATGATCGTGGGTCGGGGATAGTTGATTGAGTATTACAGCGACTTTAGGTTCCATCGATTGATTCGTCCAATTGATTGATGCTATGCTTCCCATTGACTGGCGCAATGGAAAACCGGCCGTGACCCTGACCGAGCTCAAGTACGTGGTCGCCCTGGCGCAGGAGCGCCATTTCGGGCGCGCCGCGCAGAAATGCTTCGTGACGCAGCCGACGCTCTCGCTGGCGCTCGCCAAGCTCGAGGACGAGCTCGCGGTGAAGCTCTTCGAGCGCAACAAGAACGAGGTGCTCGTCACGACCCGCGGCCAGGCGATCGTGGAACAGGCGCGCCGCGTGCTCGACGAGGTGGCCAGGATCGGGCAGATCGCGCGCGGCGCCCGGGACCAGCTCGCCGGGGCGCTGCGCCTGGGCGTGATCCCCACCATCGGCCCCTACCTGCTGCCGGACCTCGTCCCGATCCTGCGCAAGCGCGCCCCCGGCATGCCGCTCGCGATCGAGGAGAACCTCACCGGCCACCTCGCGCCGATGCTGCGCGAGGGCGAGCTGGACGTGGCGATCGTCGCACTTCCCTTCTCGGTGCCCGGGGTGACGACGCGGCTCGTCTACGAGGAGCCGTTCAGCGTCGTGGTCCCGGAGGGCCACCCGTGGCAGGACCGCAAGGCGATCCGGCCCTCGGAGCTCAATCAGGAGAACCTGCTGGTGCTCAACAGCGGGCACTGCTTCCGCGACCAGGTGCTCGAGGCCTGCCCGGGGCAGGCGAACACGGCGATCAACGAGGGCCGCGCCGGCAGCTCCCTCGAGACGATCCGCAACATGGTCGCCTCTGGGCTCGGCGTGAGCGTGCTGCCGGCCAGCGCGCTCGCTCCCCGCTACGCCACCCGCCTGCTGCGCGCGGTGCCGTTCGCCGCCCCGGCGCCCTCGCGCAAGGTGGCGCTCGCCTGGCGCGCGAGCTTCGACCGGCCGCTCGCCGTCGAGACGATCGCCGCGGCGATCCAGGCGATCCGGATGCCCTGCCTCAGGATGGCCCGCGCGGCCTAGCCTAGGCGAGGTCCTTCACGAGGGCCGCGCGCACGTCCTCGGGCACCGGGTCGAGCTTCGCGGTGTACCCGCGGTGGTCGATGCCCACGGCGAGCGCCACACCGTACTTGAGCGCCTCGGCCATCTCGGCCGTGAGCTCGAAGCGCAGGAAGTGGACCGAGGAGGTCTTCTGCTCGTTCTCGCGCTCGAGGTCCTCGTCGGCGATCGCGTAGACCGGGGGCGAGCCCTCGACGCGCACCCAGGTGCGCTCCTCGATGCCCTTCAGCCGCTCGAGCGCGCGGCGGCGCTCCTCGACGTCCTCGTACTCGATCAGCATCGTCGCCTTGAAGTTGCGCCCGTCGGGGATGAGCGGGTTGTAGGCGTCGAGCTCGTCGCGGATGCCCTCCTCCTCGAAGATGCGCTCGACGCGCAGCATCTCCTGGACCTGGTAGCGGATCGTGAGCTCGTCCTCGAAGACGAGCGTCACGTGCTCGCCCAGGTGCAGGGTGCGCGGCTTCTTGTGCGCGAGGACCCGGGCGCGGAACTCCTTGCGCGCCTTCGCGTAGGCCTCGAGGGTCATCAGGGAGTCGGCAGTGATCTTTTGCATGGTCGTTCCTCGATGCGAAAGGCGTCGGATCCGCCGCAAGGCGCCGGCCGGCGCCGTGGAGGGGCCGCGTGCGCGCGCCTACCCCTCGGGGTCGGGAAGGCCGTAGGCCATCCGCAGCAGCGTGAGGGGATGCCTCAGCCGGGCCTTGCCCCGGTTCTCCCCGAGGCCGTCGGCGATGTGGTGCCCGGCCAGCTCGCAGTCCGAGGCGAAGTAGTCCGGGGCGAACTCGGCGACCTGGCGGAAGACCGGGCGCCCGATCCGCAGGGCGATGTCGTGGAATTCGGCCTTCACGCCGTAGGTGCCCGCGTGCCCCGAGCAGCGCTCGATCACCAGCACCTCGGTGCCCGGGATCGCCTCGAGCGCCTCGCGTGTGCGCGGGCCCATCTTCTGCACCCGCGTGTGGCACGCCACGTGGTAGGCGACCTTGCCGAGCGCGCGCGGGAACTCGGTCTTGAGCAGCCCGTCGCGGCGGCGCGCCATGAGGTACTCGAAGGGGTCGAACATGGCGTCGCGCACGGCCGCCACGTCCGGGTCGTCGGGGAACATCATCGGGATCTCCTGCTTGAACATGAGCGTGCAGGAGGGCACGGGCGTGAGGATCGCGTAGCCCTCGCGCGCGAGCCTCGCGAGCGGGGGGATGTTCTTCTCCTTCAGCGCCGCCACGCCCTCGAGGTCGCCCTGCTCGAGCTTCGGCATGCCGCAGCACGCCTCCTTCTCGACGAGCACGTACGGGACCGCATTGTGCTCGAGGATCGCGAGCAGGTCGCGCCCGATGCCCGGCTCGTTGTAGTTCACGTAGCAGGTGGCGAAGACGGCGACCTTGCCCGGGGAGAGCTTGCCGTCGCGCACCGGATGCCCGCCGCTCTTCGGCGCGGACTTGCGCAGCGTCTTCTTCGCGTACTCCGGGACCCATGCGTCCTGGTCGATCGCCATCACCTTCTCGCCCAGCGCCCGCAGCGGCTTCGAGCGCGCCGCGGCGTTGACCATCCGCACGACGACCGGGATGGTGGCGAGCCTGCCGTTGCGGTCGGTGGACGACAGCAGCCGGTCGCGCACCGGGTGCGCGAGCTTGCCCTCGCGGAACGCGTAGGCCTTCGCGCGCAGCATGAGGTGCGGGAAGTCCACGTTCCAGGGGTGCGGCGGGACGTAGGGACACTTGACCATGTAGCACATGTCGCAGAGATAGCACTGGTCCACCACGTCCTGGAATTTCTCCCGCGGCACCGCGTCGAGCTCTCCCGTGTCCCCCGCGTCGATGAGGTCGAAGAGGGTCGGGAAGGCGTGGCACAGGCTCACGCAGCGCCGGCAGCCGTGGCAGATCTCGAACACCCGCTCCTGCTCGGCGGTGATCTTCTCCGGGTCGTGGAACTCGGGGTTCTTCCAGTCGATCGGGTGGCGCGTGGGCGCCTCGAGGCTGCCTTCTCTGTGGCTCATGGGCGGGAGCGGGTGTCCGTGGTTTCCCTGCGGGAGTGAAAAAGGGGGCCGTGGCCCCCTTTGCTCAGGGTGCGGGAGCCGCGGGCTCAGTCGGCCAGCGCGTCCAGGGCCTTCTGGAAGCGGTTGGCGTGGGAGCGCTCGGCCTTGGCGAGGGTCTCGAACCAGTCGGCGATCTCCTCGAAGCCCTCGTCGCGCGCGCTCTTGGCCATGCCGGGGTACATGTCGGTGTACTCGTGCGTCTCGCCGGCGACGGCGGCCTTCAGGTTCTGCCGCGAGCTGCCGATCGGCAGGTCCGTCGCGGGGTCGCCCACCGAGGCGAGGTAGTCGAGGTGGCCGTGGGCGTGGCCGGTCTCGCCCTCCGCGGTCGAGCGGAAGAGGGCGGCCACGTCGTTCTGGCCCTCGACGTCCGCCTTGTTGGCGAAGTAGAGGTAGCGGCGGTTCGCCTGGGACTCGCCGGCGAACGCGGCCTTCAGGTTGTCGTGGGTCTTCGTGCCTTTGAGCGGCTTCATGGGGACCTCCGGGTGGGTGCGGAAAGCGATCCCCATTTATAGGCCGCCGGGCCCCCCTCGTCCAATTGATTGTTCCGATGCGCGCGATTGACCGCGCCAATGGCGCGCGGCGCCTCGGCGCCGCGCGCGCCGGGGCGGCCGGCTAGCGGCGCTCGTCGTCCCGGGCCGGCCCGTTGTAGGCGAGCGGCGTGCCGTCGGGTTGCGTCTCCCGGCCCACGCGCAGCCACTGTCCCGGGTCGTGGTCGAGGCGCTCGACGTAGTCGTTGCCGCGGTACTGGTAGCGCACGTCGTAGGCGAGCGGGCGCGCGCCGTGCTCCGATACCACCCGGCAGCGGCGCTGTCCCCGGTTCTCGTCGCCGGAGCGGTCCTTGTGGACCTGGTTGCCGATGAGGCCGCCGACGATGGCCCCGGCGGCGGTGGCCGCGCCGCTGTCGAACTGGTGGCCGATCACCCCACCGGCGAGCGCGCCGATGACGGTGCCCGGGTTGGCCAGGCGCTCGAACTGGTTGCGGCTATCGTTCCAGCACTCCTCGTGGGCATCGCGCGCCGAGTAGACGGGACGCACCTCGAGCACGCGCGCGCGCCGACCGCGGCGCTCGTCGCGCCACTGGCCCTCGTCGTAGCGGCCGCGCTCGCCGTAGCGGCCGTTGTCGCGGGGGCCGTGGTCGTAGGCGTCGCCGGCGTAGTAGCCGTTGTCCGCCTCGGGGCGATGGTCGCCGTCGTAGGGATAGGTGTCGCCGCGCGGCTGGGCGAAGGCGGTGCCCGCCACGGCGGTGAGCGCGGCGGCCACCGCGATCGGGATCGTTCTCATGGAGTCCTCCGGATGGATGGGCCTCGCGAGAGGCCCGTGTCCGTGGGACTGCGCCCGGCTCGCGGTGTTCTGCGGGCCGGGGGGCCGATCGGTGCAGGAAGGCGCGCGGGCGCCGCCGGGGCGGCCCCCGCGGGGGGCCGCTAGCGGCGGTACGACGGCGGCCGGGGGCCGCGGCGCTCGTCGAGGCGCTCCTCGACCGGCTGCACCTCGACGCGCACGTGCACGAAGCGGCCCGGGTCGCGGGCCATGCGCGTCTCGAACTCGCGCCCGTGGTACTCGTAGCGCACGTCGTAACCGACGGTGGCCTCGCGCACCTCGTTCACGGTGCGGCAGCGCTGCACGTTGCGCTCCACCGGCACGCGCTCCACCTCGACCGATTCGCCCGGCGGGCCCGTGCGGTCGCGGTCGATCTGGTTGCCCACCAGCCCGCCGACGATGGCGCCGGCGGCGGTGCCGCGGTCGCGCCCGCCGCTGCTGCTGCCGAACTGGTGGCCGATCACGCCGCCCACGACGGCGCCCAGCACGGTGCCGGGACCGATGGCCGCGCCCGTGTCCGAGCGGGTGACGCGCCGTTCCTCGTAGCCGCGCACGCGGTCGTTCCAGCACTCCTCGCGCGCGACGGGGATGCGCTCGTGGATCTCGCGCACCGAGACCACGCGGGCGCGGTCGCCGAAGGCGTCGGCGAGGGCGGGCGTGGCGCCGGCGGCGAGGCAAGCGAGGGCGATGACGAGGGGAAGGGGGTGTCGTTGCATGCGGGCTCCGGAATCGTTGGGTCCTGGCAGTGTAAACGCGGGCGCGCCGCACGGGTTGACACGCCGCCGGGCAGTCCCCGCCGGCCGCGCGTCGGATTTCTCCGCCCGGGCGGGCACCGATCGGGCATCATCGCGGGAGTTTTCCAGGAGAGCCCATGATCCGCGCCCTCGCCGTGCCGTGCGCCGCCCTCGTCCTCGGCGCCGCCCCGGCCGCCCTCGCCGCCGACTGGCAGCGCCTCGCCGAGACCCCGACCCGCATCCTCTCGCTCGACAGGGCGTCCGTGCACCGCCAGGGTCCGGTGGTGTCGCTCACCTACCTGCTCGACGCCAGGTCCGTGCAGGTGAATCCGTCGACGAACAAGAGCTACCGGTCCACGGTCGCGGACATGTCGATCGACTGCGGTGCGCGAACCGCGGCCCTGAAGCAGCTCCTCGTGTACGCCGATGCCGGCGGCAAGGGGGCGCTCGTCGACCGCGTCGCGTTGCCCGGCCGGCCGCAGACCATCGTGGCCGGCTCCGGCGAGGACCTGATGATGAAGGCGGTCTGTCCCGCGGCCCCTGCCGCGCCCGCCGCCCCGGCCGCCGCGCCGAAGCGCTGAGCCCGGGCGCCCCGGCGAGGCGCGCGCCCGGCGGTAGAATCGGCCGATGCAAGCGCTCCACGGCATCCGCGTCCTCGAGCTGGGCCAGCTCATCGCCGGTCCCTTCGCCGGCAAGACCCTCGCCGATTTCGGCGCCGACGTGATCAAGGTCGAGCCGCCGGGCACGGGCGATCCCCTGCGCAAGTGGCGCATGCTGCGCAACGGCACCTCGGTGTGGTGGGAGGTGCAGTCGCGCGGCAAGCGCTCGGTCGCGCTCGACCTGCGCGAGCCCGATGGTCAGGATGCCGCGCGCGCGCTCGCCCGCGAGGCCGACGTGGTGATCGAGAACTTCAAGCCCGGCACCCTCGAGGGCTGGGGGCTCGGCTGGGAGCGGCTGCATGCCGAGAATCCGCGGCTGGTCATGCTGCGCATCTCCGGGTACGGCCAGACCGGCCCGTACCGGGACCGGCCGGGATTCGGCGTGGTGGGCGAGGCGATGGGCGGACTGCGCCACCTCACCGGCGAGCCCGGCCGCGTGCCCGTGCGCGTCGGGGTGTCCCTCGGCGACACGCTCGCGGCGCTGCACGGGGTGATCGGGGTGCTGATGGCGCTCTACCACCGCGACACGCACGGCGGCGAGGGCCAGTACGTGGACGTGGCCCTCTACGAGTCCGTGTTCAACGTGATGGAGAGCCTGCTGCCCGAGTACGACGCGTTCGGCGCGGTGCGCGAGCGCGCCGGCAGCGCGCTGCCCGGCATCGTCCCGTCCAACGCCTACCGCTGCGGCGACGGGGCCTACGTGCTCGTGGCCGGCAACGGCGACAGCATCTTCCGGCGGCTGATGGCCGCCATCGGCCGCCCGGACCTGGGCGACGATCCCGCGCTCGCCCACAACGACGGGCGGGCCGCCCACACCGCGCGCATCGACGAGGCGATCGGCGCCTGGACGGCCGGGCGCACCCGGGACGAGGCGCTCGCCGCGCTCGAGGCCGCGCGGGTACCGGCCGGGCGCATCTACTCGATCGCGGACATCGCGCGCGACCCCCAGTACCTGGCCCGCGACATGATCGTTCCCGTGACCACGGGCGCGGGCGAGCCGCTGCGGGTGCCCGGCATCGTGCCCAAGCTGGGCGCGACCCCCGGGCGCATCCGCCGCCCCGCCCCCGGCCTCGGCGAGCACGACGGCGCGATCGCCGGGCGCGCCGGCTGGCCGCCTGCCGCCGACTGACCCCCGGCGGAAACTCGGCGCCGCGCCCGGGGTCACTCCCGGGAACGCCCGCCCAGCCGCCGTGACGATCCGCCGCCACCTCCTCATCCTGGTCGCGGGCGCGTTCCTGCCGCTGCTCGTCTTCGGCGTCGCGCTCACCTCCTATTCCTGGTGGCAGCAGCGCAACGCGCTCGAGACGCGCTACCTCGAGCGGGCGCGCGCCATGACGATCGTCCTCGACACCGAGCTCGACGCGTCGCTGCGCGTCATGCGCTCGCTCGCCTACTCGCCGGACCTCGACGCGCAGCACATGCCGGATTTCCTCGACCGCATGCGCCGCGTGCTCGCCACGCAGCCGCTGTGGTCGCGCCTGGCCGTGGGCGACGCGGCGTGGAAGCACGTCTCGAGCGTGGGCCGCCCCGAGGCCTCCCGCGCGCCGCCCGCCATCCAGCCGGCGCTGCTCGCGCGCGTGGAGGCCACGCAGCTGCCGCAGGTCTCGGAGCTGCTGCGCGGTCCCGACGGCCACTACGAGACCCAGGTCGCGATGCCGGTGGCGCGCGGCGGCGACGTGCGCAACGTGCTGCTGGTGACCATGGAGCAGGACCGGTGGCACAAGTTCCTCGGCCAGTACCCCGTGGGACGCGGCGCGGTCATGACGCTCCTCGACCAGGCCGGCACGATCATCGCGCGCACCGCGCACAACGCGCGCTGGGCCGGCAAGCGGGCGTCGTCCGACGTGCTGCGCAAGACGCGCGAGATGGCGGCCGGCGCCTACCGCGGCACGGGCCTCGACGGCGAGCCGTACTACATCGCGCACAGCCGCTCGGCGCGCTGGGGATGGACGGTGGCCACGGGCGTGCCGGCGTCGGCCATCGAGGCGGTGGTGCTGCGCTCCTCGGCGGCGCTCGCGCTCGCCGCGTTCGCGAGCATCGCGCTCGCGGTGCTGCTCGCCTTCCTGATCGGCCGGCGCATCCAGCGCCCGATCGTGGCGCTGGGCGCCTCGGCACGGGCGCTCGCCCGCGAGGACGCTCCGCCTTCGCACGTGCGCTCGAACATCGACGAGGTCGACGCGGCCGAGCGCGCGTTCGCCGAGGCGAGCACGCTGCTGCGCCACCGGCGCGAGGCGCTCGCGGACGCGCTGGGGCACGCCCAGCAGGCGCGGCGCGAGGCCGAGCGCGCGAGCCAGGCGAAGGACGAGTTCCTCGCCATGCTCGGCCACGAGCTGCGCAACCCCCTCAACGCCATCACCGGCGCGGTGGGCGTGCTGCACCAGGTCGATCCCCACGGCCCCCAGGCGATGCGCTCGCGCGAGATCATCGACCGGCAGATGCTCGCCCTGCGCGGCCTCGTGGACGACCTGCTCGACGTGGCGCGCGTGACGAGCGGCAAGATCTCGCTCACCAAGGAGGTGATCGACCTCGGGCAGGTGGCCAGCCGCACCGCCGCGATGATGCGGGCGGGCGGGCGCCTCGCGGGCCGGCGGGTGCGGCTCGACTGCGGCGAGGCCTGGGTGTGCGCCGATCCCACGCGCATCGAGCAGATCGCGGCCAACCTCCTCGACAACGCGGCCAAGTACACGCCGGCGGGCGGCGCGGTGTGCGTGGACGTGCGCGCCGAGGCGCACGAGGCGGTGCTCGAGGTGCGCGACACCGGCATGGGGATCGGCCCCGACCTGCTGCCGCGCATCTTCGACCTCTTCAGCCAGGGAGAGCGCACCATAGACCGCGCCCAGGGCGGCCTCGGCCTCGGGCTCGCGCTCGTGCGGCGGCTGGCCGAGCTGCACGGCGGCACGGTGGCGGCGGCGAGCGAGGGGCCGGGGCGCGGCGCGCGCTTCACCGTGCGCCTGCCGCTCGCGCGCTCGCCGCTGCCCGCCGGGGCGCCCGCCGTGCCGTCGTCCACCGCGCAGGAGGAGGAGGCCAAGCGCCTGAAGATCGTGGTGGTGGAGGACAACGAGGACGGCCGCGAGACCCTGTCGATGATGCTTCGCATCGAGGGCCACGAGGTGCACGAGGCCGACAGCGGCCCGAACGGCGTGGACGCGATGGCCAGGGTGCATCCCGACGTGGCCATCGTGGACATCGGCCTGCCCGGCTTCGACGGCTACGAGGTCGCCCGGCGCACCCGCGCCGACGCGACGACGCGCGGCGTGCGCCTGGTGGCGCTCACCGGCTACGGGCAGGAGGAGGATCGCCGCCAGGCCACGGCCGCCGGCTTCGACTGGTTCCTGGTGAAGCCCGCGGACATGACCATGCTCGACGACATCCTCGCCCACGTCTAGGCCGGCGCGCCGGGCACTCCATGGGGAAGATCCGCATCGGCATCTCGGGCTGGCGCTACGCCGGCTGGCGCGGCGTGTTCTACCCGCCCGGCCACCCGCAGGCGCGCGAGCTCGCCTACGCCTCGCGCCGCCTGCCCACCATCGAGATCAACGGCACCTTCTACTGCCTGCAGCGCCCGGAGCACTTCCAGGACTGGTACGACGCCACCCCCCCGGGCTTCGTCTTCGCGGTGAAGGGCAGCCGCTTCATCTCCCACATGAAGCGGCTGAACGGCGTCGAGAAGCCGCTCGCCAACTTCCTCGCCTCGGGGCTGTTCCGGCTGCGCGAGAAGATGGGCCCGTTCCTGTGGCAGTTCCCGGCCGCGTTCCGCTACGATCCGGACCGCCTCGAGGCGTTCTTCCAGATGCTGCCCCGGGACACCGAATCCGCCCTCGCGCTCGCGCGCCGGCGCGACGCGCGCGTGCGGGGCCGCGCCTGCCTCGCCATCGACCGCAACCGCCCGATCCGCCACGCGATCGAGATCCGGCACGAGAGCTTCCTCGATCCCTCGTTCGTCGCGCTGCTGCGCCGCCAGCGCATCGGGCTCGTGGTGGCGGACACGGCGGGCAAGTGGCCCTTCGCCGAAGACGTGACGGCGGACTTCGTCTACGTCCGCCTGCACGGCGACGAGGTGCTGTACACGAGCGGGTACTCGCGCTCCGCGCTCGACCTGTGGGCCGAGCGCATCCGCGCGTGGAGCGCGGGCGGCGAGCGGCCCGGGGCGCGCAAGATCGCCTCGGCGGCGCCGGCGCCCCGCGGCAGCCGCGACGTGTACTGCTATTTCGACAACGACGCCAAGGTGCACGCCCCCTTCGACGCGCTCGCGCTGATGCGCCGCCTCGGGCTGCCGGGCCCGCCCGGGCAAGCGGTGGCAACATGGAATGCGCCGCGCTCCCGCGCTGTTCCCCGCACGCCCATCCCTCCCCCACGCCAAGGAGAAAGACCATGAAACGCGCACTTCGCAACGCCACGCTCGCCGCCGCCGTCGCCATCGCCTCGGGCTGCGCCTCCGGCCCCATGCACCGCGTCATGTACGGCAACGGTCCCGAGCTCGCGCTTTCCGGCCAGAACGAGGTGCCGCCGGTGCGCACGGACGCCTCCGGCTCGGCGCAGATCACCGTGCGCCCCGACCGCACCGTGAGCGCCGACGTGCGCGTGCACGGCATGCACGCGACCGCCGCCCACATCCACCAGGCCGCGCCCGGCGCCAACGGGAAGGTGATCGTGCCGCTGGTGAAGAAGGGCGACGACGAGTTCGTCGCGCCCGAGGGGGCGAGGCTCAGCGAGGCGCAATACGAGGCCTACAAGGCCGGCAACCTCTACGTGAACGTGCACAGCCCCGAGCACAAGGGCGGCGAGATCCGCGCGCAGCTTCCGGGCGGCTGAGCGGCCCGTTCCCCGGGCCGCGATTGACGCGGCCCGCGGGGAAGGGAAAGAATCGTCCTCCCGCTTCCCGGTGCCGCCGGCGGTGCGCCAGCGCCAGGGCCGGGCGGCGCCACCGTGCAAAGGAGGACGACGATGAGGTGCAACGTGGGCGCGCTCGCGGGCGCGATCGGTATCGTCTGGGGTGTAGCCATCCTCTTCGTGGCCGCGCTCAACGTGGCCGCACCCGGATACGGGCGCGCCTTTCTCGAGGCCATCGCGTCGGTCTACTGGGGCTTCCACCCGGGCAGCATCGGCGGGGCCGTCGTGGGCGGCATCTACGGACTGGCGGACGGCGCCATCGCCGGCGCGCTGGTGGCCTGGCTGTACAACGTCTTCGCGCGCCCGTCCGGGGCCTGAAGGCCCGCGCCCACGCGCAATTGCTTCCCGCCGTGCGG
The DNA here is from genome assembly GCA_963741815.1 of uncultured beta proteobacterium. Lineage (GTDB taxonomy): Bacteria > Pseudomonadota > Gammaproteobacteria > Burkholderiales > Usitatibacteraceae > Usitatibacter. The sequence goes on from CAVUJI010000005.1 coordinate 112,353, forward strand.
GAAAGTCCTCCCCGGGGGAGGAGCCGGCGCGGGGAGCCCCGGCGCGGAGCCCCGGCCGGCGCCGCCCGTCCGCCGGGGCACGGATGTTGCTGCCACCGGGATTTCACCCGGAGATTCCTTATGGCCACGGCATCGGGCGCGCCGCGGATGCGCGCCAGCGAAGAGGCGACCCAGGAAGGATTGCGGCTCGCGCGCGAGGCGGGCGCGGCCTACCAGCGCATGGTCTCGTACTTCCTCGAGCACGTCGCCGAGAACGGCAGCACGCGGCAGGTGGGCGACTACCGCGTCGGGGTGGCGGTCGAGGGCGCCGAGCCGCTGTGGCACCTCGCCGGCGGCGACTTCGCCCTCGCCGAGCCGCCGGCGCGATCGAACCTGCACGTCGAGGTCGTCGTCACCGACGCTTCCGACGGGCGCTTCATCCCCGAGCTCGCCGTGGCCGTGACGTTCATCGACGCGCGCGGCAAGGAGGTGGGCACCTGGGATCTGCCGTTCCTCTGGCACCCGACGATGTTCCACTACGGCCGCAACGTCGCGATCCCCGAGGCCGGGAAGTACACGCTGCGCGTGGACATCGCCCCGCCCACCTTCTTCCGCCACGACAAGGCGAACGGCAAGCGCTACGGCACGGCGGTGGTGGCCGAGTTCCGCGACCTCGAGGTGAAGACGCAGCGCGAAGCGCGCTAGGGATGCACGGCTTCGACATCGCGCTCGCGGTCGTGGGCGGGCTGGTGGTGGGCCTCGGCCTGCTGTCGCGCGCCCTGCAGGCGCGGCCCGTGTCCACGCCGCTCGTCGCCTTCCTCGCCGGGATGGCGCTCGGCCCCCACGGCTTCGCCGTGAGCGACCCCGAGCCCGCCTTCGCCGCGGAGATCCTCGAGCAGGCCGCCCGCGTGGTGCTCGCGATCGGCGTGATGGGCATCGCGCTCGGCCTGCCCGCCGGATACCTGCGCCGCAACGCGAAATCGCTCGCCGTGCTGCTCGGCGCGGTGATGCCGCTCATGGCCGGCGCCGCCGCGGGCGTGGTGCACTTCACGCTCGGGCTGGCATGGACGCCGGCGTTGCTCGTGGGCGCGATCGCCGCGCCGACGGACCCCATCGTGGGGCGCTCGGTGGTCACCGGGGACATCGCGCGGCGCAACCTGCCCGAGCGGCTGCGCAACGCCCTGCTGTGCGAGTCCGGCGCCAACGACGGGGCGGCCTTCCCCCTCGTGCTGCTGCCGCTCGTGATCGGCTACGGGGACGGCGGCTGGACGCGATGGCTGGTGCACGTGCTGCTGTGGCAGGTGGGCGGGGCGATCGTGGCCGGCGCGCTCCTCGGATTCGCCGCCGGGCGCGCGCTGCGGTGGGCGGAGAAGCGCCGCCTCGTCGACGGGCCGCACTTCCTGTCGCTGTCGATCGCGCTGTCGCTGCTCGCCCTGGGCGGCGTGAAGCTGCTCGACATGGACGGCCTGCTCGCGGTCTTCGTGGCCGGCCTCGCGTTCGCGCGCGGGTGCCGCACCGAGCACCTCGAGCGCCAGCGCGAGGTGCAGGACGCGGTGAACGAGCTCGCGATGGTGGCGATCTTCGTGCTCTTCGGCATGCTCGCCCCGTGGCCGCAGTGGCTCGCGCTCGGCTGGCCGGCGGTCGCGATGCTGGCGGGCGTCTTCGCGCTGCGGCGCCTGCCGTGGGTGTTCCTGCTGCAGCGCGCGATCCCCGCGATCGGGCGCCCGAGCGAGGCGGGCGTGGCCGGATGGCTGGGTCCGGTGGGCGTGGGGGCGATCTTCTACGGCACCTACTCGCTGCGCCGTGCGGGCGAGGAGGCCGCGTGGGGGATCCCCAGCCTCATCGTCGCCGCCTCGGTCGTCGTGTACGCGCTGTCGGCGGCCCCGCTCGCGCGCCACCACGGGCGCGCCACCGGCCGCGCGCGGGCCGCGGCCGACTGAGTCAGCCGGCGCCGCCGGCGCGGAAGAGGGCGCCCACGATCGCGGTGACGGCCATGGCGAGGGCGCCCCAGAAGGTGACGCGCGCGGTGCCCGGACCGATGGGCGCGCCGCCCACGCGCGCGGACAGCGCGCCCAGCAGCGCGAGGAAGGCGAGCGAGGCGACGGACACCACCGGAATCACGCCGGCCGCGCCGGCGAAGAGCACGGCGGCGAGCGGCAGCGCGGCGCCGGTGGCGAAGCTCGCCGCCGAGGCGAGGGCCGCCTGCACCGGGCGCGCGCGCATCGTCCCGGTGATGCCCAGCTCGTCGCGCGCGTGCGCCGCGAGCGCGTCGCGGGCCATGAGCTGGCGGGCGACCTGCTCGGCGAGCGGGCGCTCGAGGCCGCGGCGCACGTAGATCGCCGCGAGCTCCCGGATCTCGCCCTCGCAGTCGGCGCGGATCTCGCGGCGCTCGCGCTCGAGCTCGGCCTTCTCGCTGTCGGCCTGGGAGTGCACCGACACGTACTCGCCGGCGGCCATCGACATCGAGCCCGCGACGAGGCCCGCCACGCCCGCGATGACGATGCTGTGGTGGGAGCCGGCGGAGGCGGCCACGCCGAGCACGAGGCTCGCCGTGGAGACGATGCCGTCGTTGGCCCCGAGCACGGCGGCGCGCAGCCAGCCGAAGCGCTGCATCGCGTGGCGCTCGCCGTGGCGGGGATCCGCCTTCGCGCGGGCCTGCGGGGGAGCCGATGTCATGGGCGTTGGACAGGAACGGGCCCGGGGGTTTCGACGTGCAGGCCGTCCGCATGGACGGTCGGCGCATTCCTGCGCGATCTGGTGCATGATCGTCGCTTCGGGAAACCGGCTGCCGAATGCGGGCGGGAGGCGAGATGGCATCGTGCGACGGGAAGCGGTGGCGGGCAGTGGTCGCGGCGGTCGCGGCGGGGCTCCTCGCGGGCGCGTGCGCCACGGCGCCGGCGCCGCGCCTGGCCGACGGCGAAGCGTGCTACCAGGCGACGTACGGGTGGTTCTCGGCCGCCCGCGCGGCGGCGGCCCGCGAGGTCGCGCGCCGGGGGCTCGCGTGCGACGCGCGCGCGCTCGCGGTCGAGCACATGGCGCGCATCGACAAGGCGAACGAGCAGCCGTCCCCGTACTACTATGGCGGGCCGCCCTGACCGGCACGCGCATCCGTCCCTCCGGCGATCGTGCTGTACGAGCGCTGCGGTTTGCGCGGCATCGGCACGCCGCGTCGCCCGCGCCCGGCAGCTCGCTGCCCGCCATCACGAAGACGAGCGCCACCGTGGCGAGGCAGGCGAGAAACGGAATCGCGAAGCGCGCGACGCGCTCGTCCTCGCGCGCCTCCGAGCGAGTGGGCCGCGATTTCGCGGAAAATCCGGCGCGGCCCGGCCGCGATCCGCCGGTCTATCATGGAGGCCCGCCCCCCGAGGAGCCGTCGCCGCAATGAGCGTCCAGTCCCCCGCGAAGCCGTCGCACGTGCGTGCCGCCGTGGTGCAGGCCGGGTCCGTGCCGTTCGACACCGCCGCCTGCATCGACAAGGCCGTGCGCCTCGCCGGCGAAGCCGCCGCGCGCGGGGCGCAGCTCGCCGTGTTCCCCGAGGCCTTCGTGCCCGGATATCCCAAGGGGATGGACTACGGCCTCGTGGTCGGCGCGCGCGATCCGGCGGGACGCGAGGAGTTCCGGCTCTACCTCGAGGCGGCGATCGACGTGCCCGGCCCCGAGACCGCGCGCCTCGGCGAGGCCGCGGCGGCCCACGGGCTGCACCTGGTGATCGGCGTGATCGAGCGCGAGCTGGGCACGTGCTACTGCACGGTGCTCTTCTTCGGGCCCGACGGGCGGCTGCTCGGCAAGCACCGCAAGCTCATGCCGACCGCGCTCGAGCGGATGATCTGGGGCTTCGGCGACGGGTCCACGCTCACCGCGGTCGACAGCCCCTGGGGACGCATCGGCTCGGTGATCTGCTGGGAAAACTACATGCCGATGCTGCGCATGGCGATGTACGCGAAGAACGTGGCGCTCTACTGCGCGCCCACGGCCGACGACCGCGACACCTGGATCCCGACGATGCGCCACGTGGCGCTCGAGGGCCGCTGCTTCGTGCTGACCGCCTGCCAGTTCCTGCGCCGCGGCGACTTCCCCGAAGCGCTCCGCGTGCGCCTCGGCGACGGCCCCGGCGCGGTCCTCATGCGCGGCGGCAGCGCGATCATCGGCCCTCTGGGCGCGGTGCTCGCCGGCCCGCACTTCGACGGCGAGACGATCCTCGTGGCGGACCTCGACCTCGCGGAGATCGGCCGCGGCAAGTTCGACTTCGACGTCGCGGGCCACTACAGCCGTCCCGACGTCTTCCGGCTGCTCGTGAACGAGGAGCCGGCGCGGGCCGTGCAGCCGTCGACGGGAGGCCTGCCGCGTGGCTGACGGGCAGCGCGTCGACCTCGCCGCCTACCTCGCGCGCATCGGCTACGTCGGCGCCGCCCCGCCCACCCACGCGACCCTGGCGCGGCTGCACGCGCTGCACGCCGAGGCGATCCCGTTCGAGAACCTCTCGCCCTTCCTCGGCGAGCCGGTGCCCCTCGACCAGGCCGCGCTCGAGGACAAGATGCTGCGCCGGCGGCGCGGCGGCTGGTGCTTCGAGCACAACCTGCTCTTCTCGCGCGTGCTCGAGGCGCTCGGCTACGACGTGCGCCGCCTCGCCGCCCGCGTGCGCTGGAACGTCGCGCCCGGCGTGGTGACGGCGCGCACCCACATGCTGCTGCGCGTGGCGGTCGCGGGCGAGCCCTTCCTCGCCGACGTGGGCTTCGGCGGGCTCACGCTCACCGCGCCGCTGCGCCTCGCCGCCGGCCTCGAGCAGCCCACGCCCCACGGGACCTACCGCCTGCTCGCCGAGGGCGAGGGCCACGTGCTCGAGGCGCGGATCGCGGGGCGCTGGGAAGCGCTCTACGCCTTCGAGCCCCACGCGCAGCAGCTCGCCGACTACGAGGTGAGCAACTGGTACCTCGCGACCCACCCCGCCTCGCAATTCGTGAACGGCATCGTCGCCGCGCGCGCCGAGCCGGGGCGCCGTCACGCGCTGCGCAACCTGCGCTACGCGGTGCACCACGTCGACGGGCGCACCGAGCGCCGGGACCTCGCGAGCCCGGAGGAGCTGCGCGGCGTGCTCGAGGGCCCGCTCGCCATCCCCGTCCCCGATTCCCCCGTCCTCGAGCGCAAGCTCGCGGCGCTCTTGCGCGAGGTCCCCGCCCATGCCCACGCCCGGTGAGCTGCTCGCCTCCATGGTCTTCGGGGTGATCGGATTCGGCGTCTTCATCTACGGCAAGAAGCAGGCGCTGGCGCGCCCGATGGCCGTGGGGGTGGCGCTGATGGTGTTCCCCTACTTCGTCTCGCGGGTGTGGCTTTCGTGGACCATCGGCGTGGCGCTGTGCGCGCTGCTGTTCCTGTAGCGGCGCTAGCGCAGCAGCGCGAGGGCGAGCGCGACCACCACCACGAGCAGCGCCGCCCACGCGATCCAGTTCCAGGTGCGCGGGTCGAGCAGCGAGAAGGGCACCACCCCCTCGGGCAGCTCGCCGGGCGCCACGTGCGAGGTGGCGCCCACGTGCGCCTCGAACTGCGCGAAGAAGTCCTGGGCGAGCTTGCGCGCGGCCGCGTCGACGAGCCGGCTGCCCACCTGCGCGATGCGCCCGCCCACCTGCGCCTGCACCGCGTACTCGAGCAGCGTGCCTTCGCCCGCTTCGGCGAGCGTGACCCGCGCCTGGCCCTTCGCGTGCCCCGCCGGGCCGCCCTCGCCCTCGAAGCGCAGCGTGTAGCGCTCGGGGGCGACGACGTCGTCGAGCCGCAGGCGGCCGCGGAACTTCGCGCGCACGGGGCCGAGGGCCGCGGCGAGCACGATGCGGTACGCGTTCTCGTCCGCGCGCTCGACCGATTCCGCGCCGGGGATGCACGCCTTCAGCACGTCCGGATCGTTGAGCGCCTCCCACGCCCGGTCGCGGCCGACGGCGAGCTGGCGCTGTCCCTTGAGCTCCATGGTCATGTCCTCCGCGGCGGGGTGGGGCGGCCCGCGCGCGCCGCCCCGCGCGGGGTGGCGGCGAAGCGCGCGAAATCCTCGAGGCTGGCGATGTCGTGCATGGGCAGGAAGGCGTCGACGTGGGGCAGCATGGCCGCGATGCCGGCCGCGTGCGGCTCGAAGCCCTCGTAGCGCAGCAGCGGGTTGAGCCAGACGAGGCGGCGGCTCGCGCGCGCGAGCCGCGCCATCTCGGCCTCGAGCGCGGCCGCGTCGTCGCGTTCGAGGCCGTCGGTGACGAGGACCACGCCCGCGTTCTGCGCGAGCAGGCGGCGCGCCCAGCGGAAGTTGAACTCGCGCAGGCACTCCGCGATGCGCGTGCCGCCGGCCCAGTCGGGGGCGGCCGCGCCCACCCGGGCGAGCGCCTCGTCCACGTCGCGGTCGCGCAGCGGGCGCGTGATCGGCGTGAGGCGCGTGCCGAACACGAAGGCGCTCACGCGGGCGCGGCCGCGCACGAGCGCGTGCAGGAAGTGCAGGAACATGCGGGTGTAGCGGTGCATGGACCCCGAGATGTCGCAGAGCACGACCAGCGGCGGGGCGCGCATGCGGTGGCGCCGGCGGGCGATCGAGGCGACCTCGCCGCCCTCGCGCGCCATGCGCCGCAGGGTCGCGGCGAGGTCGATCGCCGGCCCGCGCGCGGCGCGCTCGTGCCGGCGCATGCGCACCGGCGGCAGCGGCAGCGCGAGGCTCGCCACCACCCGCCGCGCCGCCTCCCACTCCTCGGCGCTCATGCGCTCGAAGTCCACGCCCCGCAGCCGCTCCTCGGCCGAGAACGTGAGCGCGGCGTCGACGGCGACCTCGGGGCGCGGCGCCTGGCGCGGGGCGCTCCCGCGGGCGGGGTAGAGCGCCTGCGCCAGGCGCCCGCCGGCGCTCGACGCCGGCGCCCGCCCCTGCACCTTCGGCAGCAGGAGGGCGCGCATGCGCTCCTCGATCGCCGGGTCGCGCCAGAAGCGCTCGAAGGCCTCGTCGAAGAGCGGCTGCTGCTCGTGGCGCGTCACGAAGAGGGCGCAGAGCGTCGCGTGCCAGTCGGCCCGCCGCGCGAGCCCGGCGGCGGGCAGCACCCGCACCGCGTCCATCACCTTGTCGGTGCCGATCGGGATGCCGCAGTCGCGCAGCACGCGGGCGAAGTGGGCCACGTTGGCCGCGAGCCGCCCGGCGCTCATGCGGCCACGCGCGCCTTCGCCTCCTCGATCACGCCGGCGAGGGCCTCGGGGGGCAGGCGCGCGATGTCGTCCTGGTACTTGAGCAGCGCCCCCAGCGTGTCGCTCACCGACTGCGGGTCGAGCGCCACCGCGTCGAGGAGCATCAGCGAGCGCGTCCAGTCGATCGTCTCGGCGACCCCCGGCGCCTTGTACAGGTCCATCGCGCGCAGCCGCTGCACGAACGCCACGACCTCGCCGCTCAGGCGCTCGGCCGCCCCCGGCGCCTTGCGCCGCAGGATCTCGAGCTCGCGCTCGGCGCTCGGGTACTCGACCCAGTGGTACAGGCAGCGGCGCTTGACCGCGTCGTGGATCTCGCGCGTGCGGTTGGAGGTGATGACCACGACGGGTGGCTCGGCCGCGCGGATCGTGCCCAGCTCGGGGATCGTCACCTGGAAGTCGGAGAGCACCTCGAGGAGGTAGGCCTCGAACGGCTCGTCGGCGCGGTCGAGCTCGTCGATGAGCAGCACCGGCGGCGCCCCGCGCGCGGAGGCCTCGAGCGCCTGCAGGATCGGGCGCTTCACGATGTAGGCCTCCGAGAAGATGCCGCGCTCGAGCGCCCCGCGGTCGGCCTCGCCCGCGGCCTCGGCGAGCCGGATCGCGGTCATCTGGCGCTGCACGTTCCACTCGTAGACCGCGGAGGCGATGTCCAGGCCCTCGTAGCACTGCAGGCGGATGAGCTCGCGCCCCAGCCCGGCGGCGAGCGCCCGGGCGAGCTCGGTCTTGCCGACCCCCGCCTCGCCCTCGAGGAAGAGCGGGCGCTGCAGCGACAGCGCGAGGAAGGCGGCGGTGGCCAGCCGCCGGTCGGCGACGTACGCCGCCTCGGCGAGGAGGCGCTGCGTGCCCTCGATCGACAGGCCGGGACCGGGTGGCGCGGCCCCGGCCCTCGCCTCAGGCGCGGGCGACGGCACGGCGGGCGAGCACGCCGATCAGGTGCGCGCGGTACTCCGCGCTCGCGTGCAGGTCCGACTGCAGGTCGTCGGGCGGCACCGCGACCGAGCGCAGCGCCTCGGGCGACCAGTTGCGCGCGAGCGCCTGCTCCATCGCCGTCATGCGGAAGACCCCGCCGGCTCCGGCGCCCGTCACCGCCACGCGCACGCCCTGGCCCGTGCGCGCCACGAAGACGCCCACGACCGCGAAGCGCGAGGCGGGATTGCGGAACTTCTCGTACGCGGCCTTCGCGGGCACGGGAAAGCGCACGGAGACGATGAGCTCGCCGGGGGTGAGCGCGGTCTCGAACAGCCCCTGGAAGAAGTCGTCGGCGGGGATCTCGCGGCGCTGGGTGCGGATCGTGGCGCCGAGCCCGAGCACCGCGGCGGGGTAGTCGGCGGCCGGGTCGTTGTTGGCGAGCGAGCCGCCGAGGGTGCCGCGGTTGCGCACCTGCGCGTCGCCGATGGCGCCGGCGAGCGCGGCGAGCGCCGGGATGCGCGCGCCCACGTCGAGCGAGGCGGCCACCTCGGCGTGGCGCGTCATCGCCCCGATCGCGATGGCGTTGGCCCCGCCGTCCACGCGGATGCCGCGCAGCTCGGGGATGTGGGCGAGGTCCACCAGGTCCGAGGGGCTCGAAAGCCGCAGCTTCATCCCGGCCAGCAGCGACTGCCCGCCGGCGAGGAAGCGCGCGTCGGCGGCCCCGGCGGCGAGGTCGGCGGCCTTCGCCGCGGAGGTGGGATCGTGGTAGGCGAATGCTTGCATCGTCTTCTCCTCCTCAGTTCTTCGCGCGCAGCGCGCGCCAGACGCGTTCCGGAGTGGCGGGCATCGGAACCTCCTTCACGCCCAGCGCGTCGCAGATCGCGTTGATCACGGCGGCGGGCGCGCCGATGGCGCCGGCCTCGCCGCAGCCCTTCACGCCGAGCGGGTTGTGCGTGCACGGCGTCACCCGCGTGTCGACCTGGAAGGCGGGCAGGTCGGCCGCGCGCGGCATGGCGTAGTCCATGTACGAGCCCGTGAGGAGCTGCCCCGTCTCGCGGTCGTACACGCAGCCCTCGAGCAGCGCCTGCCCGATGCCCTGGGCGAGCCCGCCGTGCACCTGGCCCTCGACGATCATCGGGTTGATGATGTTGCCGAAGTCGTCGCAGGCGGTGAAGGCCGCGATGCGCGTCTCGCCCGTCTCCGGATCGACCTCCACCTCGCAGATGTGCGTGCCGGCCGGATAGGTGAAGTTCGTCGGGTCGTAGAACGCGGTCTCGTCCAGCCCCGGCTCGAGCTTGTCGAGCGGATAGTTGTGCGGCACGTAGGCGGCGAGCGCCACCTGGGCGAAGGGGACGTTCTTGTCGGTGCCCTTCACCGTGAACTTCGCCGTCCCGGAACTCGACGTCCGCGTCGGACACCTCCATCAGGTGCGCGGCGATCTTGCGCCCCTTGGCGATCACCTTGTCCACCGCCTTCATGATGGCGGTGCCGCCCACGGCGATCGAGCGCGAGCCGTAGGTGCCCATGCCGAAGGGGATGCGGCCGGTGTCGCCGTGCACGACGTCGACGTCCTCGACGGGCATGCCGAGCCGGCCCGCGACGACCTGCGCGAACGTGGTCTCGTGCCCCTGGCCGTGGCTGTGGGAGCCGGTGAACACCGTCACCTTGCCCGTCGGGTGCACGCGCACCTCGCCCGCCTCGAACAGGCCCGCGCGCGCGCCGAGCGAGCCGGCGACGTTCGAGGGCGCCAGCCCGCACGCCTCGATGTACGAGGAGTAGCCCAGCCCGCGCAGCATGCCGCGCCGGGCCGCCTCGTCGCGGCGCTTCGGGAAGCCCGCCACGTCGGCGAGCTGCATCGCGCCCTCGAGGCAGGCGTCGTAGTCGCCCGTGTCGTAGGTGAGGGCGACGGGGGTGGCGTACGGGAACTTGCGGATGAAGTTGCGCCGCCGGATCTCGTCCTGCGCGATGCCCATCTCGCGCGCGGCGGTGGCCACGAGCCGCTCGACCACGTAGGTCGCCTCGGGGCGCCCGGCGCCGCGGTACGCGTCCACGGGCGCCGTGTTCGTGAAGACCGCGGTCACCTCGCAGTGGATCGCGGGCGTGGTGTACTGGCCGGCGAGGAGCGTCGCGTAGAGGATGGTCGGGATGCACGAGGCGAACGTGGAGAGGTAGGCGCCCATGGCGGCACTCGTCTTCACGCGCATGCCGAGGAACCTGCCGTCGCGGTCGAGGGCGAGCTCGGCGTGGGTGACGTGGTCGCGCCCGTGGGCGTCGGCCATGAAGGACTCGCTGCGCTCGGCCGTCCACTTGATCGGCCGGCCCACGAGCCTCGAGGCCCACACGCAGACGGTCTCCTCGGCGTAGAGGTAGATCTTGGAGCCGAAGCCGCCGCCCACGTCGGGGGCGATCACGCGCACCTTGTGCTCGGGCAGCCCCAGCACGAAGGCGGTCATGAGCAGGCGCTCGACGTGCGGGTTCTGGCTCGCGACGTAGAGGGTGTACGAGTCGTCGGCGCGCGCGTACTGGGCGTTGCACGCCCGGGGCTCGATCGCGTTGGGGATGAGCCGGTTGTTGACGATCTCGAGGGTGGTCACGTGCGCGGCCTTCGCGAAGGCGGCGTCGGTGGCCTCCTTGTCGCCCAGCGCCCAGACGTAGCAGACGTTGCCCGGCGCGTCGTCGTGCACGAGCGGTGCGCCGGGCTTCAACGCGTCGCGCACGTCGACCACGGCGGGCAGCTCGTCGTACTCGACCTCGATGCGCTCGACCGCGTCGCGCGCCTGCTCGCCCGTCTCGGCGATCACGACGGCGACCGGGTCGCCGACGTGGCGCACCTTCCCCTGGGCGAGGATCGGGTGCTTCGGCTCCTTCATCGGCTGGCCGTCGGTGCCGGTGATGAGCCAGCCGCACGGCAGCCCGCCCACGGAATCGGGCAGGTCCGCGCCGGTGTAGACGGCGAGGACTCCCGGCGCGCCGCGGGCGGCGTCGGTGCGCACCGCGAGGATGCGCGCGTGGGCATAGGGCGAGCGCAGGAAGCAGGCGTGGGTCTGGTGCGGCAGCGTCACGTCGTCGGTGTACTGGCCGGCGCCGGTGAGGAAGCGCGCGTCCTCCTTGCGCTCGACGCGCGCGCCGATGGGGCCGGGGGCGGGCTTCGCGGCGGCGGCCGCGGGCGCGGCCTGCTCGCGGACGGTGGTGTCGGTCATGGCGGCCTCCTACGCGATCTCGGCAAGGCCGGCCTTCACCGCCTTGACGATGTTGTGGTATCCGGTGCAGCGGCAAAAGTTGCCGTCGAGCGCCTCGCGGATCTGCGCCTCGCTCGGGTCCCTCGCCTGGCCGGCCAGCCCGACCGCCGCCATCACCATGCCCGGCGTGCAGTAGCCGCACTGCAGCCCGTGGTGGCGCCGGAACGCCTCCTGCATCGGGTGCAGGCGCCCATCCTTCGCGAGCCCTTCGATGGTGGTGATCGCCGCGCCCTGCGCCTGGATCGCCAGCAGGTTGCAGCTCTTCGTCGCCTGGCCGTCGACGAGCACGGTGCAGGCGCCGCACTGCGCCGTGTCGCAGCCGACGTGGGTGCCCGTGAGCTGCAGGCCGCCGCGCAGGAACTCGACAAGGAGGGTCTGCGGCTCGACTTCTGCGGTGACCGGCTGGCCGTTCACCGTGAGGGAGAGGGAAATCTTCATCGACAATCCTCCTCGGGATCGAAGCGTCGGATTGGAAGGAAACTGCCGGGATGAGTGGCCGACTCTACTCCAATCCGCGCGGCGGCGGCCACCGCGAAACGGCGCCTTTCGGGCCGCCTCGCGCGGCCTTTTCGCGCCGCCTTGCGCGGCCCTTTTCGCGCCGGCCCGCGCCGGCTTCGCCGCCGCGCGCGGGCGCGATCCGGTAAGGTCGCGGATCGAACCCCGCCCGGAGCCGCGATGCCGCGCCTCGCCGCGAACCTCGACTGGCTGTACACGGAGCACGCGCCGCTCGAGCGCTACGCCGCCGCGGCGCGCGACGGCTTCCGCGCGGTGGAGTCGCTCTTCCCCTACGGCCATCGCGCCGCGGAGCTGCGCGCGCGCCTCGACGCGCACGGGCTCGAGCAGGCGCTCGTCAACGCGCCGCCGGGGGATCGCTCGCGCGGCGAGCGGGGGCTCGCCGCGTTGCCGGGGCGCGAGGACGACTTCCGCCGCTCGATCGACCAGGCACTCGCCTATGCCGAGGTGCTCGGCCACCGGCGCGTGCACGTGCTGGCCGGCCTCGCCGTGGCCGGCGAGGACCGCGCGCGCCAGCGCGCGGCGTACGTGCGCAACCTCGCGTGGGCGGCCGAGGCGGCGCGGGCGCTCGGCGTCACGGTGCTCGTCGAGCCCATCAACCCGCGCGACATCCCGGGCTACTTCCTCAACCGCCAGGACGAGGCGCACGCGGTCGTCGCCGAGGTCGGCGCGCCCAACCTCGCCGTGCAGATGGACCTCTACCACTGCCAGGTCGTGGAGGGCGACCTCGCCGTGAAGCTGCGCCGCTACCTCGGCGGCGTGGGCCACGTGCAGATCGCGGGCGTGCCGGGGCGCCACGAGCCCGACGTGGGGGAGGTGAACTACGGCTACCTCCTCGCGCTCCTCGACGAGCTGGGCTACGCCGGCTGGGTCGGCTGCGAGTACCGGCCGGCCGCCGGGACCTCGGAAGGCCTCGGCTGGGCGCGGCCCTGGCTGCGGCGGCGCTAGCGGCCGCGGCAAGCCCCTAGAAGCAGGGAGTTCTCAGCGCACGCCCGGCGAAGAACGCCTCGAGGTTGTCAGCCGGCCCATCGCCCGGCGGGTCGGGTGCGTGGCGCTGCCCACGTGCGGCTGCAGCACCACGTTGGCGAGGCCGAGGAGCGCCTGCGGCACGCGCGGCTCGTCGGCGAACACGTCCAGCCCCGCCGCGCCGAGCCGGCCCTCGCCGAGCGCCGCGACGAGCGCGGGCTGGTCGGCCACCGAGCCGCGCGCGATGTTCACGAAGACGCCCCGCGGCCCGAGGGCGTCGATCACCGCGCGGCTCACGAGCCCCCGCGTCGAAGCGCCCCCGGGGCAGGCCGCCACGAGGAAGTCCGCCTCGCGCGCGAGCGCCACCGGGTCGGCGAAGTGCGGCCACGGCACGTCGGCCTTGCGGCGCGGGCCCTGGTAGGCGATGCGCAGGTTGAACGCCTCGGCCCGGCGCGCGATGGCCCGCCCGATGCGCCCGAGCCCGAGGATGCCGAGCGTCTTGCCCTGCATCGTGTCGGTGAGCGGCAAGGCGCCCGCGGGCCAGCGGCCCTCGCGCACGAACCGGTCGCCCTGGGGAATGCGCCGCACGGTGGCCACGAGCAGGCCCATGGCGAGGTCCGCGACGTCCTCGGTCAGCACGTCGGGGGTGTTGGTGACGGCGATGCCGCGCGCCTTCGCCGCCTCGACGTCCACGGCATCGACGCCCACGCCGAAGTGGGCGATGAGCTTCAGGCGCGGCAGCCGGTCCATCGTCGCGGCGCTCACGCCGCGTGCGGCGGTGGAGGCCACGGCGGTCACGCGATCGGCGAGGCCGGCGAGGAGCGCGTCGCGGTCGTCGGCCTGCCAGGCCTTGTGCGTCGCGAACTTCGCCTCGAGCGCCTCGAGCGTCGGCGCGTACATCGGCCCCATCACGAGCACTTCCGGCTTCACGACGCGCTCCGGGCTATTTCCCGGGACAGGCGACGATGCGCTGGCGCTGCTCGCCCAGGCCCTGGATGCCGAGCGTCACCACGTCGCCGGGCTTGAGCCACTGCGGCGGCTTCATGCCCATCGCCACGCCGGGCGGGGTGCCGGTGGTGATGAGGTCGCCCGGCAGCAGCGTCATGAAGCGGCTCACGTAGGAGACGAGGTGCGCGGCGCCGAAGATCATGGTGCGCGTGTTGCCGCGCTGGCGCGGCTCGCCGTTCACGTCGAGCCAGAGGTCGAGGTTCTGGGGTTCCACGATCTCGTCGGTGGTGACGAGCCACGGGCCCACGGGGCCGAAGGTGTCGCAGCCCTTGCCGCGGTCCCACTGGCTGCCGCGCTCGAGCTGGAAGGCGCGCTCCGAGACGTCGTTCACCACCACATAGCCGGCCACGTAGTCGAGCGCGTCGGCCTCGGCCACGTACTGCGCGCGCGTGCCGATCACGATGCCCAGCTCCACCTCGTAGTCGAGCTTCGTCGAGTCGCGCGGCTGGATCGTGTCGTCGTGGGGTCCGCAAAGGCACGTGGTCGCCTTCATGAAGAGGATGGGCTCGGCGGGGATCGGCATGCCCGCCTCGTGCGCGTGGTCGCTGTAGTTGAGGCCCACCGCCACGAACTTGCTCACGCCCGCGTACGGCACGCCCAGGCGCGGGTTGCCGCGCACGATCGGCAGCGTCTCGGGCTTCACGCGGGCCAGGCGGGCGAGGCTGCGGGGGGCGAGCATGGCGTCGTCGATCTGCGTGATCACCTTCGAGAGGTCGCGGATGTTGCCTTCGGCGTCCGCGAGCCCGGGCTTCTCGCGCCCGGGTGCGCCATATCGCAAGAGCCTCATGTGCGTTCTCCTCGTGCCTGGGAGCCGGAATCATACCGGCGCGCGTGGCCGGCGTCGCGATCCGGCGACACGCCTCGCGCGCCCGTCGCGCATTCGCGACGCGGCGCGTGCGCCGCGAGCGCTTCGCCTGTAGCCGGCGCGATCTCGTCGCGTTGGAGCAGATGGCCCGAACAGGGCACGACCGCGCTTCTTCGATATTTCTTCTTCGCCGCGCCGCGCGGGCTGCGGCCGCGCCTCGCATCGGCGTCCGCGCACAGTCCGTGGCGGGAACGTTTTTTCACTGTAGGAAACGGGCTACATTCACCCGGCGCCCTCCGACAGGCAAATCATTTCACGCCTGACTTCATGACAAAGCCGCCCGCCCGTACGATGGTTCCCAAGCAATCCCCCGAACGGACCGCGCCGACATGGACAACACGATACTCATCCTCGAAGACGAACCCGAGCTCCAGGAAGTGCTTGCATTGAACCTGCAGAGCGCGGGATACAAGGTATTGCGCGCGGGCACCGTGCGCCAGGCCGAAGCGCTGGTGAACGACAACCTGCCGCAGATGATCCTGCTCGACTGGATGCTGCCCGACACGCCGGGCCTCACCTTCGCGCGCAAGCTGCGCTCGGAGGGCCGCACGGCCACCGTGCCGATCATCCTGCTCACCGGCCGCGGCTGCGAGTCGGACAAGATCACCGGGCTCGAGGCGGGCGCCGACGACTATCTCATCAAGCCCTTCTCGCCGCGGGAGCTGCTCGCGCGCATCAAGGCGGTGATGCGCCGCTGCGCGCCCCAGCACGCCGACATGGTGGTCGAGATCGCGGGCCTGCGCCTCGACCCGGCCTCCCGGCGCATCACCGGCAGCGGGCAGGACATCGAGCTGGGCGCGCTGGAATTCCGCATGCTGCGCTTCTTCATGACGCACCCGGGCCGCGTGTACAGCCGCGCGCAGCTCCTCGACGAGATCTGGGGCAACAACGTGTACGTGGAGGAGCGCACGGTGGACGTGCACATCCGGCGGCTGCGCCAGGCGCTCGAGCCCACGGGGCACAAGGACCTGCTCGAGACCGTGCGGGGCGTGGGCTACTGCTTCCGCCGCGACCTTCCGGTGGATGCCGGGCGGATGGCCGCCATGGTCCGCGACGCCCAGACCCACCCGGACTACTTCCAGGCGGCCGCCTGAACGCGCGGCCTTCACGAGAGCGCCCTAAGGTCATCTTGCATCCATCCATGAGGACCATGCACATGATCCGCCCGGCCGTCGTCGCGATATTCGCCCTCGCGGCTGCGATCGCCCTCGACGCGTCCGCCGCCGCGCCGGCGGCGGGCGACCCGGCGCTCGTGCACCCGGTGGCGTCCTTCGAGGGCGTTTCGGAGGCGCACGCGGCGGGGATGCAGCCGCTCGTGCTGCGCGCTTCGTCGTCCGACGTGGCCGTGGCGCGCGAGGCCGGCGCCTCGAGCCCGGATGCGCCGGCGCCCGCGAAGGTCCCCGCGCCGACGCTCGCGTGGGTCCTGGCGGCGGGATTCCTCGGCGTGGTGGTGTTGAGGCGCTCGCGTCCGCGCAACTGGTACTAGCGCGGCGAGACTTCGGACATTCGCAAGGCGCGCATCGATGCTAGCCGGCCACTGAACCTGTTTGACGGCTAGCGCGGGCGACGATGGCAGACTCCGGCCCCCTCGGTTCGAGGGGGCTTTTCATTTCATTCGAGAGGTAGCTCAGGCGCCGAGGGGCGGCTGCTTGCGAGCCCTGTCCGGTCGTTCACGCCCGGAGCGTCTTTCCTTCTTGTCGGAACGCCAGCCACGTCCACGTGACACCGGCTTTGCGGTTCGCCGGCTGTTGCGAATCGACTTCGACATCGAGCAACGCCCGCAGCCCGTGACTCTCGGCCGATGCGACAAGCTGGCCAGCCGTGACGGGAAATGCAATACGCCCGGTCGGCGCAGCACCTCGTCGGAGCGAAATGACGACAATTCCGCTCGATGTCAAAGGCGAAGCCAGCGTCCTCGAGGCTTCGCTCCTGTCCCTCTGGTCGAGATGCGTCCAAACGCCCGCAATAACTATGAGATCAAAACTCTCGCTGAGCGCAACAACGGATCGCAGATGAGGCAGGGAGTCATCCAACCAAAGAATGCGGGGCGGTGGGTGCAGCTCTATCGCGCGGCGCCGCAGCTCCGCGGTTGGCTCGACTGCGACGACTTCGTGGCCAAGCGAAGCGAACCAGGCCGCATCCACGCCGCTGCCAGCGCCCACGTCCAAAACCCGACACGGAAGAGGCGGTACGAGATGGATTACCGCACGGTACTTGTCTGGTCTTGCGCGATGGGTCCGCTTGGGCCGCTAACCGTCGGTCGCTTTCGACCCGAAGCGGACGAATTGACGATGCGACCTATGCAGCTTTCCGGAATGGCGTTACCTGGGGCCGGCTCTTGCGAGACGCCTGCCACAAATCCCACTTTGCCTGCGCGGTCATCCAGGATTCCGGCGTGGTGTGAGTCACCAAGCCAATGCGGATCGCCATGTCGGCCGAGACGGCAGAGCGGCCGTTCAAGACCCGGGACAGCTGGACGCGAGACACACCCAGCCGCCGCGCAACTTCGTCGATCGTCATGTCCGCCGGCAGAAACTCGCGAAGCACTTCGCCGGGGTGCGGGGGATTGAACATGCGCGCCATCATGGCTCCTGGTGATAGTCCTGGTAATCGACGAGAACTGCATCCTCGCCTTCGAACGTGAACGTCAAGCGCCGGTTTCCGTCCACCCATACGGCCCAATGTCCTTTGAGGGAGCCTCTGAGCGCGTGGAGTTTCCAACCTGGCGCGTCCATGTCTTGCGGCCGCTTCGAGTCATCCAACCGGGACAGCATCAAGCGAAGCCGGCTTTCGTGGTGCGGCTGGATACCTGACTTGATGCCCTTGTCGAAGTAGCGTTGGATGCCCTTGTGCCGGAAGGACCGGATCATGGAGCGAGTGTAGCATGTAACGCTACATGTTACAAGCCGGCAGTGGTGCGCCCCTTCAACGTCCGCTTTCCGCGAGCGCGAAAGGCCGCTTCTGGCCGAAAGCGGCCGCGTGGCGGGGCGCGAGCCTATGGACCGGAAGCCCCGGCAACGCTCGGGAGCGGGGGCCGGATCCCGCGCGATTCGCCTACTCGACGGTCACCGACTTCGCGAGGTTGCGCGGCTTGTCGACGTCGGTGCCGCGGCACAGGGCCGCGTGGTAGGCGAGGAGCTGCAGCGGGATCGTGTGCACGATCGGCGAGACGATGGGCGCGTGCGCGGGCAGCTTCACCACGTGCATCGTTGGCGGCCGGCTCGACCGGCGCGCCCTCGTCGGCCAGCACGTAGAGCTCGCCGCCGCGCGCGCGCACCTCCTGCAGGTTCGACTTGAGCTTCTCGAGCAGGGCGTCGCCCGGGGCGATCGCCACCACCGGCATCGCCGAGTCCACCAGCGCGAGGGGGCCGTGCTTGAGCTCGCCCGCTGGGTACGCCTCGGCGTGGATGTACGAGATCTCCTTGAGCTTGAGCGCGCCTTCCATGGCGATCGGGTAGTGGATGCCGCGGCCGAGGAAGAGGGCGTGCCTGCGCAGCGCGAACTGGGCCGACCAGTCGGTGACGGCCGCTTCCGCGGCGAGCGCCCCCTCGACGGCGAGGGGCAGGGTGCGCAGGGCGGCCATGAGCCCGGCCTCGCGCTCCGGGGCGAGGCGCCCGCGCTGCCTGGCGAGCGCCATCGCGAGGAGGAGCAGCGCGGCGAGCTGCGTGGTGAACGCCTTGGTCGAGGCCACGCCGATCTCGGGGCCGGCGCGCGTGAGGAAGCGCAGCGCCGTCGAGCGCACGAGCGCCGATTCCGGCACGTTGCAGATGCCCAGGCTCCACGGCTGGCCCAGCCGGCTGCGCGTGCTCGAGCGCCGCGATCGTGTCGGCGGTCTCGCCCGATTGCGAGATGGCGACCACGAGCGCCTTCGGGTTCGGCACCGAGTCGCGGTAGCGGTACTCGCTCGCGGTCTCGACCTGGCAGGGCACGCCCGCGAGCGACTCGATCCACTGGCGCGCCGACGAGCCCGGCATGGTAGCTGGTGCCGCAGGCGAGGATCAGCACCGACTCGGCGCGCGCGAGGATGTCCGGCGCTTCGGCGCCGAAGATGCCCGGGGAGAGGGCGCGCGTGCTCGCGGCGAGCGCGAGCGTGTCGGCGATCGCCCGCGGCTGCTCGAAGATCTCCTTCTGCATGTAGTGGCGGCAGCCGCCCGAGCTCGACCGCGTCGGCGGTGAGGGTCGAGCGGTGCATGGGCCGCTCGATGCGCGCGCCGCGCCGCTCGAGGATGCGCACGCCGTCCAGCCCCACCTCGGCGCAGTCGCCCTCCTCGAGGTAGATCATGCGCTGGGTGACGGGCATCAGCGCCGAGGTGTCGGAGGCGGCGTAGTACTCCTCGTCGCCCATGCCGAGCAGCAGCGGCGCGCCCATGCGCGCGACCACCATGCGGTGCGGGTCGCGCTCGTCGAGCACCGCGATCGCGTAGGCCCCCTCGAGCTCGCGCGATGCTGGCGCGCACGGCCTCGAAGAGCGGCATGCCCCCGCGCGTGAACGAGTGCACGAGGTGCGCGATCACCTCCGTGTCGGTCTCGGACAGGAAGGCGTAGCCGAGGGCGCGCAGCGACGCGCGCATGGCGTCGTGGTTCTCGATGATGCCGTTGTGCACCACCGAGATCCCGCCGCTCACGTGGGGGTGCGCGTTCGTCTCGGACGGCGCGCCGTGGGTCGCCCAGCGCGTGTGCGCGATGCCGATGGTGCCGTGCAGGCTGCGCTCGGCCACGAGGCGGTCGAGCTGCGAGACGCGCCCGAGGCTGCGCACGCGCTGCAGGCTGCCGTTCACGACGGCGATGCCGGCCGAGTCGTAGCCGCGGTACTCGAGGCGCTTGAGCCCCTCGAGCAGGATGGGGACGACATTGCGGCGCGCGACGGCGCCGACGATTCCGCACATGGTGGCTCTCCGGTTCGGTTCAGGGGGTCGCTTCGTGCTCGCGGCGGTACACGTCCTCGACGCGGACGATGTCGTCCTCGCCGAGGTAGGTGCCGGTCTGCACCTCGATGATCTGCAGCGGGATCTTCCCGGGGTTCTCGAGCCGGTGCAGCTCGCCCACGGGGATGTAGAGCGACTGGTTCTCCGCGAGCAGCCGCACCTCGTCGCCGCGCGTGACGCGCGCGGTGCCGCTCACCACGACCCAGTGCTCGGCGCGGTGGTGGTGCCACTGCAGCGACAGCTTGGCGCCGGGCTGCACGGTGATGCGCTTGACCCGGAAGCGCTCGCCCGCGTCCACGTCCTCGTAGCAGCCCCACGGCCGGTGCACGGTGCGGTGCGCGCGGTGCTCGGGGCGGGCGCACGCGCGCAGGTGCTCGACGGCCTCGCGCACGCGCTGCGTCTCGCCGCGGTTGGCCACGAGCACGGCGTCGGGCGTCTCCACCACGACCACGTCGTCGAGCCCGATGCCGACGACCAGCCGGTGGCTCGCGTGCATGTAGCTGCCGGTCACGTCGTGCAGCTGCACGTCGCCCTCGCAGCGGTTGCCCTCGGCGTCCTTGCGGTCGCGGTCCCAGAGCGCGTCCCAGGAGCCGATGTCGGACCAGCCGAAGCACGCGGGCACCACGGCGGCGAGCCGCGTGCGCTCGAGCACCGCGTGGTCGATCGAGATGGCGCGGCAGCGCCCGAAGGCCGCCGCGTCGATGTGCCGGCAGCCGGCCTCGTCGCGGCTCGCCTCGGCGGCGGCGCGGCAGTCGGCGGCGAGCTCGGGCTCGTGGCGCTCGAGCTCGGCGAGGTAGGCGCCGGCCCCGAGGAGGAACATGCCGCCGTTCCAGTAGTGGCGCCCGGAGTCCGCCAGGCGCGTGGCGATCTCGAGCTCGGGCTTTTCCACGAAGCTCGCGACGTGGAAGCAGCCGCGCGCCTCGGCGATCTCGTCGGCGCGCTCGATGTAGCCGTAGCCGGTCTCGGCCCAGCGCGGCTCGATGCCGAAGACCACGAGCCGCCCGCGCTCGGCGGCGGCCACTCCCGCGGCCACCGCGCGGGCGAAGGCCGCGGCGTCGGGGATGTCGTGGTCGGCCGGCAGCACCAGCAGCATGGCCTGCGGGTCCTCGCGCACGAGGTCGGCGGCGACCACCGCGAGGGCGGGCGCGGTGCCGCGCCCGCACGGCTCGGCGTAGAGCTTGCGCAGCGCCCGCCCGCAGCCGCGCACCTGGTCGGCGGCGAGGAAGCGGTGCTCGTGGTTCGCCACCACCGTCGCCGGCTGCGCCCCGGCGATCGCGTCGAGGCGCCCGAGGGTGGCCTGGAAGGGGCTCGCCCCTTCGAGCAGCGGCAGGAACTGCTTGGGGTACGCCTCGCGGGACAGGGGCCAGAGGCGGGTGCCGCTGCCGCCGGCGAGGATCACGGGATGGAGGTTCATGTCGGCTTTCCTTCAGTAGGCCGTTTCCGGCTTCTTGAACACCACGAAGATCGTCCTCCAGATGATCCGGAGGTCCAGCGCGAGGGACCAATGGCGCAGGTAGTCGAGGTCGTACTCGATGCGCGCGCGCATCTTGTCCACGGTGTCGGTCTCGCCGCGCAGGCCGTTGACCTGCGCCCAGCCGGTGATGCCGGGGCGCACCTTGTGCCGCACCATGTAGCTCTTGATGAGCTTGCGGTACATCTCGTTGTGGGCCACCGCGTGCGGGCGCGGCCCGACCACGCTCATGCGCCCCTGCAGCACGTTGATGAACTGGGGCAGCTCGTCGAGGGAGGTGCGCCGCAGGAAGGCGCCGAAGCGGGTGACGCGCGCGTCGTTCCTCGTCGCCTGCCTGACGACCGCGCCGTCCTCGGCCACGGTCATCGAGCGGAACTTGTAGACCACGATCTCGCGCCCGTCGAGGCCGTAGCGTCGCTGGCGGAAGAGCACCGGCCCGGGCGAGGAGAGCTTGACCCCCAGGGCGATCGCCGCGAGCACCGGCGCGATCACCACGAGGATCGCGGCGGCCAGCACGAGGTCGCTCGCGCGCTTGACCAGCCCGTTCATGCCGCTGAAGGGCGTCTCGCACACGGCGAGCACGGGGATGCCGCCGATCGAGTCCATGCGGCCCTGGATGAGGTCGAAGATGAAGATGTCCGGCGTGAAGTAGACCGAGGCGGTCGTGTCGTGCAGCGCGTCGAGCAGCTTCATGATCCGCGGCTGCGAGGCCATCGGCAGCGTCACGTAGATGAGGTCCACCCGGTGCTTCTTCACGTACTCGGCCAGCCCGTCGACGCCGCCCAGGACCCGCTGCGGGGCCACTCCCGGCAGGCGCTCGGCGCCGCGGTCGTCGAAGAAGCCCGCCACGCGGATGCCGAGGAAGGGCGCGTCCTCGATGCGCTCGGCGAGCTGGCGCCCGAGGCTGCCCGCCCCGGCGATCACCGCGACGCGCTGCACGCCCTCGGCGGCGAGCAGCCGCGGCAGCACCACGGGCGTGAGCAGGTGCGCGCCGATGGCCGCGAGCGGGGTGACCGCCGCCCACGCCTCGAGCACCCGCGGGTCGAAGGAACCGAGGGTGCGCGTGGCCCATCCCAGCATGAGGAGCAGTCCCACCACGAGCAGCCACGCCCCGAGCACGTCGCGCGCCACGGCGAGCGCGCCCCCGCCCTGGGGCGGGTGCCCCGGGAACGTGAGCGAGAAGACGAGGAGCGCGAGGATGACGTACGGCGCGGAGAAGGGCACGCCGAAGAAGGCGGCGCAGCCCGCGAGGGTCGCGATGGCGACCACGGGGTCCATCAGCATGCGCACGAGCGCCGCGGGGGCGAGGGGCCCGGGGGCGAGGCGCGGTTGCGATTCCTGGGTAGCGATCAAGGCGGGGCTCTCCATGGCTTGCGCCGGCGTGCGATGGCGCCGACCCGCAAACCGTACCGCCGCAATGCGAACGCTACGCCGGCGTGGACGTGGTTCCACCGAACTATCGGCCGCGTCCTACGCAAAAAAGCGTCGCGATTTCATGACCGTTTCACAATCGATCCCCATACTGGACTTATGCGACTCGTATCCCGACACCCCGAACCGCGCCCGCCGCACGGTCCGCTGCCCGCGGAAGGTGACCCGCAGGCGCAGCAGGGCCCGCAGGCGGCCAACCAGGAGTCGGCGCCCGCGCGCCTGAGCGACAGCGAGCGCGAGGCCCTGCTCCTCAACATCGACGTCTCGCTGCGCGTGCACACCCGCCCCCAGCTCTTCAGCTGGGTGCAGGGCGCGCTGCAGAGCCTGATCGCCCACGAGGTGCTCGTGTGCGGGCTGCAGGAAGGCCGCCAGGCGCCGCTGCGGGTCGACTCGTTCTCGACCGCGCCGGTGGACTGCGCGCGGCTGAACGAGTTCTTCCAGCAGGACGTCTCGCTCGTGCCGCACCTCATCAAGACCTGGGAGGAGAACCGCTGCCAGGCGGTGCTCGTCGACTCCGCCCGCGGACCGCACGCCGGCGGCGCGCTCGCCCGCGAGCTGGCGCGCCTGGGCCTGAGCGAGCTGCTCGTCCACGGCACCCACGACGCCTCGGGCAACATGACCTCGTTCTTCGCCTTCGCGGCGCGCCCCGGCACGCTGGGGGCCAAGCAGGCCTACCTCGCCGACCTCGTGGTGCCGTACCTGCACGCCGCGTGGGTGCGCAGCCAGGTCACCTGGCCGCTCGACCGCGCCGGCACCAAGCCGGCCAAGGCGGGGCTGCTCACGCCGCGCGAGCAGCAGATCCTGCAGTGGATCTACCACGGCAAGAGCAACATCGAGATCGGGATGATCCTCGAGATCAGCCCGCTCACGGTGAAGAACCACGTGCAGAAGACGCTGCGCAAGCTGAACGTCCTCAACCGCACGCAGGCCGTCGGCAAGGCCCTCGCGCTGCGCATCGTGAATCCCTGAGGCCGCCGGGCCGCCTTGGACCTCGCGCGGCCCGCGCCCCTCGTCCCGCGCGCCGCCGCGGCGCGCATCGCGCCGTTCGCGCTCTACATCCTCCTGCTCGCCGTCTCGCCGTGGCTCGCCGCGCACGGCCTCGCGGACGCGCGCTGGCTCGCCGTGGCCCGCGGGCTCGCCGCCGGCGCGCTGCTCCTCGTGCTGCGCCGCGAGTACCGCGAGCTCGCCGGGCCGCGCCTGGGCGCGGGCGAGGCGGCCGTGGCCACCCTGGCCGGCTTCGCCGTCTTCCTCGCCTGGATCGCGTTCGACCACGGCTGGGCCGTGACGGGCGCGCCCGGCGCGGGATTCGTGCCGCTCGACGCGCACGGGCGCCTGCAGCCCGGGCTCGCGGCGCTGCGCCTGGCCGGGCTCGTCGCCGTGGTCCCGGTGATGGAGGAGCTCTTCTGGCGCTCGTTCCTCCTGCGCTGGATCGACGCGCGCGACTTCCTCGCCCGCGACCCGCGCCGAGCGAGCCTCGGCGCTTTTGCGTTATCCTCGGCGCTGTTCGCTTCGGAACACGCGCTGTGGTTCGCCGGCCTCCTCGCGGGGGCCGGGTACGGCTGGGTCTACCTGAGAACCGGGAACCTGCGGGCTCCCATCATTTCGCATGCGACGACCAATGGCACACTCGGAGTCTGGATACTGGCCACCCACCAATGGCACCTCTGGTGAGGCGCGGCCCGCGCGCCTCGCCGCGGCGCTCGCCCTGGCGGGCCTGCTCGCCGCGCCCCTGCCGGCCGCCGCGCTCTTCCGCGACCGGGTGGAGGTCTTCGCCGCGGAGAACGTCACGTACGACAGCAACGTGTTCCGGATCTCGCCGAAGCTCGACCCGAACGTCGTGATCGGCTCGAGCCAGCGCTCGGACACGGTGAGCTCGACCTCGGTCGGCGCGAGCGCCGACGTGCCGTACAGCCTGCAGCGCTTCCAGGCCTCGTACACCTGGTTCACCAACCGCTACCAGCGCTTCGACCAGCTCGACTTCGACGGCCACCTCGCGCGCGCGGCATGGCTCTGGTCGGTGACGCCCGGGCTCACCGGCGACGTGGGCTACACCGACAGCCAGACGCTCGCCAACTTCGCGAACATCGCCGGGCGCGACCGCGACGTGCTGCGCACCAAGCAGGCGTTCGCCAACGCGGTGTGGTTCCCGAGCGGGATCTGGCGCGTGCATGCCGGCGCCGCGGCCGTGCGCCAGACCCACGGCAACGTCGCGGAGCGCTTCAACGACATCGAGACCGCCACCGGGGTGGCGGGGCTGAGCTACGTGAGCCGCAAGGACTCGCGCTTCGGCGTCGAGGCGCGCGCCGAGCACGGCAAGCCGATCCACGACGACGTGCTGCCGCCGGGGCTGCCGGGCAACAACGCGTACGACCAGCGCAGCGTCGGCGTGGTCGTCCACTGGGTCGCCACGGGGCACTCGGTCTTCGACGCGCGCGCCGACTACATGCGCCGCGACTACGACGTGTCCTCGAACGATTTCAGCGGGCCGACCTTCCGCCTCTCGCACACCTGGACGCCCACCGGCAAGCTCACCATCGTCACCGCCGCCCAGCGCGACGTGGGCGGGGTGCAGGACGTGCAGTCCTCGAGCTTCGTGCTGGTGACGGGCGTGTCGGTGAAGCCGCGCTGGGAGCTCACCGACAAGGTGGCGATCGAGGGCGACGCGGAATACAACGTCTGGGATTACCGCAACGACCCGCTCTTCGGCGCGGACTACACGCACCGCGTGCGCACCGTGGGCCTGAGCGTTTCCTACCGCCCGGCCAAGCGCATCCTCGTGCAGGGCGGCTGGCTGCACGAGATGCGCACCTCCACCGTCCCGCTCGCCGACTACAAGGTCGACGTCGCCAACATCCAGGCCCGCATCGGCTTCTAGGCGCCGGGCGCCGGCCCCTTTTCCTTCCCGCCCGGGCACCGGGGTCCGGCCGCCGGTTCTCCGGCAGCGGTGTCGCTGCGGCGCGACAGGGGATAGTTCCTTTGGCGCAGGGGGTCGCGCCGGCGTTGGCCAAGGGGTGTCACGCGCGACCCATAAGGTTGTCTCCATCACAGGAGAGAACCTCATGAGCAAACATTTCCGCATTCTCGCCCTCGCCGTCTCGCTCGCCGCGGCGGGCGCGGCCCACGCGCAGCAGGCGCGCTCGTCGGGCCCGCTTGCGCGAACGCCTGAGAACTCGTTCTTCTACGACGCCCTGCGCGGCGCCAACCCCCTCGACGCGAACGCCAACGCCGGCGCCGGCATCGCCCGGCCGAAGAATCCGTACACGGCCGTCACGCCCGTGCCCGAGCCGTCCGAGTGGCTGATGATGGTCGCCGGCCTCGGGATCGTCGGCTTCATCGCCCGGCGCAGCTCGCGCCGGCGCTAGCCCGCGATGCGACGCACGCTCTCGCGGCCCCTCGCGGCCGCGGCCCTGGCCCTTGTCGGCTGCGCGCCGGGTGATCCCGGCGGCGCGGCGCGGCTGGGCGCGTCGGTGCCCGACGATCGCGTGCTGCTCGCCCGCGAGGCGATCGCCGAGCGCCTCGACCAGGATCCCGCGGTCGCCCGCTTCCTCGCCCGGCGCGAGCGCGCGCGCCTGGTGCGCGAGGCGGTCGGCCGGCTGCGCGAGCGCGTGCACGTCGAGCTGGTGGGCGAACGCCCCCCGCCGCCGCGCCGCAAGCCGCCGGCGCCCCGGGCGGTGGCGGTGAAGACGCTGCTGCAGGCGGCCAACGACGAAACCCTGGACTGACACACGGAGTGCGACCGATGAATCCTTCCCGCCATTCCCATGCCGAGCTCCTCGCCGCGCGCATCGCCGCCGGGGCGCTTTTCGCCCTCGCGCTCGCCTTCGCCGGCGCCGCCGGGGCGCACCCGCCGGTGCGGGTCGCGACCCTCACGCCGGTCGGCCCGTCGCCCGAGGCCGCCGCGCCGGAGCGCGGCGTGATGCCCGAGACGAGCACCACCTCCGAGCGCAACCTCGCGCTCGAGGCGATCGGCATGGGAGATCGCGTGCGCGTCACCGTCTTCCGCAATCCCGACCTCACCACCGAGGCGCGAGTCTCCGACCGCGGCACGATCCTCTTCCCGCTGATCGGCGAGGTGCCCGTGCAGGGCATGACGCCGCAGCAGGTGGGCGAGCGCATCGCCGAGAAGCTGCGCCGGGGCCGCTACGTGGTCAACCCGCAGGTGACGGTCTCGCTCTTCCAGATCAACAGCCGCCAGGTCTCGGTGCTCGGCAACGTGAACAAGCCCGGGCGCTACCCGCTCGACTCGCAGAACGTGCACCTCACCGACCTGCTCGCCGCCGCGGGCGGGGTGGCCGCGCCCGGCTCCGACCGCGTGATCGTGATGTCGAAGTCGCACGGGGGCGGGCAGCCGATCCGCAGGGTGGTGGACCTCGCCGCGATGTTCCGCAACGGCGACCTGTCCCAGAACGTCGCGCTGCAGCCCGGCGACACGGTCTACGTCGAGAAGGCGCCGATGGTCTACATCTACGGCGAGGTGAACAAGGCCGGCGCCTACCGCCTCGAGCCCCACATGACGGTGATGCAGGTGATCGCCCTGGGCGGCGGGGTGAGCCCGCGCGGCACCGAGGACGGCGTGCGCATCGAGCGGCGCGACGGCGACGGCCGGGTGCACCGCATCCAGGCGCACCTCACCGACCCGGTCAAGAGCGACGACGTGGTCTACGTGCGCGAAAGCCTCTTCTGAACAGGAAAGCCCCATGAGCATCCACCAGTTCCTCCTCGCCCTGCGCGGGCGCTTCTGGGTCTTCGCCAGCCTCCTCGCGGCGACCGTCGCCGCGGCGGTGGCCGTGACGCTGCTCATGCCGCGGACCTACCAGGCGACCGTGTCGATGCTCGTGGACAACCGCGACGAGCAGTCGCTCACCGCCTCCGCGCAGCCGGTGCGCGCGCAGGTGGGCTACATGCAGACGCAGATCGACGTGATCCAGAGCGAGCGCGTGGCCCGCCGCGTGGTCGAGGACCTGGGGCTCGCGAAGGACGCCTCCGCCCGCGCGGCCTTCGCCGAGTCCGGCGCGCGCGGCGACATCGAGGACTGGATCGCCCAGGGCCTGCTCACCAGCCTGAAGGTCGACAGCTCCCAGTCGAGCGTGATCCAGGTCACCTACGCCGCCCACGACCCGGTATTCGCGGCGAAGGTCGCCAACGCCTTCGCCAGGGCGTACATGGAGGTGACCCTCAACCTGCGCATCGAGCCCACGAAGCAGGCCGCCGCCTGGTTCGAGGACCAGCTCAAGGGGCTGCGCAAGGACTACGAGCAGGCCCAGGGGCGGCTCGCGGCGTTCCAGAAGCGCCACGGCATCATCACCTCCGACGAGCGGCTCGACGTGGAGAACGCGCGCCTGGCCGAGCTCTCGAACGAGGCGCTGCGCGCGGCCGACGAGAGCTACGCGGCCGGCTCCAAGCTCTCGCAGGCGCGCTCGAAGACGCCCGTGGGCAGCCTGCCCGAGGTGATCTCCAACCCCCTCATCCAGTCGCTCAAGGCGGAGCTGCTGCGCGGGGAGGCGAAGCTGAAGGAGCTCTCCACGCGGCTGGGCCCGAACCACCCGGAGTACATCCAGCAGAAGGCGCAGACCGAGGCGCTGCGCGAACGGCTCGACGCCGAGATGCGCCGCGTCGTGGGCGCGGTCGAGAGCGGCGCCGCCGCCGCGCGCGCGCGCCAGGGCAGCCTGCAGGCGGCCCTGGCCGCCCAGCGCCGGAAGGTGATCGCCCTGCGCGACGCGCGCGACCAGTCGCAGGTGCTGCTGCGCGACGTGGACACCGCGCAGAAGGCCTACGAGGCGGCCCTGCAGCGCTACCTCGTGAACAAGGTGGAGAGCGGGGCGCGGCAGACCAACGTGACCGTGCTGAACCCCGCGGTGGAGCCGAGCAAGCCCTCGCGCCCGAAGGTCCACCTCAACATCGCGCTCGGCATCCTGGTCGGCCTCGTGCTGGGCCTCGGCGCCGTCTTCCTCCTCGAGCTCCTCGACCGCCGCGTGCGCTCGCGCGCCGACCTCGTGGCCGGCCTCGACGCCCCGCTGCTCGGCACGCTGCAGCCCTGGCGGCCCCCGCGCCTGCCGGGCGGGGGCGCGCCCCGGTCGCTGCCGAGCCCCGCATGACGCCCCCGGCCCCGATTTTCCAGGAGACAGGATCCATGAGCACCCGAGAGAACATCCTTTCACTCGAATCCCAGCGCGCCGTGGTGCGCCCCGACCGCACGATCGGCGCGATCCTGGTCGAGGAAGGCAAGCTCTCGCCCAGGGAGATCGAGCGCGTGCTCGACGTGCAGCGCACCGGGGGCATGCGCTTCGGCGAGGCCGCGGTGCGCCTGGGCCTCGTGACCGACGAGGACGTGCGCTACGCGCTCGCGCGCCAGTACGACTTCCCCCACCTCGTGGCGAGCGGCACCCCCGGCGGCGGCGCGAGCCGGGAGCTGGTGGCCGCGTTCGCGCCGTTCCATCCCCGCACCGAGGAGCTGCGCGCGCTGCGCACGCAGCTGCTCATCCGCTGGTACAACCGGGAGGCCGGCCGCAACGCGCTCGTGGTCACCAGCCCCGAGGCCGCCGAGGGCCGCAGCTACGTGGCCGCGAACCTCGCGGTCGTCTTCTCGCAGCTCGGCGCGCGCACGCTCCTCGTGGACGCCGACCTGCGCCATCCGCGCCAGGCGCAGATCTTCGGGCTGCCGTCCGGGCAGGGGCTGTCGACGCTGCTTTCCGGGCGCAGCGAGCACAAGGCGGCCTTCCCCGTGCCGGGTCTCGCGCGCGTGTCCGTGCTGCCGGCCGGGCCGCTGCCGCCCAACCCGCAGGAGCTGCTCTCGCGCCCGGCCTTCGCCGCGCTCATGAAGGACCTGCAGTCGATGCACGACGTGGTGATCGTGGACACCCCCCCCGCCAGCCGCTACGCCGACGCGCAGAGCATCACCTTCCGCGCCGGCGACGGGCTCGTGGTCGCCCGCCGCAACCACACCTCGGTCGAGGCCACCTCCCGGGTGGTGCAGGATCTCGCCGCGACGGGCGCGCGCGTGGTCGGCACCGTCATCAACGACTACTGAGAAGGGCCGCCATGTCGACGGTCCTCGGCGAGCGTGGACTGCCGCGCGCGCGCGCCCGGCGGTGGGTTCCCTGGCTCGCCGTGGCCGCGGGGCTGGCCGCGCTCTACCTGCCGACCTACCTCGCGCTGGCCCGCGGGCTCTGGCGCGACGACGCGTACGCCCACGGCCCCATCGTGCTCGCGGTGTTCGCGTGGCTCGTCTGGCGCCGCCGCGCGGCACTCCTCGTGGACGACGGCGCGCGCGCGCCGCGCGCCGGCGCCCTCGTCCTCGCCGCCGGCCTCGCGCTCGACGTGGTGGGCCGCTCCCAGGGGCTGGCGCTCTTCGAGACCGCCTCGCACATCCCGGTGCTCGCCGGCGTGCTGCTCGTGCTGCGCGGCGTGCCCGGCGTGCGGCGTTTCGCCTTCCCGCTCGCCTTCCTCGTCTTCCTCGTGCCGCTGCCCGGCTTCGTGCTGGCCGCGCTCACCGCGCCGCTGAAGGCGTTCGTGTCCGCGGTCGTGGCGGGCGTGCTGCACCTGGCCGGCTATCCCGTGGCGCGCGACGGGGTCGTGATCACGGTGGGGACGCACCGCATGCTCGTGGCCGACGCGTGCTCGGGACTCAACTCCATCTACAGCCTGGCCGCCCTGGGGCTGCTCTATGCGCACCTGCGCGGCGCCTGGTCGCGCGCGCGCGTGGCGATCCTGCTCGCGGCGATCGTGCCCATCGCGCTGGCCGCGAACGTGGTGCGCGTGCTCTTCCTCGTGCTCGTCGCCTACCACTTCGGCGACGCGGCCGCCGCCGGCCCCCTGCACGCCGCCGCCGGGCTGCTGCTCTTCGCCACCGCCCTCGGGCTGCTGCTGGCGCTCGACGCGGCGATCGCAGGCCGCCCGGGCGCCCCGGCGCCGGTGCCGGCGCGAAAGGCCGCGCGCCCGCGCGCCCGGGCGCGGCGCGAGCCGGCGTACGCGCTCGCCGCGGCCGTCACCTGCGCCCTGGTCGCGGCCGCCGCGGCCGCGCCGGCGCTCGCGCCGCGGGAAGGCGACGGCCCCGCGCCGGACCTCGCCCGGCTCGTGCCCGCGCGCTTCGGCGACTGGCGCGTGGACACGGCCCTCGCCCCGGTGCCGCCGACCCCGGCCGAGGCCGCGAGCCTCGGGCGCCTGTACGGGCGCGTGCTCGCGCGGACCTACGTGAACGGCGCGGGCGAGCACGTGATGCTGCTGGTCGCCTGGGGCGGCGACCAGAGCGACGCGCTGAAGGCGCACCGCCAGGAGGTCTGCTACGCCGCGCAGGGATTCGCCGTGGGCGGCCTCGAGCGCGCGACGGTGCACGCGGGCGCGCGCGCGATCCCGGCCACGCGCTTCCTCGCCGTGCGCGGGGCGCGCGCCGAGCCGGTGACCTACTGGTTCACGATGGGCGATCGCGTCGTGCGCGGCCGCGTGCAGCGCCTCGCGGTGCAGTTGCGCGACGGCTTCGCCGGGCGGGTGCCCGACGGCATGCTGGTGCGCGTGTCGAGCCTGTCGAGGCATGCCCCGCGCGCGTGGGCCGCGCAGGACGCCTTCGTGGCCGCGATGCTCGCGGCGATGCCGCGGCCGGCCGCGCGCCGCCTGGCCGGCGCGCCGGCCGGGGAGGGCGCATGACGGCCTTCGCCCTGCCCGCCGGGCGCATGGCGCGGCTCGGGCCCGGCGTGCGCCGGGCCGCGGCCGTGCTGGCGCTGCTCGGCTTCGGCGCCTTCTGCGGCGCGGCCGTGGGCGCGGCGGGGCTCGCCGGCGCGCTGATCAGCGTCTCGTTCGTCGCCTGCGCCTTCTGCCTGCGCGACTTCCGCTTCGGCGTGGTGCTGCTCGTGCTGATCATGCCGATCTCGTCGAGCTACCTCTTCCCGCACTCGATGTTCGGGATCTCGGGGCTGAACCCGCTCAACCTCCTGCTCGCGGCCACGCTCGGCTCCTACGTGCTCGGGTACGCGGGCAGCGGGCCCTTCCGCGGGCTCGTCCCGAGCCAGCTCCTGCTCTACGTCGCGCCCATCGTCTTCGGGGCGCTGCTCGGCATGCGCCACGTGGGCGAGATCCCCGGGATCTTCCGCGCGATGGAGTGGATCGAGTACGGCAACGCCGTGGGCTACTGGCGCGACCTCGTCGTGAAGCCGCTCTTCCTCGTGCTCTTCGCCGTGCTCGTGGCGGCGGCCGTCGCGCGCAGCCGCAGCATCGAGAAGTTCCTCACCCCGATGGTGATCTCGATGTGGGTGATGGGGGCGATCGTCGTGCTCTTCATCGCGACCTCGGGCGTGAGCCTGTCGCAGCTCGCCGGCAGCTACGAGCGCTCGTTCCTGTCGCCGCTGGGCATGCACGCCAACGACCTGGGGCGGCTCTACGCCACGGCCTACGCGCTGCTGCTCTTCGTGTGGGACCGCACCGCGCGGCCCACGCTCAAGGTCGTGCTGCTGATGTCGATGGGGGTGGTGGCCATCGCGCTCGTGCTCACGTTCTCGCGCGGCGCGTTCGTGGGCTTCATCCTCGTGAACGTGATCTACCTCTTCTCGCGCCGGCACCTGAAGACGATCCTGCTCGCCGCCGCGGCCGTGCCCTTCGCGCTGTACTTCGCCCCCGGCGCGCTGTGGTCGCGCCTGTCGATGGGGATGGGGCGCGGGATCGACGCGGTGAGCGCCGGGCGCGTGGGCGAGATCTGGCTGCCGCTGCTGCCGGACGTGGCCGACCGCCTGGTGTGGGGCCACGGCCTGCAGTCGATCCTGTGGTCGCAGGCGATGCGCAGCGGGCGCATCCTGCAGGTGACCCACCCGCACAGCGCGTTCCTGCAGGCGGTGCTCGACACCGGCCTCGTGGGCCTCGCGCTCCTGCTCGCCTTCTGGGTCGGGCATGCCTGGAAGGGCATGCGCGTCCTGGCGAAGGACCCGTCGCTCTCCGCGGAGATGCAGGGCTTCTTCGAGGGCGCGGCCGCGGGACTGGCCGCCTTCATCGTCGTCAACGTCGCCGGCAGCAGCTTCTTCCCGGTGCCCGAGCAGAGCTTCCTCTGGCTCGCGGTGGGAATGATGTGGGGCGTCAACGCCCGCCGGCGGCTCTGCCCGGCATCCCCGGCATAGGAATCGGACCATGTGCGGAATCACCGGTTACTGGACCCGCCGCGGCGACCCCGGCCCGTGGCTCGCCGACCTCGCCGCCTCGGTCGCGGCGCTGCGCGCGCGCGGCCCCGACGACAGCGGCGTGTGGGTGCGCCAGGGCGCCCGGGTGGCGCTCGGCCACACGCGCCTTTCGATCCTCGACCTCTCGCCGCTGGGCCACCAGCCGATGCGCTCGCCCGACGGGCGCCTGCGCATGGTGTTCAACGGCGAGATCTACAACTTCGCCTCGGTGCGCGCCGAGCTCGCGCGCCTCGGCCACCGCTTCCGCAGCAGCGGCGACTCCGAGGTGGTGCTCGCCGCCTACGAGCAGTGGGGGCCGGCCTGCGTCGAGCGCTTCGTGGGCATGTTCGCGATCGCGATCTGGAACGAGCGCGAGCGCCGGCTCGTCCTCCTGCGCGACCGCATGGGCGTGAAGCCGCTCTACTACGCCTGGAACGGCACCACCCTGTGGTTCGGCAGCGAGCTGAAGGCCCTGCGCGCCTTCCGCGCCTGGCCCGTCGAGATCGACCGCGACGCGCTCGGCGAGTACCTGCAGTTCGGCTACGTCTCCGCCCCCCGCGCGATCTACCGCGACGTGCGCAAGCTCCTGCCCGGGCACTGGCTCGAGCTGGGCGAGGTGGGCGAGCCGGCGGCGCACCGCTACTGGTCGCCGGCCGACGCCGTCGCCCGGGGTCCCCTCGAGGGCGACGAGGCGCAGCTCGAGCGCCGGCTCGAGGCGACCCTGGTCGAGGCCTTCCGCTACCGCATGGTCTCCGACGTGCCCGTGGGGGTCTTCCTCTCCGGCGGGCTCGACTCGACCCTGGTGGCCGCGCTCCTGCAGCGCCACGGCGGCGGGGAGCTGCGCACCTTCACCATGGGCTTCGACGACCCGCGCTTCGACGAGTCGCCCCACGCCCGCGCCGTGGCCGCGCACCTCGGCACCCGACACTGCGAGCGCATCGTCACCGCGCGCGACATGGCCGAGGTGCTCGAGGGCTGGGGCGAGCTCTTCGACGAGCCCTTCGGCGACACCTCGGGCGTGCCCACCTACCTGGTGGCGAAGATGGCGCGCGAGCACGTGAAGGTGGCGCTGTCGGCCGACGGCGGCGACGAGCTCTTCAGCGGCTACGCGCACTACGGCGTGGTGCTCGCGCGCCAGCGCGCGCTCGCGCGCTGGCCGGGGCTCGCCCGCCGCGCCGCCGGCGGCGGCCTCGCCCCCCTCGACCCGGCGCGCCTGCAGGCCCTGGGCGAGCGCCTGCCCGGGGGAGCGCGCCTGCGTCACGCCGCGCGCCGCACGCTGCTCGAGCGCCTCGCCAAGCTGCGCGTGATGCTGCCCGACGTGGACGCGCCCACGGTCTACGACCTGGCGATGTCGTTCTGGTCGCCGTGGGAGGTCGACGCGCTGCTGGGCGGGGCGACGGCCCCGCGCGAGCGCGTCGAGGGACCGGGAGGCGCGGCCGACCAGATGGTGCACTGCGACCTGCGCCATTACCTGCCCGACGACATCCTCGTGAAGGTCGACCGCACCACCATGGCCTGCGGGCTCGAGGGCCGCGACCCGCTGCTCGACCACCGGGTGGCCGAGCTGGCACTGCGCCTGCCGCTGGGCCTGCGCCGCGGCGCGCTCGGCACCAAGCACCTGCTGCGCCGCGTCCTCTACCGCCACGTGCCGCGCGAGCTCGTCGAGCGGCCCAAGCAGGGCTTCGCGATTCCGCTCGCGCGCTGGCTGCGCGGCGAGCTGGCCCCCCTGGTCGACGAGTACCTGGCGCCCGCGCGCATCCGCGCCGGCGGCGTGCTCGACCCCGACGAGGTCGCCCGCGCGGTGGCGAACTTCCGCGACGGCGGCCCCGGCAACGACCGCCTCGACGTGAACAAGGTCTGGCTGCTCATCGCCTTCGAGATGTGGCGCGGGCGCTGGGCGAGCGGCTCCCAACGATCGGAAGGATACGCCGATGCGCGTGCTGTTCATCATCAGTGAGCTCACCTTCGGCGGGGCGCAGAAGCAGGTGGTCGAGATCGCCCGCGAGATGGTGAGGAACGGCCACGAGGCGACGGTCTACACCCTGAACCGCGAGGTGCCGCGGGCGCGCGAGCTCGACGGCTCCGGGGTGGCGCTCGTGGTCGACCAGAAGCGCTGGAAGCTCGACCCGGCGGTGCTCTGGCGCCTGCGCCGCTACATCGACGCGTGGCGGCCGGACATCGTCCACGGCTTCCTCTTCGACGGCGACATCTACGCGCGCATCGCCGCCTTCGGCACCGGCATCCCCGTGCTCAACTCCGAGCGCAGCGACAACTACCGCATCTCGCGCGTGCAGTACCTCGCCCACCGGCTCACGCGCGCGCTCACCGACGGGCTCGTGGCCAACAGCCATTCGGGCAGCGCCTTCGCCCAGCGGCTCTACGGCTTCGCGCCGCAGCGCTGCCACGTGGTGTGGAACGGGCTGCGCATCGAGGAGCTCGAGCGCCGCGCGGCGAGCGGGCGCGACTACCGCGCGGAGTTCTTCGGGCCCGGCGAGCACAAGGTCGCCTGCCTCGTGGGCGCCATCAAGCCGGCGAAGGACTACCACCTCGCCATCGACGTGGCCGCGCGCCTGGTGCGCGCCGACCCGGCCTGGCGCGTGCTCTTCATCGGGGATCGCCTCGCGGGCGCCGGCGCCTACCAGGCCGGGCGCGACTCCGACACGAGCGGCTACAAGGCGAGCGTGATGCGCCACTTCGAGGCGCAGGGCGTGGCCGGCCAGGTGCAGTTCGCCGGCGAGCGCGCCGACGCGCCGGCCATCGTCGCCCAGTGCGACGTGCTCTACATGACCTCGTGCCGCGAGGGCTTCCCCAACGTGGTGCTCGAGGCGATGGCGCTGGGCGTGCCCGTCGTGAGCACGGACTACTCCGACATCCGCCGCATCCTCCCGCGGGAGGGGCAGGTGGTCGGCAGCCGCGATGCCGACGACCTCGCCTGGGCGATCCTGGACGCGTACGGCGAGCGCGACGCCATCGCCGAGCAGCAGAAGCGCTGGGTGCGCGCGCACGCGAGCATCGAGCGCGCCGCCGAGGAGCTGGAACTTGTCTACCGACGCTACGTCCGGGCCGATGCCGTTGCGCACGCGGCTTGAGGAGCGCCCCGCGCGCGCTGTCGCCGCCGCCGCCCCGCGCGCGGCGGGGCCGGTGGCGGCGCGCAGGCCCCACGTGTGCTTCGTGGCCCCGACCACGTGGCCGGTGCTCGCCGGCGACCGGGCGATCCCGGTGGTCGGCGGCGCCGAGGTGCAGCAGAGCATGATCGCCCCGGCGCTGGCCGCCCGCGGCTACCGCGTCTCGATGATCTGCCTCGACTACGGGCAGCCGGACGCGGTCGAGATCTCGGGCGTGACGGTCCGCAGGATCCACCGGCCGGACGAGGGGCTGCCCGTGGTGCGCTTCCTGCACCCGCGGCTCACGTCGCTGTGGCGCGCGTTGGCGCGCGTGGACGCCGACGTGTACTACCAGCGCACCGCCGCCATCCACACCGCCGCGGTGGCCGCGTTCTGCCGCCGGCGCGGCAAGGCCTCGATCTACGCCGGCGCCTCCGACGTCGACTTCGTCCCCGGCGAGGAGGACATCCGCTACGCGCGCGACCGCTGGATCTTCGGCTGGGGCGTGCGCCACGTCGACCGCGTGATCGTGCAGAACGCCGTGCAGCGCGACACATTGCGGGCGCACTACGGGCGCGACGGGACGTACATCCCGAGCTGCTACGCGCCGCCGCCGGGCCCGCGGGCCGGGCGCGCGGGCTACGTGCTGTGGGCGGCGAGCATGCGCCCGAGCAAGCGCCCCGAGATGCTGCTCGAGATCGCCCGGCGGCTGCCCGGCCGGCGCTTCGTCGTGGTCGGCGGCCCGGACCCGGGGCGCGAGGGCGAGGCGTTCATGCGCGGCATCGCGGAGGCGGCGCGCGCGCTGCCCAACGTCGAGATGAAGGGCTTCGTGCCCTTCGTCGAGGCCGAGCGCTGGTTCGACGGCGCGCGCGTGGTCCTCAACACCTCGCTCTACGAGGGCTTCCCCAACACGTTCCTGCAGGCGTGGGCGCGCGGCGTGCCCACGCTCGGCTTCATCGACACCGGCTCGCGCCGCGACGGGGAGCCGGTCTACGAGGTCGCGCGCGACGTGGGCGACGCGGCCCGGCGGCTCGACCGGCTCATGCACGACGACGCGCACTGGGAGGCGGCCTCGCGGCGCGTGGCGGCCCACTTCCGCGACCAGCACTCGGTCGACGCCGTGCTCGACCAGTACGAGCGCGTGATCGGCGCGCTGCGGGGCGCGGCGTGAACGCCACCTCCGCCCCCGCCGCGCTCGCCCGGCGCGCGCTGTCGCTGGGCAGCGCGAACGCGATCGACTACGGGCTGCAGTTCCTGCTGCCGATCGTGCTCACGCGCACCCTCGACCCGGTGAGCTTCGGCCACTACCGGCTGCTCTGGCTCGCGGTGAGCACGCTGATGCTCGTGACCCCGATGTGCATGCCGGCCAGCCTCTACTACTTCCTGCCGCGCTCGGACCGGCCGCGCCAGCGCGTGTACATCAACCAGACGCTCATCTTCCTGGTGGCCTCCGGCGCGCTGTCGGCCTGGGCGCTGTCGGAGTGGGACCCGCTGCTGCCCGCGTCGCTCACGGGGCTCGTCGCGAGCGAGCCGGCGGCGGTGCCGGCGTTCGTGCTGCTGTGGGTGTTCGCCTCGATCCTCGACATCCTGCCCACGGCCGAGGAGCAGGTGGCGTGGCAGGCCCGGGCGGTGGTGTCGCTCTCGGCCCTGCGCGCCGTGGCGCTCTCGGCGGCCGCGTTCGCCTGGGGCTCCCTCGACGCGGTGCTGTGGATGCTCGCCGCCTTCGCCGGCGTGAAGGCGGCCCTGCTGCTCTACTACGTGGCGCGCCGCCACGGCCTGGGCCTGCCGCTGGCCCGCCGCGATGCCTTCGCCGCGCAGGTGCGCCAGGCCGCGCCCTTCGCGCTCTCGGGCGCGCTGCACGGGGTGCGCACCCAGGCCGACCAGTGGATCGCCGCCGCGCTCTTCCCGGCGGCCATGTTCGCGTCGTTCTCGATCGCGACGGTGCTGGCCCCCCTGGTGCAGATCTTCCGCGTGTCGGTGAACCACGTCTTCCTGCCGAGCATGAGCCGGCTGCAGTCCACCGGCGACTTCGGGGGGATGCTGGGGCTCAACAGCCGCGCCAACGCGATGGTCGCGCTGCTCGTCTACCCGCTGCTCGCCTTCGCCTTCGTCTTCGCCACCCCGCTCATCACCCTCGTCTACACCGACGCCTACCTCGACGCCGTGCCGGTGCTGCGGACCTATTCGGTGGGGCTCCTCGCGTTCGTGGTGGAGATCACGAGCGTGCTGTTCGTGCTGGGGCAGGGCGGGTTCGCCGCCCGCGTGAACGGGCTCGTGCTCTTCGTGTCGCTGCCGCTGAGCTGGTTCGGCGCGGTGCACTGGGGGCTGCAGGGCGCGGCCGTGGGCAGCGTCGCGGCGATCTACAGCGAGCGGCTGCTGTCGCTGTCGCGCATCGCGCGCCTGACCGGCCGTCCCGTCGCGCGCCTGCAGGGCTGGGGCACGCTCGCGGGCATCCTCGCCGCCGCCGTGCTCTCCGCCGGCGCCGCCGGGCTGGCGCTCTCCCGCTTCGATCTGGGGCCGCTCGCCACCCTCGCCGCCGGGGCCGCGCTCATCGCCGCGATCTACCCCGGCGCGCTCTTCGCCACCGGGCAGGGGCGCGAGCTCACCGCCTTCCTCGCCGCGCTGCGCTCGGGCGCGCCGCCCGCGCCGCAGGCCGCCCCCTGACCCCCTTTCCCTTCCCCGAAACCACCGGAGCTTCCATGGAACACCTGGCCTCGCAATACCCCGACATCGCCGGCGAATCCCGCACCTGGCTCGTGACCGGCGCGGCCGGCTTCATCGGCTCGAACCTGATCGAGGCGCTGCTGGTGCTCGGCCAGCGCGTCGTGGGCCTGGACAACTTCGCCACCGGCCACCGCCACAACCTCGAGCAGGTCGCCCGGGCCGTGGGGGCGGAGCGCTGGAAGCGCATGCGCTTCATCGAGGGCGACATCCGCGACCTGGAGACCTGCCGCGCCGCCTGCGAGGGCGTGCAGGTCGTGCTGCACGAGGCGGCGCTGGGCAGCGTGCCGCGCTCCATCGACGACCCGCTCGCCAGCCACGCGACCAACGTGACCGGCTTCCTCCACATGCTCGTGGCGGCGCGCGACGCCGGCGTGGGCCGCTTCGTCTACGCCGCCTCGAGCGCGGCCTACGGCGACTGGCCCGGGCTGCCCAAGGTCGAGGAGCGGATCGGCCGCCCCCTGTCGCCCTACGGCGCGGGCAAGTACATGAACGAGCTCTACGCCGACGTCTTCGGGCGCTGCTACGGCCTGGAGACGATCGGGATGCGCTACTTCAACGTCTTCGGCCCGCGCCAGGACCCGGAAGGCGCCTACGCCGCCGTGATCCCGAAGTGGATCGCCGCCCTGGTGCGCGGCGAGCCCGTCTACATCAACGGCGACGGCGAGACCGCCCGCGACTTCTGCTACATCGACAACGTGGTGCAGGCCAACCTTCGGGCCGCCACCGTCGCCGACCCCGCCGCCGTGGGGGAGGTCTACAACGTGGCGGTGGGCGACCAGACGAGCCTGAACGAGCTGCACCGGCTCCTCGTCGCCTGCCTCGAGCGGCGCATCCCCGGGTTCACCCACGCCGCCCCGATCCACCGCGAGTTCCGCGCCGGCGACGTGCGCTACTCGCGCGCCGACATCGCCAAGGCGCGGCGGCTGCTGGGCTTCCGTCCTACGTACCGCATCGGGGAAGGCCTGGAGCATGCGCTGGATTGGTACGTCTCCCGGCTGCGTCCTGTCACGAAAGGGGGGGAGGCCGTGGTTCTTCCGGCAGGGGGGGTGGCGGAAGGCATTTCAAACTAGGTCGAGACAATGGGCCATCCCTGATCCGCTCGTGCCAGGAGGCCCGCAATGCCCGACGTCGCCGTACTCGACTCCCACCTCGATCCCGCCGCGGCGCCCGACGCCGGGGCCGCCCAGGCGCTGCCGACCGTGGCCGTGGTGGGCCTGGGCTACGTGGGGCTGCCCGTGGCGGTGGCCTTCGGCCGCCAGCGCCTGACCATCGGCTACGACCTGTCGGCGAAGAAGGTCGCGCGGCTCAAGCAGCACGACGACGCGACGGGCGAGGTGTCGGCCGACGAGCTGCGGGCCGCGCGGATGCTCTCGGTGACCGACCAGGCCGCCGAGCTGCGCCACGCCGACTTCGTGATCGTCGCCGTGCCCACGCCCGTGAACGACGCGCGCCAGCCCGACTTCACCCCGCTCGAGTCGGCCTCGCGCCTGGTGGGCGCCAACCTCAAGAAGGGCGCGACGGTGATCTACGAGTCCACCGTGTACCCGGGGACCACCGAGGAAGTGTGCGTGCCCATCCTCGAGAAGTGCTCGGGGATGCGCTGGAAGCAGGACTTCCACGTCGGCTACTCGCCCGAGCGCATCAACCCGGGCGACAAGGAGCACTCGTTCTCGCGCATCCTCAAGGTCGTTTCCGGCGACGACGAGGCGACCCTCGGGAAGGTGGCCGACCTCTACGGCTCGGTGGTCCAGGCGGGCGTGCACCGCGCCTCCTCGATCCGCGTGGCCGAGGCCGCCAAGGTGATCGAGAACACCCAGCGCGACCTCAACATCGCCTTCGTGAACGAGCTGGCGATCATCTTCGACCGCCTCGGCATCGACACCCAGGAGGTGCTCGCCGCGGCCGGCACGAAGTGGAACTTCCTCAACTTCAAGCCCGGCCTGGTGGGCGGGCACTGCATCGGGGTCGACCCCTACTACCTCACCTACAAGGCGGAGCTGGCCGGCTACCACCCCGAGGTGATCCTCGCCGGGCGGCGCATCAACGACAACATGGGCGCCTACATCGCGCGCAAGGCCGTGCAGCAGATGATCCACCAGGGCCGCAGCATCCTCGGCGCCAAGGTGAACATCCTCGGGCTCACGTTCAAGGAGAACTGCAAGGACATCCGCAACTCGAAGGTGATCGACGTGATCCGGGAGCTGGCCGAGTTCGGCTGCGAGTGCCACGTGCACGACCCGGAGGCCGATCCCGGCGAGACGCTGCACGAGTACGGCATCCGGCTGAAGAGCTGGGAGGAGCTGCCGGCGGCCGACGCCCTGATCCTCGCCGTGGCCCACGACCGCTTCCTCGCGCTGCCGCCCGCCGCGTTCCTCGGGAAGATCGTGCGCCAGGGCTGCCTGATCCAGGTCAAGCCCGCGCTCGATCCCGCCGCGTTCCGCCGCGAAGGGGTGCGCGTGTGGCGGCTGTAGCCCCCGCGCCCGGCCCCGCCGCGAGCGTCCTCGCCTTCGCCCCGCCGCGCGCCGGGCGCGCGCGGCTGCGCGTCGGGGTCTTCGCCGACGCGCCGGCGCAGCCGCGCTGGGCGGTCGAGGCGCTCGCCCGCGTCGGCGCCTCCGACTTCGCCGAGCTCGCGTTCGTGGCCGTGCTCGCCGGGGCCGTGCGCGCGCCGCGCCCGGGGCTCGCGTGGCGCGCCTACGCGCGCGTCGACCGCCTCCTCTTCGGCGGCGGCGCCGACTGGACCGCGCCCGCGGACGCGACGCTGCTCGTGCCCGCGGCGCGGCGCCTGGCGCTCGATGCCGCCGACCCGGCCGCCCTCGCCGCGCGGTTCGCCGATGCGCGCCTCGACGTCGCGATCGTGCTGGGCGCGGTCGACGACGACCTCGTGGCCGGCCTCGCGCGCCACGGCGCCTGGCGCCACTGCTTCGGCGAGGCCCACGATGCCGCGCCGCAGTGGGCGGCGGTGCGCGAGGTGGCCGAGGGCCGCCCGGTGGTCGCCTCGGGCCTGCGCATCCGCCAGCCGGGCGCCCCGGACCGCGTGGCCTGCCGCTCGTGGTCGCGCGCGCTGGGCTTCTCGCTCGCGCGCAGCCACGAGGGCCTGCTGCCCAAGACCGCCGAGTTCCTCGCGCGCGCGCTGCGCGACCTGCACGCCGGCGGCGCGGCCTGGCTCGAGCAGGCGGCGGTGCCGGTGGACGCCGAGCCCGCGCCGGCGCGCCCGCGCGCGGGCCTCGCCGCCGTGGCGCGCGTGGGCGTGCGCATCGGCCGCCAGGCCCTCGAGAAGGCCACGAGCGTGGGCCAGTGGCAGCTCGCGCTGCGCTTCGACGACGCCGCCGCGGGCGGCCCCGGCGCGTGGAACGGCTCGCTCGCCGGCTGGCACCGGCTCGTGCCGCCGCGCGACCGCTTCTGGGCCGATCCCTTCGCCGCGGCCGCCGGCGGGCGCCACTACGTCTTCTTCGAGGAGCTGCCCTTCGCGGCCGGGCGCGCCCACATCAGCGTGGTCGAGGTCGACCGCGAGGGCCGCGCCTCGGAGCCGGTGCGCGTGCTCGAGCGCGACTACCACCTCTCGTACCCGTTCCTCGTCGAGGACGAGGGGCGGCTCTACATGATCCCCGAGAGCGCCCACAACCACTGCGTCGAGATCTACCGCTGCGTCGAGTTTCCGCACCGCTGGAAGCGCGAGCGCACCCTGCTCGACGGGCTGTGGGTCGCCGACGCCACGGTGCACCGCGAGGGCGGGCGCTGGTGGATGTTCGCGACGGTGGGGCGCGAGGGCGCGGAGGTGAACGACGAGCTGCACGTGTTCACCGCGGATCGGCTGCTCGGCGACTGGAAGCCCCACCGCGCCAACCCCGTGAAGTCCGACGTGCGCGGGGCGCGTCCGGCGGGGCGCCCGTGGCGGGAGGGCGGCGCGCTGGTGCGCCCGGCCCAGGTGTGCGCGCCGCTCTACGGCTCGGGCATCGCGCTGCAGCGCGTCACGCGCCTGGACGAGCACGGCTACGCCGAGGAGGAGCGCGCGCGCATCGCCCCGGCGGCGGGCGAGGGCGTGCTGGGCGTGCACACCGTCAACCGCTGCGGCCCGCTCGTCGTGGCCGACGCCTTCGTGCGCCGCCGCAGGCTCGGGCCATGAGCGTGGCGAGCCTCTGGTTCCCGCTGGCGCTCACGGCGCTCGCCCTCGCCGTGGCCGGCGCGGTCGCCTCCACGAGCCCCTGGCTCGCGCGGCTGCTGGCGCAGCAGGACGCCGAGCGCCACGCGCCCATCGACGGGCTGCGCGGCTTCCTCGCCCTGGGCGTGTTCTTCACCCACGTGATGACCACCCGCGGCGCGTACGCCCACGGCGCGTGGGACGCCTCGTTCGCGCCGTTCTTCGCCACCTGCGGGCAGGCGGCGGTGTCGCTCTTCTTCATGATCACGGGCTACCTCTTCTGGCGCCGGGCGCTGCGCCCGGGCGCGCTGGACGCGCGCGCGCTCTTCGCCTCCCGCCTGCGCCGCCTGGCGCCGATGTACCTCGTGTCCGTGGCGCTGGTCCTCCTGGTGGCCGCGGCGATGAGCGGGTTCACGCTGCAGGAGCATCCGCTCGTGCTCGCGCGCGAGGTGCGCGCGTGGCTGTCGTTCGGGTTCCTCCACAACGGGCCGCTCAACGGCGTGGCCGACGCCCACGCGATGAACGCCGTGTACTGGACGCTCGCCTTCGAGTGGGGCTTCTACCTCGCGCTGCCCGCCGCGGCGCTCTTCGCCGGCCCGCGCGCCTTCCCGCTGCTCGCCGCCGCGGTGCTCCTCTTCGGGCTGCGCACGCCCATCACGCTCAACTTCCTGGCCGGCGCGCTCGCCGCCATCGCCCACGAGCGGCGCCTGCTCGAGGGGCGGCTCGCCTCGCCGTGGCTGGCCCCGCTGCCGCTCCTGGCCCTCGCCATGGTCCTCGGCATGGACACCGCGTACGCGCCGCGGCCGATCCTGCTGCTCTTCGTGTTCTTCCTCTTCGTGGTCGACGGCAACTCGCTGCTGGGCCTGCTGCGCGCGCGCGCGGCGCGGGCGCTGGGGGCGGTGAGCTACAGCTTCTACCTCCTGCACTGCATCGTGCTCTACGTCGCCTTCCACGCCGTGGCCGCGGCGGTGCCCGTGGCGGCACTCGCCCCCGAGCGGCACTGGGCGGTGGCGGCCCTCGCGCTCGGCGCGACCATCGTCGCCTCGGCCTTCACCTACCGCTACGTCGAGCACCCGTTCGCCGCGCGCACGGTGCCCGAGCCCCTGCTCGGCGCCCGGGTCGCCCCGGGCGGCATGCTCCTGCCCCGCACGTGAGGATCGCCGTGGCCCTCGAAGACCTCCTGCACCCGTGGCTCGGCCGCTACCTCGACGCCCCCGCCTGGGTGAAGGCCTCGGCGGGCCGCGCCTACGCCTGGCTGCCGCCGGCGGTGCGCCTGGGCGGCGCCTACGGGCGCTTCCACGCCGAAGCCACCGCGGGCGGCGACGCGCAGGCGGCGCGCGACGCCGCGCTCGCCAAGCTCGAGCGCACGCTCGCGTGGGCGCTCGACACCGTGCCCGCCTACCAGCGCCACCGGGGGCTGCTCGCCGGGCGCCCCGACCCGCGCGCGGTGCTGGCGCGCCTGCCGGTCACCGACAAGCTCGACATCAAGCGCCATCCCGAGCGCTACGTCTCGGCGGCGCTGCCCGCGGCCGCGCGCCTGCGCATGCACACCGGCGGATCGACGCGCACGCCGATGGAGTTCTTCCTCGAGAAGCACGTGACGCGCCCGCGCGAGCACGCCTACCTGCAGGCCTTCCGCCGCCGCGCCGGCGCCCCCGAGGCCGGCCTCACGCTCGCCCTGCGCGGGCGCACGGTGCCGGGCGCGGCGCGTCCCGGCGGCGGCATCTGGATGCTCGAGCCGATCCGCCGCCAGCTCATCGTCTCCTCCGACCACCTCGAGCGGCGCTACATGCCGGCCTACGTCGAGGCGCTCGCGCGGCACCGGCCGTGCACCGTCGAGGCGTTCCCCTCGGCGCTGTACCCGCTCGCGCGCTGGCTCGCCTCGCACCCGCTGCCGGAGTTCACGCGCAACGTGCGCTCGGTGATGCTCTTCTCGGAGAACGTCTACCCGTTCCAGATGGAGAAGTTCCGCGAGGTCTTCGACTGCCCGATCCTCGTGCACTACGGGCATTCGGAGCGGGTGC
The DNA here is from genome assembly GCA_963741815.1 of uncultured beta proteobacterium. Lineage (GTDB taxonomy): Bacteria > Pseudomonadota > Gammaproteobacteria > Burkholderiales > Usitatibacteraceae > Usitatibacter. The sequence goes on from CAVUJI010000005.1 coordinate 156,976, forward strand.
TGATGGCGGCGACCATGCCCGACGACGAGCGCTACTTCTTCTGGCCCGGCTACGGCTGGCCCGAGCTCGTGGACGCCCAGGACCGGCCGGTGACGCAGCCCGGGCGCCTGGGCTTCCTCGTGGGCACGAGCTTCGACAACCGCGCGATGCCGTTCGTGCGCTACCGCACCGGGGACCTCGCCGTGCTGGGCGCGGGCGAGCACCCGCTGCTGCCCGGCTTCCCGGTGATCGAGCGCATCGCCGGGCGCCTGCAGGAGTTCCTCGTGTGCCGCGACGAGCGGCTGGTGTCGGTGACGACGCTGGGCGCGGCGCACTTCCCGCAGCTCGCCGACATCGAGGCGATCCAGTACGAGCAGGCGCGCGTGGGCGAGGTCACGCTCAAGGTGGTGGCCGACAAGCCGCTCGCGCCCGCGCAGCTCGCCGCGATCGGCGCCGCCGTGGAGGCCAAGACCCAGGGCGGGTGCGCCGTGCGCGTGTCCCAGGTGCCGCGCATCCCCCGCACGCCGCGGGGCAAGGCGCGGATGCTCGTCCAGCACCTCGACATCCGGCGCTACTTCGGCGCCGCCTTCGCGGACTGACCATGGCCGCGCCCACCCGCATCGTGATGGTCGGCACCGACCCCGCCACCCGCGGCGGCATCGCCTCGGTCGTGCGCACGCTGCGCGCGGGGGGGCTGTTCGAGCGCTGGCCGGTCGACTACGTGGCGAGCCACCGCGACGGCGGCGCGCCCGCCAAGGCGCTCCAGGCCGCCCGCGGGCTCGCCGCGCTCGCCGCGATCGCGCTGCGCCACCCGCGCGCGGTGCTGCACGTGCACGCGGCCTCGCGCTGGAGCTTCTGGCGCAAGAGCGTGTACATGGCCGCCGCGCTGCTGCTGCGCTGGCCCGTCGTCTTCCACCTGCACGGGGGCGGCTTCGCGCGCTTCCACCGCGAGGGCTGCGGCCCGCTGGGGCGCGCGCTCGTGCGCTTCTTCCTCGACCGCGCCGCCGCGATCGTCGTGGTGTCCGAGCGCTGGGCGCGCTGGATCGCGTGCGCCACCGCCAACCGCCGCATCGTGTGCATCCCGAACCCGGTGGCGCTGCCGCCGGCCGCGCCGGTCGCGCGCGACCGCTCGCTCGTCGTGTTCGCCGGGCGCTGCGAGCCGGCCAAGGGCGTGTACGAGCTGCTCGACGCCGTCTCGGCCCTGCGCCCCGCGCTGCCGCGCCTGCGCGTCGAGTGCGCGGGCGACGGCGATCTCGGCGCGCTGGCCGCGCACGCGGCACGGCTCGGCCTCGGCGCGCGCGTGGCGATGCGCGGCTGGATCGGTCCGGGCGAGCGCGATGCGCTCCTCGCGCGCGCGGGCGTGTTCGTGCTGCCCTCGCACGCCGAGGGCCTGCCCGTGAGCCTGCTCGAGGCGATGGCCGCCGGCTGCCCCGTGATCGCCACCCCCGTGGGCGGCGTGCCCGACCTCGTGCGCCACGGGGAGAACGGCTGGCTCGTGCCGCCGCGCGACGCGCGCGCGCTCGCCCACGCGCTCGCCGCGATCCTGCGCGACCCGGCGCTCGCCGCCCGGCTCGGCGCCGCCGCCCGCGCCACCGTCGCCCAACGCCATACCGCCGAGCGCGCCGTCGAGCGCCTGGGCCGCCTCTACGCGGCCCTCGGCGTCGAGCGCCACGCCCCCGCCGGCGCGCGCGTGCGCAGACTCCAGGAGACCGCATGAACCCGCCCGTCGTCCTCATCCTCGGACCCCACCGCGCCGCCGTGAGCGGTGTGAGCACCCATCTCAACCTGCTCCTCGACTCGCACCTCGCCTCCGACGTCGAGCTCGTCCACTTCCAGGTGGGCAGCGAGGGGCGCCGGGAGGGTCCCGTGGGGCGGCTGCTGCGGCTCGTCTCCAGCCCCTTCGCCCTCGCCGCCGCGATCGTCTTCCGGCACGCGAGCCTCGTGCACGTCAACACCTCGCTCAACCGCCGCGCGTACTGGCGCGACCTCGCCTACCTCTTCGTCGCGAAGGCGCTCGGCGCGCGGGTGGTCTGCCAGGTCCACGGCGGCGCGCTGCCGCGCGACTTCTTCGCGCGCAGCCGCGCGCTCACGCGTTTCCTGCGGTGGACGCTCACGCTGCCGGACCTCGTCGTGGTGCTCGCGCGCTGCGAGCTCGAGGCGTACCGCGACTTCGTGCCGGAGCAGGAGGTGGTGGCGATCCCCAACGGCATCGACTGCCGGCCGTACGACCGGGTGCCGCTCGAGCTGCCGCCGACCGGGCGGCCGCTGCGGCTGCTCTACGTCGGGCGCATCGCGCGCGAGAAGGGCCTGTACGAGACGCTGCAGGGGCTGCGCCTCGCCCACGAGCTGGGCGTGGACGCGCGCCTGCTCGTGGCCGGCGACGGCCCCGAGGCCGCGCGCCTCAAGCGCTACGCCCAGGCCCTCGGCATCGGCGCGCGCGTGGTCTTCTGCGGCCCGGTCTTCGGCGCCGACAAGGCGCGGCTGATGGGCGGCGCCGACGTGATGGTGCTCGCGAGCTACGCCGAGGGGCTGCCCTACGCGCTGCTCGAGGCGATGGCCGCGGGGCTGCCGGTGATCGCCACCCCCGTGGGCGCCATCCCCGACGTGATGACCCACGGCACCCACGGCCTGCTCGTGCCCGCGCGCGACGGCAAGGCCGTGGCCGAGGCGATCGCGCGCCTGGGCACCGACCGCGAGCAGCTCGCGTGGATGCGCCGCGCCTGCCGCCGGCGCGTGCGGGCCGCCTTCACGATCGAGCGCGTGGCCTCGGAGCTCGCGCTGCACTACGCGCGCCTGGCCGGCGGGCCGGTGGTGGCCGGCGCCGGCCCCGCGGCGATGCCCTCGCGGCATCCGCACGGCGGCGAGCGGCACCAGGCCCCGCGCGTGGCCTCCTCGGGGAAGGAATAGCCGATGTGCGGGATCGCAGGGGCCGTGGCCGCCGCGGAAGCCGGCATCGACCGGGAGGTGCTCGAACGCATGCTCGCGCGCATCGCCCACCGCGGGCCCGACGGCGACGGCATCGCCGAGTTCACGGGCGCGGGCGGCGAGCGCGTGCTCCTCGGCCACCGCCGCCTCGCGATCATCGACCCGGTGGGATCGCCGCAGCCGATGTGCGACGCCCAGGCCGGCCTCGCCCTCACGTTCAACGGCGAGATCTACAACTTCCGCGAGCTGCGCGCCGAGCTCGAGGCCCTCGGCCACGTCTTCCGCCGCGACAGCGACACCGAGGTGCTGCTGCACGCCTACCGCGAGTGGGGCGAGGGCGCGGTCGAGCGCCTGCGCGGCATGTTCGCCTTCGCGGTGTGGGACGCGCGCGCGCAGCGCCTGTTCCTCGCCCGCGACCGCTTCGGCGAGAAGCCGCTCTTCCTGCGCCCGACGCGTGGCGGCCTCGCCTTCGCCTCCGAGATCAAGGCGCTGCTCGCGCTGCCGGGCCCGCGCCCCGCCGTCGACGAGAGCGCGGTGTGGGACTACCTCGCCTTCCGCTACGTGCCGGGCCCGAAGACGCTGCTCGCCGGCATCCGCAAGCTCGCCCCCGGCACCTGCGCGACGTGGGCCGGCGGGCGGCTCGTCGAGCGCCGGTACTGGGAGGCGCCCGACCGCTCGCCCGCTCCCCGGCCGTCCCCCGGGGCGCAGCCCGCGCGCGTCGAGGCCTTCCTCGGGCGGCTCGACGAGGCGGTGCGCATGCAGATGGTGAGCGACGTGCCGTTCGGGGCGTTCCTCTCCGGCGGCCTCGATTCGTCGACGATCGTGGCGCTCATGACGCGGCACAACGCGAAGGTGAAGACCTTCTCCGTGGGCTTCGGCGGCAGCGAGAGCGCGTACAGCGAGCTGGGATACGCGGGTGTCGTGGCGCGGCACTTCGCCACCGACCACCACGAGCTGGTCGTGAGCCCCGACGACCTCATCGAGCACCTGCCGGCGCTCGTGGGCTACCGCGACGCGCCCGTGACCGAGCCGTCGGACATCCCGATCTACATGCTCGCGCGGGAGGCCTCGCGCAGCGTGAAGATGGTGCTCACGGGCGAGGGCAGCGACGAGGTCCTCGGCGGCTACCCGAAGCACGTCTTCGAGCGCTTCGCCCGCGGCTACCAGCGCCTCGTGCCGGGCGCCGTGCGCCGCCGGCTGATCCAGCCGCTCACGCAGTCGCTGCCCTACGGCTTCCGGCGCGCGAAGACGGCGATCACCAACCTGAACATCGACGGCTGGCCCGAGCGCTACGCGCGCTGGTTCGGCGCGTGCAGCCACGCCGAGCGCGAGCGGCTCACGACGCTGCGCGTGAACGGCCACGCCTTCGGCGGCGACGTCCCGCCGTTCGACGCCGATCCCCGGGCGAGCACGCTGCGGCGCATCCTCTACGCCGACCAGACGAGCTGGCTGCCGGACAACCTGCTCGAGCGCGGCGACCGCATGACGATGGCCGCCTCGATCGAGTCGCGGGTGCCGTTCCTCGACCACGTGCTCGCCGGCTTCGTCTCGGGCCTGCCGGACGATTGCCGCGTGCGGGGGTTGCGGACGAAGTGGATCCTGCGCGAGGCGGCGAAGAGCCTCATCCCGCGCCCGATCCTCGAGCGCCCGAAGGTGGGCTTCCGCGTGCCGGTGAACCGCTGGTTCCAGGGACCGATGCGCGGGTACCTGCGCGAGCACCTGCAGGGCGCGGGCTCGCGCACCCGCGCCTACTACGACGCGGCGGAGCTCGACCGCGTGGTCGACGACCACGTCGGGGGCCGCCAGAACCACGAGAAGCTGCTATGGGCGCTGCTGAACCTCGAGATCTGGCACCGCCAGTACGCGTGAGCTCCGGGCTCGCGTGGAAGCTCAACCGCCTGCGCTGCATGGGGCCGGCGGAGATCGCCCACCGCCTCGGGCGCGCCGCGCGCATGCGCGCCGAGCGCTGGGGGATGCTGCGCATCGACGTGCCGCCGCCCGACCTCGGCCGCGCCGCCCGGGCGTGGATCGCCCGCGACGCGCGCGTGGATCCGGCGCCCTACGTGGCCGCGGCCGAGCGCATCGCCGCCGGGCGCCTGGACGTCTTCGCCCTCGAGGACGCGGACCTGGGCCGCCCGCCGCGCTGGAACCGCGATCCCAAGACCGGCATCGAGGCGCCGCTCGCCTTCGGCAAGACCCTCGACTACCGCGACGCGCGCGTCGTGGGCGACTGCAAGTACGTGTGGGAGCCCAGCCGGCACCTGCAGCTCGTCACGCTCGCCCAGGCGCACGCGCTGACGGGCGACGCGCGCTACGCCCGGGCGCTGGCCGTCCAGCTCGACAGCTGGATCGCGCAGTGCCCGCATCCGCTCGGCGTGCACTGGTCGAGCGCGCTGGAGGCGGCGCTGCGGCTCGTGAACTGGGCGATCGCCTGGCAGCTGCTGGGCGGCGTGGACGCGGCGCTCTTCACCGACCGCGAGGGCAGGGCGCTGCGCGCGCGCTGGCTCGACGCGGTCTACCGGCACGTGGCCTTCGTGCGCGGGCACTACTCGCTGCACTCCTCGGCGAACAACCACCTCGTGGGCGAGCTGGCGGGAGTGGCCGTGGCGGCGCTCACGTGGCCGTGCTGGCCGCAGGCGGCGGACTGGCTCGCCGAGTCGCACGCCGGGCTCGAGCGCGAGGCGCTCGCGCAGAACGCCCCCGACGGGGTGAACCGCGAGCAGGCGCTCGCCTACCAGCAGTGGGAGCTCGACCTCCTGATCCTGCCGCTGCTCGCCGCCGAGGCCGCCGGCCGGCCCTTCTCGCGCGCCTACCGCGAGCGCATCGAGGCGATGCTCGAGTACCTCGCCTCGGTCATGGACGTGGCGGGCAACCTCCCGATGATCGGCGACGCCGACGACGGGTGCGTGGCGCGCCTCGACCCGCGCCCCGGCGCCTCGCCCGCGCGCTCGCTGCTGGCCACCGGCGCCGTGCTCTTCGGCCGCCCCGAGTTCAAGGCGAAGGCGGGGAGCCTCGACGACAAGACGCGCTGGCTTTTCGGGCCCGGCGCCGAGGCGCGCTTCGCCGCGGTGGACGCCACGCGCGCGATGCTGCCCGTGCGCCGCGACTTCCCCGACGGCGGCTACTACATCCTGGGGTGCGCGTTCGAGACGCCGCGCGAGATCCGGCTGGTGGCCGACGCCGGGCCCCTCGGCTACCGCGAGATCGCCGCCCACGGCCACGCCGACGCGCTCGCCTTCACGCTCTCGCTGGGCGGGGCCGAGATGCTGGTCGACCCCGGCACCTACGCCTACCACACCGAGCCGGGCTGGCGCGCGTACTTCCGCGGCACGGCGGCCCACAACACCGTGCGCGTGGACGGCCGCGACCAGTCGGAGCAGGGCGGCAGCTTCCTCTGGCTCGACAAGGCGCACGCGCAGTGCGCGCGCTGGAGCGCCGGCGCCGAGGCCGACGTGCTCGAGGCCTGGCACGACGGCTATCGCCGCCTCGACGACCCCGTCACGCACCGCCGGCGCATCGCCCTCGACAAGCGCGCCCGGCGCATCGCGCTCGAGGACACGCTCGAGATGGCGGGCGAGCACGCGGTCGAGATCTTCTTCCACTGCCACGAGGACTGCCGCGTCGAGGAGGTGCCCGGGGGGCTGCGCATCGCCCGCGGCGCCACGGCGATCGTGCTGCGCCCGCCCGCGCTGCCCGGGGCGCGGCTTCGCGTGCTCGAGGGCGCGACCGACCCCCCCGGCGGGTGGGTCTCGCGCCGCTTCGACCGCAAGCGCCCCGCGCCCACCGTCGCGTGGTCGGCCGTGCTGCGCGGCCCGCAGGTCCTGCGCACGGCGATCGACTGCCGCGCCGACGCCGAGGCGTCCGGCGCCTCCGACAGCCGCCTGGACGCGATGCCGATGCGCTGATCCGCACGGACTACTTCCGGGGCCCCATCCCCGGCAAGCCCGGTCAAGTGCGGGCTCCAAGCTGGTGGCACTCGCATTCGCCAACTCCGGAGCGCAACAGCATGAAGATCAGCATCATGGGCCTGGGCTACGTCGGCGCGGTCTCCGCCGGCTGCCTCGCCAAGGACGGCCACGAGGTGATCGGCGTCGACCCCCAGCAGGCGAAGGTCGACCTCGTGAACGCGGGCTTCACCCCCATCATCGAGCGCGACATCGGCGACATCATCAAGACCGCCGTGGCCGAGGGGCGCCTGCGCGCGACCGCCGACGTGCAGGAGGCGGTGCGCCAGACGGACCTCTCGCTCGTGTGCGTGGGCACGCCCAGCCTCGGCAACGGCCACATCGACCTCAAGTACGTGCGGCGCGTGTGCGAGCAGATCGGCGAGGGGCTGCGCGACCACCCGGGCCACACGGTCGTCGTGCGCAGCACGATGCTGCCCGGCACGATGCGCGAGGTGGTGATTCCGGCGCTCGAGTCGGCCTCGGGCCAGAAGGCCGGCGCAGGACTTCGGCGTCTGCGATCAACCCCGAGTTCCTGCGCGAGGGCACCGCCGTGCACGACTACTACCATCCGCCGAAGACGGTGATCGGCGAGCTGGACGCGCGCCAGCGGCGACGTGCTGGCCGAGCTCTACGGCCGACATGCCGGGCGCCGCTGATCCGCACCGACTATCGAGACCGCGGAGATGGTGAAGTACGCCGACAACGCGTGGCACGCGCTCAAGGTCGGCGTTCGCCAACGAGATCGGCAACGTCTGCAAGGCCCTCGGCATCGACAGCCACCAGGTGATGGACATCTTCTGCCAGGACACCAAGCTCAACCTCTCGCCCTACTACCTGAAGCCGGGCTTCGCCTTCGGCGGCTCGTGCCTGCCCAAGGACGTGCGCGCCCTGCGTACCAGGCGCGGCTGCTCGACGTGAAGGTGCCGCTGATCGTCTCCATCCTGCCGAGCAACCAGCGAGCAGATCGAGCGCGCGCTCCGCAGCCGTGCATGGACAAGGGCAGCAAGCAAGCGTCGGCGTGCTCGGCTTCAGCTTCAAGGCCGGCACCGACGACCTGCGCGAGAGCCCGATGGTGGAGCTGGTCGAGCGCCTCATCGGCAAGGGCTACGACCTCAGCGTCTACGACCAGCAACGTCAGCCTGGCGAGCATCCACGGCGCCAACCGCGACTACATCCTCAACCACATCCCGCACATCTCCAGCATGATGGTGGACACCATCGACGAGGTGCTCGAGCACGCCGACGATCGATCGTCATCGGCAACCGGCTCGCCCGAGTTCCGCGAGGTGCCCGAGCGCGCTGCCGCCGAGCACCAGCGATCGTCGACCTGGTGCGCATCTGCGAGGACGACGAGCGTCGCGGAGCGACTACGACGGCGATCTGCTGGTGATGCCAGCCGCGCAAGCGCGTCCTCATCATCGTCGAGAACCTGCCCGAGCCCGTTCGACCGGCGGGTGTGGCAGGAGGCGAGCGCGCTGCGCGACGCTGGCTACGCGGTCAGCGATCATCTGCCCGACCGGCAAGGGCTACGAGAGCCGCTTCGAGGATGATCGACGGCATCGCAGATCCACCGCCACCCGCTGCCGGTGGAGGCCGACGGGCGCGCTCGGCTACGCGGTCGAATACGCCGTCGGCGCTCTTCCAGCAGCTTCGCGCTGTGCCTGCGGGTGGCTGTTCGACGCGCGGCTTCGACGTGATCCACGCCTGCAACCCGCCGGACAACATCTTCCTGATCGGCGGCTTCTTCAAGCTGTTCGGGCGCAAGTTCGTCTTCGACCACCACGACATCAACCCCGAGCTCTACGAGGCGAAGTTCGGCCGCCGCGACTTCTTCTATCGAAGCTGATGGTCCTGCTCGGAGCGGCTGACCTTCCGCATGCGCCGACGTGTCGATCGCGACCAACGAGTCGTACCGCGGATCGCCGTCGAGCGCGGCGGCATGGACGCCGGACCGCGTCTTCGTGGTGCGCAGCGGCCCGAGCCTCGAGCGGCTGACGCGTCGTGCCGCCCGATCCGGCGCTCGAAGCGCGGCCGCAAGCACCTCGTCGGCTACGTCGGCGTGATGGGCCGCCAGGAGGGCATCGACCTGCTGCTCGCGGCCGTGCGCGCACATCGTGCACGACCACGGCCGGCGACGACGTGCACTTCGGGCTGGTCGGCGGCGGCACCTCGCTCGAGCGCGATGAAGGCGCTCGCCGCCGAGCTGGGCGTGGCCGATCACGTGACCTTCACCGGGCGCGTGCCCGACGCGCGAGCTGCTGGCCATGCTCAACACCGCCGACGTGTGCGTGAACCCCGACCGCGCCAACGAGATGAACGACAAGTCGACGATGAACAAGATCATGGAGTACATGGCGCTCGGCAAGCCGATCGTGCAGTTCGACCTGACCGAGGGCCGCTGCTCGGCGCAGGACGCCTCGCTCTACGCGCGCCCCGACGACCCCGCGGACATGGCGGCCAAGATCCTCGAGCTCCTCGACGATCCCGCGCGCCGCGCGGCGATGGGCGCCTACGGCCGTCGCCGGGTCGAGAACGAGCTCGAGTGGAGATACGAGATCCCGAAGCTGCGCGCGGCCTACCGCTCGCTCTGGCAGCCGTCGCGCCGCGCGGTGCCGCGCCCGGGCGAGGCCGCCTAGCCCTCGGCGCTCGCGCGCGCCGCGCGCGAGCGCCGCGTCGTTCGCCGGCGACGTCCGGCGCCCCGCACACGGTGGGCGGTCCCCGCCGCGGCGCCGGATTGACGCGACGGGTCACCGATTCCCACGCGAATGTCGTCCGCGGACTACGCGGCGTCGGCGGCTTCCGACGCGGGGAGGCCGCGTCCTACAGCACGATTGCGCGCGGGCGACGCCGCGCGTCGGGCGCCGGCTACACGATGGGGCGCGTGCGGCGCGAACGTGCGCGGCCAAGCCCCTGACGCGCAACGAGAAAGCGGGAGTGGCACGCCGGTTGCATTAGGGGCCGCCATGTCCCACGAAAACAACGCGGCACCGACGAGACGGACTTTTCACCGCAGCGCGATCCGCCCGGCGGCGCGCGCGGCGCTCACCGCGGCACTGCTGGCCGTCGCCGCGGCCCATGCGCCGTTCGCCCACGCCCAGGGCTGCGGCAAGCAGTCGGACTTCCTCGCACGCTCCGACCCGTTGCTCGCCCCCGTGCAGCCGGCCGATTGCGCGACCCTCCTGCAAAGCCCGCCCGCCTTCACGTGGCCGGCCCTCGAGGGCAGCAGCGGCTACACGATCGTGCTCACGTTTCCGGACGGGCACTCGGAAAGCCGCGCCGCCGCGCAGAACTGGCTCGCGTGGGACCGGCAGATTCCCGCCGGCAACTACACGTGGAGGGTCGAGGCGGCCGGGCAGAGGCCGCAGGCGAGCGCGCAGCGCACCTTCACGGTCGACGACGCGGCCGTGCCCTACGTGCCGCCGAGCGGGGCGGGCGCCCTGGAACACGCGAAGAACACGGCGCGCCCGCGCAGCTGGCCCGCCGGCGCGGCGAGCCCGCTCGAGGCCGCGCGCGCCGAGCGCTCCGCGGGCTTCGCCGAGCTCGTCGCCCGCGTGGACGCGGCGCAAGCCGGCAAGCCCGTCACCGCGGCGCCGCCGGGCGCCGGGACCGCCGCGGCCGCCGAGCGCGAGGGACGGGCCGCGCTCGACGCCGCCTTCGCCTGGGCGGTCACGCACGAGGCGTCCTACGGGGCGCAGGCCGCGCGCCGGCTCGCCGCGCTCGCGCGCTGGAGCGCGCAGGGGCCGAGCGGGTTCGCGCGCGATCCCGCCGCCAACCGCAGCGTCGCGTGGACGCTCGCGCTGGGCTACGACTGGACCTGCGACTTCCTCGACGAGGCGCACAAGCGCACCCTGCGCGCGGCGGTGAAGGCGCGCACCGCGCCGATGTACGCGCGCTACGTGGCGAGCGGACGCGCCGGGGCGCATCCCTACGACGCCGAGGCGCAGCGCGCGCTCGCGACCACCGCGGCGATCGCGACCCTCATGGCGGGCGACATCCCCGAAGCCGACGCGTGGACGCGCGCGGCGGTGCCGATGGCGCTCGCGTGGACCAACCCGTGGGGCGGCGCCGACGGCGGCCGCGGCAACGGAACGGCCGCCGCGGTCGAGGACACCGACGCGCAGCTCCTCGCCTGGTACGTGCTCGACCACGCCGCGGGGGCGAACCTCGGCGCGCAGGATCGCGTGCGCGACCTGCCGCGCTACTTCGCCTACTTCCTGCCCCCCGGCGCGCCCGCCGGCGTCTTCGGCGACGGCGCCGGACGCCACGATCCGGCGGCCTGGGCGAAGGCCGCCAAGGGCCTCGCGAGCCTCGCGCCCACGCCGCTCGCGCGCTGGTACGCCGCCCAGGCCACGGGCGAGGACCCGTCTTCGCTGGCGCTCCTCGCCGCCCCGCGCCCGGCCCCCGCGGCGGCACCGCTGCCGCCCGAGGCGCGCAATTCCGCCTACTTCCCGTCGATCGGCTGGGCCGCCTTCCACAGCCGCCTCGACGACCCGGCGCGCGCGTCGGTGTATTTCCGCGCCGGACCGGCGGGCTCCGACCGCGCGGCGCACGCCGACCAGGACGCGTTCGTGATCCACGACCGCGGCCGGGTGCTCGCCGGCAACGCCGCCTATCCGGCCGAGGCGAAGGCGCGGGAGGACGCGGCCTCGCGCCGCACGAGCGCCCACAACGCGATCACGTTCGATGGCGGCCAGGGCCAGGGGGACGCTTCGCGCGCCGCCTCGGCGAAGCTCACGCGCTACGAGGACGGCGGCGCCTACGCGATCGTCTCCGGCGATGCCACGGCCGCCTACGGCGGCGCGCTCACCACGGCGCAGCGCACGCTCGTGTACCTGCGCGAATCCAACACGCTCGTGATCCGCGACCACCTCGCCTCGGCCACGCCGCGCACCTGGGAATGGAACCTGCATGCGCCGCACGCCATGACGGCGCTCACCGATACGCGGGTCGCGGTGCGCGAGGGGCCGGCGGCGATGTGCGTCGAGATGCTCGCCTCGCCCGGCGTGGCCTTCTCGCAGGTGCAGTCGGTGCCCGGCCCCCGCGCGCCCGCCTCGTGGCACGGCCGCTTCGCCACGGTCGGCAAGTCCCGCGACGCGGATTTCGTCACGGTGCTGCGCATCGGCCGGGATTGCTCGGCGGCGCGCGATGCACCCGCACCCGCCGCCCCGGCGCCCCTCGTGGGCAAGGTGGCCGGCGGCAAGCTCAAGGTGGTGGGCGGCGGCGACGAGAAGCGCTCGCCCGAGCCGGCGCCGTCCGTGCCGGCGAGCGCCACGGCCATCGGGGGCGGCTGGCAGGTCGCCGTGGCCGGCCATACCGTCAACTTCACCGAGGACGGCGCCTCGGTGCGATGAATCCGTCGCGACGTCGGGCAGCGCATTGACGTCAGACGCGATCCCAAGGCCCCCGCGAGGGGGCCTTTCCCTCTTCCGGCGCCGAACCGTCGCCCGGCTCGGCGCCGTTGTTCCCGGGCTAGTCCCCCCGGACTAGCTCCCCGCCCCGAATGGGTGCAATCGTGGATTCATAGACTGTGTTCGCTGCGCGGAGTGATCCGCGCCCCGGAAAGCTGCGATGGACACGATCTATACCGATGGCACCTACCTCAGGAACAACCCGACCTGGCACGCGGACGACTCCGCGTGGAAGGCCCGGCACGTGGCCGGCATCCTCGCGCGCAACGGCGTGGCCCCCCGCACCGTGTGCGAGGTGGGTTGCGGCGCGGGAGAGGTGCTGCGCAACCTCGCGCGCGAGATGCCCGAGGTCGACCGCCTCACCGGCTACGACATCTCGCCCGACGCCTACGCGATCTGCCGGCGCAAGGCCGGCGGGCGCCTCGACTTCCGCCTCGCCAACCTCCTCGAGGAGGACGCGCACTACGACCTCGCGATGGCGATCGACGTCTTCGAGCACGTCGAGGACTACTTCGCCTTCCTGCGCGGCATGCGCACGAAGGCCACGCACAAGGTCTTCCACATCCCGCTCGAGCTCTCGGCGCTCATGGTCGCGCGCGCGCGTCCGCTGATCGACCAGCGCCGCGCGGTCGGGCACATCCACCACTTCTCGAAGGAGACCGCGCTCGCCGCGCTCGAGGACACCGGCTATCGCGTCCTCGACCATTGCTACACGTCCGGGCGCACCGAGCTCGGGGGCCTGGGGTGGAAGTCGCAGCTGCTCAAGTGGCCGCGCGAGGCGCTCTACCGGATGAACCGCGATGCCGCGGCGCGACTGCTCGGCGGCTACTCCCTGCTGGTGCTCGCCCGGTAGCGATGGGCGATTCCCCCCATGCGAGCATCCTCATCGTGGACGACGATCCCGCGAGCCAGCTCGCCATGCGCGAAAGCCTGGCCCCCCTCGGCGCGCGCGTGGTGACCGCCTCCTCCGGGGAGGAGGCGCTGCGCGACGTGCTCGACGAGGACTTCGCCGCGATCCTGATGGACGTGCGCATGCCGGGGATCGACGGGTTCACCACCGCGCGCCTGATCCGGGAGCGCAAGCGCTCGCGGCACACGCCGATCATCTTCGTGACGGCCCACCAGGAGGACCTCGCCTCCATGTTCCGCGGCTACCAGGCCGGCGCCGTGGACTACATCGTCAAGCCGCTGATCCCGGAGGTGCTGCGCTCGAAGCTCTCGGTCTTCGTGGGGCTGCACGACATGAACCGGATGCTCAACGCCGAGCTCGCCGAGCGGGCGATGACCGAGCAGCGGCTGCGCGCCTCGGAGGAGAAGCTGCGGGCCCTGGCCGCGCACCTGCAGGGGGTGCGCGAGGAAGAGCGCATCCACATCGCGCGCGAGATCCACGACGAGCTGGGGCAGGCCTTGACGGGCCTCAAGTACGACCTGGGGTCGCTCGCGAAGGGCTACGGCACCGACGACGCGGAGACGGTGGCCCGCAAGTCCCAGGCGCTGTCGGTGGCCATCGACCGCATCATCAACTCGGTGCGGCGCATCGCCTCGGGGCTGCGCCCCGAGGTGCTCGACGAGATCGGGCTGGCGGCCGCGATCGAGTGGCAGGCGCGCGAGTTCCAGCGCCGCACCGGCATCCGCTGCCGGGTCGAGCTGCCGCCGCGCTTCACCGATCCCGACCAGGAGCGCTCCACGGCGATCTTCCGGATCTTCCAGGAGCTGCTCACCAACGTCGCGCGGCATGCGCACGCCACGCGCGTGAACGTGACCGTGGCCGAGACCGACGACGAGGCCCTCGCCATCGCCGTCGAGGACAACGGCCGCGGCATACGTCCCGAGGAGATCGACAGCCCGACCTCGCTGGGCTTCCTCGGGTTGCGGGAGCGCGTGCTCGCCTTCGACGGGAGCATCGACGTGCAAGGCGAGGAGGGGAAGGGGACGCGAGTCTCCGTCACGATTCCAACGACGTCACAACAAACGGTGTACCACGCCTAAAACCATGAGCTTCGCATCCTCCTCCGTAATCCACGGCGCACCAGGCGCGCCGGTCAAGGTGCTCATCGCCGACGATCATCCGGTGGTGCGGCAGGGTCTCAAGCAGATGCTCGCCTCGGATCCCGAGGTGAGCGTGGTCGGCGAGGCACGCGACGGCGACGAAGCCTTCGAGGTCGCCCACCAGGTGGACTGGGACGTCGCGGTCCTCGACTACTCCATGCCCGGCCGCGGCGGCGTGGAGCTGCTCTCCGACGTGAAGCACGACTACCCCGAGCGGCCGGTGCTGATCCTCAGCATCTATCCCGAGGACCCGCACGGGCTGCGGGCGCTGAAGGCCGGGGCGGCGGGCTACATCACGAAGGAGAGCGCGGGCGACGAGCTCACCGCGGCCGTGAAGAAGGTGGCCACGGGCGGGCGGTACGTGAGCTCCACGCTCGCCGAGAAGCTCGCCTCGCGGCTCACCCCGGAGCAGGAGCGCCCGCCCCACGAGCGGCTCTCGGACCGCGAGTACCGCGTGATGTGGCTGCTCGCCTCGGGCAAGACGCTGCACGAGATCGCCGAGGAGATGCGGCTTTCGCCCTCGACGGTCAGCACCTACCGCGGGCGCATCCTCAAGAAGCTGCAGCTGCACACCAACGTGGACCTCGTGCACTACGCGATGAAGCACCGGCTGATCGAGTAGCAGCTCTCCCTCCCCCCTGGGGGAGGGCCGGGGAGAGGGTGAGAATCTCCCTCCCCCCTGGGGGAGGGCCGGGGAGAGGGTGAGAATCTCCCTCCCCCTTGGGGGAGGGCCGGGGAGAGGGTCGGGCGCCCTAGCTCCCCCACTTCGACAGCATGAACGCGGTGAGGAACCCGATCATCGTGACGAGCCCCGCCGCGGTGTGGGCCTCGTCGAACGCCTCGGGAATCATCGTGTCCGCGAACATCGCGAGGATCGCGCCGGCGGCGAGCGCGGTGGTCGCCGCGACGACGTGGGGACCGAAGTTGCGGAACGCCCCGTAGCCGATCGCCGCGGCGATCCCGCACGCGATCGCGATCCCGCCCCAGACCCCGAAGATGTATGCCGCCGAACGCCCGGCGTTGCGCATGCCGTCGGCGCCCGAGAGGCCCTCCGGGATGTTGGACAGGAAGATCGCCCGTCACCGCGACCGCGCTCACCGCGCCGCCGGAGAGCAGGCCGTCCATCAGCTCGCACGCCGCTGCCGAAGGCCATGATCGCGGCGACGGCACGCTTCGGCACGTGGGCGAAGTAGCCGATGGCCGCGCCGATGGCCACGGCGCTGCCGGCGAGCAGGCCCCAGAGGGCCGCTTCGAGGGTCTTCGACATGCGCTCGCGGGCGCGCGCCCGCGGTTCAGGCCGACTCGCGCAGCATCCCGCCCTCGCTGCCCACGCGGGTGAGCACCTGCGAGACGCGGATGGAGGCTTGGGAGAAGAAGGCCGCGAGCTGGTGCACGAGGCGCGCGCCGTCGTCCTCCTCCTTGCAGTGGTGGCGCACCAGCTCGAAGGCGTACGACGAGATGTCGCCCGCGTCGAGGAGCTTGGGCGGGCGGCAGGCGCGGGGCAGCAGCGCGACCTCGCCGGGCTCGAGCTTGGCGAGGTAGTCCCGGCACGCCTCGAGCACGTCATGGACCGTGCGCGCCTGCTCGACGCGCGCCTGCCAGGTGGCGGCGACGAGGGGCTTGCGGTCCGGCATCGGGAAGGCACGAACGGTCATGGCGGCCTCTGCATCTGTGAATCCGGCTACAGTCTCGCAAGGGCGCCGGCCGCGAGTCTGTCCGAGGGGCGGCGCTTTTCCCGTCGGCATCCTCCTACGCATCCCACCTTCCGGGGTAGTGCGCGCCGAGGCGAGGCGCGCGATGATGGCGCGTACGCAAGGGAGAATCGAACAAGACATGGCGACGTATCGCATCTGGTGCCGCACCCAGGAGCTCGGCCCGCGCCAGTTCCTCGTCACGGTGACGGCGTTCCTCTCCGCCTCCGGGGAGCAAGGGGAGGCGATCACCTCCGAGAGCCGCCTGCTCACCTCGCTCGAGCTCGCCCGGGCAGAGGCGCTGCGTCTGGTCGAGTCCATGAAGACGCGCCTCGTGGTGCAGGGGCACCGGGTGGCGGGCATCGACGAGGTGTAGCGGCGCGCCTAGCCGAAAACGGCCCGCGGCGTTTTGCGCGGGATCAAAGGGCCGCATGCGCCTTGCCGCTACGCTCGGGCGATGCCCGCACCCGAATCCTGCGACGCCTGCGCGCGCGGTCCGGCCGGCAGCGCCGGCCATCCCCACCTCACCGAGTACTTCCGCTCCGGACCCTCGGTGGACGGCGGCGAGCCCGCGTTCGCGGCCTTCCACTGCCGGCGCTGCGGCGGCGCGTGGATGCGGCTGGCGATCGCCGAGGGCGGCTTCCGCTGGCGGCGCGCCGGCGAGGGCTGAAGGCGCGTCCCCGGGGGCCTCCCCGATTTTTTTCCGCGGGCCTGCGCCATTCGACGCAGGGCGCGAACATCCCTCCCGGCGGCGCTTCCAACAGCCTCACATCCCAAGGAGGAACGCATGGACGCAGTCGCGACTTTCGCCGGATCGCCGGTCCGGCTCGGAGGCACGGTCATCGCCGCCGTGGTGGGCATCGGCGCCCTCGTCGCCGGCGCGTGGGTGGGCGGGATCTTCCTGCTCGCCGCCGCCATCATGGCGCTGCTGGGCCTGCTGGTCGGCTGGGCGGTGCAGAGCGGCGCCTGACCCCGCCTGTCCGCCGCGACCCGCCCGCTCCGCGCGGAGCGGGCGGGAGCGGGCGCGCAAAAAAAATCCGCCCCGGAGGGCGGATGCGAGAAGGACGCACTGCGACCACGCAAGCGCGTTCACACAGGTTAATCGCGCCGGGCCGCCGCCGCAAGGGCGTTCACAATCGTCCACATTCCGCGCGGCTAGGCCTCGAAGCAGGTCTGGCAGCCCGGATTCCAGGGGCAGTGCAGGCGCTGCACGCTGTCGCCGTGGAAGCGCAGGATCTCGCGCAGCGCGGCCGCCAGCTCGTCGCACTTGCGCGCGGCTTCGGCCAGCGTCCCCGCCGTGGCCCGCTTGATCGCGCTGCGCCGGGCGATGCGCGGCTCCTCGATGGGGATGGCCGAGACCACCACGAGGTAGGGCTGCGCCGGGTCGACCGGGCGGAAGATGGTGGAGTGGATCCCGACGTCCATCGATGACTCCCTCAGTGGGAAGGTTCGCGCCAGTCTTGCAAGGCCGCGGGGCCGCGCGCTTGATCTGGCGCAAGCCGCGGCGATGCCGATCGTCAACGTTTGTGAATGGGCCGCGGGCGGCGGCCACCCCGGGGAAGGGATGGTGGGTCGTAGTGGGATCGAACCACTGGCCCCTGCCGTGTGAAGGCAGTGCTCTACCGCTGAGCTAACGACCCGGCGAAAAAATGCCGCCGGGGAAGCAGCGGCATTTCGCGAAGAGCGCCATTTTACCAGACGCGGGCGCGGGGACGGAATCGCTAGAATGTCGGATTCGCCCGGGCCCGACCCATGATCCGCACCCGATTCGCCCCCAGCCCCACCGGCTACCTGCACCTCGGCGGCGCGCGCACCGCGCTCTTCAACTGGGCGTTCACGCGGCGCCTGGGCGGCAAGTTCATCCTGAGGATCGAGGACACCGACCTCGAGCGCTCGACGCAGCAGTCCGAGCAGGCGATCTTCGACGCCCTGCAGTGGCTGGGCCTCGACTGGGACGAGGGGCCCTTCTTCCAGATGAAGCGGCTGGACCGGTACCGCGAGGTGGGCGAGCAGCTCCTCGCGAAGGATCTCGCGTACTGGGACTACTGCACGAAGGAGGAGCTCGAGGCGATGCGCGAGGCGCAGGTGGCGCGCGGGGAGAAGCCGCGCTACGACCGGCGCTGGCGCGAGTCGCGGCAGACGCCTCCCCAGGGCGTGCGCCCGGCGCTGCGCTTCAAGAACCCGCTCGCGGGCGAGGTGGCCTGGGACGACCTCGTGAAGGGCGAGATCGCGATCGCCAACGACGAGCTCGACGACCTCGTGCTCCTGCGCGCCGACGGCATCCCCACGTACAACTTCGGCGTGGTCGTGGACGACATCGACATGGCGATGACCCATGTCATCCGCGGCGACGACCACGTGAACAACACGCCGCGCCAGATCAACCTCTACCGGGCGCTGGGGGCGCAGCTGCCGCGCTTCGGCCACGTGCCGATGATCCTCGGCGCCGACGGCCAGCGCATGTCGAAGCGCCACGGGGCGGTGAGCGTGATGCAGTACGCGGCCGAGGGCTACCTCCCGGACGCGATGGTGAACTACCTCGCGCGCCTGGGCTGGTCCCACGGCGACGAGGAGGTGTTCTCGCGCGAGCAGCTCGTCGAGTGGTTCGACCTCGCGCACGTGAGCAAGTCGCCCGCGCGCTGGGACCCGGAGAAGCTGCTGTGGATGAACGGCGAGTACCTGCGCCGCATTCCGGATGCCGAGCTCGCCGCCCGGCTGGCGCAGGCCAAGCCCGAGGTCTACAAGTTCATCGAGGCCGCGATGGACCCGGTGGCGATGACCGCGGCGGGGAAGGCCAAGTACCACCTCCTTTCGGACCACGAGGCGTTCCTGATGGGCATGGCCGAGCCCGGACACCCCGATCCCGCCGCGGCGAAGGAGCACCTGAACGAGGCGGGCCGCGCACTCCTCGCCGAGCTCGTGCCGAAGGTCGCGGCGCTCGCGGAATGGACGGCTCCGGCGCTGAGCGCGCTGCTCAAGGAAACGGCGAAGGCCAAAGGACTCAAGATGCCCCAGGTGATGATGCCCTTCCGGGTCGCACTCACCGGGCAGGCCCAGACCCCGGCGATCGACGCCATCGCCGCCGCGTTCCGGCGGGAAGTCGTGCTGCGCAGGCTGGAACGGGCCGCCGGGGGCTGATATAATTCCGGGCTCGGTCGGGGGTATAGCTCAGCTGGGAGAGCGCTTGCATGGCATGCAAGAGGTCAGCGGTTCGATCCCGCTTACCTCCACCACTACCGGTTCGCGTCACCAGATCGGGAGTGCTTCTGGCTCCCGATTTGTTTGTGGTCCCCATCGTCTAGAGGCCTAGGACACCGCCCTTTCACGGCGATAACCGGGGTTCGAATCCCCGTGGGGACGCCAGGAAAACAAAATCGGCCCGCTCTTTTGCGGGCCGTTTTGTTTTCCGTCGTCCCCACGCACGATGAGGACCAGCGGGTTCGACAATGCGCGGCGCTCGGCACGAGCCGCGCATTGGACGCCGGCCCAGCCCGGCTTTTCTCGGGCCGGCGGTCCGAAGCGCCTGGCTTTGGCGCTTCGGACGAATCGGCCGCGAACGGATGTCGCGGACGATTCGCATATCCCCGTGGGGACGCCAATTCGATATCTCCATCGTGTGCATCGTCGCGAGGGAGTTCGAGGCGCGGCCGAGGGCCGGGCCGGTACTCGACTGTCTCTATTGCGGAATCGGCAGGTGAATGCCCGCTTTCGGCGGCGGATTCAACCGGTCGATGCAACACACTACGCGCTACCTAAGCGAAAGGGGTGTTGCAAATAGGCAGAAGGCCACGGATTCGCTACACGGAAGGCCGGAGGGCGCTCATGTGGGAGCGCACCGGTCCAGCGGTCCGAAGCGCCTGGCTTTGGTGCTTCGGACCAATCGGCCGCGAGCGGCTGTCGCGGACGATTCGCATATCCCGGGTGGGGACGCCAGAATGAAGCCAGCCTTGCGGTGGCTCTTTTCATTCTCATCTCGGAGCCGTTCAACATCCCCGGAGATGTGATATCTTATGAGATGTCATGCGAATCGTCCTGGACACCTCCGTGCTCGTCGCCGGGTTGAGAAGCCGCCAGGGCGCGAGCAACCTTCTGCTGCAAAAAGTGGCGACAGAACGACTGGTTCCGATGGCGACGACGGCACTCTTCCTGGAGTACGAGGACGTTCTCATGCGCGCGGAGCATCGGATAGCCGCGAAGATGACTGAAGGGGATGTGTCCGCGTTTCTCGCCGCATTCGCCGCTGCTTGTTCGCCGGTGGAAGTCCATTTTCGTTGGCGTCCGCAGCTTGGCGACCCGTCCGACGAGCTGGTGCTGGAGGCCGCTGTCAATGGAATGGCAGACGCGATCGTGACGCACAATGTCCGCGATTTCACGAATGTGGCGAGGCGCTTCGAGTTGAGCGTCCTTACGCCGCGGGATTGTTTGAAGGAGTTGAGCCAATGAGCAAGTCGTCGTATCCCCTCAAGATGCCGCAATCGGTCAAGGCAGCCGCGGCGCGCCTCGCCAAGGCCGATGGCGTATCTCTGAACCAGTTCATCGCCGTCGCCGTGGCCGAAAAGGTCGGTGCGATGGAGACGGCAGCCGAATACCTGAAGCGCCGGGCGGGCAAGGCGAAACCATCGGACCTCATGAAGTTCCTGAAAGGGGCACCGAAGGAGAAGCCGATGGCAGGGGACGAGCGGTAGGACACCGCCCTTTCACGGCGACAACCGGGGTTCGAATCGCGTAGGGACGCCAGGAAAGCAAAGGTACGACCTCGACACATAGGTGTCAGGTCGTACCTGACACATACGTGACAACCTCGGGCCGAACGGATTGTCCAGGGGCTGCAAGGTGAACCGCCCCGGGATTCCCGGAGACTCCATTTCTTGAGAGGATGGAGTCATGAACAAACGACAGAACAGGTATTCCCCGGAAGTGATGGAGCGGGCCGTGCGGCTCGTCCTGGAGCAGCAGGGCGAGCATGGATCGCAATGGGCAGCGATCGGCTCGATTGCGGGCAAGATCGGCTGTACCGCCGAGACATTGCGTCGCTGGGTGCGCCAGGCTGAGCGAGACGAAGGTAAGCGGGCGGGTCCGACGACCTCGGATCGCGATCGGCTCAAGCAGCTCGAGCGGGAGAATCTGGAGCTCAAGCGGGCGAACGAGATTCTTCGCAAGGCTTCCGCTTATTTTGCCCAGGCGGAGCTCGACCGCCGACAGAAGTAATGGTGTCGTTCATCGACGCCAACCGGACCGTCTATGGGGTCGAGCCGATTTGCAGGCAGCTGCCGATCGCCCCGTCGCTGTACTACGAGCACAAAGCCAGGCAGGTCGATCCCGAGCGCCTGCCGCCGCGGCTGCGCCGCGATCACGCTCTGATGCCCGAGATCCGCCGCGTCTACAAGCAGAACTTCGACGTCTACGGAGCGCGCAAGGTCTGGCGCCAGCTCACGCGCGAGGACGTCACGGTGGCCCGCTGCACGGTCGAGCGCCTCATGCGCTCGCTCGGACTGCAAGGTGTAGTGCGCGGGCGCAAATGCCGCACCACGATCGGCGACGAGAGCACAGGACGGCCGCTCGATCGCGTCAACAGGCAATTCGTGGCCACGCGCCCCAATCAACTTTGGGTCGCAGACTTTACCTACGTGGCGACCTGGAGCGGGTTCGTCTACACCGCCTTCGTGATCGATGTCTTCGCGCGGCGCATCATCGGCTGGCGCGTGGCCCGTTCCATGAGCGCGGAACTCGTTCTGGATGCCTTGGAGCAAGCCATCTGGTCGCGCTCGGGAATCGACGGCGTGGTGCATCACAGCGACCGCGGCAGCCAATACCTGTCGATCCGATACTCGGAGCGCCTGGCCGAAGCGGGCGCCCAGCCTTCCGTAGGAAGCGTGGGAGATTCCTACGACAACGCCTTGGCCGAGACCATCATCGGCCTCTACAAGGCCGAGCTCATCCACCATCGCGGACCGTGGCGCAACATCGACCAAGTCGAATACGCCACGCTGGAATGGGTCGACTGGTTCAACAACCGCCGGCTGCTCGAGCCGATCGGCAACGTGCCGCCGGCTGAATTCGAGGCGACGTATCATCAATCAACGGGTCAGCTGCCAATGGCAGCTTGACTCAAACACGGAGGTCTCCTGAAAACCCGGAGCGGTTCAGTGCCGATTATTGGGCTTTGCGATGGCACGTCGGACGCACCTCGAATCCGCCGCCGTAGCCAACAACAAGCACAGATGTCAGTAGGCCATGAGCGGTGACCCCGCCAAGCTGAACCGCATCGTCGCCGAGGCCCGGCGTGCCGCCAACAAGCGGCAGCAGACGTATCGCGAACAGGCGTTGAAGATCTATTCGTGGACCTGCGGGCGTTGCGCCCGCGAGTTCACCCGCGCCCGCCGCGGCAGCTCCCGCTACAGCACCTCCCGCTCCAGCCGCCTGATCACCTTCCTCGTCCGGTCGCCTTCCTGGACGGTATCGGCCTGCAGCCGGAACCGGCATCGCTCGCCAGCGGGAGTGATCACGGTCAGGTCCTCGACCGCGGCGTGCGATTCCATCCGATGCCGGGCATATGCCGGCCCGTATTCGCGCGGCGGTAGCCGGGTTTCTATCAGCGCCCCGATGTTCGAGGCACCCCGCAGCTCGCCGAAGGGCGAAGCCGTCGACCACGATGCCTCCGGATGGAACAGGCGGACCGCTCCCTCGGCATCCCGCCTGTCCACGCAATCGAGAAAGCGCATCAGGAGCAGGCGCTCCGAGTCGCGCGGCGCATAGCTCGTGTGGAGCAGCTCGCGAGCCCGGGCCGAATTCGGCTCCCCCAGGTCCGCCGCGTAGAGCCTTTGCACGTCCGGGTTTTCGTACGAGCGTCGATGCTGCGCATGGGCGTCGATCGCGTAGACCGCCTGCATGCGCTTTTCCAGCACGAGCGGATCCGACGACTTCGGCTCGCCGCCTCCGCCCAGGCATCCGCCGACGCAGGCCATGACCTCGATCGCGACGTACTCGTCCCGCCACGTCCCGGTTTCCAGCAGTCGCTGCGCGGCCGCGATGCCGCTGCACACGGCGAGCCTGCCCAGGCCGGGAACCTCGGCGGTCTTCACCCCGCTGCCGACGCCGCGCAGTTGGCGCCACTCCAGCGGCAGCTCGTCGTCCTTGCCCAGGAAGTGGGAAACGGTTCGCGCGATCGCTTCCATCACGCCGCCCGACGCGCCGAAAATCTGCCCCGCGCCCGTGCTTTCACCCAGCGGGTCGTCGAACCGGCCCTCTTCGGGCAGTGCGCCGAACGCGATCCCGCGTGCCCGGATCATGCGGGCCAGCTCGCGCGTCGTGAGCACGTGGTCCACGTCGCCGGATTCCAGGGGCCGCGCCGATTCGTCCTTCTTCGCCGTGCAGGGCATGACGCTCACCACATACGGCTCGGCCGTGCCCTCGGCGAAGTCGGGGCCCAGCGCACGCGCGAAGGCTCCCCGCTTCGTGAGCGCGCCGTGCATTTGCTGTGGCGACTTTGTCGTGCTCAGGTGGGGCAGGAGATCGGGACGGTTGATCTCGACCCAGTTCACCCACCCGGGGCAGCAGGAGGTGAGGATGGGGAGATCCTTGCGGCTTCCGAGGCGCCCCAGCAACTCCGTTCCCTCCTCCATGATCGTGAGGTCGGCGCCGAAATTGGTGTCGAAGACGTAGTCGAACCCGAGCTGCCTCAACGCATTGATCATCCGGCCCGTGCTGACGGTGCCGGGCTTCATGCCGAACGCTTCGCTGATCGCTATCCGCGACGCGGGCGCGACCTGCACGGCGGAAATGCGCCTGCGCGCATCGAGCGTATGGAGCACCTCGTGCCAGTGCGGCGTCTCGATCAAGGCCCCCACCGGACACACGAGCGTGCACTGGCCGCAGGAAATGCACCGGGTGTCGGCCAGGGATCGATCGAAGACCGTGACCGGCAGGCGGCCGAAGCCATGCTCCGCGAACCCGATCACGAATTGCTGCTGCCCCGCTTCGCCGCACGCCTCGACGCACAAGCCGCATTCGATGCATTTCGCCAGGTCGCGCCAGATGCTGGGCGACGTGTGGTCGGTCAGCCGGTGTTCCGGATGTTCCGGGCAGCCCCTTGGGACGTTTTCCCGGATATCGCCCACCTGATGCTCGTGGACGAAGCTGCGCAGCTTGCAGGTATCGGCGACCTCGCAGCGCATGCAGTCGTTCGGGTGGCGCGCGAGCAACCACTCCGCATTGGCCCTGCGGGACGCCCGCAGCCCGGCCGAGTCCGTCTCCACGACGTCGCCTTCCTTCGCCTTCGTGACGCAGGCAGGCCGTGGCGGGAGTTCGCCCTGGACGTCGACCAGGCACATGCGGCATACCGCATGGGAGGGCAGGCCAGGATGGTGACAGAGCGTCGGGATGTGGACACCGGCCCGTCCGGCCGCATCGAGCAGCGTATCGCCCTCGTCGACCTCGACCGCTCTGCCGTTGACCGTGAGCCTGGTCATGAAGGCGCCTGGATGTGTGCCCGTGGGTTACCCTATCGTGTCCCCATGGCGAAGGAAGGCCTTGCGGAGGATCAAGGAGAACGGCGTGGATACGAAGTGCGAAGCGTGCGAGAGCGGTCCTTCAGGGCACGGCGGCCACGAGAGCCTTTACTCGTTTGCGTTCCTGGCGGGCAATGTCGTCATGAAATGCCGCCGCTGCGGCACGTGCTGGACGCGCCAGGCGATCGAGCCGGAAGGTTTCGACTGGCTCCTGGCGAGCGCGGCGGAAGGTTGCCTGATCCCCTCGGCCAGCGAGTAGCAGGCGGAGGGAAAGGAGCGCTGGACATTCTCTTCGAGGAGCTCGACTACAGCCGCACGGCGCTCGGCGAGCTGGTGCTGCGCCGGCGCACCGAGCCGAGGCTCGGGGTCGAAGTGATCGAGGTGAAGCTGGGCGACGAGTTCCTCATGTCGAGCCTGTTCACCGCGGGCGAGACCGCGCTGGCGAACCTCGGCATCGAGCGCCTCGGTCCCGGACCGCTCGACATCGTCGTGGGCGGCCTGGGCCTGGGCTACACGGCCGCGGCGGTGCTTGCGCACCAGTCGGTTCGCGCCCTGCGGGTCATCGAGGCGCTGGAGCCCGTCATCCGGTGGCATCGCGCGGGCCTGCTTCCGCTCGGCCCCGCGCTTTGCGGCGACCCGCGATGCGAGCTCGCGCTCGACGACTTCTTCGCGCGGGCGGCGTCGGCGGCGATCGACCCCGGCCGGCCGGGCAGGCGCTTCCACGGCATCTTCGTCGACATCGACCATTCGCCCCGTCACTTCCTGTCTGCGGCCCATGGGGCGTTCTACGAGCCCGAGGGGCTGCGCTCGATGGCGAGGCACCTTCACCCGGGCGGCGTCTTCGCGCTCTGGTCCGACGACCCGCCCGACGAGCGGTTGGTGCGCGACCTCGGGCAGGAGTTCGCCCGCTGCGAGGCACGGGTGGTGGAATTTCCGAACCCGCTCCTGGGCACGACCGCCTCATGCACCATCTACCTGGCGACGAAAGCCGCGGGATGAGGCGCGGCGGGCGGCGATGCCCGCGCGTGCAGCGCTAAAATTGCTTCGCAGCCGGAGGACCCATGCCAAGCAGGAAGACCGACAAGTCCCTCGATGCCAGGCCCCTCGATCGCAAGGCGCAGATCGACGCGCTCCTTCTCGGGCCCGGCGTCGTGGGCAAGAAGATCAACGGGCTCGACGCCTATTTCGTGGGCGACCGCATGTTCGCCTGCATCAACGGCAAGGGCATCGGGCTGCGCCTGCCGGTGTCGGTCGCGACCGACCTGCAGTTCTCGCGGGGAAACGTCGTGCCCTTCCAGCCGGGCGGCAAGGCGAGCTCCCGGGAGTGGATCCAGATCGACCGCGAGGACGCGGCCGAGTATGCGCAGGATCTCGAGCTCTTCCAGGCCGCGAAGGATTTCGTGAAGAGCGGGGGGCGCTAGGCGCGGGATCAGGGCAGGGCGGAATCGGCCTGCGCCGGTCCCGGCAAGAGCAGCATCGGAGCGAGGCGCGCGGCGAAGATCGCGAGCGCCACCCACGCGACGATCCCGCCTGCGAGGGCGAGGCCGCGCAGGTCGGCGGCGAACCCCGCGACGAGCGCCAGCGTGCCGACGTGCGCGAGGGCGAGCTGCGTCCATGCGACCCACCCGCCGCGAATGGGCGCGCCGGTGAAGCGCGGCACGAGGTGCTCGCCGAGCCCGAAGATGATGAACGCGGCGAACCCGAGGCCGAAGGCGTGGATCGCCGGTGGGCGCCACGGCGCATTCCCCACGATGCCGCCGCCGAACACGAGCGCCGCCCCGGCGAGCACGAGGTAGATCGCCGACGAGGCGATGGCCCAGCGGCTCGTCGCTTCCAGGGTGAGGCCGACGTAGTGCGACTCGGCAGCGCTCGCCGCGCGATCCGGCGCGGCGGCCACGAACCCCGCGGCCTCGGCGATCGTCGGCACGCCCACGCTCGCGAGCCGGCCGTCGATCACGCTCGCCGGGACGGTGCGCACGCCGAGGCCCGCGACGATCGAGCGTCCCTCCGGCTGCCCGACGTCGAGCACCTCGAAGGCGAACTCCTTCGAGCGCGCCACCTCGCCCCAGACGCGCTCCGCGTCCCGGCAGGGGGCGCACCACTCGGAGACCAGCAATTGCACCTTCATCGCTACTGGCTGCAGCGCATGCACTGAAGGTCGTACTTGTCGACCCAGGCCTTCAACGCCTCGATCGCCTCGGGGCCGCGCGTGAGGCGCTCGTACGCGGCCTGCATGTCGTCGGGGCGCAGCACCACGAGCCAGGCGTCGGTGTAAGGCGCGACGTTCACGAGGCCCGGATCCTTCTCGACCGCCGGATTGATCCGCTCGATCGTGCCGTCGAACGGCGCGGGCACGCCGCCCACCCACTTGCCCGATTCGAGCGTGGCGACGCTGCGCTTGGCGTCGCGGTGCGTCCCGGCCTTGCGGAAGGTCGCCGCGACCACGCGCCCGGCCATGGTCTGGGCCGGATCCGTCATGCCGAGCGTGAAGGTGCCGTCAGCGTTCGGGCGCGCCCACAGGTAGTCGAGGTCGTACCACAGGTCCTCGGGCAGCTCGCAGCCGCGGTACTCGACCATGGCTATCCCCGCCGCGCCCAGGGCCGGATCGTGGCGATCACGTTGACGGCGAAGAGCAGGAATCCCGCCCAGAGCAACCCGCCGCCCGCCTCGATGAAGCGCCGGGCCCCGGCGAGCCAGCCCGCGACCATCGCGACCAGGCCCACGTTCACGAGGACGAACTGCGCGTCGGCCAGTCGCTCGGAAAAGAGGTTGCGGCCGATGAAGCGCGGCAGCATGTGCAGGCCCACCCCGAAGATCATCATGCCGACGAAGCCCACCAGCATGAGATGGGCGTGGGCGCGCAGCGCGTAGGGCGTGAGGGCGCCGGGGAAGGCGAGCCAGGCGAGGGCGACCAGCCCGCCCGCCAGGGCGTAGAGCAGCGCCGCAGCGATGAACCAGCGATTCCGCGGAAGCATGTATCGGACGATACCCCCGGGGGATATCGAAATCAACGCGCCTCGCTCACCGGCACACCGCGTTGCGGCCCCGATGCTTCGCCCGGTACAGCGCCGCGTCGGCCTTGGCGATGACCGCTTCCGCACCGCCGTCCACGGCTTCGCTCTCGGCCACGCCGATGCTCACCGTCACCTTGAGCGCGCCCGGTTCTTCCCCCGGGCGGTTGCGTCCCCGCCGCCCGGTCTGCTTTCGCCGGGCCGATCGCAGCCGGAAAGGGTGCGAGGCGATCCGCGCGCGTAGCGCATCCACGCGCTCCATCACCTCGTCCGCGCCGCGCCCCGGGAAGAGGAGGGTGAACTCCTCGCCGCCGTAGCGATAGGCGCGCGCCCCGGCAACCCCGGGCAGCGTGCGGGCCACCATCTTCAGCACCTGGTCCCCGGTGTCGTGGCCGTGGCGGTCGTTCACCCGCTTGAAGTGGTCGACGTCGATCATCGCCACCGTGTAGCGCCGGCCCAGGGCGGCGAGCTGCTCGTCGAGGGCGCGCCGGCTGAGCAGCCCCGTGAGCGGGTCGCGGAACGCCATGTGGAAGATGTCCTGCAGCACGGCGATCCCCAGCACCAGGGCGGCGGTCGCGACGTAGAGCCCGCTCGCGTCGGGGTGGCCGGCCAGGTGCGCCGCCAGCGCGAACGCGACCATCCCGGCCGCGAGCGCCAGCGCGGTCGCCTCGCGGCGGTAGAGCCAGGCCACGAGCGCGCTGGCGAGGCCGATGCCGGTCGCCACGAGCGCGGCCTGGCCCAGCGGCGCGGCGGAGAAGCCGGCGAGGTAGGGCGTGGCGAGCAGCCCCGCGATGCGGTCGGGAAACACGGCGCACGCCGCCGCGACGAGCCCGCCCGCGAGCGCGAGACCCACCGCCCTTCGCAATCCCTGGGCGCTGCGCAAGGCGCTCTCGCGGCCCCACGCGGAGATGCCGAAAGCGAGCGGCAGCGCCACCGTCGCGGCGTGGTAGAGGGCGCCGCGGGGAAACGCGCGCACCGTCGCGTAGGCCAGCGCGAGCGCGACCAGCGCGAAGAACGCGCGGCTGCGCCCGAACCCCACGCTCACGGCGAGCGCGATCGCGAGGGCGATGTGCGGCGCGTAGAGCTTGAGCCCCGCGAGCGAGGCGGGAACCTGGGCGAGGTGGGGAAGGGCGAGGCGGGCGGCGACGAGTGCGCCGAGCGGCACGACGAGCGCGGCGAGCAGCCGGGAGAGCGTCATCGCGTCAGCGGCGCCGGCCGGGCGCGGGAAGCTGCGCGCAGGGATGGAGCAAGCGTCCTCCGGGTCGTTGCGCTCGCCGCCTGCGGGGAGGCGGCAAGCGGGAATTATAGCGAACGAGGAGGGCCGGACCGGCTCCAACCGGTGCGCCGCCTGCATCCGCCCCCGGATCGGTTAGCATGGTCCGATCCCCGGCGGCGAACCCGGGGGAAGACGGGCCCACCACAAAGAGGGTGCACACACATGATCGTAGCCATTGTCCTGCTGGTCGTGATCGCGCTGCTGGTCTTCTACGTGATCGCGGTCTTCAATCGCCTGGTGGCGCTGCGCAACCGCTACAAGAACGCCTTCGCGCAGATCGAGGTGCAGCTCAAGCGCCGCTACGACCTGATCCCGAACCTGGTCGAGGTCGCGAAGGGCTACATGGAGCACGAGCGCGGCACGCTCGAGGCGGTGGTCGCCGCGCGCAACGAGGCGTCGACCCAGCTCTCGAAGGCGGCGGCCGCGCCCGGAGACCCCCAGGCGATGAAGGACCTGGTCGGCGCCGAGGGCCGGCTCTCGGGCGCGATGCTCAACATGCGCATGGTGATGGAGGCCTATCCGGACCTCAAGGCCAACCAGAACATGCTGCAGGTGAGCGAGGAGCTCACGAGCACGGAGAACAAGGTCTCCTTCGCGCGCCAGGCGTTCAACGACGCGGTCATGGCCTACAACACCTACAAGCAGTCGTTCCCGCCGGTCGTGTTCGCGCCGATGTTCGGCCACGCCCAGGACGCCGCACTGCTCGAGTTCGAGGACAGCAAGGCGATCCAGGCCGCGCCGAAGGTCGCGTTCTGACGGGGCGCCGTCGCCGGGCGCGCGGGCCATGAACTTCTTCGAGTCGCAGGAGCGCGTTCGCAAGAACACGGTCCTGCTCGTCGTCCTTTTCGTCCTCGCGGTCGTGGCGCTCATCGTCATGACCAACCTGCTGGTCATGGTGGTCTTCGGCTTCATCGACGCGCGCCGGGCGGCCGAGGACGGCGCCTCCTTCCTGCGGCAGATGGACTGGGGCACCTTCGCCGCCGTCGGGGCGGGCGTGTGCGCCGTGGTGCTCGCCGGCAGCCTCTACAAGATGGCGGTCCTCTCCTCCGGGGGCAAGGTCGTCGCCGAGTCGCTGGGCGGGCAGCTCGTCCCGAGCAACGCGCGCGACCTGCGCCAGCGCAAGCTGCTCAACGTGGTGGAGGAGATGGCGATCGCCTCGGGCACGCCCGCGCCTCCCGTGTACCTGCTCGCCGACGAGCCGGGCATCAACGCCTTCGCGGCCGGGTTCTCGCCGCGCGACGCGGTGATCGCGGTCACGCAGGGCGCCATCGACCACCTGGACCGCGAGCAGCTCCAGGGCGTCATCGCCCACGAGTTCAGCCACATCTTCAACGGCGACATGCGGCTCAACATCCGCCTCATGGGCGCCCTGAACGGCATCCTCATCCTCGGCTTCATCGGCTACTTCATCGTGCGCTCGCTCGCCTACCGCCGCCGCAGCCGCGACGACCGCGCCGCGGCCGCCATGGTGGCGCTCGGCTTCGGCCTGATGGTGATCGGGTTCGCCGGCACGTTCTTCGGCGGGCTCATCAAGGCGTCGGTGAGCCGGCAGCGCGAGTACCTCGCGGACGCCTCGGCGGTGCAGTTCACGCGCAACCCCGGCGGCATCGCGGGCGCCTTGAAGCGCATCGGGGGGCTCGAGTTCGGCTCCAAGGTGGGCAACCCGGGGGCCGCCGAGGTGAGCCACGCCTTCTTCGCCCAGGGCATCTCCGGCCTGATGCAGTGGCTGTCCGCCACCCACCCGCCGCTCGCCAAGCGCATCCTGCGCATCGATCCGCAGTGGGACGGCAAGTTCGACACCACCGATCCTCCGCAGGCGGCCCGCGAAGAGGAGCCGGTCGCCGCATCGCAGGCCGAGGCGCAGCGCCGCGCCACGGCGGGCAGGGTGGCGGCGGTCGCGACCGGGGCCGCGATGGCCGACGTGCTGGGCTCCATGGACCGGATCGGCAATCCCGAGCGCGAGGCGGTCCTGCACGCGCGCACGCTGCTCGCGCGGCTGCCGGAGGCGGTCCGGGACGCCGCGCGCGAGCCCTACGGCGCCCGGGCGGTCGTCTACGCGATGCTGCTCGAGGAGGCATCGGACATCCGCGAGCGGCAGCTGGCGCACCTGCACGAGCGCGCCGATCCCGACGTCTACGCCTCGACGCTGCGGCTGATGGCGCAGGTCCGCGGCCTGGACGTCGAGCTGCGCCTGCCCATCGTCGACGTCGCCATTTCCGCCCTGAAGCAGCTCTCGGCCGCGCAGTACCAGGCGTTCCGGGACAACGTCGTGGCGCTGATCGAGATGGACGCGCGGGTGAACCTGCTGGAGTGGTCGCTGCGCAAGATCGTGCTCGGGCACCTCGACCGCCAGTTCCTCGCGCCGCCGGCCGTGAAGGCGCGCTATTCGGATCCCGCCCAGGTCGCCCACGAGTGCGCGATGGTGCTCTCGGTCATGGCCTACGCCGGAGCGCGCGATCCGCTCGCCGTGCAGGAGGCGTTCGACGCGGCGATCCGGGCGCTCGATGCCGGAGCGCCGGACCTCGTGGCGAGGGAGCGCATCGCCCTGTCCGACCTCGACCTCGCCCTGGAAAAGCTCGACGCGCTCAAGCCGCTGGCCAAGCCGCGGCTGCTCAAGGCGTGCGTGGCCGCGATCGTGCACGACCGCGTCGTCACCCCCGTCGAGGTCGAGCTGCTGCGCGCGTTCGCGAGCGCCCTCGACTGCCCGATGCCGCCGGTGCCGTCGCTGCCGCCGCCGCACGCCGCCACCGCCTAGCGCCGCGTGATTTTCCTCGCCTTCAGGCCGGAATGGGTCCATGCTCGACAAGGCTCGGATCCGAACGGAAGGGGGCGCCGCGCTCCCTGGAACACCGTCGGCTCGCAAGCTCGTCTTTTCCGGAGGAGCGCACCATGGGCGAAGCCAGCAGCCGACGCGTCGAAGGGCGCGGCGGCATGAACCCGACATCCCCGGCGGTTCCCGCCGCGCAAGCCGCGGCCGACCCCGGCCACGCGCTCCTGAGGGGCCTTTCGCCGGCGCTCGACGGGACGGCGCTGTCGCGCACGCCGACGGGCAAGCCCATGAACAACCTCGAGCTCGTCGAGAACCTCTGCGCGGTATCGCCCACGCTGCGCGAGGCCCGGCACGCGCACGTGCAGGCCTACGGCACGCTCATCCCGCACGTCTTCATGGCCGCCGTCGTCGCGCGGGTCGGCCAGTGCCTGCTCCGCAGCCTCGCGCGCGCGACGCCGCAGCCCCATGCGGAGCTCCAGGGCATCCTCGCCGCGCTCGAGCAGGGCATGGCGTCCGGCGACCGCGAGACGCGCAACGTGATCGCGATCTCGTTCGTGCGCGACAGCGAGCTGGAGATGTTCTTCGACGAGCTGCGCCAGTGGCTCGGGCCGAGGATGCTGGGGCAGATGCGGGGCAAGTAATCCGGCGCGACGCCCTCCGATCGCGTATAGTGGTCGGGCAGGATCATCGGGTAGTGAAGTTCCAGTCCAGTCCCAGGCGTCCGGTTCCGGGCGAATTCGCAGCGACATTTCCCTTCCTTGGTCGTGTGACCCGCAGCCGGGCCGGGGTTCGTCCGCGCACAGCAAAGGAAGTCAGCAAATGTCGACAGGTACCGTGAAGTGGTTCAACGATGCAAAGGGTTTCGGGTTCATCACGCCGGATGACGGCGGCAAGGACCTCTTCGCCCACCACACCGCCATCCAGATGAACGGCTACAAGAGCCTCCAGGAAGGCCAGAAGGTGGAGTTCGAAGTGCAGAACGGCCCCAAGGGACCGAACGCCGCGAACATCCGCGCCATCTAGATCCCGCGGATTCCACGGAAGGCCCGGGCGACCGGGCCTTTTGTTTTCGCCCCCCCCATTCCAGGAGACCTTCCATGGCCACCGGCATCGTCCGCTCGTTCAACGACTCCAAGGGCTTCGGCCTCATCACGCCCGACCACGGCGGCTCGCCCGTCTTCGCGCGCCAATCCAACATCGCGAGCCCCGGCGTGAAGAAGCTGAAGGCGCTGCAGCGCGTGAAGTACGACGTGCTCGAGGCCGCCGACGGGCTGTTCGCGCTCAACATCCTCGTCGTCGCCGACTGACCCGGCGGGCGATCGGGCGGGAGGCCGCCTGCGGGCGGCCTTTTCGTTTTCGGGGGAGGGGCGGCGCGCCGCCCGCGCACTCCCCGCGGCGGCGTGAACTCGGCGCCCCCATCCCGCCTCCAACCCGGCGGTTCGCGTCCGGCCCGGGAGCCCGAATGATCAACGACCTCTGGTACAAGAACGCCGTCATCTACAACCTCAACGTCGGGACCTACATGGACTCCAACGGCGACGGGGTGGGCGACTTCCAGGGGCTCATGCGCCGGCTCGACTACCTCAACGGGCTCGGCGTCACCGCCATCTGGCTCATGCCGTTCCAGAAGTCGCCGTGCAGGGACAACGGCTACGACGTCTGCGACTACTACCAGGTCGATCCCCGCTACGGCACCCTGGGCGACTTCGTCGAGTTCACCCACGGCGCCAAGCAGCGCGGCATGCGCGTGCTGATCGACCTCGTCGTGAACCACACCTCCAACGAGCACCCGTGGTTCCGCGAGGCGCGCCGCGACCCGGACTCGAGGTACCGCGACTGGTACGTGTGGTCGAAGAAGAAGCCCGCGGGGGCCGACGAGGGCATGGTGTTCCCGGGCGTGCAGAAGACGACGTGGACCTGGGACAAGGAGGCGAAGGCGTACTACTTCCACCGCTTCTACGACTTCCAGCCGGACCTGAACACCTCGAACCCGCACGTGCAGGCGGAGATCCTCAAGATCATGGGCTTCTGGATCCAGCTCGGCGTGTGCGGCTTCCGCATGGACGCGGTGCCGTTCGTGATCGCCACGAAGGGCGCCGGCGCGAGGAAGCCGGTGGAGCAGTACGACATGCTGCGGCGGCTGCGCGAGTTCCTGCAGTGGCGCCAGGGCGACTCGATCATCCTCGCCGAGGCGAACGTGAAGCCCGATACCGACCTGCAGTACTTCGGCGACGCGGGTGAGCGCATCCAGATGATGTTCAACTTCCAGGCGAACCAGAACGCGTTCTACGCGCTCGCCGCGGCCGACAGCCGCCCGCTCGCCCGCGCCCTCGCGAAGACGAAGCCGCGCCCGGCCACGGCGCAATGGGGCCAGTTCCTGCGCAACCACGACGAGCTCGACCTCGGCCGGCTCACCGAGTCCCAGCGCCGGGCGGTGTTCGAGGCCTTCGCGCCGGACGAATCGATGCGGCTCTACGGCCGCGGCATCCGCCGGCGCCTGGCGCCGATGCTGCGCGGCGACCGCCGCCGCATGGAGCTCGCCTACAGCCTGCTCTTCACGCTGCCCGGCACGCCGGTGCTGCGCTACGGCGACGAGCTCGGCATGGGCGACGACCTCGCGCTGCCGCAGCGCGACTGCGCGCGCACCCCGATGCAGTGGTCCAACGAGCCCCACGGCGGGTTCACCAAGAGCAACACCCCGCTGCTGCCCGTGATCGACAAGGGGCCCTACGCCTACGAGCACGTGAACGCCGCCGAGCAGCGGCGCGACCCGAACTCGCTGCTCAACTGGACCGAGCGCATCATCCGCATGCGCAAGGAAGTGCCCGAGATCGGGTGGGGGGACTTCGAGGTGCTCGACGCGGGCACGCCGGCCGTCTTCGCCATCCGCTACGACTGGCGGGACAACTCGGTGCTCTTCCTGCACAACCTCGACTCCGTGCCGTGCGAGGTCGCCTTCCACCCCGGGGTCGCGGGCGACGCCGGCAGGCTGCTCGTGAACCTGCTCGGCGACGAGCACAGCCGGGCGGACAGGCGCGGCCGCCACGAGGTGCTCCTCGAGCCCTACGGCTACCGCTGGTACCGCGTGGGCGGCCTCGACTACCTCCTCAAGCGCAGCGAGATCGACGAGAAGATCGGCTGAAACCGGGGTCGGACCCCTTTTTCCTCCCCGCGGAACCCGGGCCGCGCCGACCCCGCGCGCCGCCGTGGCGCGCATGTAAACGTACATCAAGCGCCCGGCCGTCGCTGGGGGCGGCCCCTTGACACTCCGCGTTGTAAACGTTTACAAATGGGCGCTTCCCGGCACCCGCGCCGGCGCCCCCGCAAGGCCCGGGCGCGCGGTCCCGGCGAATGCCCACGACCAGGATGCGGACCGCCACAGGTCCGCCCGGCAGGAGGAGAACCGCATGGCGTCAGTCGCCTTCGAAGGCGTGCGCAAGTCGTTCGGCCCGACGTCCGTCATCAAGGGCGTGGACCTGCGCATCGACGACCGCGAGCTGGTCGTCTTCGTCGGGCCCTCGGGCTGCGGCAAGACGACGCTGCTGCGCATGCTCGCCGGGCTCGAGCGCGCGGACGAGGGGCGGATCCTGATCGGCGAGCGGGTCGTGGACGAGGTGGCGCCGAAGGACCGGGACATCGCCATGGTGTTCCAGAACTACGCGCTCTACCCGCACATGACCGTGCTCGAGAACATCGCCTTCGGCCTCAAGCTGCGCGGCGTGCACAAGCCCCGGCGCGTCGCCGCCGCGGCCGAGGTCGCGAAGGTCCTGGGGCTCGAGCCGTACCTCGACCGCCGCCCGCGGGAGCTCTCGGGCGGGCAGCGCCAGCGCGTGGCCATGGGGCGGGCGATGGTGCGCCAGCCCGCGGTGTTCCTGATGGACGAGCCGCTCAGCAACCTCGACGCGAAACTGCGCAACCAGATGCGGGTCGAGGTGAAGAAGCTGCAGCGCCGCCTCGCCACCACGATGATCTACGTGACGCACGACCAGGTCGAGGCGATGACGCTCGCCGACCGCATCGCCGTGCTCAACGAGGGCGAGGTGCAGCAGTTCGGCACCCCGATCGAGCTCTACGACCGGCCCGCCAACCGGTTCGTCGCGGGCTTCCTCGGCGCGCCGGCGATCAACCTCTTCACCGTGGAGCGGGTCGACGCGCAATCCTGGCGGTTCCCGGATGGGCAGCGGCTGGGCGCTTCCGAGCTGGCCCTCGGGGCGGCGGGCGCCGACGCGCGCACGCTCGACATCGGCGTGCGGGCCGAGCAGATCGAGATCGCCCAGGGCGAGGCGGCCGCGGGCGGCGGGCGCTTCGCGTGGCGCTCGCGCGTGGGCCTTGTCGAGCCGCTCGGGGGGGAGACACTGCTGCATGTGGCGCTCGGCGACACGGAGCTCACGGCGAAGGTGCCGCCCCATGCCCGGGTGCGGGAAGGCGACGTCGTTCCGCTTTCCTTCGATCCCGGCCGCGCGCACGTGTTCGAGTCGCGCCCGGCAGGACGCGCGCTGCGCCCGGCGGCGGGCCCCCCTGGGCAGGCGCCGGACGCCGGGAGCGCGCGTGGCGCCTGAGCTCGCGCGCGCGGGCGGGCGGGCGACGCCGGCGCGGCGCGGCGGGCGGGAGCGCCTGAGGACGCTCGCGAAGGCGTATCTGCTGCTCGCCCCGGCGCTGCTCTTCCTCGCGCTTTTCACCTACTACCCGGTCGTGCGCGTCGCGATGGAGTCCCTGTTCCGCTCGGAGGTGACGGGGCAGGGCAGCGCCTTCGTGGGCCTGCAGAACTACGCCCGGCTCTTCCACGACGCGAACTTCCTGCAGGCGCTGGAGAACAACGCCGTGTACGCGGTGGGGACGATCCTGCCCAGCGTCGTGCTCGGATTCTTCTTCGCGCTGATGCTCGTGGAGTCGACGCGCTTCAACGCGTTCATCCGGGGGCTGCTCTTCCTGCCGACGCTCGTGCCGCTGATCGCCGCGTCGGCGCTGTGGATCTTCATCTTCCTGCCCGGCGTCGGGCTCATCGACTACTACCTCGGCGCCTTCGGCCTGCGCTCGGTCAACTGGCTGGGCGACCAGACGCTCGCCCTGCCGGCGCTGATGATCCTCACCATCTGGAAGAACGCCGGGTATTTCATGCTGTTCTACCTGGCCGGCCTGCAGGGGATCCCGACCGACGCGATCGAGGCGGCCCTGCTCGAGGGGGCCACGCGCTGGCAGCGGGTGCGCTACATCCTCCTGCCGCTGCTGCGCCCGACGACCGCGTTCGTGGTCGTGATCGCGCTGATCCACGTCGTCACGCAGGTGGACCACGTGATCCTCATGACGCAGGGCGGGCCGAACGGGTCGACGAACCTGCTCCTCTACTACATCTACCAGAACGCGCTCGAGTACAACGACTACGCCAAGGCGACCTCGGCCACCGTGGTGAGCCTCGGCATCCTGCTCGCCATCTCGATCTCGAGCGTGAAGGTGCTCGAGCGCGGCATCCACTATGAAGCCTGAGGCGATCGTGCGCGTGGGCGCCCTCTACCTCGCGGTCAGCGCCGTGGCGCTCGTGTGGTCGACGCCGTTCATCTGGATGGTCGTCGCCTCCTTCCGCCCGCAGAACTTCGGCGGACTCGACATGGCCTCGCTCGTGCCGACCTTCGCGCCGACGCTCGCCAACTTCCGCCTCGCCCTCGAGAGCGCCGACTTCCCGACCTACTACCTGAACACCGCGATCATCGTCCTCGGCACGCTCGCCGTGCAGCTCGTGACGGTGACCCTCGCCGGGTACGTCTTCGCCCGCCTCGAGTTCCCGGGGCGCGACGCGCTCTTCACGCTCTTCCTGCTCCAGCTCATGATCGTGCCGCCCGTGCTCATCGTCCCGAACCTGCAGACGATCGCCGACCTCGGGCTCTACGACTCGCTGGTCGCGGTGATGCTGCCGTACTTCGCCTCGGGATTCGGCACCTTCCTGCTGCGCCAGACCTTCCGCACGATCCCCCGGGACTACGAGGAGGCCGCGCTCATCGACGGCTGCTCGTGGTACCAGCTCCTGTGGCACGTGCTCGTGCCGCTCGCGCGCCCGGCGCTGGTCGCGTTCTCGATCGTGAGCATCGTCGCCCACTGGAACGAGTTCCTGTGGCCGCTGATGGTCATCAACTCGCCGGACAAGCGGCCCGTCACGGTCGGCCTGGCGAGCTTCGTCCTCGGCGCGGAGGGCGGCTCGGAATGGGGATTGGTGGCCGCCGGGGCCATGCTCGTCATGGGCCCGCTCCTGCTGGCGTTCTTCCTGTTCCAGAAGCAGTTCGTGAAGAGCTTCATGTCCACCGGAATCAAGTAGAGGAGACGACCATGACCTACGGGAAGCGCTTTGGGGCGGTACTGGCGGCGGGATTCGCGGCGTTGCTGATGCAGGCGGGGCCCGCGGGGGCCCAGGTGAAGCTGGACTACTACTTTCCGGCCCAGGTGCAGGGCCCCATCGCCCGCAGGATGGAGGAAGTGGTCAAGCGCTTCAACGCCGGCCAGAAGGATGTCGAGGTGCGTGCCATCTACACCGGCACCTACCAGGACACGAAGGTGAAGGCGATGGCCGCGACGAAGGCCGGGCACCCGCCGGCGGTGGCCCTCATGTCCGCCAACCTCCTGCTCGAGTTCGTCCTCGACGACACGATCGAGCCCATCGACCGGCTGCTCGACGAGAACAAGGTGTCGAAGGAGAAGCTGCTCTCGGACTTCTGGCCGGCGCTGCTGCCGAACGCCACGGTGAACGGCAAGCTCTACGGCGTGCCCTTCCAGAACTCGACGCCGATCCTCTACCTCAACGCCGACCAGTTCCGCGAGGCGGGCCTCGATCCGGACCGGCCGCCGCGCACGTGGAGCGAGCTCGTCGACGCGGCCCGCAAGCTCGTGCGCAAGGACGGCGACGAGGTGACCCGCTACGGCTTCATGGTCCCCCTCAACTACAACTACCTCAACTGGGTGCTCGAGGGGTTCGTCATGTCCAACGGGGGCCTGTACTTCAACCCCGACTATCCGGGCGAGGTGTACTACGACGCGCCGACCACGCGGGGGGCGGTGCAGTTCTACCGCGACCTCGCGTTCAAGTACGGCGTGATGCCGAAGAGCGTGACGAGCGCCAAGCAGGTCACGACCGACTTCTTCGCCGGGCGCACGGCGATGATGGTGCTCAGCACCGGGGCGCTCAGCTTCGTGCGCGACAACGCGAAGTTCGACTATCGCGTCGCCTTCGTGCCGGGCAAGGTGCGCCATGCGGCCCCGATCGGAGGCGCCTCGCTCATCGTCTTCAAGGGCCTGACCGACGCGCAGCGCTCGGCGGCGTGGAAGTTCGTCTCGTGGCTGACTTCGCCCGAGGAGCTGGGCGCCTGGAGCCGCACGTCGGGCTACTTCTCGCCGCGCAAGAGCAGCTACGATCTGCCCGAGATGAAGGCCTTCCTCGACAAGCACCCCGACGCGGGCGTGGCGGTGCGCCAGCTCGCCTACAGCCGGCCCTGGTACTCGACGTACAACACCGTCGCGGTCGCGCGCCCGCTCGCCGACGCGGTGCAGGAGGTGATCCAGGGCAAGGCCGAGGTGGGGCCCGCGCTCGACGCGGCGCAGAAGAAGGCCGAGCAGCTCCTGGCGCCCTATGTGCAGGCGACCGCGTACACCGGCAAGTAGGCGCGACGGGGGGCGGTCCCGCGCCGTCCCCCGCCGATGCCGCGCCCCGCGAGGCGAGACATGACGAAGACCCAGCCCAACATCCTCCTCGTGATGGCGGACCAGCTCTCGGCGCTGGCGCTGCCCTGCTACGGCAACCGCGTGGCGAAGACGCCGCACCTCGACCGGCTCGCCCGCGAGGGCGTGGTCTTCGAGAACGCCTACTGCCCGTTTCCGCTGTGCGCGCCCTCGCGCATGTCGATGATGACGGGCTGCCTGCCGACCCGGATCGGCGCCTTCGACAACGCGGCCGAGTTCCCGGCGTCGCTGCCCACCTTCGCGCACTTCCTCGCCGACGCCGGCTACCGGACCTCGCTTTCGGGCAAGATGCATTTCGTCGGCCCCGACCAGCTCCACGGCTTCGAGGAGCGGCTCACCACGGACATCTATCCGGCGACCTTCGCCTGGACGCCCGACTGGGGCGAGCGCGAGTTCAACAAGCCCTCCGGCATCAGCATGCGCTCCGTGGTGGAGGCGGGCCCGTGCGTGCGCAGCCTGCAGGTCGATTACGACGAGGAAGTCGAGTTCCACGCCGTGCGCAAGCTCTACGACCTGGCGCGGCGCCCGGACGAGCGGCCCTTCCTGCTCACGGCCTCGTTCACGCATCCGCATCCGCCGTTCGTCGCGCTGCAGGCGTACTGGGACCGCTACACCGACGAGGAGATCGACATGCCGGCGGTCGGGCCGATCGCGCTCGAGGCGATGGACCCGCTGAGCCGCTGGCTGCACTTCGCGCACGGCGCGGACCTGCACACCGTGACGGACGAGCACGTGCGCCGCGCGCGCCGGGCCTACTTCGCCATGACGAGCTACATCGACGACAAGCTGGGCCGGCTCCTGCGCACCCTCGAGGAGACGGGGCTCGCCGACGATACCCTCGTCGTCTTCACGGCCGACCACGGCGAGATGCTGGGCGAGCGGGGCATGTGGTACAAGCAGGCGTTCTTCGAGGGGTCGGCCCGCGTTCCGCTGATCTTCCGGATGCCCGCGCGCTATGCCCCCCGGCGGATCGCGCGCAACGCCTCGCTCGTCGACCTGCCTTCCACGTTCCTGCGCGTGGCCGGCCACCCCCGGGCCGACGCGCTCGCCGCGCCCCTGGACGGCCACGACCTGTCCGGCGCCCTCGGGAGCGGCCGCGCCGAATGGCCGGACCGGGTGATCTGCGAATACACGGCCGAGGGAGCCGTGGCCGCGTGCCGGATGCTGCGGCAGGGCAGGTACAAGTACGTGTACATCCATGGCCACGGGGCGCAGCTCTTCGACCTCGAGCGCGACCCGCACGAGCGGGAGGACCTCTCCGGCCGGCCCGAGCACGCCGGGCTCGAGCGCGAGCTGCGCGAGGCGCTGCTCGCGGGCTGGTCCGCCGAGCGGGTGGAGAAGGAGGTCCGCGAGAGCCAGGCCCGCCGGCTGTACGTGCAGTCGGTGCGCATGCGATCCGGACGCTACGAGAGCTGGGATTACCAGGCGCACCCCGACGACGCGAAGCGCTACGTGCGCGACGAGCAGGGAGCCACCAACACGAAGGCGCTCGCCCGGTTCCCGTACGTCGAGCCGACGCCGCCCGACAGGAAAGGCCGCCGCTGATGCGCCCCATGGACGAACCCGCGACCATGCTGATCGCCCAGGTGACGGACACGCACGTCAAGGCCGCCGGCAAGCTCGCCTACGGCCGGGTCGACTCGGCGCGCAAGCTGCGCGACTGCGTGGCCCACCTCAACGGCCTCGACCCGAGGCCCGACGTCGTGCTGCTCACCGGCGACCTCGTCGACTTCGGCCGGCCCGAGGAATACGCGCTGCTGCGCGAGATCCTGGCCCCGCTCGCGATGCCGACCTACGCGATCCCCGGCAACCACGACGAGCGCGGCGCGCTGCGCGCGGCGTTCCACGACCACGAGTACCTGCGGCGCGACCCGGAGTTCCTGCACTACGCGATCGAGGACCATCCGCTGCGCCTCGTCGGCCTGGACACCACGATCCCCGGCCGGCCCGAAGGGGAGCTGTGCGAGCGGCGCCTCGCCTGGCTCGATGCGCGGCTTCGCGCCGCGCCGGACCGGCCGACGGTGCTCTTCATGCACCACCCGCCCTTCCTCACGGGGCTCGCGAACATGGACTGGCAGAACTGCGCGAACGCCGAGGCCCTCGGCGCGCTCGTCGAGCGGCATCCGCAGGTGATCCGCATCCTGTGCGGCCACGTGCACCGGCCGATCCATACCCTGTGGCATGGCGTGGCCGCGAGCATCGCCCCGAGCCCCTCGCACTCGTGCGTGCTCGACCTGCGCGGGGACGCCTCCCACGACTTCGTGCTCGAGCCGCCGACCTGCGCGCTGCACTACTGGCGCGAGGGCGCGGGACTCGTGAGCCACCTCGCGTTCATCGGCGACTACGGCGGGCGCCATCCCTTCTACGGGGCCGACCGCAAGCTGATCGACTGAGCGCGCCGGCGCGGGAAATGCCCCATCCCTCCATCAAGGACGTCGCGCGCGCCGCCCGGGTGTCGGTCGCCACGGTCTCGCGCACGCTCAACGCGCCCGGGTCCGTGCGCACGAGCACGGCGCAGAGGGTCCATGCCGCGATCACGAAGCTCGGATACCGCCCGAACCTCGTGGGCCGCAACCTGCGCGCGGGCCGCACGCGGGCCATCGGCGCGGTGCTGCCCACCCTGCGCAACGCCGTGTTCGCCGAATGCCTCGAGGCCATCGAGCGCGCGGGCCGGCGGCACGACTACACGATCATGCTGACCACCACCGACTACGAGGTGGAGGACGAGCGCGTGGCCTGCGAGCGGCTGCTGAGGCACCGCGTCGACGGGCTGATCCTCACCGTCGGGAACGCGGAAAACAGTCCCTTGCTCGACCGGCTCGAGCGCGAGCGCGTGCCCACGGTGCTGGTCTACAACCCGCTCGCGCGCGGCCGCGCGCTCACCGTGTCCGTCGACAACCGCACCGCCGCCCGCGAGGCGATCGAGCACCTGGTGGGGCTGGGACACCGCCGCATCGCGATGCTCACCGGGACCCTGGTCGCATCGGATCGGGCCGTCGAGCGCCACCGCGGATACGTCGACGCCCTGCGCGCGGCGGGCCTCGCCCCCTGTCCGCTCGTCGAGCTGCCCCGCCACACGGAAAGCAGCATGGAGGTGCTGCAGCGGCTCTTCGACGCGTCCCGGGCGCCCACCGCGCTCTTCTGCTCGAACGACCTGCTCGCGATCTCGGCGATGCGCGACCTGCGGGCGCTGGGCCTCGCGGTGCCGCGCGACGTGTCCGTCGTCGGGTTCGACGGCATCGCGCTCGGCCAGTACGTCGATCCGCCCCTCACCACGGTCGAGCAGCCCTCCGGGCGGATCGGCGCCGAGGCGCTCGAGCTGCTGGTCGGTCTCCTCGAGGGCCGCCGGGGCCTGCGCTCGATCGAGCTGCCCCACCGGCTGCGCCTGCGCGGCTCGACGCAGGCGCCGCAAAGAGGAACGCCGGCGCAAGCCGGCGTTCCTCGGGGTCGCAGCGCCCGGCCGAAGCGCTATTCGCCGCCGGGGTAGTACAGCTCGACCTGGCCGATGTCGCCGGAGGCCGAGCCTTCGACCGTTCCCGTCGCCTCGGTGGCGATGGGCGCTTCGTCGCTTTCGGTGCGGACCTCCTGGACCTCGTCGGCGGGTGCGGCCGCCTCGGGGACCTGCGGCTCGGCCGCCGGGGCCGCGGCGGGCGCGGTTTCGGCGGGCGGGGACTGCCAGAACGGGGCGCGCTCGGCAGCACGGGAATCCGGTACCGGCTCCGCGAGCGCGGGAAGCGCGAGCAGGGCGACGGCGACCGGGGTGATCAGGATCCTCTTTCTCATGGCGTGGGCTCCTTGCAACCGGTTGTCGGAGTGTCGGCGTGGAACACCGACGCCACGATCATCGGCCGGTCGCCCGCGACCGCGTTGACGGCCATCAACCGGCGCTCCGAAATCCGTGGACCCCGAATCGCCGCGCGCTCCCCGGACGCAGCCCGCCGAAGTCGTGGCGGCCGGCGG
Organism: uncultured beta proteobacterium; assembly: GCA_963741815.1. GTDB lineage: Bacteria > Pseudomonadota > Gammaproteobacteria > Burkholderiales > Usitatibacteraceae > Usitatibacter. Next base: position 200,221 of record CAVUJI010000005.1, read on the forward strand.
CGGGGCGGAAGGACTCTCAGGCGCCCGGCGTGAAGCTGAGCGCCACCGGCCAGCCGTACGTGCCTTCGCGAGCCGCCGGGGCGAGGTAGAGCCGGTAGCCGATGCGCACCGAGGTCGTGCCGTGGAGCGGCTCCTCGACCCGGAACGCCCGGCCCGGGCCGTCGGCCGCGAACGCGCGCCCGTCGATGCGCACCACGGCGCGCGCGACCAGCCGCGGGTCGAACCCGACGCGCACCTGGTAGCCGCTCGGGCTGTTGGAGGCCAGCGCCACCGCCGCGGCCCCGTCGACGTCCACGTATCCGCGCTCGAGGTCCTCGCGGCGCACGGGCAGGCTCGCCGGCTGGGAGACGACCTTCGACCGCAGGAAGAGGGGGATCACCACGGCGAAATCGATGCTCGCCTTCGCCCGGTTCGGGCCCCCGGTGCTCTCCGAGCGCGCGGGTGCGGCGGCGCCGAGGGCGAGGGCGGCAAGGGCGGCGGCCGTTGCGCCGGCGATGCGGCGTCGGGAAGCGGTGCGGGGACGCGGGTCCATGGGGCGGCGGTCAGCGGGCAAAGGGCCAGGCCATTGTCCCGGCCGCTCGGGCGAGCGGCTGTGAAGAATCGTCAAGGCCGTGTGAACGATTGTTAAATCCCCCCGGTGGCGCATGTCCCCGGCGACCCCCCTCGGCTATGCTCCCCGCGGACCATGAACGCCTTCCCCACGCCCGCCGCTTTCCGGCAGCTCCCCCCGGACCCCGCCGCCGCCCCGGCGCCCTGCGGCGTCGCGACCTGCTGCGAATCCATCCTCGACGCCCTCCCGGCGCTCGTGGCGCTGCTCGACGCGCGCGGCGTGATCGTCGGCGTGAACCGCGCCTGGCACGCCTTCATGACGGACAACGGCCTGCAGCTTCCCGACGCGGGCCTGGGCCAGGCGTTCCCCGAGCTGTGCGAGCGGCTGTGCGAGCTGGCCGGCCAGGACCCGAGCGCGGGCAGGGCGGTGCGCGACGTGCTCGAGGGCCGGGTCGCGCAGTCCACGGTCGAGTACCGCTGCCCGCTCACGCTCGAGGAGCGCTGGTTCCGGGTGAGCGTCAACGCGGCCGAGGTGCGCGGCGGGCGCGGCGCGGCCATGATGTACGTGGACATCACCGAGCATCGCCTCGCCGAGCGGGCGCTGCGCACGAGCGAGGCGGTGCACCGCGAGATCGCCGAGCAGCTCGGCCAGATCCTCGACTTCTCCGTGGACGTGATCTGCGCGCTCGACGCCGAGGGCCGGTTCCTGCGCGTGAGCGAGTCGTGCCGCAAGGTCTGGGGCTACGAGCCCGCGGAGATGGTGGGCCGCAGCTACCGCGAGTTCGTCTTCGCCGGGGATCTCGAGGCCACGCGGGAGGTGGCCGCGCGCGTGGCCTCCGGCGAGCCGGTGCGCGACTTCGAGAACCGCTGGCGGCGCAAGGACGGCTCCTGCGGCCACATGTCGTGGTCGAGCCAGTGGTCGCCCGAGGCGCAGGCCTTCTTCTCGATCGCGCGGGACCGCTCGGACGCGCACCTCATGCGCCAGGCGCACCAGATGCTCAACGAGCGGCTGCGCACCACCGTCGAGAACATGAGCGACGGCTTCGCGACCCTGGACCGGCACTGGCGCATCACCTACATGAACAAGGCCTGCGAGCGCCAGCTCGCGCGGCGCTTCGACTCGGTGGCCGGCAGGAACGTCTGGGACGAGTTCCCGGAGGCGGCCGGCACGCGCTTCCAGGCCGAGTACGAGCGCGCGATGGCCACCGGCGAGCCGCGCATCTTCGAGGAGTACTACGCGCCCCTCGACCTCTGGCTCGAGGTGCGGGCCCTGCCCACCGCCGACGGGCTCGCGCTCTACTTCCGCGACGACAACGAGCGCCGGCGCGCGCGCCAGGCGCTGGTGGAGAGCGAGGAGCGCTTCAAGCTGGTCGCCTCGATGACGACGGACGCGATCTGGGACTGGAACGTGCAGCGCGGGACGATCTGGTGGAGCCAGGGGGTGGAGGTGCTCTTCGGCTCGCCTTGCGCCCGGGCCATCGCCCAGCCCGACTGGTGGAGCGGGCGCATCCATCCCGACGACCACGACGAGGCGGTGGCGAGCCTGCAGCTCGCGCTCCTCGCGGACGACTCGCAGTGGAGCGCGGAGTACCGGTTCCGGCGCGCCGACGGCACGTACGCCCTGGTGCTCGACCGCGCGCTCGTCATCCGCGACGAGACGCGCCGGGCGGTGCGGATGGTGGGCGCCATGGCCGACCTCACCACCCAGCGGGAGTTCGAGGAGCGCATGCGCGAGAGGAGCGCGCTGCTCGACAACGCCCGGGACGCGATCCACGTGCGCAGCCTCGAGCACCGCATCGAGTACTGGAACCGCAGCGCCGAGGCGCTGTACGGCTGGAGCGCCGAGGAGGCGATCGGGCGCTCGGCGCCCGAGCTCTTCCAGGGCGACCCGGAGCGCCACCGCGAGGCGTGCGAGCGCCTGCTGCGCGACGGCGAGTTCGTGGGCGAGCTCGAGAAGGCGCGCCGCGACGGGCGCCGCCTCGTGGTCGAGGCGCGCTGGACGCTGCTGCGCGACGCCCATTCGCGCCCGACCCGGGTGCTGGTGATGGAGGCGGACGTGACCGAGCGGCGCCTGTTCGAGCGCGAGCTCATGCGCTCGCAGCGCCTGGACAGCCTCGGCACCCTCGCCGGCGGCATCGCCCACGACCTGAACAACGTCTTCACCCCGATCCTCATGTCGGCGAGCCTGCTCGAGCACCCGGCGGCGCGCGCCGAGGACGGCGAGCTGGTCGCCGCCATCCGCAAGAGCGCGCAGCGCGGCGCCGACATGGTGCGCCAGCTCGTCTCCTTCGCGCGCGGCGCCGACGGGCACCGCAGCGTCTTCGCTCCCGCCCGCACGCTCGGGGAGGTCGCGCGCATCGTGCGCGACACCTTCCCCAAGGACATCGCCGTGCGCCTCGCGGTGGTCCCCGAGCTGCACGCCGTCGAGGGCGACCCGACGCAGCTGCACCAGGTGCTGCTCAACCTCTGCGTGAACGCCCGCGACGCGATGCCCGCGGGGGGGCGCCTCGAGATCCGCGCGCGCAACGAGACCGTGCGGGCCCCGATCCCGGCCGCGGGCGGCGAGGTCGCCCCCGGCGAGCAGGTGGTGATCGAGGTCGAGGACACCGGCTGCGGCATGGGCCCGGGGCTCCTCGACCGCATCTTCGACCCGTTCTTCACCACGAAGGAGCCGGGGCGCGGCTCGGGCCTGGGGCTTTCGACCTCGCTCGCCATCCTGCGCAGCCACGGCGGCGCGATCGAGGTGCGGAGCGAGCCGGGCGCGGGCAGCGTCTTTCGCGTGCGCCTGCCCGCGGCCGTCGGCGCCGCCTGCGAGGACGCGGCCGAGAGCGAGGGCGCGCCGCGCGGCTCGGGGCAGGCGATCCTGGTGGTCGACGACGAGCCGGACATCCTCGACGCCGCGCGCCGGGCGCTCGAGGCGCACGGCTACCGGGTGCTGTGCGCGCACGACGGGGCGGAGGCGGTGGCCGAGTACGCGCGGCGCGTCGACGGCATCGACCTGGCGCTCGTGGACATGGTGATGCCGGTGATGGACGGGCCGGCCACGGTCCAGGTGCTGAAGAAGATGAACCCGGCGCTGCGCGTGCTCGCCACGAGCGGTTTCGCCACGCGCGCGCGGGTCGCGAAGGCGTCGGAAGCGGGGCTCGAGGCGATGCTGCCGAAGCCCTACACCGTGGACGAGCTGCTGCGCGCCGTGGCGCGCGCGCTGGCCTAGGCGGGCTCGGGGAAGAGGCGCCCGATCAGCTCGGGCAGTCGCGTCATCGCCTGCGACTTGGGCAGCACCTCGGGGATCGCCATGGCGCGGGCGCGCTCGCGGTCCTCGTCGCGCACGAGCCCCGAGGTGAGCAGGATGCGCGCCCGCGGGTTGGCCGCGCGGATGTGGGTGCACATCTCGAAGGCGGAGCTTTCGCCCAGGCGCACGTCGCTCACCACGAGGTCGTAGCCGTCGGGCGCGCGCGCGTACGCGGCGATCGCGTCGGCCGGGTCGGTGAAGCCGTCCACGTGGTGTCCGAGGCGCTGCATCGTCATGCGGAAGAGCATGCCCATCACCTCGTCGTCGTCGACGAAGAGGATGCGCAGGGTGCGTGCCGCCACGGTGCCGCTCACGCCGCCTTGCCGAGCTGCGCCTGCCGCGCGAGATCGAAGGGCAGGCAACCCGATGCGACGAACGAGTGGTTGCGGCCCACCTCGTGGCGCAGGATGTCCACGAAGGGGCGTGCGCACGCGCGGAAGTTGCGGTAGAGCGCCTGCACGACGGCGCCGGAGGCGATCTCGTCGTCGGACGTCTGCACGAGCAGGTCCTTGCGCCCGGTGATGCGGCTGCGCACGAGGAAGACGACGCCGCCGTCGAGCGCGCCCACGCGCGCGACCGCCTGGTAGGCATCGTGGGGGAAGTCCGGCGCCAGGCCCTCGCATCCGGCGGCCCCGCGCGCGGCGAACGGCTGCGGGAACTGCGAGCAGGCGATCGTGCGGTCGAGCTCGTGCAGGTAGGCCGCCGCGCCCTTGCCTTCGGGCGGCGTCGTTGCGCCGGTCTCGAGCAGGATGAGCCGCACGAGGGTCGCGCCCGAGCGCGGCTCGAAGGCGCAGGCGAGCTCGGCGGCGTAGCGGGCCTCGCCGCGGCCGCGGACCACGAGGAGCGCCGAGTCGCGCGCGCTCGCCCGGCGCTGCGCCTCCTCGATCGATTCCACCACGTGGACGGATTCGCCGAGCGCCGACAGGTGCGGGCGAACCAGGTTTCGCAGGAACGGTTCCTCTTCGAGGACGAGGACGTGGGCCATGGGGCGTGTCGACATGGGGTGTTTCCGCCTCGAATCTAGCCGAGGGCCGCGGGCGCAGGGGTAAAAGATTGTGAAGTTAACGAATGTATACTGTACGGGGAAACTATCATCGCGGGAACGAGCACGACGCGCGGCCATGGCTGGAACATCCGACGACCCCGAGATTCCCGGCGCCTTGCGCCGCCGGCTGCTGGAGCGCACCGAAGGGGACCTGCGCCGCATGCAGGCCGCGCTCGCCGCGGGCGAGTTCGCGCTCATCGTGCAGCTCGGCCACCGCCTCGCGGGCGCGGCCGGCGCGCTCGGCTACGCGGCCCTCGCGCAGGCGGGCAAGCGCCTCGAGCGGGCGGGCGAGCGGCGCGACCGGTCCCGGATCCGCGCGGGCCTCGCGGCGGCCGCCGCCGTGCTGCAACGGGCGCCGGACGCGACGGTCCCCGCGCCCCAACGCCCGTGATGCGCATCCTCCTCCTCGAGGACGACCCCCTCCAGCTCGAGCTCGCCCAGTCCTGGCTCGAGGGCGCGGGGCACGTCGTGCACGGCGTCACCTCGGGCAACGCGGCGATGAAGGCGCTCGAGCGCGATTCGTTCGACATGGCCATCTTCGACTGGATGGTGCCGGACCTGTCGGGACACGAGCTGCTGCGCTGGCTGCGCCGGCGCCAGGCCCGCCTGCCCGTCGTGTTCGCCACCTCCAAGGACGAGGAGATCGAGATCGCCACGATCCTCAACCTGGGCGCCGACGACTACGTGGTGAAGCCGCTGCGCCGGCTCGAGTTCCTCGCGCGGGTGGAGGCGGTCGCGCGCCGGGCCGGGCTGCACGCCGCGGCCGAGGACGAGGCGGCCTTCGAGGTCGGCCCCTACCGCGTCGATCCCGCGCACCGGCGCATCTCGCTCGCCGGGCGCGAGGTGAAGATGACCCCGCGCATGGCCGACGTGGCGCTGCTGCTCTTCCGCAAGCGCGGCGAGCTCGTCTCGCGGGCACACCTGTACGAGCAGGTCTGGGGCCAGCGCGAGGCGCTCGATTCGCGCACCGTCGACACCCACGTGAGCCGCCTGCGGCAGGCCCTCGAGCTCGACGGCCGCCATGGCCTCAAGCTCTCGGCCGTGTACCACCACGGATACCGGCTCGAGCCCAGCGTCCCGATCGAGGAGCGTGCGTGAGCTCCGCCCCCCCGCCGGCGCCGGGACCGCGGCGCGCGGCGGGGACGGCCGCGCACGAGGCCGACGGCGACTTCGTGCGGGTGACGCTGGCCGGCGAGATCGACCTGGAGGACTTGAAGCGCTGCGCCGCCGAGGCCTTCGCGCTCGCCGCGCGGTGCGGCACGCCGCGCCTGCTCTTCGACTATCGCCGCGCCCGCTGGCGGCTCGCGCCCTCGGAGATCTACCGGCTGCCCGACGTGCTCGCGGCCGTGGGGCTCGCGCCGGGACTGCGCATCGCCGCGCTGCATTCGCCCGAGTCGATCGCGTCGATGGACGCGCGCCTGTGGCGGCAGGTGCTGGCCAACCGCGGCTACACCCGCGAGGCGTTCGAATCCGAGGACGACGCGATCGCGTGGTTGCGCGGCGGGTGAGGGCGCGCGGCATTCAGCCCGCCGCGCCCACCTCCTCGAGCACGCGCCCGATCGTCGCCGGATCGACCGGCTTCACCAGGTGGCGGTCGAAGCCCGCCTCGGCCGCGCGCCGCTGGTCCGACTGCTGGCCGTATCCGGTGAGCGCCACGAGCCGCACGCCGGTCCCCAGCGCCTCGCGCAGCCGTCCCGCGAGCTCGTAGCCGTCCATCACCGGCAGGCCGATGTCGAGCACGGCGATGTCGGGCCGGAACCGGCGCGCCACGCCGACCGCGTCGGCGCCGTCGAAGGCCACCCGCACCTCGTATCCCTGGGACTGGAGCAGATCGTGCAGCAGCAGCGCCGCGTCCCGGTTGTCGTCGACGATCAGCACGCGCCGCCCGGGTGCGCCGCGCTCGCCCGCCGCGGGCGCGCCGGCGCCATCCTCGTCCACGACATTCGCCGCGCCGGGCGGCAGCGCCGGCAGCTCCACGACGAACTCGCTGCCCGCGCCGGGCGCGCTCGACACCGACACCTTGCCGCCGTGCATCCGGACGAGGTTGCGCACGATCGCGAGCCCCAGGCCCAGGCCGCCCCCGGAGCGGTCGGGGTGGGCCGACTGCTGGAAGAACGGCTCGAAGATCCGCTCGAGCAGCTCGGGAGGGATCCCGCGGCCCTCGTCCTGCACCCGAGCCGGACCATGTCTCGCGCGCCTCGGCCCGCACGCGGATCTCGCCGCCGTCCTCGCTGTACTTGCCGGCATTCGAGAGGAGGTTCGCGAACACCTGCGCGAGGCGCGCCGGATCGCCGTGCACGCGCAGGCCGGCGGCGGGGACGTCGAGCGCGAGCCGGTGCCCGCGCTGCTCGAGCAGGGGGCTCACGGTCTCGACCGCGCGCGCGACGACTTCCGAGACCTCCACGGGCCGGCGGCGCAGCTCCACCTTGCCGCGGGTGATGCGCGAGACGTCGAGCAGGTCGTCGACCAGCCGGCCGAGTGCCGTGACCTGCCGCTCGATCACGTCCTGCTCGCGCGAGTGCGCCGCCGCGCAGGCGCATGAGCTGCAGCGCCGTCACGATCGGCGAGAGCGGGTTGCGAAGCTCGTGGCCCAGCATCGCGAGGAACTCGTCCTTGGCGCGGCTCGCCTCCTCGGCGCGCGCGCGCAGCCCGCCCAGCTCCCGGCGCGCGAGCACCTCGTGGGTGATGTCGAACGCCACGACGAGCACGCCCTCGACGCGGCCGTCGGCGGCCTTGAGCGGGGCGTAGACGAAGTCGAAGTACGCGGGCGCGACGGCCTCGGGGGCATCGGGCGACAGGCGCAGCGGCGCCTCGCGCCCGACGTAGGTCTCGCCGCTGGCGAGCACGCCGTCGAGCAGCGCGACGAAGCCCTGCCCGACGGCCTCGGGCAGCGCCTCGGCCACCGCGCGCCCCACCACGTCGGCGGGCGCGCGGCGCCAGGCGCGGCAGATCTGGGCGTTGGCGATCTCGATCACGTGCCGCGGCCCGCGCAGAACGCACATCGGCACCGGCGCCTGCATGAGCAGCGACTCCAGGTGCTCCTTCTGCAGCTGGGCCTCGCGCCGCGCCGCCTGCTCCTGGGCGACGAGCGCGCTGCGCTCCTCGGCGATCTGGTCGCGCGCGCGCTTGAGCTGCAGCTGCGAGCGCACGCGCGCGGCGAGCTCGCGGCCGCCGAAGGGCTTGACCAGGTAGTCGTCGGCCCCGGCGTCGAGCCCCTCGATGCGCGCCTCCTCGCCCGCGCGCGCGGAGAGCATCACGACGGGCAGCCCCTCGAGCGGCTTGCTGGCGCGGATCGCGGCGAGCAGCGCGAAGCCGTCCATCTTCGGCATCATCACGTCGGTGATGACGAGGTCGAAGGCGCGCCGGGCGAGGGCGGCGAGCGCCGCCTCGCCGTCGGGCACGCACTCGACTTCCCAGGCGGGAGAAAGCAGCCGGCCGATGTACTCGCGCATGTCCGCGTTGTCGTCGGCCACCAGCACCCGGCCCGGCGCCTCGCCGTCGCGCTCGGCCGCGGGCTGCGGCCCGGGCAGCACCATCTCGATCTCGCCGCGCGTCCAGCTCTGCGCCTCCTCGATGAAGGCGGCGGCCCCCGGCCGCGCCGGGCGCCCGGGCGCGGGCGCGGCGACCCGGTCGGCGGGAAGGTGGGCCGCGCCCCGGCGCAGCGTCACGCTGAAGGTGCTGCCCCGGCCGGGCTCGCTCGCCACCGCGACCTCGCCGCCGTGCATCTGGACGAGGTCGTGGATCAGCGCCAGGCCGATGCCCGAGCCCTCCTGGGTGCGCGCGCCGGGGTTGTCGATGCGCTCGAAGCGGCGGAAGAGCCGGCCCTGGTCCGCGGCGGCGATGCCGCTGCCGGTGTCGCGGACCTCCAGCCGGGCCCCGCCGGGCAGCGCGCGCAGCCGCACGGCGATCGTGCCCTCGAGCGTGAACTTGAACGCGTTCGAGACGAGGTTCAGGACGACCTTCTCCCACATGTCGCGGTCGACATACATGCCGTCGCACGGCTCGCAGTCGACCTCGTAGCCGAGGCCCGCGTTCTCGACCGTCGTGCGGAACGCCGAGGCGCTGTCGGCGGTGACGGCGGCGAGGTCCACCGGCTCGAATCGCGCCTGCAGGCGCCCGGCCTCGATGCGGGAGAAGTCGAGCAGCGCGTTCACGAGCTTCATCAGCCGCAGCGCGTTGCGGCAGGCGGTGCGCAGGGCCGGGCCCTCGAGGCGCCGCGCGGGCGCGGCGAGCGCCTCCTCGAGCGGGCCGAGCAGCAGCGTGAGCGGCGTGCGGAACTCGTGGCTCACGTTGCCGAAGAAGGTGGTCTTCGCCCGGTCGAGGGCGGCGAGCTGCTCGGCGCGCTCGCGCGCGTCGTCGAGGGCGCGCGCGCTCGCCACCGCGGTGCCCACCTGCGCGGCGAGGGACTCGACGAAGCCGCGGTACTCGTCGCCGAACGCGAGCCGGGGGCTCAGGCCCGCCACCAGGAAGCCCGCGGGATTCGAGGGCGGGCCGAAGGACACCACCGCCGCGCGGCGCACGTCGACGCGCTTGGCGGCCAGCAGCGCGGCGAGCGCCGGGTCGAGCGCGGGCACGAGGACGGCCCCCTTGTCGCGCTCGGCGGGCAGCGGCCCGGGGAGCGCTTCGCCGAGCCCGGAGCGCACGGCCGCCGCGTCGAGTCCCCGGGCCGCGACGAGGCGGTACGCGTCGGCGCCGCGCGGGCGCAGGTACACGAGCGCGAACGGGACGTCGTCGGGATTGCCCGCGAGTGCCGCCACGGCGCGTGCGCAGGCGTCCTCGTCGCCCTGCGCCTGCCCCGCCTCGGCGGCGACGGTGCGCAGGCTGCGCAGCCGGCGCTCGCCCAGCACGTGCCCGGTCGTCTCGGTGACGGCGCAGAAGACGCCGCCCACGCCGCCGGTCTCGTCGTGGATGGGGCTGTACGAGAAGGTGAAGTAGCACTCCTCCGGAAAGCCGTGGCGCACGAGCGGCAGCATCTGGTTCTCGGACCACGTCGCCTCGCCGCGCTCCAGCACGCCCTGCAGCATCGGGCCGATCAGGTGCCAGATCTCCGGCCAGCACTCGCGCCCGGGCTGTCCCATCGCGCGCGGGTGCTTGTCGCCGAGGATCGGCTGGTAGGCGTCGTTGTAGATCTTGCACAGCTCGGGGCCCCACCAGATGAGGATCGGGAAGCGCGAGTGCAGGCAGGTGCCGACCGAGGTGCGCAGCGACTGCGGCCAGCGCTCGAACGGGCCGAGCGGCGTCGCCGACCAGTCCATCGAGCGGATGAGCGCGCCCATCGCGCCGCCGCCCGCGAGGAACGCGGGAGCGCCGGGCCCGACGGCCGGCCCGGAAGGCGTGCGCGCGTCGCCGGATGCGGTGACGGAATCGACGGTCATGCGGGAGCGATGTCGCGGGCGGACCCGGGCAGTGTACGCGCGGGAACGGACCGCGCGAAAGGCGAAAGAATTACCGCCGCCCGTCGCGCCCGAAGCCTCGCAGCGTGGAGGCGCGCGAGGAGCGCCAGCGCAGCGCTCCGCGCCCGAGCAGCGCGGCCAGCGCGCCGCGCCATCCGATCGTGGCGCCCACGCTGCGGCGCGCGCGCCGCGCGTACCCGCCGCGCAGCGCCCGCGCGCCGCCGCGCTCGAAGAGGTCGAGGCTCACCGCGGTGTTCACGAGCGCGAGGTGCGTGAGCGCCTGCGGAAAGTTGCCGAGGAAGGCGCCGGTGCCCGGATCCGCCTCCTCGGCGAGGAGGCCCACGTCGTTCGCGCGCGCGAGCAGGCGCTCGAAGATCGCGCGGGCGGCCTGCGCCTCGCCCTCGTCGAGCAGCGCGTCGGCCAGCCAGAAGCTGCACGCGAGGAAGGCGCCCTCGTCGCCCGCCACGCCGTCGGCCGAGCGGTAGCGGTGCACCAAGTCGCCCTCGCGCAGGTGGCGCTCGACGGCGCGGCGCGTCGCGGCTAGGGTCGCGCGGTCGAGCGCGACGCCCAGCGCCGGCAACTGCAGGAGCGCGGCATCGACGATGTCGGGCCCGGGCGCGTCGAAGTACTGCAGGAGGTGTCCCTCGGGCGAGCGCCCGTGCGCGCGGATCGCCCCGGCGATGCGCTCGCGCAGCGCCACCCAGCGCGGGCGCGCCCCCAGCAGCGCGATCGCGCGGTCGAGCACCACCCAGCACATCGCCTTGGAGTGCACGAAGTGGCGCTCCGGGCCGCGCATCTCCCAGATGCCGGTGTCGGGGCGCGTCCAGCAGCCCTCGATGAAATCGGCCAGGCGCGCCATGTCGCGGCGCTCGCCCGGCGTGAGCCGCCCGCCGAGCAGCCGGTACGAGAGCGCGCCCTCGAGCACGTAGCCGTAGAGGTCGATCTGGTTCTGCCGGTACGCGGCGTTGCCCGTGCGCACCGGGCGGCTCGACCGGTAGCCGTCGATGCCGTCGACGATGCGCTCCTCGAGGCGCGCGCCGCCGTCCACCGCGTACATCACCTGCAGCCGCTCGACGCCCTCGCCCAGCTTGCCGCACAGGAACTGGAAGAACGCGCGCGCCTCGCCGGAGTAGCCGAGCGCCGAGAGCGCGTGGAGCATGAGGCTCGCGTCGCGGATCCAGCAGTAGCGGTAGTCCCAGTTGCGCGGGCCCGCGATCGCTTCGGGAAGCGACGTGGTGGCCGCGGCCGCACAGGTGCCGCCCGGCGCGTAGGTGAGCAGCTTCAGGGCGAGGGCGCTGCGCTCGACCTGCGCGCGGTAGGGTCCGCGGTAGCGGCAGTAGCCGATCCATTCGCGCCAGTAGCTCGTGGTGACGGCGAGCAGGCGCTCGACCGCGGCGAGGTCCGGGGCCTCCCCCGCCGGGACGAGGGCGGCGAAGCGCCGCTCGCCGGCGCGAAGCCGCGCTTCGCCGCGCGCGACGTCGCCGTCGACGCGCCACGCGAGGTCGCTCGCGAGCGCCCAGGGCGTGCCCTCGAGGCGCAGGCCGCGCCCGAAGCGCGCGGGCGCGGCCGGGTGCACGAAGGCGTGCACGGCGCGCAGGGCGAGCCCGAGCGCGACCTCGCCTTCCTCGACGGCGACGAGGCGCACGAACCAGCCGGGGGCCGCGGGATGCGCGTAATCGTTCGCGCCGGCGCCGGGCGCGCGCCCGACCGGCATGAAGTCGGTGAGGGTGACCGTGCCCGTCGCCGTGCGAAGGCGCGTTACGAGCACATTCGTGCCCGCGAGGTAGGCGCGCCCGCGCGCGGCGAGCCCGGCGGCGGCGACCTCGAGGAAGCCGCCGCGGCGCGCATCGAGCAGGCGCGAGAGCACCGGGTCGGCATCGAAGCGCCCGAGGCAGCACCAGTCCACGCCGCCGTCGGCGGCGACGAGGGCCGCGCCGCGGCAGTCGCCCACCGCGGCGTACTCGGCGATGGGCCGGTAGCCCCGCGCCGCGGGCGCGTCCTCCCCGCTCAACCCTTCGCCGCCCCGGGGCCGCGCTCGATCCGGTCGTCGAGCTCGCCGATGTAGGCCGCCATCGCGCTCTCGGTGCGCTCGAGGGCCGCGCCGAACTCGCGGTCGAGCCGCTCGAGGCGCGCGATCGTCTCCGCGTGGCGCTCGGCCGCCTCGCGCCCGAGCCGCTCGAGCTGCGCGTCCACCTGCGTGCGCAGCTCGGTGAAGCGCGACGCCTCGGCCCTGTCCGCGAGCTCGCGCTGCGAGTGCAGCTCGCGCGACTGGCGGCGCGCCTCGAGCAGGACCGTGCCCTGCAGGTAGACCACGTAGGCGAGGAAGAACGCGGTGAGCAGCGCCAGCACGCCCAGCATGATGAGCCCCAGGGGCGCCTGCACGGTGCCGAAGAGAAGGGAGAGCGACATGGGGGTCGTGAAGGCGGCCCAGTTGAGCGCCGCGAAGAGCGCCACGAGGGCGAGCACCACCCCGAGCAACACGGTTCTTGCCTGCATCTTCGGCTCCTGTCGTCGGTTCGCTGCTTCGACAAGGCGGCGGGCCGGGAGTGCGCCCCCGCGCCGATTGGCCGATAATCGCCGCAGCCCACCAGGAGTATCCGCTTGTCGGTCGATTCCGGCGAACCCCCGGGGCGCGACGCGCAGAAGGAGGCCCACGAGCGCGCGCCCCCCGCCGCACCCCACACCACCTCCTTCGCGGTGCTCGCCATCGCCGTCCTGGGCGTCGTCTACGGCGACATCGGCACGAGCCCGCTCTACGCGCTGCGCGAGTGCTTCGCCGGCAAGAACCCGATCCCGGTCACGCCCGCCAACGTCCTCGGCATCCTCTCGCTCGTCTTCTGGGCGCTGGTGCTGGTGGTCTCGCTCAAGTACATCGTCTTCCTGCTGCGCGTGGACAACCGCGGCGAGGGCGGCATCTTCGCGCTGCTCGCGCTGCTGCGGCCCGGGCACGGCGAGGAGCGCGCGCGCCGGCGCGCGCTCGTGCTCTTCGCGGTCCTCGGCGCGGCGATGCTCTACGGCGGCGCCATGATCACGCCGGCGATCTCCGTGCTCTCCGCCGTGGAGGGCCTGGGGGTCGCCGCGCCCGGCCACGAGGCGTGGGTGATCCCGCTCACCGTGGCGATCCTCATGGCGCTCTTCGCCGTGCAGCGCTTCGGCACGGCGAAGGTGGGCGCGGTCTTCGGGCCGCTCACCCTCGTCTGGTTCGCCGTGCTCGCGGCACTCGGCGTGCACGGCATCGTGCAGGCGCCGCAGGTGCTCGCGGCGGTGAACCCGGCGCACGCCGTGGCGTTCTTCCGCGCCAACGGCCTCGACGGCTATCTCGTGCTCTACGCGGTCTTCCTCGTCACCACCGGCGGCGAGGCGCTCTACGCCGACCTCGGGCACTTCGGCCGCGCGCCCATCCAGCGCGTGTGGTTCGGCTTCGTGCTCCCGGCGCTCCTGCTCAACTACTTCGGCCAGGGCGCGCTGCTCATCGCCGACCCGGGCGCGCAGGAGAACCCGTTCTACCGGCTCGCGCCCGAGTGGGCGCTCGTGCCGCTGGTGGTGCTGGCCACGCTCGCCACGTGCATCGCCTCCCAGGCGGTGATCACCGGGGCCTACTCGCTCACCCGCCAGGCGATGCAGCTCGGGATGCTGCCGCGCCTGCAGGTCGAGCAGACCTCGGCCGTGGCGCGCGGCCAGATCTACATGGCGAGCGTGAACTGGCTGCTCATGGCCGCCGCCGTGGGCCTCGTGCTCGCCTTCGGCTCCTCGAGCGGCCTCGCGGCCGCCTACGGCGTGGCGGTCAACTCGACGATGGCGATCACCACCGTCATCGCGTTCGTCGTCGTGCGCGAGCGCCTCGGCTGGGGCCGGCCCGCGGCGCTCGCCTTCGTCGCCGCCTTCCTCGCGATCGACCTGGGCTTCCTCGGCTCGAACCTCGCCACCATCCCCGACGGCGGCTGGCTGCCGCTCGTGATCGGGGCCGTGCTCTTCACGCTGATGACCACCTGGCGGCGCGGCGTGGCCCTGCTGAACGAGCAGATCGCGGAGGCGACCCCCCCGCTCGAGACCTTCATCGGGCGGCTGAAGGCCCAGGAGGTGCCGCGCGTGCCCGGCACGGCGGTGGTCTTCACCGGGCGGCTCGAGCAGACCCCTCCGGCGCTGCAGCAGCTCGTGCGCCACACCGGGGTGCTGCACGAGCAGGTGATCCTGGTCACGGTCGTCGTGGAGCCGGTGCCGCGCATCCGCAGCGACGAGCGCCGGGAGCTCACGGACCTGGGCGAGGGGCTGTTTCGCCTGGTGCTGCGCTACGGGTTCATGCAGGGGCCGAACGTGCCTTCGGAGCTCGCGGGCTGCGCCGAGTGCGGGCTCGCCGTCGACCTCGACCAGGTGCACTACTTCATCGGGCAGGTGGACCTGCTCGCCCGGCGCAAGCGCAAGGGCATGGCCGCGTGGCGCGACCGCATCTTCATCTTCCTCGCCAACAACACCGAGGACGCGACCGCCTTCTACCACGTGCCGGCGGCCCAGGCGATGAAGGTGGGGCTGCAGGTGGGGATCTGACGCGCTGCCGGCGGCGGGGGAACTTCGCCCCGGGCGGGCGATCCAGATCGTTTACCCCCACCCCCATCCAAGGAGAGAGCCATGGCCACCGTCCAGGCCGAAAAAGACCAGCTCGTCAGGGACTTCAACGCGGTCATCGAGGACGCCGAGAACCTGCTGAAGGCGGCGACCTCCGGGAGCAACGAGAAGATCGCGAGCATCCGCGCCGGCGCCGAGGAGCACATCCGCAACGCCCGCGACCGGATGTCGCAGATGCAGCGCTCCACCGTCGAGCGCGCGCGCGGGGCCGTGCAGGCGACCCACCAGTACGTGCACGAGAACCCGTGGCGCACCGCGGGCTCGGCCTTCGCGACGGGTCTGGCCGTCGGGCTGGTGCTGGGCCTCGTGATCGGGCGCGCGGAGTAGGGCGGCTCCCCCGACGCAAAAAGGGCCGGGGAGGCGCTCACGCCTCCCCGGCCCGCGCCGCCCGCCCCGCCGCTACCGGAGCAGCTCGAGCAGCGCCTGCGGCAGCTTCTTCTTCTCCTTCGCCACGTAGCCCGCCTCGGCGGCCTGCCACTGCTTCCACTCGGGCGAGTCCTTCTCCAGCTTGAAGAGCTTCATGCCCTTGTCCTGGGCGACCTTCAGGTACTTGTCGTAGCCGTCGATCATGAAGTCCTGCGCGTGGTTGCGCGCGTTCCCGGCCGCCTTGAGGATGATCTCCTGCTGGTCCTTCGGCAGCGAGTTGAACTTCTTGAGGTTCATCACGTAGCCGTGGATGTAGGTGCCCATGATGCCGTTGGTCGCCATGAGGTAGTTGGCCACCTCGTAGTGCTTGAGACCCACCATGCCCTGCAGGCCGCCCACCGCGCCGTCGACCGTGCCGCGCTGCAGCGCCTGGTAGACCTCGCCCACCGAGAGCACCACGGGCGCGGCGCCCAGGCCCTGCAGCAGCTCGGCGTGGCCCTTCGAGGTCGCGCGGATCTTCTTGCCCTTGATGTCGGCGGGCGTGTGCAGCGGGAAGGTCGTGGAGACCACCGGCGGGCCGATGTCGAAGATGCATAGCACCTTCACGCCCGTCTTCTGCAGCTTCTTGTCGAAGTACTCGAAGAGCGGGTCGCCCGGCACCATCTTCTCGCGCGTGTCCTTCATCGACAGCGGCCAGAAGGGCGTCGTGGTGACCGACACTTCCGGCACGCGCCCGGCCCAGCTGTCGAGCGTCGCGAGCGAGATGTCCACGGTGCCGGAGGGAACCGCGTTCGGCACGAACTTCTGCTTCACGATCTCGCCGTCGGGGAAGTACTTGAACCTGATCGCCCCGTGGCTTTCCTTCGTCACCTCGTCCATGAACCGGTGGGTGAACTCCTTCACCTGCGGATGGCTCGAGGTGCCCCAGGTGCCGAGCGACAGCGTCTCGGCCGCGCGCGCGGCCGCGCCCGTGCCCAGCATCGCGGTCGCCGCGAGCGCCGCCCACAACTTCGTCGTCTTCCTCATGAATCCTCCTTTTGGTTCGCCTGCGTTCACTTGCGCTTCAGCACCTCGATCACGCCGCGCTTCGGGTCCACGCGGACCCAGTCGCCGGTCTTCACCACGTCCGCGGGCCGCCTCGACCAGCCCTCGGTGATCGTCATGTCCGCGAAGATCGCCCCCTGGACCATCACCGGGTTGGTCACGCCGAAAACGAGCGCCTTCGGGGCGATCCCCTTGCACTTGATGTCGTAGAACGCCCAGCCGGCCGCGATGCCGCCCTTGGCCGTCGGGAAGAAGCAGACCTTGTCCTTGATGTTCGTGCCCTCGAGCTTGTGGCCGGGCTTGGTGATGAGCCCGCTCCAGCGGTCGAGGTCGTAGCGGGGGCTGAAGCCCTCCTCGCTCACCACGGCCTCGCCCTCGACCACCTCGCCGAAGGCCCGGTTCACCTCGATCGTATCGAGCACGGCGCTCATGCGAGCCTCCCGGTGCAGGCGATGTCCACGCAGTCCTGGGTGCGCCGCAGGATGGTGTTGAACCGGTGGGCGCCGATGATGTTCACGATCTTCGCGGAGTTGGAGATCATGTTGGTCCACCCGTTCTTCTTCCGCATCTCGGAAAGATTCTGGAGGATGTAGAAGCACACACCCTCCATGATCGTCACCCCAGCCGCCTCGAGCGCGCCGATGTAGCCCAGCTTGCGTGCGGCGGAGATGTTGCCGTTGTTCGTCGTGAGGAAGACCTGGGTGCCCGCCTTCACCTTGCGGCCCTCGAAGCGATGCGCGAGGTTCTTGATCTCCCAGAGCGAGAGCTGCGGGCCCGAGAAGACGATGAGGTCGCACTTGCCGTCCTGGAGGTCGTAGCCCCCGTACACGCGCTCGATGTCGGCGTTGGTGATCGTCATCGTCGTGTGCGGCTCGTTGCCGCCCAGCGCCGCTTCCAGCGTCGGCGCCTCCGGGGTGACGCCCACCATGTGGTACATCGCCATGGAGCCGTAGCTCGCGAGGCCCGCGCCGAGGTGCTTGAGCTCGTCGGCCACGGGCGCGCGCTTCACCCCGGTGAAGACCGGCACCTGGAAGTAGTTCTGGTGCGCCTCGCCCACGATCTTCGACACCGCCCCCCAGTCGGCGAGGTCGTCGAGGTCGGCCTCGAGCTTCACGACGAAGCTGCCGCGGCGGTGCTCGTCCAGGTGGAAGCCGTACTCGGGCACGCGCTTCGTGAGCCCGGCGGCGAAGGCGGCCGGGCCGCTTTCGAAGTTGGTGCGCGCGCCGAAGACGGAGTTGGCGTAGATCACGGTGCCCGTGTCGCCCCAGGCCACGTGCTCGCCCAGGTGCGGCTGGTAGAGCGTCTGGTAGTTGATGCACGTGTCGGTCGTGCTCACGTCCATCTTCTGGAGCAGGCCGATGAGCTTCCTCTCCTTGACGGCCTCGCCCGCGTCCTGACCGATCTTCTCGGCCAGCGCGAAGTCGAACGACCGGGCGTTCGTGCTCACGTTCACCGCGCAGCGCGCCTTCTTCCCGGCGCTGCACTCGAGCCACTCGAGGCCCCCGTCGCCCATCACCTCGATGTCGCCCATCATGTGCACGTTGGTCACCGCCACCATGCGCTCGGGCGCCCCAGAACTCCCCCACCTTGACCAGGTACTCCATCGCGTCCCTGACGGCGCTTCCCTGGTCGCCGCGCAGCATGGCCTGCTCCTCGGCTGTCAGTTGCATCGCGTTTCTCCTACGGTTTGACGGTTTGCCTGCTCGACTTGCGCCTCGCGGCGCGGTGCGGCGGCGGGGAGGGCGCGCGCGCTCCCACCGCCTCGATCTGGCGGGTGATGGCGAGCGGCCCCTGGACCCGCAGCCGGAAGCGGTAGTTCTCGGGGCGGATGCTGAACTGGGAGATCTCGAGCGGCGAGCCGTCGTCCGCGTACGAGACGCGCTCCATCACGAGCACCGGGCTCGCCGGGGGCAGGCCCAGCACCTCGCATTCCTCGGCGTCGCCCTCGCGCGCGACGATCCCTACCTCGGCGCGGGCCACCTTGCGCCCGAGGAGGTCGGCGAGCAGCGCGTAGAGCGGGTGGCGCTCGGCGTCCTCCCAGGACAGGCGCTGCGCCTGCGGGGGCAGCCACGCGCGGGCGAGCGCGAAGGGCTTGCCCTGCAGCGCGTAGCGGCGCTTGAGGTACACCGGCAGCGCGCCGTCGCCGGGCTCGCCGCCCAGCTCGCGCGCCACGTCGGCCGGCGCCTGCTGCGGCCCGAAGGCGAGCAGCCGCGTGGTCGGCACGTGCCCCTGGCCCACGAGGGTGTCGTAGAAGCCGCGCAGCTCCTCGAGCTCGTGCTGCACGACCGGCCCGGCCACGAAGCTGCCCTTGCCCTGCTTGGACACGGCGAGGCCCTGCTCGACCAGCCGCGCGATCGCCTGGCGCACCGTGATGCGCGAGACCGCGAAGCGCTCCATGAGCTCGTGCTCCGTGGGCAGGCGGTCGAACGTCCGGTAGCGCCCCTCGGCGATGTCGCGGGCGAGGGAGGCGGCGATCTGGACGTAGAGGGCGACGTTGCTCTCGCGCCTGAGCTTCATCCCGCACCCATCATGTGCCGCGGCAGCCACGTCGCGAGGAACGGCAGGTAGTAGATCGTGTAGAGCATCGCGACCTGCACCAGCAGGAAGGGCGCCGCGCCCCGGGCGAGCTGCCAGAGGGGGATGCGCGAGACGCCGTGGATCGTGTAGAGGTTGATCCCGACCGGCGGGCTGATCTGCGCGATCTCCATCGCGATGCAGGCGAAGACCCCGAAGGTGATGGGGTCCATGCCGACCTGCTGGGCGATCGGGAAGAAGATGGGGATGGTGATGAGGAGCATCGCCGCGCTCTCGAGGAACATCCCGAGCACGATGTAGACGGCGATCATGATGGTGACGGTCATGAAGTCGCCCGCCTGCACGCCGGTGATCCACCCGGCGATCGTCTGGGGCACCTGCTCGAAGGTGAGCAGGTGCGCGAAGTACTGCCCGAAGACCACGAGCATGATCAGCATGCAGGTGGTGCGGGTGGCCGCGGCGGCCGCCTCGAGGAAGACGCGCAGCGTGAGGCGCCCCTGCACGAGCCCGAGGGCCATCACGTACACCACCGAGAGCGCGCCCACCTCGGTGGGCGTGAACAGCCCCGTGTAGATCGCGGCGATGATGACGAGCGGCAGCAGCACGATGCCCGCGCCGTTGCGCGTGGCCTGCATCCGCTCGGCCATCGTGTGCTCGACCTTCGCCACGATGCGCGGGCGGCTCAGCATCACGTAGGCCACGAAGAACGTGAGCATCAGGATCCCGGGGAGGATCCCGGCGATGAAGAGCTTGCCGATCGAGGTCTCGGTGACGACCCCGTAGAGGATGAAGGGGATGCTGGGCGGGATGATGATGCCGAGCGTGCCGCCGCCGGCGCAGAAGCCGCCCGCCTGCGCTTCGGAGTAGCGCTCCTTCAGCAGCAGCGGGATCGCCACGACGCCCACGGTGGCCGCGCAGGCGATGCTCGAGCCGCTGATCGCGGCGAACACGCCGCAGGCGAGGATCGTCGCCACCCCCAACGAGTTGGGCACGTTGCCGACCCAGACCTTGGCGAGGTCGAAGAGGTCGCGCCCGGCGTGGATGCGCTCGACGAGCACGCCGGTGAGGATGAAGAGGGGGATCGCCACCAGCTCGAAGATCGAGGCGCTCTGCCAGACGATGTCGCCGAAGGTGGACAGGGCGCCGTCGACTCCCTTCACCATGACGAACCCGATGAAGCCGGCGAGCCCCATCGAGACGAACACGGGCAGCGACAGCAGCATGAAGGCGAAGAGCAGCCCGATCGCGACGAGTCCGGCGGATTCCATGGCGGGGGCGCTATTCGAAGTCGGACAGCTCGGAGGGCGACTCGCGCAGGATCAGCATCGCGAGCGCCTGCAGCACCAGCGCCAGCCCGCCCAGCGGGACCACGGCCTGCGGGATGTAGAGCGCCACGTCGAAGAGCGTGGCCGAGCGGATGGCGTTGGCGTACGAGTAGTGCACGAGCATGCCGCCGGCGTAGAGGATCACCGCGCCGAAGGCGAGGGTGGCGAGGAGCGACAGGTCGTCGAACGCGCGCCGCAGCTTCGGGAAGATGCCGAAGACCACCTGCACCCGGAAGTGGTTGCCGCGCTGCAGCGCGTAGGCGTTGGCGAGGAAGGCCCCGGCGATGAGGCCGTACTGGCTCACCTCGAACACCCAGGTGGTGGGCGAGCCGGCCTTGCGCGCCAGCGCGTCGTAGAAGATCGGGAAGGCGAGGGCCGCGATCACCGCCACCGCCGCCAGGCTCATGGCGGTGGCGATGCGTTGCAGCCAATGGGCGAACGCGCGCAAAGGCTCCTCCTGCCGCTTTCGTTATAGGACATCATAATACAAGCTGCGGACGCCGCGGCGCAACGAGGCGCGTGCCGAAGGGGCCGGCCGCGCCCGGGCGGCGGGGCACGCGGGGCGCTGCACGCGAGGAGCTAGATGGGGCGGAAAAGGCGGTAGAGCGCGAGCCAGCAGAAGGCGGCGATGGTGAGCGCCACGAGGAGCTCGCGCAGCGCCTCCGGGCGCGCTTCGGGGTCGCGCGCGGCGGCGGCGCGCCGCACGAGCCAGGAGGCCGCGAGGAGGGTGTAGAAGCCGGCGAGCAGCGCCATCAGCGCCGCCCACGGCCACAGGACGAGGGGAGGCATGGCGCGATCATAAAAGAAGAGGGCCGCCTTTCGGCGGCCCCCTCGGTTCCTTGCGGCGGCCCTCAGTCGTCCTTCTTGACGTCGCTCTTGGCGTCGCCGTAGTTCTTCTGGATCTTGCCCTCGGCTTCCTTGCCCATGCCCTTGGCTTCCTGGGTGCCGTTGTCGGTGACTTCGCCGGCCTTCTTCTGCACCTTGCCTTCGGCTTCCTTCATCGTGCCCTTCACCTGGTCCTTGTTCATGCGGCCTCCTGGATGTGCGTGGTTCGGGAAAGGGGGCGGCATCGGCCCCGCTTACCTTTGGGACCGGCCCTTCGGGGTGCGGTTCTGGGCGATCGCCGTGCCGGGCCGCGGGATGCACCGGAAGGGCCACAGGGCGGGGTGAAGGGGCCGCGCGTGGTCCGATCGGGCGGGCCGTGCGCCAGCCGGATCAGTGGCGGCGTCGAGGAAAATCTTACAACCCCATGATTTGTATAGGTTCTCATTTCAGCTGTCATTTGGCAGCTACGGCGCCATCGGGTAAACTCGATCCCGTTCGTAGGAATCGAGGAAGGCATCCGTCGTCATGGCCCGTCGCATCCTGTCGCTGTCCCTCGCGTTCGTGGCGCTCGCCGTCCTGGCGCGCCCCGCGCTGGCGGACATCTACACGTTCAAGGACGAGCGCGGCGTGGTGCACTTCACGAACATCAAGGGCCTGGATTCGCGCTACCGCCTGCTGCGCAAGGAAGGCTCGAGCCCGGTCCCGGGCTCCGGCAACGCCGCCCGCGCGGCGATGCCCAGTGCCGAGGACATCCACCGCTACTCGGCCATCGTCGAGGCGGCCTCGAAGGCCTACGGGGTGGAGAGCGCCCTCGTCCACGCGGTCATCTCGGCCGAGTCCGGCTACAACGCCCGGGCCGTCTCGCGCACCGGCGCGCAGGGGATCATGCAGCTCATGCCCGACACCGCGCGCCGCTACGGGGTGCGCAACGTGATGGACCCCGTCGAGAACATCTACGGGGGCGTGCGCTACCTGCGCGACCTGATGGTGATGTTCAAGGGGGACATGCGCCTGGTGGTCGCCGCCTACAATGCGGGCGAGAACGCCGTGATCAAGTACGGGCGGCGCGTGCCGCCCTATGCCGAGACGCTGGGCTACGTGCCCAAGGTGATGCACTTCTACAAGGAATTCCTCGCCCGCGAGGGCTGAGCCGCGCCGGTCAATTGGGCACGGTGCCGGGCCGCGAGGCCGGGTGCCGTGCCCGATGTCTTTCCGGCGCCGGAAACCGGGGCGGGCCGGCTTCCCCTCGGGCGCAACGCGGCCGATCGGCTAGGCGGGGATGTCGGGGACCAGCTGGCGCTGCAGCATGAAGATCTGGTCCTTGAGCATGAGCTTGCGCTTCTTCAGCCGCTTCAACTGCAGCTCGTCGTGGAAGGGGTTCAGCTCGAGGGCCTCGATCGCCCGGTCGAGGTCGCGATGCTCGAGGTTCAGCTCGCCGATGCGCCGCCGGATTTCCTCGTTGCTTTCCGACGTGACAGACGGCATGGGCGGTTCCTCCGGGTTTTGATCCGACCATACTACCGGCCACCCCCTGTTGGCTAGTGCGGCCGGGCCGGGCGCGCGCCCACTTGCCGGGCAGCGCCGCTTCCGGCCAGAATGGCATTCCGCCGGCCGACAGGAGGGCCGCGCCAGGACCGCCGAAGAAGCGGTATTTCAGGGGGTTGGCGCCGCCATGCTCAGCTTTCGCCGGAGCGAGTTCGACGTCACGAACCGGATCAACACGACCGATCCGGTGTGCGTGAAGCTCGAGGTCGACCGCATCTACCGCAGCCTCTACCAGCGTCCCGACCCGGCCATCCTGGACCGGGCGTTCGAGGACATGGTGCGCCTGTACCGGGGCGAGTTCCCCGGCTATGGCCCCTGCGACACCGGGTACCACGACCTGCAGCACGCGCTCGAGGTGACGCTCGCCATGGCGCGCCTGCTCGACGGCTACGAGCGCGCGCGCGGCGGCGGGCGCGAGATCCCGGAGCGGCTCTTCCAGCTCGGCGTGATCTGCGCGCTTTTCCACGACATGGGCTACATCCGGCGGCTGAGCGACACGCGCCACCGCAACGGGGCGGAGTACACGTCGATCCACGTCTCGCGCGGCGCGCGCTTCCTGCGCGACTACCTCCCGATCATCGGCCTGGGCGAGCACGCGGAGGTGGCCGGGCTCATCGTGCACTTCACGGGCTACGAGCGCCCGGTCGCCTCGATCCGCGTGCCCGACCCGATCTTCAAGCTGATCGGCAGCCTCCTCGGCAGCGCGGACATCATCGCCCAGATGTCGGACCGCTGCTACCTCGAGAAATGCCGCGACCGGCTCTACCCCGAGTTCGTGGTGGGCGGGATCGCGCGCAAGCGCACCGACGCGGGCGAGGTGGTCGTGTTCTCCTCGCCGGAGGACCTGCTGCGCAAGACGCCCACCTTCTATCGCAACGCCGAGGTCCGGCTCGAGCGCGACCTGGGCGGGGCCTACCAGTTCGCCCAGACCCATTTCGGCGGCACGAACCTCTACATGGACGCCGTGCGCCAGAACATCCGCTTCGTCGAGCGCATGAGCGACGCCCCGCGCATCGAGCTGCGCCGCACCCCGCCCTGAAAACCGGGGACAGACCCCATTTCCCGCGGAGCGGAAAACGGGGTCTGTCCCCGACGCCTTTCAGGGGTAGACGGGGGCGGGCTGCGAGAAGAAGGCGTGCAGGATGTGGTAGACGGTCCGGTAGTTCTTCTGCTGGAAGCTCGCGTGGGAGATGCCGGCCATCACCGTGAACTGCTTGTCGGCGTTCGGCAGGCGCTTGAAGAACTCGATGAGGTCGTCGAAGCCCGCGATGCCGTCATACTCGCCGCGCATCACGATCGTGGCCGCGCGGATCTTCGCCGGATCGACCAGCGGCAGCTTCGAGCACATGTCCACGTACGTCCCGGTGGGCACCGAGTCGTCGAGCGCGAGGATCGCGTCGGCGAAGGCCTCGATCGTCGCCTCGTCGGCCGTGCCCGGGTGGTCGCGCTCGAAGATGCTGTGCACGAACGCCCGGTCGATCGGACGCCGGTTCATCGCCTGGAACTTCGGCAGGTTCTTCCTGCGCTCGGCGAGCGTGGGGCTGCCCTCGCCCGTCCACACGAACGCGTCCAGCGCCAGCCGCGACACGCGCTCCGGATGCTGCTCGGCGAAGAGCGCGGCCTTGAGCGCGCCCGACGAGATGCCGTAGACGAGGAGCTGCTTCGCCCCGGTCTTCTCCAGGATGTAGCGGCTGCCGGCCTCGAGGTCCTCGGCGCCGTTGGCGATGTCGTTGTTGATCGGCCGCCGCTTGTCCGAGCGCCCGTAGCCTTCGTTGTCCATCGTCCACGTGTCGTAGCCCAGCGCGGCGAAGTGCTCCATCGCCGAGGAGTCGGGGCGCCCCGGCACGAAGAGGTCGAAGGTCGGCTGGGAGGCCATCGACGAGCCGTGCACGAAGAGGATCGTGCCCGCGGGCTCGGTGCCCGGCACGGGCTTCTTGTTCCACAGGAAGAGCTTCACGTCGCCCTGCTTCGTCGTCCAGTGCTCGGTGCCGCCCTTCCACGTCGTGGTCGATCCGTCCATCGTCTTCTCCAGCCCAAAAGGGATGAGGGTACTTTTTCCGCGCGCCCTGCGGAAGCCCGGCGTCGGCCCGCATCGGGGTCGGCCCCTCATTTTCTTCCCGGCGGAAATGGGGATCCGACCCCGATTCCCTAGAATGGCGGCGTGCCGTCGCCGCTTTCCCCCTCCGCGCCCCTCGCCCACGCCGAGATCGACTGGCGCGGCGCGCGCGTGCGCCTCGAGTACGCGTGGATCGGGGACGCCCGCGGCGAGCCGCCCGTGGTGTTCCTCCACGAGGGCCTGGGGTCGGTGGCGATGTGGCGCGATTTCCCGCGGCGGCTGGTGACGGCGCTCGGCGACCGCGGCCTCGTCTACTCGCGCCCCGGCTACGGCGGCTCGACCCGCCCGGGCGGCGAGGCGCGCGGCATCGACTACCTCCACCGCCAGGCCCACGAGGTCCTGCCCGCGCTCCTCGATGCGCTCGACGTGCGCGCGCCCGCGTGGTTCTTCGGCCACAGCGACGGCGCGACCATCGCGCTGCTCTTCGCCGCGCGATGCCCGGAACGGGCGGCCGGCGTGGTCGCGGTGGCCCCCCACCTCTTCGTCGAGGACGTGACCGTCGCGGGCGTCGAGCGGGCCCGGGCCGAGTACGAGGCGAACGACGTGCGTAGCCGCCTCGCCCGCCATCACGCGGACCCGGACTGGGTCTTCCGCAGCTGGAACGACACCTGGCGCGATCCCGCCTTCCGCGCCTGGAACATCGAGCGCGAGGTCGCCACGATCCGCGGTCCGGTCCTCGCGATGCAGGGCGTGGACGACGAGTACGGCACGCTCGAGCAGGTGCGGGCGATCGGCCGGCT
Organism: uncultured beta proteobacterium; assembly: GCA_963741815.1. Lineage (GTDB taxonomy): Bacteria > Pseudomonadota > Gammaproteobacteria > Burkholderiales > Usitatibacteraceae > Usitatibacter. The sequence goes on from CAVUJI010000005.1 coordinate 225,619, forward strand.
CGTGCCCGCTGCCCGCGTTGTCGCGTTGGAGGGCGCCGGGCACGTCCCCCAGCGCGACCAGCCGGAGCGGGTGATCGACGAAACCGCGGCGTTCATTGCGCGCGCCCGGCGCGATCCCCCCGGCTGAGCCCGCGAACCATCGGCTTGTGCGCGAACGCGGCGAGCGCCCGGACTTCGCGTCTGCCGCCTCGGGCCCGCTGCCCCCTCAGCGGATCGCTTCCCGGTATCCGCGCCCGTCCACGGGCAACCCGAGCTTGTGCCGCGCCAGGATCGCGATGCCCCGCGCGGTCGTGCGCACGATGCCCTGCTCGAGGAAGCGGCGCGCGTCGGTCACGGCGGCCTCGGGCAGCAGCACCGTCTTCTCCGCGCGCCGCAGCCGCTCGCTGAAGATCACGTCCTCGAGCACGGGCACCTCGGGAAAGCCGCCGAGCCGGCGGAACGCCTCGGCCCGCACGAAGATCGCCTGGTCGCCGAGGTACACGCGCGAGAGCCGGCAGCGCAGGTTGTTGCCCGCGGAGACCAGCGCGAGCAGCCAGTGGCGCTGCCGGAAGCGATGGCGGAAGGCACCGCCGCCGCAGCCGGCGCGCGCGAGGAAGGCCTCGAGGCGGCCGAGGGCGCCTTCGGGAAGGCAGGTGTCGGCGTGGAGGAAGAGAAGCCACTCGCCCCGGGCGTCGTGAGCGCCGGCGTTCATCTGCGAGGCGCGTCCGCGCTCGGCGCCCGTCACCCGCACGCCCGGGAAGGACGCGGCGAGCTCGAAGGTGCCGTCGTCGCTTCCGCCGTCCACGACGATCACTTCCCGCGCGCCCGGCTCGGCGAGGAGCGCGGCGAGCGTCCGCGGTAGCGCCCGCGCCTCGTTGTACGCCGGGACGACGACGGAGAGCATCGCGCGATCAGGGCGGCGGCTTGTGCGCGAACGCGGCGCACGGATCCTCGCGCACCGCCTCGGGCGTGAACCACACGAGGTCGAAGACCGCGGGCGCGGCCTCCCGATAGGTGCCGGGATCGTCGCGGCCCGCGTCGACCTCCACGAGCCCCAGCGAGAGCACCCGGCGCGCCGGCGCCCGCTCGGCGAGGTAGAACGGCACGCCCAGGTCCTTGCGCGCATGGCCGCGGCCGATCGTGGCGACCACGCGCGAAGCCGGTGCGGCGAGGATCGCGTCGGCCATTACCGCATCCCGCGCGCGCTGCACGGGGACCAGCTTGTCGACGATCGCCGAGTCGTGGCCGCAGTGGCCCGCGACGATCGCCGCGCGCTGGAGCGCGTTCTGCGCCGCGGTCCAGCCCGAGGCGAGCCCGAGGCGCGCCGCCTCGCCGGGGCCGAGGGCCTCGAGCCCGCGCTCGACGATCGCCCGGGTGCGCGTGCGAGGGATGTCGGCCGCGACGATCGGCAGTCCGTGCGCGAGCGCGACCTCGACCACGGGCGCATAGAGCGCCCAGTCCCAGCCCTGGACCCGCCCCGCGCGCTCGATGTCGGCGGGGCTCGCGCCCGGCTCGCGCGCCGCGGCGCTCACGGCCGCCTGCCGGTCGGTGTCGATCTGTTCCATCGCGAGCGCCGGGTGCCGGCCCGCGCGCACGTCGGCGGCGAGGAGCCGCGCCTGGATGCCGTGCTGCACCGGGTTGTCGTGGGTCTCGCCGAGCAGCGTGATGTCGGCCGCGCCGATGCGGGCCTCGACTTCGCGCACGGAGACGAAGCGATGCGCCGCCGTGTCCCAGATGCGCCCGACGAGCGGATGGTCCTCGAGGGCCAGGCGCGGACGATCGGCGGCGCAGCCGGCCGCGGCGAGCAGCGCGAGGAGGAAAGCGGCGAAGCGGCCCATGCGCCATCGTAAGCGATGGCGACGCCGGGGGGCGCCTTTGACGCCGGCACCGCGCTGGTTTAGCGTCGCGCTTCCGCGCCGCAAGCCGTCCCGAGCACCCGAACGCCGCATGCCACGCCCGCAGCTCGTCCTCGATTTCCCCGTCGTGCAGGAAGCCCGCCACCCGCTCTGCTTCTCGGATCCGCGCACGGTGCTGTGCGCGAGCACGCCGCAGGAGGTGCGCGACGTCCTGCGCGAGGCCGAGCGCCTGGCGCGGGCAGGAGCGTGGGTCGCGGGATACGTCGCGTACGAGGCCGCGCCGGCCTTCGACCGCGCCCATCGCGTGCCGGGCGGCGCGGGCACGATCGCGCCGGCCTGGTTCGCGGCGTTCGACGCGCCGATGGCCGATGCGCAATTGCCTCCTCCCGCGACCGGTCCCGCCGAATGGAGGCCCGCATGGGATCGCGACCGCTACGACCGGGCGATCGCGCAGGTGCGCGCGGCGATCGCGCGCGGCGATCTCTACCAGGTCAACCTCACGATGCCGCTGCGCGCGCCCTTCGCCGGCGACGATCTCGCGTGGTTCCTCGCCCTGCGGGCCGCGCAGGCGAGCGAGTACTGCGCCTATCTCGACCTGGGCCGCCATCGCATCGTGTCGGCGTCGCCCGAGCTCTTCTTCCGCCGCGACGGCACGCGGCTCACGGCGCGGCCGATGAAGGGCACGGCCCCGCGCGGGCGGTGGGGCTCCGAGGACGATGCGGCGGCCGAGGCGCTGCACGCCAGCGCGAAGGACCGCGCCGAGAACGTGATGATCGTCGACCTGCTGCGCAACGACCTCTCGCGCATCGCGCGTGCGCACTCGGTGCGTGTGCCCGAGCTCTTCCGCATCGAGCGCTATCCCACGCTCCTGCAGATGACCTCCATGGTGACCGCGCAGGTGCGCGAGGGCGAGGGGCTGGACGCGATCTTCGCGGCGCTGTTCCCGTGCGGCTCGGTCACCGGGGCGCCGAAGATCAAGGCGATGGAGGCGATCGCCGCACTCGAGTCCGACCCGCGCGAGGCCTACTGCGGGGCCATCGGCGTCATCGCGCCGGGCGGGGATGCGGTCTTCAGCGTGGCGATCCGCACCGTGCTGCTCGACGCGGCCGCGGGCATGGCGACATGCGGCGTGGGCGGCGGCGTGGTGTGGGAGTCGACGGCGGGCGGCGAGTACGAGGAGCTGCGGCTGAAGGCGCGCTTCCTCACCGCACCCGCGCGGCGCTTCGCGCTCTTCGAGACGATCCGCCTCGAGGATGGCGCGTACTGGCTCCTCGAGCGCCACCTCGCGCGCCTGGCCGGCTCCGCGCGCTACTTCGGCTTTCCCTTCGACGAGGCCGCATGCCGCGCCGCCCTCGCCGAGCGTGCGGGCGCGCATGGCCCGGGGCTCGCGCGCGCGCGCCTCGTGCTCGAGCGCGACGGGGCGCTGCGCGTGGAGCTGGCCCCGTTCCCGGTCTCGGCCTCGGAGCCCGTGGAGGTCGCGCTGGCCGATGCGCCCGTCTCGAGCCGCGATCCCTTCCTCTTCCACAAGACCACCGCGCGCGAGGCGTACGAGCGGGCCGCGGCCTCGAAGCCCGGCGCCTTCGACGTGCTGCTGTGGAACGAGGCGCGGCAGGCGACGGAGTTCACCCGCGGCAACCTCGTGGTGCGCCTCGGGGAGCGCCTCGTCACGCCGGGCGTCGATTGCGGCCTGCTCGACGGCACGCTGCGCCGGCAGATGCTCGAGGCGGGCGAGATCGAGGAGGGCGTCGTGGGGCTCGACGACCTCGCGCGCGCCGAGGAGATCTGGTTCGTGAACGGCCTGCGAGGCAAGCTGCGCGCCCGGCTGCGGCCGATTCCCGCCCGCGAATGACATGGCGCAAGCCGGCGCCTTCCCCCCGCGCCGCGGCCATGCTCCAATCGGGCGCTGGCCTCCTTCCCGAAGCGCCCCATGGTCCCGTCCCGCATCGCCTCGAACGCCCGGGGATGCGCCGCCGCGGCATTTCTCGCGGCCCACACGGTCTTCTTCGTCCTGCCGATGGTGCCGCTCGCCCTTGCCAAGGCGCTGCTGCCCGCGGGGCGCGCGCGCCGCCGCGTGGACGCGGGACTCAACGCGCTCGCCCGCGGCTGGGTCGCGGCCAACGCCGCGTGGGTGCGCAATCCGCGCCGCAGCCGGTGGGACGGCGGCGCTTCCCGCCGGCCTCGACGCGTCGCGCTGGTACGTGGTCGTGAGCAACCACCGCAGCTGGGCGGACGTCTTCGTGCTGCAGCAGGCGCTGCGCGGGCGCGTACCGCTGCTCAAGTTCTTCCTCAAGCGCGAGCTCCTCTACGTGCCCGTGATCGGGCTCGCGTGGTGGGCGCTCGACTTCCCGTTCGTGAGCCGCAAGTCGGGCGAGGCGGGGCGGCGCGACCTCGAGGCCGTGCGGTCGGCCTGCGAGCGCTTCCTGGTGCTGCCCACCGCGGTGCTCAATTTCCTCGAGGGCACGCGCTACACGCCGCAAAAGGCGGCCGCGCAGCGCTCGCCGTACCGGCACCTCCTCAAGCCCCGGGCGGGCGGCCTGGCCACGGTGCTCGCGGTGATGGGCGCCAGGCTCGACGCCGTGCTCGACGTGACGATCGCCTATCCGGCGGGGACGCCGACCTTCTGGGACCTGCTGTGCGGGAGGATGCGCGAAGTGGCCGTGCGCGTGCGCCGCCTGCCGGTGCCGCCCGGGCTCGCCCCGCCCGCGCCGGGCGCGGACGCCGGGCGCTACGCCGTGCGCGTGCAGGCGTGGCTGCGCGAGATCTGGCACGAGAAGGACCGGGCGATCGCCGCACTCGACAAGGGCGGAAAAGCGCCGCCGCCCTGAACCCGCTCCCGTTCTCGACTACGATGTGCGTCTCCACGAACCGGGAGGTGGGCTTGAAAGCCATGCGAGAGCGGCTGGAGGCGTTGACGCCTTCGGTGCTGAAGGGGTTGCTGCGCGGCATCGAGAAGGAAGGACTGCGCGTGCGCGCCGACGGGGCGCTCGCCGGGACGCCGCATCCCGCGGGGCTGGGCTCGGCGCTCACCCACCCGCGCATCACGACCGACTTCAGCGAGGCGCAGCTCGAGCTGATCACGGCGACGCACACCGACGTGGACGAGTGCCTGCTCGAGCTCACCGAGCTGCACCAGGTGGTCTATCGGCACCTGGGCGACGAGCTGCTGTGGTGCGCGAGCATGCCCTGCCGGCTGCCGGACGACGACCACATCCCCATCGCGCGCTACGGCCGATCCAACGCGGGGCGGCTCAAGACCACGTACCGCCACGGCCTCGCGCACCGGTACGGCCGGCGCATGCAGGCGATCTCGGGCGTCCACTACAACTTCTCGCTGCCCGACGAGGCGTGGCCGCTGCTGCGCGGCGCCGGCGAGGAGGACATTGCGCTGCCGTTCTATCGCGACCGCCGCTACCTGGGCCTCATCCGCAATTTCCGGCGCCACTCGTGGCTGCTGATCCTGCTGCTGGGCAGCGCTCCCGCGGCCTGCCGCTCGTTCGTCGCGGGGCGCACGCACCGGCTGCTGTCCTGGGAGGGCGGCACGATGTACGCGCCCTTCGCGACGTCGCTGCGCATGGGCGCGCTCGGCTACCAGAGCGAGGCGCAGTCGTCTCTCGCGGTGAGCTTCAACGACCTCGGCGGCTACGCGCGGCGCCTCGAGCGCGCGCTCACCGAGCCCTATGCGCCCTACGAGGCGATCGGCCTGCGCGACGGCGACGACTATCGCCAGCTCGCCACGACGCTGCTGCAGATCGAGAACGAGTTCTACGGCACCATCCGGCCCAAGCGGGTGACCGATCCCGGGGAGCGCCCGCTCGCCGCGCTGGGCGCTCACGGCATCCAGTACATCGAGGTGCGCTGCCTGGACGTCGATCCGTTCCTTCCGCTCGGCATCGACGCGGCGGCGATCCGGCTGATCGACATCTTCCTGCTCCATTGCCTCCTCGCGGAGAGCCCGCCCGACAGCCCCGGAGGAGATCGCGGCGATGGCGCGCAACCAGCGAATCGTCGCGGAGTGGGGACGCGATCCGGCGGCGCGGCTCGACCGTTGCGGCAGCGAGCCCTCGCCCGCGCAATGGGGCGCGGAGCTGCTGGAGCAGTGCGAGCCCATCGCCGAGGCGCTCGACGCGGCGCACGGGGGAGGGCGCTACGCGCAGGTGCTCGCCGCGGCCCAGCGCGGGCTGCGCGAGCCGGCCTCGCTGCCCTCCGCGCGCGTGCTGCAGGAAACCGAGACGTCGTACGCGAAGAGCTACCCGCGGTTCGTCCTCGCGTGGTCGCGCCGCCATCGCGACGAGCTCTGCGCCCTTCCGCTGGCGCCGCAGACCGAGGAGCGCTACGCGATGCTCGCCGCGCAATCGCTCGCCGAGCAGGCGCGCATCGAGGACGAGGACCGCGAGCCGTTCGAGGCCTACCGGCGCCGGTACCTGGAGCAGGACCTGCTTTCGGGGCCGCACGTGCGCGCTTCCTGATGCATGGCCGGCCGGGTGCGCACGAGTCGCGCGCCCGACGGCTGCGAGCGCCGGATGCGGCGCGCTACGCCTGGGGCAGCTCGAGCGCGGCGATGCGCTCCAGACGCTTGATGGAGGGCAGCTCCACGAGCTTGCCCTCGTACACCAGGGGGCGCGTGGGATCGGCGCGGAAGCGCTCGACGATGCGCCGCGCGCGCTCGATCTCGGATCGCTTCGGCGTGAAGGCCTCGCGGATCGTGGCCACCTGGCTCGCGTGCTTCGCGGCCTTGCCCGTGTAGCCCAGCGCCTTCACCCGCGCGCACGCCTCGCGCAGCCCGTCGAGGTCGGCGACGTCGGGGTAGGGCGAGTCGAGCGCTTCGATGCGTCCCATGGCCGCGGCGTGCACGACGCGCGAGCGCGCATAAAGGAGCGGCTCCCACGCCATCTCGCATCCCAGCGCGGCCGAAAGGTCGAAGCCGCCGAAGAAGAACGCCTTGAGGCGCGGGTGGGCGGCGGCGATCGCGGGGCATGCCTCGAGCCCCGGCGCGGACTCGACGATCGCGAGCAGCTCGGTCGGGCGTCCCGTGCGGTCGAGGATCTCGCCGGCCACGCGCACCTCGTCGGCGCCCTCGACCTTCGGCAGCATGATCGCGCCCAGCCCGCCGACCGTTCCGAGCGCGCGCAGGTCCGCCGTGCCCTCCGAGGTCCCCATCGCGTTGATCCGCGCCACGACCTGCGCGCCGGGATGCGCCGGCAGGCCTGCGAGCGCCGCGAGCGCCGCCTGCCGCGCCTCGTCCTTGCGATCGGGCGGCACCGCGTCCTCGAGGTCGATGCAGACGAGGTCCGCGCCGCTGGCGAGCGCGGGGGAGAGGCCGTCGAGCGCGAGGGCGCCGACGAAGAGGGTGGTGCGGCGGGGGAGGGACGGGTTCATCGCGTAGCGGAAAAGGCCGTCAGAGCGCCCATGATGCCCGGTCCCGGCTCGCCCGTCCCTGCGGAATGGACATGATCCCGTCCCGCAGTGTTGCCGACGGCCCGACAACTGCACAGTTGACGGCCGCCGGATGTTAACACACCATACGCGCCGAAACAGTTGTTAAAGGTCGCGCCCGCAGCTGCATCACAGGGATACGAAAAGTCCGGCCGCACGAACGGCCGGCTCCGAAGCCAGTAGCGAGAAGCAAAGGGGAGTACGGCAGGTGCGACGCTTGTTGGGGAGCGCCGGGCGGTTCCTGTGTCTCGCGGCGGCATGCGCGGTCTCGCTCGTTTCCGCGGCATCTCCGGAAGTCGATCGCGCAATCACCTGGCTGCAGGCGCAGCCGCAGGCCGACGGCACCCTCGCCGGCGAAGCGGCCTCCATCGCCACCCCCCTCCAGTCCCGCGCGGAGCTGCTCGTCGCGCTGACGCAGCTCGCCACCGCCCCCGCGGCCGTCGGCGACGCCGTCGCCCGGGAGGCAGAATCCGCGACCGAGTATTCGGCACGCAAGATCATCGCGCTCGCACCCCTGGGTTACGACGTCTCGGGTTCGCTCGCGTCGCTGCTTTCCGCCCGGAACACCGACGGTGGATTCGGGACAGCGGCTTCGGGCTATGGGAGCACACCGCTCGACACCAGTTTTGCCCTCCTCGCGCTCAAGTCCGCCGGCTCGAGCGATACCACGACCATCGGTTCCGCGATCTCCTACTTGCTGTCGTCCCAGGCTCCTGACGGCTCGTACGGCATCAATGATCAGGCGGCCATCTACGTCACCGCGACCGCGCTCGTCGCCCTGCGTGCCCATGCAGATGTGTTTTCCGTCAACGCTGCGATCGCGAACGCCAGGAGTTGGCTCACCGCACAGCAGTCCGGCGGCGGGTACCAAACGGCCTTCGACGACGCCCTGGCGGCAATTGCCATTGCGGGTGCATCGAGCGATTCGACCAGCTACGCCTCCCTGCAGGAGGCGCTGAAGAACCTGCAGTCGGCCGACGGCAGCTGGAACGACGACCCTTACGTCTCGGCGCTTGCCGTTCGGGCGCTCGTCGTGACCGCTTCCGCTCCGCCGTTGCCCACGACCGGAGGGGTGCGTGGGCGAGCGGTCGATGGCAACGGAAATCCGGTCGCCGGAGCCCTGGTTCAACTGAACGGGAGCGAATTGACGACCGGCGGCGATGGGCAATTCATCTTCGCCGGGTTGTCCTCGTCCGGCTACTCGCTTCTGCTGTCGAAATCCGGCTTCCTGACGGTATCGGCGTCCGTCAACGTCGTCGCCGGTCAAACCGCTTCGGTCGGCGACCTTGTCCTCGTCGCCGGTTCTTCGGGCACCGGACTCCAGGGAACGGTTCGCAATGGCATGACCGGAGCGAGGATTGCCGGAGTCACCATCTCGATAAGCGGCGGCGCCAGCAAGGTGAGTGATGCCAACGGAAATTACCTGCTCTCGGGACTCGCCGCGGGCTCGTACACGGCGACTGTCGCGATGTCCGGCTTCGACACGCTGAGCGTGTCCGGATCGCTCGCGCCGGGCGTCTCCACACTGTTCTCGCCCACGATCTATCCGGCCGGTACGACGCCGAGCACGGCTTCGCTGCAGGGACACATCGTCGACTCCACGACGCAACTGCCGATTGCGGGCGCCACCGTCTCCGTAGACGCCGCCAGCGCCGCGACCGATCCCGCCGGCTATTTCACCCTGCCGGGAATCGCCACCGGCTCCGTCACGCTTCAGGTCACGGCGGCGGGGTATCAGGCAACCTCATTCGCGGTCACCATCGCTGTCGGCGCGAACGACCTGGGAACCCTGCAGCTTCGGCCAGTGACAGCGACCTTCGCGGTGCGCGGCACCGTAACGGACGCGGGGACCGGTGTCGCGATCGGGGGCGCGATCGTGCTGGTCGAGGGCGCTTCCCTCGCGGCGACGACGGACGCGGCGGGCCAGTATCGTATCGGCGGGTTGACGACGCCGTCCTTCGCGCTGAGCGTCACGGCCACGGGCTATGTCGGCAAGACGGTCAACGTGCCGCTGTCCCAGGTCGCCGATACGACCGTCGACGTCACGCTCGACCGTTCCACGACGGTCAGTGGGATCAGCGTCGTCAGCGTCTCGACCCAGGAGCCGTCATACGACCCGTTTGGGGAGATCGTGGTCCGCGCCTCGATCCAGAACGCGGGAAGCCAGGACGCGCCGCTTTCGTTCGTGGCGCTGGTCAGGAACGACCAGGGGAACATCGTCCTTTCCTCCCTCACCGAGCCGTTCACGCTGCCCGCGGGCGCCATCACTCCCGTCGAGCTCGAGATCCACAACACGAACCAGCCGCCCGGCAACTACACGGCGCTGCTGCAGGCGATCGACGTCGACGGCGTCGTGCAGTTGCAGGCCTCCACGAGCTTCATCATCAACGGCGTTTCGCAGGTCTCGGGTGGCGTCGATCTCGAGCCGCCGATCGTCCAGGCGGGAACCAGCCAGCCGGTCGGGGTCGTCGCAAGGCTGTTCAACCATGGCAATGCGCCCATCCCGGCCGGTCCCGTCGAGCTGACGGTCTCGCTCGAGAATCCGGACACGTCCCATTCGCCGCTGGGCCAGGCGACGAGCGGACCGCCGATCTTTGCCGGCTCTCCGCTGAATCGGCCTGCGGCCGCGGCATACGACTCCACCGGCGCGCTGTTCGTGGTGAACCAGGGGAATCGCAACATCCTCAAGCTCACGCCCGATGCCGGCGGCCAGTACACCTCCGAGGTTTGGTACACGCTGCCGTCGCCCAACTCGCATGCGATGGCAATCGACGCGTCCGACAACCTGTACGTGGTGAACGGGTCGAGCTCGATCTCGCGCCTTACTCCCGCGCGCGAATACAGCACGATCGTCACGGGAGTCCCCCAGAGCGGAATCGCCATCGATCCCTCCGGCGCCATGTATGTCTCGACGGGGTCGGGCAGCACGCCGCTGTACCGGGTGGATGCCGTTTCGGGTACCGCCACGCCCTTCGTCGGCTCGGGGTTCTCGTCGCCCGTCGGTGTCGCCGCCGCCATGGACGGAACGTTGTTCGTGACGAACAGCATCGGCAATTCGGTCGCGCGGGTGTCGCCCACGGGGGTGGTGACGACGTACGTCACAGGGCTCAACGCGCCGAAGGGGGTTGTCGTCGACTCCGGCGGCAACCTGCTCATCGCGAACAGCGGCACCAACTCGATCGTCAAGGTCGCCCCGGACCTCACGGTTTCGACCTACGCCTCCGGCCAGAACATCAATGGCCCCTATGCCCTGGCGATCGACGGCCAGGACAACCTCTACGTCGGCAACTGGGGCGGCGGCGCCGGTTCCTCGGTCTCCAAGGTGCCGGCGGGGGGCGGAGTGGCACAGCAGTACGCCCGATCGCTCGTCCCCAATTCACGGGGCATGACGTACGACGCGGCAGGCAACCTGTTCGTCGTGGGAGCAGGGGGGGACGTGGTCCGCGTGGACGCCACCGGCAACGTCGTTTCGTTGCCCCCCGCGTCGGCACCGGTCGATGTCGCCGCCGGCAACGCCGGCGAGCTGTACGTCACCCAATCCAGCAGCGGGACCCTCGTTCGGTACAGCCCGACGGGCCCCGAGGCGTACGCCACCGACCTATTCACGAGTGCCCAGGGCGGCGCGTTGCTCTCGGGTCCCTACGGCATCGCCTTCGCCGGCCCGTCCACCTTGTACGTCTCGGAGCACGGCGCAAACCGCATCTCCGCCGTGGATACCGTGACGAAGCAGCGAATGACCGTCGCGGGCTCCTACGTGAACTCCGGGGACGACCTCTACGTCGCCGCCAATGGGGATCGGTACATCCTGAACGGCGACCGGATCGACAAGATCAGCGGCACGAGCGGCTCGACGTTCGCCTCCGGCGGGTTCACCGGGCAGAGCTTCGTGGCGGACACGGCCGGCGGCTTCTATGTGCAGGAGGCGTTCAGCCTGAAGCGGATCGACGCCTCTGGAAGCGTCTCGTCGATCCCGGCGGCGGCAAGAAACTTCTCCCAGGGCATCGCCCTCGACCTGCAGGGCAATCTCCTCGTGGGCGATCGAAATGCCCGCACCATCCTGCGGATCGACCCGTCCACGGGCGCGGCGCAAGCCAGTCCCTTCGCGGACCTCTCGTCGCTCAGCGCGTCGATCCTCTACTCGCTGGTCGGCGACGCGTCCGGAGGGATATTCGCCGTCTTCAACAGCGGGATGATCGTCCACGTCCCCTCGAGCGGCGGAAACGCGAGCGTGCTCGCGACCATCTCCGGTGCGAATCGCCTCGCGTTCGACTCTGCCGACAACCTGCTCTATGTGAAGACGAGCGCGAACATCAGCGCTCTCGACCTCCAGACGCTGGCAGTGGCGACACTTCCCAACGCCGCGGGAGGCACTTCCGGGATCACCGTGGCCAACGGGCAGATCCACACCACCACGACGAAGGCCGAGGTGCGCGTCTACGACGCGAGTGGAAACCTGCTTTCGACCCTGGCGGGATTCGACCAGCCGGGTTCCCTCGTTTGGGACGGCGGGCGGATCGTGGGCGTCGATCGATACAAGACGTTCGAGCTGGTTCCCGGCGAACTTCCAAGGACGCTGTCCACGGGCACGGCGACCTTCCTCGCTTTGCAGGGCGGCACCGTCCTCGCCACACAGGGCAAGGCGGTGGTGGCGCTCGCGGGCGGCGGGAGCGGATACGTGCCGTACTACGCGGAGCCCGGCCTCCAGACCCTCACGGGCATCGCGGCCAGGGCGGACGGAACGGTGACGTTCGGGAGCGGGTACGACAATCGGTTCGAAACGATCGATGCGGGCAAGCAGGTGGTCGCCACGTACGCCGGGGTAGGAAACCCCGTCGCCCTTGCCCTCGACGGGAACGGTGCGCTCTACGTGGCCAGCTCGTCCTACGGCCAGATCTCCCGCTTCGAGCCGGTTACTGCCCGTTCGACCCTCATCGACGCATTCTCCGGCGCGACCGGAATCGCCTCCTTCAACGGCAGCTTGCATGCAGTCGAGGCCGGGAAGCTGGTCCGGTATGACGCAACGGGCGCCAAGGCCGTAGTCGCGGCGGACGCTGGGACGACCGCCGGGATGGCGGCGAATTCCCAGTCGGTCTTCGTCGTCGATCCGAGCTATTCGCGCATCCTCACGCTGGCCGGCGACCACATGGCCACGTTCGCCGCCGGCCTCAACTCGGTCGTCGGCATCGCCGCGGGGCCGGACGGGTCCATCTTCGCCGCGGTGCTTCGTGGAAGCGTCGCGCGCATCGCGGACGGGGCCATCGCCCAGCTGGGCGGGGACCTCGGCAACATGACCTCCATCGCGGTGAGTAATGCCGGCCGTGTCTTCGCCGGGAACGCCGCCGGATTCATCTATGCCTTCGAGCCCGGGACCTATGCCCGGTCGGACGTGACGAACATCGCCCAGCTCGCCGGCACGGTCGGCCTGGCCGCGTCCTTCCTGGCAACCGACGCGATCGGCAATCCGACCACTTCGGTGGGCAATCCAGGTGCCGTCTACCGCATTGCTTACTCGCCGCCGCCACCGCCGCCGGCGGCCGGCTCGGTCGTCTACTCGGCGACGGCTGATGCGAGCCAAATCCCCGTCGGTGCCGGCGGTACCTCCGTCGCCTTCCCCTCGTGGACCCCGCCGTACGCGGGCGACTTCAGGCTCACCGTCCGGCGGCTTGATGGCGTCGGAGGGGAGGCGAACAACATGCTGCACGTCGGCCCCGCGGCGAGCGGCCGGGTCGCCGCCTCGCAGCAGCGGGTGCCGCCGGGCGAGGCAGCGCTGCATCTGAGCGCGGAGGTCGCGGGTGCCGATTTCGTGACGATCTCCAGGGTCGACACGTCGAAGATCGCGCTGGTCATCCCCAACGTTTCCAGGGTGCCATCGTTCGGCGCCGACCCTGCCGGCCGCATTTACTGGCCATCGGCGTCGACTGTCTATCGCATGGCGCCGGGTGGCGCCCGCGAAGTCGTCTGGAACGCCCCGGCCGGGCGCGTGAACCAGATGGGGGCGATCCCCTTCGACGACGACCAGAACTTCTATGTCGTGGCGGGGGCCGCTGACAACCGCCTCTTCGGCGTATCCGCGGCCAGCGGCTCGATCGTCTACGACGTGACGCTCCCGGAGCGAATCCTGAGCATCGTGCGCGACAGCCACGACAATATCTGGGCGCTCACGTCGGCCGACAACGGCTTTACCGGGAAGCTGCGCCGCATCCGTCCCAAGGATGGGCAGTACGATGATCCGCTTCCCACGGCCCCGATCCTCAGTCCCTACGGCCTGACCATCGACGGGAAGGACAACCTGTACGTGGCCAGCGGCGCGACGGGCGGGGTGGTGAACCGTTACCAGACGGACGGGACGACGTCGGTCGTGATCCAGCGAGACGCGAGCAACGAACCGGTGTTCGAGCTCGAGGGCGTGGACGCGGCCGGAGACTGCGCGGACAACCTCTTTCTCGCGCCAAGGCTGTGGCGCAAGTATGGCCAGCTCAACACGGAGGAGCACATCCTCGTGCAGGCGATCGGCCGCACGGGCCAGGTCGCGCAGGTTCTCGACGCCCTCCAGGTAAGCCCGAACCTGAACGATCTCGACGCTCTCGTGTACGACCGCTTCGGCCACGAGCTCCTCGTGCTTTCGGAGGAGTCCACGGGCTTTCACATGTACAAGATCCCGGTGACGTGCGGGGCCATCGATACCGACCTGCACATCGTGATGCCGACGGGACAGGCGGCGACCGGCTTCACCGTTGCCCCGAACGCGGACGTCGCGCGCAGCGACGGCTCCCATGAGCTGGTCTGGAACCTCAAGGATGTGGAGACATCCGGCCAGTCGGTCGGATTCGACACCACCCTGCACAACCTCGCCCTCGGTGAGCATCGTCCCGTCGCGATGGAAGCGAGCCTCGTCTTCCGCAACAGCTTCGTGCCCGGCTCGATCACCGTTCCGCTGGCAATACCCGCGGTGGACGTCGATGCCGCCGTCGACCTTTCGGTCACCACCGACAAGGGAGGCTACGAGGCGAACTCGCCGGTGGCGGGAGCGGTCACGGTCACGAACCGAAGCGCCTCGCAGGCACAGGATGGGAACGTGCTCGTCGACGTCGTGGATGCGCAGGGAGCCTTCGTAGCCCGCATCCTCTCGCAGCCCGTTTTCGTCCCGCCGGGCGGTGCCATCGAGGTTGCCGCCCCGTTCGACACGGGAATCTACCTGGCCGGCCGTTACCTGCTGCGCGCCTCGCTCCAGCAAGTCGCCACCGGCACCGAGCTTTCGTCGGGGCAGGCGACGTTCGACATCATCGGGCCGTTCACACAGCTCATATCCAGCCTGTGGACGGACAAGCAGGCGTATCGCCCGCTTGATATCGCCGTCATCGACGCGCGGGTGAAGAACGTCTCCCAGAACGTGATCGCCTCGGGACTGTCCGTCAGCGTCGGCGTCACCGGACCCGACGGTTCGACCGTGCTCCCGGAGACCACGCGCGAGGTCGCGTCGCTCACGCCGAACGCCTTCCAGGACGCGATCAGCCAGCTTCGACTCGATCCGGGCCTCCCGGGCACGTATACCGCGACGTTGTCGCTGAGCGGCCCGGCAGGCACGATCGAGACTCGAACCGCGCAATTCGCGGTGCTCACGACCGCCGAGACCGGCAGCGGGCTGAGGGGCGGCGTCACCTCATCCCGGTACGTGAATCGGGGCGATCCGGCGAGCGTGACTTTGAACGTGGAGAACGCGGGCAACAGCGCGGTCGACCCGCTCCATCTCACGTTCCGCATCGTCGATCCGTCGAGCGGCGTCGCGCTCATGACGGCTCAGTCCGACATCCCGCTGCCTGTCGGCGGCTCGCAACAGGTTTCGCAGGTTTGGGACACCACCGGCGCCGGGGCCGGCACGTACATCGCCGCGGTGAGCGCGACAGTCGGTGCCAACGAGATCACCCTGGGCCAGTCGCTCGTCACCGTGGGAGTGATCCAGCCGTTCGCCTTCGTGGCACGCTCCGACGTTCCCCTCGGCGCTGTCGTCGAGTCTGATCCCGTCACCGTGGCCGGCATCGTCGCCCCGGCCCGAATCTCGATCGCGGACGGCGAATATCGCATCGGCAGCGGCGGCTGGACGGGTGTGGCGGGTTTCGTGAACCCCGGTGACACCGTCACGGTGCGCGTCACGACCTCGAGTGGGTACAACACGACCAGCACGGCAACCCTGGCCATCGCGGGCTTCCTGGCGCCGTTCTCGGTCACCACGGTGAATCCGGACGTCACCCCCGATCCGTTCGCCTTCACGGCGCTGGCGGACCAGCCGGTTGCCACGCTCGAGACCTCCAACGAGGTGACGATCGCGGGCGTCGACATCCCGGTGGCGATCTCGGTGGCGGGGGGCGAGTACAGCGTGAACGCCGGCGCGTGGACCTCGGCGCCGGGCACGGTGGCGAACGGCGACCATGTTCAGGTGCGCCTCACTTCGGCCGGCACGTTGAGCACCACCACCATCGCGACCCTCACCGTGTCCAGCTTCTCGGCGGGCTTCAGCGTGACGACCACGGCGGAGGACCGTGCGCCGGACGCGTTCACCTTCGATCCGCAGGCGAACGTGCCGCTCTCGGCGCTGCGCACCTCCAACACGGTGACGATCTCGGGAATCAACGTCGCCGTGCCGGTGAGCGTCGCGGGCGGCGAGTACCAGGTGAACGGCGGGGCGTGGACCTCGGCGGCCGGGACGGTCTCCAACGGTGACCAGGTGGCCGTGCGCCACACCTCCGCGGCCGTCTTCTCGACGACGGTGACCACCACGCTCACCGTCGCCGATGCCACCGCCGCCTTCGAGAGCACCACCGAGGGCGAGGACCGGGTGCCGGACACGTTCGCCTTCAATGCCCAGGCGGACGCGCCTCTCGCCGAGCTGCGCGAGTCCAACGCGGTCACGATCACCGGCATCAACACGTCTGTCCCGATCACGGTCGTGGGCGGCGAGTACAGCCTGAACGGCGCGCCCTTCACGAGCGCGGCCGGCACGGTCAAGACGAACGACGTCGTGGTCGTGCGCCAGGTCTCGGCTTCGGACTTCAACACGAAGACCACGGCCACGCTCACGGTCGCCGACTTCTCCGCGGCCTTCGACGTGATCACGAAGGCGAAGGCGGACGTTGCGACCCTGCCCACCTTCGCCGCCGGCCAGCGCGTGCTCGTGCTTGTCTCCTGCAAACTGGGCGGCGCGGACGACGCGGACGACGACGCGGGCTGCGTGGGGCAGCGCGTGCCCTTCCTCGACAGCTACCTCGCCTCGCTCGCCGTCCCGCACCGGATCGTGACGACCACCGCGGACTTCGAGGCGGAGCTGCGCAGCGGCCGCTACGACACCTACTGGGTGAGCGGCGGGGCGAAGAAGCTCATGGGCGATCTCGCCGAGGAGGTGCGCGAGGCGGCGTACCGCGGCGAGGCCGTGGTGCTCGACGGCGTGCACGACCAGCGCAACAAGGATCTCGACGCCGCCGTCGGCGTGGACTACCGCGGCAAGCCCTCGAGCCTGCGCACCGTGACGCTTACCGGCACGACGTTGCCGGCGGGCAGCTTCGACGTCGCGGGCTCCAAGCCGATCCGCGTTCAGCTCACCACGGCCGTGCGCGAGGCGCGCTTCAACACGGGCGACCCGGCGATCTCCACCAACGGCTACGGGTACGGCGGCGGGCTGCTCTTCGCCTTCGACCTCGTGGGCACTTTGATGGCACAGCCCACCGCGCCGCTCCTCGCCGACACCCTCGACGGCTCGCTCGCCCTCGTGGCGCCGACGGTCCCGCTCGCCTTCACGGGCGGGGCCTATGTGCCCCTTACGACCACCATCGCCAACGGGGAGCCCGTCGCGGTGACGCTCGACGTGACGGCCACGCTGCCCGACGGATTCACGCTCGCGTCCGGCGCGCCGCCCGCCACGGTGAGCGCCAGCACCGTGACGTGGCATGTGACGCTCGGCGCGGCGGCGAGCCAGTCGCTCGACTGGGCGGTGCGCGTGCCGCTCGCGAGCGGGACGTACTCGATCCCGATCGACCTCGTGCAGACCTACGGCGGCGTCTCCATCGCTGACGGCAGCACCGCCATCGCGTTCGAGGTGCGCGGCGCCGACATCGGCCTGCCGGGCCTCATCTCGCAGCTCCAGGCACTCTCCCTCACGGCGAGCAAGGAGCGCTCGGCACGCGACACCGCGGTGGCCGACCTGCAGGCTGCCCAGGGCGCCATTCCCTTCGCGCGGTGGGACGAGGCGATCCACGACCTGGTGCAGGCCGGCGAGGCGCTGGCGGGCATCCAGTCGATCGACGTAGCGCCCTATCGCGCCGGCGCCGACCAGGCAATGAAGGAGATCGAGCAGCGCTGGTGGTCCACCTTGCCCGCCTGCCCAGCCACGCCGCCGTGCCGCACGCCATGAAGAACATGCCGAAGAAGACCGAGGGAGCCGGTTCGATGTCGCACAGCCTGGTGAAGCGCGCGGTCGCACTGGCGGTGGTCGTGGGGATGATGCTGCCGTCGCTGCCCTCGGCGCTCGGCGCCACGCAGTCCTTCGCGCGTGCCGCCCCGCCGCGCATCCCGCTGTCCGCCCTCGCGCTGGGCGACACGCAGGCGATCGGCCCGCACTACCAGAAGCAGTGGGAGAAGCTCTCGGACCTCGCGCGCCGGGCCGAGGAGCAGGGCAGCCTCGTCAAGTCCGGCACACCCCAGGCTTTCCTGCGCCAGCCCGTGGACGTGGCGAGGCTCACGGCCGATGTGCTGCAGCTGGGCCAGGACCTGCATGCCATGGGCGTGGATCTCGACCAGCAGTTCGCCCGCGACGAGCAGTACCTGCGCGAGCACCGCATGCCCGAGGTGTTCTTCGAGCGCCATGCGAAGGCGCGGCTCGAGTTCCTGAAGCGCCGCGAGGAGGTGGAGGACCAGCTCGCGCGGCTCGCCCAGGCGCAGAAGCTCGCGAACTACGACGCGCAGAAGGAAGCGCTCGGGGCACTCGCGAAGACGGTCGCCGCGATGCCGAGCGCGAAGTCCTTCATGCCGATGAAGCGCGAGGCCCTGGCACGCGCGGGGCGGATCGGCCAGGTGAGGGCGCCCATCGTCTCCGCCTCCCAGCTCAAGACCGCCGTGGAGGGCGCGCAGGCGAAGTCCGCGGTGCTGAAGGCCGCGCCGGCCGCGCCCACTGCCGCCGACCTCGACGCCACCGACGACGCGCAGATCACGACGAAGATCCGCGAGCAGGCCGCGGCCCTCGGCAACAGCCCGGTCGCGATCTTCAACTGGGTGCGCAACAGCGTCGACTACCTCCCGACCTACGGCTCGATCCAGGGCTCGGAGATGACGCGCATCAACAAGCGCGGCAACGCGATGGACACGGCGAGCCTGCTGATCGCCACGCTGCGAGCGGCCGGCATCCCCGCGCGCTACGTGTACGGCACCGTGGAGCTGCCTATCGCCCAGGCGCAGAACTGGCTGGGCGGCAACATCGCGCCCAACCAGGTGGTGGAGCTCATGCAGAAGGGCGGCATCCCCTCGATCGCCGTCGTGGCGGGCGGGCAGGTGAGCGCCGTGCGCTTCGAGCACGTGTGGGTCGAGGCGTACGTCGATTTCTATCCCTCGCGCGGGGCGGTGAACCGCAACCCGAGCACGTGGGTGCCGATGGATCCGAGCTTCAAGACGTATGAGGTGCATGCGCCGATCGACCTCACGCAGGGCGCGCCATTCGACGCGCAATCGCTCCTGTCGTCCCTCGACAGCGCCGCGACGCACGGCAGCAATGGTTCCGTGACGGGCTTCGACGTCACGCGGATCGGCACGGCCCTCGATGCGTATCGCCCTTCGGCGGTCGCGTACGCCAACCAGGTGACGGCCAACGCCCGCCTTCTCGACGTTCGGGGCTATGCGGCGGTCGTGCAGGCGAACGCGCCGATCCTCGCGGGAACGTTGCCTTATACCGTGCTCGCGAAGCTGGACAGCTACGCGGCGCTCCCCACGACGCTCGAGCACCAGCTCACCATCTCCTACTACGCGAACGAGAGCGACTACTCCCTCGACTCGCCGTCCCAGACCTACACGATCCCGGTCGCGAAGATCGGGCTTGCCACCATCGGCGTCGACTACGTCCCCGCCACCCAGGCGGATGCGGACCTCATCGCGCAGGTCCGGCGCGACAACGCCCCGAGCCTCTCGCCGTACCTGATCAACGTCACGCCGCAGGTGCAGATCGAAGGCGCGCCGGTCGCCGGCCTGCCGACTCTGCCCGCCGTGGCGATGGGAACCGTGCAGTACTGGAAGGCCGACATCAGCGATCCCCAGGGCATCTACCCGCCGACGATCGCGGGGAACCGGACGGTCGCGGGTAGCCACACCGCGTTCGTGGTCGATGCCGCCGGCATCACCGCCGACATGGTCCAGAAGCGCCTCGACCTGATCCCCGACGGCGTCTCCTATCCCATACGTGAAGGCCTGCAGCAGGCGGGATATCACTTCTGGATGCTGCACGACACGATGGACCGGAACTGGGCAAGCCAATTCGCCGGCAAGGCCGTGCGCCTTCCCTCGGTCGGCGCGTTCTCCGCGGGGCTGCAGGTGAGCTATGCCCTCGGCGTGGCGCGCAGCGGGCACTTCAGCGGCTACCAGACGGACATCAAGCGCAACCTCTATGCCGCGGTCAACGACACGCCGGCGCACCAGTTGCAGATGTTCACCGCCATCGGCAACACGGGCTCGATGCTCGAGGCGTCGGTGTGGGAGATGCTCTTCGGAAAGCCGCTCGGCAGCGGCGC
>CAVUJI010000006.1:0-161209 GCA_963741815.1 uncultured beta proteobacterium
TGTCACGGGTCACCCAAAAATCCCCACTTCGGGTCACTGAAAATTCCCCACCTGCTTTCTGAGAGGAAGGCAAATGGAGCAAGGAGCGATGCCTGAGCAAGGCATCATCGCCGGCGACAATAACGACGCGCCGGAGGCGATGGTGTTGAGCAAGGAACGGTGGGAGGAAGTGAGGCGGTTGCATGGGGAGGAGAGGCTGAAGGTCTCGGAGATCTCGCGGCGGCTCGACATCGACCGCAAGACGGTGCGCAAGGCGCTCATGGGCGAGTGGAAGCCGTACGAGCGCGGGGCGAGGAGCGAGGGGCTGCTCACGGAGCATGAGGCCTATCTGCGGGAGCGGGCTGCCGCAGGTGGACTACTCGGCGCAGATTCTCTACCAGGAGCTGCGGGCGAGTCGCGGTTCAAGGGCAGCTACGAGACGGTCAAGCGCTTCGTCAGGCCGCTGCGGGGGTGGCGACGGTCGAGCGGGTGTGCTGCGCGCTTCGAGACAGCGCCGGGCGGGCAGAGCCAGATCGACTGGGGCGAGGCGCGCGCGTACCTGTAGAGCCGCTTGGGGTCTGCACTTTTTCGTGATGACGCTGGGGTTCAGCCGGCGCGGCGTACTACTGGGTTATGCGCCAACGAGCAATTGGGGCTGTTCCTGGATGCGCACGAGGCAGGCGTTCGAGTACTTCGGCGGCCTCACCCGCGAGCATCTGTACGACCGGCCGCGCACCGTCGTGCCCGGAGCCGGTGGGCGGCAAGTCGCGCTGGAACGCGACATTCAAGCGCCTTCGCCGGGCACTGGGGCTTCGAGCCGCGGCTGTGCCGGGCCCTACCGGGCGCAGACCAAGGGCAAGGTCGGAGTCGGGGTGAAGTACCTCAAGCAGCAACTTCCTGCCCGGCCGGCGTTCGTCGATGAGTTCGATGCTCAACGAGCAGCTCGAGCGACTGGACTGCCGAGATCGCCGACGAGCGCATCCACGGCACCACCCACGAGCGGCCGATCGAGCGCTTCGCCGCGGAGGGGCACGTATCTGATGCCACCGCCGGCCAGCCGAGCTTCCTTCGGCGAGCAGCCGGCGCCAGCGCGGATCGTCGCCGAAGACTGGCTGGTCAGCTATCCAGACCAACCGCTATTCGGTGCCGTTCCGCCTCATCGGCAAGGCGCGTGGAGGTCGTGCGCCAGGGCGGCGCAGACGATCCGCATCGACCACGCGCGGCGAAGTCGGTGGCCGAGCACGCGCGGCTCGCAGGGAGCCATCGGATGAGCATCGATCCCGAGCACGGCCCCGGGGCGGTGGCGCGCAACGCACGGCGGCGCTACTCCGCATGCGGCGCCGATGGCCGGGGCGCGGACCGCTGGACCGAGCTCCGCATGGAGGTCGAGGTCCGCGATCTCGCCGTCTACGAGCGCAGCGTGTGGCCTGGAGGCACGCATGAACCCCGCCCAGATCGAACGCCTGGGCGAGCACCTGCAGCGCTGCGGCTGTTCAAGAGCCGCGAGCGTCTGGAGGCGCTGCTGCAGGAGGCGGTCGCCGAGGAGCTAGCCTACGCCGATTTCCTCGAGCAGGTGCCTGAGCGAGGAGGTCGCCACCAAGACCAGCAAGAACATCACCATGCGCACGAGCCTGGCGCGCTTCCCGTTCGTGAAAGGCCCTGGAGACCTTCGACTTCGCCTACCAGCCCTCGATCGACAAAAAGCAGGTCCAGACCCTGGCCGCCTGCCACTTCATCGAGCACGGCGAGAACGTCATGATCCTCGGCCCGCCCGGCGTGGGCAAGACCCACCTCGCCGTCGGCGCTCGGCACTGAAGGCGATCGAGTCCGGCTACCGGGTGCTGTTCACCACCGCCGCGAACCTGATCGCCACGCTGACCAAGGCCACGGCGAGGGCACGGCTCGAGGAGAAGCTGAAGATCTACACGGTCCCGCGGCTGCTCATCATCGACGAGATCGGCTACCTGCCCATCGACCGGCAGGGCGCGAATCTCTTCTTCCAGCTCATCAGCCGGCGCTACGAGAAGGGGCCCGATGATCCTCACCAGCAACCAGAGCTTCGGCGCCTGGGGCGAGGTCTTCGGCGATCGCGTCATCGCCACCGCGATCCTCGATCGCGTGCTGCATCACGCCGTCACCCTCAACATCCGCGGCAACTCCTACCGACTGAAGGACAAGCTCAAGGCGGGGCTGATGAGAGCCGCGGAAACCGAATCCGTCGAGTGACGACGGCAACCCGCAGGTGGGGAAAATTGGATGACCCTAACTGGGGAAAATTGGGTGACCCTTGACAGATCGGCTACACCTACGACGACACGGCCATCGCCCCGAACAGCAAGGGGCGGCTCTCGCAGGTCACCGACGGCTCGGGCGCGACCACCTACGGCTACGACGCCCGGGGGCGCATCGCCGCCAAGGCCCAGCTCACCGGCGCGACGACGCTTGCCGTGCGCTACGGCTACAACGCCGCGGGCCAGCTGGGCTCGATCACCACACCCGGCGGGAACGTCGTCGAGTACGGCTACCTCAACAACCAGGTCACGAGCGTCACGGTGAACGGCACGCCCGTCGTCACGAACGCCAGGTACTTCCCCTTCGGGGGCGTGGCGAGCTGGACCTGGGGCAACGGGCAGGCCTATCAGAGAACCTACGACCACGACGGGCGCATTCAATCCGTGACGATCGCCGGCAAGGGGCGGAGCTACGGCTTCGATCCTGCGAGCCGGATCACGAGCCTTACGGATACCAGGGCGCCACCTCCACCCCGACCACCATCGGCTACGACAACCTGGACCGCCTCACCACCGCGCAGGGCAACGTCCCCGGCGGCTTCGACCTGGGCTACGACTACGACCTCATCGGAAACCGCACGAGCCAGGCGATGACGCTCGTCTCGACCACGACGACCGGGCCGCAGATCCGGACGTACAGCTACGACACGACGAGCAACCGGCTTACCGGCCTCAGCAATCCGGCGCTCGCCTACTCGTACGATGCCGTGGGCAACACGACCGCCGACGGCACGTTCGGCTACGCCTACTCCGGGCGTAATCGCCTGGTCGAGGTGAAGCAGGGCAGCTCCACCGTGGCGACCTACGAGTACAACGCGCTGGGGCAGCGGGTGGCGAAGACGGTGGGGACGACGACGCTCTTTGCCTACGACGAGGCGGGGCACTTGCTCGGTGAATACGACGGGACCGGAGCGATGAGCCAGGAGACGGTGTGGCTCAACGACACGCCGGTGGCCACGCTGAGGAAAGCCGGGACTTCAACGGCCATCCACTACGTCTGGGCCGATCACCTCGATACGCCAAGGGCGATCACGACAAGCGATGCGGCGGCGACTCTCGAATGGAGCTGGGATTCGGACCCGTTTGGGACGACGGCGCCGCAGGAGATTGCGCTGACATACAACCTGCGCTTCCCGGGGCAATACTTTGACGTCGAGACCGGGAAGCACTACAACTACTTCCGCGATTACGACCCGGGCGTCGGGCGGTATGTGGAGAGCGATCCGATTGGGTTGAAGGGCGGAGCCAATACCTACGGTTATGCCGGTCAAACTCCTCTCCCGCATTCCGATTTCAGTGTGGTTGACCTTCCAGCCCTCCCGACGCAGCAGCACGTGCACCCGCCGATAGCCGTAGCGCCGCTTGGCCAAGGCGATCTCGCCGATGCGCTCGCGCAGCCCTTCGGGCTCTTGCCGCCGCGGTTGATAAGCGAGCAACGAGCGCGAGATCCCTACCAGCCCACAGGCGCGGGCCACACCCATCTGGCGCTCGGCCATCAGGATGCCGACCGCCTCGCGCCTTGCCTGCGGGCTCACCACTTTCGGCCAAGAAGGTCTTTGAGGGCTGCGTTGTCCAGCGCCGCCTCTCCCAGCAGCCGCTTGAGCTTCGCGTTCTCCGCTTCCAGCTCCTTCAGTCGCTTGGCATCGGGAACCTGCATCCCGCCGTACTTGGCCTTCCAGCTGTAGAACGTCGTCGCCGCGATCCCGTGCTTGCGGCATACCTCGCTGATGTTCCCGGTCGCCTCACACTCTTTCAGAATCGAGATCATCTGCTCGGTCGTATAGCGCTTCTTCTTCATGGCCCGCCCTCCTGGTGGGGCAGACTCTAGATCAAACCCGTACTAAGCTGGGGGGCAGGTCAAAAGGGCTCGAAGTTTGAGATCCGCATTCCTTATCCCTGCGACGGTTGGACGCCACCGGGTTTCAACAACAAGCGGTAGAGTGCCATGCTAACCATCACAGCTCGGAATGATCAGGAGATATCGACGATCCTCGATTACGTCCATGATCGTCAATACAAGATCGAAGACATACAGTATGACGCGCAATCTCGAACCCTTCGCATCCCAATTGAAATTGAAATCGCCACGCCGAGGTCCGTTTTTGGCATCAAATTCAATGGAAAGAGCAGAGACCTCGCGACATTGATTATTAGGAACGCAGGCGATTGGAGGATCGTAGAGGATCGCTCTGAGATCGGCTATGGCGATATCAATCGGATCCTTTGCCGGCCTGGTGCTCTCTTCATCGAAGGATCGCTACCTGTGAACCTCGAAGTTAAGGTGACGGCTGTTGATCTTGAATTCTCGGCGCCAGATAACGTACTTCCGGCATGATCGCGCCGAGGATCGAGGTGGGCGCGCGATAGCGCGCTGCAAAGCCGGGCGGGTGGGCGGGGCAGAGGGCCGCGTGAGGACGGCGAGCGCAGTGGGGTCGCGGCGGCGCGGCCGCTGCGTGGAAGTGCACGGGAAGGCGGGCCACGCCGAGCGCGCGCTCTAGCAGCGAAGCGCGACAAGCGGGAGCCGTGGCCGAGGCAGGCCCGGGCGCCAGACATAACGCTCGGTTCTGCGACGCGGGATAGCGAAGCGTTGGGAGCCGAGCTCGCAGAAGCTGCGTTATGTTGAGTGGCCGTTGCGCCGCTCGAGGTGGGCACGGGCGTTCGCTAAGAGACAAGCGCGACGGCCAGTTACCCGGGGCTGGCGAGAACCTCGCCATGCATCCGAAGCGGCGGCGCTTTCCCAGCTGTCATGCCCAAACTCATGGCCTGTAGGAAGGCGGCGGCGAGCCGCGCGATGCGACATATTGCGCTTGATATGGTGTAGCCAGTAGGCTACACTGACGCCATGGTCCGTGTCTTGAAGACCGATGTATTCGCGGCTTGGCTGGACGGGCTGAGGGATATACGTGCGCGCGCACGAGTCCAAGCGAGAATCGAGCGGCTGATCGGCGGCAATCCAGGCGATGTCGAGCCGGTCGGAGAGGGCGTGTCGGAGATGCGAATCCACTATGGGCCTGGCTACCGTGTTTACTTCAGGAAGCAGGGCGACGAATTGCTGATTCTGCTCGCTGGCGGAGTCAAGAGCACGCAATCACCGGACATCAAGACCGCGCTGCGATTGGCGCGTGAACTGTGAGGAACGAAATGCCCAGGACGAAAGCCACTCGCTATGACGTTGCCGAACATCTCAGGACGCCAAAAGAGATGGCCGCCTATCTCGAGGCCTGCCTTGAGGAAGCGGATGGTGACGCCGCCTTCATTGCCAAGGCTCTAGGAGATATCGCGCGAGCCAAGGGTATGGCTCAGGTGGCCCGGGACGCGGGAGTGTCGCGTGAAAGCCTTTACAAGGCGCTATCGGGAGACAGGAGTCCCGACTTCGAAACCATTCTCAAGGTGGTCAATGCTCTCGGAATGAGACTGCACGCGAAGGCGGCCTGACCGCGATATCTACATCTACGACTACAGTCACGGTGTTTGCCTACAACCTGCGATTCCCGGGGCAGTACTACGACGCGGAGACAGGCAATCACTACAACTACTTCCGCGATTACGACCCGAGCATCGGAAGGTATGTGGAGTGAACCGCTCCGAGTTTTCCGGAGACTTCCGGGTTTGAGTCAGGCCGCCACCGGCAGCTGACCCGATTGATGATACTTGGCCTCGTATTCCGCCGGAGGCATGTAGCCGATCGGCTCGAGAAGTCTGCGATTGTTGAACCAGTCGACCCAGACCAGGGTTGCGTACTCGACGTCGTCCAAATTGCGCCATGGGCCGCGGTGGTGAATGACTTCGGCCTTGTAGAGGCCGATGATGGTCTCCGCCATGGCGTTGTCGTAGGAATCGCCCACGCTGCCCACGGACGGCTGTGCCCCGACCTCGGTCAAGCGCTCCGAGTATCGGATCGACAGATATTGACTTCCCCTGTCGCTGTGGTGAACAACGCCGTGAATTCCAGACCGCGACCAGATTGCCTGCTCCAGCGCGTCCAGGACGAGCTCGGCGCTCATGGACCGGGCTACGCGCCAGCCGATGATTCGCCGCGAGAACACATCGATCACGAACGCGGTGTAGACGAAGCCCGACCAGGTGGCGACGTAAGTGAAATCCGCGATCCACAGCTGATTGGGACGGCTCGCGTGAAACTGCCGGTTCACCTGGTCCAGGGGGCGCGAGGCCAGCGGGCCGGCGACCGTCGTGCGGCACTTGCTGCCCCTGATCACGCCCTTCAACTGCAACGACCGCATCAGGCGCTCAACCGTGCAGCGTGCCGTCTCCACTTGTTCGCGCCGCAGCTGGCGCCGTACCTTGCGCGCGCCGTAGCGCTCGTCGCTTTCCTCATAGACGCGCTGGATCTGCAACGACAGCTCGCGGTCGCGAGCCAGTCTCGGCGGAAGCTTCGCGGGATTGGCCGCGCGCGCCTTCATCTCATAGTAAATCGATGGGGCGATCGGCAGCTGCTTGCAGATCGACTCGACCCCGTAGGCGGCACGGTTGGCGTCGATGAACGCCACCATCACTTCTGTCGGCGGTCGAGTTCCGCCTGGGCAAAATATGCGGAGGCCTTGCGAAGAATCTCGTTTGCCCGCTTCAACTCCAGATTCTCCCGCTCGAGCTGCTTGAGTCGATCGCGCTCCGAGGTCGTGACGCCTGCGCGCTTACCCTGGTCGCGCTCGGCCTGGCGCACCCAGCGACGCAATGTCTCGGCGGTGCAGCCAATCTTGCCGGCAATCGAGCCGATCGCCGCCCACTGCGATCCATGCTCGCCCTGCAGCTCCAGAACGAGCCGCACGGCCCGCTCCATCACTTCAGGCGAATATCTGTTCTGTCGTTTGTTCATGACTCCATCCTCTCAAGAAATGGAGTCTCCGGGAATCCCGGGGCGGTTCAGGTCGCAATCCATCAAGTAGTTGTATTGCTGCGCTTAGACCTTCGCTTTCCACAACCGAAGTGGTTCGCGTGCCGCTATTCCGACGAAGTCCTTGTCTGTCGTGAGGATCACGAGGTCGTAGCGGAGACACAGTTGCGCCAGGATGGCGTCGATGGTGCCGATCTGGACCCCTGCGCGACGGCATCGATTTCGAAGGTCGGCAGCGCGCATGTGGTCCTCGCGATCCGGCGAAAGGAACGGAAGCGCGGAAAAGCCGGAGATGATCCGCTCGCGGGCGCGCGGGCCGGCGAAGCCCTGAAGAAGCTCCTGGAGCACAAGGCCAGTGGTCGCGATCTCCTGCCCTGCCTCAAGGGCTTCCCGCAGCGCCAAGACCTCCGGGGTCTGGCCTGGAGCGTCCCTGCGAAGGGCCAACGACCAAACGCTCGTGTCGACGAACAGCGTCACTTCCGGCCGCGCTCTTCCTTGTAATCGTATGAGCTATCCCATTCCAGCTTGCCCATGAGCTCGAGGATGTCACGTTGCTTACGGCGGGCGATGAATTCTTCCAGAGCGCGAGTGACCGCAGCCTTCTTGGTGCGCTCCCCGCTGAGTTGCAGGGCACGCTCGATCAGCTTCGGGTCAAGGGAAAGATTGGTTGCCATGTGTGCCGCCTCACACATCAGTTTACACACGAAGCGGCAGACAGGCAAACGCCTCTGGGGGCTACCGTTGCGTCACGCGGCGTAGCGCACCGGAACTACGCCCTGGAGGGGGCGGCACCATCATAGCCGCGGCCGGCATGAAAGTGACGGGCCTCACAGCGGGATGTCGCGTCATGCGGTAGAACTGCTTCCGCTCCCGGAAGACAGGGAGAGCGGCCGCGTTCCGTCGGCCGACGAGTCGTCACTGGCGCAAGATCGCGTGAGTTGATCGTCCTCCGACGCAAGGAGCCGCGCCAATGATCGAAGCCCAGTTCCGCGACCTGGTCGACAACCTCGAGGTCTCGGCACAGGAGAGCGACCTCGCCTACCGCATCCGCGTCGCGCTCCTCGCGGCGCTGGGCTATGCCTACGTCGTGGGCGTCGTGGCCCTGCTGCTGGGAGCGACCTGGTTGCTCCTGCTCGCGGTGAAGGACGGGAGGCATCTCGCGCTGCTCAAGCTCGCGGTGCCGATGGCGCTCCTTGCCGCCGTCGGGATGCGCGCGCTCTGGATCCGCCTCGAGGCACCCGAGGGCATGCAGGTCACGCGCGACGAGGCTCCGGCGCTCTTCGCGCTGCTCGAGCGCATTCGCGGTCGCCTGAAGGGTCCCCCGATCCACGAGGTCTTGGTCGATGAGCAGTACAACGCAGCCATCGTGCAGCTTCCGCGGTTCGGCCTCATCGGCGCGGGACGCAACTATCTGGTGATCGGCCTTCCGCTCATGCAGACCCTCTCGATGAAGCAGTTCGCGGCCGTGCTTTCCCACGAGTACGGCCACCTTTCGGGGGCGCATGGCCATTTCGCCTCCTGGATCTATCGGTTTCGCATGACGTGGGAGCGGATCCGCGAGGCGCTGCACGCGCGGCCGGTGTGGGGCGCGGGCGTGTTCCTGCGCTTCTTCGACTGGTACGTCCCGTACTTCGCCGCCTACACCTTCGTGCTCGCGCGCAGCAACGAGTACGAAGCGGATCGCGCGGCCGCGGACGTGGCGGGGACCCGTACCGTCGCGGATGCGCTGGTGCAGGTGGAGCTCGGAGCGCATTTCTTCGAAGAGCAGTTCTGGCCGAGGTTCCTCGCGGGCGCCCACAAGTCGCCGGTGCCCGCGGCGCTCCCCTACGCGCAGCTTCCCCTTTCGCTCGGAGTCGGACTGCACGACATGCAGGCGCAGGCGTGGCTGAGGGCCGCGCTGCACGAGGAGACGGACGTGGCGGACACCCACCCCTGCCTCAAGGACCGACTCGATGCGCTCGGCGAGGCACCCCGCGTTCCGGCCAGGGCGGAAGCCACAGCAGCGCACGCCCTCCTCGGGCCGCACCTCGCGAAGATCGTGGCGGCCTTCGACAAGGCGTGGGCGAAGTCGCACGTGCGCGAATGGGCGCGGCTGCATCGCGAGAGCCGGGCGCTCAAGGAACGCGCGGCCGCCATCTCCGCCAAGGCCAGGGCGGGCGAATCGCTCGATGCGGGGGAGTGGTACGACTTCGGCCTCGCCCGCGAGCGCTTCGCCGCGCCGGAGAAGGCCGAGCCGTACTACCGCAAGGCGCTCGAGGTCGCTCCCCGGCACCCGGAGAGCCACCTCGCCCTCGGCCGATTGCTCCTCGCGCGCCGGGATGCGAAGGGCATCGGCCACCTCGACAAGGCGATCGCGGACGGCGGCGACACGGCGCTGCAGGCGAGCGTGCTGGCAGCGCGCTTCCTTCGCGAGTCGGGGCGGCCCCGGGACGCGGAGCGCTATGATGCGAGGACGATGGCCCACGTGTCCCGGGAGCGGCACAAGAGCGTGCAGCGCGTCCTGCTGATGCCGGACGACCGCTACGCGCCTCCCGGGCTCGCGGACAAGGAGCTGAGCCTCTGCCGTGCCGCGTTCCGCCGGTTGCCCCGCGTGTACGAGGTGCACGCGGTGAAGAAGGTCCTTCCCGGCACCGGCGAGCTGCACCTCGTCTTCCTCGTGACGGCGAAGGTGGGCCTCTTCGGGCTGCTGTGGCACATGGCGCTGTCCGTCGTCGGCCTTTCGCCCCGGCAGGACACGCTCGACGAGGACGTCGTGAAGGCCGTGCGCCTTCCCATGCCTTTCACCGTCTTCCTCGACGTCTACCAGGACGACGAGGTAGAGGAGAAGGTGAAGGCGGTGGAGGGCTCGCTCATCTTCGATCGCGACGATCGATGACGGGCGGTGCCCGTCGCTCAGATCCCCGCGTACCACTCGTACCCGCGATCCTCCCAGTACCCGCCTTTGCCGCCGCGAATCCCCGCCAGGCTCTCCACGAGCTCGATGCGCATCAGGTACTTCGCCATCTTGTAGCCGAGCTGGCGCTCCACGCGCAGCCGCAGGGGCGCGCCGTTGGGGATCGGCAGGTCGCGGCCGTTGAGCGCGTAGGCGAGGATCGTCTGCGGGTGGTACGCGTCGTCCATCCCGATGCTCTCGTAGTACCGGCTCCCGGGCGTGCCTTCCATCGGATCGGCGCAGTGGAACACGACGAAGCGGGCGTGGGCGCGGGGACGGGCCCGCGCGAGCACCTCGTGCAGCGGCACGCCGGTCCACTGACCGATCGCGCTCCAGCCCTCGACGCAGTCGTGCCGCGTGATCTGGGTGCGCGCGGGCAGGGCGCGAAGTTCCGCGAGGGAGAGCGCGAGGGGCGTTTCCACCAGCCCGCCCACCCCGAGCCGCCAGTCCGCGAAGCCGTGGGCCGCGAGCGCCCCATAGGCCTCGCTGTCGGGCCGTGCCGTCCCGTTGCTGCGGAAGAAGGGCGAAAGGTCCTCGGGACCGTACTCCCTCGCGAGCGTCGCGTGCGGCGCGACCAGGCGCTGCAGCTTCTCGTTCACCGGCTCGGCGAGCGCCAGCAGCTTCGGGAACCAGTCGGTGCGCGAGAGCCGGTCGCAGCCGCCCAGCACGAGGGTGCCCGCGAGGCCCGCGGCGCGCGCGAGGAAGGTGCGGCGGTCAGCGGCCAGGGTCCTTCTCCGGCGGGATGCGATAGCGCCCCGTGATCATCGAGCGCAGGTTGTTGAAGGGGCCGGTCACGATCACCTGGAAGACATGGACGAGGACGAATGCCACGACGAGGAAGGCCAGCACGAAGTGGAGCGTGCGCACCGATTGTCGCCCGCCGAAGAGCGCCGGCCACCACGGGAAGGCCGCGTCGAGCCGTGGCGACATCCCGAGGCCCAGCATCACGAGGAGCGGCAGGACGACGAAGGCGATCGCGAGGTACGCGAGCTTCTGCAGCACGTTGTAGCGCGTGGCGGCCTCGCCCCGCGCGTGCCGGAGCATGAGGTGATCGAGCATCGACCGGCCGATGCCGCGCATCTCCGCAGCGGTGGGCGCGAGGTCGCGGGCCACGTGCCGGCTCGCGATCGCGTACGCGAGATACGCGATCCCGTTGAGGACCAGCACCCACGCGAAGAAGAAGTGCCAGCGCCGGCCCATCGCGAGCCACTGCACGTCCGGGACCGTAGCCCAGGCCGGGAAGCCGCGGCCCGTCGGCTGGCCGTTCACCGTGGAGAGCCCCAGCACTCCCGTCGTGTCGAAGTCGTGCCCGAGGATGCGCGTCACGCCCTTCGGCGTGCCGTCGGCCCTGCGCACCATCCCCATCTCGAGCACCGGCGGTCTTCCGGTGTAGGACGACTTGCCCCAGTAGAGCGCGGGATGCGCGTTGAAGATCTGCAGCCCGCTCGTGAGCAGCACGAACACGGCCACCACGTTGATCCAGTGCATGACGCGCACGGGGAGGGCGTGGCGGCGGTAGGTGCGAAGGGCGGTCTCGGTCGGCGTCATGTTCGGCAGGCGCTCGGGGCCCCGGGCGCCATGCGGAAAGTACGCGTTGCGACCGGCGCCGGATGCGGCTCAGGCGACGACCTTCGCCCCCGCGCGTTGCCCGATCGAGTCCAGATACCTCACGCAGGCGTCGAGCGCCTCCACGTCTCCGAACTTCGCATCGATGTCGAAGAGGTTCCACAGGACCGCGCCCGGGATGCGGTCGCCGATCGCCTCGCGCACGGCGATCGTCCGGAAGCCCTCGGCGATGCCGTCGCAGATCGTCGCGCGCACGCAGGCCGACGCGGTGACGCCCGTGACGAGGATCGTGTCCACGCCGGCGGCGCGCAGGAAGCCGGCGAGATACGTGCCGTGGAAGGCGCTCGCCCGCTTCTTCACGAGAAGCTGCTCGCCCGCGATCGGCGCGATGCGCGAGTCGATCGCCCAGAGCTCCGTGTCCTTCTCCGCGACCGCCTCGATCGGCACCTTGTGGTGCCACAGGCCCATGTCGGTGTCCGGGTTCGCCCGATCGGTGACCTGGTAGCAGGTGGTGACGTGCACGACCGGGAAGCGGTTGCGCCGGAATGCGGCGAGGAGCGCCTGCATCGCCGGGATCACCTGGTCGTCCATTCGCTCACAGGTGAACGGGTTGCCTGGGCGCGTCCATGCATTGGCGAGGTCGACGCTCACGAGGGCGGGCTTGGTGCCGAAGCCCACGCGGCGCTGGAACCCGCGCGTGCGGTAGCGGCGGGTCGCTTCTTCGAATGCGGCCTCGAGGGCCGCCTCCAGGTTTTCCATTGCTTGAATCTCCCATGCGGATTGCGATGGCGTCCCTGCATTGTAGGCGGCGCGGCGATCGGCGAGCTGAAGTGTCCGCTCCCGCAACGGCACGTCGCCCCCGCGGATCTCAGGGCGCGGGCGTGCGCCTGCGCCGGCCGTCTTCGCGCGGCCTCGGCGCCGGCTCGAGCGGGACGCTCGGGTCGTTCTTCACCTCCTCGATCACCGCGTAGGTGTGCGTCTCGCGCACGCCCGGGAGGTCCACGAGCAGCTTCGTGAGCAGCTCGCGGTAGGAGTTCATGTCCGGCACGCGCACCTTGAGCAGGTAATCGAAGCCCCCTGCCACCATGTGGCATTCGGAAACCTCGGCGACGCCCGCCACGGCGCGCCCGAACCGGTCGAACGCGTCCGGGGTCGTGCGGTCGAGCTTGATCTCGACGAACGCCACGAGGGAGCCGGCGAGCCGCGCGGCATCGAGCACCGCGCGGTATCCCGCGATGATCCCGTCGCGCTCGAGGCGGCGCACGCGCACCAGGCACGCGGCCGGGCTCAGGTGGCAGCGGTTCGCGAGCTCGAGGTTGGTCATGCGGCCGGCCTTCTGGAGCTCGGCGAGGATGCGGCGGTCCTTCTCGTCGATAATTTGTCTAATATTCATAAATGTAATCGGGAGTTTTGCACAGATACATAAATGACGGTAGATCGATGGCGCACAGCCAATATAAACGTAGCCGATTTTGAAGCGGACTGGCTAGAATCGTGGGAATACGGTCCTTGCGCGACGCCATGCCCGATTCGACCCATCCCCGTCCTGCCGCAAGCGCCGGCCCATGCGACCTCGCGCGGCCGGCGAGTCCTCTTCGGCGCGCGATTGCCGAGCGCTACCGGATGCCCGAGGCGCTCGCCGTACGCGGGCTCACGCGGCTCGCGACGTTCGACGACACGGCGAACGAGCGCATCCGGGCGAGGTCCCGCGAGCTGGTCGAGCGCGTGCGCGCGCGGCGCCGCAGCGGGTTCGGCGCGGATGCGCTGATGCACGAGTTCGGGCTTTCGTCGCGCGAGGGTCTCGCGCTCATGACGCTTGCCGAGGCGCTGCTGCGCATTCCCGACGCGGACACGGCCGACCGCCTCGTGGCGGAGCGGGTGGCAGGCGGCGAATGGGTGCGCCACGTTCACCCCTCGCGCCCGGCGGTGGCCGCCGCGAGCCTGGGACTTGCCGCGGCCGCGGGGCTCGTGAAGGTGGAATCCGTGCTGCCCGGGTTTTTGGGGCGCCTGCTGGGGGGGGCCGCCCGTCCCGTGCTTCGGCGCGCGATGACGGCGGCGGTGGGCACGCTCGGCTCGCAATTCGTCCTGGGCGAGCGCATCGACGAGGCGCTCGTGCGCGCGCAGGGCAGCGAGCGCCGCGGCTACCGGTACTCGTACGACATGCTGGGAGAAGCGGCCGTCACCAGGGAGGACGCCGACCGTTACCAGAGCGCCTATGTGGAGGCGATCCACGCCATCGGCCGTTCGGCGTGCGATTCCCCGGTACACGAGCGGCCCGGCATCTCGGTCAAGCTCTCGGCGCTGCATCCGCGCTACATGCCGCTGCAGCACGATCGCGTGGTGCGGGAACTGCTGCCGCGCCTGAAGGCGCTGATGCGGCTCTGCAAGGAGTACGGCATCGGCATCTGCATCGATGCGGAGGAGGCCGACCGGCTCGAGCTCTCCCTCGATTTGATCGAGCCGCTGGCGCTCGATCCGGAGCTCGCCGGCTGGGACGGCCTGGGCGTCGCCGTGCAGGCCGCCCAGAAGCGCTGCCCGGCGGTGCTCGAGTGGCTCTTCGACCTGGCACTGCGCGCGCGCCGGCGGCTCATGGTGCGGCTCGTGAAGGGCGCTTACTGGGATACGGAGGTCAAGCGCACGCAACTCGAGGGCGCGCCGGACTACCCGGTCTTCACCCGCAAGGCCCACACGGACATCGCCTACCTCGCCTGCGCGCGCATGCTCCTCGCGCGCCCGGATGCCGTCTATCCCCAGTTCGCCACCCACAACGCGCTCACCCTGGTGCAGGTGCTCGAGATGGCGGGCGAGCGCCGCGACCTGGAGTTCCAATGCCTGCACGGCATGGGCCAGACGCTCTACGACGAGGTGGTGGGCGAGAAGGGGCTGGGTGTGGCGTGCCGCATCTACGCGCCGGTGGGCAGCCACGAGACGCTCCTCGCCTACCTCGTGCGCCGCATCCTCGAGAATGGCGCCAACGCCTCGTTCGTGAACCAGCTGGTGGACCCGGCGATTCCCGTGGACGCGCTTCTCGAGGATTCGGTGGCGGCCGCGCGTGACTTCGACGGCGCACCCCATCCGCTCGTGCCACTGCCCGAGGACCTCTACCCCGACCGACGCAACTCGGCGGGCGTGGATTTCTCCGACGATCTCGCGCTGGAGGCGCTCGGGAAGTCGCTGGAAGAGGCGAGCGAATCGACGTGGCGCGCGGAACCGATCATCGCGTCGAATTCGGCCGCGCCTTCGGCGCTTCCCGTCCCGGTGCGCTCGCCGGCGGACACGAGCGTCGTGGTGGGCGAGGTGGCGCAGGCCGATGCGGACACGGTGGCGCAGGCACTCCAGGCCGCCGAGTCCGCGCAGGACTGGCCCCCCGATGCGCCATCGCGCCAGCGGCTCCTCCTCGCCGCTGCGGACCTCCTCGAGCGCCATCGCGGCGACCTCGCGTGGCTTGCGGTGTGCGAGGCCGGCAAGACGCTACCCAACGCCATCGGCGAGGTGCGCGAGGCCGTGGACTATTGCCGGTATTACGCGGCCCGTCTCGCGGCGGGCGATCCGGGGCGCCCCCTCGGCACGGTGGTGTGCATCAGCCCGTGGAACTTCCCGCTCGCGATCTTCACGGGCCAGGTGGCCGCCGCACTCGCCGCCGGCAACCGCGTGATCGCCAAGCCCGCGGAGCAGACGGCGCTCATCGCGGCCCACGCCGTGCGGCTCTTCCACGAAGCGGGCTTCCCGAAGGCCGCGCTGCAGTTCCTGCCCGGTCCGGGCGAGACGATCGGCAGCGCGCTCGTCGCCGATTCGCGCGTGCACGGCGTGATGTTCACCGGGTCCGCGGAGGTCGCCCGCGCCATCCATCGCACGCTCGCCACGCGCGGCAACGTCCCGCTGGTGGCCGAGACCGGCGGGCAGAACGCGATGGTGGTGGATTCCTCGGCGCTGCCGGAGCAGGCGATCGGCGACGTGGTCGCCTCGGCCTTCGACAGCGCGGGCCAGCGGTGCTCGGCGCTGCGCGTGCTGCTCGTGCAGCGCGAGGTGGCCGACCGCTACATCGGCATGCTGCGGGGCGCGATGCGCGAGCTCGCGGTCGGCGATCCGGCGCGGCTTTCCACCGACGTGGGCCCCATCATCGATGCCGAGGCGAAGGGGCGGCTCGATGCGTACATCGCCCGGCTCGAACGCGAAGGCAAGCTCATCGCGCGTGCGCCCGTGCCGGCGGTCGCTTCCCGCGGCCACTTCGTGGCCCCCGTCGCCTGCGAGATCGCCTCGCTCGACGAGCTCCAGGGCGAGGTCTTCGGCCCGGTGCTGCATGTGATGCGCTATGACGCGCGCGAGCTGGACGCCGTCATCGATCGCCTCAACGCCTTGGGCTATGGGCTCACCTTCGGCGTGCACACGCGGCTCGCCTCGCGCATGGAGCGCCTCGCCGCACGCGCGCGCGTCGGCAACGTGTACGTGAACCGCAACATGATCGGCGCGGTGGTAGGCGTGCAGCCCTTCGGCGGCGAGGGCCTGTCGGGGACGGGGCCCAAGGCGGGCGGGCCGCTCACGCTGGCCGCGCTCGTGCGCCTGGAAGACGTGGCCTGCGACGATGCCGCGGTCGCCGCCATGGCGAAGGCGTATGCGCAGGAGCTCGCGGCACTCGCGGAGCGCGAGCTCCCCGGTCCTACCGGCGAACGCAACCGATGGTTGACGATGCCGAGGGGCACCGTCGTCGCGCTCGGCGGTGCCGGGGGCGAGCGGGGCGACTGGATCGCGCAGGCGCTCGCCGCAACGATGGCCGGAAATCGGGTGATCCTCGCCCCCGGGGTCGAGGACGCGGCCGCACGCGAGGCCGTGGAGATCGTCCGGCGCAACGGCGCGTCCGAGCTCGAGGTGCGCGTCGATCCCGCCGAGGCGTGGGCCGACATGCCGGAGCTCGCCGCGGTGCTGTGCGCCGATCCTTCGCGGGCGGCGGCCGTGGCGGCGCGAGTCGCGGCGCGCGAGGGACCGCGCGTCGCGGTGATCGAACCCGCGGGCCGGCGCTGGGCCTACCCGCTCTGGCGACTACGCGTCGAGCGCTCGGTCTCGGAGAACACCACCGCCTCCGGAGGGAACGCGGCACTCCTCGCGAAAGTTTCGTAAGCCGGCTTCGCGGCCAGCTTCATCGGGCGGCCGACGCCGCGGCGAGGGTTTCCGCGAGAACCTGCATTTCCTCCTGGGCGAGCACGATCTCCTCGAGGGAAAGCCGGGCCCAGCGCCGAAGCTGCTCGCGCTCGGCGACTTCCCAGGTCGTGAGGCTCCAGTCGATCGCGGTCTCGTCACTCGGATTCATCGGCGATCTTTCTCAGGCATTGGTGGTCGATTCCATCCTGCGGGCGGCCCGCAGCCTCCTTCACGCGGATCAACGTCGGAATCGATGCGAAGCCCGACGCACACGGGCCCGAGCGGCTTTACCAGGGCGCGCGCGTATTCGCTTTCGAAGTCGGCAGGCTCGAAAGACGCGAGCGTCACCGCTAGGCCACGGCGCGGCGGCCGTCGCCGTCGGCGCCCAGCATGGCGGTGGCGGTGTAGAGGTCGAGTGCCGCGTGCCCCACGGTCTTGAAGACGGTGATCTCGTCGGGGGCGCGGCGGGCGTCCTCGCCGATCTCGCCCAGCTCGGGCAGGTCTTCCTTGCGCAGGATCCCCGCGGCCACGGCATCGAGCAGCTCGCCCGATTCCTCGAGCGCCGCCTCGCGCTGGTCCACCACGCAGCGCGCGCGCCGGAAGAGCTCGAGGTCCAGCTCGCGCATCTCGGGACGGAACGAGCCGATCGCGTTCACGTGCGTGCCCGCCTGCACCCAGTGCCCGTCGAAGACGGGCTCGGTGGCATTGGTCGCGGTGACGATGACGTGCGCGCCGACGACGGCGGTGCGCGCGTCGGTGCGCCGGATGCGCGAGGTCGGGAAGCGCGAGGCCATGGCGTCGACGAACTTCTCGCCGCGGGCCGCATCCCGGTTCACGACGCGCACCTCGCGGATGGCGCGCACCGCGATCACCGCCGCGAGCTGCTCCGCCGCCTGCCGGCCGACGCCGAAGAGGGCCAGCACGCTCGCATCCTTCCTCGCCAGGCGCCGCGTGGCGAGCCCCGTTGCCGCGCCGGTGCGCAGCGCGGTGAGCGCAGTGCCGTCGCAGAGCAGCGCGGGCTGCGCGTCGGCCACGCGCAGCAGCAGGTAGCAGGCGCGCGTGCCGGCCTCGGGGCCGTCGGAGCGGTTCACCACGACGATCTTCGTGCCGAGGTACGTAAGCCCGTCGTATCCTGGCATCACCAGCGCGTCGCCCTCGCGCACGGGGATGTGCACGCGCATGGGGTACGTGCCGCGGCCCGCGGAAATGGCCGCGAAGGCCTCGGCCGCCACGTCGATGGCGCGCGGCATGGGCAGCAGCCGGGCGATTTCCGCCGCGGACAGCGATCGCATCCCGTTCATTTCCTCCCGCCGTCCTTCTTCTTCTTCGCGAGGGATTTCTCGTGCGAGCCATTGCCGGCCCAGATGTCGCGCGTGTGCTCGAGATGGCGTGTCATGAGGCGCTCGACCCGCGCGCACTGGCCCGATTCGAGCGCGTCGAGCAGCTCCAGGTGCTCGTCCGCCGACTGGACGAAGACGTCCGAGCCGATGAGCGAGGGCAGGCCGTAGAGGCGCGCGAGGTCGCGCAGGTGGCTCACCATCGAGATCAGGCGCCGGTTGCCGGTGCGGGCGAGCAGCCCCAGGTGGAAGGCGCGGTCGGAGGCGAGGAAGCCCTCGAGGTCGCGCTTGCGGGCGCATCGCGCGATGGCCTCCGCGTCGCGACGGTGCCCGGCGAGCTCCGCGGGCGAGAGCTTGCCGCAGATGTCGCGCAGCGCCGGGACTTCGAGCATGAGGCGCAGCTGGAAGATCTCGTCCAGGTCCGCCTCGGTGAGCTTCACGACCCGGAAGCCGCGGTTGCGCACGACCTCCACGAGGCCCTCGTTGGCGAGGTCGAGCAGGGCCTCGCGCACGGGCGTGGCCGACACGCCGAGCTGCGTGGCGAAGAAGGAGATGGGATAGAGGCGCCCGGCCTCGATCTGCCCGGTGACGATGCCGGCGCGCAGCTTGGCGAGCGCCTGGCGGCGCAGGTTGGGGACGTCGAGAACCTGGAATGCGGTGTCCATGGTATGTGATATATTACACCGAACCGGTCTCCCAGGCCTATCCGGAAGGCCCAGGGGAATGTCGAGCCAACCGCATGCCGTGGAGGAACCCAAGGATGACGATCGACCGCCGCAAATTCCTTTCGCAACTGGCCGCGCTCTCCGCGGTCGGCGCCGCCCCGTCCTTCGCGACGGCCGCGGACTCCGAGAAGCCGAAGCAGATCACGCTCCTGGGGTACGGCGGGCCGTTCGACCGGGTCACCAAGAAGTATGTCGCGGACCCGTTCACGGCGGCCACCGGCATCCCCGTGGTGATCCGCGGCGGCTCGAGCGACCTCATCAGCTCGTTGCGCGTGCAGAAGGACCATCCGCAGTACGACCTGGTGCACATCGGCTACGACAGCTACGTGCGCCTGCGACAGGACGGCGTCTTCGACAGGCTCGACCCGTCGCTGGTCGCGAACTTCAAGGACCTGTACCCGATCGCCCAGTCCGACCACGGGCTCGCCACGACGATCACGGCGGTGACCATCGTCTACAACACCGAGAAGATCAAGCGGCCGATCACGACCTGGAACGACCTGTGGGATCCGGCGTTCAAGGGGCACGTCGCGATCGAGAAGCTGCCCGCCACCTACGGCATCGACACCCTGATGATGGCCGCGCGCCTGGCCGGCGGCAGCGAGAAGAACATCGATCCGGGGTTCAGGAAGCTCGCGCAGCTCAAGCCCAGCCTGAACGCGATCTACACGAACTCTTCGCAGTGCGCGCAGCTCTTCGAGCAGGGCGGCACGTGGATCGCGCCCTGGTACAGCGGGCGCGTGGCGAGCACGCGACGGGCGGGCGTGCCGGTGGCCGCGGCGGCGCCGAAGGAAGGCGCGCCGGTCTACCTCACGATGCTCTGCCCCCTCAAGGGGAAGTGGAACCCGTGGGTCGCCAGGTTCATGAACCTGCACCTCTCCGCTGAATGCCAGCAGGCGTTCGCCAAGGAGTTCGCGAGCGGGCCGTCGCGCCAGGACGTGAAGCTCTCGCCGGAGGTCGCCGCCACCGTGCCCTACGGGCAGGAGCAGGTCTCGCAGCTCATCCAGTTCGACTGGGACGAGATCACGCCGCACCTGGACGAGTGGACCCAGCGCTTCAACCGTGAGATCGCAACCTAGCCGGCACGCGGCGCAAGGGGTGGAGGGCGCCGGACCCGGGAAGTCCGGGCCGGCGCTCGAGATCACGGCGCTCACCAAGCGCTACGGGGAAGCCGTCGCCGTCGACGGCTTCTCGCTCACGGTGGAGCGGGGCAAGCTGGTCGCGCTCCTGGGACCCAGCGGCTGCGGCAAGACGACCACCCTGCGCATGATCGCCGGGCTCATCGAGCCCACGAGCGGCCACATCGTGCTGGAGGGCCGTCCCGTCGACCGCGTGCCCATCCATCGCCGCAACATCGGGATGGTGTTCCAGCAGTACGCGCTCTTCCCGTTCCTCTCGGTCTTCGACAACGTGGCCTACGGGCTGCGCGAGCGCAAGGTCGGGAAGGCGGAGCTGCGCGAGCGCGTGGCGAAGATGCTCGAGCTCGTGGGCCTCGCCGGCCTCGAGGAGCGGCGCCCGCGCGAGCTGAGCGGCGGGCAGCAGCAGCGCGTGGCCCTCGCCCGCGCGCTCGTGATCAATCCGTCGCTGCTGCTCCTCGACGAGCCGCTCTCCAACCTCGACACCAAGCTGCGCGAGCGCGTGCGCGGCGAGATCCGCGACCTGCAGCGCCGGCTCGACATCACCACGGTCTTCGTGACGCACGACCAGGACGAGGCGCTCAGCATCGCGCACGTGATCGTCGTGATGCGCGGCGGGCACATCGAGCAGGTGGGCTCGCCGCTCGAGATCTACCAGCGTCCGGCGACCCCCTTCGTCGCGGACTTCATCGGGGCCTGCAACCTGCTGCCGGCCGAGGTGGTGGAGGTGCGCGA
Source organism: uncultured beta proteobacterium (assembly GCA_963741815.1). Lineage (GTDB taxonomy): Bacteria > Pseudomonadota > Gammaproteobacteria > Burkholderiales > Usitatibacteraceae > Usitatibacter. The sequence goes on from CAVUJI010000006.1 coordinate 20,690, forward strand.
CGGCGCGGCGCGCTTGCGCTTCGGCGACGGCGCGACGGCGAGCGCCCCGGCGGACGGCCTCTCGCCGGGCGGCAGGGCGACGCTCGCCATCCGGCCCGAAAAGCTGCGCATGCGTGCGGCAACGGCCGTCGCGCAAGGCAGCGAAAGCGTGCGTGGCGTCGTCCGGTCCGCCTCGTACCTCGGCTCCCGCACCTCCTACGAGGTCGACGCCGGGGGTGCGGTCCTGCGCTGCGACGTGCCGGGCGAGCGCGAGCCGATGGCCTCGGGGGCGGCCGTGGCGCTCGAATGGGAGCCGGGGACATGGCAGGCGTTCCGCTAGGCCGCCGGCGCTGGCTCCAGGCCTGGGCGCTCTGGCCGCAGGCGCTGCTGCTGGTCGCCTTCTTCGTGATCCCGGCGGGCTTCATCGCGAACGCGTCGCTGCACGACAAGGCGGGCGCGTGGACGCTCGCCAACTACCTCGCCTTCGCCGTGGACCCGTACAACCGGGGCGTGATCCTGCGCACCCTCGGCATCGGCATCGCCACCACGCTCCTCACGCTGGTGCTGGGCTACCCGATCGCGCGGGCGATTTCGCGCGGCTCCACCGTCGTGCGCTGGTTGCTCGGTGCCGCGGTGTTCTTCCCGCTGCTCACGAGCTCCGTGATCCGCAGCTTCGGCTGGCTCGTGCTCCTCGCCAACAACGGGCTGCTCAACGACACCCTGCACTTCCTCGGGCTGCCCAGGGTGCAGCTCATCTTCAACGCGACGGGTGTGGTCGTCGCCCTGGCCCAGGTGCTGCTGCCCTTCATGGTGCTGAGCCTCGCCAACGCGCTCGCCAACATCGATCCGGCGATCGAGGACGCGGCCGCCACCCTCGGCAGCCCGCCCCTGCGGCGGTTCGTCAAGGTGACGCTGCCGATGCTGGCACCCGGGATCCTCGCCGGCTCGCTCCTGGTCTTCGCCATCGCCATCAGCTCGTTCGTCACGCCCGCCCTCATCGGCGGCCCGCGCACCGAGGTGATGGCGACCATGATCTACACGAGCGCCACCCAGGTGGGGAACATCGGGAGCGCCTCGGCCGCGTCGCTGATCCTGCTCGGCGTCACACTCCTGGTGGTGACGCTGTACTACCGCCTGATCTTCGCCGCGTCGCCGGATGCGGCGGGGAGGGCGCCGTGAGCGGGCGGGTGCTCAAGTGGCTGGGTCGCCTCGCCGTCGCGGCGATCGTCCTGTACCTGCTGGCTCCCACGCTCGTGGTCCTCATCTTCTCGTTCTATCCCACGGCGTACCTCACCTTCCCGCCCCACGGGTTCACGCTCAAGTGGTACCAGGAGGCCTTCGCGCAGCACGACCTATTTCTCGATCCGCTGGTGACGAGCCTGCTGCTGGGGCTCGCGGCTTCCGCGTTCGCCACGGTCGTCGGCACGGTGGCCGCGCTCGGCCTCGTGCGCGCACCCCTGCGGCACCGCGCGTTCTGGCAGGGCGCCTTCCTGGCGCCCATCCTGATCCCGACGCTCATCGTGGGCTTCGGATTGATGCTCTTCTTCCTGCGCCTGGACCTTCTCGGATCCTGGTGGAGCCTGCTCGCCGGGCACGTGACGATCGTCGTGGCCTACGTGACGCAATCGGTGAGCGCGTCGCTCGCCGGGCTCGATCCTTCGGTGGAGGAGGCGGCGAAGACGCTGGGCTCGAACCCGCTGCGCGCGTTCTTCCGGGTGACGCTGCCGCAGATCGCCCCGGGGATCGCGGCCGGCGCGGTGTTCGCCTTCATCATGTCCTTCGACGAGCTGGCGCTGACGTTGCTCCTCGCCACGCCCACCACCACCACGCTGCCGGTGGCCATCTACTCGTACGTCCAGTTCGACTCGGGCCCGACGGTCGCCGCCATCGCGACGATCCTGCTCGCGATCACGCTTTTCTTCCTCCTGCTTCTGCAGCGCGTCGGCGGCCTGCGCCGGCGCACCCACTAAGGAGATTCGTCCCGCCATGCCGCAACTCGCACCCGAAGCCGCCGCCAAGGTCTACCGCAATTCCGTCGTCATCGACGCCACCGCCCCGATCCTCGTGAACGACGAGGACTGGCCGAAGTGGCAGCAGGGCGGGGTGACCTGCGCCTTCGCCACCCTCACCATCGCGCGGGGCGGGGCGAACATGCCGGGCGTCATCACATCCACCGCCGCGTGGTTCGCCAAGCTGCGCAAGCATTCGGACCGGATGCTGCTCGCGACGACCGTGGCGGACATCGAGCGCGCCAAGAAGGAGGGCAAGCTCGCGGTGGTCTTCCACTTCCAGAACGGCGCGCCCATCGAGTACGATGTGAACCTGGTCGAGCTCTACCAGCGCCTGGGCGTGCGCGTGATCCAGCTCACCTACAACGTGAAGAACCCGCTGGGCGACGGCTGCCTCGAGCGCACCAACGCGGGCCTGAGCGATCTCGGGGTCGCCGCCGTGAAGGAGATGAACCGCGTGGGCATCCTCGTGGACCTTTCGCACACCGGCGAGCGCACCACCCTCGATGCCATGGAGGTCTCGCAGAAACCCGTCGCGTTCACCCACGCCAACGCGAAGGCCGTGTGCGACCACCCGCGCAACATCACCGACGAGCAGATGCGCAAGCTCGCGGACCTCGGCGGCATCATGGGCCTCAACGGCTTCCCGCCCTTCGTGCGCGCGAACGACACGGCGCCCACGCTGGACCACCTCATCGACCACCTCGACTACATCAGGAAGACGATCGGCATCGACCACGTGGGGCTCGGGCTCGACTACTTCCATGCGCCGAAGGCGGACTACGAGAAGCGCCTCGCCTCCGGGGAATGGAAGGCGAGCGACTACCCGCCGCCGCCGTGGAACTATCCCCAGGGCATCGGCGACGCCTCGCAGCTCTCGGCGATCGCGCCGGCGATGGCCAAACGCGGCTACAACGACACCGAGATCGCGAAGGTGCTCGGCGAGAACTTCCTGCGCGTGCTGCGCGCGGTGTGGGGCGCATGAAGGTGCGCTCCCTCTCCCCTGGGAGAGGGCCGGGGAGAGGGTAGCCTGAGGCAATGACCGACGTCCTCATCGTCGGCGGCGGCGTCGTGGGCCTCACCACGGCTCTCGAGCTCGCCGCCGCGGGCCATGCCGTTCGGGTGCTGGACGCGGGCGACTTCGCCCATGGCACGTCCCACGGCAATGCGGGAATGCTCTGCCCCAGCTATGTCGAGCCGCTTGCCTCGCCGCGCGTGCTGGCCACCGCCCTCGGCTGGCTCATCCGCGGCAACGGTCCCTTCGCGCTCGCCCGCGCGCCGTGGCATTCCGACATGGCGCGGTGGCTCGCGCGTTTCGTCGCTGCATGCGCCCGCAACCAGGAGGAGCCGACGCGCTTCCTCGCCGGGCTCGCGCGTGAAAGCATCGACTGGTACGAGGACTTCGCGCGGAGTGGGACGGCATTCGGGCTGCATCGCGACGGCTGGCTCTATGTCTACGGGACGGCGAAGGGATTCGAGGAGGGCGTGTCGCATGCCCGGGCGATGGCGCGCGCCGGCGTCGACTACGAGATCCTGTCGCCCAGGCAGGTGCTCGATCGCGAGCCGGGACTGCGCGAGCCGGCGGGCGGCGTGCGCTATCCGGGCGATGCCCACCTCGATCCGCATGCGTTCGTGCTCGCAGCGACCGAGCGCGCGCGGCAGGCAGGCGTCGAGCTCACGGCGAATTGCCGGGTCGCGTCGATTCGTGACGAGGGCAAGCGGATTACCCTCGCCACCGATGCCGGCGACGCGAGCGCGTCGCACGTGGTGCTCGCGGCGGGAGCGGCGGCACCGCGGCTGGCAGCGCCGCTGGGGGCGCGTCTTCCCGTGCTGCCCGGCCGCGGCCACAGCGCCTGCCTGCAAACGGATTACGTGCCGCGCACGCCGCTGCTCTTCGCCGAGGCGCACCTGGTCGTCACGCCCATGCCGGGCGGCGTGCGCATGACGACCGGCCTCGAGCTCGGCTCGTGGGACGCGTCGCCCGATCCCGCGCAGCTCGCGGCGATGGCGGAGGGCGCGGGCGAATTCCTGGCCGGTGGGACGCCTTCCGTCGCCGACGGCTGGGTCGGCTTCCGTCCCCTCACGCCCTCGGGATTGCCCATCGTCGGGGCGCTCGCGGCGCATCCGCGCGTGATCGTGGCGTGCGGGCACGGGACGCTGGGAATGACGCTCGGGCCGGCCGCGGCGAGAATCGTTCGTTCGGCGGTGGAGGGGAGGGCGGTGCCGCCGCTCGTATCCCCGGGTCGTATCGGTTCTTGACGCGAGCCGGGCAGGTTCTCAAACGATTCCCCGCGCTCGAAGCTTGCCGATCTCCTCCGGGCGATGCCCGAGCGCCGTGAGGATCGCCTCCGTGTGCTCGCCGCGTGACGGCGACGGCCGATCGGTCGCCGCGACACCGCTCATCGCGAAGGGCAGCCCCATCGCATAGCCCGAGCTCCCCGACCGCCGTACGGTGCCGTGCGCCAGGAAATCCGGATCGGCGAGCGCCTCTTCGAAGGTCAGCACCGGGGTCGCGCAGCAGTCGAGCGGCCCGAGCAATGCCAGCCAGTCGGAGGCGTCGCGTTCGAGGAATCGCGCCTTCAGCGCGGCTTCGGCCGCCGCGGCCGCCTCGCCCGTGGCGGCATGCTGGTCCTTGAGATCGGGCAGGCCGACGGCATCGCAGAGCGCGTCCCAGAACTTCTTCTCCTGGGCGCCGAGGGCGATGTAGCGCCCGTCGCGTGCCGCATAGACGTTGTATCGCGGCGCGCCACCCGTGTGCGACCCGGTACCGCGGACGGGCACACGCCCCTTCTCGTTGATCTCGGCCATCGGCAGCACCGAGTGCGCCATGACCGCGTCGGCCATGCTGACGTCGATGAAGCGGCCGTGCCCCGAGGCGCGAGCGCCCAGCAGCGCGGCGAGGATGCCCATGGCGGCGGTGAGCGTGCCGCCGAGGATATCGGAGAGGAGAAACCCGGGAATGACGGGCGGCTCGCCCTCGCGCCCGGTCTGGTCGAGCACGCCGCAGAGCGCGAGGTAGTTGATGTCGTGCCCCGGCGCGTCGCGCCGCAGGCCGGACTGGCCGTAGCCGGTGATCGCGCAGTACACCAGGGACGGACGCCTGCGTGACAGCTCCTCGTAGCCCAGGCCGAGGCGCGCCATGACCCCCGGCCGGAAGCTTTCGAGCACGACATCGGCCGCCTCGAGGAGCCGGAAGAAGATCGCTCGCCCCGCGTCGCTCTTCAAGTCGAGGGTGAGCCCCTCCTTGCCGCGATTGGCGAGCCTGCGGATCGCCGGGCGCACGTAGTCGCCCACCTTCGGGTCCTCGATCTTGATCACCCGCGCGCCGAGGTCCGCAAGGTGCTGGCCGCAGAGCGGACCCGGCAGGAGGCGGGACAGGTCGAGGACGCGCACGCCCGCCAGAGGGGGAGGAATGGGCGCTGCCGAAGGAGCCTGGGCGGCCATGGGGGACGCCTAGAGGACGTAGGTCTTGAAGCGCCTGAGCGTCTCGATGGCACTCCGGATGTTGTGCCGGCGCAGCTGCTCGGCGTTCTCGGCATCGCCGGCGCGCATGGCGGCCACGAAGGCGCGATGCTCCTCGAGAGCCTGCTCGGCGCGGCCGGGAAGGATCTGCACCCGGCGCATGATCACCCAGGTCTTCTCGAAGATGCTGTCGAGCATCGCGGCGAGCACGGGGTTTCGCGCCTCCTCGATGATCTCGCGTCGCAGCTTCTCGTACTGCGCGAAGTATCCCTCGACGTGGCCGTCCTTCACGTACGACTCCATCCGGCCGCCGGGCGCGAAGAGGTCCACCCACTTCTGCCATGTCTCGGCAGGCGCCTTCTGCGTGGCGAGACGGATGCACATGCCTTCGACCGCCTCGCGCGCGTCGTAGATCTCGAAGATCTGCGTGAGGTCCACGCGCACGACCTCCGCGCCGCGGTTGGGCGTGCGCTTGATGAGGCCGCGCAGCTCGAGCGAGGTGAGCGCTTCGCGCACCTTCGTGCGCGACACGCCGAACTGCTTCGCGAGCGTCGCTTCCCGCAGCTGCGACCCGGGCGGGATCGCGTGGCAGGAGATCTGCTCGCGCAGGTGCTGGACCATGTCCGGCTCCGCGCGGCTCGGCGCGCTCTTTCCTTTTTTCGGCACTGGCCTGGGCCTCGGGAATGGGGGCGTGCGCATTATCCCGCGCAATCCGCTCGGCTTGTCGACTCTCGTCATGCCGGCGCCCGGCCGACCGGTTTCCTTATGTGAAACGCCCATGGACCTCCGCGTTCTGCACCGTAGACAGATCCGTATACAAATTGATGTACGTAAAGGTTGACACATTTTTTTGCCCGGGTGTAGCGTTGACGAAACGGCCGACGTCACGCCCGCGGCCCGCGAAACTCGATATGGAGGAGACTTGATGGCCGCTCGATCGGACGGACCGCTGGCCGGCATTCGTGTCCTGGAGCTCGGCTCCAGCGTGGCCGGTCCCTTCTGCGGACGCCTGTTCGCGGACTTCGGCGCCGAGGTCATCAAGGTCGAGGTCGCCGAGGGCGATCCGGTGCGCAGCATGGGCAAGCGCGTGGAGGGCAAGTCGCTCTACGCGGCCAGCATCTTCCGCAACAAGAAGATCATCTCGATCGATCTCAAGTCGGAGAAGGGGCGCGACATCATCCGTCGCCTGGCCACGAAATCGGACGTGCTGATCGAGAACTTCCGCCCCGGGACGCTCGAGCGCCTCGGGCTCGGCCTGGACCAGATCTCCGGGGCGAACCCGGGGCTCGTCATGATCCGCATCAGCGGATTCGGGCAGACCGGACCCTATTCCCAGCGCGCGGGCTACGGCGTGATCGGCGAGTCGTGGAGCGGGCTGCGCCACCTGACGGGCGATCCGGACCGCCCGCCGTCGCGAATCTCGGCCTCGGTCACCGACGAGGTGACCGCGATCTACGGGGCCCTGGGCGGGATGATGGCGCTGTGGGCGCGCAGCCGCACGGGCAAGGGGCAGGTCGTCGACGCCGCCCTCTACGAGTCGGCATTCAGCCTCATCGAGCCGCACGTGCCGATCTACGACAAGCTCGGCATCGTTCCCACCCGCTCCGGCTCGCGACTGCCCGATTCCGCGCCCAACAACACCTTCATGACGGCCGACCGCAAGTACATCCACGTCACCGCCATGGGCGATGCGGTGTTCGGGCGGCTCGCCGGCGCGATGGGCCGGCCCGAGCTCGCCAGGGACGAGAAATACGCGACCCAGGTCGCGCGCTCGGCGAACGAGGAGGACCTGGACGGGTTGATCGGCGCCTGGGTCGCCTCGAGGCCGCTCGACGAGGTCCTGTCGACCCTCGACGAGGCCGGTGTTCCCGCGGCGCCCATCTACACGGTCGAGGACATCTTCAAGGACGAGCACTTCCGGGCGCGCGAGATGCTCACGCGCATGCCCGACGACGTGTTCGGCACCGTCGCGCTCGCCGGCGTGGTGCCCAAGCTCTCGGCCACGCCCGGCAGGATCACGCACGCGGGCCACGTGTGCGGCGAGGACACGGCCGAGGTCCTCTCCGACGTCCTCGGCATGCCGGATGCGGAGATCGAGGCGCTCGCGAACGACCGCGTGATCAAGGTCGCGCGGCCGCGGCAGGCGGTGAGGGCATGAACGCGCTGACGAACAACCGGCGCGGCGATGGCGGCGCGAAGAGCCCGGAGGAATTCAGGCGGGAGCTGGAGGCCGAATTCGACGCGCGCCGCGCCAGGGCGATGGCGATGGGCGGGCCCGAGAAGCTCGCCAGGCGCGCGAGGGCGGGCCTGCTCGACGCGCGAGCGCGCATCGACCGCCTCTTCGATCCCGGCACCTTCCGCGAGTCCGGGCTCTTCAGCACGTCGATCCACTCCGCGGAGGATGCCGAGCGCACGCCGGCCGACGGCAAGATCACGGGCTACGGGAAGGTCGACGGCCGGCGCGTGGCCGTCGTCTCGAACGACTTCACCGTCCTGGGCGCCTCGAGCGGCGCCACGAACGTGCGGAAGATCGCGCACATGAAGCGCGTGGCGACCCAGCGCGGCATGCCGATGGTGTTTCTCGGCGAATCGTCGGGTGCGCGCATGCCCGACACGATGGGCGCTCGCGGCATGGGCCTGGGCCTCGGCAACGATCCGACCCAGTACCTGCGCCGGCGCGAGACGCCCTGGGCGGCGGCGGTGCTCGGCATGTGCTACGGGTCGTCCTTCCTCTACACGTGCTGCTCGGATTTCCGCGTGATGCGCAAGGGCGGCGTGATGGCCGTGTCCAGCCCGCGGCTCGTCGAGCTCGCCACGAACGAGAAGGTCGGGCCCGAGGATCTCGGCGGCTGGAAGGTGCACAGCGAGGTGACGGGCCTCGTCGACATGGTCGTGGACACCGACGAGGAGGCCATCGACGCGGTCAGGCGGTTCCTGTCGTACCTGCCGTCGCATCACAACGCGCCGCCGCCGGTGGCGCCGGTCCCGGCCGGATCGGGCGAGGGCATGGGCGCGATTCTCGAGCTCCTGCCGCCCACGCGCGCCCAGGTGTACGACATGCGCAAGGTCGTGGCGCGCATCGCCGATGCCGACAGCGTCTTCGAGATGAAGCCGCGCTACGGGAAGGTCCTGGTGACGGCGCTCGCGCGGCTCGGCGGCAGGAGCGTCGGCTTCATCGCGAACAACCCCCTCTTCAAGGGCGGCGTGCTCGACTCCGACGCGGCCGACAAGGCGATCTCGTTCCTGGTGATGTGCGACTCGTTCAACATTCCGCTGGTGCTCCTCGTGGACACGCCCGGCTTCGTCATCGGCTCCGAAGCCGAGAGGAAGAAGGCGACCGGCAAGATCGTGAACTTCATGAACGCGCTGCAGCAGGTCACGGTGCCGAAGCTCTCGGTCATCATCCGCAAGACCTTCGGGCAGGCGTACCTCAACATGGGCGGCGGGCGCAATTCCGACGAGGTCGCCGCCTGGCCCACCGCGGAGGTGAGCTTCATGACCCCGCGGTTCGCCGTGACGATCGTCGACGGAACGCGCCCTGGCGAGCCCGGCTTCGACGAGCGGCTCGCCGAGATGGAGAAGGAGAACAGCGCCTACGAGATCGCACGCACCTACGCCGTGCAGAACGTCATCGAGCCGGAGGACACGCGCGAGTACCTGATCGAGATGCTCGAGATCCATTCGCTCAAGCTCACCAACGGCGTGGGCGACCATCTCCTGCGCGGCTGGCCGACGAGCTACTGACATGGGCAAGATCGACGATCTGGACGTGAAGCAGGCGGGCCCCTGGGCGGCGGAGATCGAGGAGCTCCACCGGCGGCGCGACTGGGCCGAACAGCTCGGCGGCGCCGAATCGGTGGCGAAGCACACGGCCGACGGGCGGCTCACGATCCGCGGGCGCATCGACAAGCTCGTCGATCCCGGCTCGTTCCAGGAGGTGGGCAAGCTCACGGGCGCCGGCACCTACGACGCGAGCCAGCGGGTGAAGGGCGTGCTGCCGGCCCCTTACGTGATGGGGGTCGCGAAGATCCGCGGCCGCCCGGTGGCGCTCGGCGGCGAGGACTTCACGGTGCGCGGAGGCGCCGCGTGGGGCGGCGATCGCCGCAAGGGCGGGCAGGGCGGCTTCATCGAGGACTTCGCCTGCAACTACCGCATCCCGCTCGTGAACCTGATCGACGGCGCGGGCGGCAGCGTCGCCTCGATCAAGAAGCGGGGACATGCGGTCTTCCCCGGCGTGCACGGCTTCGAGAAGTCGGTCGAGCTCATGGCCTACGTGCCGGTGGTCAGCGCCGTGATGGGGGTCGCGGCGGGCGGCCCGGCGGGGCGCGCGATCCTCGCGCACTGGTCGGTGATGGTCAGCGGGCAAAGCCAGGTCTTCGCGGCCGGGCCGCCCATCGTCGAGCGTGCCATGGGGCTCAAGGTGACGCGCGAGGAGCTGGGCGGGTCGAAGATGGCGGTCGACGCCGCCGGCACGATCGACAACGCCGCGCGCAGCGAGGACGAGTGCCTCGCGATGATCGCCGACTTCCTGTCGTACCTGCCGCAGAACGTCTGGGAGCTTCCGCCGACGCTTCCCTGCGACGATCGCGGTGGATCGCGTCGACGACCATCTCGCGCGAATCATCCCGCGCGACCGGCGCAAGCCCTACGACATGCGCCGGCTGATGCAGGGCGTGTTCGATCGCGGCTCGATCTTCGAGATCCAGCCCTCGTGGGGCAAGGGCGTGATCACCTGCTTCGCACGGCTTCGCGGGCGCCCCGTGGGCGTCGTGGCGAACAACCCGATGGTCTATGGCGGCGCCATGGATGCGCGGGCGGCGCGCAAGCAGGCCCATTTCGTGGAGCTCTGCGACACCTTCCACGTTCCGCTCGTGTACCTCGTGGACCAGCCCGGATTCCTCGTGGGGCCCCAGGCGGAGGCGGCGGGGACGCTGCGCGACGGCATGCGGGCGGTCTACGTCGGAATGCAGGCGAGCGTTCCGGCGCTGACCCTGGTCGTGCGCAAGTGCTACGGCATGGCCGGCATGGCCGCGTGCGACAAGGCGGGGGTCAACTTCAAGATCGCCTGGCCCAGCGCCGAGATCGGCAACCTGCCGATCCAGGGCGGCGCGCGGGCGGCCTTCCGCCGCGAGATCGAGGCGGCACCCGATCCGGCCGCGCACGAGGCGCGGATCGAGGCCGAGCTCGCCGCCCTCACCTCGCCCTTCCGCATGGCCGAGGCGTTCGCCGTCGAGGACATCATCGATCCGCGCGAGACGCGCGCCTATCTGTGCCGCTTCGTCGAGATCGCGTACTCGACCCTTCCCAGCAAGCTCGGGCCCAAGGCCCGCTACGGCGTACGCCCCTGACCGGAGATTCCATGGCTGCCATTCCCGGGACGCGAGATGCCCCGACCGCCACCGAGAGGACACTGGCGGAGCGGCTGATCCACGAGTGGTATTCGATCGGCGCGGCGGAGATTCCCGACCGCGTCCTCGCGCGCACCGCCCTGTGCGTGCAGGACACGATCGGCGTGGCCTTCGCCGCTCGCAAGCTCGGCGTCGGCATGGCGCCCTCGCGCATCGTCGAGGAGATGGGAAGCACGGGCATGGCGTCGGTATGGGGCACGACGATGTCCGCATCGGCCGAGGACGCCGCGTTCGCGAACGGGACCGCCGCCCACGCCCTCGACTTCGACGACACGCATGCGGCCGCGATCATGCATGCGAGCGCCGTCATCGTGCCGCCCGCGCTGGCACTCGGCGAGGAGCGCGGCGCGTCGGGCCGCGAGATCCTCGCCGCCCTCGTGGTCGGCTACCAGGTCGCGGCGCGCCTGGGTCGCCTCGCGCCAGGACCCTTCCAGGACCACGGCTTCCAGGCGACCTCGGTGCTCGGCACCTTCGCCGCGGCGGCGGTCGCGAGCCGGCTACTGGGCCTGACGCCCGACCAGGCGCTCGGCGCGCTCGGCATCGCGGGCAGCATGGCCTCGGGCCTCATGGCGTACCTGTCGGACGGAAGCGACGTGAAGCAGATGCACCCGGGGTGGGCCGGCATGTCCGGCATCCGGGCGGCGCGCATGTCGAAGGCGGGCTTCCGGGGACCGCATGCCGTGTTCGAGGATCGCCTCGGCGTCTTCCGTTCCTTCGCCCGGGTCGATATCTCGGAGAAGTGGCGCGGCGCCGGCGGCGCCCCCTGGGAGGTCGAGCTCATGGCGCCCAAGCCCTATCCCGCGTGCCTGTGCGTGCACGCCCCGGTCCAGGCGATCCTCGAGCTGCGCCACGCAGGCAAGATCTCCGCCGCCAGGGCTGGCGACATCGCGAGCATCGAGTGCGACGTGCCGAACTGGTACGTCGGGCTGATCTTCGAGCCTTCCGCCGGGAAGGTCGCCCCTCGCACGCCGTACGAGGCGCGCTTCAGCGCACCCTGGACCATGGCGCGGGCGCTCATCGACGGCGGCATCGACGTGTGGAGCTTCAGCCCGGAGAACATCGCCGATCCGGCCGCCCGCGAGATCGCCGCGAAGGTGTCTTACAAGGTCGAGGAGCTGCCCGAGTTTCCCGAATCGTTTCCCGCTCGGGTGACCGTGACGATGCGCTCGGGCGAGAAGCACGTGTCGTACATCCGCCACAACCTGGGCACGCCGGACAACCCGATGAGCGCGGAGGACATGCGCCGCAAGTTCTTCACCTGCGCCACGCCCGGGATCGGCGAGGCGCGGGCGCGCGAGATCTCGCAGCGCATCGGGTCGCTCGCCGAGCCGGGGGCCGCGAAGCAACTGTTCGAGCTGCTGCACGCAACGCAAGTCCGTTGACATAACTACTACCGCAGGTCACGAGGAGGAGCCATGCATATTCACAAGCGCATCGCCGGATGGACCGCCGCAACCCTCGCCATCGGAGTGCTCGCGTCCGTGCCGGTCTTCGCGGCGAAAGTCGAGGTCACGCCCGGGCTGAGCGTCGAGACGCATCCCGGCGTCAAGGGAACGTACAACTTCGCGCACGGCTTCGGCCTGATCTACGGCCCGATGCCGGTGGCGCAGGAGCTGGGTGTGGTCGAGAAGATGTTCCCGAACGCGAAGATCGTCTGGCAGAGGATCTTCACGACCTCCCAGCAGCGCGACGCCATGCTCGCCGGGCGCCTGGACTTCGGGTCGTGCACGCCGGGACCGTACCTGCAGTCGTGGGACAAGGGCGTCGACTGGAAGTGGCTGCAGACCACGTCGGGCTTCGACGGCTATCTCATGGTGCGCCCGGACGGCCCGGATAGCGTCCTCGACTTCATCGGCACGAACAAGAAGATCTCGCCCGGCCCCAACACGGCGCAGTACTTCACGGTCCAGGAGATCCTCAGGCGCGCCGGCAAGGACGTGCACGCGCTGGATCGCAACTGGGTCCGGCTGCCGCACCCGGACGCGATGCAGGCGCTCATCGCCGGGCAGCTCGACGGCCACTTCGCGACCTCCGACTTCGCGATCCGGCTCGAGGAGCAGCACATGAAGAAGATCGCGAGCTTCAAGGACACGTGGGGCTCGCTCTACGCCGTGGGCGCCTGCACGCTCACCCAGACGGTGAAGGACCATCCGGAGCTCGCCAGGGGCTATGCCGCGGCGCTGCGCGCGGTGGTGGCGTGGATGAAGACGCACCCGGAGAAGGCCGCGGAGATGATGAGCAAGTCGACCGGGAACAAGGTGCCGGCCAGCGACTTCGTGAAGTACCTCCAGTCCGCGACGTACGAGAGCCAGAGCCAGAACGCGGACCTCAAGACCCAGGCCGAGGCGATGAAGTCCTTCGGCGCGATCAAGCGCTCGCCGAAGGGGCCCGGGGACTTCTACGCGTTCCCGGACCAGGCCGGGACGAAATGGTAGCGGTGCTCGCCCGCGTGGAGCCCTCGGTGCGGCCGGACCTCGTCACGATCGATCGCGTCTCGATCGAGTTTCCCGGCACCCGGGGGCGCGGCCCCGTCGTCGCGGTGAAGGACGTGTCGGTGTCGATCCGGCGCGGGGAGAAGTTCGTGATCCTCGGGCCGTCGGGCTGCGGCAAGTCGACGCTGCTCACCGCGATCGGCGGCTTCATTCCCGTCTCGGGTGGCGAGATCCGCGTCGACCGCAAGGTCGTGAAGCGCCCGTCGATGAACCGGCTGATGGTGTTCCAGGACTTCGGGCTGCTGCCCTGGCGCACGGTGCTCGGCAACGTCCAGTGGGCGGTGTCGAAGCGCTGGCGCGACAAGCCGGCGGCCGAGTGCAAGGACCGGGCGATGCAGTACGTGGAGCTGGTCGGGCTCGGTCCCCAGGCCGAGCAGTACCCGAGCACGCTCTCCGGCGGGCAGAAGCAGCGCTGCGCCATCGCCCGCGCCTTCGCCGTCCAGCCCGAGATCCTGCTGATGGACGAGCCCTTCGGGGCGCTCGACGCGATCAACCGCGAGCGCATGCAGGTCGAGCTCAACCGCCTCTGGGCCGCGGAGTCGGAGAAGGTCACGATCGCGTTCGTGACGCACGACGTGAACGAGGCGGTGCACCTGGGGCACCGCGTGATGGTGATGAGCCGCGGGCCGGGATGCCTGCGCTCGCTCATGGACAACCCGAGCGTCGGCAGCCCTCCCCATGACGTGCAGGCGCTGAAGCTGGTCGACGAGCTGAGGGCGCTTCTCAAGGACTCGCACTGATGTCTTCCATCGGCGTTGCGGCCGAGTCGCCGCGGCGGAATGTCCGGGCCGGTCGGTTCCTCCACAGCGACGCGGTGAAGAAACTCGTCGTGATCGCGCTGCTGTGCATCGGGTGGGAAGCCGTGGTGCGGCTCTTCCACGTGAACGCGCTGCTCTTCCCGGCCTTCAGCACCATCGTCGTGCACCTCGCCCAGGGCCTCGGCATCGCGCCGGGCGGGACCGGGGAGCTCTGGAGCTACATCTGGCAGACGCTCTCGGTGATCCTGCAGTCGTTCGCGATCAGCATCGTCATCGCGATCGTCGTGACGGGGCTCGCGGTGACCAGCTCGTGGATGCGGCAGTTCCTGAGCGTGATGACGGGGATCTTCCAGCCGCTGCCGTCGATCGCGCTGCTGCCGATGGCGATCCTGTGGTTCGGCTTCTCGCGCGAGTCCCTGATGTTCGTCGTGGTGATGTCGATGATCTGGCCGATCGCCTCGTCGCTCACGGTCGGATTCGCCACGATCTCTCCCACCCTCGTGCGCCTCGGGCGCAACTTCGAGCTGGGGCGCATGCGGATGATGGGGGAGATCCTGCTTCCGGCGGCGCTGCCGATGATGATCTCGGGCCTGCGGATCGGCTGGGGCTTCGGGTGGCGCACGATCGTGGCGGCGGAGCTCGTCTTCGGCGCCACGGGCAGCGGCGGCGGCATCGGCTGGTACATCAACAACAGCCGCCTCTTCATGAACATCGCCGACGGGTTCGCGGGCATTCTCCTCGTCGTGATCGTGGGGCTGCTCACCGAGAGCCTGTTCCGGCTTCTCCAGTACGTCACGACGCACAAGTGGGGGACGGAGAGCTTCTAGGGAAGCGCCCGCGAGGCGCTACGCCGCGTCTTCCTGCTGCTGGAGCGCGAAGATCGACGTGTAGCCGCGGGACCAGTCGGGCGGCACCAGGCAGGGGCGCGGATCGTGGTGCGCCCACCGCGCCGGGCGGCCGCGGATGATCGACTGGTCCTTGCTGGAGCGGATCGGGTTGACGGTGTACGGAAACGCGTCCGCGGAGCTCAGCGTGTAGAGCAGCAGCGGCCGTCCGAGGTCCGACACGTTCTTCGCCGAGTAGTGGAGCGTGCGGCAGTTGTGCAGCGTGAGCGAGCCGGCCGGACCCGGCAACGCGACCGCCTTCGAGAGGTCGAGCTTCGCCGCGTCGCGATCGGTCAGGCAGCCGATCCAGCGGCCCTCGTCGTCGTACTGCGACGGCATGGGGTCTATGAGGTGGCTCTTCGGCAGCACCTGCAGCGGTCCCTGGTCCATCCCGCAATCGTGGAGATAGGTCCCCACGGTCAGGGGCGAATAGTTGGTGTGCGGCCAGAACGAGATGTCGTAGTGCCACTTCACCTCTTCGCCGCCGCTCGCCCACTTGAAGTTGAGCTTGGAGTGGTGGAACTTCACGTCGGGTCCGACCAGGTCGGCGACGATGTCCCCCACCAGCGACTGGGACACGTACTCCCAGTACGCCGGATGCTGGTCGACGGGCGCGGAGACGCGGCGCAGGCGGGGCGCCTGGGGACGATGGCCGGGCTCGAGGTCCCAGACTGCGTCGGGTTTCGTGACCTTGCGGCTGCGCTCGACGAGCTCATCGGTGGCCGCGCGCAGCCGGGAGATCCACTCGGCCGGAACGACGTTCGGGAGCAGCAGGTAGCCTTCGCTGAAATAGAACTCGCGCTGCGCCTGGGTGAGCACGCGCGGCGGGTGGGATAGGACTTGTTCGGGAGTCATGTCGGCCCTCTGTGTGCGTTGCGCGAATGCATGGGTTGGATCATTTCAGAACGGCGCGGCACCGTCCAGCACGCGCCCTCGATCGGCGCTCGACGCGCCGTTACGCCGGTGCCGCCGGGCGCACCGTTCCGAGCCGCGCGCCGTCGCGGTCCAGCCGATCCCGCACGTCCTCGCCGCGGAGCTCTCGCGGCTCGCACCCCGCCTCGAGGCACATCGCCGCGGCATGGCCGATCGCGTGTCCGTAAGAGAAACACTGGGCGGTGACCCGGGCCGAGGCGACCGCCTCGTGCTCCGCGGAGAGGCACCGGCCGGCGACCAGGAGGCCTCGCCCGCGTTCCGGGACGAAGCAGCCGTAGGGAACCTCGTAGTAGTCGTCGAGCAGCCATTCGACGCGCGGCCTGGCGCCGGCGTGCAGCTCGATCGGCCAGGGCGAGCGGGCGATCCCGTCCGCGCACTTCAGCCCGCGCACCACGTCGTCGTTGTGCAGGGTCCGCAGGCCCTGCGCCTGGCGGGTCTGCCGCACCCCCACCTGCACGCCGGTGTCGTTCACGAAGCTCGCCTCGCAACCGGCCAGGTGGTCGCGGAAGAAGCGTGCGTACTCGCGCACCTGGCGCCGCCCCTCGATCTCGGCGTCGGTGAAGTCCGCGGCGACGAGGGTGTTGAGCTCCCGGCCGTCGGGACCGACGATGCGCGTGCAGTTGCACAGCAGCTCGTTCGGCCGCGTCGTCGTGAAGAGCCAGATCTTGGCGCGCGGCAGGTCGTAGCCCGCCCCGTTGCAGCGGCGCAGCAGCTCCGACACCTCCTCGGGCAGGATCGTGTCCGCACCGTAGGCGGCGAGGAAGCGCCGGGTGTCCACGCCGCCGAGGCGAAAGATCATGGTCGGGTTCTGCACCCGGCCCCGGTCGCCGACGAACGAGGCGAACCCGGCCATCGCGACGACTTCCGCATCGCCGCTCGCGTCGATCGTGATGCCGGCGTCGACCCTCAGCGCGCCCTGCTTGGTATGCGCAACCAGTCCCGCGATGCGATCCCCGTCGGTGACGGCGCGTGTCACCGTGGCGTGGTAGAGGACCTGCACGCCGGCTTCGCGAAGCAAGTGGTCCGCCGCCTCGCGCCAGACCAGCGGATCGTGCACGCGCGTCCACGTCTTGCCGTAGCGCATCGGCGGCGTCAGGCCTTCCCTCGAGGCGAGCAGCTCCGCGAACTCGTCGGCGAAGCCGAACACGAGCTGGCGCGGCGGGGCCGCCGCATCGGCCGTGGCGGCGTACAAGCCGCAGACGGTGCCGGACATGCCCGCGACGGCGCCGCCGCCGCAGAAGCCATAGCGCTCCAGCAGGATCACCTTCCGTCCCGCCCGCGCAGCGGTCACCGCGGCCGCCACACCGGCCGCGCCGCCGCCCGCCACGACGACCTCCGCCCCGGCGCGCCATGCCGGCCGCCGGTCGACGCCGCTCATCGGGCGCTGAGGAGCTTCGCCGGCAGCCACAGCACGGTCTGCGGAAAGGCCATCACGATGGCCAGCGTGACGACTTGCAGCACGATGAAGGGAGCCACCCCCTTGTACATGTCGAGCAGGGTGATCGACGGCGGCGAGATGCCGCGAAGGTAGAAGATGGCGGGGGCCAACGGCGGCGTGAGGTAGCTCGTCTGGATCACGATCAGGAACAGGATGGAGAACCACACCGGGTCGAAATGCGCGGCGGTCACGAGCGGCATGAAGATCGGGATGAAGATGAGCAGGATCGAGATCCAGTCCAGAACGAAGCCGGCGAAGAAGCAGATGGCGAGCATGACGAACAGCAGCGCCCACGAATGCAGGTGCAGGTGCGACACGAAGTTCGTCGTGAGGGTGATCCCGCCGGCCGCGAAGAACACTCCCGTGAACAGCGTGCCGCCGAGCAGGATCGTCATGATCATCGAGGTGATGCGCAGCGTCTTCAGCAGCGCCTCCTGCAGCGTGGCGAAGCTGAAGCGGCGGTAGAAGAGCGTGAGCACCACCGCGCCGAATGCGCCCAGCGCCGCGGCCTCGGTGGGGGCGGCCCAGCCGAGCATGAGCGATCCCAGGACCGCGAAGATCATGAAGAGCGGCGGAATCAGCGCGTGCGCCGTGCGCGCCAGGCGCTGCATCAGCGGGGGCTCGTCGGGGGAGGGGGGGATGCGTGGACCGTGGCCCGGCTTGAAGACGCACAGCAGGAAGATGTACGCGATGTAGAGGCTCGCCATGATCAGGCCCGGGAACAGCATGCCGATGAGGAGGTCCCCCACGGACACGTTTGCGACGGGGCCCAGGACGACGACCACGACGGACGGGGGGATGATCGTGCCCAGCGAGCCCCCGGCGCAGATCGAGCCGCAGATGAGCGGCTTGTTGTACGCGTACTTCAGCATGACGGGGATCGCCAGCAGGCCGACCACCGTCTCCGTCGCGCCGATCACGCCCGTGGACGCGGCGAAGATCACGCACATCACGATCGTTCCGAGCGCGAGCCCGCCGGGCAGGCGCCGCGTCCAGAGGTGCACGGCCTCGTAGAGCTGCTCGGCGATCCCGGAGCGCTCGAGCATGGTCCCCATGAAGACGAAGAGCGGCACCGCGGCCAGGACGAAGTTGCTCGCGATGTCCTCGATCTTCTCCATGAACTGGAAGATCACCGCGTCCTGGAAGACGATGTAGCCGAAGATGAGGGCCGTGCCGCTCAACGCGAAGCCCACCTGCACGCCGAGGAACACGAGCGCGAACATCGTGAGGATCATGAACAGCGGCAGGTACTGCATCATGCCTTTTCTCCCGCCGCCTTCGCCTCACCGGGAAGCTCCTTCCCGGCGATCACGAGGATGGCGCGCACGAGCTTCGCGATGGCCTGCAGGGCGAGCAGCGCGAAGGCCACGCACATCATCAGGCGGAAGGGCCAGAGCAGGGCGTTGAACGCCGACATGCCGGAGCGCTCGTGGCTCGCGTACGCGATGGTCACCTTCCGCCAGAATCCGGCCGTGAGCCAGAGGCAGGTGGGGAGCACCAGGACCGCGTAGCCGAAGGCGTCGCACAGCGCCCGCTTCTTCGGCGCGAAACGCCCGTAGAGGAAATCCACGCGCACGTGCGCCTCTTCCCGCAGGGTGTAGGCCATCCCCATCAGGAAGTGCGTGCCCATCACCATGTATCCCACCTCGAACGCCCAGCTGGTGGGCGCGTCGAAGACGTAGCGGGACACCACCTCGTAGCACGAGGCGAGGATGAGCGGCGCCACGAGCCAGGCCACCAGCCACCCGCTCGCCCCGGTGAGGCGGTCGATAAACTTCAATAGGGTTGCCAAGGACGGCTCCGTGCGTTGCGCGGCGCTCGCGCTCGAAAAAAAAGGCCGAAACCCAGGGGATTCCGGCCATTCGTGGTCGTCGGAATCGTGCCGGTCAGGCCTTGATGTCGAGTTCCTTCAGCACCGTGGCGATCGGCTCGGCCTTCACGTTGCGGTAGCGCGGGGCGTCCTGCCACTGTTCCTCGAATTGCAGCTGGCTGCGGAAGACCTTGTCGAACCAGGGGTTGCTGCGATGCGCCTGGGCCCACTTGAACGCGACGCGCCGCGCCTGGTACTGCACCTCGGGCGCGAGGTCGATCACCTCGTTGCCTTCCTTGCGATAGAACGCGAGCGCCTTCGCGTCCTCCTCGCCGATGCGCGTCCAGCTCTCGAACGTCGTGAGCTTCGCGACCTGCTCGACGAGGTTCTTGTCGGCGGCCGAGAGCTTCGCCCAGAGGTCCTTGTTGATGCACAGCTCGAACGGCGCCGTCGGCTGGTGCACTCCCGGAATGATCAGGTACTTGGCGACCTTGTAGAACCCGGGCGTGATGTTCTCCCACAGCGTGCCCCACTCCGTGGCGTCGATCACGCCGCGCTCGAGCGCGGGATAGATCTCCCCGCCGGGCGTGGTCACCGGGGATGCGCCGAGGGTTCGCGACATCTCGATCCAGCTGCCCGCCGTGCGCAGCTTCAGCCCCTTGAGGTCGGCGAGCGTACGGACGGGCTTGCGCGAATGCAGGAACACCTCGGCGGTGCGGATGAAGAGCGGCATCGAGACGACCCCGAACTTCTCCTCCCGGAACTGCCGTTGCATGTCGTAGCCGCCGCCCTCGTAGATCCAGTGCAGCATCTTCTCGGTGTCGAAGCTGCCCGCGTAGCCGCCGAAGAGCACGGCGGTGGGGTCGGCGCCCCAGTCGTAGCCCATCCAGGTGTGGCCCATGTCGGCGACGCCGTTCCTGACCGTCTCGGACACCTTCAGGGCGTTGCCGAGCGCGCCCCCGGGGAACGTCTGCACCTTCATCCGCCCGCTCGAGAGCGCCTCGAGCTTGTGGGCGAAGGCGTTGGCGCCGATATCGGTGAGCGGCCCTCCGGCCCACCCGGTCGCCATCTTCCAGCTGTATGTCGGGCCGCCTTGCGCCCGCGCGGCGGTGGCTGCCGCGCTCGCCGCGGCGGCGACGGCGCCCAGGGCGCCCGCCTTCAGGAATTCGCGCTTTCTCATCGTTCCTCCCTCTGATTGGTTTGCGCAGTCAAGCTGCCGGCTCCATCACCTCATGCTCCCTCGTCCGGTCCGGTCCTCGTTCAGCCTCTCTTCGAAACTTCTTTTCCGCCTTCGCCCGCGGAGCCTCACGCTCCAGCCGCCGAAGGTGTGGCCGGCAAGCCCGGGGCCGAGGTCGTCCTGCCCATCATCCCGGTCATGGAGTCGACCGCCACGCGAGCATCGCGGCCGGCACCCCTAACATATCAAGCGTATATCGAAGGCTATTGTGATCTGTCCGTGCCCCTGTGGCAAGAAGGGGCGCGACGCAGGATCGAAGGCGCTCGCGGCCGACCGGTCCGGGAGCGTCATTGCGCGTGCACGGGCGAGCGTTCCGACATGAGCCGCTTCACCAGCCGTACGGCCTCGGACGCGTTCGGAGCATATCCGTCGGCGCCGATCTGCTCGGCGAACTGCCGGCTCACGGGCGCTCCGCCCACGACCACCTTGCACCCCTTGTGCAGGCCGCGTTCCCTCACGCCGGCCACGAGGGCCTTCATCTCCATCATCGTCGTGGTGAGCAGGGACGAAAGGCCCAGCACGTCCGGCCGGAAGCTCGCGATCTCCGCGTAGAACCGCTCGCGCGAGACGTTGATGCCGAGATCGCGCACCTCGAAGCCCACCCCATTCAGCATCGTGGCCACCAGGTTCTTGCCGATGTCGTGCATGTCCCCGGTGACGGTGCCGATGAGCACCTTGCCGCGCTGCTGTTCGCCGCTCCTGGCGAGTTGCGGCGCGAGCATGCCGACGCCGGCGGTCATCGCGCGGGCCGCGAGCAGGACGTCCGGAATGAACATCTCGCCGCTCGCCATGCGGTCGCCGACCACGGTGATCGCCTCGATCAGGCCGCGCTCGAGGATCTCCTCGGCGGGCACGCCCTGGTCGAGAAGCTCCTGGACATGCGCCTTGATGTCGACATGCTTGCCCTTGAACACGTCGCGGCGCACCGCTTCGCAGGCATCGCCCGGCGCAGCGGGCTCCGGCTCGGCGGCCGCACGGGCGGGCGCCGGCGCGGCGGTCACGGGCCGGAAGGCGCCGGCCTTCAGGGGCAGCCGGCCTTCGCGCTCGATGCGCTCGCCGATGCGCTGCAGCCGCGAGAACACCGCCGCCGGCGGCACTTCGTCGGCGATGCCGACGATCATGCGCCTGCCGGGAGCCACCGCCCGGAAGAGCTCGTCCATGTAGGCCTCGAAATCGGCCTCGCTCGTGCCCGGCATGACGACGGTCGAAGGAATGCCGCCGAACAGCGTGAGGTGCCCGCTCCAGCGCTGGTAGTACTCGGCGAGGCTCACCTTCGTCATCGGCGACGGGCAGAACGACTCGGCGATGTGCATGCCGGAGTCGCGGATGAGGTCCATGAGGCCGCGATTCTCGCCGTCCGTGTGGCACAGCGCGAGCTTGCCGGTGGAGGCGAAGGCGTCCGCGGCCTTGCGGATCCAGGGCTGGATCTCGCGCTCGAAGTAGGGCGGAAACGTCAGCATGTCGTCGAAGTTCGCGCCCCACCAGATCACCTCGGCGGGAGATTCGCGAAGGATCGCCAGCATCCTGTCCTGCAGCACGCCGATGCGCTCGGCGAGGCCGCACATGCTGTCGTAGTGATCCTTGTAATGAATGAAGAACTGCGTGGCGTCCGAGAGGTCGCGCTGGATCCAGTGGAACGGCGAGGCGTCGAACGAGCCGATGGTGACGGGGACCCCGTTGTCGCCCATCTCGTCGGCCGACCAGCGCCGGAAGCGCTCGAAATTCGGCACCACGTCCATGTGCTCGAAGAGGTAGCTCGCCGGCGCGTAGTCGACAGGGGTCTTGATCAGGTGCTCGACCACCGCCGGGATGGTGATGCCGTGGCGCTGCGACTCGACGTCGTAGTGGGTCGTCGTGCTGATGTTGCCGACCGGCGTCCGGTACTCGACCCGCGTGCGTGCGCCGTGGCGCTCGACCACGACCTCGACGTCGCCGGGCAGCACGACGTCGAAGACGGTATCCCGGCTGTAGAACACGTTGATGCCGCGATGCAGGTACTGCGGCTGGAACGCCGGATCGAGCTGGTTGTCGCAGAAGCGGTGGTGGAATGCCCACCCCTCGGCGCGCGCGATCTCGTTCATCGCCACGCCGCGGTACTGCCGGGGCAGCGTCCCCGCGGTCGAGTTGGCCAGGTACCAGAGGTCCAGGCGCGGGACGTAGGGGAGCCGGTCGACCGCCTCGCCCCGCATCGCCGCGAGCACGCGCGACTTTCGGGTGTACGCCACTTTCCTCTCCTCCAATCGCGCCGCCGCTCGGATCGCCCCGACGATCAGCTCCTGGGGCGCCGCGGTCCACGTGAGATATCAGACGGATATCTGCACCATGCGCGCCGCGCGACCGGCGATGTTTGATGCGAATCAACTCGAGGGAAGGTAGGGTGCCGCCCGCGCCTGCGCGCTGAACGGGCGAAGGCTTCGGGCAAGCCCAGGGAGGCCGCGCCCGGCCCGGACGACCGAAGCCGGCGGACCGGAAGCGGATTCACCCGGGAAGGGAATCGACCGCCGGAAGGGCGCAGGGACGCGGAAGGAAGCGCGCTTGCCTCCGGGCCGGGCCCTGCGGCCTCAGGCCTGCATCGCGTTCCGGATCGTGCGGATCTCGTCGGCCTCGAGCTTCGGGCCCTCGAGCGTGACGCGCCCCTCCTGCGTCTCCTGGGTGCGGAACCTGGCCATGATGGGCTTGAGCTCCGGCTTCACGTGCGTCTCGTCGTAGCCGTTGAAGAGATGGCCGAGCAAGCCGCGGTCGAGGTCGCTCGTGCCCATGGCCCAGTCGGCGATCGGGAAGGTGAGGTTCATGTTGAGGTGCATCATGATCCCCAGGTTGTGGTGCGCGGTGTGGTGCCGGCGGATCGTGTTGACGAACGGCATGTTGCGCACGAACCAGTTCTCGTGGCAGTGGCAGGAGTAGTGCATCGCCTCGTAGAGCAGGTAGTGGGCGACCATGGTGATGAACACGACGTAGCCCGCATTGGCGTTCCAGACGAGGGCCGCGAGGCCGCCGAAGATGGCGCCGAGCACGGCGAGCGCCGCGAGAAGCCGCCAGGGGAAGAACACGATGCGGAACTCGCGCGTCGTGTCGATCGTCACGTCGTTGTCGGTGAAGTACTGGTGGTGCTGGCGGGTGTGGCGGTCGTAGATCGCCCGGATCGCGAAGAAGTCCTTCAGCCGGTGCATCACGTGGAAGTGCATGGCCCACTCGGCGAAGTTGCCCGCGATCGCCACCGGGATCACGAGGAGCCATTCCCAGCGCGCGTCGTGCATGCGCGAGACCGCCCATGCGATCATGGCGATTCCCGCGCCGTAGGTCACGGCGATATGGACGAGGCCGTTGTAGAGGGGATGGATGCTGGCGACGTACTGCTCGCGGAACCTGCGCTGGCGCTCGGTCATCATGGCGGCACTCCCGGGGGTGTTCGGCTTCTGATATATTAGTCGTACATGTGATCCGCGTCAAGGATGCGGACTTCGTGTATGTTGACGCCACCTCCAGAGCAGGCCCCCGTCCATGACCGCGAAAAACGCCCCCGCGCAGCGCAAGAAACGCACGATCCAGGAAATCCGGGACTCGAAGCGGACCGGCGAGAAGATGGTCTACATGTCGGTGCCGGACTACACCGCCGCGCGCTGGGCGCAGATGGCGGGGGTCGACGTGGCGGTCGTGGGCGACAGCCTGGCGATGATCGCGCACGGCCACGCGAACACCATCCCCGCGACCATGGACATGATGACGCTGCACGCGCAGGCCATCCGGCGCGGCGCGCCCGACACCTTCGTGCTCGGCTGCATGCCGTACCAGAGCTATCACACGGTGGAGAAGGCGCTCACGAACGCCACCCGGTTCATGCAGGAGGCGGGCACCGACGCCGTGAAGCCGCAGGGCGGCAAGTCGCAGGCGCACATCCTCAGGGCGCTCGTCGACGCCGGCATCCCGACCGCGTCGCACATCGGCATGACGCCGCACACCGTCGCCATGTGGGGCGGCTTCAAGATCCAGGGCAGGACCGCCGAGGGCGCGATGAAGATCCTCGAGGACGCCCTGGCGATCCAGGATGCGGGCTGTTTCATGCTCGAGTTCGAAGCCGTCCCCGCGAAGATCGCCGAGGTGATCTCCCGGCAGCTCGAGATTCCGACCATCGGCATCGGCGCGGGCGTGGGGTGCGACGGGCAGATCCTGCTTTGCCACGACCTGCTGGGCGTCTTCACCGACTTCAAGCCGAAGTTCACGAAGCGCTTCGCGAACCTGACCGAGGTCGCCCTCGAGGGCATCGGGCAGTACATCCGGGAAGTGAAGGAGGGCACCTTCCCCGACGACGACCACAGCTACGGCGTCGACGAGGCGGAACTCGAGAAGTTCAGGAACATGGTCGAAAGAAGGCGCCAGCTCTGACGATGGGCAAGCGCGCGCAACTTCCCCGCGTGACGGCGCAGAGCCTGACGAGCGTCGCCTACGCGCAGCTGGAGGAGCTGATCGTGACGCTCAAGCTGGCGCCCGGCCGGGTGGTGTCGGAGGCGGAGCTCTCGGAGCTCACCGGGATCGGCCGCACGCCGATCCGCGAGGCGCTGCAGAGGCTCGCGCGGGAAAAGCTCGTGACCATCCTGCCGCGTCGCGGCATCCTCGTCACCGAGATCAACGTCGGAAGCCAGCTGCGGCTGCTCGAGGTGCGCCGCGAGCTCGAGCGCCTCATCGCGCGGCTGGCGGCGCGCCGCGCCATGCAGGAGGAGCGCCAGCGCCTGCTGCAGCTCGCGCGCGACTTCGAGAAGTCCGCGAAGGCCAACGACGACATCACCTTCATGCGGACCGACCGCGCGTACAACTCGCTTTGCTCCGAGGCCGCGCACAACGACTTCGCCGCCGGCGCCATGACGCTCATGCACTCGCTCTCGCGGCGTTTCTGGTACATCCACTACAAGCAGGCCGCCGACATGCCGCTCATCGCCAAGCTGCACGCCGACATCGCCCGTGCGATCGCCGCCGGTGACGAGGAGCGGGCGGCCCGGGCGAGCGACCGGTTGCTCGACCAGATCGAGAACTTCACCCGGGAGACGGTGGGCAGCGATACCTGAGCGCCGCGCGCGCATGCCTGGCCGTCGGAAGAAGGGCCCCCCGCAGCGCACCGAGCGGCGGAGCGAGCCTCGGTCTTTCGCGTCAGGATGCCGCTTCCCGCGAGTCCGTACCCGCGGTTCGCGCCGGAATCGGCCCCAGGTGCCTTTCGATTTCCTCGAACGTGGGAACGGCGCCCTTCGGGCTCTTCGCGAGCGCCTCGGCCATCGCCCGGACGTGAGCGGGCGTGGTGCCGCAGCAGCCGCCGATGATGCGGGCGCCGGCGTCCCGGGCGAGCCGGGCATAGGCGCCCATGACGCTCGCGCTGCCGTTGTACGCCACGGTCATGTTGTCGCGCAGAATCGGCAGGCCGCAGTTGCTCTTCGCGACGAGAATGTCGCCGGCGGCGGCGCCGAGGGACAACCCCAGGACCGAATCGATGAGCTGCGCCGGGCCGATGCCGCAATTCGCGCCGAACGCGACCGGATTCCGGCCGAAGGACCTCGACAGCCGGATCGCCTGGGCCGGATGGATGCCCATCATGGTATGGCCGCGCGTGTCGAACGTCATGGTCGCGACGAAGGGCAGTCCCGCGAGCTGGACGCCGCGCACGGCCGCCCGCAGCTCGTTCTCGTCGAACATGGACTCGATCCAGGCGACCTCCACGCCGGCTTCGCGAAGCGCGTCGGCCTGCTCGTGGAACGCCTCTTCGGCCTCGGAGCGCGTGCGTGGCCCGAGCGGCTCCAGGATGTCGCCCGTCGGCCCGATCGACCCTGCGACCACGACAGGCCGCCCGGCGGCGGCCGCCACGGACCGGGCGAGCTCCGCGCCGGCCATGTTGAGCTCCCGCACGCGCCCTTCGAGCCTGCGCGGCGAGAATCGGAAGCGGTTCGCGCTGAAGGTGTTCGTGAGGATGATGTCCGAGCCGGCGTCGACGTAGGCCTGGTAGACCGAGCGCACGTCCTGCGGGCGCTCGACGTTCCACAGCTCGCCGGGCGCCCCGTTCGCGAGTCCCAGCGCGAAAAGGCTGGTGCCCATCGCGCCGTCGGCCAGCAGATAGTCGCGACTCGCCAGGAGTCGCGTGATGGGGTCGTCGACGGGCATTGTCGCGGCCGGTCGATGCGGCGCGGCGGTCGATGTCATGTGGGAATCAGCTCCTCTCGCTGCGGCTCATCGCCTGGGGAGCCACCTCCCCGGCGCGCAGGAAGAGGTCCTGCGATATCTCGCTCCCGGGCTTCACGACGACGAATTCATCGTCGATGTCGCTCGGCCGGACTCCCAGCTCCACGAGCGAGTCGATGAGCGAGGTCGAGCCGAGCGTCTCCTCGTACACCACCTTGCCGCCCAACCGCCCATTCATGAAGTCGGCCACCGCCTTCGCCCGGTCACGATAGTTGTCGAGCTCCTCCTGGGAGAAGCCCACGAGGCAGATCCTGGCGTAGTGCCTGTACTTCATCTCGAACAGGTAGTCCGCCGTTTCCTCGTCGAAATCCTTCACGTAATCCTGGTAGTCCGAGAGCGGCTCGTCGCGCGCGTCGATCCAGCCCTTGGTGAGGTAGTAGGTGTTCGGGCTCGCGAAGAACCGCTCGACGTAGCGCTGGTGCGATCCGAGGAAGATGGCCACGCAGTCGTGGGTGCGTGGAATCACCAGCGTGTGCCGGCCCGCCTTGACGCCCACCAGGCCGTTGCCGCACAAGCCGTAGCCGATGATGACGAAGCTCGGCTCGGCGAGGGCGTCGATCTCCTCCTGCAGCGCAGCCCCGAGCTTCTTCGGCGAGTTGTGCAGCTGGATGTCGAGCCAGACGGCCGGGACGCCGGCCGGCAGCCGCTTGCCCAGGAGCTTTTCCAGGACCTTGCACGAGATCACCACGATGGGGCGGGGGTTGGGGGCTTCGCTCACGTCGGGCTCCTTCCTAGGCGCAGGCGGCGGCCGGCCATGGTGCCGTGAAGAGCGGCGTGCGCCCGGCGAGCACGCCCGATTCCTCGACGATCGACCGGACCATGTGCTCCTGCCGATAAGCCATGAGGTGCACGCCCGCCACGCCCGGGATTTCGCGGACGGCGCGAACGAGCTCGATGCAGATGCGCCGGCCCTCCTCGCGGGGGTCGGAGGCGCCCTCGAGGCGATCCACGACGGCGTCGGGTATGTGCACGCCGGGGACGTTGCCGCGCAGCCAGCGCGCCGTCTTGCCGGAGACGATCGGCCCCACGCCGACCAGGACGGAGGCGGCCTC
Organism: uncultured beta proteobacterium; assembly: GCA_963741815.1. GTDB lineage: Bacteria > Pseudomonadota > Gammaproteobacteria > Burkholderiales > Usitatibacteraceae > Usitatibacter. The sequence continues at coordinate 48,371 of CAVUJI010000006.1, forward strand.
GAGCAGGCCCTCGTCGCGCACGAGGCGCATGTAGCGCTCGAGGAGGCCGACGTCGAAGCAGTATTGCGTCTGCATGAACTGCGCGCCGGCGGCGATCTTGCGCCGCAGCCGGGCGACCCGCATGTCGACGGGGCCGGCGAACGGATTCGCGGCCGCGCCGAGGAACAGCCGCGGCGGCGACTTGAGCTTGCGGCCCGAGAGGAAAGCGTCGGCGTCGCGCATCTTGCGCGCCGTGGCGAGCAGCGTGACGCTGTCGAGGTCGCCGACGTGCTTGGCCCCGGGATGATCGCCGTTGCCGGCGTGGTCGCCGGTGAGGCAGAGCACGTTGCGCAGGCCGAGGGCGGAGGCGCCCAGGAGATCGCCTTGCGCCGCGATGCGGTTGCGGTCCCGGCAGGCCATTTGCAGGACGGGCTCGCAGCCCGCCTGCGCGAGGAGCACGCACACGGCCGTGCTCGACATGTGGCAGTTTCCGCCGGACGCATCCGTGACGTTGAGCACATCCACGCAGCCGCGAAAGGGCTCGAGGCGCTCCCACACGTGCTGCGGATCGGCCGAGTCGGGCGGGGAGAACTCCGCGGTCACCGCGAAGGCGCCGGACGCGAGCAGCGCCTCCAGCCGGCTGCCCGACGGCCGTGCGGGCGGAGCCGAAGGGGACGCAGCCGGGGCGCTGCCGTCGATGACGGAGACCCAGGTCGAGCGGCCCTTGCGATCATGCTCGGCGGGCGGGTTCGCCGCGTCGGGCGCGCGCCCGCCCGGGATGCGGCCGGCGCCGCGCCACGCCTCGAGCCCCACGCAGCGCATGTCCGGGAGCACCTCGCAGGTGCCGTCCGCTCGCACGCCACCGCACGGGCCGTTGCGGACCTGCTTGGGGCAGTTCATCGGGCACGACATGCCGTTGGACGACAGCACGCAATGGCCGCACATCCGGCAGTCGAACAGGAAGCCCTTGAGCGCCCGCTCGAGCCGCGCCAGGGGCTTCTCGAGACGGCCCGTGCCGATCCGGCGGGCGAGCGGACGCATGCGGACGAGGACGGCGAGCAGCATCCGGTACGCCCGATGCACCCCGGCGGCATGCCGCACGGACCAGCGCCTCATCGCGAGCATCGCGTCATCTCCGCCTCATGTCATCTCGATCGGTTCCGGCTCCGGGGAAAGCGCCGTGTGCGTGACGAACAGTTGCGTGAAGTCCTGGCGGACCGAAAGCTCCACCACCCGCACCCGCCGGGCGAGCTGCGCGGCGCGCCGCCGGTAGTTGCGGTTGAAAAGGGCCATGCGCGCGCCGTCGCCGGCGGCGTTGCCGATCGAGCGCACGCGATCCACCGGCACCGGCGGCACCAGTCCGATCTTCAGAATGTCGTCCGGCTGCAGGTGGTTGCCGAACGTGCCCGCGAGATCGATGCGGTCGAGCGTGCGGATGCCGCTCTCGGCCAGCAGTATCTCGATGCCCGCGCGAAGGGCGGACTTGCCGAGCTGCACGCTGCGCACGTCCTGCTGGGTCAGCACCACGTCGCGGCCGGTGCGCGAATGCTTTCCGGTGACGAGGACGATCTCCTCGGCGCGGCCATGGGCGTTGCCGCGCAGCTGCGGGTGCATTTCGGGCGGGGCGAGCGTCCCGTCCTCGCCCACGAGCCCGGCCGCCACGAACGCCGCCACGCTGGAGATCACGCCGGAACCGCACAATCCGACGGGGCGCGGATCGGACTTGCCGTCCGGCTCCTGGATGGCGGCGCAGCGGATCCTGCCCTCCGGCTCGATCCACACGCGCTCGATCGCGCCTGGCACGGCCCGCACGCCGCAGCGGATGTGCGCCCCCTCGTAAACCGGCCCGGTCGCGCACGATGTCGCGAGGAGGCTCCCCTCGTGCGCGAGCACCACCTCGCCGTTGGTCCCGATGTCGACCAGGAGGTGCGTGCCGCGATGGAAGTCCGCGCCGCGGGTGAGGAGGGCCGCGAGGGTATCGCCGCCGATATAGCCGGCGATCGAAGGAAACACGAAGACCCGGGCACGCGGCAGGACGTCGAGGGCGAGCTCGGAGGCGCGCACCTCGACGCCCTCGGACCAGACCGGCATGTAGGGCCCGCGCCCGAGCGGCTCCGGGTTCACGCCGAGCAGGATGTGCTGCATGGTCGGGTTGCCGACCAGCACCACATCGACGATGTGGCGCAGGGCGACACCCGCTTCCTTCGCCGACTCGTCCACGAGGCGGTTGATCTCGTTCACGAGCAGCCGGCGCATGTCGGCGAGCGCCCCGACATCCTGCTGGATGTGGGTCATGCGCGAGATCACGTCCTCGCCGTAGATCGCCTGGGGATTGGCGGCGGTGCGCATGGCCACGATCCGGCCCCGGTTGAGGTCGCACAGGAAGACCACGATCGAGGTGGTGCCGATGTCGATCGCGAGCCCGTACATCTCGGCCGATCGCCCGGCCTGCAGCGCGAGCACCTCCCGGTCGCCATACAGCGTGGCCGTCACGTCGCGCGCCGAATCGAAGTCCGGCCGCGTCGAGTAGTCGGCCACGACCTGCAGCGGAAGCGCGATCGACTTGCGCCCGAGCGACGCGGCCACCGCCTCGCCGAGTCGCTCGGCGAGGGACCGGGTCGGCGCTTCGTACGCCCCCGGCACCTGCACGCAGACGCGCCTGACGATCGGCCGTGGATCGACGTCGGTGACCGTGTACGGCTTGCGCGGCGCGTTGCTGACCGCCTGGCTCTCGGGCGGCACCGACAACGTGACGCTCCCGTGAACGTCGCACATGCACGCGAGGCGATAGCCCCGCTCCTCGCATTCGGGCGGCAGCAGCTCGCGCTCGCCGGCGCTGATCGGGTCGAGCGCTTCGGGCGCGGTGGCCGCGCCGTCGATCTCCACGAGGCAACTGCCGCACTTGCCGTGGCCTCCGCACACCGACTTGATGCCGACCCCCACCTTCCAGGCCGCGATCAGCAGGCGCTCGCCGTCGCGAACCTCGGCGGTTCGGGAATCGGGATGGAAGGTCACCTTGGGCATGGCGGGGAAACCCGGGCCGGTGCGGTGCGGCGCTAGGCCGTGACGGCGCCTTCGCGGAACGCCTCCATCAGCTCGACGCAGAAGTCGTCACGTCCGAACACGGCCCGCGCCGCGTGCATCGCGGAAACGAGCGGCGCGTCCGTCGGGTCGATGATCGCCGCGTCCATGCCGCGGCCCATCGCGCCCACCAGGAAGGTGCGGTTGATGAGCCTGCGCACGGGCATGCCGTAGGAGACGTTGGTGAGGCCGCAGATCGTGTGGACCCCGGGGAAGCGCTGCATGATCGCGCCGATCGCGTCGATGGTGGCTTGCGCCGACTGGGAGTCGGTCCCGAGGGGGAACACCAGCGGATCGACGTAGATGTCGTCGAGCGCGATGCCGGCGCCCGTGAGCCGCTCGACCAGCTGCGAGGCCAGCTCGACCTTGCGCTCGGCGGTGGAGGCGGGCACATCCTCGCCCTGGCAGAGCGCGATCAGCTTCGCTCCATGGTCGAGCGCGAGCGGGAGGATGCGCTCGTAGCGGGCACGCTCGAGGTTGATCGAGTTGATCATCGGAGACCCGGCCTTCACCTTCGGCAGGGCGGCGGCGAGGGCATCGGCGTCCGGAGAGTCGAGGCACAGGGGCTTGTCCGTCACGTCCTGGACCACGTCGACCAGCCAGCCCAGCAGCTCCGCCTCGCGCCCGGGGAACGTGCCGCCGTTCACGTCGATGTAGTGGGCGCCGGCCGCGTCCTGCGCGCGCGCCTCCTGCTGGATGGCCGCGGCGTCCATCGCCTCGAGCGCCGCCCGGACGGCCTTGCGCGAGGCGTTGATCCTTTCGGCGACGATCAGCATGGCGCACCTCCGTGGCGATTCCGCAGGATGCGGGAACGCGCGCTCATCGGTATTTCCCGTACTGCTTCACCGCGCGCGACATGGCCAGCACGTTCTCGACCTTGCAGTAGTCGGTGATGCTGTTGGCGCTCGAGATCACGTAGCCGCCGCCGCGGCCGATCTTCGCGAGCCGGTCCTTCACTTCCGCCTCGGTCTCCTCGGGCGTGCCGCGGGTGAGCGTGTAGTCGAGGTCGATGTTGCCGACGATGCACACCTTGTCGCCGTATTCGGCCTTCAGCCGGTTGATGTCCATCGCCGCGGGCTGCACCGGATGGACGGCGTTCATGCCGAGGGTCACGAGCCCGTCCAGGATCGGGAAGAGGTTGCCGTCGCTGTGGAAGATCCACGGCTTCCGGATCTCGTTCGCGACCAGCATCTGGCTGGGCTTGATGAACTCCTCGTACATCTCCATGTTGACCCAGGACGAGTTGTTGTCCGCGTGGTCGTCGTTGGCCCAGATGAAATCGAAGTCCATCTTGTTGAGGTGCTGCACCACGCGGGCGGACCACTCCGAGAACCGGCGATGGATCTCCTTCACGAGGTCCGGGTCCTCGAAGAGCATGACCGAGAACACGTCCAGGCCCATGCTCTCGAAGGTGCTGGCGCTGCCCAGGCGGATGCGGGCGAAGACCGCGAAATCCTCGCGGTACTTCTCGAGCCACTCGGCGACCTTCTCGTAGCGGGCCGGATTGTCGGGATCGGGAAGGAAGTCGTCGAAGTACTTGAGCGAGTCGCGGTCCGTCAGCAGTCCCTTCTTCACGAAGGTCCGCCCGGTGTTCGGATCCACGCCCATCTCGGCGATCCAGGGGGGCACGAAGTCGAAGGTCACCCGGGACGGGTGGTACCAGGCCTCCTTGGCGTCCGCGCTTCCGCTCGTCTGGAGCGCCTGCCCGGCCGTCGCGCCGTGGCCCGTCGGGAAGTGGTAGCCGAAGCCGTCCATCCCGAGCTTGCGACAGAACTCGCCGGGGGTGAAGTCCGTGCGGCCGTCCATGAGGGCGATCTGGATCTCCTCCTCGATGTCGTTCTCGATCCAGGGCACCTGGTCCGGCTGCCCACGGTTGAGGGCGGTCAGCACGCGTTCTCTTGGTGTCATTTCGTTCCTCGCTCGGCTTGGGGTGGCGTTGGGGACTAGTTCAGCAGCCGGTTGCAGGCCTGCACGCACTGGTGCGCGTCCGAGGCGTAGAAATCCGCGCCGATCTCGTCGGCGAACTTCTGGGTGAGCGGGGCGCCGCCGACGCCGACCTTGAGGCCGGCCCGCAGCCCGGCGGCGTCGAGCGCCTGGATGGTCCGGCGCGCGCTCTCCATCGTGAGCGTGATGAGGGCGCTCATGAGCAGGAACTGCGGAGTCTCGGCGCGCACGGTATCCACGAACTTGTCCACGCCGACATCCACGCCCAGGTCGACGACCTCGTAGCCGGCGCCCTCGAGCATCATCTTCACGATGTTCTTGCCGATGTCGTGGAAGTCGCCCGCCACCGTTCCGATGACGGCCTTGCCCTTCTTGTCGGCGGCCACGCCGACGAGGTGGGGCTTGAGGACCGGAAGCACGTCGGTCATGGCCCGGGCCGCGATCATCATGTGCGGCAGGAAGTACTCGCCGTTCGAGAACTTCTGGCCCACGATCGACATGGCGCTGATGAGGCCGTCGTTCATGATCGCTCCGGGGTCGACCCCTGCGGCGAGCGCCTTGTTCGTGGCCTCGATCGCGTCCTTGCGCTTGCCGGTGATGACGAAGTTCCTGATTGCATCTATTTCGGCAGACATTCCCTGGCTCCTTTCGTCTCGTCCGCGTCGGGGCCGCAGCTGCCACGGCCTCGTGATATGCCGCTGATATGTTAGCGGGACGGCAAGCCGGTGCGCGGTTTTTTTCGCCTGCATTTAATCCGCGTCAAGGAAATCGCGCATGCCGGGCCGCCAGGGCGGGGTGCCGGGGAGCCGGCCGATCGCCTCGTCGCGCCCCGGCCGCGCCGCTTCTTCCTCCCAGCCTCCACGCCGTTCGACTCCGTCCCGTCCTGCCCTACCTCTGAGATATCAGTCGAATATCGCGACGATGCTCCCCGCGCGGGCGGAATGTGTTGATTCGAATCAATGGAAGGGGAGGTCGGCGGGCCGCGCGCGCCGCTCCCTGCGCCGCCAGCGTCAGGTGTCCGGGGCGACCGCGGCGCGGGTGAACTGCTGGATGCTGTCGAGGAGGCGGTCGAGGGACTGCGCGGCGCGTTCCTCGTCGGCGTCCGCGATGCCGCGCGCGATGTCGGCGTGCAGCTTCGCCGTCTCGGGAAGGTCGGCCGCGTGCTTGTAGTGGTGGTACCAGAAGCGGCGGGAGAGGGACTGCATCAGGCCCATGGCGCTCGTGGCGAACTCGTTGCGGGCCGCGCTGAGGCACAGGTCGTTGAAGGCCCGGTCGACCCGCATGAAGGCGATGGGATCGCCGCGGCGCGCGCTCGCCTCGAACCGGTCCGCCAGCTCGGTGAACTTCCCGCGCTGCGCGGGCGACGCCCGCCGCGCGGCGGAACGCGCCACCAGGCGCTCGACTTCGCGGCGCACCTCGAGCAGCCGCAGCTGGCGGTTCACGTCGATGTCGCTCACGATCACGCCACGGCGCGGCAGGATCGTGACCAGGCGCTCGTGCCGCAGCCGCTGGAGCGCTTCGCGGATCGGGGTGCGGCCGATGCCCAGCCGCTGCGAGAGCATCGATTCCGACACCGCCGTTCCCGGAGCGAGCTCCAGCGTGGCGATCAGCTCCTCCAGCCCGGTGTACGCCTCGTCCGTCAGCGTGCGGGACGCGTCGTTCCGGGCGCCCGCCGTGCGCCGCGGATGCGTTCTTCCGGCCGGAGCCTTCTTCCTGTCTCGCCGAGGACCGATCTTCGTGCTCCTTGTCGCCTGGGGCGTCGCCGAGCGTTCTTCGCGTCGACTCGATTGTGCCCGCGAAGCCGGCGGGCGACGCCGGCCGGACAGGGCCTACGTTGCGCCAGATCAACTAACATACGAATCGTATATTACCGGTGTGGCGCCCGCCGGACCGGTGCGCTAGACTCGGCGCAGCTTCTGGTGCGTGGCCCGCGTCGAGCCGGCCACGTCAAACGGGAAACAGGGACCGCGACAAAGCGGCAACCTGTGCTGCCCCCGCAACGGTAAGCATGTGTGGACGGGTTCGTCGGCATCTCCCCGGATGCCGGACCACTGCGGCGATCGCCGCGGGAAGGTCGAACCGGTCAAGACATGCCAGCCCGGATACCGGCCCGAAGCATGGCGAGGCGGTCGCGGGAGGATGGCTGTCGGCGCGCGCGGGAGGTGGTCGATGCCGCGCTGCCTGGTTCACGCTCCCACCGCTTCATTTTTCGTCGCGAGCCTGCGGGGACGCCGGCTTCCGGGGAGGGGACGTGAAAACCATCAAGATCGGCCTTGCCGTCCTGGGCGCAATGCTCGGGGCCGCGCGGTCCGCGGGCGCCCAGCAGACGCCCGTATTCCAGGGCACGGAGACCATCGTCACGGCGGGGCGCATCCCGCAGCGGCTGTCCGATGCGCTCCGTGACGTCGTCGTGATCACCGCGCGCGATATCGAGGACAGCGGGCAGATGACGCTCGCGCAGGTGCTCCAGCTCTTCGGCGGCGCGGAGACGACCAGCAACGGCGGGCCCGGATCGACGTCGTCCGTGTCGATTCGCGGCGCCAACGGCACGCACACCCTCGTCCTCGTCGATGGCATGCGCCTGCAGTCCGCCACGGCGGGATCGACGGCGTTCGAGAACATTCCGCTGGCCCAGGTCGAGCGGATAGAAATCGTGTCCGGCCCGGTGAGCGGACTCTACGGGTCCGACGCCATCGGCGGGGTGATCCAGATCTTCACGAAAAGCGGCCGGTACTCCCCCGGTCCGGCCGTCACCGCGGCGCTCGGCAGCTATGGATACGGCTCGGCGAGCGGATCGGTGAGCGGGGCCGCGGCCGGGACCGAGTACGCCCTTTCGGCGGCGTGGACGAGGACCACCGGCTTCAACGCCACGAAGCCCGACGTCCCCTTCGGCCAGTACGACGCGGACAAGGACGGGTACCGCAACGCCAGCCTTTCCGCGAAGCTCCGGCGTCGCCTCGCGCCCGGCCATGAGCTCGGGGCGTCGGTCCTTTACAGCAGGGGCATCGCGCATTTCGACAGCGGACCGGTCGGCGATGCGCGCACCGACCAGACGCTGGCTACGTACTCGGTCCATTCGCGCAACCAGGTCACCGCGGCCTGGGAGAGCCTGTTGCGCATCGGCGCGAGCCGTGACGACAGTTCGACGCTCGACACCGGCTTTCCCGGGGAATTCAGGACCGACCAGCGGCAGGCGCAGTGGCAGAACAACGTGCGCCTCGGCACGACGACGCTGCTCGGGGGCCTCGAGTACCTGCGCGAGGAGGTCGCCGCGTCCACCCCGTTTTCGGTGGACCAGCGCACCGTGCGTTCCGCGTTCGCCGGCGTGACGGGCGACTACGGGAACCACGCGATCCAGCTCGATGTGCGGCGCGACGACAACAGCCAGTTCGGAAACCCGACGAGCGGCTCGGCCGCCTACGCTTTCCGGGTGACGCCGCAGCTCAAGGTCCGGGCGGCGTATGGAGAGGCGTTCCACGCGCCCACGTTCAACGACCTGTACTACCCCGGCTTCGGCAACCCGGACCTTCGACCCGAAAGGTCGCGAAATCGCGAGATCGGGCTCGACTACTCGGCGCGGCCGCAGCGCCTGTCGGTGACGCTTTTCGAAAACCGCATCACCGACCTGATCGTCTTTTCGTTCGACCCTGCGACCTCCGCCTACCTGCCGTTCAACGTGGCGAAGGCTACCATTCGGGGCGCCCATGTCGCCTACGGCGCCCGGTGGCGGGGTGCCCGGGTGAAGGCGCTGCTCACGCTGCAGGACCCCAAGTCCGACACCACGGGTTTCCTGCTGCAGCGCCGGGCGAAAGCGTACGGAAGCGTCACCGCGCGCCGCGACTTCGGTCCGTGGACGCTCGGCGCGGAGATCCAGGCGAGCGGTCCGCGATTCGACTCGACGGACGAATCGCCAGCGTCCCGCCTGCACGGATATGCCGTGGTCAACCTGACGGGAAGGCGGCGGATTTCGAACGACTGGTCGGTGGAGTTGCGCTGGAACAACGTGGGGAACACCGATTACGAGCTCGCGCGCGGATACCGCACCCCGGGCAGCAACGTGCTGCTGACCGTGAAGTGGAGCCCCGCGACGTGAGGGGGCACGAGCGCATCATGCCGCGCGACGGGTCCGGGAAATGAACGCGGCCCGGTACGACGCGCCGGGCGCCGCCGCGGCCCGTCAAGGGCCGGCGAGGGTGAATGCGCCGGTCCTCGCGACCGTGCTGCGGTTCCCGTACTCCGCCGGCACACCGCCGACCGCGTACGGGGAAGCCGCAATCGGGACTCGCCGCGAGGGATCGCGCGCGCTCCCCGCTCTCATCCTTTCGGCGATGTTGCATGTCGCCGGGCTCGCTGCGATCGACGCAACCATCCGCGAGCACGGCCTGGCGCCCCCCTCGGCGGGGCGCGCGCCGCTCGTCATGCAGGTCGAACTTGCGCCCCCGGCCGCACCGCCGAAGGCGAACCGCGTCGAGCGAGCGCCTCCCCGACCGCGGGCAGTCGCGCAACAGATGTCGGTATCGGCTCGCCGCGTGCCTCCCACACCGCCGGCCGTGACGCCGCGTGACCGGGCTCCGGCGCCGGTCGCGGTGCCCCCTGCGGCCGCCGACAAGGCAGTCCGCGTTCAACCATCCGACCCGAAGGCAGCCGAACGGGGCGCGCCGATCCCGGCGCCGGTTTCCGCGACGAGCGGCACCGATATTCCCACCGCCGGATCGACGCCGGCGACCCAGGCTTCGACCGCCGGATCGACGCCGGCGACCCAGGCTTCGACCACCGGATCGACCCCGGCGCCCCAGCTTTCGGCCGCCGCATCGACGCCGGTGACCTACGTTCATTCCCCGAAGCCGGAGTACCCTCTGGCCGCGCGCGAGGACGAGGAGGAAGGGGTCGTCGTGCTGCGAGTGCGTGTCTCGGGCGCAGGACTGCCGCTGGAGGTGCGCGTCGATCGCTCGTCGGGGTTCGCGCTCCTGGACCGGGCCGCGGCTTCGGCGGTTCGTCGCTGGACCTTCGCCGCCGCGACGAGCGGCGGCCGGCACATCGAATCCTGGCTGGTGATTCCCATCCGCTTCCGGCTGAGCGATCCATGAGCACGGCGCCGCTGGATGCCGAGTCGATCCGCCGGCCGAAAGATGCCGGGCGCCGGACCGCGCCCGCGATCCGCGCGGCGCGCATCGGGGTTGCGCTCGGTGTCGCCGCGCTCGCCGCGATCGTGGTCGCGGTTTCCCTCGGCAGCAGCGGGATACCGCTGTCCGGGGTCGTCTCCCTCGTGCTGCGGCCCGACGGGAGCGTCGCGTCGGAAGTCATCCATCAGCTGCGGATGCCGCGCGCGCTCGCGGCTTTCGCCACCGGCGGCCTGCTGGCGTATTCCGGAGCGCTCATGCAGGTGCTGTTCCGCAATCCGCTGGCCGACCCCTACGTCCTCGGCCTTTCCAGCGGCTCCGCGGTCGGAGCGCTCGGCGCGATGTTGCTGGGGCTCGGCGGCGCTTTCGTGGGCGCCGGCGCGTTCGGCGGGGCGCTTGCGACGGTGGCGGCGGTCTTCGCCCTCGCGCGAAGGGACATGGCGTGTCCCGGCGGCGCCCGGGCCGTCGATGCGGCACCGCGCCTGCTGCTCACCGGCGTGATGCTCGCGTCGGCCTGGTCCGCGATCGTCACCCTGATCCTTCTGCTGTCGCCCGAGGGCGAGCTGCGCGGGATGCTGTTCTGGCTCATGGGCGACCTGGGCGGCGTCGACGCGTACACGGCGGCCCTCGTGGCGCTGCCGGTGCTGGTGCTCTGGATGCTTTCCTCGGCGCGGGACCTCAACGCGATGTCGCGCGGGCCGGAGGTCGCCCATTCGCTCGGCGTGCGGGTCGTGCCCCTGCGGCGCAAGGTTCTCGTCGCCGCATCGCTCGCCGCGGCGATCGCCGTGACGACCGCGGGCACCATCGGATTCGTGGGCCTCGTCGTGCCCCACGCCTTGCGGCTGGCGATTGGCAACGACCAGCGCTTGCTGCTGCCCGCTTGCGCGCTCGCCGGCGGCACGCTGCTCGTCGTCGCGGACACCATCGCCAGGACCGCCTTCGCCCCCCAGCAGCTTCCCGTCGGGGTCATCATGGCATTCATCGGAACCCCGACGTTCATGTTCCTCCTCTTGCGGAAGCGGCGCGCATGAGGCTCGACTCGCCCCTCCTGGACATCGACCGCATCGTCCTGCGGGTGGGGCAGCGAACGCTGGCGAGCGGCATGTCGATGCAGGTCCGCCGCGGAGAGGTCTGGTGCATCCTCGGGGCGAACGGCGCCGGAAAGAGCACCTTCCTGGACACGGTCGTCGGCCTGCGCCGCGCGCAAGGCGGCGCGATTCGCCTTCTCGGCAAGCCGGTCGCCGAATGGTCGCCGCTCGAAGCGGCGCGCGTACGCGCCTACCTTCCCCAGTCCGTGCACGATGTCTTCCGCGCGAGCGTACTGGACGTCGTCCTCACGGGACGTCACCCGCATCTGTCGCGGTGGGCATGGGAAGGGGAGGGCGAGCGCGATGCCGCACGGCTGGCGTTGAACGCCGTGGGCCTCGCGGACATGGCGGCGCGCGACATCACGACGCTCTCCGGAGGGGAGCGGCAGAGGGCGGCCATCGCGACCCTGATCGCGCAGGACGTCCCGCTGCTGCTCCTGGACGAACCCGTCGCCCACCTCGACCTGCACCACCAGGCCGCGATCCTCTCCCATTTGCGCCGCCTCGCGCGCGAGCGCAACCGGGCCGTGGTGTTCTCGGTGCACGACCTCAATCTCGCCGCCCGGTTCGCCACCCATGCGATGCTCTTCGAGGGAAACGGCGTCGTGGCGGCCGGCCCGCTGGGCGAGATCATGACCGACGACGCGCTCTCGCGGGCGCTGCACTGCGGCGTCGCCGGCATCGCCGTCGGCGCGAAGCGCGTGTTCATCGCGAGCTGAAGGGAGGGCGATTGGGCATCGGGCGACGAGCAAGGCACCCTGCGCAAGCGCCCCAAGGAGCGCGGGACGCGGGCACGACGATCGGGCGCCTGCTCGCGGCGCTCGCGCTCGCGTGCGCCTTGCCGCTTGCCGCTCGGCCTGTCGTCGTGACCGACGACGATGGGCGGGAAGTGCGCTTGCCGGCCCCGGCAACGCGCATCGTGAGCCTCGCACCGCACATCACGGAGACGCTCTTCGCCGCAGGCGCGGGCGACTTGATCGTCGGAACAGTCCGGTATTCGGACTATCCCGATGCCGCGAAGACGATTCCCGGAGTGGGCGATCAGGCGATCCTGGACCTCGAGCGCATCGTGGCCCTCAAGCCGGATGTCATCGTCGTCTGGTTTCACGGCAATTCGGGGCGGCAGCTCGCGAAGGTGCGCTCGCTCGGGATCCCGATCTTCGGGAGCCGTCCGAAGGTGCTTGCGGACATTTCCTCCTCGTTGCTCAGGATGGGCCGGCTCACCGGCAGGGAAGAATCCGCGCGCCGGGCGGCGTCGGCGTACGCGGCACGCCTCGAAGCGCTTCGCGCGCGGTTTGCCGCGAGGCCGGCAGTCACCGTTTTCTTCCAGGCGTGGAGAAAGCCGCTTCTTACCGTCAGCGGCGGGCAGATCATCAGCGATGCGATCCATCTGTGCGGTGGCCGGAACGTCTTCGACCATTCGGACCTGCTCGTTCCGACCGTCGATCGGGAGGCCGTGGCAGGTGCGGATCCGGAGGCCATCGTCGCCGCCAGCACGGCGAGCGACGACGGGCACGCCCTGGACGACTGGCGCGGGTTTCCGGCCCTGCGGGCGACCGCGAGGGGAAACCTCGTGCTGATCCGCACGGAGACCCTGGGGCGGGCGTCGCCCCGCATCCTCGACGGGACGGCCATGCTTTGCGAAGCCCTGGAAGGCGTTCGCGGGAGAAGGCGATGAGGGCTTGCGCATGAGCGAGTTCGTCATGCCGCATCGCGAGGTGCTCCTCGAGACGGGCGGATTCCGCATCTCGAGGAGCGGGCGGTTCCTCGTGACCGAGCTGCTCTCGCCCCACGCGGTGCTGAGCACGTCGGTGCGCAACGGCGGCTATTCGGAAACCGTGCGCTTCCTCCTCAACCACCAGAGCTGCGAAGCGGCCTCGCACGCGCAACGCCATGGCGTGCTCCACCGGGCGGGCCTCGGCCGCTATCACGACGTCGCCTGCGGCGAGGCGGGACTCGAACCGGGGGCCGTCGCGCTCATGGGGACCGCGGCGAACATGAACTGCGCGAGTATCGTGGACGTCGCGTCGGACGGCGTCGGCGTCACGGCCGTCGTCACCGCGGGAGTCGGTGGAAACGCCGCCTGCGCGGCCGACCCCACGACCTGGAGCGAGGGCGCGAGAGGCTTCGAGCCCGTTCCGCCCTATGGCGGAACGATCAACGCCAAGCTGCTCATCAGCCGCGGCCTCGCGCCCGGCGCCATGGCGACCGCCGCCATGGTGATGACGGAGGCCAAGTCCGCGGCACTCCAGCGCCTTGCGGTCCGCAGCCGCTACTCGCAGGAGTTCGCGACCGGCACGAATACCGACCAGTTCTGCATCGCGTGCCCGCGTGACCCACTGCCGCCGCTGACCAGCGCGAGCAGCGGCGTGCGGGTGGGGGAGCTGATCGGACGTGCCGTGCGGGAGGCCACGCTCGAGGCGCTGCGGTGGCAGAACGGCCTCGAGGCGAGTTACGCCCGGAGCATCTTCCACGCGCTGGGCCGGTTCGGCGTGAGCGAGGATTCCTTCCTCGCCGACATGGGGAAGCGGCTGCAACCGCCCCAGCTCGATCTCCTCAGGGCGAACCGGAAGGCCGTGGTGTACGAGCCGATGGTGGCTGCGGCGGCATTCGCCATCGCCGCGGTCCTCGACCGGGTCCGCCACGGGATCCTGCCGGCGAGCGCTGCCAAGGAATCCCTGAGGCAGCAGTGCGCCTCCATGGCGGCGAGCCTCGCCGCGCAGCCGGAACGCTGGCCGGGCTTCTACAGGAATCTGGGACGCGCGGACCTCGAGCACCCGGCGCAGCTCGTCCTGGACGCCCTCGCCATGGGTTGGGCTGCCAAATGGATGTAGGGGTGCTCGGGCCCAGCGCGCTCCTGCTTGCCGCCGGCGTGCTTCTGGATCTCGTCTTCGGCGATCCGCAGTGGCGATGGCATCCGATCCGCCTGATCGGCCATGCCATCGCCTGGATCGAGCGCGGCTTGCGCGGGATGGGCCTCGACGGCCATGTCGGCGGCGTGGCGCTCGGGCTGACCACCGCGGCGGTTTCGGTGGCCGCGGCGAGCGCGCTCTTGCTGGCTGCGGAGCGGCTCGGCCATGTCGCGGGGTTGGCGCTGCATGCGCTCGTCATCTACTCGATCCTCGCCCTGCGCGACCTGCTCGACCACGCAGGGGCGGTGGAAGCGGCGGCGCGTTCCGGCGATCTCGCCCGGGTCCGCGATGCGACCGCCCGGTTCGTCGCCCGCAGCACCGGGAATCTCGACATCGCCGGGTGTCGCCGGGCCGCGATCGAGAGCGTGAGCGAGAACCTGACGGACGGATATGTGAGCCCGCTATGCTGGTATGTGCTAGCCGGAATCCCCGGGCTCGTCGCATTCAAGGCGTTCAGCACGCTCGACTCGATGGTCGGCTACCGGTCGGAGCGCTACCTGCGCTTCGGCTGGTTCAGCGCGAGGACGGACGACCTGCTGAACTGGATCCCCGCGAGGCTCACGTGGCTCCTCGTCGCGGTCGTCGCGGCGTTTGTCCCAGGGTGCTCCGCCCGTCGGGCGCTGGCCGTCGGGTGGCGCCAGCACGCCGTCGTGCCGGGCCCGAACTCGGGCTGGAGCGAGGCCGCGACCGCGGGGGCGATCCGGCGCCGGCTGGTCGGTCCCATCTTCGCGGATGGACAAAAGGTGACGGATGTCTGGCTCGGGGACGGCAAGGCGCCGCCGGCGGGCGAGGCGGCCGCCGATCTGCCGCGCGCCATGGTGCTCCATGCCGCCACCGGACTGCTGGCGGCGGGCCTCGCCATCGCCCTGCTCGCCTTGCTGCATTGACGATTCGACAACGGGAGGTTTCGTGACAGCCAAGATCATCGACGGCCGCGCCGTCGCGAGGGATATCCGCAACAAGCTGGCCGACCAGGTGCGTGACCTGCGTGCGCATGGCGTCACGCCCGGGCTCGCGGTGGTCATGGTCGGGGACAACCCGGCCTCCAGGGTCTACGTCCGCAACAAAGTGAAGGCGTGCAGCGAGGTCGGCATGCACTCCGAGATCCATGCGTTCGACGCGGATTGCGAGCCGGCGGAGGTCGTCGGGCGCATCGAGGCGCTCAACGCCGATCCCGCCATCCACGGCATCATCGTGCAGTTGCCGTTGCCCGCGCGCTTCGACCTGCGCCGGGTCCTCGAGGCGGTCGCCCAGGAAAAGGACGTCGACGGCTTCCACCTTTATAACGTCGGGAAGCCTCGTGATCGGCGACACCATTTTCCCGCCCTGCACGCCGTTCGGCGTCCGGTGCCTGCTCGAGCACGAGGGGATCCGGGTCGAGGGGCAGAACGTGGTGGTGGTCGGGGCGAGCAACATCGTCGGAAAGCCCATGGCGATGATGCTGCTTCGCAGCGAAGCCACGGTATCGATCTGCCATGTGAAGACGCGCGACCTCGCGCAGTACACGATCCTCGCCGACATCCTCGTCGTCGCCGCCGGCCGTCCCAACCTCATCCTTCCCCAGATGGTGAAGACGGGGGCGGTGGTGATCGACGTGGGCATCAATCGCCTGCCCGACGGGCGGCTCGTCGGCGACGTGGACTTCGAGGGGGTCCGCAAGAGGGCGTCGTACATCACGCCGGTTCCGGGCGGGGTGGGGCCGATGACCGTCACGATGCTGCTGCACAACACCGTCCAGGCGGCCGAGAGGCAAACGTCCGGTCTCGCCGGCGCTCCTGTCGCCGCGGATGCCGCGCTTCAGTCGAAGTAGCTCAACCCCAGCGCCGCTTTCACCTCGGAGACCGTGCGGGCGGCGACATGGCGCGCCTTTTCGGTGCCGCGGCGAAGGATGTTCATGACCTCGGCACGGTCCCGGGAAAGCTGCTGGCGGCGCAGTCGAATGGGATCGAGGAGCGCCTGCAACTGCTCGTTCAGGCGTCTTTTCAGCAGGCTGTCGGCAAGCCCGCCTTTCCTGTACCGGGCCTTCAGCTCTTCCAGCGCCGCCCGGTCGGGCTCGAGCGCATCGAGGAAGGCGAAGACCACGCGCCCACGACATATCGATTCGAATGGCTCGAGAACTTCGTCCCGCACCAACACCGATTCCTGGCAGCCGAAGAAGACCAACGGCTCCATGAGCTCGGCGTAGTGCCCGGGATTTCGCCGAACCTCTTCTTTCAGCGGGTTTACGAGCGATTCCTGATCGATCTTTCGTACGCGTCTTCGAAGATGGAGGGCATCACCTATACGTTGCTCGACACGGAGAAGCTGTTGAAGGAGGGAAGCGCGGCAGAGGGCAAGGCGGCCGAAGAGGCGACCATGATCCTCAATCACAAGGAAGCCATCGTGTATCTGGTGGAGAACCTGGCCGAGCTCTCGGTTTCGGAGAGGGTTGTCAAGAATCTTCACGCCCTGCTGTCGCGCGATCTCGTACAGGAAGGAGAGCCAGGACGACTCAGGTCGCGACTGGTCAACATCACGAACACCGCCTACTCGCCGCTCGCCGTGCCTCGGCAGATCGACGAGCAGTTCAAGCTGCTGGTTCAGAAAGCCAACGAGATTGCTTCCCCATTCGAGCAGTCGATCTTCCTGCTCGTGGGACTTTCCTACCTCCAGCCTTTCATCGATGTGAACAAGCGGACTGCTCGACTGGCCGCGAACATTCCGCTCTTCAAGGCCGGACTTTGTCCTCTTTCCTATCGTCATATGGACAACGCGCGCTACATGGGCGGCCTGCTTCTCTTCCATGAAACCCTGAACGCCGACGGCATCACGGCTGCGTTCGTGGACGGCTATGAGAAGTCTTCGAGCGTGCTGAAGAGCCACTACGAGGAACATCGCCGCAAACCGGATCGCGTTGATCTGGCTTATCGACGCGGAACCAACCAGGTGATCCGCGAAGTGATCTTGTACGGCAAGTCCGCTGGCGACCGCGAGCGGATCGTGACGAGGTGGCTCGCCACGGCGCCCGAAGAGGATCGAGACCAGCTTCTCGAGCGCATCAATGCGAAGCTCGAGCACATCGGAACGGATGAGGCGGCGCTGTATGGAGTCACGCCGGAGGACATCGGCGAATTCTTGCGGGGGGGCGGCGCCCGCGCCGACGACGAGAACCACTAAGACTCATCGCCCTCCACTCATGCGTTCGGTGTGCCAGGTGCTCCTACCAAGCGCTCCCCGAGCACCTGCGGCTGCGCCGCGATCCTGCCGGCTCTCGTGCGAAATCCTCTGAAATAAGGGGACGGAAGTCTAGCTTGTATTTCAAAATTAAGCTAGAATCTGAAATAACAGGCTGCCAGAGGCTACTTTGCCGCCGATTCGCGAAATACCCGCTTCCGGGCGCATTCTTATTTCAGCAACTAGCCGATGGGTGAAATATGGATTCGATGCAGTCGCGAGCAGGGAAAACCGTTCCCCAAGCCAGCGGTTACCTTGCCTACGTCCCAGCTCCGCTTCCCCCCGACCCGCCGGTCACCTTCGACGCAGAGCTGATCGCCCTCCTTTCTGCCGCGGAACACGAGCTCGGAAGACTCGCAGGTGTTGCGACCCTGCTGCCGAATCCGGACCTCTTCGTCGGCATGTACGTGCGCAAGGAGGCATTGCTCAGCTCGCAGATCGAAGGCATCGATTCGACACTGGACGAAGTCATCCGCTTCGAAGAAGGTGACGAACCCTCGCAGGAGAAGCGGCTTCACGACACGGCGGAAATCGTCAACTACGTTCGCGCGCTCAACTACGGAATCAGACGCCTGGCGGAGCTGCCCTTATCGCTTCGCCTGATCCGCGAAGTTCATGTCGAGCTCATGCGCGGCGTGAGGGGCCAAGGGAAGGCTCCGGGCGAATTTCGCAGAAGCCAGAACTGGATCGGCCCGCGTGGCGCGTCCCTGGCGAACGCGCCGTACGTCCCCCCACCGGTACCCGACATGATCCAAGCGCTCGACAACCTGGAAAAGTTTCTTCACGAGCGAAGAGAGCGCGCGGATCGGACGCATTATCCGGTGATCGTCGAATGCGCATTGATCCATGCGCAGTTCGAAACCATTCATCCTTTCTTGGATGGCAACGGGCGCCTTGGGCGCTTGCTGATCGCACTGCTTCTTCATGAACGAGGCTTGCTCACCGAGCCACTGCTCTACATAAGCCTTTACTTGCGCTCGAACAGGCTCGAGTACTACGACCGGCTCACCGCGGTCCGCAAGAATGGCGAGTGGGAAGGGTGGATGCGGTTCTTTCTCAGGGGGGTGGCTGAAACCGGCCGCGAAGCGGTAGACATGGCCAAGCGAATCATCGTGTTCCGGGAAGAGGCCCTGCGAACCGCCACGACCCTGGGAACGAATGAGCTCAAGCTGCTCGAATTCATCTTCACGCATCCGCTGACCGACATCCAGTCAGCGCAGAAGGCGTTAGGCGTTTCGTACAACACCGCGGCCGGTGCCATTGCGAAGCTGGAAACTGCAGGCCTGCTCAGGGAAACGACGGGTGGAAAGAGAAATCGTCTGTTCCGCTTTGGTTCGTACCTGGATCTCTTTGAATCGCCCGGGTTGGGCGCAGCGCCGGATGAAGATGCTGACTAAAACTGGATGCCCGCGAGACACTCCGCCAAGAATAAGGTTTTCTATAGCTCATCTGGTCTTCAGTAGCTGTTGAAATTGGCTTGATTTACGGGGGTATTGCGCGCCGGTAGGTGGCGCCCTGGGTGCGACGATGGGAGTGCATTCACTCGCGGAGCGCAAATGAAGACACTGACGATTCGGGATCTCAGCCCCGTGCTCAAGAAAACGGAGGCGACCATTCGAAGCGACATGGTACGGAATCTCGGAAGCCTTCCGCGTTGGTTGAAGCTGCCCGGCTTGCGGCGGCCGCTATGGCTCGAAGAGACGGTAGAGCAGTTCCTGCAGCGCCAGGCCGCCAAGGCCGGCGCGCTTCCCGATATCGAGATCGGCACCCAGGCAAAGAAGTAGGGCCGGCCAAGGCGTTCCCCGGATCCGTGCCGATTCAATCCTTGTAGCGCTTCAGTAGGTTGACGATGTCGAGGCGGAGCGCCTCAATGACCTCTTGCGTCTGAAGACCGCCAGCGGGGTCAATTTTTGACCAGCTGGCTGAGGGCAAACGGCGGGCTGTGTCAATGTTGACACAGTGCCTGTGTCAACACTGACACAGTGGCCGACTCTTCTCGCCGACCTTGTCCCCCACCGGCTCTCGGCCGGGAAATTCATTGCTTTGGTGGGGGTATTTGCGCCCCTTCACCCCTTGCATTCAGCCGGCCTTCTGCCGGGCCGGATTCGCAGGGAGATAGATCCCCATGTCCCGAATCGCGTAATCGATTACCACTCGGAGGAGATTCAACTCCTTGACCACCGTCGCCGGCGCCTTTCCGGCGGCGAGCCGGTCGTCCCGAAAATCGGCGATGTCCTAGGTGTAGAAGGCGATGAGGCGGGTGCGTCCGAACCTCGCCTCGAGCGTGTTGAGAGTGAAGGGGTCCGAGCGATTGCGCTTCGCTGGAAGCACCTTCTTCCGATAGGTTTTGATCACCTCGGAAAGCGGCGTGCGCTGTGCATCGTCGACGCTGGCGATCATGCCCCTGGCGAGCTTGGCTTCGCGCTGGTGGTCCAGCCATTGGCGAGCGATTTGTTCTCGAACGTCTTGTACTCGCGCTTACCGCGATTCTCGATCTAGACTCGCCAGGAACCGCTCGGCGTCTGAGTGAACGAGGATATGAACCTCCCTTTCCGATGCTTTCCGCTACTTTCGGCGGCGGATCGTTGCGGTCTGTCGCTCTCGATCCGCTACTTTTCCGCTACTTTTTGGAAAGGGTAGGTCGCTCGGGATCGGCCCCAAGACCGGAAATGGGTCGTTTCAGAGGGGAAATCAGTGGCGCCCCGAAGACGAATCGAACGTCCGACCTGCCCCTTAGGAGGGGGCTGCTCTATCCACTGAGCTACCGGGGCGCTGCGGGGGAAATTATCTCACGCGCTCGCGGCCTGTCGGGTCAAGCCGGTCGGCCCCGACCTCCGGTACAATCGATCCAGGTTCAACCCGAACGAAAGGAGGTGATCGTGAGATCTAAGGCCCGCAACATCGCGATTGCAGCCTGGGGTGGCTCTCGCCGCCGTCGCAACTCTTGCCCAGGCGGCCTGCCCGCTCTGCCTGTAATCACGATCGGGACTTGAGAAAGGCCGGGGGAAACCCCGGCCTTTTTCGCTTTGGGGGGGGGCGGCATCGCGACGGGCGCGCGCAGGGGTCTTGCAGAATTCGATAATTCGAGTAAGATCGAACTGTCATGAACGCAGGGCCGCTCGAAAGGCGGACCCCCACGCTTCCTCCAGGAGATGCCATGAAACGCTTCCACGTCCACGTCGCCGTGCCCGACCTCGCGCAATCGATCCGCTTCTACTCGACCCTCTTCGGCGCCCCGCCCAGCGTGGTGAAGGACGACTACGCGAAGTGGATGCTCGAGGACCCGCGCGTGAACTTCGCGATCTCGCAGCGCGGCGCCGAGGCCGGCGTGAACCACCTGGGCTTCCAGGTCGACGAGGCGCCCGAGCTCGAGGAGATCCACGAGCGCCTGAAGGCCGCCGACGCGGGCGTGAGCGCGGAGAAGAACGCCGCCTGCTGCTACGCGCGCTCCGACAAGTACTGGGTCGAGGACCCGGCGGGCATCGCGTGGGAGTCGTTCCGCAGCCTGTCGAACGTGCCGTACTACCACGGGGAAACGGCCCGGGAGGCCGGGGGCGTTTGCTGCGCACCCGAAGCGGTGCCCGCCGCGGCCGCGCCGAAGGCGGGCTGCTGCACGCCCGAGGCGATGTCCGCGGCGGCCGCGGCGAAGGCAAGCTGCTGCACTCCCGCCGCGGAAGCGAAGGGCGGCTGCTGCTGATCTCTCAGGCCGAGGCCGCCGTCCCCCCGTGTCCCGGCGGCGGCCGCGGCGCAGCGCTGGCGCGCGAGCGTAGCCGCAAGCCCAGCGCGAGCAGCAGCACGCCGGTCATGATCGCGTAGAAGGCGACGATCCACACGAGCGCCACGGCGCCGAGGCCGGGGTAGGCCAGCACCACCACGCCGAAGACGAGCGAGACGATGCCCGCCAGCACCAGCATCCACTCGTGCTCGATGTGGCGGCGCAGGCGCACCGCCATCGCGATGTCGAGGACGCCGGTGACGATCGCGTTGGCCCCCATCACGATCACGAGCACGAGCGCGGCCGCGCCCGGGCGCAGGATCGCGATGACGCCGGCGGCGACCGCCGCGATCCCCAGCAGCAGCACGAGCCACCAGCCGGCGTCGGCGTGCCGGTTCCCGAGCGCGGCGGCGAGCGCCGAGATTCCGCTCACGATGGCGAAGGCGGCGAAGAGCGCGATCAGCACGAGCAGCGTCGCGCCCGGCCAGGCGAGCGCGAGGATGCCGAACAGGAGGGCGGCGGCGCCGCGCAGGGCGAGCATCCACCACGATTGGCGCAGGAGCGCTTCCATGTTTCCTCCTTCGATGGGGTTCGAACAGGGCGGCGAGCGCGAGCCGCCGCCGCTCGAGGGTTCGACGCCGGGCCGCAAGGGGGGTTCCCCCTCCGGGCCCGGAGGTCGTGCCGACGCCGCCGCGGGCGCTCGCGCCCTCGCCTTCTTGCCGCTGACGAGCTGCTTCGGGCCGGGCGGCTGTCCGGCGGGGGCGCCGTGCGCCCGGGCGCTTACTCGAAGCCCTCGACGCGCTTGACGATGCCCTGCAGCACGCGCCCGGTGCGCGCGCGCGCGCCGCGGTAGTGCGCGAGCTCCGCTCCCTTCAGCACGAGCGTCGTGCGCTTGTCGCCGCGCCCGACGATCGCGATGCGCACGGCGTCCACCACGGGCTTCACGCCGAGCATGCGCTCGCCCTCGTGCAGCTTCATCGCCATGACGCCCTTGCCGCCGCCGGGCAGCTCCTTCACCTCCCCGAGCGGGAAGACGAGCAGGCGCTTGTCGTGGGAGAGGGCGGCCACCTCGACGGCATCCGCGGGGAGGATCGCCGGGCCGAGGAGCGCCTCGCCCTCGTCGACCGAGACGAATTGCTTGCCCGCGCGCTGGCGCGTCACGAACCCTTCCACCTTCGCGCGCAGCGCGTTGCCGCCGCTGGTGGCGAGCAGCACGTGCGTGTCGGGCGGGGCGGAGACCATGCCGACGATCGCCGTGCCCTGGGTCTCGACGAGCGAGGAGGCGGGCACGCCGTCGCCCTTGCCGCCGGGAATGTCGGTCGCGCGCACGTTGAAGATGCGCCCGTTGGCGCCGAAGAGCACCACGGGCGTCACGGTGCGCGTTTCCACGATGGCGAGCGGGCCGTCGCCCTCCTTCCACGCGAGCGCGCCGCGGTCGATGCCGTGGCCCGAGCGCGTGCGCAGGAACCCGTTGCGCGACACGATGACCGTCACCGGCTCGTCGGTGATCGACTCGACCATCGAGACCGTGATGCGCTCGGCCTCCTCGATCACGGTGCGGCGCTTGTCGCCGAACTTCTCCGCGTCCTCGCGCACCTCCTTCGCCGCGAGCTTGCGCCGCTCGGCCGGTGAGGCGAGGAGCTTTCTCAACGACGCCGACTCCTTGCGCAGGTCGGCGAGCTCGCGCTCGATCCGGATGCCCTCGAGGCGTGCGAGCTGCCGCAGCCGGATCTCGAGGATGTCCTCGGCCTGCCGCTCCGAGAGCTCGAACTTCTTCATGAGGTCCGGCTTCGGCTCGTCCGCGTTGCGGATGACCTTGATCACCTGGTCGATGTTCAGGAAGGCGATCATGCGGCCTTCCAGGATGTGCATGCGACTCGCGACCTCGTCGGCGCGGTACCTGAGCCGGCGCTCGAGCACGTCGAGCCGGAAGGCGCTCCACTCGCCGATCACCTCCGCGATGCCCATCTGGCGCGGCCGAGCGTCGCGGCCGATCGCCACGAGGTTGAGCGAGACGTTGGCCTCCATCGACGTGTGCGCGAGGAAGAACTGCATCAGCTCGTCGGGCTCGATCCTGCCGGTGCGCGGCTCGAGCACCAGGCGCACCGGATGCTCGCCGTCGGAGTCGTCGCGGATCGACTCGAGGAGGGCCAGTGCCGCGTTCTTGAGGCTTTGCTGGTCCGGCGTGAGCGACTTCTTGCCCGCCTTCACCTTGGGGCTCGTGAGCTCGTCGATCTCCGCCTGCACCCTGGCCGCCGAGGTATTCGGCGGCAGCTCCGTGATCGCGATGCGGTACTGCCCGCGCGCGAGCTTCTCCACGCCCCAGCGCGCGCGCACGCGGATGCTGCCGCGCCCGGTCTCGTAGGCGCGCTTGATCTCCTCCCGCGGCGAGATGATCTGCCCGCCGCCGGGGAAGTCCGGCCCCTTGATCGGGCGCACGACGGGCTTCGCACCCGCCTCGGCCTCGAGCGTCTGGGCGCACGCCTCGGCGACCTCCCGCAGGTTGTGCGGGGGAATCTCGGTCGCCATGCCGACGGCGATGCCCGAGGCGCCGTTCAGCAGCATCACCGGCAGGCGCGCGGGCAGCAGCTTCGGCTCCTGCGAGGTGCCGTCGTAGTTCTCGGTGAAGTCCACCGTGCCGCGGTCGAGCTCCGAGAGCAGCACGTGCTCCGCGAAGGGGGTGAGGCGCACCTCCGTGTAGCGATAGGCCGCGGGGCTGTCGCCGTCGCGCGAGCCGAAGTTGCCCTGGCCGTCGATGAGCGGGTAGCGCAGCGTGAAGTCCTGCGCCATGCGCACCGCGGCCTCGTACACCGCCACGTCGCCGTGGGGGTGGTACTTGCCGATCACGTCGCCCACGATGCGCGCACTCTTCTTGTGGGGAGAATCCGAGCGGTTGCCCATCTCGCGCATCGTGAAGAGGATGCGCCGCTGCACGGGCTTCTGCCCGTCCTCCACCGACGGCAGCGCCCGGCCCTTCACGACGCTCATCGCGTAGGCGAGGTAGGCGCGCTGCGCGAACTCGGAGAGCGTCGGGAAGCTCGGGTCCGCCATCGAATCGCGCGAGGGCAGGGCCGGGGGCGGCGGGGTGGGGGGCGCGGCGGCGAAGAGGTCGCCGGTGTCGCCGGGGCCGCCGGATTTCTTTCGGGTCGCCATGCTAGAGGTCCGCCTCGATCGTGTGGCCTTCCTTCTCCATCCAGGCGCGGCGCGAGCCAGCCTCGGACTTGCCCATGAGGAGCTTGAAGACGTCGTGCGCCGCGGCCCGGGCGCCTTCGTCCAGGCGCATCGCGATCAGCCGGCGCGTGTCCGGATTCATCGTCGTTTCCTTGAGCTGGTCCGGGTTCATCTCGCCCAGGCCCTTGAAGCGCCCGACGTGGATGGCCGCTTCGCGCACGCCCTCGTCGCGCAGCTTCTCGAGCTGCGTGTCGCGCTCGACGTCGTCCAGCGCGTAGAGCCGGCGCTCGGCCTTCCCCTTGCCGTGGGGCGCGATGCGGATCACGTAGAGCGGCGCCTGCGCGATGAACACGTGCCCGCGATCGATGAGCTTCGGGAAGTGGCGGTAGAAGAGGGTGAGCAGCAGCGTCTGGATGTGCGAGCCGTCCACGTCCGCGTCGGCCATCACGATGATCTTGCCGTAGCGCAGGTTCTCGAGGACGGACTCCGGCGCGTCGGCGGGGTGCGGGTCGATGCCGAGGGCGACCGCGATGTCGTGCACTTCCGTGTTGGCGTAGAGCTCCTTCGAGTCCACCTCGAACGTGTTGAGCACCTTGCCCTTCAACGGCAGGATCGCCTGGTACTGGCGCTCGCGCGCCTGCTTGGCGCTGCCGCCGGCCGAGTCGCCCTCGACGAGGAAGAGCTCGTTCCTCGTCATGTCCTGGCTTTCGCAGTCCGTGAGCTTGCCCGGCAGCACCGCGACACCGCTCCCCCGGCGCTTCTCGACCACCTTGCCCGCCTTCTGGCGCGCGGTCGCCGCGCGCACCGCGAGCTCGGCGATCCTCTTGCCCTCGTCCACGTTCTGGTTGAGCCACGCGTCGAGCGGGTCCTTCACGCGGGAGGCGACGAGCTTCAGCGCCTCGCGCGAGGAGAGCCGCTCCTTGGTCTGGCCCTGGAACTGCGGGTCGAGGAGGCGCGCGGAGAGCACGAACCGCACCGGCTTCCACGCGTCCTCGCTTTGCAGGCTGACACCGCGCGTGAGGAGCTCGTGGTGCTCGCAGAACTCCTTCACCGACTCGTAGATCGCGTTGCGCAGCCCCGCCTCGTGGGTGCCGCCCAGGGACGTGGGGATCAGGTTCACGAACGACTCGCCCTCGCCGCCGGCCTCGCTCCAGGCGATCGCCCACGCCGCGCCCTCGCCCTGCGCGTAGTTGGCATCGTCGGGCCCGCAGTAGGACTCGCCCGCGAAGATCGGGCTCACATACCCGCTCGCGCCCTCGATCGCTTCGCGCAGGTAGGCACTCAGGCCGCCCTCGTACTTCCACTCGCGCGCGTCCTTCGCCGCCTCGTCGACGAGCTTCACCTCGAGGCCCGGCAGCAGAACGGCCTTGGCCCGAAGCACGCGCTCCAGGTCCGAACGGCGCACCTTCGCCGTGTCGAAGTACTGCGGGTCGGGCCAGGCGCGCACCCGGGTGCCGGTCTCGCGCGCGCCGGCCTTGCCGCTCTTCCTGAGCTTCGAGGCGACTTCCCCGCCCTCGAAGGCGATCTCCCACTCGGCGCCGTCGCGCTTCACGCGCACCTCGAGGCGCTTCGAGAGCGCGTTGGTGACGGAGACGCCGACGCCGTGCAGCCCGCCGGAGAAGGCGTACGCGCCGCCGCCCTTCTTGTCGAACTTGCCGCCGGCGTGCAGGCGCGTGAAGACCACCTCGACGGTGGGGGCCTTCTCGACCGGGTGGGGGCCGACCGGGATGCCGCGCCCGTCGTCGTCGACCGACACGGAGCCGTCGGCGTGCAGCGTCACGGCGAGATGCGTCGCGTGGCCGGCGAGCGCCTCGTCGGCCGCGTTGTCGATCATCTCCTGGACGATGTGCAGCGGGCTGTCGGTGCGGGTGTACATGCCCGGGCGGCGCGCGCACGGGCTCCAGGCCCTTGAGGACCTTGATCGATTGTTCGTCGTATTTCGTTGCCATGGCTTGCGTGCTCCCTCTCCCAAGGGAGAGGGTCCGAAATCTCCCTCTCCCTTGGGAGAGGGCCGGGGAGAGGGTCCGAAATCTCCCTCTCCCTTGGGAGAGGGCGGGGAGAGGGTCCGAAAATCTCCCTCTCCCTTGGGAGAGGGCGGGGGAGAGGGTCCGAAATCTCCCTCTCCCTTGGGAGAGGGCGGGGGAGAGGGTGGTGATTCTACCTTTCCTTCACCACCTCCAGCGCGACGAGAAACCGCGCGACCATGTTGTACGTGGCGATCGCGGCGGTGAGCTCGACCAGCTCGGTGCGGCCGAAGCGCGCGGACAGCTCGGCGAAGAGCGCGTCGGGCACCTGCACCTCGCGCGTCATCGCGATGGCGTAGCGGATGGCCAGGCGCTCGTCGGCGTCGAACGCGCTGTCCTCCGCGGCGCGCCCCGGATCGTCGAGCTTCGGGCGCAGCGCCTCGCGGCCCCCGGCCTTCACGTATTCCGGCCAGTGGTGCGCGAACTCGTAGTCGGCGCCGGTGAGGCGCGCGACCGTGCAGATCGCGATCTCCTTCAGCCGCGAGTCGACCGCGAACTCCCGGCGCACGGCGCCCAGCATCGCGTTCCAGCCGCGCGCGAGCGGCTCGCTCCAGAGCAAGGCGAGGTCGAGGTTGAGCAGGGTGCCGCCGCGGCGCGCGCGGATGGCCTCGACGAGGGCGGGGTCGCGCGGCGCGGCCTCGGCCGTCCAGGGGGGAATGCGCATGGGAGTGGGCTCTTCGGGTGGGGCGGGAATCGAAAGAGCTTAGCAAAGCCGCTATAATCTCCGCTTTTCGACCGTCGCCGGAGAGGTGGCAGAGTGGTCGAATGCGGCAGACTCGAAATCTGTTGTACGGTTCTCCGTACCGGGGGTTCGAATCCCTCCCTCTCCGCCAAATTTTTTTGCGCGTCGGACTTGGCGCGGCAACGACCAGCACCACCGCGGACTGCCACGTCGGGCCCATCCAGATAGCGGCAATTCCGGCAGTCCTCCACAAGCCCGTCGGAGGCTCGATTCGGCCCTCGGGCAGATTGGGACGCAGGTGGACGTCGAGTCCGCGGGAGTGACACGGGGTCTCGCGCCCCGCTGATCAGCCGGGCGGCTTGGTCAGTCCCAATTCCTCATCGGTGAAGTTGCGCCTGGGCGAGTGCAGCCGAGCCAGCCGGTTGGCCGCCTGCGCAAAGAAGATCGCGACCTTCTTGACGACGTGGCTTCCGGCATCCTCTGGCGACTCGATCGCGAGAAGATCGAAAGCGTAGAGGTTGACCTGGTCGGCCGAGGTCAACTGCCGAGGGCGGCATGCGAGCGGCAGGACGGCGACCTCGAACGAATCGAGCGAGTCGAGAAAGTCCTGAGCCACCCGAACGACCTCGTCACTGGTCTCGCATGCCTCCAAGCGTGCATCCCAATCCTTGAACACCATGATATCGATCTCTCATAGGGCCGTGCGCGACTGTTCTTGGGTGGGCGCAGCATGTCAATTCGTTGAAGCCGCGTCTGTCGGACGCATCTACAGCGCGGAACGGGATGTCAGCTTCCCCGGTTTGCGACCGTGGTGAGAAAGCGCAGCCGGCCGGCCGCGGCTCTCATCGTGAGGCCCATTTCGCGGAGCAACCGACCGGTCGCCTGGTCGCCCTTCCACATCAGGTCGGCCCGGGTCGCGAGTACCGCCCGGACGGCTATGTCCATGGGGTTGTACAGCGCTTTGGCTCCGACCTCGACGGGTAGCGGTGCGAGCTGGTGAGGGGACCACGCGGAGAGGTATTCGCGAATGATCCTCACGAGATGATCGACCCCCGAGGCCATCTGGATTCGAGCCGCCCATGCTTCGTAGGTGATCGGGGAGACCGGGTCCGCATGTGTGCGCGTCTTGTCCGGGGCGTCCATTCGCGCGTGCCTTCGTGTGCCTGCTGCCTGATGATGACGTCAAGGCGGTCGCTTCCTGCCCGGCAACGCCGTCGCCGTCATCACCTGCCTGATGGACCATCTCCGCGAGCACCGGGGGTGCGGCCGAGTGAAGTGCGGCTGCGGGCCCACGGGCAATTGCGGGATTGGGCTACATCGTCGCGCAGAAGATCCGAAAAGTCTGTCGGTGCCGGCCCGATCCAGGGTAGGACGCGTCCTACCGGCAACGGCAAAGCGCGATCACGCGCGAAGTGGAAGCCGCTGCCCGCCGCCCTTGACCGCGCTCCACTTCTGGCGCGGCGGAATCCGTCCAGACTACCGCCGGAACGGCATGGCGCTTGCATTCCTCCAACCGCCACAACCCAAACCGGACCGGAAGCGAACATGGCGAGCGAGAACGGAATCGAGCGCTTGCTCGATCCCGAAGTACTGCGGTTCCACCGACGGATGTGGACGTTCCAGCGGGTCGGCTGGGCGGCGATGCTGCTCGTGGCCGTGGCGGGGCTCGCCGGCCTCTTCGGCTCCGGGCCCTTCAGCAGCACGACCGTCAAGGCTGCGGACGGCGAGCTGTCGCTGAAGTACCAGCGCTTCTGGCGCGCGCGCTCGGACACGCCGCTGCGCATCCACGTGCGCGCGCCCGCCGGCGACGAGACCCCGGTCTGGATCGAGCGCGCCTACCTGCGCGAGGCGAGCATCGAGAACGTCTTCCCGCAGCCGGACAAGACGCGGTTCTCCGACGATCGCATCACCTGGTACTTCCCCTCGAAGCCCGGGGCCGAGGAGGAGATCGTCTTCGAGGTGCGGTTCGACCAGGCGTCGGTGCACGCGGGGCGGCTCGGTTCGGGGCGGGCGAGCGTGCATTTCCGCCAGGTGGTCTTTCCCTAGGAGCCGCGATGGAATCGGTCGTCCGCGCCGTCGTGATGTACGCGTTCATCATGCTGATCCTGCGCGTGAGCGGGAAGCGCTCGATGGGGCAGGTGACGACGTTCGACTTCGTGCTGCTGCTCATCGTGGCGGAGGTGACCCAGCCGGCGCTCACCGGCAAGGACAACTCGATGACGAACGCGCTGCTCATCATCCTCACGCTGGTGGGCGTCGACATCCTGCTGTCGATCGTGAAGCAGTGGGTGCCGCGGGTGGGGCTGCTCGTCGACGGGCGCCCGCTCGTGCTGGTCGACCACGGCAAGCCCCTGCGCGAGCGCATGGAGAAGGAGCGCATCGGCGACGAGGACATCCTCACCGCCGCGCGCGAGCGCCACGGCCTCGAGGCGATGGACCAGATCAAGTACGCGGTGCTCGAGCGGAGCGGCGGGATCAGCATCGTGCCGCGCGAGGGGCGGCAGGCGAGCGGCGAGTAAACTGCACCCTCACCCCGGCCCTCTCCCAGGGGAGAGGGAGAAAACGGAAGGACCGGCCCTCTCCCAGGGGAGAGGGAGAAAACGAAAGGAGCGCGACGATGCCCGAGATGAAGAAGATCGACGTGGTGGAAGGAACCGGCGAGGAGGTGCGTTCGGGCCCGGTGTCCGTGCATTACACCGGCTGGCTGCACGATGCGTCGCAGGCCGACGGGCACGGACGCAAGTTCGACAGCTCCCACGACCGCCGCGAGCCCTTCGAGTTCGTCCTGGGCGCGGGCCAGGTGATCCGCGGCTGGGACGAGGGCGTGGCCGGCATGAAGGTGGGCGGCAAGCGCACCC
This sequence comes from uncultured beta proteobacterium, assembly GCA_963741815.1. Taxonomy (GTDB): domain Bacteria; phylum Pseudomonadota; class Gammaproteobacteria; order Burkholderiales; family Usitatibacteraceae; genus Usitatibacter. Next base: position 78,158 of record CAVUJI010000006.1, read on the forward strand.
TCGTCATCCCGCCCGAGATGGGCTACGGCGCGCGCGGGGCCGGCGGCGTCATCCCGCCCAACGCGACGCTCGTGTTCGACGTGGAGCTCGTGGCGGTGCGGTAGGTCGCGCGGGCGGCGAGTGGCGCGCCGCGTCCGCAAGGCGCAGGGCGAATCGGACTACCACCACGAAACGATGCCTTCGCGATGCGTCTCCTACCGTGAGACGCAGGAGGCAACGGCCGTGGAATCGCAACCCTCGCAGTCCCCCGACACCCGGCACATCGACGTGCTCGCGCCGGGCGAGATCCCCTACTGGACGAAGGCGCTCGACACGTCGGTCGTGCGCCTGCTCGACGCGGTCGACCACGTGGGAACGAGCGCCGAGCAGGTGCGCCGGTACCTCAGGGCGAGCCCTTGAGGTCGTAGCGCGAGGCGAGCTCGTTCACCACTTCCTCGATCACGTGCGCGCAGTCGCAGCCGCAGTCGCGCGGAGGGACGATCTCCCAGTTCGCGCCGCCGTCGGTGCGGTCGATGCGGAAGGGCGGTTGCACCTGGCAGGCCTCGCAGGCGCCGCGCTTGCGGCGCTGGAACTCGCGGTTGAGCAGGACGTAGAGATCCGCCGCCGAAATTTCTTGTCGTTTCATCAGGCTGGTATCCAGATTCGCTTTTCCGTTGGGCCAGGCCTGGCGGCAAAGGTGCGGCGGGTTCATGTTTCCGCTGTCATCGCGTGAAGGGAACCCGCGGCGGGCGTGGTCCGGACGGATCAGGTGCGCGCGAGGCGGCGCTGGACGTCGTACAGGCGATCGCGCCAGCGCTCGATGCGGTAGCCGCCCCGTGCGGCTTTCGCTTCGGTGGCCGCGTCGTCGTAGGCGCAGCCGAGGAACTCCACCGTGCGCGCCCCGCTGTCGAAGAGCGCGTACTCCGCGAGCTTGTGCATGCGCTTGCGCGACGCGTCGACCGAGCCCGGGTTCACGAAGTAGAGCGGCTCGCGCGCGAGCGCCACGCGGCCCGTCGGCGTGGGCTCGCGCACCGATGCGCCCTCCACCTCGAAGACGCGCTGCTCGTGGGTGTGGCCGTAGAAGCAGATGCGCGCCTGCGGGAAATCCTGCCGCAGGTAGGCCGCGTTCTCCAGGACGTGCGCGCGCTGCGTCATGTACTGCTGCACGTCGCGGACGCCCCCGTGCGTGAGGACCACGTCGTCCTCGGGCAGGGCGTGGGACGGCAGCTCGCGCAGGAAGGCGGCCGTGGCCGGCGCGAGCGCCCGCCGCGTGCGCTTGAGGGCGTGCATCGCCTTGTTCGAGCAGCGCTCGAACCCCAGATCGCCCGTTCCGATGCGGTCGTGGTTTCCCGCGATGCACAGCGCCCCGCGCTCGCGCAGCAGCGCCACGCAGGCGTCCCCGTCCGCGTTGTAGCCCACGAGGTCGCCCACGCAGAGCAGGCGCTGCACGCCGCGCCGGTCGAGCTCGCCCAGGACCGCGGCGAGCGCCTCGAGGTTGCCGTGGATGTCGCCGAGGATCGCGTGGATCATGGCCGCAGCGCCGCGAGCAGCCGCCGGGGCGCGCGCGCGAGGCGGCGCACGATGCGATCGCGCCAGGACGCGAGCCACGGTCCCGGGTCGTCCCAGGCGAAGACGTTGTAGACGTTGCGCGAGGCGAGGACCGACCAGAGCCAGCGCGTCGCGGTGAGCTCCTTGCGCGCCGCGAGCGCCCGGAACGCGCGCCAGTCGAGGTCGAGCGCGAGCCAGCGGTAGCGCCGTGCGGCGAGCACGGGCGGCGGGCGCCTGCCCTCGAGCATGTAGTCGTACGCCGCGCGCATCAGGTTCACGCCGTTGCGCGCCCCGAGATGCAGCCAGAGGTTGTAGCGCGCGTTGATCTCGAGCAGGTACCAGCGCCCGTCGCGCGGGTCGCGCTTGAAGTCCATCTTGAAGACGCCCTGCAGCGGCACGCGCGCGGCCACCTCGCGGCCCAGGCGGTCGAGCGCCTCGTCGTAGGCGATCTCGATGAAGGCGCTCTCGCCGGTGCGCGGCGGGCACGTGCGGATCTTGCGGCCCACGAACGAGGCGATCACGCGGCCCGCTTCGTCGGCCACGCCGTGGAACGACCACAGGCATTCGTCGCCGCCGGGGATCCACGGCTGGAAGGCGAGCTGGGGGTGGAAGAGGGCGAGGGCCGGATCGGCCCGCGCGATCGCGCCCGTCGGGAAGACGCGCGCCTTGGCCGCGCCGTCGAAGAGCCGCTCGCGCATCTGCGAGGCGTACCAGTCCACCTTGACCCGCGGCTTGGCGAGCACCGGTCCCTTCATCCCGGCGACGCTGCCCGGCCCCTCGCCGTCCCATCGGAGGTCGCGCGGAACCGGCAGCCCGCGGGCGGCGGCCAGCGCCTGGAAGCGGTCCTTCTCGAGGAGCGCGATGCCGGTCGTGGTGTCGCACGCGAGCACGCGGAAGTGCCGGTCGAGGCGCTCGCGGTGGGCATAGACGAGCTCGAGCGCGTCGTCGCTGCCGTACATGAGCGGGACCCGGCGGCCGTAGTGGGCGCAGAGCCGGTCGCCGATGGCCACGAGGGCGTCGACCGCGTCGCGGTGGGCGAGCGGCGGGATCACGCAGCGGCCGGCGCAATGGCGCGAGGCGAAGACCGCGTCGTCGGGATCCGGCGATGCGACGACGGCGGGAATCCCCGCCAGCCCCAGGGTGCGCGCGAGGTTGATGCCGCCGAGGAGCAGCACGGGCAGCCGGGCGGGGTCGAGGCGGTCGAGCGGCAGGCGGATGTCGTTCATGGGACGGCTCGTGTAGGACGAGCCTCCACTCTAGGAGGGATCAAATACGCAAACGCCGTCGCGCCGCAGCCAAAGCCTGCGCCATCCGGACCATGCCGGCGGCTCCGGGGCGAAAGATTGGGTCCGTACGCTGGGCGTCATCGATCAAGGGAGAGCGGAATGCTCGTCGCCATCCACCAGCCCAACTTCTTCCCCTGGCTCGGCTACTTCGACCGCATGGACAAGGCCGACCTCTTCGTGCTGCTCGACCACGTGCAGTTCGAGCGGCGCAACTACCAGAACCGGGCCATGATCCGGCTGGAGGACAAGGCCCGCTGGCTGACCGTTCCCGTGGTCCAGGTCTCGCAGAAGGAGCGCATCACCGAGAAGCAGGTGGACAACCACGAGGAGGGCACGGCGCGCTGGTGGGGCACGTCCAACTTCTCCACGCTGCGCTACGCTTACCGCAAGGCGCCGTACTTCGACCTTTACGCCCCGCGCCTGCGCGAGATCTTCGAGGCCCGCTGGGAGAAGCTCGTCGACCTCAACATCGCCACGCTCGAGTTCGCGCGCGAGGCGCTCGCGATCGCCACGCCCATGGTGCGCAGCTCGACCCTGCCGGTGAGCGGCCAGCGCTCGGAGCTGCTGCTCGACGTGTGCCGCCAGGTGGGCGCGAGCGCCTTCCTCGGCGGCATGGGCGGCTCGCGCCGCTACCTCGACCAGGCGGCGTTCGACGCGGCCGGCATGGGCGTGCGCTGGCAGGAGTTCCGCCATCCCGGCTGGCGCCAGTGCGGGCAGGCCCCCTTCATGCCCGGGCTCACCGTGCTCGACCTGCTCTTCAACTGCGGCCCCGAGAGCGCGGAGATCTTCCGCCGCCGGGAAGCGAGGACCGATGAGCGCCTTGCCGCCTGAGGCCGCCGCGCGCTGGTACGAGGACAAGGTCCGCCGCTACGGCTACGACCACCGCGGCCTGGGCTTCCGCAACCGCTCCTCGCAGGAGCGCCGGTTCGAGGCGCTGCTCGGGCTGGGCGACTTCGACGGCCGCCGCGTGCTCGACGTGGGCTGCGGCTTCGGCGACCTGCTCGCCTTCCTCCTCGACCGCGGCGTGCACCCGCTCTACACCGGGCTCGACGTGTGCGAGCCGATGATCGAGCGCTGCCTCGAGCGCTTCCCGGGCGGGGCGGGGCGCTTCGTCGCGGGCGACGTGCTCGACTACGAGCCCGACGAGGGCTACGACTACGTGGTGGCGAGCGGGCTTTTCGGGCTCGACGCGGAAGGCGCCCGCGACCGCATCCGGCCCACGCTCGAGCGCATGTTCGGCTGGTGCCGCATCGGCGCGGCGGTGAACTTCCTGAGCGACCGGTCGCCCGCGCCGGTGGCCGAGCGCATCTACGTCGATCCGTGCAAGGCGCTCGAGGCCGCGCTCGCCCTCACGCCCGCCGCGCGCGTCGACCACAACTACCTGCCCAACGACTTCACCCTGCACCTGTACAAGAGGCCCGGCTGGGTGGACGGGAAAGCGAGGACCCCATGAAGCGAGCATGCGAGACCGAAGTGCGACCCGCGTCGCAATCGCTGGCGCAGCGCTACGCGGGCAGGACCGTGGTGGCGGTCGGCGCCCATCCCGACGACCTCGAGATCGGCATCGGCGGCACCCTCGCGAAGCTGCGGCACGCGGGCGCGCACGTGCTGATGGTGGTGGCGTCCGTGCCGAAGGACTTCGAGATCCGCATGGCCGAGGCGAAGCGCGGCGCCGAGATCCTCGGCTGCGAGCTGAAGGTCCTGTTCGACGACGGGCCGTGCCGGCTCGAGGACGTGAAGACCTGCGACCTCGTGGCCGCGCTCGACCGCGTCGTGCGCGACCACGAGCCGGCGGCGATGCTCACCCACAGCGCGGCCGACTTCCACAACGACCACCTGCTGGTCTACCGCGCCTGCCTGCCGACCCAGCGCCACGCGCAGTTCGACTTCTTCTCGTACCACCCGACCAACTGCCGGCCGGTGCCGGTGGATTTCCACCCGCGCGCCTACGTCGACATCACCGAGACGATCGACGCGAAGATGCACGCGATCACCGCCCACGGCAGCCAGTTCGCCGGGCGCGGCCTCGACACCGACATGTACCGCGAGCACGCCCACGTGCAGGGCCGCATCATCGGCGTGCCCTACGCCGAGGGCCTCGACGTCGGGCGCATGCTCCTCGCGTAGGCAGATATCTCCCTCCCCCAAGGGAGAGGAATATCTCCCTCCCCCAACGGAGAGGAATATCTCCCTCCCCCAAGGGAGAGGAATATCTCCCTCCCCCTTGGGGGAGGGCCGGGGAGAGGGTGACGGCTTCCGCGCCGACCGCCCGGCGGGCGATTCGCGCCGCGTGTCGCCGTGCCGGTCCCCGCGCGGGGACGGTTGGGTATCATTGTCGGCGCCATGCGCCACGCACCACACCGACCGCGCCGCGTTCGCGGCTTCACGCTCATCGAGATCGTGGTGGTGCTCTTCATCCTCACCATCGTGATCGGCATGGCCTCGGCGATCACGCGCGCGCTCATGGCGAGCCAGCGGTTGTCCACGACGACCACGCGGATGGCGGCGATCGACACGGCGATCGTCCAGTTCGTGATGCAGCAGAAGCGGCTGCCATGTCCGGCGGACATGACGCTCGGCCACCACGCGACGCAAACTACGGCAAGGAAGGCACCGAGGGCGTGCGGACATCCGGATGTGCGAGCGGAAACGAACGGCGTGGTTCCGTGGCTCGATCTCGGCCTGTCCCTGAACGACGTGACGCGATGGTTGGGGAAGGGTGTTTCACGTACCGAGTCCAGCCTGTTCTGACCGCGGACAATGGTATGGATATGTCCTGGTGCGATCCGGCAGGGACGGCCGATGTCGAGACCATCGGTGGTCAGGCCCCGGATACGTGCGTTGTCGGACTGTGTCGGGGCAGCTTGCACCGTCTCCGTCGAAATTCCTAGCCGGTGGCGGCGGCCGAGGCCTTCAGGTGCACAGACCGGCCGGCACTATCGTGATGAATCCTCCATCGACTGGTGCCGCGTACGTGCTGATAAGCGCTGGAGAGACTGGCGGAGGCGCCTTCTCTCCTCCGGCCGATAGTTCCTAGCGTGGTAACTGATGGAACATGGAGGCGAAAAACTATGCGATCGCTAGACCTCCAACGCCTACTACGTCGATGACTCCATCAATGAGACACAGCGGTGTCACGAGCCACTTCGACGACATTGTTTCGCGTCCCAGCGCTGCTCACCGTGATCAACAAGGCCGGCCTCGGCCCGCGCAGCCACTGATATGCGGCCCTCACGCAGGAAGGGGCGGGCGGCCTCTTCATCGTGGTGGTGCTCATGCTCGTGCTCGTGGTGTTGCTGGCCGTCAGTCGGCTCGCGCACCTCACCGATAGCGCTCGGCTCGTCCAGCGGGACGACTTCGAGCCTGAAGAAGGCGGCCGACGCCCTCGAGCAGTTCGCCGGCGCGAGCGGGAGGCTTGCCGTGCCCGGCCGACCCGTATGGCCGGCAACGGGCTCGCCGTTCCCGCCAAGCGGCCTCGGCCGCCTGCGGCTACCCGCAAGGCACTGTTGCCCTGGGCGACCCTCGGCATGCGCAAGGACGACGCGTTCGACGCCTGGGGCTGGAAGATCTCGTACCGCGTCTACCAGGGCGGCGGCGGCGGCGTGGGCAGCATGACGCAGGCGAACGGTGGCGAGCATGGTGAACTGCGACACAGTGCAGGCGCTGCCCGTGGCGCTCGACCCGGGCACCGGCCTTTGTCCCGCTCCCGCCCACGACACGTTGGACACCACCTTCATCTGCGGGGAAGGGGCTACAGGTGACCGACTTCGGGACGGTCTACGACGGCACCAAGAGCACGGGCGGCGCAGCCTACGTGCTGATCAGCCACGGGCCGTCGGGCCTCGGCGCATACACCGCCTCAAGAGGCGGCGTGCAGAAGGACGCGCCCAAGTCGACCGAGCGAGAAGAACAACCTGAAGGCACGCGCGGCCGTCGTGACCAGAGGCCGCTTCGTCTCCGGACGTCTCCGCCGACGACAACACCCATTTCGACGACGTGCTGTATTACCGGACAGTCGCCGACCTCGCCAAGCGCGCCAACCTCGCCGCGCGCAACTGGCCCGACGACGTGCTCTCCGCCGTCACCTTCGACAACGCCACGCTCACCACTGCCCTGGGCGGCGCTCCCTCGACGGAGATACCGGCAGGAGCACGATCGCATTCAATTATGCAACGGTGACCGCCTTCGACAACTCCAATGATGCCGACACTGGGGGCGTGCACATCACCTTCTCGAGCAGCGGTAACCGACGGCATCGGCGCCGCGGGCAGCGGCAGCGACAACCTCACAAGCACGGGCGGGGAGGGCGTGCGCATCGATCTACTGGAGAACGCACGTCAGTTCTCTGCCACCCTCCGGGCCTTCAATTTCCTCGAGCGTGCGGAAGTGCGACTTCTACAATTTCGACAAGACGACAAATGTCGCCACGCTAGTCGAGCCTGCGTCCACGGTCACGGCGTGCGGTTTTTCGTCGGTATCGAGCTTCACGCTCTCCTCCAGCGCCGATTTCGACCGAGGTCGAAGTTCGGCCCTTTGACGACAGCGGCCTTGGCTTCGACGGCCTCGTCGTTTCTCGTTTCCGAGATGACGCACGTGCGCGGACGCTGCCTCGAGCTGCACTACGAGCCTAGCCGTCGCAAATCCCTCCAGCATCTGCCCCTAGGCGCGTTTCGCTTTAACCGGCGAATGCTTTCAGGCGAAGCCAGCTCCCGGCGGCAGTCCTTTCCTGTTGAGCGCCGCCCTGGCGCTTCGTGCTAAGCCACTGAATAGATGAGTTTTCCGTGCCGCGTCGCGGCCCGGGTTGCGTCATTTCCGCAACAAACCTCACCCCTCTTCTGAGGAAAAGTTTGCAATTGTTTGCAATTCAAAGAAGAATCCGGCGCTGCACAAGGGGATTTTCAACCCCTGAAACGCCTGCCCTGGGAGGGGGCAGCGCCCTATGCGCGACCGGGGAGGGCCGCCGTACCGCGATTCCGTAGCGCACCCGCCGCGCCTCACGGCGCACCTCGCATTCGTCGCCGACGCGATGAAATTCGCGCGGTGACGCACCGCACGACCCCCGTTTCAACTGTAAAGCGCCCTCGTGCGCGTTTGTGCCTTGCTTCATACGGCAGGCCTGCGCGCGTCCGTACGCTCACGCTCGACAAACGTTTGATCACAAAACGACTTTTCCTGGAGTGCCTCGCATGACGAAGATGCTGCAGTGGCTTGCGGCGGCGGCCCTCGCCGTCGCCCTTCCCGCGCTGGCCCAGCCGGCCGCGATCGACACGCACCTCGAGGCGCGCAAGGTGACGCGCGCCGCCGACGGCACCGAGACGCTCGCCCCGGCCGATTCGGCGCGCCCGGGCGACGTGATCGAGTACGTCGCGACCTACCGCAACACGGGACGCCAGGCGGTGAGCAACCTCGCCGCCACGTTGCCCATCCCCGCGAACACCGTGTACGTCGCCGGCAGCGCGCATCCCGCGCATCCGCAAGCGAGCGTCGATGCGAGCGCGTTCGCCGAGATGCCGCTCGTGCGCGAGGTCGTGCACGACGGCAAGACGGTCCTGGAGCCGGTTCCGATCCGCGAATACCGATACCTGCGCTGGCACGCCGGAGCGCTCGATGCCGGCAAGAGCGTGCGCTTCACCGCCCGCGTGCGGGTGATCGACGACGGTGCTCCCCGGGAGCCGGGGAGCAGGGGAGGCGGCCGATGAGCGCCACCTGACGCACCCGTCACGGACCGGCCGAGCGCCGGTCGCAGCGTTTCCGAGGGCAGGAAAGAAAGCAGCAACGACAAAGGAGAAACCATGAAAACGACCACGCAAGCCGCAAGCAAGGGGGAGACCCCGCGCCCGTGGGCGATCGCGATGCTCGTCGTCTGCGCCAGCGCGCTCCTCGCGCTCGTGCCGGGCGCGGCGCACGCGGCGCCCGCCGCGGGCACGGTGATCGGCAACCAGGCGACGGCGACGTACAACGACGCCGGCGGCTCGCCCCGCACGGCGACGTCGAACCTGGTGACGACGACCGTCTCGCAGGTGAAGACCTTCACCCTCACCGCGGACGGAGCGCGCACCGCCGCGCCCGGCCAGACGGTGTACTACCCCCACACCATCACCAACACGGGCAACGGCACGGACACGTACGCGCTGAACGCCCCGGTGTCGAGCAACTTCGCGGCCGCCGCGGCACCCCACGGCTCGCTCGCGTACTACATCGACGCCAACGGCGACGGCGTGCCGGACAACGCGACCGCCATCACGACCACCGGACCCATCGCGTCCGGCGCCGTGTTCCGGTTCGTGGTCGCGGGCACGGTCCCGGGGGCCGCGGCCAGCGGCAACACCGCCGACATCACCGTCTCGGTCTCGGACACGACGCCCACCACGGTGACGAACACCGACACCACGACGGTCGCCAACTCGGTGATCAGCGCGACCAAGTCGCTGTCGGCGAACAGCGGCCCGTCGCCCTCGGCCGCGCCGATCACGGTGACACTGTCTTACACCAACTCCGGCACCGCCACCGCCACCAACCTGCAGTTCACCGACGCGCTGCCCGCGGGCATGACCTACGTCGCGGGCTCCGGGCGCTGGAGCGTGTCGGGGACCACGGCGCTCACCGACGCGTCCGACGGCGTCGAGCAGGCGGGCACCTTCCCGCCGGGCATCGACTTCCGCTCGGCCGCGGGCACGGTGACGGCGATCATCCCGTCGGTCGCGGCGGGCGTGTCGGGCACCGTCACCTTCCAGGTGAACGTGAACTCGAACCTGCCCCCGCAGGCGATCAACAACGTGGCGCAGTACCAGACCGCCTCGCAGGGCTCGTCCAGCACCAACACGGCGAGCTACACCGTGCTGCAGACGGCGAGCGTCGTGGCGAACGGCTCGGCCGCGGACTCCACGAACGGCACGGGCGAGCCCGTCACCGTGGCGACCGCCGCGGCCGGGTCCACCTTCACCTTCAACAACTACATCTGGAACCGCGGCAACGGGACCGACACCTTCGACGTGACGATCGTGTCGAGCAACTTCCCGTCGGGCACCAGCGTGACGCTCTCGCAGTCCGACGGCGTCACCTCGCTCATCAACAGCAGCGGATCCGGCGCGCCGGACACGGGCCCCATCCCGGGCGCCGGCCAGGCGTGCAGCGCGCCGCTCGTGAGCGACGGCACCTATTGCGGCTACAAGGTCGTGGTGAAGGTGACGCTGCCCTCGAACGCGAGCGGCGGGCCGTACACGATCACCAAGCGCGCGACCTCCGTGTTCAACAACTCGGTGTTCGACGACGTGAGCGACACGTTGACGGTGGTGGCGGCCAACACGGTCGACCTCACCAACAACAGCGCGCGCACCGACTCGACGCCGGCCGGCACCGCCGACACGGGCAACTCGGCGACCTCGGGCTGGGGCGCGACGGGCGCCGCGGTGGTCACGACCAACGCGGTCACGCCGAGCACCTCGGGCACGACGACCTCGCGCTTCCAGCTCTACGTGAACAACACCGGGTTCGTCTCCGACAGCTTCAACCTGTCGACGGTGTTCGCCGCGACGAGCGCGGGGGGCGTGGTTCCGCCCACGCTGCCGCCGGGCTGGTCGGTGGTGTTCCGCTCCGACGGCGGAAGCGCGAACTGCTCGACGGTGGGCGGCACGCTCACCAACACGGGCGCGCTCGCGGCCGGCGCCAACCGCCTGATCTGCGCGGAGGTGACCATCCCGGCCACCACGAGCGGGCAGGCGATCCCGGGCAACTACGACTTCGACTTCACGGCCACCTCCGCCACCAACGGGGCGGTGTCCGACGCGAAGCGCGATCGCATCACGGTGAACGTGGCCCGCAGCATCACCATCACGCCCAACAACACGCAGCAGACGTTCCCGGGCGGGTCGGTGAGCTACAACCACACCATCACCAACAACGGCAACGCGACCGACACCGCGAACTTCACCGCCGGCTGCCTCTCCGACAGCCGCACGGCGCAGGGGTGGACGTCGACCGCGTACATCGACTCGAACTCGAACGGCACCCTCGAGGTGGGCACGGACACGCTGGTCGTCTGCGGCTCCACGTCGCTCACGCTGAACGTGGGCGAGTCGCGCACGATGTTCGTGCGGGTGTTCGCTCCGGGCTCGGCCACGGGCGCGGATCCGGCCAACGTGACCACCATCACGGCGACCTTCGGCGTGGCCACCACCTTCGCCACGGAGTCCACCTCCGTGACCGACGGGCTGGTCCTCACGAAGGACCAGGTGGCGGTGGGCTGCGCGAATCCGGGCCCGCACGCGGGGTACACCACGGCGGCCATCCCGGCCGGTCCGGCGACCGCACCCGGGCAGTGCATCGCCTACCGCATCACGGGCACCAACTCGACGGCGGGGACCATCACCTCGGTGGTGATCAGCGACGTCGTGCCGGCCAACACCAGGATGCACTACGCGTGCAGCGGCAACGGGGCGTCGACCCCGACCGTCTCGGCCGGCTCCATCGCCGGCGGCTCGGCCGCGGACAACGCGACGGGCACGGTGATCGCGAACGTGGGCCCGCTCACGTCCACGCAGTCGGCCGTCCTGTACTTCTGCGTGCGCATCGACCCGTGACAACCGCGTCACTCCACCCGGACAACTCCGCCCGCGAGGCGGCTTCCGGGTGAGCTTCCGGAGGCGTCCTCCCGGGCGCCTCCCCTTTTCGATGGCCCTTCCCTCGAGGGGCCATCGCCAAGGCAACGACGACCGAAGACCCACAAAAGTGAACGCGACGAGTGACGAGGCGAGGGGGGCGAGAAGGCGGCGGCTGGCGCGCCGTGCGCTCGCCTTCGCGCTCGCCGTCCTCGCACTCGCCGCGCCCCCCGCCCTCGCGGGGCCGGCGGCCGGCACCCTCATCCAGAACACCGCCACCGGCGCCGGCTCGGCGGGCGGCTCCCCCGTGACGGCGAGCTCCAACGTCGTCACCGTCACCGTCGGCGCGCCGGTGGCGCCTCCGCCGCCGCTCCCGCCGCCGCTGCCCACGACCGGCGTGGCGCTGGCCGCCAACGGCGGGGCGACGACGACCGCGGGGCGGACGGTGTACCTGCCGCACGTGCTGACCAATACCGGCTCCGTGGCCGACAGCTTCACGCTCGTCGCGAGCGACGCGGGCGGGGCCTTCGCGTTCGCCTCGATCGCGATCTACGCCGATGCCGATGTCGACGGCAGGCCCGACGGCGCGGCGGCGCTGGCCGGGCCCGTCGCGCTCGCCGCGGGCGCGTCGATGCACTTCGTGGTCGCGCTGGCCGTGCCCGCCGACGCGCCGGCGCGCAGGAGCGCGCGCGCCCTCGTGCGCGCCGTCGGCGCGGCCGCGGGCGATGCGGCCTCGAACACGGACACCGTCTCCACCATCGAGCAGGGGGTCCTCGACTGCGCGCTCGTGTACAAGTCGCTCTCGCCCACGCGCGGCGCCTCCCCCGGCGGCCCGGTCACGGTGAGGCTCTCGTACAGCCCGTGCGACAAGGCGCGCTCGCGGCTGCGGGTGCGCGACCTGCTGCCGGCGGGCATGACCTACGTCCCGGGGTCCGGGCGCTGGAGCGGCACGGGCGCGGCGGCGCTCACCGACGACGTGCAGGGCGACGACCGGCAGGGCGGCGGTACCACGCAGGTGGCGTACGACTTCGGCGTGAGCGAGCGCGGCGCGGTGACCGCGAACGTCTACGACCTCGCCGCGGGCGCCGGCGGCGCGCTCACCTTCCAGGTGACGATCGACGCGGGCCTCGCCGTCGATACCGTGATCGCGAACACCGCCGCGTACGTGTTCTACGACCCGTCGGGCACCTACCTCGGCGAGCACCTCACGGAGCCGGCGACCTACCAGGTGACCGGCTCGGTCGATGTGGTCCTCACCGGGGAGCGCCTGCCGGTCGCGCAGCCCGGGGCCACGGCGAGCTTCACCAACGTGCTCACGAACCGCGGCAGTCTCGCCGAGCGCTTCGACATCACCGTGGGGAGCAGCACGTTCCCCGACGGCACCGCGTTCGCGCTCTTCCAGCCCGACGGGGTGACGCCGCTCGCGGACACCGACGGCAACGGCACGCCCGACACGGGGCTGCTCGCGCCGGGCGCGAGCTACCGCATCGTGCTGAAGGCGCGCATTCCCGCCACCGCCGCGCCGGGGGCGTACAAGGTCACGAAGACCGCGACCGCGGCCTCGGCGCCCATGCTCGGCGCCTCGGCCGACGATGCGGTGGACACCATCGCCTCGAAGTGCGCGGTCGTGCTCGATCCGGACCAGCAGGCGCGCGTGGGCCTGGGCCAGCACGTCACCTACGTCCACTACCTCACCAACCGCGGCAACTGCAGCGAGGCGGTGCAGGCGATGGTGGACTACCTCGGCGACAGCGAGGCGGCGAAGGGCTGGACCTCGAGCGCCTACCTGGACCACCTCGTCTCCGGCGGCGGCTCGCTTCCCGGCGCGGTCGACCCCACCGACACGCCGGTTCGCGCGGGCTGGACGCGCACGCTCGCGCCCGGCGAGAGCCTGCGCGTCCTGGTGGACGTGACGGCGCCGGCCGAGATGAAGTCGGCCGCGGCCAAGCAGGCGGTGGCGAGCAACATGACGACCCTCGTCCTCACCGGCACGGGCAGCGGGGCGCTCACGGTGAGGGACACGACGCTCGTCGAGGACGACCCGGGCGCCATCGGACCCGACGACGCGATCCGCAACTTCACCGACGAGCGCTACGCGGTGCCGACGATCTGGGCCGTGATCGGCGGCAACCTCTGGCTGCGCGCCGACGCCTCCTCGTGCAACGCCTCCGCCGCCGCGGTCGAGTCGCGCACGGTCGTGATCACGGGCCCCGGCGGCGAGCGCGAGACCGCGGCCGCCGTCGAGACCGATCCGGCGAGCGGCGTCTTCCTCGTGCCCGCGCTCGCGGTGCGCCCGGCGCCGGCGGTGGCGGGCGACGGCGTGCTGCAGGGCAATGCGGGCGACGTGTTCGACGTCTCCCTCGAGGGCTGCGGGCGCACGATCCGCACGGTCGTGACCCTCATGGCGCCGACGAGCGTCGTGTTCGACAGCCGCAGCAACGCGCCGGTGTCGGGTGCCCTCGTGACGCTCGTGAACGCTTCCGGGCCGCAGTGCTCCGCCACGGCCGCCGACGTTCCCGGGCAATCCCGCGACCACCGGCGCCGACGGCGCGTTCGCCTTCCCCGCCACCGCCTCGGGTACCTACTGCCTCGCGGTGCGCGCGCCCAACGGCTACGCGTTCCCCTCGCAGGTGGCGTGGTCCGAGCTTCCCGCGGGCCGCAACATCGCCGCGACCGCCCCCACGCGCGGCGGCTCCTACGGCGACCCGTTCTTCGTCGCGGCGGGCGGGCTCGTGGTGGTGGACGTGCCGGTCGACGCGAAGCCGCAGGACGGCCTGTTCGTGCAGAAGGACGCCTCGCGCACGGTGGCCGAGGTGGGCGACTTCGTGGACTACGCGGTGCGCGTGCGCAACGGCACGGGCAACGTGCTGGGCGGCGACGGCGTCACCATGACCGACGACCTGCCGGCGGGCTTCGGCTACATGCCCGGGACCGCGCGGCGTGAGGGCAAACCCATCGCCGACCCGGCCGGCGGCGCGGGCCCGCACCTCGCCTTCGCGATCGGCGCCCTCGAGCGCGACGCGCAGGTGGCGATCACCTACCGCGTGCGCATCGGTCCCGGTGCGATGCAGGGCGACGGTGTCAACCGAGCCCAGGCGACCTACCGCGCGAGCGGCACCGCCACCGTTTCCAACGTCGCGACCGCCAGGGTGCAGGTGACCGGCGGCGTCTTCAGCGACCGGGGCTTCATCCTCGGGCGCATCTTCCTCGACTGCGACGCCGACGGCCTGCAGCAGCGGGGCGAGCCGGGCGTGCCGGGCGTGCGCATCCTCCTCGAGGACGGCACCTACGTGATCACCGACGGCGGCGGCAAGTTCAGCTTCTACGGCCTGGCGCCGCTCACCCACGTCGTGAAGGCCGACCGCACGACGCTGCCGCCCGGCGCGCGCCTCGAGGCGATCAGCGCCCGCAACCTCGGCGATGGCGGCAGCCGCATCGTGGACCTCAAGTCGGGCGAGATGCAGCGCGCCGACTTCGCCCTCGCCGGCTGCGAAGGCCCGGTGGCCGACGCGGTGCGCGCGCGGGTGGAGAAGGCGGAGAAGGCGGACCAGCTCGCGGCGATGGCCGCCGCCCAGCTCGCCACGGAGCGCACGGTCGTGACCGACGTGAAGGCGCTGCCCGCGAGCGGTGTCGTGGCCGCGCCCAACGCGCCCGCGATGGCCGGCGCCGGGCCGGTGGTTCCCGGTATCGCTCCCGTCGGATCCGCGGGGTTCCTGCCCGTGGCGCCCGCGGCATCGCCCGGGCATCCGAGTCCCGCGCCGCGCCTCGCGCCGCCGGGCGCGCGCGCCGCCCTCGAGCCCCTCGAGAAGATCGTGCCCACCCTCGACGACAAGCTGGGCTTCGTCGGCATCGCCGAGGGCGACGTGCTGCCCTACGCGCAGGCGACGATCCGCGTGAAGGGCACGGCGGGGGCGACGCTGCGCCTCACGGTGAACGGCCGCGAGATCGACCCGAAGCGCGTGGGCAAGCGCGCCACACTCGCCGAGAAGCGCGTGCAGGCGTGGGAGTTCATCGGCGTGCCGCTCGCCGCGGGCGACAACACCCTCACCGTCGCCCAGGTCGATCCGTTCGGCAACCCGCGCGGCAGCGTCACGATCCATGTGAAGGCGCCCGGCGAGCTGGCGAAGGTGGCGATCGTGCTGCCTCGCGGCGGCGCGGTGGCCGACGGCAAGACCGCGGTCCCCGTCGCGGTCGCGCTCGCCGACGCGAACGGCATCCCGGTCACGAGCCGCCTGCCGGTGACGCTCGAGGCGAGCGTCGGGCGCTGGCAGGTGGAGGACGCGGACGCCACGCGCCCGGGCGTGCAGGTCTTCGTCGAGGGCGGGCGCGGCGAGTTCCTGCTCTTCCCGCCCGGCGAGCCCGGCGAGAGCGCGCTCGTGGCCACGAGCGGGACGCTGCGCGCGCAGGCGCGCCTGGACTTCCTGCCCGAGCTGCGCAGCATGGTAGCCTCCGGCGTGCTCGAAGGCATCGTCAACATGCGCAACGTCAACGCCGGCGCGCTCACGCCGGCGCGCGAGTCCGACGGCTTCGAGCGCGAGCTCACCCACCTCTCGCGCGACTGGAACGCCGGGCGCACCGAGGCGGGCGTGCGCGCCGCCTTCTACCTCAAGGGCAAGATCAAGGGCGAATACCTCCTCACCGCCGCCTACGATTCCGAGAAGGACACGCGCGAGCGCCTCTTCCGCGACATCCAGCCCGACGAGTTCTACCCGGTCTACGGCGACGCGGGCGTGCGCGGCTACGACGCGCAGTCCACGAGCCGCCTGTACGTGCGCGTGGACCGGAACCGCTCCTTCCTGCTGTGGGGCGACTTCAACACCAACGCCGTCTCGGAGGTGCGCAAGCTCGGCAACTACAGCCGCTCGCTCACCGGCGTGAAGGAGCACTACGAGAATTCCCGCGTGAGCGCGAACGCCTTCGCGAGCCGCGATTCCACGCGCCAGGTGATCGAGGAGCTGCGCGCCAACGGCACCTCGGGGCCGTTCCAGCTCGATACGCAGGGCGCGCTCGTCAACAGCGAGAAGGTCGAGATCGTCACGCGCGACCGCAACCAGCCCGCGATGATCCTCGCCACGGTGCCGCAGGCGCGCTTCGTCGACTACGAGATCGAGCCGCTCACGGGCCGCATCCTCTTCAAGGCGCCGGTGGCGAGCGTGGACCGGGACCTGAACCCCGTCTTCATCCGCGTCACCTACGAGGTGGACCAGGGCGGCGAGCAGTTCTGGGTGGTGGGCGTGGACGGCCAGGTGAAGGTGACCGACCGCGTCGAGGTGGGCGGCGTGTACGTGAGGGACCAGAACCCGCTCGCCCCCTTCACCCTGGGCGGGGCCGATCTCGCCATCAAGCTGGGCGAGGGCACCTACGTGATCTCGGAAGTCGCCCACACCGAGGCGGGCGTCGACGGCCACAGCGGCAACGCCGCGCGCATCGAGGTGAAGCACGAGAGCGAGCGGCTGAAGGCCGATGCCTTCTTCGCGCGCACCGACCGCGACTTCGACAATCCCGGCGCCTACCTCACGCAGGGGCGCAGCGAGTCGGGCGGGCGCCTCGACTACCGGCTCTCCAAGGCCACCACGGTCAAGGCCGAGGCGCTGCGCAGCGAGGACGTGCGCACCGGCAGCGTGCGCGACGGGGTCGCGGTGGCGGTCCAGCACCAGCTGCGCGAGAGCCTGACCCTCGAGGTGGGCATCCGCCACGCCGCGGAGAAGGGCGCGGCCTCGCCCGTGCCGGCGCTCGAGGGCCAGCCCGCGCCCGGGGCCATGCCCGACGACGTGACGACCGTGCGCGCGCGCGTGACCGGCGCCGTGCCGCACGTCGAGGGCGCCACCGTGTACGGCGAGGCCGAGATGGACGTGAAGGACGCGCGGCGCAAGGTGATCGCCGCCGGCGGCGAATACGCGCTCGGCGCCAGGAGCCGCGTCTACGCCCGGCACGAGTTCATCTCGTCGATCACCGGGCCCTACGGGCTCAACCAGAACGAGCGCCAGAACACGAGCGCCGTCGGCATCGACACCGAGTACATGCGCGACGGGCGGCTCTTCAGCGAGTACCGCATCCGCGACGCGATGTCGGGCGGCGACGCCGAGGCCGCCCTCGGCCTGCGCAACCTCTGGTCGCTCACGCCGGGGCTGCGCCTGGGCACCACCTTCGAGAAGGTGCACGCGCTCTCCGGCACCGGGCAGAGCGAGAACACCGCGCTCGCCCTGGCGCTCGAGTACGTGGCGAGCCCCGTCTGGAAGGGCAGCACGCGCCTGGAGATGCGCCGGGGCGCGACCCAGGAGTCGCTCCTCTTCACCGTGGGCCTGGCCGCGAAGATGGGCCGCGACTGGACGGCGCTCGCCCGCAACGCCTACAACGTGACGCGCAACCGCCAGGACGCGGGCGAGCACGTGATCGAGCGCCTGCAGGCCGGCCTCGCGTGGCGCGACAACGACACCAACCGCTGGAACCTGCTCGCGCGCGTGGAGAACCGCATCGAGGAGGACACCACGCAGCCGGCCGTGCAGCTTCGCACCTCGACGCAGCTCCTCTCGCTGCACGCCGACTGGCAGCTCTCGCGGCCCTTCCTGGTGAGCGGCCGGTACGCGGCGAAGTGGGCGAGCGACAAGTCGAACGGGCTTTCCACGCGCTACCGGGCGCAGGCGGTGGGCGCGCGCGCCACCTGGCAGTTCGCGCCGCGCTGGGACGTGGGACTGGTGAGCAGCATGCTCATGGGCGGCGACGCGTCCTCGCGGCAGTACGCCGTGGGCATCGAGCTGGGCTACCTCCTCACGACCAACCTCTGGGTCTCCGCCGGCTACAACGTGTCTGGCTACCGCGACGCGGACCTGGCCGGCGCCGACTACACGGCGAAGGGCCCGTTCGTGCGCGTGCGCTACAAGTTCGACGAGGACGCGCTCGCCGCGGTGGGCGTGGGCGGCACGAAGGCCGCGCCGGCGGCGGGCGAGGGGAGGGCGCGATGATCGGCCGCGCGCTCGCCGTGGCCTTCGCGGCACTCGCCATCGCGCTCGCCCCCGCCCATGCGCTCGCGCAGGCGAGCTGCGCCCCGCTCACCCAGGGGGCGGCGAGCTGGTCGGGCATCGTGAACACCTTCTATCCGGGCACGAGCGCCACGGCGAGCGCGGGCTCGACCGCGATCGGCGTGGGCAGCGCCGACAACCGGGGGGCGTTCACGCCCGTGGCCACGGGCGACCTCCTCCTCATCATCCAGGTCCAGGACGCCTCGATCAGCACCTCGAACAGCTCCGCCTACGGCGGCAGCGGCAGCGGGCAGGGCTACACGACCCTCAACTCGAGCGGCCTCTTCGAGTACGCCGTGGCCGCCGGCCCGGTGTCGGGCGGCGGGATCCCGCTCGCGACCCCGCTGCAGAACAGCTACCACACCGGCTCGGCCAACGCCTCGGGCGGGCAGAAGCGCTACCAGGTGCTGCGCGTGCCGCAGGCCTCGTCGGCCACCCTCACCGGCACGCTCACCGCGCCGCCCTGGAACGGCGCGACCGGCGGCATCGTCGCCATCGACGTCGCCGGCAACCTCGACTGGAACGGCCAGACGATCGACGTCGACGGGCGCGGCTTCCGCGGCGGCGGCGGGCAGAACTCCGGGTCCGACGGCACCGGCGCGCCGGTGAACGCGAACACCGACTACGTGAGCAACGTGGGCGGCGGCACGCTCGGGGTGGCGCCCACCGCCACGGGCAGCGTGCCCAACGGCGCGAAGGGCGAGGGCATCGCCGGCACGCCGATCATCGTCTTCACGCCGAGCACGCCGAGCAGCACCGCGGCCGGCACGATCACCAGCACCGGCGGCACCGACGGCATCTCGGGCGGCTATCCCGGCGGCAGCTTCGGCCGCGGCGCCCCCGGCAACGGCGGCGGCGGGGGCACCGACGGCAACTCGCCCGCGAACGACCAGAACACGGGCGGCGGCGGCGGCGGCAACTACGGCATCGGCGGCAAGGGCGGTTTCGGCTGGACGCCGGGCACGCCGCCGGGCGTCGACGGCGGCGGCTTCGGCGGCATGTCGGTGCCGAGCGGCGTCTCGCGCCTCTTCTTCGGCGGCGGCGGGGGCGCGGCCACGACCAACAACGCGACCGGCACGCCGGGCAACGGGGCGGCCTCCTCCGGCGCGCCCGGCGGGGGCATGGTGTTCGTGCGCGCGGGCACGACGACGAGCGCCGGCATCATCAGCGCCCGCGGCACCTCGGCCAACACCACGGTGCTCAACGACGCCTCCGGCGGCGGCGGCGCCGGCGGCAGCGCGCTCGTGTTCGTGAACAACGGCGGCGGGTCGGTGGGCGCCACCATCAACGTCCAGGGCGGCAACGGCGGCTGCAACACGGGCGGCGGCACCTTCACCGGCACCTGCTCCGTGCCGACCGGCGGCTCGCCCCACGGCCCGGGCGGCGGCGGCAGCGGCGGCTTCGCGCTGCTGTCCGGGAGCGCCACGGTCAACGTCGCCGGCGGCGCGAACGGCGTCACGGCGAGCAGCGCGACCTCGACACCCGACTACGGCTCGACGAGCTCCGTGGGCGGCTTCCAGATCGTGAGCCTCTCCGCGAGCCAGATCCCCGGCGCGGGCTCCTCGAGCGCGTGCTTCCCGCAGCTCACGGTGACCAAGTCCACCGCGACCCCGTTCATCGCCGCGGGCACGCCGGCCACGTACACGATCACGGTCGCGAACGCGGCCGGCAAGAGCACGGCCACGGGCGTGACCCTCGCCGACGCGCTGCCGGCGAATCCCGCCATGAGCTTCGCGAGCAACACGGCACCCGTGCTAGCGGGCGGCGCCACGCGCACGGCGACGGTCGATCCCGCGGTGGGCGCGACCTCGCCCGCGTGGGGCACGTTCAGCATCCCGGGCGGGGCCAGCGTGGCGCTCACGTTCGCCGCCAACACCGCGGCGGGGATCGCGCCGGGCACCTACCAGAACCCGGCGAGCGTCACCTACCTCGATCCCACGCGCACGGCCTCGCAGACGGTGGCCCCGGGGGGAACGTATACCGCCGGCGGCACCGCCGGCGGCAGCAACTACAACGCGGCCTCCACCGCCAACGAGGACGTGACGGTGCTCGCGGCGCCGACGATCGCGAAGGCGTTCAGCCCCGGCGCGGTCGACGTCGGCGCGGCGAGCCTGCTCACCGTCACCGTCACCAATCCCAGCGCCACCGCGCTCACGGGCGGCGGCCTCGTGGATGCGTACCCCGCCGGCATGGTGAACGCGGCCACGCCGGGCGCGGCCACGACCTGCGGCGGCAGCGTGACCGCCGTGCCCGGCGGCACCGGCTTCACGCTCTCCGGCGCCACCTTCGGGGCGGTGACCTCGTGCACGGTCACCGTCAACGTGAAGCTCACGGCCGCGGGCTCGTACACGAACACGATCCCGGCGCGCGCCCTCACGGACGACCAGAACGTGAGCAACCCCGCCGCGGCGAGCGCCACACTCTTCACCAACGTGACGGTAGCCAAGTCCTTCGCGCCCAACGCCGTGGCGCCCGGCGCCGACAGCACGCTCTCGATCGTGCTCACCAATCCCAACGGCTCCGCGCTCACGCTCGCCGACCCCGGCCTCACCGACAGCCTGCCCGCCAACCTCGTGGCCACGGGCGGGGCGGTGACGGTGGCGGGCGCCGGCTGCACGGGCTACGCGCCCGCCACGGTCGCGGCCAACGCGACGAGCCTCACGCTCACCGCCGGAGCGCTTCCGGCCAACGCGAGCTGCACCGTCTCCTTCGCGGTGCACAGCGCGACCACGGGCATCTACGCGAACACGACCTCGGGCGTGACCACCGTGGAGACGGGAACGACCGGCCCGGTGTCGAACACCGCGAACCTCGGCGTGGGCCTCGTCAACATCGCCAAGTCGTTCTCGCCCAATCCCATCGTCGCGGGCGGCAGCACGACGCTCACCTTCACGCTCACCAACCCGACGGGTGTCGCGCAGACGGGCGGCGCCTTCACCGACACGCTGGTGAACATGGCGGTCGCGTCGAACCAGACGACCGGCGGCACCTGCACCCCCGCGGCCGCGCTCACCGCCGGGCAGACGGCCCTCGGCTTCTCGGGCCTGAACGTCCCCGCCGCGGGCTGCACGCTCACCGTGGTCGTGATCGGCAACACGGTGGGCGCGCAGAACAACACCTCGAGCGGCGTCATCACCTCGACGCTGCCGCGCGGCCCGGTCTCCAACACCGCGACGCTCAATGTGCTGGGCAAGCCCACCATCGCGAAGGCGTTCGCGCCGGCGACCATCGCGCCGGGCGCGACGAGCACGCTCACCTTCACCGTCACCAATCCCGGCCCCGTCGCGCTCTCGGGCATGAGCTTCACCGACAGCTACGGCGCCTCGGGCCTGGTGAACGCGGCACCGCTCGCGGTGGGCGGCACCTGCACGGGCGTGACGACCACCGCCACGGCCGGCGGTACGACGTTCAACGTGACCGGCGGGGGCGTGCCCGCCAACAGCAGCTGCACGATCACCGTCGCCGTGACCGCGGCGGCGACCGGCAGCTACAGCAACACCGCCTCGGGCGTGGCGACCACGCAGACGGGCGCGGCGGGCACGGGCTCGAACACCGCGGTGCTCGCCGTCGCGAACCCGCCCACCATCGCCAAGGCCTTCGGCACGAGCCCCATCGCCCAGGGCGGCACGAGCGTCGTCACCTTCACGCTCGCCAACGGCAACACGATCCCCCTCACCAACCTGCGCTTCACCGACGCCCTCGGCAACATGTCGGTGTCGGGCGCGGCGATCGGCGGCACCTGCGCGGGCACGACCAATACGCCGGCGCTCACGGTCGGCGCCACGAGCTTGAACCTCGCCGTGCCCTCGCTCGCGGCGGGGGCGAGCTGCACGGTGACGGTCACCGTGACCTCGAGCGTCTCCGGCACCTGGGCGAACACGGCGAGCGGTGTCGCGACCGACGAGACCGCGACCGGGGCGGCGTCCAACACGGCCAGCCTCACGGTGCTCTCGCCGCCGGCGCTCGCGAAGAACTTCGTGCCGGGCTCGATCGAGGTGGGCGGCACCGCCGCGATGACCTTCACGCTGACCAACCCGAACGCCTCGGGCACGCTCACCAACCTCGCGTTCACCGACACGCTGGTGAACATGTCGGTCGCGGGCACGGCGATCGGGGGCACGTGCGCGGGGACGACCAACACCCCGGCGCTCACGGTGGGCGCCACGGCGTTGAACCTGAGCGTCCCGAGCCTCGCCGCGGGCGCGAGCTGCACCATCACGGTCAGCGTGACCTCGAACGCCATGAGCCCGGCGGCCGGGCACCCGAACACGACGGGGACGGTGTCGAGCACGCAGACCGCGGTGAACCCCGGCGCCGCGGCCACCGGCAACCTCATCGTGTACGCGCCGCCCACGGTCACCAAGTCGTTCTCGCCCACCTCGATTCCCACGGGCGGCACCGCGACCGTCACCTTCACGATCACCAACCCGAACGCGCTCGGCCTCACCGACATCCGCTTCACCGACGACCTGCCCACCAACCTGCAGAACAGCGCGGCGCAGACCTTCGTGGGCGGCGGGCGGGGCACGTGCACGGGCACGATCCCCACGAGCAAGGCCTCCGGCAACGTCGACCCGATGACCTTCTCCAGCACGAACCTCGCGCCGGGTGCGAGCTGCACGATCCTCATGGACGTGACCTCGGGCACGACCGGGTTCTATACCAACACCGTCACCGCCATCCACTCGAACCAGACGCCCACCGACACCACCGGCGGCAGCGACACGCTCGCCGTGGGCGCGCGCATGGCCCTCGGCAAGGACTTCACGCCCGCGTCGATCGAGGTCGGCGGCACGAGCACGATGCGGTTCACGGTGGCCAACGGCAGCGGGGTCAACAACCAGCGCAACATCGACCTGTCGGACCCGCTGCCCACGGGCATGACGGCGGTCGGCGGCACGGCGACCAACGTGAACGTGGCCGGCACCTGCACGTTCAACGCGGCGCCCACGATCGGGGCCGGGGCCACCACGATCACGCTCACCGATTTCATCGCCGACATGGACAACGGCGACACGTGCGCCATCGACATTCCGGTGACCGCCTCGGCCGCGGGCGACTACGTGAACACGGTCACCGCCCCGCCCGCGGGCAACCCGACCTCGATCGACAACGCGACGGCCAACGCGACGCTGATCGTCTACGCCCGCCCGACCCTCGCCAAGGCGTTCAGCCCCGCCACCATTCCCGCCGGGCGGCACGTCGACCCTCACCTTCACGCTCGCCAACGCCCACCCGACGCGCCCGCTCACCGGCGCCGCGTTCACGGACACGCTCACGAACATGGCCGTGTCCGGCGCGCAGACGGTCGGCGGGACCTGCGTCGGCACGACCCCCGCGAGCCTCGCCGACGGGGCGACGGCGCTCGCGTTCACCGGCATCACGATCCCGGCGGGCGGGAGCTGCACGGTGACCGTCCTCGTGACGAGCAGCACGGTCGGCGTGCGGCCCAACACCGCCTCGGGTGTCACGACGACGCAGACACCGACCGCGGGCACGGGCAGCGGCACGGTGAACCTCACGGTCGCCGGGATCGACCTCACGAAGGCTTTCAGCCCCACGGCGCGCCCGCTCGGCGTGCCCGCCACCGCGACCCTCACGCTCGCCAGCACGCAGGCGGTGGCGTGGACCGGGCTCGCCTTCACCGACACGCTGCCCGCGGGCCTGGTGCTCGCGAGCCCGACCAACGCGCTCACGACCTGCGGCGCGGGCACGGTCACGGCCACCGCCGGCGGCAACACCGTGACGCTCGCGGGCGGCACGATGGCCTCGGGTGCCACCTGCACGGTCACCTTCGACGTGGTGAGCGCTTCTCCCGGGACCTACACCAACGCCGCGGGCAACATCTCGGCCGCCTCGCCGGGCCTCGCCTTCAGCGGCCCCACGGCGAGCGTGCAGTACTTCGCCAACGCCCAGCTCACCAAGGCCTTCGCGCCCACGGCCATCGCGGCGGGCGGCACGACGACCCTCACCTTCACGCTCACCAACCCCGCCGGATCCCAGGCGGTCACCGGCCTCGGCTTCACCGACACGCTGCCCGCGGGGGTCACGGTCGCCGCGGCCCCCGCCGCGTCGAACACGTGCGGGGCAACCTTCGCGCCGTCGGCGGGGGCGGGCTCGGTCACGCTCTCCGGCGGTGCGCTCGCGGCGGGCGTCGCGACCTGCACCGCGACGGTCAAGGTCACGGCGGGCGTGCTGGGCACGTACGTGAACAACAGCGCGAACATGTCCGGCCTCGCCGGGGGTCTCACGGCAGCCACGGCGAACGCGTCGTTCTCGGTGGTGGGCACCACCCTCGGCAAGGCCTTCGCCCCGGCCGCGATCGGCCGCGACGGGACCTCCACGCTCACCTTCACGATCGCCAACGGCGCGGGCAACCCGGCGCAATCGGGCCTCGCCTTCACGGACACGCTGCCCGTGGGTGTCGCCGTGGCCAGCCCGAACGGCCTCGTGAACACCTGCGGCGGCGCGGTCGCGGCGGTCGCGGGCAGCGGCTCGATCGCGCTCTCCGGCGGCGTGCTCGCCGCGGCCCAGGCGAGCTGCACGATCGCGGTCGACGTGACGGCGGCCAACGCGGGCTCGTACCTCAACGCGGCGGCGAACGTGACGGGCAGCTCCGCGACGCTGGATGCGAGCGCCGTGGCCGCGACGCTTTCCGTGCTCGATTACCCGGCGGCGGCCAAGGCCTTCGGCGCGGCGTTCGTCCCGGCGGGCGGCACGACGAGCCTCACGCTCACCTTCACCAACGCGAACAACACGGCGGTCACCGGACTCGGATTCACCGACACGTTCCCCACGGCGCCGGGGGCGATGACGCTCGCGAACACCACGACCACCAACAGTTGCGGCGGCGCGCTCACCAACGACAGCGGCGGGGCCATCGCCGCCGGGGCACCGGGCATCCGGCTCGCCAACGGCACGATCCCGGCCAACGGCGCGTGCACGGTGACGGTGAACGTGACGCTGCCCGCGGCGGGCACCTACACCAACACGATCGCCGCCAACACGATCGCGACCACCAACGGCGGCACCATTCCGACCGCCACCACGGGCACGGTGACCGTGCCTTCGGCGCCGACCTTCACGAAGGCGTTCGCGGGCCCGGGCGGCACCGGGCGCACCGTGACGCTCACCTTCACCCTCGTGAACCCGAACGCGGGCACGGCGCTCTCGGGTGTCGCGTTCTCCGACACGTTCCCCACCACGCCCGCCGCGATGGTGGTGGCGGCGGCGCCCAACGCGACGACGACGGGCTGCGGCGCGCCCACCTTCACGCCCGTGGCGGGTGCCGCGAGCGTCGCGTTCAGCGGCGGCACGATCGCCGCCTCGGGCGCGTGCACGGTCACGGTGGACGTGACGGCATCCGCGGTGGGCAGCTACGCCAACACGACGGGCGCCGTCACCGCGACCGGCCCCGTGGCACTCACCGGGGGCACGGCGAGCGCCACCCTCGACGTCGTGCAGCCCGCGCTCACCAAGGCGTTCTCGCCCGCGACGGTGGACCTCGACGCGAGCTCGACCCTCGTCTTCACGCTCACCAACGGCGCCGGCAACCCGGCGCAGTCGGGCATCGGCTTCACCGAGACGCTGCCCGCCAACGTGCTCACCGTCTCGCCGCTCAACATCGCGTCGACGTGTCCCAGCGGGGCGGGCGCGGTCACGGCCGTGGCGAACAGCCCGACCATCACGGTGACCGGCGCCACGATGGCGAACGGCCAGGCGTCGTGCACGATCCGCGTGGACGTGAAGAGCGCTGTCGCGGGCACCTACAACAACACCAGCGCCAACATCGGCGCGGCCCAGCGCGTGGACGCGAGCGGCGTCGACGCGACCCTCGTCGTGCGGCCGCTGCCCACCCTCGCCAAGGCGTTCGCCGCCTCGAGCGTGGGCCTGGGCGGCACCACGACCCTCGCCTTCACCCTCGACAACACGGCGGCCAACGCCGCCAACCGCACGGGCATGAGCTTCTCCGACACGCTGCCCGCCGGCATCGCGATCGCCAATCCCGCCGCACCCTCGGCCACCGCCGCCTGCGGCACGCCCGCGTTCACCGCCGTGGACGGCTCGCAGCCCTTCACGGCGAGCAACATCGCGGTGAACGCCGGGCAGTCGTGCACGATCACGCTCACGGTGCGCGGCACCTCTCTCGGCACGGCGGTGAACGGCGCGGCGCAGATCACCGCCGCGAGCGGGCTCACCAACGGCGTCACCAACCAGTCGCTCGCCGTGGTGCAGCCCACCGTCGCCAAGACCTTCGGCGCCGCATCCATCGCCGACGCGGGCACGACGAGCCTCGTCTTCACGCTCGCCAACGGCGGCGGCAACCCGGCGCAATCGGGCATCGCGCTGGGCGACACGCTGCCCACGGGACTGCGGTTCGACTCCGCCACGCCCGCGGTCGCGTACTCCGCCGGCTGCTCGGGCCCGGCCACCGCGGCGTACACGGCGGGCACCCGCGTGCTCTCGGGGCTCACGGGCATCGCGATGACCGGCGGCACCGCGAGCTGCACGGTGACGGTCGCGGGTGTCACGAACCAGGCGACCCAGACCAGCGCGAGCTGCGCGGGCAGCCCGGCCGCGTTCACCAACCTCGCGGCGAACGTGAGCGCCACGCGTGCCGCGAACAGCTCGGCGGACCAATGCCTCGTGGTGAGCCGCGTGAGTCCCACGATCGCCAAGACCTTCGGCGCGGCCTCGGTCGCCGACGGCGGCACGACCACGCTCGTCTTCACGCTCGCCAACCAGGGCACGAACCCCGCGCAGTCGGGCATCGCCGTCACCGACACGCTCCCCGCGGGGCTCGCGATCGATTCCGCGACTCCCGCCGTCGCCTACTCGGCCGGCTGCTCGGGCCCCGCGGCCGCGACGTACACCGCCGGCACGCGCGTCCTCTCCGGCCTCACGGGCATCGCGATGAGCGCGGG
Source organism: uncultured beta proteobacterium (assembly GCA_963741815.1). Lineage (GTDB taxonomy): Bacteria > Pseudomonadota > Gammaproteobacteria > Burkholderiales > Usitatibacteraceae > Usitatibacter. The sequence goes on from CAVUJI010000006.1 coordinate 105,511, forward strand.
CACGGCGAGCTGCACCGTGACCGTCTCGGGTGTCACGAACCAGGCGACGCAGGTGAACGCGAGCTGCTCGGGCAACCCCGCCGCGTTCACGAACCTCGCCGCGAGCGTCGTGCCCACCGGCGCGACGAACGCGTCGTCCGACCAATGCCTCGTCGTCACGAAGGCGGCGCCGAGTGTCGGGAAGACCTTCGGCGCGGCCTCGATCGCCGACGGCGCGGCGACCACCCTCGTCTTCACGCTCGCCAACGCCGGCACCCACCCCGCGCAGTCCGCGATCACCCTCGGCGACACGCTGCCGACGGGCCTCGCCCTCGCCAGCGCCGCCCCCGCGGTGGCCTACTCCGCGGGCTGCTCGGGACCGGCCGCCGCCACCTACACCGCCGGCACGCGCGTCGTCTCGGGGCTCACGGGCATCGCGATGAGCGCGGGCACCGCGAGCTGCACGGTGACCGTCGCCGGGCTCACCAACCAGGCGAGCCAGGTGAACGCGAGCTGCGCGGGCAGTCCCGCGGCGCTTCACCAACCTCGCGGCGAGCGTCGCGGCGACCAACGCGACCAACGGCTCGACCGACCAGTGCCTCGTGGTCACCCGTGCCAATCCCACGGTCGCCAAGACCTTCGGCGCCGCCTCGATCGCCGACGGCGCGGCCACGAGCGTCGTCTTCACGCTCACGAACAGCGGCACGAGCCCCGCGCAGTCGGCGATCGCGCTGGGCGACACGCTGCCCGCGGGCCTCGCCCTCGACTCGGCCACGCCCGCCGTCGCGTACTCCGCCGGCTGCTCGGGCCCGGCCACCGCCACGTACACCGCGGGCACGCGCGTGGTCTCCGGCCTCACGGGCATCGCGATGACGGCAGGCACCGCGAGCTGCACGGTGACGGTCTCGGGCCTCACGAACCAGGCCACCCAGACCAACGCGAGCTGCGCGGGCAGCCCCGCCGGCTTCACCAACCTCGCGGCGAGCGTCGCGGCGACGGGCGCCACCAACGCCTCGAGCGACCAGTGCCTCGTGGTCACGCGCGCCGATCCCACCGTCGCCAAGACCTTCGCCGCGCCCTCCATCGCCGACACCGCCACGACGAGCCTCGTCTTCACGCTCGCCAACAGCGGCACGAGCCCCGCGCAATCGGCGATCGCGCTGGGCGACACGCTCCCCACGGGGCTCGCGATCGATTCCGCCACCCCGGCCGTGGCCTACTCCGCGGGCTGCTCGGGACCGGCCACCGCCACGTACACCGCCGGCACGCGCGTCGTCTCCGGGCTCACGGGCATCGCGATGTCCGCGGGCACGGCGAGCTGCACGGTGACGGTCGCGGGTGTCACGAACCAGGCGACCCAGGTGAACGCGAGCTGCGCGGGCAGCCCCGCCGCGTTCACCAACCTCGCGGCGAGCGTCACGGCGGCCAACGCGGCGAACGGCTCGACCGACCAGTGCCTCGTGGTCACGCGCGCCGATCCCACGGTCGCCAAGACCTTCGGCGCCGCCGCGATCGACGACACCGCCGCGACGACGCTCGTCTTCACGCTCGCCAACAGCGGCAGCGACCCGGCGCAGTCCGGCATCGCGCTGGGCGACACGCTGCCCACGGGCCTCGCGATCGGGTCCGCCACGCCGGCCATCGCGTACTCCGCGGGCTGCTCGGGCCCGGCCACCGCGACCTACACCGCCGGCACGCGGGTCCTCTCGGGCCTCACGGGCATCGCGATGACCGCGGGCACGGCGAGCTGCACGGTGACGGTCTCGGGTGTGACGAACCAGCCGGGGCAGGTGAACGCGAGCTGCGCGGGCGCTCCCGCCGCGTTCACCAACCTCGCGGCGAACGTCGCGGCGACCGGCGCCACCAACGGCTCGACCGACCAGTGCCTCGTGGTCAACCGCGCGGTGCCGACGATCGCCAAGACCTTCGGCGCGGCCTCGATCGCCGACGGCGGTGCCACCACGCTCGTCTTCACGCTCGCGAACCAGGGCTCCAACCCGTCGCAGTCGGGCATCGCGGTCGCCGACACGCTGCCCACCGGGCTCGCCATCGATTCCGCGACCCCGGCCGTCGCCTACTCGGCCGGCTGCTCGGGTCCGGCCACCGCGACGTACACCGCCGGCACCCGCGTCCTCTCGGGCCTCACCGGCATCGCGATGACTTCGGGTACGACGAGCTGCACGGTGACCGTCGCGGGGGTCACGAGCCAGGCGACGCAGGTCAACGCGAGCTGCGCGGGCAATCCGGCCGCGTTCACCAACCTCGCGGCGAGCGTCGTGCCCACGGCGGCCACCAACGCCTCGACCGACCAGTGCCTCGTGGTGACCCGCGCCGATCCGACGGTCGCGAAGACCTTCGGCGCGGCCTCCATCGCCGACGGCGCGGCGACCACGCTCGTCTTCACGCTCGCCAACGGGGGGACGAACCCGGCGCAATCGGCGATCACGCTGGGCGACACGCTGCCCACGGGGCTCGCCCTGAACAGCGCCACGCCCGCCGTCGCGTACTCCGCCGGCTGCTCGGGACCGGCCACCGCCACTTACACCGCCGGCACGCGCGTCGTCTCCGGCCTCGCGGGCATCGCCATGACCGCGGGCACGGCGAGCTGCACGGTGACCGTCGCCGGGCTCACCAACCAGGCGAGCCAGGTGAACGCGAGCTGCGCGGCCAATCCGGCCGCCTTCACCAACGCCGCGGCCTCGGTCACCGCCACCGGGGCGACCAACGCGTCCACCGACCAGTGCCTGGTGGTCACCACCACGAATCCCACCGTGGCCAAGACCTTCGGTGCGGGATCGATCAACGACGGCGCGGCGACCACGCTCGTCTTCACGCTCGCGAACAACGGCACGAGCCCGGCGCACGGCGCCATCGGCCTGGGCGACACCTTGCCCACGGGCCTCGCGATCAACAGCGCCACGCCGGCCGTCGCGTACTCGGCCGGCTGCTCGGGGCCGGCCACCGCCACGTATACCGCCGGCACGCGCGTGCTCTCGGGGCTCACCGGCATCGCGATGAGCGCGGGCACCGCGAGCTGCACGGTGACCGTCGCCGGCCTCACGAACAAGGCCGCCGGGAGCAACGCGAGCTGCGCGGGCAAGCCGGCTGCGTTCACCAACCTCGCGGCGAACGTCTCGGCCACCAACGCGACCAACGCGTCGACCGACCAGTGCCTCGTGGTGAACAGCCAGAGCCCGAACGTCGCCAAGACCTTCGGCGCGGCCTCCATCGCCGACGGCGGCGCGACCACGGTCGTCTTCACCGTCACGAATCAGGGCACCAACCCGGCGCAGTCGGGCATCGGCATCTCCGATACGCTGCCCACGGGCCTCGCGATCGACTCGGCCACGCCCGCGGTCGCGTACTCGGCGGGGTGCTCGGGGCCGGCCACCGCGAGCTACGCCGCCGGCACCCGGGTGCTCTCGGGCCTCACGGGCATCGCGATGACGGCGGGCACGGCGAGCTGCACGGTGACCGTCGCCGGCCTCACCAACCAGCCGACCCAGGTGAACGCGAGCTGCGCGGGCAACCCGGCCGCGTTCACCAACGCGGGTGCCGCCGTCGTGACCGTGGGCGCGAACGACACGGCGGTGGACCAGTGCCTCGTCGTCACGCGGGCGAGCCCGAGCCTCGGGAAGGCCTTCGCGCCGGCGACCATCGACGCGGGCGGCACGTCCACGCTCGTCTTCACGATCGCCAACAGCGGCACGAGCCCGGCGCAGTCGGGCGTGGGCTTCACCGATACGCTCCCCGCGGGCGTCACCGTCGCAGGCGCGCCGAACGTGCGCTCCAACTGCCCGGCCGGCGGCGCGCTCGTCGCCTCTCCCGGCTTCGTCTCGACGGCGCCGGGGTCGATCGCGGTCTCCGGCGCCGCGATGAACGCCGGGGTGGCGAGCTGCGAGATCCGCGTCGACGTCACCGCCGCCAACGCGGGCACGTACGACAACACGGACGCGGCGAACATCACGGGCGCGGCGAACCTGGTGACCACGGGCGTGAGCGCGCAGCTCGTCGTGCAGGCGCTGCCCGTGCTCACCAAGGCCTTCGGCGCGGCCTCGATCGGCATAGGCCAGGCGACGACACTCGCCTTCACGCTCGACAACACCGCCGGGCCCGTGAACCGCTCGGGGATCGCGTTCAGCGACGCGCTGCCCGCCGGGCTCGAGGTGGCCAGCCCGCCCGCCGCCACGGCGAGCGCCGGCTGCGTCTCGCCCACGCTCACCGGGGCCGCCGACGCGTCGACCGCCGCCGGCGCCTCGAGCATCGGGGTCGACGCGGGCCAGTCGTGCATCGTGACCTTCACCGTGCGCGGCACCACGCTGGGCGCCAAGAACAACGACGCCGGGTCGATGACGGTATCGGGCGCGGTGAACGCCGTGGCGCTGCAGACCGTGCAGGTGGTCCAGCCGAGCCTCGACAAGGCGTTCGCGCCGGCCTCGATCGCCCGCGACGCCACCTCGACCCTCACCTTCACGCTCGCCAACGGCGCGGGCAACCCGGCGCAGTCGGGCATCGCCTTCACCGACAACCTGCCGGGCAACGTGCGCGTGGCCGCCACGCCCAACGTGCAGACCGACTGCCCGGCGGGCGCTGGCTTCGGCGCTCCGGCGTTCACGGTGACGGCGGCGGCGGGGACGGCGACGATCGCGGTCTCCGGCGCCGCGATGAACGCCGGCGTCGCCTCGTGCAGCGTGCGCGTGGACGTGACCTCGGCCATCGCCGGCGGCTACACGAACGACGCCACGAACATCTCGGGCACCGCGCGCGTGACCAATGCCGTCGCCTCGCGCACGCTCACCGTGACCGGCGGCGCGCCCACGGTGGCGAAGGCGTTCGCGCCCTCGCCGGTCGCGGCCGGCGCCGCCTCCACGCTCACGATCACGCTCACCAACCCGAGCACGTCGGCCGCGACGCTCACCGCGCCGCTCACCGACACGCTGCCCGCGGGCCTCGCGATCGCGGGCACCCCGAACGCCGCCACCGACTGCGCGGGCTCGGGCGCCGTCACGACGGGGGCGGCCTCGGTGACGCTCCCCGCCACGCGCACGATCCCGGCGGCGAGCGGCACGACACCGGGAAGCTGCACGGTGACGGTGGACGTGACCGGCACCCTCGGCGGCACGTTCACGAACACCATCGCGGCCGCGGCCCTGCAGACCTCGAACGGCGGCAACGCGGCGAGCGCGAGCGCCGACCTCGTCGTGAACGACGTGGCGCCCACGCTCGCCAAGGCCTTCGCGCCCAACGCCATCGCCGCGGGCGGCATCGCGACACTCACCCTCACGCTCTCGAACCCGAACACGACGGCGGCGGCGCTCACGGGCGCGCTGGTGGACACGCTGCCGGCGGGAGTCGCCGTGGCGGGCACGCCCAATGCGGCGACCACCTGCGGCGGCACGGGCGCTGTCGCCACGACGGCGGGCTCCATGACGCTGCCCGCGACGCGCACGATCCCGGCGGGCAGCGGCACCACGCCGGGCACGTGCACGGTGAGCGTCGACGTCACCTCGGCCGTGGGCGGCACCTACACCAACACGCTCGCCGCGGGCGCGCTGCAGACGAACCACGGCACCAGCGCCGCCCCCGCGAGCGCCGACCTCGCCGTGGGCACCGTGGCCCCCGCGCTCGCCAAGGCATTCTCTCCCTCGCCGGTGGCCGCGGGCGCGCCGAGCACCCTCACCATCACGCTCACGAATGCGAACGCTTCCGCCGCGAGCCTCACGGCGCCGCTCACCGACACGCTTCCCTCGCCCGTCGTGATCGCGCCCACGCCGAACGCCGCGACCACGTGCGCGGGCAGCGGCGCGGTCACGGCCACCGCGGGCACGGGCGTGGTGACGCTGCCGGCCACGCGCACGATCCCCGGTGCCACGGGCGCGACCCCGGGAAGCTGCACGGTGACCGTGGACGTGGTGTCGGCGATCGGCGGCACCTTCACCAACACGCTCGCCGCCGGCGCGCTGCAGACGTCCAACGGCAGCAACGCCGCGCCGGCGAGCGCCGACCTCACCGTGAACGCGGTCGCACCCGCGATCGCGAAGGCCTTCGGCACGCCCACCATCGCCGCCGACGGCACGAGCACCGTCACCTTCACGCTCTCCAACCCGAACGCGTTCGCGCTCACCGGCGCGGGCTTCACCGACCCGCTTACGGCCATGGCGATCTCCGGAGCGCAGTCGGCGCTCGGCACCTGCGCCGGCGCCTCGGGCAACGCCTTCACGAACGGCCAGGCGGCCCTCGCGTTCACCGGGCTCACGGTGCCCGCCGCGGCCGGCGCCACCCCCGGCGCCTGCACGGTGAGCGTCGTCGTCACGAGCGACGTGCCGGGCGCGCACGACAACCAGGCGAGCGGGGTGACGAGCGGGCAAGCGCCCACCGGCGCCGCCTCCAACGTGGCGGTGCTCACCGTGAACGCCGCCGCGCCCACGATCGCCAAGGACTTCGCGCCCAATCCCATCGCCTACGGCGGCACGAGCACCATCACCTTCACGCTCTCCAATCCGAACGGCGTGGCGCTCACCGGCGCGTCGTTCTCGGACACGCTCGCGAACATGGCGGTGTCGGGCACGGCGGCGGGCGGCACGTGCGTGGGCGCGGCGGGCAACACCTTCACCGACGGGCAGTCGGGCGCGCTCGCGTTCGCCGGCCTCGCGGTGCCGGCCAACGGCGCGTGCACGGTGACACTCGCCGTGGCGAGCGTGCAGGCGGGGACCCATCCGAACCAGGCGAGCGGTGTCGCGTCGACCGAGGCGCCCACGGGGGCGGCCTCGAACACCGCGAACCTCGTCGTGAACGCGGCCGCACCCGTCGTGACCAAGCAGTTCGCGCCCGCCACCATCCAGTCGGGCGAGGTGTCCACGCTCACCATCACCGTGCAGAACCCGAACGCCGCGGCGATCTCGGGCGTGGCGCTCACGGACACCTTCCCGGTGGCACCCGGCAGCGGCCTCGTGCGCGCGGCCACGCCCAACGCGTCGACCACGTGCGCCGGCGGCAGCGTGTCGTCCACGGCGGGGAGCGTCTCGCTCTCGGGGGCGAGCCTCGCGGCGGGCGCGTCGTGCACGTTCCAGGTCGACGTCACCGCGCCCACGGCGGGCAGCATGGTGAACACGATCCCGGCGGGCGCGGTGGCGTCGAGCGCGGGCGGCAACACGGCCGCCGCGAGCGCGACGCTCACCGTGAACCCGCTCGCCAACCTCGGCATCGCCAAGCTCGCGCCGGCGAGCATCGCGACGGGCGCGACCCTCGACTACACGATCACCGTCACGAACGCGGGACCCGATGCGGCTCCCGGCGCCCGGTTCTCCGACACGGTTCCGGCCTCCCTCACGGGCGTGACGGCGGTGTGCACGGGCGCGGGCGGGGGCGCCGCGTGCGGCGCCATGAACGTCGCGGGCAACACGGTCACGAGCACGATCCCCACGCTGCCCGCGGGCGGCTCGGTCTCGATCACCGTCTCGGGCACCGTGGGCGGCGTGGGCGGCGTCACGAACACGGCGACGATCGCCGCGCCGTCCGGCGTGCCGGATCCGGTCGCCGCGAACAACTCGGCGAGCGCGACGACCGCCGTCCTCGCGCCGGACCTCACGATCGCCAAGACCCACGCGGGCACCTTCACCGTGGGCACCAACGGCACGTACGCGATCACCGTGGCGAACGCGCCGGGCTCGCTCGCCACCGCGGGCACGATCACCGTCACCGACACGCTGCCCGCGGGCCTGGGCTTCGTCTCGGCGAGCGGGTCGGGATGGACCTGCGGCTTCGCTTCCGGGACGCTCACCTGCGCCACGAGCGCCTCGCTCGCCGCGGGCAGCGCCGCGAGCCCGATCGCGCTGGTGGTCTCCGTCGGCTCCACGGCGGTGCCCTCGGTCACGAACTTCGCGACGGTGTCCGGGGGCGGGGAGCCCGCGGCGGCGGCGGGCAACGACACGGCTTCCGACAACGCGATCGTCACCGGCGCCGCCGTGAACACCTTCCAGCCCGACGGCGCCCGGACCATCCCGCCGGGAGGCAGCGTCTTCTACCCGCACACGTTCACCGCGGGCGCCGCGGGCACGGTCGCCTTCTCCACCGCGGCGGTCACGACCCCGGCCGTCGGGGGGTGGGGGCAGATCCTCTACCGCGACCTCGACTGCGACGGCGCGCTGAACGGGACCGAGGGCACCGCACCGCTCGCCGGCGCCATCGCGGTCAACGCGGGCGATACGATCTGCATCGTGGTGAAGGACTCCGTGCCGGCCGCCGCCCCGTACAATGCGCAGGCCGTCATCTCGGTGGTGTCCACGTTCAACGGCTCCCAGGCGATCACCCGCCACGACACCACCACGGTCGGCGCGGCGGGCGGCGCCGGGCTCGTGCTGTCGAAGTCGGTGCGCAACGTGACCCTCGGCAGCGGCGCCGGCACCGCGAACACCGCCCGGCCCAACGACGTCCTCGAGTACATCGTGACCTACATCAATACCGGCGCCGGACCCCTCGCCGCGATCGTGATCACCGACGCCACGCCGGCCTACACCACCTTCGAGTCGGCCGCGTGCGGCGCGCCGCTGCCGGCGAGCCTCACGAGCTGCACGGTGAGCGCGCAGCCGGCGGCGGGCGCCAGCGGGTCGGTGGTGTGGACCCTCGGCGGAACGCTCCTGTCGGGCGGCAGCGGCAGCGTCGTCTACCAGGTCCGGGTCGCGCCGTGAGCGGCCCCGGGGAGGAGGCGGTCCCGGCCTCGGCCCCGATGGCGGTGGTGGTGCGCGTGGCCATCGTGGGCGTCACCCTCGGGCTCTTCTTCGCGTCCTCGGCCAACGCGCTGCTCGGGCGCCGGGAGATCGCCGTGCTGCTGGCGCTCGCCGCGCCGCTCGGCATCTCCGCGTGGGGCTTCGCGCGCGCCGGCTACGCGCACGCCGCCATCGGGCTGCTCTCCTGCGTGCTCATCACCGTGGTGACCCTCGTGCTCGTGCTGAACCCGCTCGGCATGCACGACCTGGCCGTCACCGCCTACACCGGCGTCGTGCTGATGGGCGCGCTGCTGCTGCCCCGGCGCGGGTTCCTCGCCGTGGCCGGCCTCGCCCTCGGCGCCGTGGCGCTCGTGTTCGCCCTCGAGCGCTCGGGGCTGGGGCGCAGCCTCGTCGCGCAGCGCTCGGGCTGGCTGCAGCTCGTGGAGTTCTTCGTCGTGGTGGCCGTGTTCGCCACGATCGGCCGCGTGGCCTCGGAGCAGCTGATGGGCTGCCTCGGCGATGCGCGCACCGCCGCGGCGGGCGATCCCGTCACGGGCCTGGCGCACCGGGCGGCGTTCGTGGCCGAGGCCTCGGCCCGGCTCGCCGCCGCGCCCGCCGGCGAAGGCGTGGGCCTGCTCGTGATGGCGGACCTCGAGGGCTTCCGGCGCGTGAACGCCGCGGTGGGCCACCGGGCCGCGGACGCGGTGCTGCGCGAGGCGGCGCGGCGCGTGCGGGAGGCCGCCGGCGGCCATCTCGTCGCGCGCGTGGGCGACGACGAGTTCGCGGTGCTCGCCGCGGGGCTGGCCGGCGAGGCGGAGGGACTCGCGCTCGCCTGCGCGGTGGCCGCGGCGCTGGACTTCGAGTTCGCCGGGGTCGCCGTGCGGGCGACGGCCGGCGAGGCGTGGTTCCCGCGCGACGGCCACGGCATCGAGCCGCTGATGCTCTGCGCCGACGCGGCGCTCGCGCGCGCGAAGGCGCAGCGCGGCGGCGAGCGCCCGGCGAGGGCCGCCCAGGGGTGAGCGCGCGGGCGCCGGACGGGGACTCGCCCGTCACGGGGGCGATCCTGGTGGGCGTGGGCGCCGTGGCCTTCTCGGGCAAGGCCATCATCATCAAGCTCGCCTACCGCCACGGCGTGGACGCCATGACGCTGCTCGCGCTGCGCATGATCTTCAGCGCGCCGCTCTTCGCGGCGCTCGCGGCGTGGGGCCGGCGGGAGGGGCGCGGCGAGCCGCTGTCGGCCGCGGACCTGCGCGCCACGATGCTCCTCGGCCTCGTCGGCTACTACCTCGCGAGCTATTTCGACTTCCTCGGGCTGCAGCACATCACCGCCGCGCTCGAGCGGCTCGTGCTCTTCCTCAACCCGACCTTCGTGCTGCTGCTCTCGGCCGCGCTCTTCGGCCGGGCGATCACCCGCCGCGACGTGGCGGCGGTGGCGCTCTCGTACCTGGGGATCGTGCTCGTCTTCGGCAACGACCTCGCCACGCAGCGGGGCAACGTCGTCCTCGGCACCTTCTGGGTGCTGCTCTCGGCGCTCTTCTACGCGGGCTACCTCCTCGGCAGCGGCCGGGTGGTGGGGCGGGTGGGCAGCCTGCGCTTCGCGGGCTACGCCGGGCTCGCCGCCTGCGCCGCGGTGGTCGCGCATTTCCTGCTCACCCCGCATCCGGGGCGCATCCTCGCGCAGCCGCTGCCGGTGTACGGGCTGTGCCTGCTCATGGCGGCGGTGTCCACGGTGCTCCCGATCGCGTTGACGAGCGAGGGGATCCGGCGCATCGGGTCGAGCCACGCGGCGATCGTGGGCTCGGTGGGGCCGGTGGCGACGATCTTCCTCGGCGCGATCTTCCTCGGCGAGCCCGTGACCGCCGTGCAGCTCGCCGGTGCCGCGCTCGTCACGGCCGGCGTGCTCGCCATCTCGCTGCGCGGCCGGCGCACGGGCTGAAGCAGGGTTTGCGCGGGCGCAAGTCCGGGCGGGGGCGGTTTCGTATAATCGCAGGGTCCATTTCCCGCCATCGGATCGTCCAAGGAGCTCCCATGAAGAAGCCCATGCGCGTCGCCGTGACCGGCGCCGCCGGCCAGATCGGCTACAGCCTGCTGTTCCGCATCGCGAGCGGCGACATGCTCGGACGCGACCAGCCGGTCATCCTGCAGTTGCTCGAGATCCCCGACGAGAAGGCGCAGAAGGCGCTGAAGGGCGTGATGATGGAGCTCGACGACTGCGCCTTCCCGCTGCTCGCGTCGATGACGGCCGCATCCGACCCGAAGGTCGCGTTCAGGGACGCCGACGTGGCGCTGCTCGTGGGCGCGCGTCCCCGCGGTCCCGGCATGGAGAGGAAGGACCTCCTCGAGGCCAACGGCGCGATCTTCGTGCCCCAGGGCAAGGCGCTCGACGCCGTGGCCTCGCGCGACGTGAAGGTGCTCGTGGTGGGCAATCCCGCGAACACCAACTCGCTCATCGCCATGAAGAACGCGCCGTCGCTGAAGCCGCAGCAGTTCACGGCGATGATGCGGCTCGACCACAACCGCGCGCTCACCCAGGTGGCGCAGAAGACCGGCAACCCGGTCACGGCGGTGAAGCACATGACGATCTGGGGCAACCACTCGGCGACCCAGTACCCGGATGTCTACAACGCGCTGGTCAACGGCAAGGCCGCCGCGCAGGTGATCGACGACCGGGCGTGGATCGAGAGCACGTTCATCCCCACCGTGCAGAAGCGCGGTGCGGCGATCATCGAGGCCCGGGGGCTGTCCTCGGCGGCCTCGGCGGCCAACGCGGCCATCGACCACATCCGCGACTGGGTCCACGGCACGCCGACCGACGACTGGGTGTCCATGGGCGTGCCCTCCGACGGCAGCTACGGCATCCCCGAGGCGCTCACGTTCGGCTTCCCCGTGAAGTGCTCGGGCGGGCGCTACGAGATCGTGAAGGGCCTCGAGCTCAACGACTTCGCCAAGGCGAAGATCGCCGCCACGCAGAAGGAGCTGCAGGAAGAGCGCGCGGCCATCGAGCACCTACTGAAGTAGGGGACAGACCCCGTTTTCCTATAGGAGGAACGCCACGAGCGCTTCTTCCCGGAGGCCGTCCTCGTTCCTCCTGCGGGAAATCGGCGTCCGACACCCGCTCCGCCCGGCTCCCGTCAGCGCCGCCTCGCCTTCGTTCCGCCTATAGGAAATCGGGGTCTGTCCCCGGTTTAGAAGGTCGTCTCTTCGGCCAGGCTTTCGGTGAGGGCCGGCTCCTGGGGCGCGGGCAGCTCGCGCATGCGCGCGAGCGGCGAGAGCCACGCCACGAGCGGGGCGAGGAGGAGCGCGCCCGCGCCGACGCAGGCCATGGCCGCGCGCAGGCCGAGGTGCTCGGCGATCCAGCCGCCGGCCACGCCGCCCAGCGGCGCCGTGGAGACCGTGAGCGCGATCATGGTGGCGGTCACGCGGCCGAGCAGCGGGTCGGGCGTCACCGCCTGGCGCAGCGACAGGTAGTTGATGAAGAAGGTCATGGCGGTGAGGTCGAGCAGGAAGAGCCCGCCGCCGAAGAGCGCGGCCTCGAGCCAGCGCGGCCCGAACGCGGCGGCCACGACGATCCACGCCACCCCCGATCCGCCGATGCCCGCGAGCATGGTCGGGCCCACGCCGTAGCGGGCGTTCAGCCGGGGCGTGAGCCAGGCGGCGCCCAGCGAGCCCAGGCCCGCGGCCATGAAGAGCATGCCCACCTGCCCGGCGGTGAACCCGAGCACGCGCGCGCCGAAGAGCACCACGATCGCGACGAAGGCGTGGCGGAAGACCTGCCAGAGGCCGATTGCCCAGGCCATCGCGCGCAGGGTGCGGTTGTCCCACACCAGCCGCAGCCCCTCGCCGATCTCGCGCCCGACGCTGCGCCGCCGGCCCTTGGGCGCGTCGCCCGCGTGGGGCGGGATGCCGCGCAGCAGCCATGCGGACAGGAAGAACGACGCCGCGTCGACCAGGATCGCGAAGGGCGCGGTGAGCCACTGGATGAGCGCGCCGGCCACCCCCGGGCCCACGAGCTGCGCGGCGGAGTCGGCCACGCCGATCTTCGCATTCGCCTCGACGAGGTTTTCGCGCCCCACGCGCTCGGTCATGAAGACCTGGTAGGCGGGCCAGCCGATCACGCTGCCCACGCCCACGAGGAAGTCCACGGCGTAGAGCACCGGCATGCCGAGCGCGCCGAACCAGGCGCAGACGGGGATCGCGAGGAGCGCCAGCGCGCGCGCCAGGTCGCAGGCGACGATCACCGGCAGCTTCGGGGTGCGGTCGACGAGCACGCCGGCGAAGAGGCCGAAGAGCGGGAAGGGCAGCGCCCCCATGGCGGTGAGGATGCCCACCTGCAGCGGGGTGGCGTGCAGCAGCAGCGCGGCCGTGAGGGGAAGCGCGAGGAACGTGATCTGGCCGCCGAAGTGCGTGACCGTGAGTGAGGCCCACAGCTTCACGAAGTCGGGATTGCGCCACACGCCGGTGAACCAGCGTGCCGGGTGCAGGGACCGGCGCGGCGCGGCCGGGCGTCGCAGGCGCCGGGGAGGGGAAGGCGGGTTCAGGCGTTCGGGGCGGCGTTCGGGGGAGCGGGATTATAGCGTGCGGGCGGGGCGCGCCCGGGCCGTTTGATACACTCGCCGGACTCGCCACGTCCACCGGGAGTCCCATGTTCGGCCGCCTGCTGCCCAGGGAAGGGCGCTTCTTCGACCTCTTCAACGCCCATGCGGAGCAGATCGTGCGCGCCGCCCACGAGCTGGCGGCGCTCATGCAGGACTTCGATGGCGATCGCGAGCGGCACGCCCGCCTCATCGACGACGCCGAGCACGCCGCCGACCGCATCACCGCCGAGGCGATCCGGCTGCTGCACAAGAGCTTCGTGACGCCGCTCGACCGCGACCACATCCACCAGCTCGTCAACGCCATGGACGACATCTGCGACCTCATCCAGGACACCACCGAGACGATGTCGCTCTACGACATCCGCGCCATCACCCCGGAGACCGCGCGGCTGGCCGACATCGGCGTGAAGTGCTGCGAGCGCGTGAAGGACGTGGTGGCGCTGATCGGCCGGCGCGAGGGCGACTTCGAGGCGATCCTCAAGACCTGCCAGGAGATCGACCGGCTCGAGAGCGACGCCGACCGCGTGATGCGCTCGGCCATGTCGAAGCTCTTCCGCGAGGAGCAGGACGTGCGCGAGATCATCAAGATGAAGGAGGTCTACCAGCTCCTCGAGGCCGTGACCGACCGCTGCCTCGACGTGGCGAACCTCGCCGAGGGCATCGCGCTCGAGAACAGCTAGGCCGGGGGCGCGCCGATGAACGGGCTCGAGATCAGCTTCGCGATGCTGGCGTTCCTCGTGGCGCTGGCGCTCGCCTTCGACTTCCTCAACGGCCTGCACGACGCCGCCAACTCGATCGCCACGGTGGTCTCCACCGGCGTGCTCAAGCCGTACCAGGCGGTGCTCATGGCCGCCACGTTCAACTTCGCGGCGGTGTTCATCTTCCACCTCAAGGTCGCCTCCACGGTGGGCAAGGGCATCGTGGAGCCCGCCATCGTGGACCACTACGTGGTCTTCGGCGCGCTCGTCGGGGCCAGCGCGTGGAACGTGATCACCTGGTGGGGCGGACTGCCCTCGTCGTCGTCGCACGCGCTGATCGGCGGGCTGATCGGCGCGGCCGTGGCGAAGGGCGGCTTCCAGCACCTGGTCGCCTCCGGGATCACGAAGACCTTGATCTTCATCTTCCTGTCGCCGCTGCTGGGCTTCGTGCTGGGCGGGCTGCTGCTGGTGGCGGTGTCGTGGATCTTCCGGCGCTCGCCGCCCGCGCGCGTGGACCGATGGTTCCGGCGCCTGCAGCTCGTCTCGGCCTCGCTCTATTCGCTGGGCCACGGCGGCAACGACGCGCAGAAGACGATCGGGATCATCTGGGTGCTGCTCATCGCCGCGGGCGTGCCGGGCGCGCGCGAGCAGGTGCCGTTCTGGGTGATCGCCTCCTGCTACTCGGTGATGGCGCTGGGCACCGCGCTGGGCGGCTGGCGCATCGTGAAGACGATGGGACAGAAGATCACCAAGCTCAAGCCGGTGGGTGGCTTCTGCGCGGAAACGGGGGGTGCGATCACGCTCTTCCTCGCCACGGCCCTGGGCGTGCCCGTATCCACGACGCACACGATCACCGGGGCGATCGTCGGCGTGGGCTCCACGCACCGGTTCTCGGCCGTGCGCTGGGGCGTGGCGAGCAACATCGTCTGGGCGTGGATCTTCACCATCCCCGCCTCGGCCTTCATCGCCGCCATCGCCTGGTGGCTCGGCCGCCAGGTCCTTTAAAGGTGGGGTCAGGTTCATTTTCGAACCTGTCCCCATTTGCGCCTCGCGCAGGGAAAAAAGGGGACAGGTTCGAAAATGAACCTGACCCCATTTTCCTTTTCCCGGTCAGCGGTAGGTGATGGAGAGGTCGCCCACGCCGTCGACGTGGCCCTCGAGCTTGTCGCCGGCCTTGACCGGGCCCACGCCCGCGGGCGTGCCGCTGAAGATGAGGTCGCCGGGCTGCAGCGTGATCATCCCCGAGAGGTAGGCGATCTGCTCGGGCACGCTCCAGATCTGCTGGGCGAGGTCGCCCTGCTGCTTCACCTGCCCGTTCACCTTGAGCCAGATCGCGCCCTTGGCGGGATGGCCGATCTTCGCGGCGGGCTGGAGCGCGGTGCAGGGGGCCGACTCGTCGAAGGCCTTGCCCATCTCCCAGGGCCGGCCCAGCTTCTTCGCCTCTCCCTGCACGTCACGCCGGGTCATGTCGAGGCCCACGCCGTAGCCCCAGACATGCTCGAGCGCCTTCTCGACGGGAATGTCCTTGCCGCCCTTGCCGATCGCCACCACCATCTCGATCTCGTGGTGCACGTCCTTGGTCTTCACCGGATAGGCGATCGTCGAGCCGCTGGGGACGATGGAGTTCGCGGGCTTCATGAAGAAGAACGGCGGCTCGCGGTCCGGGTCGTGGCCCATCTCGCGCGCGTGCTCGGCGTAGTTGCGTCCCACGCAGTAGATCCGCCCGACGGGGAAGCGCTGGTCGCTGCCGGCCACCGGCAGGGAGGGCACGGGGCCCATGTCGATCACGAATGGGGTGTTGCGCACGTCGTCGGGCATTGCATCCTCCGGGGGGAACGAAACGGTGGGGGGCCGGGAAACCGCGCCGGCTGCGGGCGATTCGGGCCAATCGGGAATTATAGCGGGTGGGGTGGGGGCAGGGCGGCCCCGCACCCGGTCACGTGCCGTAGCGAACGGGCGAGGCGAACTCCTTCAGCGCCGCGAGCGCGCTGTAGCAGGCGAGCATCGCGGTCTTCGGGTTGTCCGGCGAGGGCACGCTCTCGAAGCGCACGTCGATCGTCCCCGTCCTTCCCCGGATGTGGATGAAATGCGTGTTGAATTTCAGCGCGGGATCGGCCACGACCGTGAGCCGGGTGCGGTCGAACCCGACGCCGGCGAGCGAGAGGACCGCGGCAATGTTCACGTTCGCCGGGAAATGGGGGACGCCTTCCCGCGCGCTGCCCTCGAAGAGCGTGGCCGGGCCCTGGAGGCGGTCGAGGTCGATGCCGAGCCGCTCGACGTAGTCGATGCCCTTCCACGCCGCCGGCGGCTTGGTGACGGCGATGCGCACCTCGTCGACGCCGGCCGCGCAGGCCGCCTTCAGCGCGTCGAGCGCCCCGATCCCGCCCGAGGGGACGTACAGCAGCGCCTTGTGGGCCGCCGCCGCGCGCTCGAGGCGAGCGCGCAGGGCGTCGTCGGCGAGCGCGCCGCCCGAGAGGACGATCACGGCGATGCCGCGCGAGAGCAGCGCCTCGGCGTGCTCGCGCACCGCGTCGTGGGAGGCGGCCTCGACCACGACGTCCGGCTTCGCGGCGGCGAGCGCATCGGCACCCACCACGAAGGCCACGCCGTGCTCGCGCGCGAGCGCCGCCCCGCGCGAGGCCGCGGAACGTCCGGCGATCGCCACCACTTCCGCCGCACCCATCTTCCCGGCGCGCACGTGCTCGAGGAAGAGGCGGGCGATGACGCCGCCTCCCAGGATCCCGACTCGCATTCGCTGCTCCTTTCCATTCGTGATGCGCGATGGTCGCCTCGGCACGAGGCGGCGAGGGCCGGGCGCTTCTTCATCTCGGTGGAGTCGCGGCTGGACGAAGCGCCCGGCCCTCGCCGCCCAATGCCATGCATTCACTGTGAGCCTAACCACCCTCTCCCCGGCCCTCTCCCAAGGGAGAGGGAGAACTTCTCAGGCCCATCCCAAGGCAGAGGGAGCACTTCTCACCTCTCCCAAGGCAGAGGGAGCACTTCTCACCTCTCCCAAGGCAGAGGGAGCACTTCTCAGTCCCTCTCCCAAGGCAGAGGGAGCACTTCTCAGTCCCTCTCCCAAGGCAGAGGGAGCACTTCTCAGTCCCTCTCCCTTGGGAGAGGGAGCACCGGCGATTCTGCCACGCGGATTGTGGACCGCCCCCGCGTCGGCTAGGATGCGCCCTCGGCCCGTCACTGGAGATGACCATGCACCGCACCACCGCCGCACTGCTGGCCTGCCTCGCCCTCGCCTGCACTTCCGCCGTCGCCGCCTATCCCGACCGCCCGATCAAGCTGATCGTGCCGTGGGGCGCCGGCGGGGACACCGACGTCATCTATCGCGCCTTCGCGCCGCAGATGGAGAAGCACCTCGGCGGCAACGTCGTGATCGCGAACGTGGGCGGCGCCTCGGGCACGAAGGGCGCGAAGGAGGCGAAGGCCTCCCCGGCCGACGGCTACACGATCTTCGCCGTGCACGACTCGATCCACTCGACCTACTGGACCGGTGTCGCCGACGTGGACTACACCGACTTCGAGCCGATCTGCCTCGTCTCCTCGACCCCGTCGATCCTCACCGCGGCGCCGAAGGCCCCGTGGAAGGACATCAAGTCGATGCTCGCCGACGCGAAGAAGCGCCCCGGCCAGATCACGGTGGGCGCGACGCTGGGCTCCACGAGCCACTTCTTCCCGGCGCTCGTCGAGAAGGCGGCCGGGATCAAGTTCAAGTACGTGCCGTACGAGGGCACGGCCGGCCGGATGAACGCGCTGCTGGGCAGCCACATCGACCTCGCCGAGTCGAACCTCACGCAGAAGGGCAAGGCCGCGGCCGGGCACATGCGCTTCCTCGCGATCGCCACCGAGGAGCGCAGCCCCGAGATCCCCGACGTGCCGACCCTCAAGGAAAGCGGCGTCGACGTGCAGTACGCCGTGAACCGGGGGCTGCTGGCGCCCAAGGGCACCCCCGCCGACGTGCTCGCCAAGCTGCGCTCGGCGTGCGGCGCCGCCGCCAAGGAGCCGGCCTTCCACGAGGCGATGGCCAAGCAGGGCACCCTCGTGCACTACCTGAACGCCGACCAGTACGCCGACTTCCTCGAGAAGAACGACAAGCTGAACCACGACCTCGCGAAGGAGCTGGGACTGCTCAAGCGCTGAGGACCGATGGGACGCGACGGGCTGGCGGGGCTGGTCGTCCTGGCGACCAGCCTCTACCTCTACTGGACCACGTTCGCCATCGAGGCGAACCCGCTGGTGCCGGTGAGCCCGGCCTTCTATCCGCGGCTGGTGATCGCCGGCACGGCGCTGCTCGCGGTGCTGCTCGTGGTCTCCGACGTGCTCGCCCGTCGCCGCAGGGCGCCCGTGCCGGCCGGGACGGGCGGGGAGCCGGCGCCGCGGCCGCGCTACGGCATGGTGCTCCTCCTCTTCGCGATCTTCGGCGCCTACGTGCTCGCCCTGCCGTACGCGGGCTTCCGGCTGGCGACCCCCGCCTTCGTGGCCGCGATGCAGGTGGCCCTCGCGCGCCCGCGCGGCGCCCGCGGCTGGGCCCTGGTCGCCGCGGTCGCCCTCGTCACCACCTTCGGCGTGTACGTCATCTTCGACCAGTACCTGCAGGTGCTGCTGCCGCGCGGACTCTGGAGCGGCTTCTAGGTGTTCGAGCTCCTCGGCCACGCGCTGGTGAATCTGGCCCAGGTGAAGTACCTGGTCCCGCTCGCCGTGGGCTGCCTGGCGGGCGTCGTGGGCGGGGCGCTGCCGGGGGTCACGATCACGATGACGATCATCGTGGCGCTGCCCTTCACCTTCGGGCTCGACCCGCTGCAGGGGCTGGCCGCGATGGTCGGGCTGTACGTGGGCGGCTCCGCCGGCGGGCTCGTGACCGCAATCCTGCTCGGCCTCCCCGGCACGCCCTCGGCGGTGGCGACCACCTTCGACGGACACCCGATGGCGCGCAACGGCGAGCCGGGGCGCGCGATCTGGACCGGGATCTGGTCGTCGTTCTTCGGCGGGATCCTCGGCGGCATCTTCCTGATATTCACCACCGGCCCGCTCGCCGCCTTCGCGCTCGCCTTCGGGCCGTGGGAGTACTTCTCGCTCTTCGTGCTGGCGCTGTCGATGGTGGCGGGGCTGGTCGAGGCCTCGCTCCTGAAGGGGCTGCTGTCGGGAATGCTGGGGCTCATCGTCACCGTGCTCGGCAACGACCCGATGCTGGGCGGGCCGCGGCTCACCTTCGGCATCGAGTTCCTCGAGGGCGGCGTGCCGTTCCTGCCGGTGCTCATCGGCGTCTTCGCCTTCGCGCAGATCATGTCCGACGTCGAGAAGGGCGGCGCGGGGAACAAGGCGGCCGAGGCGATCCGCGCGGCGGCGAGCCTGCGGGTGTCGCAGTGGAAGGTCCTGGGTGACATCCTCAGGCGCCCCTTCCTGCTCGTGTGGTCGTCGCTCGTGGGGGTGTGGATCGGCGTGCTGCCCGCGATCGGGGGGAGTGCGGCCAACATGATGGCCTACGACCAGGCGAAGAAGTTCTCGAAGCGCCCGGAGAAGTTCGGTACCGGGATTCCGGAAGGCATCATCGCCTCGGAAGCGGCGAACAACGCGAACGTGGGCGGCTCGCTCGTGACGATCATGGCCTTCGGCATCCCGGGCGACGCGGTGACCGCGGTGATGCTGGGCGCGCTGACCATCCACGGCATCCAGTCGGGCCCGCTCTTCATCTCCCAGCACAGCGCCATCGCCTACGGCATCTTCGCCGCGTACCTCATCGCCCACCCGATCATGGTGCTGATCGTGGGCCTGGGCGCGCGCTGGGCGCTCAAGATCATCACCACGCCGCGCGCGATCCTCTACCCCGCGGTGCTCGTGCTGTGCGTGGTCGGCGCCTACGCGCTCGGCAACTCGATGTCGACCGTGTACGTGCTGCTCGTCTTCGGTGTGCTGGGCTACCTGATGGTGAAGGGGGGGTTCCCGCTGGCGCCCTTCATCCTCGGCGTCATCCTCGGCGACCAGATCGAGGTGAACCTGGTGCGCGCGATCATGACGGACCCGAATCCCTGGCTCTTCCTGACGCACCCCATCTCGGGCGCGCTGCTCGGGCTGTCGGTGGCCTCCATCGCCTTCTCGCTCTGGCAGCACCGGCGCATGCACCGCCAGGTCGCCGGCACGCCCGGCAAGTTCGAGGAGGGCGAGGACGTGGCGGACTTCTAGGGGGACATTGGGGTCAGGTTCGTTTTTGGACCTGTCCCCTTTTTATGGAGTCGGGCTCATTGGACCCGTCCGTGGAGGGGACAGGTCCAAAAACGAACCTGACCCCATTAACAACGCGCGCCGCTCGAGGCTTTCCTTCGGCCAGAGCTCGCGCGACTTGTAGTACTCCGGCACGGCCGGCGTGGCCTCGGGCAGCACGACCCAGGGCTGCTTGCTCGCCGTGAAGATGTGCACGTCGGGCGGGAAGGCGTCGGGATTTTCGAGCGTGCCCACGCGCACGAAGCGCAGCGCGTCCCCGGCCCCGGCGTAGTTGCTCCAGAGCGCCACCCGGCACTTCGGGCAGCGCGCGATCTTCTGGCCCTTGCCGCTGTTGGAAGGCGTCGCCACCACCTCCGGCTCGCCGGCGAGCAGCACCACCCGGTCGGCCTCGATCAGGGCGTTGAGCGCGAAGGAGGCTCCCGTTTCCCGCTGGCACCAGCGGCAGTGGCAGCAGTGCACGAAGAGCGGGCGGCTCGTCATGCGGTAGCGCACGGTCCCGCAGGTGCAACGGCCGTCGAACACGGCGCCCGATTCCGCTGTCATATCGGCTCCTCCGGGGAAGTTCGTCAGGCAAATATTACCTTGGCATCCCAGCGCATCGTGGTCATCGGCGCGTCCGTCGGCGGCGTGCGCGCGCTCCAGCGGATCGCCGCGGGCCTGCCCGGCGGGTTCTCCGCCCCCGTGCTCGTCGTCCTGCACGTGGGTGCCCGCGAGAGCATCCTTCCCGAGCTCCTCGACGCCCGCGGCCCGCTCGACGCTCGCCACGCCCGCCACGGCGACGCCCTCGAGGCCGGCACGATCCTGGTCGCGCCGCCCGACCGGCATATGCGCGTGCAGGACGGGCACGTGCGCCTCGACCGGGGTCCGCGCGAGCACCACGCGCGCCCGGCCGTCGACCCCTTGTTCCTCTCGGCGGCGCTCGCGCGGGGCGCCGCCGTCGTCGGCGTCGTCCTGACCGGCGACATGGACGACGGTACGGTGGGACTGCAGGCGATCAAGGAGTGCGGCGGTGTGGCGATCGTGCAGGACCCCCGGGACGCCGAGGCGCCGGGCATGCCCGAGAGCGCGCTGCGCTACGTGGAGGTGGACTACTGCCTGCCGCTGGAGGCCATCGTCGAGCGGCTCGTGCAGCTTGCCGGCGAACCCTCGGCCGAAGGGGAGCCGGCGCCCAGGCGCCTCGCCCTCGAGCAGGAAGTGTCCCTCGCGAAAGGCGACACCATGGAAAAGCTGGACGAGATCGGCTCGCAGGTGCCGCTCACATGCCCGGACTGCCAGGGTCCGCTCTGGGAAGTGGACGACGGGCGCCAGCCGCTGCGCTACCGGTGCCACACCGGGCACGCGTTCACCCTGCGCTCGCTGCAGTCGGCGCAGGTCGGGCAGGCCGAGGAAGCGCTCTGGAGCGCGGTGCGCGCGCTCAAGGAGAAGCGCCTGCTCTTCGAGCGCCTGGCCCGCCTCGCGCGCCGCGAAGGCCGCGAGGAGGACGCCGTGCGCCGCGAGGACGAGGCGTGGCGCACCGCCCAGCACGTGCTGCAGCTTCGCCGCCTCCTCGAGGGCGAGCCCGCGGCCGCCGGCGGCGACCCGCGCTGACGAGCCGGCCCGGGAACAGGGCGATTCGGCCCCTGCGTCGCCGCCTCAGGCCGTGACGGCTGCCGGGGAAGCGCCCGCCATGAGGTCGCGCAGCACGTAGGGCAGGATCCCGCCGTGCAGGTAGTAGTCGACCTCGATCGGGGTGTCGATGCGCAGCAGCACCGGCACCTTCTTCTCCGCGCCGTCCTTGCCGTGGATCACGAGCGTCACGTCCATCTGCGGGCGGATGCCGCCTTCCAGGCCCACCACGTCGAAGGTCTCGTCGCCCCGGATCCCCAGCGACTTCGACCGAGTCCGCGCCCTTGAACTGCAGCGGCAGCACGCCCATGCCGACGAGGTTGGAGCGGTGGATGCGCTCGAAGCTGCGCGCGACCACCGCCTTCACGCCGAGCAGCTGCGTGCCCTTGGCGGCCCAGTCGCGCGAGGAGCCCGATGCCGTACTCCTCGCCGCCGAAGACGACCGTCGGCGTGCCGCTCGCCACGTACTTCATCGCCGCGTCGTAGATGGACATCTGTCTCGCCGGACGGCTGGTGCATGCGTCACGCCGCCTTCCACCCGCGTGCCGTCCGGGCGCGGCGGGATCATCAGGTTCTTGATGCGCACGTTGGCGAAGGTGCCGCGCATCATCACCTCGTGGTTGCCGCGCCGCGCGCCGTAGCTGTTGAAGTCGGCCTTCGGCACGCCGTGGGCGATGCAGGTACTGCCCGGCCGGCGAGGTTTCCTTGATCGAGCCGGCGGGGGAGATGTGGTCGGTGGTGATCGAGTCGCCGAAGACGCCGAGCGCGCGCGCGCCCTGCACGTCGTGCGGCCTTCGCCCGGCTCCATCCCGAAGCCGTCGAAGAACGGCGGCTCGGCGATGTAGGTCGACCTGGGCCAGTTGTAGACCTGGCCGCTCGCGCTCGGCGACCGCCGCCCACATCGGGTTGTCGCGGCCGAGGTCGCCGTAGATGCGCCGCGAAGACCTTCGGGTCGAGCGCGTACTTGAGCAGCGCGTGCACTTCGTCGACTGTCGGCCAGATGTCGCGCAGGTACACGCGGGCCGTCCTTGCCCTGGCCCAGCGGCTCGTGCTCGAGGTCCTTCAGCACCGTGCCGGCGATCGCGTAGGCGACCACCAGCGGCGGGGAGGCGAGGAAGTTGGCGCGCAGGTTGGGGTGGATGCGCGCCTCGAAGTTGCGGTTGCCCGACAGCACCGCCGCGCACACGAGGTCGTTGTCGACGATCGCCTCTTGAGCGCCGCGTCGAGCGGCCGGCGTTGCCGATGCAGGTCGTGCAGCCGTAGGCCGACGACCCAGAAGCCGAGCTTCTCGAGGTACGGCAGGAGCCCCGCGGCCTTGAGGTACTCGGTCACCACGCGCGAGCCGGGCGCGAGCGAGGTCTTGACGTGCGGGGCGACGGTCAGCCCCTTCTCGACCGCCTTCTTCGCGAGCAGGCCCGCGGCGAGCAGCACGCTCGGGTTGGACGTGTTGGTGCACGAGGTGATCGCGGCGATCAGCACGTCGCCGGTGCCGACGTCCATGCCGTCCTTCGTCTTGAAGCGCTTGCCGAGGTCGTCCGCCTTCTTGGCGAAGCCGCTCTCGGCGGCGGGGGCGGAATACAGCTCCGCGAAGCGCGACTTCAACTTGCCCAGCTCGATGCGGTCCTGCGGGCGCTTCGGCCCCGCGACCGAGGGCTTCACGTCCGCGAGGTCGAGTCTCGATCACCTCCGAGTAGTCGATCGCGCCCGCCTGGGGCATGCCGAACATCTCCTGGGCGCGGAAGTACGCCTCGAACGCCGAGACCTGCTCGTCCGAGCGCCCGGTGCCGCGGAAGTAGTCGATGGTCTTGCCGTCGACCGGGAAGAAGCCCATGGTCGCGCCGTACTCCGGCGCCATGTTGCCGATCGTGGCGCGGTCGGGCACGGCGAGCGAGGCCGCCCCCTCGCCGAAGAACTCGACGAACTTGCCCACCACCTTCGCCTTGCGCAGGAGCTCGGTCACGGTGAGCACGAGGTCGGTGGCCGTCACCCCCTCGCGCAGCGCTCCCGTTCAGGTGCACGCCCACCACGTCGGGGGTGAGGAAGTAGACCGGCTGGCCGAGCATCCCGGCCTCCGCCTCGATGCCGCCCACGCCCCAGCCGACCACGCCGATGCCGTTGATCATCGTGGTGTGGCTGTCGGTGCCGACCAGCGTGTCGGGGTAGTACATGCCGTCCTTCTCGAACACGCCCCGGGCCAGGTACTCGAGGTTCACCTGGTGCACGATGCCGATCCCCGGCGGCACGACCTTGAAGGTGTCGAACGCCTGCATGCCCCACTTCAGGAACTGGTAGCGCTCGCGGTTGCGCTAGAATTCGAGCTTCATGTTGAGGTCGAGCGCGTTCGGCCCGCCATAGTGGTCGATCTGCACCGAGTGGTCGACCACGAGGTCTACCGGCACCAGCGGCTCGACCGCCTTCGCGTTCCTGCCCATGTTCGCGGCCACGCTGCGCATCGCCGCCAGGTCCACCAGCAGCGGCACGCCGGTGAAGTCCTGCAGCACGATGCGGGCGACGCACGAAGGGGATTTCCTCGGTGCGCGCGCCCGCCGGGCGCCAGTTGGCGAGCTCGTTCACGTGCTCCTCGGTGACCTTCCGCCCGTCGCAGTTGCGCAGCACGCTCTCGAGCACGACGCGGATCGACACCGGCAGGCGCCTGACCGAGGGGAACGTCTTCGCGAGCGCCGGCAGCGAGTAGTACTGCCCGGACTTGCCGGCGGAAGGCTGGAAGGTCTTCAGGGTGTCGAACGCGTTGTGCGGCATGGTCGGTTCTTCCGGGGTTCGTGGATGGGAAGCCTCAGGCGCGGGGCGCCGGGCGGATCTGGACGTCGTACTCGCGCCCGGCGTCGTCGCGGCACAGCCCGTCGCCGTAGCCGCCGCCGAGGCGCAGGTCGCAGCGCAGGCCCTGGCCGGAGGCGGTGCGCAGCAGCGCCTTGGCCTCGCCGCCGCGCGGGTTGTCGTAGGTCACGACGGTGCCGATGCCCGCGCCGTGCCAGCGCCCCCAGCCGATGCCGCCGCTCACGTAGGCGTTCGAGCGCTCCGGCACGGACTGCACCCACGTGCCGGCGTACTCCCGCCCGTCGATCGTGATCGCGATCGGGCCCTCGCCGCCGCCCGCGTCGCGCGCGGTGCCCGAATACACCCGGCCACTGTCGCGCGGCATCAGGGAGAGCTGGTAGGTGGTGGCGCAGCCGGCGAGCCCCAGGGCGAGGGCGGCGCACAGGACGCGCGGGCGCATGGCGGCTGCTTTCCTCACGGCGCGGCCATCGCGTCCACGAACTCGTGCACGGGCGTGGCCTCCAGGCGCTTGGCATCCATGCACAGCGCGAGGATCGCCTCGCGCTGCTTGGCCGCGAAGCGCCGGGCGAGGTTGGTCCTGAACTTCTCCACGAGCACCGGCATGCCTTCCTGGCGGCGGCGCTTGTGGCCGATCGGGTACTCGACCACGACTTCCGGCAGCTTCGTGCCGTCGGCGAGCTCGACCGTGAGCGCGTTGGCGATCGAGCGCTTCTCCGGGTCGTGGTAGTCCTTCGTGAACTGCTGGTCCTCCACGCAGGCGATCCTGTCGCGCAGGGCGTCGATGCGCGGGTCGGCCGCGACGTAGTCCTCGTAGTCCTCGGCGGTGAGGTGGCCGAAGAGGATCGGCACGGCCACCATGTACTGGATGCAGTGGTCGCGGTCGGCCGGATTCGCGAGCGGCCCCTTCTTGTCGATGATGCGGATGCACGCCTCGTGGGTGCGGATCGCGATGCGCCTGATGTCCTCGGGCTTGCGGCCCAGGCGCGCGAGCTCGCCGTGGAGCGTCATCGCCGCCTCCACGGCCGTCTGCGAGTGGAACTCGGCCGGGAAGGAGATCTTGAAGAGCACGTTCTCCATCACGTAGCTGCCGTAGGGGCGCTGGAACGTGAACGGCTGCCCCTTGAAGTGCACGTCGTAGAAGCCCCAGGTCTTCGCGGTGAGCGCCGACGGGTAGCCCATCTCGCCGGTCTTCGCCATGAGGGCGAGGCGCACGGCCCGGCTCGTGGCGTCTCCCGCCGCCCAGCTCTTGCGCGAACCGGCGTTGGGCGCCTGCCGGTAGGTGCGCAGGGACTGGCCGTCGATCCACGCGTTGGAAACGGCGTTCAACGTCTCCTCGCGGCTCAGGCCCAGGAGCGTGGACACCACCGCGGTGGAGGCGACCTTCACCAGCACGACGTGGTCGAGGCCTACGCGGTTGAAGCTGTTCTCCAGCGCGATGACGCCCTGGATCTCGTGGGCCTTGATCATCGCGGTCAGCACGTCGCGCACGGTGAGCGGGGCCTTCCCGGCGGCCACGGCGTTGCGCGACGCCCAGTCGGCGGCCATGAGGATGCCGCCCAGGTTGTCCGAGGGATGTCCCCACTCGGCCGCGAGCCAGGTGTCGTTGAAGTCGAGCCAGCGCACCATCGCGCCCAGGTCGAAGGCGGCCTTCACCGGGTCGAGCTGGTGGGGCGTGCCCGGGACCTTCGCGCCGTGGGGCACGACCGTGCCGGGGACGATGGGCCCGAGCAGCTTCGTGCACGCGGGGAACTGCAGCGCCTCGAAGCCGCAGCCCAGGGTGTCCATGAGGCAGTAGCGGGCGGTGTCGTATGCGTCCTTCGACGCGATCCGGTAGTCGCGCGCGTAGTCGACGATGTCCTGGATGACCCGGTCGAACTCCGGCCTCGCGTTGCTGATGTGTCCTGACACGCTTTGTTCTTCCTCTCGTTGGGGCGACGGGGTGATCACTTCCGCTCGGAGAGCGGGACGAAGGCGAGGTCCTCGGGCCCGGTGTAGTTGGCCGACGGGCGGATGATCTTGCCGTCGATGCGCTGCTCGATCACGTGCGCGCACCAGCCGGAGGTGCGCGAGATCACGAACACGGGCGTGAACATGTCCGTCGGGACGCCCATCATGTGGTACGAGGTGGCGCTGTACCAGTCGAGGTTGGGGAACATCTTCTTCTCGCGCCACATCACCTCCTCGACGCGCGCGGAGATGTCGTAGAGCTTCATGTTGCCCGCGTCCTCCGAGAGCCGGCGCGCCACGTCCTTGATGATCTGGTTGCGCGGGTCGGCGATGGTGTAGACCGGGTGGCCGAAGCCGATGATGATCTGCTTGTCCGCGATGCGCTTCACGATGTCGCGCTCGGCCTGGTCGGCGCCGTCGTAGCGCCCGATCGTGTCGAAGGCGAACTCGTTGGCCCCGCCGTGCTTCGGGCCCTTCAGCGCCCCGATCGCCCCGGTGATCGCCGAGTACATGTCCGAGCCGGTGCCGGCGATGACCCGCGCGGTGAAGGTCGAGGCGTTGAACTCGTGCTCGGCGTAGAGGATGAGCGAGGTGTGCATCGAGCGCACCCACAGCTCCGAGGGCCTGCGGCCGTGGAGCAGGTGCAGGAAGTGCCCGCCGATGGAGTCGTCGTCGGTCTCGACCTCGATGCGCCGGCCCGAGTGCGAGTAGTGGTGCCAGTAGAGCAGCATCGAGCCGAACGAGGCCATCAGCCGGTCGGCGATGTCGCGCGACGGGGCCAGCTTGTGGCCCTCGGCCTCGGGCAGCACCCCGCCCAGGGCCGAGCACGCGGTGCGCATCACGTCCATGGGGTGCGTGCTCGCGGGGATCGTCTCGAGCACGCGGCGCACCGCCGCGGGGATGCCGCGCAGCGCCTGGAGCTTGCGCTTGTAGGCGGCGAGCTCGGCCGCGTTGGGGAGCTTGCCGTGCACGAGGAGGTAGGCGACCTCCTCGAATTCGCACCGCTCGGCGATGTCGAGGATGTCGTAGCCGCGGTAGTGCAGGTCGTTGCCGGTGCGCCCCACCGTGCACAGCGCGGTGTTGCCGGCGGTGACGCCGGAGAGCGCGACGGACTTCTTCGGCTTGGGTCCCGCGGCGGCGGGGGCGGGGGCGTTGGCGGCGGCGGTCTGGGTCATGGTCTTCCTCCCGGGGTCTTTTCGAAAAGCGCGTCGAGCTTGCGCTCGTAGTCGTGGTAGCCGAGGTAGCGGTAGAGGTCGTCGCGCGTCTGCATGCCCTCGACCACCGCCTTCTGCGTGCCGTCGCGGCGCAGCGCGCCGTAGACCCCGAGGGCCGCGGCGTTCATCGCGCGGAAGGCGGAGAGCGGGTAGAGCGCCATGTCCACGCCGGCGCCGCGCAGCTCCTCGAGCGTGTAGAGCGGCGTCTTGCCGAACTCGGTGATGTTGGCGAGCACGGGGACCTTCACCGCGTCCTTGAACCTGCGGTACATCTCCAGGTCCGTCACGGCCTCGGGGAAGATGCCGTCGGCGCCGGCCTCGACGCACGCGAGCGAGCGCTCCACCGCGCGCTCGAGCCCCTCCGAGGCGATCGCGTCGGTGCGCGCCATCACGAAGAACGCCGGATCGGTGCGCGCGTCCACGGCCGCCTTGATGCGGTCGGCCATCTCCTGCTTCGAGACCAGCTCCTTGCCGGGGCGGTGGCCGCAGCGCTTCGCCCCCACCTGGTCCTCGATGTGCAGCGCCGCCGCCCCGGACTTGACGAGCGACTTCACGGTGCGCGCCACGTTGAAGGCGCTCGCGCCGAAGCCCGTGTCCACGTCCACGAGCAGCGGCAGGTCGCAGGCGTCGGTGATGCGCCGCACGTCCGTGAGCACGTCGTCGAGGTTGGAGATGCCCAGGTCGGGCATGCCGAGCGAGCCCGCCGCGACACCGCCGCCCGAGAGGTAGATCGCGCGGAAGCCGCTCGATTTCGCGAGGATCGCGTGGTAGGCGTTGATGGCGCCGGGAATCTGCAGCGGCTTCTCGTCGCCCAGCGCCTGCCGGAATTTCTCGCCTGCGGTCATTTCACTCTGCCTTCGTCTTTGCCAAAGCGGGTTTCAGCGGCCTTCACGCCGCGGAGCGGGAAAAGAAGGCGCTCGCGGCCTCCCCGGGGACGGCCACGCCCGTCACGTCCGCCTTCTGCAGCAGCTCCCAGTAGTAGCGGTACGTCGCGCGGTCGTGCAGCTCGCCCTGGTACTGGATCGGCCCCCACGCGGCGCGCTGGGCCGCGAGCAGGATCGCCGCGGCGTCGGAGACCTCGCCCAGGTCCGGCTTCATCGCGTCGACGATCGGCTGGATCTGGGAGGGGTGGATGCTCCACATGCGCAGGTACCCGAACTCGTTGCGGGCCCGCCACGCGTCGCGGAAGACGTTGTAGGGGTTGCGCAGGTCGAGCGAGACGTTGTGCGCGGGCACCACGCCGTGGGCGAGCGCCGCCGCGGCGATGTCGGCCTTGGCGCGAACGATGAGGGGGTGCTCGAACTGGCCCGGCGAGCGCATGTTCGCCGAGCGGATCGCGCCGTGGTGGCCGCTCACGAAGTCCATGAGCCCGAAGTCGAGCACCTGCACGTCGGGCAGCGCCGCGATCTCCCACGCGTCGCGCAGCGCGCCGTGCGTCTCCACGAGCACGTGCACGGGAAGCGCCCCGGAGCGCTTCGCGCCCGCGCCCGCCTCGCGGATGTACGCGCACATCTCCGCGGCCTGCGAGGCGGAGGTGCACTTGGGGATCGTGAGGTAGGCCAGCCGGTCGCCCGCGCCGCCCACGAGGATGTCCACGTCGTCCTTCCAGTGCGGGTGCGTGTAGTCGTGGATGCGCGCGCCCGCCATGGCGAAGAGGTTGCGCGGCGAGGCGAGGATCGCGGCGATCATCCCCGCGTGCTCCTTCTCGCGCCCGGCGGCCGCGCCGTCCTCGCAATCGCAGGTCACGTCGAAGACGCGCCCCAGCTTGCCCTGCAGCTCGAGGGCCTTGCCGATCAGCTTCTCGGAGCCCGCGAAGTGCTCGCAGGCGGGCAGCACCGGAAAGGGCTTCTCGCCCGCGAAGAGGGCGTCGCGCGGATGCACGGAGGCGTTCGTTCGGGAGCTCATGCGGAATCCGGAAAGTCTTCCATTCTAGGCGCTTTGCCGCCGGGGAATGAGCACCGAGTAGTCGAGGTCGAGCACCACCGCGTCGTGCCGGGCGCCCGGCGCGGGCGTGCCGACGTCGGCGAGGCGGGCGTTCTTCACGCCGAGCATGCGCAGCCTCAGCGCCCCCACGTCGTGCCGGTCGGGGATCTCCTGGCGCGCGAGCACGACGTGGCGGCAGCGCACGGTGTCGCCGGCGAGGACGGGGTTGGCGTGGGCGCCCGCGTGGATCGCGGCGATCGCGAAGGCGTTCTCGAGCCCGTCGTGGGACAGGGCGCGGCAGAGCGACATCACGTGCCCGCCGTAGACGAGCCGCCGGCCGAAGGGCGTGTCGGCCGCGTGCAGCGCGTCGAAGTGGATGCGGGCCGTGTTCTGGTAGAGCCGCGCGGCGGCCATCGCGTCGGCTTCCTCCACGGTCATGCCGCCGGGATGGTCGATGACGCCGCCCGGCGCGTAGTCCTCCCACAGGCGCGTCGAGCCGCTCGCCGCCGGGTCGAGGGCGCGCGCGTCGAGGTCGGCCGGCAGGCGCAGCTTCTCGACCGGCACCTCGGCCGGCAGCGCCGGGGCCGAGCCCTCGCCGGGCGCCACGGGCGCGCGCGCCGGCACCATCACCCAGCGCGTCCAGCGCAGCACCTCCCCGCCGTCCTGGCGGTAGGCGTGCGAGCGCACGTAGACGATGCCCGCCTTCCCGCCCGAGGTGGCGCGGGTGGCGAGCACTTCCGAGGCGCAGTTCAGGGTGTCGCCGGCGTAGACGGGCGCGAGGAAGCGCACGTCCGCGTAGCCCAGGTTCGCCGTGGCGTTGTACGAGACGTCGTGCACCGTCTTGCCGAACGCCACGTGGAAGACGAGGAGGTCGTCCAGGGGGCAGGCGCGGTAGCCCATGGCGCGCGCCACCGGCAGCGCGCAATGCAGCGGCTGGCGCGCGCCCGTGAGCGCGAGGTACACGGCCGCGTCGCCGTCGGTCAGCGTGCGCGGCGTCGGATGCGCGAAGCGCTGGCCGGCCGCGTAGTCCTCGAAGAAGCGCCCGTCGATCGGGCGGGGCGGGGCGCCGGTCATCGTCCCGCCTCCAGCTTCTCGATCATGTCGGAGAGTGCCAGCAGCCGGCGCGCGGCCTTCACGTGGTGCCCCTCGATGAGGCGCCCGTTCACGACCACGGTGCCGCGCCCCTCGCGGTGCGCGTGCTCGAGGGCGTCGATCACCTCGAGGGCGGCGGCGAGATCGTGGGGCTTCGGCGTGAAGGCGTCGTTGCAGTACGGGAGCTGGAACGGGTGCACCAGCGTCTTGCCGTCGAAGCCCATGTCGCGGGCGAGCCGGCACGCGTACTCGAACGACTGCATGTCCTTGAGGTCGGTCGAGATGCCGTCCACCACCGCGCGGTCGTACGCGCGCCCGGCGAGCAGCACCTGGCCCAGGCTGTGGACGAGGGCCACGCGGTCGGGCGTGCGCCGGCCGTGGAGCTGGTTGAGGAGGTCGGAGGTGGCCATCACGAGGCAGGCCACGCGGTCGGAGGCCGCCGCGATCTCCTCGGCGCGCAGCACGCCGAGCGGGCTCTCGATCGCGAGCATCACCGGCATGTGGGCGCCGCCGGCCGCGTCGAGGAGGGCGAGCGCTTCGTCGACGTCGGCGCGCGACTCGACGTTGGGGAAGAGCACGGCGTCGGCGCCGATGTCGGCCACGGCCCGCACGTCGTCGCGCCCCCAGGGCGAGTCGAGGTCGTTCACCCGCACCACCACCTCGCGCCGGCCATAGCCCCCGGCGAGCACCGCCTCGACCACGTTGCGGCGCGATTCGACCTTCTTCTCCACCAGGATCGGGTCGCCCAGGTCGAGGATCACCGCGTCCACCCGCAGCGTGCGCGCCTTGTGGAGGTAGCGCGTCTGGCAGCCCGGTACATACAGCATCGAGCGGCGCGGGCGGTAGTAGGCGTTCATCGGGGAAGCCGTTGATCGGTCAGGGAAAACGGCAGGTGGTGGCGGGTCGGGAAAGGTGTATCTTATATAAGACACGCCAAAAAAGCTATGGTACGATGCCCGGATGATGAAGAAAGCCGCCGCCCCCGCGTTCCGGCCGCTATACGAGCAGATCAAGGGCCTGCTCACCCAGAGCCTGGTGGCGGGGGAGTGGAAGCCAGGGGAGGCGATCCCGTCGGAGCTCGAGCTCGCCTCGCGCTACCAGGTGAGCCAGGGCACCGTGCGCAAGGCGATCGACGCGCTCGCCGCCGAGAACATCGTCGTGCGCCGCCAGGGCAAGGGCACCTTCGTCGCCTCCCACGCCGAGCCCGCCTACCAGTACCGCTTCCTGCGGGTCATGCCCGATTCCGGCGAGAAGATGCAGCCCCAGAACCTCTTCTTCGCGCTCGAGCGGCACAAGGCCGTCGGGGAGCCGGCGCGCGCGCTGGGGCTCGAGCCGGGGACCGGCGTCTTCGCGTTCAAGCGGGTGATGTCGTTCGCCGCGCGCCCGATGATCCTCGACGAGATCGTGCTCGACGCGCGGCGCTTCCCGGGGCTCACGCTCGCCGAGCTCGAGGAGTTCGGCGGCAGCGTCTACAGCTTCTACGAGTCGGTCTTCGGCGTGCGCATGATCCGCGCCCGGGAGCGGCTGCGGGCGGTCGCCGCCGACGGGGTCGCCGCCGCCCACCTCAAGGTGGCCGCGGGATCGCCGCTGCTGTGCGTGGACCGGGTCGCGTACACCTACGGCGACGCGCCCGTGGAGTGGCGGCGGGGGTTGTGCGTGACCGACGGGTTCTCCTACTTCAATGAGCTCAGCTGAGGGCGGGGCCGCGCGCGCCGCGGCATGTGCGGTTGCAGCAAAGCGTTTAAAATCGACGGACAGGACAAGAAAATGAGCTCTGCGCCGAAGCCGCGACCGAAGTACTACGAGTTCAACCTGGCGCACCACTGGCCGCCGGCCGTCCTCTCGATCTTCCACCGGATCACCGGGCTGCTCCTCTTCTTCCCCGTCGTCCCGGGGCTGCTCTACCTGCTGCAGGCGAGCGTCGGCTCCGAGGCGGGCTACGAGCGCGTGCACGCCTTCTTCGCGCACCCCGCCGCCAAGGCCGCGGTGCTGCTCGTCACCTGGGCCTACGCGCACCACTTCTTCGCCGGGATCCGCTACCTGCTCCTCGACGCGCACGTCGGCCCCTCGCGCACCACGGCGCGCAACACGGCGCTCGCGGTCTTCGCGCTGGGGGCGCTCGCGACCCTCGTCGTCGCCTGGAGGATCTGGTGAGCCACTACCGCAAGTCCCCCGTCGGCGCGCACTACGGGGTGGGCGACTGGCTGCTGCAGCGCCTCACCGCCGTCGTGATGGCCGTGTATACCGTGCTCGCCCTGGCGGCGGTGCTCTGGAGCGCCCCGGCGAGCTACGCCGACTGGAAGGCGCTGCTGGCCGGCGGCTTCGCGCGCGTGGCCACGATGGTGTTCGTGGTGGCGCTGCTCTACCACGCCTGGGTCGGCATGCGCGACATCCTCATGGATTACGTGAAGCCGGCGCTGCTGCGCCTCGCCCTCGAGGCGGCCGTGGGCGTCGCCCTCGTGGCCTACCTCGTGTGGGCCGCCTCGATCCTGTGGGGACGCTGACGATGGCGATCCCGGTGCGGCGGTTCGACGCGGTGATCGTGGGCGCGGGCGGCTCCGGCATGCGCGCCTCCCTCGAGCTCGCCCACGCGGGCCTGCGGGTCGCCGTGCTCTCGAAGGTGTTCCCGACGCGCTCGCATACCGTGGCCGCCCAGGGCGGCATCGGCGCGGCCCTGGGCAACATGGGCGAGGACCACTGGCTCTGGCACATGTACGACACGATCAAGGGCTCGGACTACCTGGGCGACCAGGACGCGATCGAGTTCATGTGCCGCATGGCCCCCGAGGTGGTGTTCGAGCTCGAGCACTACGGCATGCCCTTCGACCGCAACGAGAACGGCACCATCTACCAGCGCCCCTTCGGCGGGCACTCGGCGAACTTCGGCGAGAAGCCGGTGCAGAGGAGCTCGTGCGCGGCCGACCGCACCGGGCACGCCATGCTGCACACGCTCTACCAGAGGAACGTCGCCGCGCGCACCCAGTTCTTCGTCGAGTGGATGGCCCTCGACCTGATCCGTGCGGCCGACGGGCAGGTGCTCGGCGTGACCGCCCTCGACATGGAGTCGGGCGAGGTCGCCATCTTCCACGGCAAGGCGACCCTCTTCGCCACGGGCGGGGCCGGGCGCATCTTCCACTCCTCGACCAACGCGTTCATCAACACCGGCGACGGCCTCGGGATGGCCGCGCGCGCCGGGATCCCCCTCGAGGACATGGAGTTCTGGCAGTTCCACCCGACGGGGGTGGCGGGCGCGGGCGTGCTCATCACCGAGGGTGTCCGCGGCGAGGGCGGGTACCTGCTCAACAAGGACGGCGAGCGCTTCATGGAGCGCTACGCGCCCACCATGAAGGACCTCGCCTCCCGCGACGTGGTCTCGCGCGCGATGGCCACCGAGATCAAGGAGGGCCGGGGCCTGGGAGAGCACCAGGACCACGTGCTGCTCAAGCTCGACCACCTGGGCCTGGAGACCATCGAGAAGCGCCTGCCCGGCATCCGCGAGATCGCGATCAAGTTCGCGAACGTGGACCCGGTCCGGGAGCCGATCCCGGTCGTGCCCACGGCGCACTACCAGATGGGCGGCATTCCCACCAACTTCCACGGCGAGGTGGTCGCGCCGGCGGCGGGCGACCAGGCCCTGGCGGTGCCGGGCTTCTATGCGGCGGGCGAGTGCGGCTGCGCCTCGATCCACGGCGCCAACCGGCTCGGGACCAACTCGCTCACCGACCTGCTCGTGATGGGCAGGAGCGCCGGGCAGGCGATGATCGCGTTCATCGCGTCCGAGCGCGGCGCGCTGCGCGAGCTGCCGAAGGACGCGGGCGAGTTGTCCCGCGCCCGCCTGGCGCGCCTGGACGGGCAGCGCGACGGCGAGGAGGTGCACGAGGTGCGCGGCGACATCCAGCGCACCATGCAGGCGCACTGCGGCGTCTTCCGCTTTCCCGACCTGCTCGCCCAGGGGGTGGCCAAGATCCGGGCGATTGCCGAGCGCGCCGCGCGCACCCGCATCCGCGACCAGTCGCGCATCTTCAACACCGCCCGGGTCGAGGCGCTCGAGCTCGACAACCTCATGGAGACGGCGCGCGCGACGATGGTCTCGGCGGCCGCCCGCGAGGAAAGCCGCGGCGCCCACGACCGGGCCGACCATCCGAAGCGCGACGACGCGAACTGGCTCAAGCACACGCTCTGGTTCCGCGACGGCGACCGGCTCGCCTACAAGCCCGTGCACCTGAAGCCCCTCACCGTCGAATCCTTCGAGCCGAAAGCCCGCGTCTACTGATGATGGCACCCACGAAACCGCGTCCCGCGTTCGCTCCCTCTCCCTTGGGAGAGGGTTGGGGAGAGGGTCTGGAACCCACGAAACCGCGTCCCGCGTTCGCTCCCTCCCCCTTGGGAGAGGGTTGGGGAGAGGGTCTGGAACCCACGAAACCGCGTCCCGCGTTCGCTCCCTCTCCCTTGGGAGAGGGTTGGGGAGAGGGTCTGGAACCCACGAAACCGCGTCCCGCGTTCGCTCCCTCTCCCTTGGGAGAGGGTTGGGGAGAGGGTTGGGAATGCGCACATCGCCGACCCTCCCCCCGCCCCCTCCCAAGGGAGGGGGAGAACATCGCTTTGGAACAGGCCCTCCGATGAAATTCCGCATCCTCCGCTACAACCCCGAGAAGGACGCGAAGCCGTACTTCCAGGACTACGACGTGGAGATGGGCCCGTCGGACCGCATGCTCCTCGACGCCCTGGTGCGCATCAAGTCGCTCGACGACTCGCTGTCCCTCAGGCGCTCGTGCCGCGAGGGCGTGTGCGGGTCGGACGCCATGAACATCAACGGCAAGAACGGGCTCGCCTGCACCACCAAGCTCTCCGAGCTGAAGCAGCCGGTGGTGATCCGCCCGCTGCCGGGGCTGCCCGTGATCCGCGACCTCATCGTGGACATGACGCAGTTCTTCGCCCAGTACCACTCGGTCAAGCCCTACGTGGTGAACGACGAGCCGGCGCCGGAGCGCGAGCGGCTGCAGTCGCCGGCGCAGCGCGAGGAGCTCGACGGCCTGTACGAGTGCATCCTCTGCGCGTGCTGCTCGACCGCCTGCCCCAGCTTCTGGTGGAACCCCGACAAGTTCGTCGGCCCCGCCGGGCTGCTGCAGGCCTACCGCTTCATCGCCGACAGCCGGGACCAGGCGACGAACGAGCGGCTGGACAACCTGGAGGACCCGTACCGCCTCTTCCGCTGCCACACGATCATGAACTGCGTGGACGTGTGCCCGAAGGGGCTCAATCCCGCGCTCGCGATCGCCAGGATCCGGGAGCTGCTGGCGCGGCGGGCGATCTAGGCGATGGACCCCCGGGTGCTGGAGCGCCTCAAGTGGCGCAGCCGCCGGGGCCTGCTGGAGCTGGACCTGGTCCTCGAGCGGTTCTGGGCCGGGGCAGGGAAGGGACTGGACGCGGGCGAGGCGGCGGCGCTGGAGCGCCTGCTGGCGCTGCCCGACAACGATCTGCTCGACCTCGTCATGGGCCGGGCGGAAGCCCCGGACGACGGCGCCCGGGGTCTGGTGGACAAACTGCGCGCCACCTGAGGGCGCGCGAGAAGGAGCGCGAGATGGAAGCGAAAGGCAAGGCGGCACTCAACTACGACGGCGGTAAGACCCTGGACTTCCCGGTCTACCAGGGCACGCTCGGCCCGGACGTGATCGACATCCGGGCGCTCTACGGCAAGACCGGCAAGTTCACCTACGACCCGGGGTTCCTGTCGACCGCGAGCTGTGCCTCGAGCATCACCTACATCGACGGCGACGAGGGC
Source organism: uncultured beta proteobacterium (assembly GCA_963741815.1). Classification (GTDB taxonomy): domain Bacteria; phylum Pseudomonadota; class Gammaproteobacteria; order Burkholderiales; family Usitatibacteraceae; genus Usitatibacter. The sequence continues at coordinate 142,078 of CAVUJI010000006.1, forward strand.
GTGCTGCTCTACCGCGGCTACCCGATCGAGCAGCTGGCCACGCACTGCGACTTCCTCGAGGTCTGCCACCTGCTGCTCTACGGCGAGCTGCCGAGCCAGGCGCAGAAGGACGAGTTCGTCTACACCGTCACGCGGCACACGATGGTCCACGAGCAGCTCGCGCGCTTCTACTCGGGCTTCCGGCGCGACTCGCACCCGATGGCCGTGCTGGTGGGCGTCACCGGGGCGCTGTCGGCCTTCTACCACGACTCCCTCGACATCACGAACGCCGACCACCGCGAGATCTCGGCCTACCGGCTCGTCGCCAAGATGCCGACGATGGTCGCGATGGCCTACAAGTACAACATGGGCCAGCCGTTCATGTACCCGAGGAACGACCTCTCGTACACGGCGAACTTCATGCGCATGATGTTCGGGGTGCCCGCCGAGGAGTACGAGATCAACCCGGTCCTCGTGCGCGCGCTCGACCTCATCTTCATCCTGCACGCCGACCACGAGCAGAACGCGTCCACCTCCACGGTGCGCCTGGCCGGCTCCTCGGGGGCGAACCCCTTCGCGTGCATCGCGGCGGGGATCGCCAGCCTCTGGGGCCCGGCCCACGGCGGCGCCAACGAGGCGGCGCTGCACATGCTGCGCGAGCTGCAGGCCGCCGGCGGCGTGGAGAAGGTGGGCGAGTTCATCAAGCAGGTGAAGGACAAGAGCTCCCACGTGAAGCTGATGGGGTTCGGGCACCGCGTGTACAAGAACTACGACCCGCGCGCCAAGATCATGCAGGAGACCACCCGCCAGGTGCTCGACGCCGTGGGCGCGCACAACGACCCGCTGCTCAAGCTCGCCATGGCGCTCGAGAAGATCGCCCTCGAGGACGACTACTTCGTCTCGCGCAAGCTCTACCCGAACGTGGACTTCTACTCGGGCATCGTGCAGCGCGCGCTCGGCATCCCCGAGTCGATGTTCACCTGCATCTTCGCGCTCGCCCGCACCGTCGGCTGGATCGCGCAATGGAACGAGATGATCTCCGATCCCGAGCAGAAGATCGGCCGGCCCCGCCAGCTCTACGTGGGACCCACGCGCCGGGACGTGGCGCCGATCGCCAAGAGGAAATGACCATGTCGAGCGTCATGAAGGATTTCGAGGCGTCCTCGCACCTGTACGGCGCGAACGCCCCGTTCGTCGAGGCGCTGTACGAGCGCTACCTCGCCGACCCCGCCTCGGTCGCCCCCGAGTGGCGCGCGCAGTTCGACGCATGGCAGGACGGCCAGGCCCGCCGCGACGTGCCGCACGGCCCGGTGATCGCCGCCTTCGAGCGCGCCGCGCGCGCCGCGGGCGCGCCGACGGCGGTGCCCGCCACGGGCGCGGCCGACGACAAGTCCCTCAAGGTGCTGCAGTACATCCGCGCCCACCGGGTGCTGGGCTCGCGCTACTCGCAGCTCGATCCGTTGAAGCGCCTCGAGCGCACGCCCGTGCCCGAGCTCGAGCTGTCGTTCTACGGCTTCACCGACGCCGACATGGACCGCGAGTTCTCCGCCGGAAGCTGGCAGGGCCCGAAGGCGTCGGCGCGCGGCCCGAACACCCCGATGAAGCTGCGCGACATCGTGGAGGCGGTGAAGAAGACCTACTGCGGCACCATCGGCATCGAGTACATGTACCTCTCGTCCACGGAGCAGAAGCGCTGGATCCAGCAGCGCTTCGAGGGGACCTGGTCGACGCCGCGGTTCTCTCCCGACGAGAAGCGCTGGATCCTCGAGCGCCTCACCGCCTCCGAGACGCTCGAGCGCTACCTGCACACCCGCTACGTGGGCCAGAAGCGCTTCTCGGGCGAGGGCTCCGAGAGCATGATCCCGATGCTCGACACGATCATCGAGAACGCCGGCGCGGCCGGGGCGAAGGAGTTCGTGATCGGCATGGCCCACCGCGGCCGTCTCAACGTCCTGGTGAACAACCTCGGCAAGATCCCCGCGGAGCTCTTCTCGGAGTTCGAGGGCAAGCACGCGCACGAGCTCACCTCGGGCGACGTCAAGTACCACCAGGGCTTCTCCTCCGACATCAAGACGGCGGGCGGGGCGGTGCACCTCACGCTCGCGTTCAACCCGTCCCACCTCGAGATCGTCGACCCCGTGGTCGAGGGCTCGGTGCGCGCGCGCCAGCACCGCCGCGGCGACCACACCGGCGACGAGGTGCTGCCGCTGCTCATCCACGGCGACGCGGCCTTCGCGGGCCAGGGCGTGGTGATGGAGACGCTGGCGCTGTCCCAGACGCGCGGCTACCGCACGGGCGGCACCGTGCACCTCATCGTCAACAACCAGATCGGCTTCACCACCTCGGACACGCGGGATGCGCGCTCGTCGCTCTACGCGACCGACATCGCCAAGATGGTCGAGGCGCCGGTCTTCCACGTGAACGGCGACGATCCGGAGGCCTGCGTGATGATCGCGGCCACGGCGCTGGAGTTCCGCCGGCGCTACCACCGCGACGTCGTGATCGACCTCGTGTGCTTCCGCCGCCTCGGCCACAACGAGCAGGACGAGCCGTTCGTGACCCAGCCGCTCATGTACAAGAAGATCGCCCAGCACCCGGGCACCCGCAAGCTCTACGCCGACAAGCTCGAGCGCGAGGGCGTGGTCCCGGCCGGCTACGGCGACGAGCTGGTGACGAGCGTGCGCGCGGCGCTGGACGCCGGCAAGGGCACGAACCCGAAGATCCTCTACGGGCTCAAGCCCGCGCTCGCGATCGACTGGGCCCCCTACGTGGGCGTGGACTGGCGCCATCCGGCGCAGACCGCGGTGCCGCTCGCGAAGCTGAAGGAGCTCGCGAAGAAGCTCACCGAGGTGCCGCCCGGCTTCAAGGTGCACCCCTCCGTCGAGCGCCTGCTGGCGGCCCGGCGCGAGATGGGCGAGGGCAAGGCCCCGCTCGACTGGGGCATGGCCGAGAACCTCGCCTACGCCTCGCTCGTGGACGAGGGCCACGGCGTGCGCCTTTCCGGCCAGGACGCCGGCCGCGGCACCTTCGCCCACCGCCACGCCGTGCTGCACGACCAGAACCGCGAGCGCTGGGACGCGGGCGCCTGCATCCCGCTGCAGAACATCCGCGAGGGGCAGGGCAGCTTCCTCGTGATCGACTCGGTGCTCTCGGAGGAGGCGGTGCTCGGTTTCGAGTACGGGTACGCCACGGCGCAGCCCTACGAGCTCGTGATCTGGGAGGCGCAGTTCGGCGACTTCGCCAACGGCGCGCAGGTGGTGATCGACCAGTTCATCGCCTCGGGCGAGGCGAAGTGGGGCCGGCTGTGCGGGCTCACGATGTTCCTGCCCCACGGCTACGAGGGCCAGGGCCCGGAGCACTCCTCGGCGCGCCTCGAGCGCTACCTGCAGCTCACCGCCGAGCACAACATCCAGGTGTGCGTGCCGTCGACCGCGGCGCAGTTCTTCCACATGATCCGCCGGCAGGTCGAGCGGCCCATGAGGAAGCCCCTCATCGTGATGACGCCCAAGAGCCTGCTGCGCAAGAAGGAGGCCGCCTCGCCGCTTTCCGAGCTCGCCGAGGGCGGCTTCCAGGTGATCGTGCCGGAAGTGGACAAGCTCGCCGCGAAGAAGGTGAAGCGGATCGTCTTCTGCACCGGGAAGGTCTACTACGACCTCGCCGCCGAGCGCTCGCGCCGGGGCATCGAGGACATCGCCCTGGTGCGCATCGAGCAGCTCTACCCCTTCCCGCACGAGGAGTTCGCCGCGCAGATCGCGCAGTACCCGAACGCGAAGAGCGTGGTGTGGTGCCAGGAGGAGCCCGGCAACCAGGGCGCCTGGCACCGCATCCAGCACTACCTGCTGCGCCACATGCGCCCGGACCAGTCGCTCTCGTACGCGGGGCGGGCCTCGTCGGCCTCGCCCGCGGTCGGCTACCTCCAGCTCCACGCCGAGCAGCAGAAGGGCCTCGTCGACGCGGCCCTCTCCTGGGAAGCCGCGTCGAAACAAGAAGCCGCCTAGAGGACGCCAGACCATGGAAGTCGAAGTGAAGGTGCCGCAGCTGTCCGAATCGGTGTCCGAGGCGACCCTCGTGGCCTGGCGCAAGAAGGCCGGCGAGGCGGTCAAGCGCGACGAGAACCTCATCGACATCGAGACCGACAAGGTCGTGCTCGAGCTTCCCGCGCCCGCCGACGGCGTGCTCGCGAGGATCGTGAAGAACGACGGCGAGAGCGTCACGAGCGGCGATCTCATCGCCGTGATCGACACCGAGGCGAAGGCGGCCGCGCCCGCGAAGGGCGCCGAGAAGCCCGCGGGCCCGCCCGGCAAGCCGGCGGCGGCGGCGGCCGCGCCGGCGGCCGCGCCGGCGGCCGCGCCGTCCCCCGCACCCGCGATCGGGGCGAAGCCCGCCTCGCCCGCCGCGGCCAAGATCGCCGCGGAGAAGGGCGTGGACACGGCGAGCGTCGCGGGCAGCGGGCGCGACGGGCGCGTCACGAAGGCCGACGTGGTGGCGGCCTCCGGCGCCCCGGCCCCGGCCGCCCAGGCCCAGCCGAGCGCCGCGCGCGCTCGCGCGGCCCCCATCGCCTCCGGGCCCCGCGCCGAGCAGCGCGTGCCGATGTCGCGGCTGCGCCAGCGCGTGGCCGAGCGGCTCGTGCAGTCGCAGTCGACCGCCGCCATCCTCACCACGTTCAACGAGGTGAACATGGCGCCGGTGATGGAGCTGCGCGGGCGCTACAAGGACCGCTTCGAGAAGGAGCACGGCGTGAAGCTGGGCTTCATGTCGTTCTTCGTGAAGGCGGCGGTGCACGCGCTGCGCAAGTACCCGGTCGTGAACGCCTCGATCGACGGCACCGACATCGTCTACCACGGCTACTACGACATCGGCATCGCCGTGGGCAGCGAGCGCGGCCTCGTGGTGCCGATCCTGCGCGACGCCGACCGCCTGTCGATCGCCGACATCGAGCGGACCATCGCGGATTTCGGCCGTCGCGCGAAGGACGGCAAGATCACGATCGAGGAGCTCACCGGCGGCACCTTCTCGATCTCCAACGGCGGGGTCTTCGGCTCGATGCTCTCCACCCCGATCATCAACCCGCCCCAGAGCGCCATCCTCGGCGTGCACGCGACGAAGGAGCGGCCGGTGGCGGAGAACGGGCAGGTGGTCATCCGGCCGATGAACTACCTGGCGCTCTCCTACGACCACCGCATCATCGACGGGCGCGAGGCGGTGCTGTCGCTCGTCGCGATGAAGGAGGCGCTCGAAGATCCCGCGCGCCTGCTGCTCGACCTCTAGGACGGGCGCGTGGCGCGGCGCGGCAGGCGGCGGATCACGGCACGGGCCCTCGCGCTGCGCATCCTGCTCTTCGTGGCGGGCTCGCTGCTCGTGGGCTTCCTCACGGTGTTCCTCGATGCGGCGCTGGGCATCTACCTGCCGCGCCATTTCGCGGTCTCGCTCGCGGTGGGGCTCGCCGTGGGCGCGACTTTCTGGGTGCTGCGGCTGCTCCGGCATCCGCCGCTCTTCCTGCGCGACGTGCCGCCGCTCGCGGCCGGCATCTGCGCCGGGCTGGGCGTGCACATCGCGCGGTTCTGGCTGAGATAGGGAAATCCATGGCGCAAACCTTCGACGTCGTCGTGATCGGGGCCGGTCCCGGCGGGTACATCGCCGCGGTCCGCGCCGCGCAGCTCGGGCTTTCCACCGCCTGCGTGGAGGGCTGGAAGAACGCGAAGGGCGAGCTCGCCCTCGGCGGCACCTGCCTCAACGTGGGCTGCATCCCGTCCAAGGCGCTTCTGTCCAGCTCCGAGGAGTACGAGAGGATCGGGCGCCACGTCGAGGCGCACGGCATCACGGTGTCGGGCGTGAAGATGGACATCGCGAAGATGCAGTCGCGCAAGGACGGCATCGTCACCAAGATGACGAAGGGCATCGAGTACCTCTTCAAGAAGAACAAGGTGACGTGGCTGCAGGGCTTCGCCGCGTTCGTGTCCGGCGGCGAGACCTACCGCCTGCGCGTGGGCGAGGCGGAGGTCGAGGCGCGGCACGTGATCGTCGCCACCGGCTCGGTCCCGCGCGCGCTTCCCGGTGTCGCGATCGACAACGAGACGGTCTGCGACAACGTGGGCGCGCTGGCCCTCGCTTCGGTGCCCAAGCGCCTGGGCGTCATCGGCGCCGGCGTGATCGGGCTCGAGCTGGGCAGCGTCTGGCGCCGCCTGGGCAGCGAGGTGACGATCCTCGAGGCGCTGCCGGAATTCCTCGGCGCCTGCGACGAGGCGGTGGCGAAGGAGGCGTGGAAGCAGCTCACGAAGCAGGGCCTCGACATCCGCCTGGGCGTCAAGATCGGCAAGGTCGCCGCGAAGAAGTCGGGTGTGGCCGTCGAATACCAGGACGTCGAGGGCAAGGCGCAGAAGCTCGAGTGCGACAAGCTGATCGTATCCATCGGCCGCGTGCCGTACACCGAGGGGCTCGGGGCCGACAAGGTCGGGCTCAAGCTCGACGCGCGCGGCTTCATCGAGGTGGATTCGCAATGCCGCACCAACCTCGAGCGCGTCTACGCCATCGGCGACGTCGTGCGCGGGCCGATGCTCGCCCACAAGGCCGAGGACGAGGGCGTGATGGCCGCCGAGCTCATCGCCGGGCAGAAGCCGCACATCGACTACGCGTGCATTCCCTGGATCATCTACACCAGCCCCGAGATCGCGTGGGTCGGCATGGGCGAGCGCCAGGCGAAGGCGGCCGGGCATGCCGTGAAGACCGGCCAGTTCCCCTTCTCGGTCAATGGCCGTGCGCTGGGCCTGAACGAGCCCGTGGGCTTCGCGAAGGTGGTGGCCGATGCGGCGACCGACCGGGTCCTCGGCGTGCACATCGTCCACGCCCGCGCTTCCGACATCATCCAGGAGGGCGTGACGACCATGGAGTTCGCCGGCGCCGCGGAGGACATCGCGCGCATCGTGCACGGGCATCCCACGCTTTCCGAGGTGATCAAGGAAGCGGCGCTGGCGGTCGACAAGCGCGCGCTCAATATGTAGCGCCGAAGCGCCCGGCGTCGAACCTGGCCCCTCGCGCTGTCCGCGTCGCCGAGTACCATGGACGGGTCACGGTCCGAAAAGGAGGGTTCGAAATGCTCGCTCGCCTCGCGCTCGCTGCCGCCGCCATCCCCCTCAGCGCCCTCGGTGCCGACTTCGCGCCGGAGGGCACTCCCGGAACGCTCACCGTGAAGATCAGCGTCGAGGGGGGCGCCCGCCAGAACCTGAACCGCAGCGCCGCCATGTTGGCGCGCGAATGGAAGGTGAAGAACTCCGCCCAGCTCAGCATCCGCATGGTCGCCGTCGGCGCCACGGGCCTCGCCGGTCAGGGGAGCGCTCCCCCCGGCATGACCGAAGACGACCAGGCGGTCCTCGACCGGTGGGACCAGAAGCGCGATGCCTGCCGCGACAACGAGGAGTGCGAGAACCGGGTGATGGGCGCCATGATCGCCGATCCCGCCTACCAGCGCGCGATGCAGAGGATGCAGGGCGGCGTGAACCTCGCGGCGCTGGCCACTGCGTCGGGGCCGAGCATGCAGGTCTGGAGCACGGATCCGAGGGACCCGGCTCCGGCGAGCGGCAAGGTCGCGTACGACCTGTGGGAGAACGCCTATGGCGCCCTCGACTCCGCCGGCGGCGGGCGGGTCGACGTGAAGTGCCAGTACAAGGGCAGCTTCGACATCGGACCCGGCTCGCCGGAAGCCCACGCCGGCGCGAGTCTCCGCATCGACGCCGCCAGCTCGAGGTACGAGATCCGCCTGCCCGGGGAAACGTTCGCCGGCGAGTTGCCGGAATCGTGCTGGGACTCGAAGACCGGCTCGCAAGGCAAGAGCCCCAACACCAGGCGGGTGCGGCTGATCGGCGTGCTGCCCCTGCACGCGAAACGCAATTTCGACGCGCTGTTGAGCGCGAAGGGCCCGGTGGCCTCGACGCGCAGCCCGCAGATCGGCGGCAAGCAGAGCTTCACCACGGAGCTGCTCGAGGGAAATGCAGGCGAGCCGGTGCCGGTGAAGGTCACCGTGGATTGGCGGTTCTTCGCGGCCGCGCGTTGAACATGTAGCGCCATGGCCGCGCGGCGCAGCGCGATGGGATTCGCCACGGCGGCATGGCTCGCCGCCGCGAGCCTCGCGCACGCCGATTGCGACTTCGAGGTGCGCGCGCTCACCGAGGCGAGCCATCCCCTCTATCCCGCCACCGCCGCGGAGCGGGCCTCCGCGATGGCGCGCGCTGCCCACGCGTGCGGCGAACCTACCGAGCCGCCGATACCCAACCCGGTGCTCCTGCTCGACGCCGCGCTCTACCATGCGCTCGCCGGCGAGGAGGGTGCGGCGTTGCGCGAGGCGCGCGCGGCCGCGCCGCACGGCCCCCGGGGCGCGTGGACCCTCGCCTCGGCGCTCGAGCTGCGGGCGGGCGACGCCGCCGGCGCGGTGGAGAGCGCCATGCAGGGCGCGCGCCAGGGCGATCGCGTCGCGCAGTACGACCTCGGCGTGGCGTATGCCGAAGGACGCGGCGTCGCGCGCGACGAGCAGGCCGCGTTCCATCGCTTCGACCTCGCCGCGCACGGCGGCGACGTGCCCGGAATGCTCGAGACCGCGCAGCGCTTCCTCGAGGGCCGCGGCGTGCCGCTCGACGCGGGGGAGGCTGGGCGCTGGTGGCGCAAGGCCGCCGAGTCGCTCGCGATCGAGTCGGTGCCGCATCCCGCACGCTGGCCGCGCGCCGTGCCGTACGACCCGCGCGAGGCGCTCGGCTGGCTGCGCGCGCGCGCCGCCGCCGGCGAGCCGTGGGCCGCTGCATTCCTGGGGCTGCTCTACGAGCGCGGCGTGTGGGTCGGGCAGGACCTCGGCGCCGCGATGGCGTGGTACCGCCGCGCGGCCGACGACGAATATGCGCCGGCCGAGATGCGCATCGCGATGCTCTACTCCCACGGCCGCGGCGTGCCGAAGGATTACGCACTGTCGCGGCAGTGGGGCGAGCGCGGGATCGTGCGGGGCTGCGAGCGCGCCGCCGCCTCGCGCCCCGACCTCGCCCCGTGCGACCGCTTCGCCGCCGATCCCTACGACCCGCGCTCCCCCTGGGCGGGCATCCCAGCTTCTGCATGCCGGCGATGGCCGAGCGCGCACGCACCGCCTGCGAGGCGGCCGTGGCCAAGGCGCCCGGGGAGCCGCGCTTTCGCGCGCAGCTCGCGCGGGCGCTCGCCCACGAGGGGCGCTACGCCGAGGCGCGGCGCGAGGCGCAACGCGCGGCGAAGGAGGGTTCGAGCGGCGCGGCGACACTCCTCGCCTCCATGGACGAGCTGGGCTACGGCGGGGCCCGCGACGCGGCGGCCGCGATCGCGGGCTACCGCCGTGCCGCGGCCGAGGGCGACACGCGCGCGCTGCGCCACCTGCAGCGCCTCGCCCCGGCGATCCGCAGGCCGCGGCGCTCGCGCGGGCGAGCCGGTCGACCGGTGGCGCGAAGAGCCCCGAGCAGGCGCTGCGCGAGCGCGCCGAGGCGGGCGATGCCGCGGCGCAGCACAACCTCGCCTCCGCCCTGGAGCAGCGCGGCGCGCTTTCCGAGGCGATCGACTGGTACCGCAAGGCCGCGGACGAGGTCGGCCCCGCGCAGATGAGCCTCGCGCAGATGTACGAGGGCGGCGCGGCGTCGCGCGCGATCCGGCGGTGGCGCTCGCGATGTACCGCAAGCGCGCCGAACGCGGCGACGCGGAGGCGCAGTGGCGCACGGCGCGGCTGCTCGGCGCGAGCGGCGACTGGAGCGCCGCGGCGCGCTGGCTCGAGCGCCTCGTCGTCGCGGGCGACATGCGCGGCGTGGTGGAGCTGGCGGTGTGCCACGAGGAGGGACGCGGTGTCCCGCGCGATGCGGCGCGCGCGCTCGCGCTCTACGAGCGCGCGCTCGCGCTCTACGAGCGCGCGGCGCCGTCGAGCCCGTGGGCCGAGTTCAAGGCGGGCTGGCTGCGCTACTCCGGCGACGGCGTGCCGCGCGACGTGCGCGGGGCGCTGCGCGCATTTTCCGGGGCCGCCGCGCACCACCATCCCGCCGCGATGAACAACCTCGGCGTGATGCACGAGCGCGGCGAGGGCACGGCGGCCGACCTCGATGGCGCGGTCGACTGGTACCTGAAGGCGCTCGGCGCAGGGTCGGGCCGCGCGCTCGGCAACCTCGAGGCGATCTACGAGAGCGGGCGCGGCGCTCCGAAGGCGGGACCGGATGCCCTCGCCTGGTATCGCCGCGGCGCGCAGGCGGGCGTGGGACCCGCGCGCTACCGCCTCGCGCGGCTCTACGAGGCGCCCGGGCCGCAACAGGACTTTCGCGAGGCCGCGCGCTGGCACGAGGCGAACGCCCAGGATCCGCGGTCGCTTCGCGCGCTGGCCGCCCTCTACCGCTCGGGCGCGCTCGCGCCAGCCGCAGGAGCCGACGCCGCGCGGGCCGCCGGCGCCGCGAGCTACGTGGCCTCGCTGCTCGAGGCGAAAGCGCAGGAACTCGAGGCGCACGGCGCGCCGCCGCGTTCGCCATCCGGGCCCGATCCCGAGGCCGGCCACGACCCCCGGCGCGAGATGGCGCTTCGCGTGGGCAGCATGGGCTCGACACTCGGCGCCCCCGGCGACATGGGCTGGTTCGTGGTGATCAGCCCCGCACTCCCCGCGAATCGCCCGGCCCGGCCAAGGCCATAGTCCCGTTTGCCTGCCTCCGTTCAAGATGTTCGGGGGAGGGCCGCCCGGGAGTTTACACGCGTTAACGTTCGTGTGATATTCCGCGCCGTGGTGCAGTCAACACGCGCTCGAAGAAGCGCAAGGGAGGCGGCGATGATTGCCGCACTCGCGTCCAACGGCCCTCGAAAGGGCTCGCGGTGCACACGTCGTGAAAGGCGGTTCCTACGGCAGCCCCCGGATCTGGCGCGACCTGGTGGAAGCCGGCGAGCGGGTCGGCGAGAACCGCGTGGCGCGCCTCATGCGTAGGGCGCAAATCGAAGCGCTGCGTCGCAGGAAGCGTCGCCCCATCGATGAAGGCGCGCGCCCGGAATGTGCGATCGCGAGCAACGTGCTCGATCGTGACTTCGAAGCGGCCGCGCCGAACCAGAAGTGGGTCGCGGATTTCACGTACATCGACACCGCCGAAGGCTGGCTCTACCTCGCGGTGGTCCTGGATCTGTACTCGCGGCGCATCGTCGGTTGGTCGATGAAGCCGGAGATGACGGCGCAGCTCGTGATAGATGCGCTCACGATGGCGCTGTGGCGCCGCGGCAGACCGAAGGCACTGCTGCACCACTCCGACCAGGGAAGCCCAGTACGCGGCGGAGGACTTCCAACGTTTGCTCGCCCATCACGGGATCGCCTGCAGCATGAGCCGCAAGGGCGACTGCTGGGACAACGCGGCAATGGAGAGCTTCTTTGCGAGTCTCAAGAAGGAGCGCGTCTACACCAGGCCGCGCTATCGCACACGCGACGAAGCGCGAGAGGACATGTTCAGTTACATCGAAGGGTTCTACAATCCGCAGCGCAGGCACTCGAAACTCGGGCAGGTCAGCCCGGCGGATTTCGAACAGCGATTCTCAACCCAGTGCACCTAAGCGAACTGTCCGGAGAAGTAGGGGAACTCCACAACTGCTTCCCGTGACGATCAACGACTATCCGCTCGGTCCGTAAGTCTGCAACATGCAGATGTATCTCACCGAGTGCATCTACGTGCAAGGCAAGCAGGTGGCGACGCGGCAGCACGTCGGGGGGTGATGAAGAGCGCGGGCCGCGGCCGATCCGCCACGCGAGCGAAGTGATCGAAGGCGAGGCAAAAGAAGCGGCGGTTGCTCCACAGTGTAAACCAACGGTTGACAGGCGAGCGCCCCATGGGCAAGCTGGAATCATGGCAGCCCCCGAGCACCTCGCCGATTTCCTCTTCGGGCGCCGCAGCGCACGGCGCTCTCTGCTGGAGACGCTCTATGCCGCCCCTTCGGAACGCGTGCACCTGCGCGAGCTCGCCCGCAGGACGGGCTACTCCGTGCCCATGGTGGCGAAGGAGCTTGCGCGGCTCCTCGCCGACAAGGTGGTGCTCGAGCGCAGGGAGGGCCAGGCGCGAACGTTCCAGGCGAACCTGCGAAGCCCGCTCGCCGGGGAGTTGCGTCGCATCACCTCGCGCGCCAGGCCTGCGCCCCCGCCACGCGAGAAGCGGACCGCGGATAGGCGCGTGGAAGAGCCGGCGCATCGGCGTCCGCGTTCGCTGCGCGAGGCCGCCTCGTGGGGCGTTGCCGAGGGTCGGCGTGAGGCGATGCTGCGGGAGTTCCTCGATGAGTTCTACCTGGCGCGGCCCCGCGGTCGCGCGGCGAGGCCGCCGAGGAGCGGCGCTCCATGCCGAGCACGACCGTGCCAACGCGTACTACGCGGCCGTGGCCGAGCACCTCGCGCTCACTCACCGCCTGCAAGTGCCGGCTTGGACGCTCGAAGCGGGTCGCTTCCTTCGCAAGCCCTGGTTCCCGGCCGGCCTCGAATCGCTGAAGGCCACCTTGCTCGTCGAGAGTCCTCCGGCGTTCCGCCGGCGAATGATCTTCGTCGACGCCGATCCCCTGTACCGGCCGCGCCGCGCGTCGCCGCCGCGATCGGGTGCGGCTTCGGGATGAAGCGCAAGGCGCTCACCCGAAGGGACATCATGCGCGGGCTCGCAAGGCTCGATGTGATGGCGCGCGAGGTGAACAAGGTAGTCGAGATCGCCGTGTATGGCGGCGCGGCGTTGGCGCTCGCGTTCGACATGCGCGTCGCCACGCGCGACGTCGACGCCGTCGTCCGCGGCTCGCCGGATTTCGTCCGAAAGTGTTCGGCTCGGATCGCCGAGGAGGAAGGCTGGCCGCGGGACTGGCTGAACGATGGCGTGAAGGGCTTCCTCTCGCACAGGGAGCAGATGCGCTTGCTCGAGGAGTTCCAAGCCGCGGACGGCAAGGGACTGCGCGTCTTCGTGCCCAGCCCGCAGTACCTCTTCGCGATGAAGTGCATGGCCATGCGCGCCGAGGGAATCGACGGCTCCCACGACATCTCGGACATCGAGGCCCTGGCCGCGATCGCGGAGATTCCCGATGCGAAGAGCGCGCTCGAGCTGGTCGAGGCGTTTTATCCGTCCGGGCGGATTCCGCCGAGGGTGCGATTCGGCGTGGAGGAGATCATGGAGCGCGTCATGGCGAGGCGCGAGCGCCGGCCCCCGCCGAGTTGAGGCAGAATCGGGGGTGCCGCCCGCGGCCCTCCCATGCGCGCCCCCGACCAGCTCCCCATCGCCCACGACGACCGCGACGACGCGGACGACGCCGGAATTCTCCGGTCCCCTCGAGTGGTACTGGCACTTCAGCCAGCGCGGGGACTTCGAAACCGACAGCGCGCAGCTCGCGGTGCTCGGGCGCCTGCAGCATCTCTTCGAGGAGCTCGAGGATTACCGCCAGTACCGCGCGGGGAAGATCAACCGCCTGGTGACGAACCTTGGTGCGGGGCGCAAGCCGCCGCGCGGCATCTACATCTGGGGCGGGGTGGGACGCGGCAAGTCGCTGATGATGGACGCGTTCTACAAGGTCTCGCGCCACCGCCGCAAGCGCCGGGTGCATTTCCACGAGTTCATGCGCGAGGTCCACGCGCGGATGCGCGAGCTGTCGGGCCAGGAGGACCCGCTCGAGGCGATCGCGACCGAGATCGCGCGGGAGCTGCGGCTGCTCGCCTTCGACGAGTTCCACGTGGGCGACATCGCCGACGCGATGATCCTCGGGCGCCTCCTCGAGCTGCTCATCGCCAAGGGCGTGGTGCTGGTGATGACGTCGAACTACCGTCCCGACGACCTCTATCCGAACGGCCTGCAGCGCGCGCGCTTCCTGCCCGCGATCGAGGTGCTCGAGCGCGACCTCGACGTGGTCGAGCTGCCGGGTCGCACCGACCACCGCCGCCGGCTCCTCGACGCGCTCGGCGTCTACTACACGCCGCTGGGCGAGGCGGCCGAGGAGCAGCTCGCGCGCTTCTTCGACGCCATGACCAAGGCGAGCTACGCGGTCGACGGCGCGATCGAGGTGGGCGGGCGGGCGATGCGCCTTCCGGCGCCGGGCCAAGGGCGTGATCTGGCTCGAGTTCGCGCAGCTGTGCGACAAGCCCCGCTCGCAGGTCGACTACCTCGCCATCGCGAGCGCGTTCCACACGGTGCTCGTCTCGAACGTGCGGCGCATGGCGCCCGTCGCAGAGTGACGTGGTGCGCCGCTTCACCTGGCTCGTGGACGTCTTCTACGACCAGCGCGTGAAGCTCGTGGTGAGCGCCGAGGCCCCGCCCGAGGAGCTGCTGCCGCCCTCCGCGGAGGCGCGCGGAGCCGAGGCGATGTTGCGCAAGGAGTTCGCGCGCACCGCGAGCCGCTTGCGCGAAATGCAGTCGAGGGACTATTTTGGACGCAAGCACGCCTCCGCCGCGAATCCCCGCGTCCTCGATCGATAGAGATGGCAAACCTCCATTCCACGCACGCATTCCGGCTCGCCAGGGTCCTGCAGCTCGCCAAGGACGCCGACGAGCGCTTCGTCGCCCGCGTGACCCAGGTCGACGAGAAGGACCTGCCCGACGGCGACGTGCTCTTCCGCGTCGACTACTCGACGATCAACTACAAGGACGCGCTCGCGATCACGAACAAGGGCCCGGTCGTGCGCAAGTGGCCGATGGTGGCGGGCATCGACGGCGCCGGCGTGGTGGAGGAGAGCGTGCACCCGGACTGGAAGCCGGGCGATCGCGTGATCCTGAACGGCTGGGGCGCGGGCGAGACCCACTGGGGGTGCCTCGCGCAGAAGGCGCGCGTGCGGGGCGACTGGCTGGTGCGCGTGCCCGACGGCATGACCACGCGCCAGGCGATGGCGATCGGCACCGCCGGCTACACGGCGATGCTGTGCGTGATGGCGCTCGAGCGCCTCGGCGTGGGCAAGGACCGGGGCGAGGTGCTCGTGACCGGGGCCACGGGGGGTGTCGGCAGCGTCGCGGTGGCGCTCCTGTCGCATCTCGGCTACCGCGTGGTCGCCTCCACGGGCAAGGTGGCCGAGGGCGCGTACCTCAAGGCGCTGGGCGCCTCCGAGGTGGTCGACCGCACGGCGCTCTCCGAGCCGGGCAAGCCGCTGCAGAAGGAGCGCTGGGCGGGCGTGGTGGACAGCGTGGGCAGCCACACGCTCGCCAACGCGTGCGCGCAGGCGATGTCCGAGGGCGTGGTCGCCGCGTGCGGCCTCGCGCAGGGCATGGACTTCCCGGTGACGGTGGCCCCCTTCATCCTGAGGGGCGTGACCCTCGCCGGCATCAACAGCGTCACCGCGCCGCGCGCGCGCCGCCACGAGGCGTGGGAGCGGCTCGCCCGCGAGCTCGAGCCCGCGAAGCTCGCGTCGATGGCGACCGAGATCGGGCTGGGGGAGGCGATCGTGCGCGCGCCCGACGTGCTCGCGGGCAGGGTGCGCGGGCGGCTGGTCGTGGACGTGAACCGCTAGGAGGGCGAGACCATGGGCGTCATCGAGGACAAGCCGGCCACGTATCGCGAGTTCCACGCGCGCTCGGTGCGCGATCCCGAGGCGTTCTGGGCCGAGGAGGCGCGGCGCATCGACTGGCACAAGCCCTTCACCAAGGTGCTCGACTACTCGCACCCGCCGTTCCGCTCGTGGTTCGTGGGCGGCGAGACCAACCTCTGCCACAACGCCGTGGATCGCCACCTCGCGTCGCGCTCGGGCCAGCTCGCGCTCGTCTGGATCTCGACCGAGGTGAACGAGAAGCGCGCCTACACCTTCGCGCAGCTGCACGACGAGGTGAGCCGCTGCGCGGCGCTCCTGCGCTCGCTCGGCGTCGGCAAGGGCGACCGCGTCCTCATCTACATGCCGATGGTGCCGGAGGCGGTGTTCGCGATGCTCGCCACGGTGCGCCTGGGCGCGATCCACTCCGTGGTCTTCGGCGGCTTCGCCGCCTCGAGCCTCGCCGCGCGCATCGACGACGCCCGCCCGAAGGTGCTCTTCACGAGCGACGCCGGCATGCGCATGGGCAAGACCATCGCCCTGAAGCCCCTCGTCGACGAGTCGATCCGGCTCGCCGCCTCGCCGCCCGCGCACGTCGTCGTCGTGGACCGCGGCCTCGACCAGGCGATGGCGCGCGTGCCGGGGCGCGACGTCGACTACGCCGAGGCCCGCGAGCGCCACAGCGGCGAGCGCGTGCCCGTCACCTGGCTCGAGTCCAACGAGCCCTCGTACATCCTCTACACGAGCGGCACGACCGGCAACCCGAAGGGCGTGCAGCGCGACACCGGCGGCTACGCGGTGGCGCTCGCCGCGTCCATGGAGCACATCTTCTGCTGCCACCCCGGCGAGGCGTACTTCTCCACCTCCGACATCGGCTGGGTGGTCGGGCACTCGTACATCGTGTACGGGCCGCTCATCAACGGCAACACGACGATCATGTACGAGGGCGTGCCGATCCGCCCCGACGCCGGCGAGTGGTGGCGCATCGTGCAGGACTACCGCGTGACCTCGATGTTCACCTCGCCGACGGCGATCCGCGTGCTGAAGAAGCAGGACCCGGCGTGGATGCGCAAGTACGACACCTCGTGCCTGCGCTACCTCTTCCTCGCCGGCGAGCCGCTCGACGAGCCCACCGCGCGCTGGGTCTCGGAGTCCCTCGGCTGCGAGGTCGTCGACAACTACTGGCAGACGGAGTCCGGGTGGCCGATCCTCACCGCATGCCCGGGCATCGAGGACACGCCGCGCAAGTTCGGCTCCCCGTCCTTCCCGGCGTACGGCTACACCGTGAAGCTCAAGCACGAGGAAACGGGCCGCGAGGTGGGGCCCGACGAGAAGGGCGTGCTCTGCATCGTGCCGCCGCTGCCGCCGGGGGCGATGACCACGGTATGGGGCGACGACGCGCGCTACGTCGAGACCTACTACCGCTCGTTCCCCGACGAGATGGTCTACACGACCTTCGACTGGGCGACGCGCGACCGGGACGGCTACTACTTCGTGCTCGGGCGCACCGACGACGTCATCAACGTGGCGGGCCACCGGCTGGGCACCCGCGAGATCGAGGAGGCGGTGCAGGCGCACCCGAACGTGGCCGAGGTGGCCGTGGTGGGCGTGGCCGACGCGGTGAAGGGACAGGTGCCGGTGGCCTTCGTGGTGGTGAAGGACGCCGCGCGCACCGCCACGAAGGCGCTCGCCGCCGCCGAGGAGAAGGAGATCATGGCGACGGTCGACCGGGAGATCGGGGCGATCGCCCGGCCCGCGCGGGTGTGCTTCGTGACGCTGCTGCCCAAGACGCGCTCGGGCAAGCTGCTGCGCCGCTCGATCCAGGCGCTGTGCGAGGGCCGCGACCCGGGCGACCTCACCACCATCGAGGATCCGCTCGCCCTGGAGCAGATCCGCGGCGCGCTCACCGGCTGAGCGCTATTGCTTGCAGGGCCCCAGGTAGCGGCCTTCCATGTGCTGCTTCATGTGGATCGTCTGGCCGCCCTCGTTCATGTCCGTCTTCATGTCCATCCGGTAGCCGTTGCCGGTGAAGGTGATGCGGTTGTCCGCGACCATGTCCGGGCCGCCCTTGCACACCAACTGGTAGGTGGCGGTATTGCCCGACATGTGGAAGTTCTTCACCTCGCAGTTCTTGGGCGTGCCGGATCCGCGGTTGCTTCGTCCCATCTCGCCGTTCTGGATGTCCTCGGAGCTCAGGCAATGCTGGAAGGTGTGGGTCTGCTTGCCCATGCCCGGCGGCATGCCCGGCAGCGCGCCCATGTCCATCTCCATGCGGTATTCGTAGAGCCCCGGCTTCATCTTGCCGTGGAACGCCTGGAACGGGCTGTCGGCCGCCGCGGCCAGCGAAAGCGCGAGGCCGCAGGCCAGGAGGGGCAGGGTGACTTTGCGCATCGTGCGGCACCTCTCGGTGGAGAAAGCGCGAGGATAACCGAATCGCGGCGAAAACGCGCCGCGCGGGGACCACTAGAATAGGGGCCATGACAGCCACCCCCCAGGACGACCCCACCGCCCGGGCGAAGGCGGCGCTGCGCGCCCGCCTCGTCGCGCAACGCGACGCGCTCGACCCCACCGAACGCGCCCGCATCGCCTCCGCGCTCGCCGCCGCGCTCGCTGCGCTGCCGGAGTACGCCGCGGCGCGCTCCGTGCTCGCCACGATGGCGATCGGCAGCGAGTGGAACACGCGCGTCTTCCTCGAGCGCGCGCGCGCCGACGGCAAGGCGATCGTGCTCCCGCGCATCACCGCCCCGCCGCGCCACCTCGAGGTCCACCGCGTGCCGGACCCGGAGCGCGACCTGGTCCCCGGCATCTGGGACATCCCCGAGCCCGATCCGGCGCGCTGCCCGCGGGTGGACATCGCCGAGGTCGACTTCGCCGTGGTCCCGGCGCTCGCCGTGGACCTCGAGGGCTACCGGATCGGCTATGGCGCGGGCTACTTCGACCGCCTGCTCGCCGGGCGCGGACCGCGCACCTTCTGCGCCACCGCGCTCCCCGCGGGATTCGTGCTGCCGCAGGTGCCGCACGCCGCGCACGACGTGCGCGTGCACGCGGTGGTCGACGAGCGCGGCGGCGTGCACCGCACCGGGGTGCGCGCGTGAGCGCGCGCCTCATCGACGGCAAGGCCATCGCCCAGGAGTACCGCGCGGAGCTGCGGGTGCGCGTGGACCGGCTGCGCGGCCGCGGCGTGGTGCCGGGCATCGCGGTCATCATCGTGGGCGACGACCCGGCGAGCAAGGTGTACGTGCGCAACAAGACGCTCGCCTGCCGCGACATCGGCATGCACTCCGAGGTGCACGAGCTCTCGGGCGCGACGAGCCAGGCGCACCTCATCGGCTTCGTGCGGCGCCTGAACGAGGACGCGGACATCCACGGCATCCTCGTGCAGATGCCGCTGCCCCCCGGGATCGACAACCGGGCGGTGATCGAGGCGATCGCGCCCGCCAAGGACGTCGACGGCTTCCACTACGAGAACGTGGGCGCCCTCGTGGTGGGCGAGCCCGCGTTCTACCCGTGCACGCCCTGGGGCGTGATGAAGATGCTCGAGCACGAGGGCGTGGCCGTCGAGGGGGCCCACGTGGTGGTGATCGGCCGCTCCAACATCGTCGGCAAGCCCATGGCGCTCCTGCTGCTGCACGCCGGCGCCACGGTCTGCGTGTGCCACTCGCGCACCCGGGACCTCGCCGCGCT
>CAVUJI010000007.1:0-825955 GCA_963741815.1 uncultured beta proteobacterium
CACCCGCCAGGCCGACATCCTCGTGTCCGCCGTCGGCCAGCCGGGCATCGTCCGGGCGGACATGGTCAAGCCCGGCGCCACCGTGATCGACGTGGGCATCAGCCGGCTGCCGGGCGGGCGCATCGCGGGCGACGTCGCCTTCGACGAGGTCTCGCGCGTGGCCGCGCGCATCACGCCGGTGCCCGGCGGGGTGGGGCCCATGACCATCGCGATGCTGCTCGCCAACGCCGTGCGGGCCGCCGAGCGGGCGGCGGGGCTGGGCCACGACGGGGAGACGCGCATCGCCTAGCCGGCGAGGAGGAGCGCCATGACCAGTTCCTACGAGCACGGCCTCGACCGCAACCGCGCGAATTACACGCCGCTCACGCCGGTGTCGTTCCTCGCGAAGGCCGCCCGCGTGTATCCCGACCGGCTCGCCGTGGTGCACGGCGCGGTGCGGCGCACCTGGGCCGAGACCTACGCGCGCTGCCGCCGGCTCGCCTGCGCCCTCGAGCGGCGCGGCATCGGGCGCGGGGACACCGTCGCGGCGATGCTGCCCAACGTGCCGGCGATGACCGAGCTGCACTTCGGCCCGGCGATGATCGGGGCGGTGCTGAACACGCTCAACACCCGGCTCGACCCCGAGGCGATCGCGTTCATGCTCGACCACGGCGGGGCGAGGGCGCTCTTCACCGACCGCGAGTTCGCCGCCACGGTGCGCCGGGCCCTGGCGCTCGCGAAATCGCGCCCGCTCGTGGTCGACGTGGACGACGCGCTCTTCGCGGGCGGCGAGCGGCTGGGAGAGGTCGAGTACGAGGCCTTCCTCGCCGAGGGCGACCCGGCGTTCGCCTGGCGCCATCCCCCCGACGAGTGGGACGCCATCTCGCTCAACTACACCTCGGGCACGACGGGTAACCCGAAGGGGGTGGTCTACCACTACCGGGGCGCCTACCTCAACGCGGTCAACAACATCCTCGACTGGTCGATGCCGAAGCACCCGGTCTACCTGTGGACGCTGCCGATGTTCCACTGCAACGGGTGGTGCTTCAACTGGACGATCGCCGCGGCGGCGGGGACGAACGTGTGCCTGCGCAAGGTCGAGGCGAAGGCGATCCTCGACCTGATCCGGGAGCACGAGGTCACGCATTACTGCGGCGCGCCCATCGTGCACGCGATGCTCCTCAACGCGCCGGACGCGTGGAAGGAGGGGATCGACCACGCGGTGCATTGCCTGGTGGCCGCCGCCCCGCCGCCGGCGTCCGTGATCGAGGGCATGGGCCGCATGGGCTTCGACATCACGCACGTCTACGGGCTCACCGAGACCTACGGGCCGGCGGCGGTGTGCGCCAAGCACCCCGAGTGGTCCGCGCTGCCGCTCGAGGAGCAGGTCCGGCGCAACGGCCGCCAGGGCGTGGCCTGCCTGCTGCAGGAGGAGATGGCCGTGCTCGACCCGCGGACGATGGCGCCGGTGCCGGCCGACGGCGAGACGATGGGCGAGATCATGTTCCGCGGCAACATCACGATGAAGGGCTACCTCGGCAACCCGAAGGCGAGCGAGGAGGCGTTCCGCGGCGGCTGGTTCCACTCGGGCGACCTCGCCGTGGTGCACCCCGACGGGTACGCCAAGATCAAGGACCGCTCGAAGGACGTGATCATCTCGGGCGGGGAGAACATCTCCTCCCAGGAGGTCGAGGACGTGCTGCACGGCCACCCGGCCGTGATGCTCGCCGCCGTCGTCGCGCAGCCCGACCCGAAATGGGGCGAGGTGCCGTGCGCGTTCGTGGAGCTGAAGGAAGGTGCCACGGCGACCGGGCAGGAGCTCATCGACTTCTGCCGCGCGCGCATGGCGCGCTTCAAGGCGCCCAAGGCGGTGGTGTTCGGCGCGCTGCCGAAGACCTCGACCGGCAAGATCCAGAAGTTCCTCCTGCGCGAGCGCGCCCGCAGCGCGAGCGCCATCGAGTGATGCCGGGCCAAGACCATGGAAGGCAGATGAACAGCATGCGCGAAGGGCAGGTTCTGTGCCTCGACCCCCACGGGTTCCACCACATGCGCTACGCCGAGTGGGGCGACCCGCGCAACCCGCGCGTGCTCGTCTGCGTCCACGGCCTCACCCGCAACGGGCGCGACTTCGACTACCTCGCCGAGCGGCTGTGCGACGCCTACCGCGTCGTCTGCCCCGACGTGGCCGGGCGCGGGCGCAGCGACTGGCTGCGCGAGGCGCGCGACTACACGTACCCGACCTACTGCAACGACATGGCCGCCCTGCTCGCCAGCCTGCACGCCGAGACGCTCGACTGGCTCGGCACCTCCATGGGCGGGATCATCGGCATGATCCTCGCGAGCCGCCCCGGCACGCCGCTGCGCAAGCTGGTGCTGAACGACGTGGGCGTCACGATCCCGAAGGCCGCCCTGCAGCGCATCGGGCGCTTCGTGGGGCAGGAGCCGGCGTTCGACTCGCTCGAGGCGTTCGAGGAGGCGATGCGCTCGGTGAGCCCCTTCGGCGAGCTCTCGCCGGCGCAGTGGCGCCATCTCGCGGTGCACGTCGCGCGCCGCGACGGCGACGGCCGGTGGCGCGCGCGCTACGACCCGCGCATCGCGGTGAACTTCCGCGAGGTGCTCGACGAGGACATCGACCTCGAGGCCTTCTGGAGCGCGGTCCACGGCCCGGCCCTCGTGATCCGCGGCGAGGAATCGGACCTGCTCGCGGCCGACACGCTCGCGCGCATGGCGCGGCGCCCCCACACCCGGACGCTCACGGTGCCGCGCACGGGGCACGCCCCGATGCTGATGGACGATTCGCAGGTGGCCGCGGTGCGCCACTTCCTGCTCGCCTGAGGCCGTGGCGCGCGCCGCGGCGGCCTACGACGCGCTCATCGTCGGGGCGGGCCACAACGGCCTGGCCTGCGCGGCCTACCTCGCCGCCGCCCGGCTGCGGGTGTGCGTGCTCGAGCGCCGGGGTGTCGTCGGCGGCGCGGCCGTGACCGAGGAGTTCCACCCGGGCTTCCGCAATTCCACCGCGAGCTACACGGTGAGCCTGCTGCATCCGAAGGTGATCCGCGACCTGCGGCTCGCCGGGCACGGGCTGCGCATCGTCGAGCGCACGCTCGCCAACTTCCTGCCGCTGCCCGGCGGCGGGAGCCTGCGCGTGGGCGGCGGCCTGGACGCCACCCGGCGCGAGGTGGCGCGCTTCAGCCGGCGCGACGCCGAGCGGCTGCCGGCGTACTACGCGCGCCTCGCCGCCGTGGCCGACGTGCTGCGCGCGCTCCTGCTCGAGACGCCGCCCAACGCGGGCGGCGGGGTGGCCGAGCTCTTCGCGGCGTGGAAGGCGGGCCGCCACCTCGCGCGCCTGCCGCTCGCGCTGCAGCGCGACGTGCTCGACCTCTTCACCCTGTCCGCGGGCGAGTGGCTCGAGCGCTGGTTCGAGTCCGAGCCGCTCAAGGCCTGCTTCGGCTTCGACAGCGTCGTGGGCAACTTCGCGAGCCCGTACGCCCCGGGCAGCGCCTACGTGCTGCTGCACCACGTCTTCGGCGAGGTGAACGGCAGGAAGGGCGCCTGGGGGCACGCGATCGGCGGGATGGGGGCGATCACGCAGGCCATGGCGCGCGAGGCCGAGGCGCGCGGGGTGGAGATCCGCACCGGGGCGCCGGTCGCGCGCATCCTCGAGCGCGGCGGGCGGGCGGCGGGCGCGCTCCTCGAGGACGGCACCGAGGTCGCCGCCGGCTGCGTGGTCTCCAACGCGCACCCCCAGGCCCTGCTGCGCCTGCTGCCGGACCGGGCCGGCGAATGGCGCGAGCCGTTCGCGCGCTACCGCTCGGAGTCGGCGACCTTCCGCATGAACGTCGCCCTCTCGGAGCTGCCCGACTTCGTCTGCGCGCCGGGGCGCGCGGCCGGCGAGCACCACCGCTCGGGGATCATCCTCGCCCCCTCCCTCGCGTTCATGGATGCGGCCCACGCCGGACGCGCGCGCGCACGGCTGGTCGCCGGAGCCGATCGTCGAGATGCTGATCCCTTCCACGGTCGATCCCTCGCTCGCCCCGCCCGGGGGCCACGTCGCGAGCCTCTTCTGCCAGCACTTCCGCTACGAGCTGCCGCTGGGCCGGTCCTGGGACGACGAGCGCGAGCGGGCGGCCGACGCCGTGATCGACCACGTGACGCGCTACGCCCCCAACTTCCGCTCCGCGGTCGTCGGCCGCCGCGCGCTCTCGCCCCTCGACCTCGAGCGCGAGTTCGGCCTGGTGGGGGGCGACATCTTCCACGGCAAGCTCGCCCTGAACCAGCTCTTCAGCGCGCGCCCCGTTCTGGGGTACGGCGACTACCGCATGCCGCTGGCCGGCCTCTATCTCTGCGGCTCGGGGGCGCACCCCGGCGGGGGCGTGACGGGCGTTCCGGGGCACAACGCGGCGCGCGAGGTGCTGCGCGACCGCGCCTGGCGCGGTCAGGGCAGGGAACGCATCCGCCGCTAGGCCCCGGGGAAGCGCGAAAGGCCGGTCCGCCGACGGGCGCCGACGGGCGCCGCGTGCCGAAAACTCCGCACGCCGGGCGCGGCATGCGCGGGCGCGGGCGCCCGGCGGCGGGGGCTAGGCTGGCGCGATGTCACGGCTTCCAGCGGGGGGTGCGCTTCTCGAAGAACGCGTCGACGCCCTCGCGCGCCACGTCGCTGTCCATGTTCGCGGCGATCGTGCACGACGCGTCCTCGTACGCCGAGGCGAGGCGCTCGTCGAGCTGGCGGTAGAAGAGGGCCTTGCCGAGGGCGAGCGCCTCGCGCGGCTTGGCCTTCAGCGTGTCGCACAGGGCATGGGCGGCGTCGAGGAGCGCTTCCGGCGCCACGACCCGGTTCACCAGGCCCCAGTCGAGGGCCTGCTGCGCATCGACGAAGGCGCCGGTGAAGAGCATCTCGGCGGCGCGCTTGCGCCCGAGGTTGCGCGAGATGGCCACGGCCGGCGTGGAGCAGAAGAGCCCGAGGTTCACGCCGGAGGCGGCGAAGCGCGCCTCGCGCGAGGCGATCGCGAGGTCGCATTGCGCCGCGAGCTGGCAACCGGCCGCCGTCGCGATGCCGTTCACGACGGCGACGACGGGCACGGGCAGCGCCACCAGCTTCTGCATCATCGCGCTGCACGAGCGGAAGAGGGCCTCGATCTCCGCGCGCGACTGCAGGGCGCGCATCTCCTTCAGGTCGTGGCCGGCGCAGAAGGCGCTGCCCGCGCCGGTCACCAGCACCACCCGCACGGAATCGTCCGCGGCGATCGCGTCGAGGCGGTCGTGCAGCGCGCGCAGCAGGGCCGCCGAAAGGGCGTTGTACTGGCGCGGGCGGTTCAGGGTGAGCAGGGCGACGCCGTCCTCGATGCGCGTGGCGAGGACCGGCTCGTCGCGCGGCGGCGCCCCTGCATGGGAACGGTCGTTCATGGCGTGCCTCCCGGAAGCGGTCGCGACGATTATCCCACCGTGCGCCCGCGTTGCCTTGGCATGGCAACCGGAATACCATCCGCCGTTGCCGTCCCGGGGTTTGGGCAGGTCCAGGGAGAGGACGGCTTTCGACGAAAAAACAAGGAAGAACGGCCATGAAGGAGCGCGCTCGCATCTGTGCCGCGGTGCTCGTCGCCCTCGGCTGCCTCGCGGCCCCTGCGCGCGCTTCGGCCCAGGAGCCCGAGCTGCTCGCCCGGGCCCGGTCGCTGCTCGCCGCCGGGCAGGCCCGGCAGGCCTACGAGGCGCTGGCACCGGCCCAGGACCGGTTCTCGGGGCACGCGGAGTTCGACTACCTCCTCGGCGTGGCCGCCCTCGACAGCGGGCGCATCGACGAGGCCATCATCGCCTTCGAGCGCGTGCTGGCGGTGATGCCCAACCACGCCGGGGCCCAGATGGACCTCGCGCGCGCCTACTACGCGGCGGGGTCCTACGACCTGGCGGAAGCCGGGTTCCGCAAGCTCGCGGCCGAGAGCCCGCCGCCGGCCGCGGCCCAGGCGATCAGCCGCTACCTCGCGGCGATCGACGCGCGCAAGCGCCAGATCGAGCCGGGCTGGCGGCGCTTCGGCGAGCTGGGCCTCGGCTACGACTCGAACATCACCGGCGTGCCCGTGAATTTCGGCGCGGCGGCGCAGCAGTCGTTCAACCTGGTCGGCATCGAGGCGACGGGCAACGCGATCAAGCGCTCGGCCGCGTTCCTGCAGGGCGGGGGCGGCGCGGACTACTCCCGGCCCCTCGGGCGTGGCTGGAGCCTCTTCGCCGGCGGCTCGGCCTTCGGCCGGGCGTACCGCCACGAGCCGGACTTCGACTGGTACTCCGGGGAGCTGCACGGGGGCGGGGCGCGCAACGAGGGGCCGGAGCAGTGGCGGCTCGGCGCCTCGTACGGCGGCTACTGGCAGGAGGGCGCCGCGCCCGGCGATCCCAAGCCCACCAACGACCGGCGCATGGGCGGGCTCACGCTCGACTGGCGCCACGCGCTCGACACCAAGACGCAGGTGGGCCTCGCGCTGCAGCTGAACGACGTGCGCTTCCCGCGCAACGCGGTGGAGGACTTCGACCAGGTCTACCTCGCCGCCTCGTGGCTGCGAAGCTTCGAGCGCAAGGGCGTGCCGCTGCTCTACGTGTCGGCGTTCGCCACCGACGACCGCGCCCGCAACGACTTCGCGGGCGCGCAGCCGGGCACCACCACGTCGAAGAGCAAGAACCTCTACGGGCTGCGCTCCTTCCTCCAGTACACCCTCGACCCGAAAGTCCAGCTCTTCGGCGGGCTCACGGTGATCGGGCGGCGCGACAAGGAGGCGTTCGCGCGCTCGACCACGGTGGAGAAGGGCCGCGACACGTACCTGGACGCCACCCTCGGCGCGGCCTGGCAATTCCGCGACAAGTGCGCCCTGCGCCTGCAGTACGCCTACTCGCGCAACGACTCCAACATCGACATCTACGACTACGATCGCCACGAGGTCTCCTCGACCATCCGTTGCGACATGGACTAGCGCCGGAGAAACGACCATGCCCCGAGCCGCCCTCGCCCGCTTCGCCTGCGCACTCGCCTTCCTCCTGGCCGTCGCCGTTGCCCCGGGCGCGTGGGCCGCGGCGGGCCGCTTCACCTTCGTGACCGGGGAGGTCACCCTGCAGAAGCGCGCCGGCGCGCCGGTGCCCGCCGCCGCCGGCATGCGGGTCGACGCGGGCGACCGCATCCTCACGGGCGGCAACGGGATGGCGCAGCTCACGATGGTGGACCAGGCGCGCCTGTCGCTGCGCCCCAACTCGAACTTCCTGATCGAGCGCTACCCGGAGGCCCGCGAGTCGACCGAGGGCGTGGTGCTCAACCTGCTGCGCGGCACGCTGCGGGCGTTCACCGGCCTCATCGCCTCGAGCGCCCGCGAGCGCTTCACCATGAAGACGCGGGTGGCGACCGTGGGCATCCGCGGCTCCGGCAACATCCTCTATGCCTGCGACGGCAAGGACTGCGACCCGAGCGTGGCCGCCGGGGGCACGGGCGACGCGCCGGTCATGGTGAACCACACGATCGAGGGCAGCCATGTGGTCACGAGCACCTTCGGCGCCGCCGCCGGCGAAGCCCTCATCACCGGGCCGGGCCAGACGGTGCTCGTGCAGCGCGCCGAGCCGCCGCGCTTCATCCCGACGCCGGCCTTCATCGCCGACGCCGCCACCAACATGGTGAACGCGAAGCCCGCCGCGGGGACCGGGACGGCCGCCTCCGAGGGCGACGTGCGCAGCTTCTCGCCGGGCGACAGCCAGGTGCTGCCGGCCTCGCAGACCGCGCCCGCGCCGCTCGTGGGCAACAACGGCCTGGGCTTCCCGACGATCGACGCCTCGCAGAACCTGTCCCGGGACCCGCTCGCGCTGCACGACGCGATCATCGTGTTCTCCGGCTCCCCCGTGGCCGGCCAGGCGCTGGGCCGCGACATGCGCTTCGACGGCAACGAGCTGCGCGGCTACACGAGCTACCCGGACGCGGGCGTGCAGCCGGCGATCGTCGGCGGCGCCTCCCGGGACTTCGCGGCCCTCGCCGTGGGCGGCGGCACCATCCTCCTCGGGCGCTGGGAGAATGCCTCTCTCGGCTTCTTCGGCGAGGGCTCCACCACGCCGATTCCGGGCAGCATGCACTGGATCGTGGGCCCTTCGGGCTACCCGACCTACCTCGCCGACGTGCTCACGGGTGTCGCCACGTACCAGCTCGCCGCGGCCACGGCCCCCACCACCCAGGGCGGCGTCACGGGCACGCTCGGGTCCGCTTCGCTCGACGTGAACTTCAGCGACCGCACGCTCGGCATCGCCCTGGCGGTCTCGATGCCCGGCGTGGCCGCCGGCGGCTGGCAGGTGTCGGCGAGCGGCGTGCCCTTCGCGCTCAACCGGTTCTTCGCCTCGACCGGCGACCGGCTCGTCGTCACCAACGGCGCCGGGCAGAGCTCGGCGAGCAACGGCGGCCTGGGCGGCAGCGTGGAGGGCAGCTTCGTGGGGACCGGCCTCGAGGGCGCGATCCTGGGCTACGGCATCACCGACCGCACCTCGGGCAACCCGGCCGAGTGGAGCGAGGTCAGCGGCGTGGCGGCGTTCACGGGACCGGCGCAGCAAGGCGACGCGCCGTTCCGCGAGGGCCGCGTGTCGGACCCGGCCGGGACGCTCGCGGACTTCATCCGCAGCTTCGCCACGACCGACCGCCCGGACGAGGTCGCGAGCGACAGCGAGGGGCGCGTGACCGGCTTCACCGCGCCCTATCTGCGGTTCGGCTCCCACGCCACGTACTCGATCGGCACCTCCCAGGTGGTGGAATCGGGGGCCGACCCGGTGACGGGGCTGGTGTGGGGGCGCTGGAGCGGCGGGGTCGCGCAGGTGCACGGGGCGAGCGGCCAGAACGCCCAGGTCTTCCTCGGCGCGGCGAGCCTGCACTACCTCTTCGCCGCAGCGCAGGCCGGGCCGGTCGCGCTGCCGCTCACCGGATCGGCCGCCTACGACGTGGTCGGGAGCACGAGCCCCACGGACGGCGCCGGCCACGTGGGCCAGCTCAACTCCGCATCGCTCGACGCGAACTTCACCAACCGCACCGTGGACGCGGCGGTGAGCATCGGCATCAACGGCCAGACGTGGACGGGAAGCGCCAACGCGATCCCGATCTACCGCGACCAGTATTTCTCCGCGTACTCGGGAACCCCCATCCCCGGGGTGCCCAATCCGTCGCCGTTGTCCATCGGCTGCTCCCCGTCGTGCGGCGTGAACGCGGCGGGCAGCTTCGACGGCTTCTTCACCGGCGCGACGGGCGAGGGAGCCGGGATGATGTACAACCTCGGCGGCAACCAGGGGGCGGTCGCGTTCGGGCGGCGCGGCGGCGGCTGAAGGCGCGCGCGCGAGGCCGCGGCGCCTTGCCCCCCCGGGGGCGCTGGGGTAGCATGCGCGGACACGCACGGCGCCCCGCTTCGGGGCCATAACGAAGCCGGCGGCCCACCTGCTCCATGACCGGCGACACCATCCTCGAGACGCGCGGACTCACCAAGGAGTTCAAGGGCTTCGTCGCCGTCGACCGCGTCGACCTGGCGGTGCGCCGCGGCTCGATCCACGCGCTGATCGGGCCCAACGGTGCCGGCAAGACCACCACCTTCAACCTGCTCACCAAGTTCCTCGCGCCCACGTCCGGCACGATCCTGCTCAACGGCGAGGACATCACGCGCGCGCGCCCGGCCGACGTCGCCCGGCGCGGCGTGATCCGCTCGTTCCAGATCTCGGCGGTCTTCCCCAACCTCACGGTGCTCGAGAACGTGCGCGTGGCGCTGCAGCGCGGCCTCGGCACGAGCTTCCACTTCTGGAAGCGCGAGAAGACGCTCGCGGTGCTCGACGCGCGCGCCCTGGCGCTGCTCGAGCGCGTGGGGCTCGAGCGCTTCGCGCGCGGCCACGCGGGCGACCTCGCCTACGGCCGCAAGAGATCGCTCGAGATCGCGACGACACTCGCCATGGATCCCGAGCTGATGCTCCTCGACGAGCCCACGGCGGGCATGGGCCACGAGGACGTGCACCGGGTGAAGGAGCTGATCCGCGAGGTGGCGAAGGGCCGCACGGTCCTCATGGTCGAGCACAACATGAGCGTCGTGTCCGACATCTGCGACAAGATCACGGTGATGCAGCGCGGGGCGGTGCTCGCCGAGGGGCCGTACGCCGAGATCGCGGCCAATCCCCAGGTGATCGAGGCGTACATGGGCTCGCCCGAGGCGGAGCTCGCCCATGGCTGAGGAAGTCCTGCGCGTGCGCGACCTGCACGCCTGGTACGGCGAGTCGCACGTGCTGCACGGCGTGGACTTCGCGGTCGAGCGCGGCGAGGTGGTGACGCTGCTCGGGCGCAACGGCGCGGGCCGCACCTCGACGCTCAAGTCGATCCTGGGCCTGGTGGGCAAGCGCACCGGCTCCATCGTCGTGAACGGCGTCGAGACCGTGGGCTGGCCCACCTACCGGATCGCGCACCTGGGCGTGGGCTACTGTCCCGAGGAGCGCGGCGTCTTCTCCAGCCTCTCGGTGGAGGAGAACCTCGTGCTCCCGCCGCGCATCGGCGCGGGCGGCATGGCGCTCGAGGAGATCTACGACATGTTTCCCAACCTGCGCGAGCGCCGCGCGACCGCGCAGGGCACCAAGCTCTCGGGCGGGGAGCAGCAGATGCTCGCGATGGCGCGCATCCTGCGCACGGGGGCGAACCTCCTGCTGCTCGACGAGATCACCGAGGGCCTCGCCCCCGTGATCGTGCAGGCGCTGGGGCGCGTGATCGTGCGGCTGAAGGAGCGCGGCTTCACCATCGTGCTGGTGGAGCAGAACTTCCGCTTCGCCGCCCCCCTCGCCGACCGCCACTACGTGATCGAGCACGGGCGCGTGGCCGAGGCGTTCCCGGCCTCGCAACTGGCTTCCAAGACGAGCATGCTGCACGAGTACCTGGGTGTCTGACACCGAAACCTACCGAACCACCAGAGGAGCTACCACCATGGCATTTCAACGAAAGATCCTCGCCGCCGCCGCGGCGCTGGCGCTCGCCGCCGGCAGCGCGCAGGCGCAGATCTCCGGCAACGTCGTGAAGATCGGCGTGCTGAACGACATGTCGAGCCTGTACGCCGACCTGGGCGGCCCGGGCTCGGTGCTCGCCGCCAAGATGGCGGTCGAGGACTTCGAGAAGAACCACAAGGGCTACAGGATCGAGGTGATCTCCGCCGACCACCAGAACAAGCCGGACATCGGCTCGCAGATCGCGCGCAAGTGGTACGACGCGGAGGGCGTGGACGTGATCGTCGACGTGCCGAACTCGGGCGTCGCGCTCGCCGTGAACGAGGTGACGCGGGAGAAGAAGAAGGCCTTCATCGACTCGGGTGCCGCCACCTCCGACCTCACCGGCGCCAAGTGCTCGCCCAACACGGTGCACTGGACCTACGACACCTGGATGCTCGCCAACGGCACCGGCAAGGCGATCGTGAAGACGGGCGGGGACACCTGGTTCTTCCTCACCGCCGACTACGCGTTCGGCCACGCGCTCGAGCGCGACACGGCCAACGTCGTGAAGGCCAACGGCGGCAAGGTGCTGGGCGACGTGAAGGTGCCGCTCAACACCCAGGACTTCTCCTCGTTCCTCCTCCAGGCGCAGGCCTCGAAGGCGAAGATCATCGGCCTGGCGAACGCGGGCGGCGACACGATCAACTCGATCAAGCAGGCGAGCGAGTTCGGCATCGTGAAGGGCGGCCAGAACCTGGCCGGCCTGCTGGTCTTCCTCACCGACGTGCACGGCCTGGGGCTCGACAAGGCCCAGGGCTTGATCCTCACCAACACCTTCTACTGGGACCTGAACGACCAGACGCGCGCGTGGAGCAAGCGCTTCATGGCGCAAAGCGGCGGCAAGGCGCCCACGATGGTGCAGGCGGGCGTGTACGCGGGGGTGCTGCACTACCTCAAGGCGGTGGCGGCGATCAAGAGCGACGACGGCACGAAGGTGGTCGCCGAGATGAAGAAGCTGCCCACGGACGACCCGCTCTTCGGCAAGGGCAAGGTGCGCGAGGACGGGCGCGTGCTGCACCCGGCGTACCTGGTGGAGGTCAAGAAGCCCGCGGAGTCGAAGGGGCCGTACGACTACTACAAGGTGCGCGCGACGATCCCGGCCGACGAGGCGTTCCGGCCGCTTTCCGAGGGGCACTGTCCGCTCGTCAAGTGACGTGCGCCCGCGTTGCCGCGGGGACGGGAGTGCGGGCGAACGCGCCCGGATTCCCGCCTTCGCGGCGGCGGGGCCGGCGCAGCCATGAGAGGCCAGGCGAAGCAATGACGGCGCAACCCGGCGTATGACGGAGATCTTCGGCATCTCGGTGCCGGCCCTCATGGGCCAGCTGCTGGTCGGCCTCATCAACGGCTCGTTCTACGCGCTCCTGTCCCTCGGGCTCGCGGTGATCTTCGGGCTGCTCAACATCATCAACTTCACCCATGGGGCGCAGTACATGCTCGGCGCCTTCGTGGCGTGGTTCCTGCTGAACCGCTGGGGGCTCGGCTACTGGTGGGCGCTCGTCCTGGTGCCTGTAGCCGTGGGATTCACCGGGGTCGTCGTCGAGCGCCTCATGCTCAAGCACCTCTACAAGCTCGACCACCTCTACGGGCTGCTCCTCACCTTCGGGCTCGCCCTCATCCTCGAGGGCACGTTCCGCCACCTCTACGGCTCCGCCGGGCAGCCCTACGGGATCCCGCCGCGGCTCACGGGCGTCTGGAACCTGGGGTTCATGTTCCTGCCGATCTACCGCGGCTGGGTGATCGCCGCCTCGGCCGCGATCTGCCTCGCGACCTGGTTCCTCATCGAGCGCACGCGGCTCGGCGCGTACCTGCGCGCGGCCACGGAGAACCCGTCGCTCGTCCAGGCCTTCGGCGTCAACGTCCCGCGCATGGTGACGCTCACCTACGGCTTCGGCGTGGGCCTGGCGGGGCTGGCCGGCGTCTTCGCCGCGCCGATCTACCAGGTCAGCCCCCAGATGGGCTCCTCGCTCATCATCGTCGTGTTCGCGGTGGTGGTGATCGGCGGCATGGGCTCGATCATGGGCTCGATCGTCACCGGCTTCGGGCTCGGCATCGTCGAGGGGCTCACCAAGTACTTCTATCCCGAGGCGTCCAACACCGTCATCTTCGTGGTGATGGCGATCGTCCTCATGATCCGGCCCCAGGGCCTGTTCGGGCAGCGCTAGCCATGGCGCGCGAGGCTGCCCGACCACTCGACGCCGACGCACCGGCCGGCGAGTCCCGCGACGAGGCGTGGGAGGCGCGCTACCAGAGGAACGGGATGGTGGTGCTCTTCGCGCTGCTCGCCGTGGCGCCCACGGTGGTCTACCCGGTCTTCCTCATGAAGGCGCTCGCCTTCGCGCTCTTCGCGTGCGCGTTCAACCTGCTGCTGGGCTTCGGCGGGCTGCTCTCCTTCGGCCACGCGATGTTCCTCGGCATGGCCGGCTACACCTCGGCCTACACCGCCAAGACGTGGGGCTTCCCGCCCGAGGCGGCGATCCTCGCCGGCACGCTCGTGTCGACGGCGCTCGGCTTCGTCACGGGGCTGCTCGCCATCCGCCGCCAGGGCATCTACTTCGCGATGATCACGCTCGCCCTTGCGCAGATGGTCTACTTCTTCTGCCTGCAGGCGCCCTTCACGGGCGGGGAGGACGGCATCCAGGCGGTGCCGCGCGGGCGCCTGTTCGGCGTGATCGACCTGTCGCAGCCGCTCGCGATGTACTACACGGTGCTCGCGGTGTTCGCCGTCGGCTTCCTGCTCATCCAC
Source organism: uncultured beta proteobacterium (assembly GCA_963741815.1). Lineage (GTDB taxonomy): Bacteria > Pseudomonadota > Gammaproteobacteria > Burkholderiales > Usitatibacteraceae > Usitatibacter. The sequence goes on from CAVUJI010000007.1 coordinate 13,724, forward strand.
CGCGTGATCCACTCGCCCTTCGGCCAGGTGCTGAAGGCGATCCGCGACAACGAGCCGCGGGCGATTTCCCTGGGCTACCGCACCGAGCGCTACAAGCTCGCGGCCTTCGTGCTCTCCGCGGGGCTGGCGGGCCTCGCCGGCGCCACCAAGGCGATCGTCTTCCAGCTGGCCTCGCTCACCGACGTGTACTGGACCACGTCGGGGGAGGTCGTGCTCATGACGCTGCTGGGCGGCATGGGCACCGTGTTCGGTCCGGTGGTGGGCGCCTTCGTGCTCGCCTTCATGGAGAACTACCTCTCGGAGCTCGGCGCCTGGGTGACGATCGTCCAGGGGATCATCTTCGTGGTCTGCGTGCTCGCGTTCCGCCGCGGGGTCATGGGCGAGCTCGAGGCGTGGCTGCGCCGCCGCCGGCGCTGAGCGAGGGGCACCTGTCGAAGGAGGAGCGCGATGAAATTCCGCGGAAGCTGCCATTGCGGCAAGGTCGCCTACGAGGTCGAGGGCGAGCTCGCCGGCGTGATGGAATGCAACTGCTCGATGTGCGCGCGCAAGGCCGCGAAGATGTGGTTCGTGCCGCGCGGGGACCTGCGGCTGCTCACGCCCGAGTCGGACACGCGGGAGTACCGCTTCCACAAGCACGTGATCTCGCACCGGTTCTGCCCGGTGTGCGGGATCCACGCCTACGGCGAGGGCAGCGACCCGAAGGGCAACCGCATGGCGATGGTGAACGTGCGCTGCCTCGAGGGCGTGGACGTCGAGGCGCTCCCGGTGACGCACTTCGACGGCCGGTCGATGGCATGAGGCGCGGCGGCTCGGCGCGGCCTCGCTAGGCGAAGGCCGAGAGCGCCTTCAACCCGGAGGAGAGCGTCTTTCCATCCTCGATGCCGAGGCCTTCGAGGCAGCGATTGCGGTAGGAGCGGTCGCCGCGCATCTTCTCGCGCACCGCGGCCACGGATGCGCGCACGCTTGCGCCATAGGCCGATTCGGCGAGCGCCAGCCCCGCTTCGGCATCCGCCACTTTCCAGCCCTCGATCATGAAGGCGAGGTCCACGATGTCGCGCGAAAGCGTCGCGGCGTCCAGGCCCCGATCGGCATTGGCCAGGAACTTCTCGGCGAAGCAGTGGCCACGGTCCAGGCAATCGACGGGCAGCTTGTTCACGGTGGCTGCGGCCAGGGCAATGCGCGCTTCGCGGATGATCTCGAACTTGAGGGTTCCGGTTCCCGTCACGAAGAATGTCCGGATGCCGTACTGGTCTGCCCGCACGTCGCGGGCGAGCGTCGCGCTGCGGGCGGCGATCCGACCGAGGGATACCGCGCCGATCGCTTCGCGCAGTGTGCGATAGCCGTGTTGGCTCGCGCACAGGAAGTCGATGTCCCTCGATTCGCGATATTCGCCCAGCTCGAGGACGATGCGGGTCCCGCCGCCGAAGTAGCACTGCGCATCGCGCAGGAAGGTCGCGTCCAGCGCCGCAAGGACGGCCACGACTTCGCGGTGCCCCGCCCGCCTGAAAGGTTCCCTAGGCATTGAGGACGCCCGATCCATGGCGCGCTTTCAACCGCCCGATGAGGGTGGCTTCGTCCTCGCCGAGCGGTTGGCCCTCGACGAAGCGCCAGTTGCGCTCGTATATCGAGAGCGCTTCGGGCGCCGGGATCCAGCGGTCCTTGCGATTCCAGGCGAGCTCGCGCAATCGCGGCCACCGCTCGATGTCCACCACCAGCTCGTCGAGAAGGCGATCGATGTCCCGGGTGAAGGTGGGGGAGGCGGCGGCCGCGCGAAGGCGCTTCGCGAGCGGCGCCGGAACGCGCAGCTCGACGCCGACGAGGCCGGCCGCCCTTTGGCGATCGCGCTGGGCGCGCTTCGCCCGCCGCAGCTGCTCGGCCCGGTCCAGCGGTGAAGTGCGGGGACGTCCCCGGCGCGTTTTCATCGCCTCATGGTGCCACGAAAAAAGCTGACAGGTCAACATAAATAGGGAAGCCGCGGCTCTCTCGCTACGCTGGATCGCCGGCCCTTGCTACCATCGCCAAAGCGCGCCGACGGCGCACCGGTCAAAGTGATGAAAGTCATCCACGCAGAGATGGAACGCAACGCCGCCAATTACGCGCCGCTGACACCGCTCGATTTCCTGCGCCGCTCGGCAGACGTCCATCCCGCGAAGCCGGCGGTGGTCCACGGCCAGCGCGTCTTCTCCTATGCGCAGTTCGCCGAGCGCTGCCGGCGGCTCGCCTCCGCGCTCGCGCGCCACGGCGTCGGGCGCGGCGACACGGTCGCCTTCATGGCGCCCAACGTCCCGGCGCTCCTCGAGGCGCACTACGCCGTGCCGGGGCTGGGCGCGGTGCTCAACGCGCTCAACTACCGCCTCGACGCGGCGACCATCGCCTTCTGCCTCGAGCACGGCGAGGCGAAGGTGCTGGTGACGGACCGCGAGTTCTCGCCGGTGGTGGAGCAGGCGCTCGGGCGCGTGAAGCGCGAGATCCTCGTGATCGACATCGACGACCCCCTCGCGGCGGGCGGCAAGCGGCTGGGGAGCGCGACCTACGAGGAATTCATCGCGACGGGCGATGCCGGCTTCGAGATGCCCGGGCCCGCGGACGAATGGGACTCGTGCGCGCTCCTCTACACGTCGGGGACGACCGGCGACCCGAAGGGCGTCGTCTACCACCATCGCGGCGCGTACCTCAACGCGCTGGGCAACGCGCTCGCCTTCGGCCTGGGGCCGCGCTCGGTGTACCTCTGGACGCTGCCGATGTTCCACTGCAACGGCTGGACGTACACGTGGGCCGTCACCGCCGTGGGCGCCACCCATGTGTGCCTGCGCAAGGTGGACCCGGCGCTGGTCTTCCCCGCGATCGCCGCGCACCGCGTGACGCACCTCTGCGGCGCCCCCATCGTGCTCAACATGCTCGTGCACGCGCCAGACGCCGTGAAGCGCCGCTTCGACCATGTGGTCGAGGTGGCCACGGGCGGGGCGGCTCCGCCCTCGGCGGTCATCGAGGCGATGGAGTCGATGGGCTTTCGCGTGACCCACCTCTACGGCCTCACCGAGAGCTACGGTCCGGCGACGCTCTGCGAGTGGCAGGAGGACTGGGACGGCCTGGACCTGGGCGAGCGCTCGCGCCGGATGGCGCGCCAGGGCGTGCGCTATCCCACGCTCGAGGGCCTGCAGGTCGCCGATCCCGCGACTCACCGCCCGGTGCCGCGCGACGGGGCCACGATCGGCGAGGTGATGCTGCGCGGCAACACGATCATGAAGGGCTATCTCAAGAATGCGCGCGCGACCGAGGCGGCGTTCCGCGAGGGCTGGTACCACACGGGCGACCTCGCGGTGTGGCATCCCGACGGCTACATCGAGGTGAAGGACCGCTCGAAGGACATCATCATCTCGGGCGGCGAGAACATCTCGTCGCTCGAGGTGGAGGAGTGCCTCTACCGGCACCCGTCGGTGATGGAGGCGGCGGTGGTCGCGCGCCCCGACGCGAAGTGGGGCGAGAGCCCGTGCGCCTTCGTCGTGCCGAAGCCCGGCGCGGCGCCGTTGACGCAGGAGGACATCGTCGCGTGGTGCCGCGAGCACCTCGCGCACTTCAAGGTGCCGCGCACGGTGGTGTTCGGCGAGCTGCCGAAGACCTCGACGGGCAAGATCCAGAAGTTCGTGCTGCGCGAGCGGGCCCGCTCGCTATGAAGCCGTCCTAGCTCGCGTGGTCGCCGCCGTCGTTCAGGCGCTGGTGCACGTGGCCGACCACGCGCCCGTCGGGCCCGAAGAGCACGGAGTACATGGAGTAGTAGCCGAAGTTGTCGAAGTACGTGTAGTCCCAGGCCACCTGCTGCACGTTCCGGAAGTTCGTTGCGGCGTCGGGGCGGCCGAGCAGGCGCGAGACCTCGTCCGTGGTCATCCCGGTCCGCAGGTGGTCGAAGAGGGCGTCGTCGCGTGGCGGCGAGTTGCCGCCGGGAAAGCCCGCACAGGCGGCGAGGAGCAGGGCCGAGGTGATCGTCGCGGCGAGGTGGAGCAGGGGCGTGGGGGTCATGTTGTTCTCCGGCGTGTGGGGGCAGGTCCATGGTATTCCCGAGGTGCCCGCGCGTGGACGCTCGCGAGACAGCGCCGTACGGAGCGTCTATAATTCAAACACTCGTTTGAATCCGCACGATTTCCCATGAAGATCCTCGTTCCCGTGAAGCGCGTGGTCGACTTCAACGTGAAGGTGCGCGTGAAGTCCGACCGCAGCGGCGTCGAGCTCGCCAACGTGAAGATGTCCATGAATCCCTTCGACGAGATCGCCGTCGAGGAGGCGCTCAGGATCAAGGAGGCCGGCAAGGCCGCCGAGGTGGTGGTGGTCTCGGTCGGCACGGCCGCGTGCCAGGAGACGCTGCGCACCGCGCTCGCGATGGGAGCGGACCGCGCGATCCTCGTCGAGACGGATGCGGAGCTGCAGCCGCTCGCCGTGGCGAAGCTCCTGAAGGCCGTTGTCGAGAAGGAGGGCGCCGGGATGGCGATTCTCGGCAAGCAGGCGATCGACGACGACGCGAACCAGGTGGGCCAGATGCTCGCCGCACTCCTCGACTGGCCGCAGGCCACGTTCGCGAGCAAGGTCGAGATCGAGGGCGGGGCGCTGCGCGTCACCCGCGAGATCGACGGCGGCCTCGAGATGGTCGAGATGAAGCTGCCGGCGGTGATCACGACGGACCTGCGCCTCAACACGCCGCGCTATGCCACGCTGCCCAACATCATGAAGGCGAAGAAGAAGCCGCTCGAGGCCGTGAAGCCGGCGGACCTCGGCGTGGACCCGGCGCCGCGCCTGAAGACCGTGCAGGTCGCAGAGCCCGGGCAGCGCAAGGCGGGCGTGATGGTGAAGGACGCCGCGGAGCTCGTCGACAAGTTGAAGAACGAAGCGAAGGTGGTGCCATGACGGCCCTGGTGATCGCCGAGCACGACGGCCAGGACCTGAAGGGGGGCACGGCCAACGCGGTGACGGCCGCGGCGCAGATGGGCGGCGAGGTGCACGTCCTCGTCGCCGGCTCGAATGCGCGCGGGGCGGCGCAGGCGGCCGCGAAGCTCGCGGGCGTGGCGAAGGTACTGCACGTGGACGCGGCCCATTACGACTCGGGCTCGCCGGAGAACTACGCCGCGCTCGTCGTCCCGCTCGCGAAGGGATACTCCCACGTCGTCGCGAGCGCCTCGGCGTTCGGCAAGTCGATGATGCCGCGCGTGGCGGCGCTGCTAGACGTGGCCCAGGTCTCCGAGATCTCCGCGGTCCAGTCGGCGGACACATTCGTGCGCCCGATCTACGCGGGCAACGCGTTCGCGACCGTGCAGTCGGCCGACGCCGTGAAGGCAGTGACCGTGCGGGCGACCGGCTTCGATGCGGCCCCGCCGACCGGCTCCGCGCCGATCGAGGCGTGCCCCGCGGGTCCCGACCGGCAGCAGTCGAAGGTGCTCTCCCAGGAGCTCACGAAATCGGCCCGGCCGGAGCTCGCGGGCGCGCGCCGGGTGGTCTCGGGCGGCCGGGGCCTCGGAAGCGCGGACAACTTCCGCCTGATCGAGGCGCTCGCCGACAAGCTGGGGGCGGCGATCGGCGCCTCGCGCGCGGCCGTGGACGCGGGCTACGTGCCCAACGACTACCAGGTGGGCCAGACGGGCAAGATCGTGGCCCCCGAGCTCTACGTCGCCGTGGGCATCTCCGGGGCGATCCAGCACCTCGCCGGCATGAAGGACAGCAAGGTGATCGTCGCGATCAACAAGGACCCCGAGGCGCCGATCTTCCAGGTGGCCGATTACGGGCTCGTCGGCGACCTCTTCCAGCTCGTGCCCGAGCTCACCGAGAAATTGTGACCGGACTGGAAAAGGGGACAGGTCCGAAAATGTACCTGACCCCATTTCCCAACCCCATCCCTCGGGGAGGATGCCGTGGCTGAGTATGTCGCGCCGCTGAAGGACATGCGGTTCGTGCTGGAGCAGGTGGTGGGCCTCGACCAGGTCAATACCCTGCCGGGTTGGGAGGAGGTCACCGCGGACGTGGTGGGCGCGATCCTCGAGGAGGCCGCCAAGGTCTCGGGCGAGCTGCTCTCGCCGCTCAACCAGCAGGGCGACCGCGCCGGCGCGCGCTTCGCCGACGGCCGGGTGACGATGCCGCCGGGCTTCCGCGAGGCCTACCGGGAATACGTGAAGGCGGGGTGGGGCAACATCATGGCCCCGCCCGAGTTCGGCGGGCAGGGGCTGCCGCATCTCGTGGCCACCCCCGTCGAGGAGATGTGGGGCTCGGCCAACCTCGCCTTCAAGCTCTGCCCGATGCTCACCCAGGGCGCCATCGAGGCCCTGCACGTCGTGGGCTCTCCCGAGCTGCAGCAGCGCTTCCTGCCGAAGATGGTCGCGGGCGAGTGGACCGGCACCATGAACCTCACGGAGCCCCAGGCGGGGAGCGACCTGTCGCTCGTGCGCACGAAGGCCACGCCGCAGCCCGACGGGAGCTACCGCCTGCGCGGCCAGAAGATCTTCATCACCTACGGCGAGCACGACTATACGGAGAACATCGTGCACCTCGTGCTCGCGCGCATCGACGGCGCGCCCGAGGGCGTGAAGGGCATCTCCCTCTTCGTTGTGCCGAAGGTGCTGCGTGAACCCCGACGGCACGCTCGGGGCGAGGAACGACGTGAAGTGCGCCTCCATCGAGCACAAGCTGGGCATCCACGCGAGCCCCACGGCGGTCATGATCTACGGCGAGCGCGAAGGGGCCGTGGGCTACCTCGTGGGCGAGGCGAACCGCGGGCTCGAGTACATGTTCATCATGATGAACGCGGCGCGGCTTTCGGTCGGGCTCGAGGGTGTCGCGATCGCGGAACGCGCCTACCAGCGGGCCCTCGGCTGGTCGCGCGAGCGACTGCAGGGCCGTCCCATCGGCGTGCAGGGGGCCGCGAGGACTTCGCCCATCGTGCAGCACCCGGACGTGAAGCGGATGCTCCTCACGATGAAGTCGCTCACGGAGGCGATGCGCGCGCTCGCGTACTGGACTTCCGCGGTGCTGGACCGCGCGCGCCACCACCCGGACGGCAAGGAGCGGCAGCGTTGCCAGGCCGTGGTCGATCTGCTGATTCCCGTGGTGAAGGGCTGGTCCACCGAGACGGGCATCGAGGTCGCCTCGCTCGGCATCCAGGTCCACGGCGGCATGGGCTTCATCGAGGAGACCGGCGCCGCGCAGCACCTTCGCGACGCGCGCATCACCACGATCTACGAAGGCACCACGGGCATCCAGGCGAACGACCTCGTGGGCCGCAAGGTGGGGCGCGAGCAGGGCCGCACCGCCTTCGAGCTCATCGCGCAGATGGAGCAGCTCGTCGAGACCGCCCGCGGGCACGACGGCGACAAGAACGTGCACGTGAAGGCGCTCGCGGATCGATTCGCCTCCGCCGTGGCGTCGATGAACGAAGCCACGCAGTGGATCGTCGAGACCTATGCCGCGAACCCCGCGGCCGTCGCGGCGGGCTCCGTGTACTACCTCAAGCTCGCGGGCATCACGTTCGGCGGCTGGATGATGCTGCGCTCGGCGCGGATCGCCGCGCACGACCTCGCGGCAGGGGACGGCGAGCGCGCGTTCCTGCGGGGCAAGCTCCTTACCGCGCGCTTCTACGGCGACCACATCCTTCCGCACGCCATGTCGCTCTGCGCGGCCGCGATGCGTGGCGCCGACAGCGTCCTCGCGGTCGAGGACGCGCTGCTCTAGAGGCCGCGGCTGTCGTCGCAGGGTCGCGGAGGGCGCGAGCCCGGGCCGATCGAGCGTTCGCTGCTACAATGAAGTCTGTTGTTGGGGAGTAGCCGGCCGCCGGCGCCATGCCGGGCGGTGCCTCGCGTCAACACACTTGGCCTTCGGGCCATGGCGCAGGCGGCAAGGGGTCCGGCGAGACCAGTGACGTGGCGCCCGGTGCAGGCCGGCGGGCACCCGTCATTCGGTCCTTCCGGCCCCGGAGCACTCACCCTCGTGGAAGCATTGCTCGTGTCCATCGGGCTGGTCGCCCTCGCCGAGATCGGCGACAAGACGCAGCTGCTCTCGCTCGTCCTGGCCGCCCGCTTCCGCCGGCCCTGGCCCATCGTGGCCGGGATCCTCGTCGCGACCCTTCTCAACCACGCCGCCGCCGGCGCGATCGGCGCGTGGGCGACCCACGCCATCGGCGAGGCCTGGATGCGCCGGCTGGTGGGCGTGTCGTTCCTCGCCATGGCGGCCTGGGTGCTGGTGCCCGACAAGCTCGACCCGGCCGAGGCGCAGGCCCGCACCCATGGCGGCGTGTTCTGGACCACGGCGGTGCTGTTCTTCCTCGCCGAGATGGGGGACAAGACGCAGGTGGCCACGGTCATGCTCGCCGCGCGCTTCGACTCGCTCGCCGCCGTCGTGGCCGGCACCACGCTCGGCATGCTCCTCGCGAACGTGCCCGTGGTGTTCTTCGGTGGGGCGATCTCGCGGCGCCTGCCGCTGAAGGCCGTGCGGCTCGTGACCGCGGCGGCCTTCGCGGCCCTGGGCGTGCTCGCGCTCGCGAGCGCCTAGACGGCGCCGGGCGCCGGCTCGAGCGCGCGGCGCACGCGCACGGCGTGCAGGACGGCGGCGGCCAGCAGCGGCACCCACGCGAAGAAGAGCAGCGAGTAGGCGATCCCGGCCAGGTGCGCGGCGTTGAGCAGCAGCACGACGGGCACCGAGAGCACGGCGAAGCTCGCGAGCGCGAGCGCGGTGCGGGCATCCGGACGGCGGTCGCCGCGCACGAAGTAGAGCGTCGGGATCAGCGCGAGCATGTAGTAGTGCGGCCAGAAGATCGGGGTGGCGGCGCAGAAGAGCAGCACGCCGACGCTCGCCGCGAACCAGGCATCGCGCGCGAGGGCGAGGGCGGCGGGCGCGGCGAGGTCGCCGCGCTTGCCGGCACGGGAGACGGCCACCAGGAACGCGAGGCCGATGGCCGCCGCGACCAGCGCGACGTACGCCACGGGGCCGTACGCCCCGCCCTTCTCCGACAGGAGCATCGGCAGCGACTGGTTGCCCTGGTCGACGGAGTAGAAGATGCCGCCGCCCGCGTAGCGCAGCCACTGCCCCCACGCCTGGGGGCCGAGGTACATGGCGCCGGCGGCCAGCGCGAGCGCGGCCGCGACCACCGCGAGGGCGGCGCCGAGCGCGAAGGCTCGCGGGCCGCGCGCGAGCGCGTAGTGCACCGCGAGGGCCGCCGCGATCCAGATCGTGTTGGGCTTGAAGGCGAGCAGGAGTGCCAGTGCGGGCAGGTACAGCAGGTCGAGCAGCCGATGGCGCCGCAGGCCGCCGCCCTGGACGCCGGCGATGAGCCCCGCGAAGGCGGCGAACTGCAGCGCGTTCACGTTGCCCGTGTACACGTCCTGGCCGAAGCCGGTGTAGCCGAGGCCGACGGCGGCGGCGATGCACCAGGCGGGCAGCCGGGCGAAGCCGCCGAGGCGCGCGAGGAGTACCACGCCGCCGAGGGCCGCCAGGTACTGCAGCCACACGAGCACCGCGTGCGCGCGGTCGTAGTCGGCGGGGAGCAGGCCGAGCAGCGCGTAGTAGAAGGGCGTGGCGGTCGGCTCGAACATGGCGGCCGAGCGCGTCTTCCACAGCTCGCCCACGATCCACAGCTTCGGGCTCGACGCCCGCGCCGCGCGGGTGACCCGGTACAGGCGCTCGCCGAAGCGTTCCGGATGGACGTAGGGGCTGCCGATGCCGGGGTCGGTGCGCTTCTCGTAGGCGATGCCCCAGGGATGGTAGAGGTCCATGCCCGGCCGGTTGGGGAAGTCGCGCACGGCGCCGTGGACGAGGAGGGCGGCCAGCGCGAGGAGCGTGGCCGCCCAGGCGAGGCGCGCGTACCGCGATGCGGGGCGGGAGCCGGACAAGCGCTTTCGGGCTTTCCCTAGGGCGCGGCCCGCGCCGACTCGTCCCGCCTGCGCGGCTCGGAGAGGTCGAGCTCGGCACGGTAGCACACGTGCGAGAGCCCGTCGTGGCGCGCGAGCTCCTTCGCGGCGTACAGCGCCGCTTCCACGTCGGCGACCGCGCCCTGGGCGCCGCTGCCGAAGCGGTAGTCGGCCACCCCGCAGGCCGTCCGCAGCCGCAGCTCCACGCCGGCAGAGATCTCGCAGGGGCCGGCCTCCACCGCCTGCGCCAGGCGCTCGACCACCGCCTTCAGCGCGCGGTTGCGGTGCAGGCCGACCATGAACGCGTTGCCGCCCCAGCGCGCCACCCAGTCGCCGCGGCGGGTGTTCAGCTGCAGGAGGGCGGCCACGTGGGAGATGCACGCGTCGCCCGCGCTGTGGCCGAAGCGCTCGTTGGTGTCCCCGAGGCCGCGGATGTCGAAGCAGGCGAGCTGGAAGCTGCTCAGGTCGCGCTCGGCCCGGGCCACTTCCTCCCCGAGGCGCTTCTCGCCCGCGCGGCGGTTGTACACGCCGGTGAGCTCGTCGGTGTCGGAGACCCGCTCGAGCCGCCGGATGGTCTCGTCGAGCTGGAGGATCGTGTACTGCGTGCCCTCCATCAGGCGCCCGGCCCGGTCCACGAAGTCGATCGGCAGGTCCGGCAGGCGCCGCCGGTCGATGTATTCGCGCAGCGCCTCGACGGTGAGGTCCACCGGCGCCAGCAGCTCGCGCAGCATCCAGAGGGTGCCGAGGAAGCCGGCGAACGTGGCGAGCACGAGGGCGGCGAGCACCGGGTACATCGCGCGAAGGTCCGCGCGGGCGATCAGCAGGTAGAGGATGAAGACCGCGAGGGGGACGAGCATCCCCACGAACGTGGCGAGGAAGAACTTGCCCGCGTAGCTCTCGCGCAACGGCGAGACGCGCGAGAGCTGGTGGTACATGCCCATGCGCGCGAGCACGCTCGCGCCCGGCCGGACCTTGCTGACCATGCCTGACGTTCCTCCCTGGTCGCATTCTAGCCGGGCGGGGGCCGGCCCACCATGTCCGCGCGGCCGCTAGGCCCCGATGGGATTGCGCAGCGTGCCGATGCCCTCGATCTCGGTCTCGAGCAGGTCGCCGGGCTTCATGAATTCCGGCGGGTTGCGCGCGAAGCCCACGCCCTCGGGCGTGCCGGTCGAGATGATGTCGCCCGGCTCGAGCGTCTGCCCCATCGACAGGTCGCGGATGAGCCGCGGCAGCTTGAAGTAGAGGAACCTCGTGTTCGAGTCCTGCTTGGTGACGCCGTTCACCCGGCAGGTCACGCGCAGGCCGTTCGGGTCGAGGGCGTCGGCGGTCACGATCCAAGGGCCCATCGGACAGGTGCCGTCGAGGCTCTTGCCCTTGTGCCACTGCCCGCCGTGCCGGCGCTGCAGGTCGCGCCACGACACGTCGTTGATGACGGTGTAGCCGAAGACGTGGCGCATGGCGTCGTCCTCGGCGATGTCCTTGCCGCCCCGGCCGATCACGACCCCCAGCTCCACTTCCCAGTCGAGGGAGGTCGAGATCCGCGCGTCGAAGGGCACCGGGTCGTAGGGCCCGTTCACGGCGGTCGGCGCCTTGCTGAAGAAGACGGGCCACTGCGGAAGCTCGCGGCTGTCCTGCAGCTTCTTGGCGCCCTCCTCGAAGTGCTCGAGGTAGTTCCAGCCCACGCAGAAGACGTTCTTCGCGGGCCGCGGGATGGGCGCGTGCAGCTTCACGTCCGCGAGCGGGATCGCGCCCACCGCGGGCCGGGCCGCGAGCTCGCGCAGGCGCGCGAGCACCGTGTCGCCGCCGCGGATGATCCCGAGCATCGTGGCGGTGTCCTCGTCGGCGCCGAGGGCGGCCGGGATGTCGACGATGCGCTTGTCGTCGACCACCAGGCCGGGGCGGGGGTCGCCGGAGGGCAGGGGGGAGAACGTCGCGAGCTTCATGGCCTTTGCCTTTTCTTCATGACGTGAGGAATGCGAGGGGATGCTGCGCCGGCGCCCAGCGCGGCGCGAAGAACCGCTCCACCTCGGAGCGCTTCACCTCGGCGAGGCGCCCCGGGCGCCACCTGGGGCGCATGTCCTTGTCGATGATCAGCGCGCGGATGCCCTCGAGGAAGTCGCCCTGCTCGAAGGCGGCGTAGACGAGCCCCAGCTCCATGCGCAGGCATTCGGCGAGCGAGAGCGAGCGGCCGCGCCGCTGCTGCTCGAGGGTCACCGCGAGCATCGTGGGCGAGCGCTTCGCGAGCGCCTCGCGGGCGCCGATCGCCCAGGCCGCGAACTCCGGGCGCGCCTCCTCCTCGAGCGAGCCGAGGATCGCCGGCACGCTGTCGTGGGCGAAGTGCCGGTCGATGGCGGGGCGCAGGCGCTCGAGCTCCGGCTCCCCCGGCGGCTGCGCGCCCACGTAGGTGTCCGCCAGGCCGCAGTAGATCGCGTCGGCGGCCCCGATCGTGGGGCCGACGAGGGCGAGGTAGGTGCCGAGGCATCCGGGCACGCGCGAGAGGAAGTAGCTGCCGCCCACGTCGGGGGCGAGGCCGATGGCCGTCTCGGGCATCGCCATCCTCGTGCGCGGGCCCACGACGCGCAGGCTCGCGCCCTGGGCGAGCCCCATGCCGCCGCCCATCACGATGCCGTCGATCATGGCGACGATCGCCTTCGGGTAGGTGTGGATGCGGTAGTCGAGGGCGTACTCGACCACGAAGTAGTCGCGGTGGGCCTCGCCGCCGTCGCGGAAGCTCGCGTGCAGCGCGCGCACGTCGCCGCCGGCGCAGAACGCCTTCGGCCCCGCGCCCTCGAGCACGACAATGCGAACGCGCGGGTCGTGCTCCCAGCGGTCGAGCCATTCGGCGAGCCCGCGCAGCATGCCGTCCGAGAGCGCGTTGAGGGCGCCCGGGCGGTTGAGCGTCACCGTCGCCACCGAGCCGCGGATCCGGGCGAGGATCTCCCCGCCGGCCGCGGTCAGTCGTTCTTCCATGCCGGCTTGCGTTTGTCCAGGAAGGCGGCCACGCCTTCGGCCTGGTCGGCGTGGTCGAAGAGGTCCATGAAGCGCTCGCGCTCCATGGCGAGGCCGGCGTGCGACGGGACGGCCTCGCGGGCGTTGTGGATCAGCGCCTTGCAGTACTCGACGGCGCGCGGGGAGAGGGTGGCCACGCGCCCGGCGAGCGCGGTGGCCGCGGCGAGCGCCTGGCCCTTGTCCACCACGTCCTGCACGAGCCCGATTCGCAGCGCCGTGGCCGCGTCCACGCGCTCGTTGGTGAGGATGATGCGCTTGGCCCAGCCCTCGCCCACGAGCCGGGGCAGCATCTGCGTGCCGCAGCCGGCGGGCAGCAGCCCCACGGCGGGCTCCGGCAGCGCCATCTGCGCGTGCGTTTCGGCGATCCGGATGTCGCAGGCGAGCGTGCACTCGAGCCCGCCGCCCATCGCGTAGCCGTTGATCGCGGCGATCGTCACGAAGCGCGCGTTCATGAGCGCCTCGAAGGCGGCGCCGAAGCGCGCGATGAAGTGGCGGGCGAGGACCTTGTCCGACTGGAAGCTCTTGAGGTCGGCGCCGGCGCAGAAGAACTTCTCTCCCGCGCCGGTGACGACCGCCGCGTACACCGAGCGGTCGGCGTCGAGCGCGCGCACGAGGGACGCGAGCTCGCCGAGCCCCTCGGGGGTCCACGTGTTCGCCGGCGGGTTGTCGAGGGTGACGAAGGCGGTGTGGCCGTCGATGCGGTGGCGGATCACGGCTCTCAGTCCTTGCGGTACTGCAGGATCACGCTCGAGAAGTCCTTGCCGCCGTGCCCGTCGACCGAGTGCTTCTGGTAGATCTGCTGGGCGAGCGCGCCGAGGAGCACGGGCTGGCGCGCCGACTTCGCCGCCTCGGTGACGAGGGTCAGGTCCTTGAGCATCAGGTCCGAGCCGAAGCCGCCGCTGTAGCCGCGCGAGGCCGGGGCGCTGTCGAGCACGCCCGGGTAGGGGTTGTAGGTGTCGGAGCTCCAGCAGCGCCCGCTCGACGTGTTGACGATGGAGGCGAACACCTTCGGGTCCATGCCGAGCTTCGCCGCGAGCGTCATGCCCTCGGAGGTGGCGATCATCTCGATGGCGAGCATCATGTTGTTGCAGATCTTGGCCACCTGCCCGTTGCCCGCGCCGCCGCAGTGCACGATGTTCTTGCCCATGCACTGCAGGACGGGGCGGGCCGCCTCGAAGTCCGCGGCCTCGCCGCCCACCATGAAGGTGAGCGTGGCCGCCTCCGCGCCGCCCACGCCGCCCGACACGGGCGCGTCCACCATGCGGCAGCCCTTCGCCTTGGCGTCCATGGCGACCTCGCGGGCGGTGAGCGGGTCGATCGTGGAGCAGTCGACGAGGAGCATCCCGGGAGCCACCGAGGCGAGCACGCCGTCGGCGCCCTGGTAGACGGTGCGCACGTGGGGCGAGGAGGGCAGCATCGTCACGAGGAGGTCCACGCCCTTCGCGCAATCGGCGGCGGACGCGCCCGCCTCGACGCCCTGCTGCGCGAGCTTGCGCACGAGCTCCGGCACGACGTCGTACACCTTGAGCGTGTGCCCGTGCTTGAGCAGGTTGCGGCACATGGGTGCGCCCATGTTGCCGAGTCCCACGAAGCCGATCTTCATTTGAGGGAGATCGTCGTGTGGATGCCGGTGGACACGGCCGCGTCGTCGAACCAGCGCGCGGTGACCGTCTTCGCCTGCGTGTAGAACTGCACCACCTGCTTGCCGTACGGGCCGAGATCGCCCAGCTTCGAGCCGCGCGAGCCGGTGAAGCTGAACGCCGGCACCGGCACGGGGATCGGGACGTTGATGCCCACCTGGCCCACGTCGATCTCGTTCTGGAACTTGCGCGCCGCCGCCCCCGACTGCGTGAAGATGCCGGTGCCGTTGCCGTAGGGGTTGGCGTTCACGAGGGCGATCGCCTCGTCCAGCGACGCGGCGCCCGTGAGGCACAGCACCGGGCCGAAGATCTCGGTCCGGTAGATCTCGTGCCCCGGCTTCACCCCCGAGAAGATGGTCGGGCCAATGAAGTTGCCCTGCTCGTAGCCGGGCACCTTCGCGCCCCGGCCGTCGAGCTCGAGCTTCGCGCCCTCGCGCACGCCCTTGTCGATGAGGCCCTCGACGCGGGCACGCGCCTGCTTCGAGATGAGGGGCCCCAGGTCCGCGCCCGGCTCGGCGCCGGCGTCGAGCTTGAGCGTCTTCGCCTTGGCGACGATGTCGGGCACCCACTGCGACGCCTCGCCCACCAGCACCGCCACGCTGATCGCCATGCAGCGCTGGCCGGCGGCGCCGAAGCCCGCGCCGACGAGGGCGTTGAGCGTCTGCTCCTTGTTCGCGTCGGGCATCACGACCGCGTGGTTCTTGGCGCCCATCATGCATTGCGCGCGCTTGCCGTGCTCGCTCGCGAGCCGGTAGACGTGCTCGCCGACCGCGCAGGAGCCGACGAACGAGACCGCCTGCACCGTCGGGTGCGTGCAGATCGCGTCCACGGCCTCCTTGCCGCCGTGCACGATGTTGAGCACGCCCGGGGGAACGCCCGCCTCGGCGGCGAGCTCGGCGAGCGCCATCGGGGTCATCGGGTCCTGCTCCGAGGGCTTGAGCACGAAGGTGTTCCCGCACGCGATCGCCATGGGGAACATCCACAGCGGGATCATCGCCGGAAAGTTGAACGGGGTGATGCCGGCGCACACGCCGATGGGCTGGCGCAGGTAGTAGGTGTCGACGCCGTTGGCGACGTTCTCCGACATGTCGCCCTGCAGCAGGGTGGCGATGCCGCACGCGTGCTCGACGACCTCGAGGCCGCGGAACACGTCCCCCTCGGCATCGGGAAGGGTCTTGCCCTGCTCGGCGGTGAGGATCGCGGCGAGCTTCTTCATGTCGCGCCGGATGTACTCCTGCAGCTTGAGCATGATCCGCGCGCGCTGCGGGATCGGGACGTTGCGCCAGGTCCTGAACGCCTCGGCGGCCGCCTTCACCGCCGCGTCCACCTCGTCGGCGCCGCACATCGGCACGCGGGCGAGGACCTCCTGGGTCGCCGGGTTCACGACGTCGCGCCACTCCCGCGCGCGGGATTCGACGAACTGGCCGTTCACGAAGAGCTTGACCGTGGGGGTGCCGGTCGTGTTGGCGGGACGGGAGACGGCTTGCGAGGTGGCGGCCATGGGAGGTCCTCCGGAGCGGGTTGCGGCGATCCCGAAATTATACGCGGGCGGCCACGCCCCCCACCTTATAATGCCGCCCCATGACCCCGAACACGACCATCGCGGCGGACGCCGACGCCCCGCCCGTCACGCAGATCCTGGCGTGCTTCGTCGCGGAGCACCCGTCGCGAGGCTGGAGCGACGCCGTGGACCACGAGGCCCACCGCACCTTCCTCAACTGGGCGGGATGCGCCGTGGGGGCGTCGCGCCATGCCGCGGCCGAGGCGGCCCTCGCCGCGGTGCGCATGCTCGAGCCCGCGCCGCAGGCGGCGATCCTCGGGCGCTGCGAGCGCGTGGACATGGCCAGTGCCGCGCTCGTGAACGGGATCGCCTCGCACACCTTCGACTTCGACGACACGCACCTCAGGACCGTGATCCATCCCGCCGGCCCGGTGGCCTCCGCGCTGCTGGCCCTCGCGGAGGTCACGGGCGCCACCGGGCGCGAGCTGATCGACGCCCTCGTGCTGGGGGTGGACGTCGAGTGCCGCATCGGCAACATGATGTATCCCGAGCACTACGACCGCGGCTGGCACATCACCGGCTCGACGGGCACGCTGGGGGCCGCGGCCGCCTGCGCGCGCCTCCTGGGCCTGGATGCCGCGCGCACCGCCTGGGCGCTCGGCATCGCGGCTTCGCAGCCCATCGGCATGCGCGAGCAGTTCGGCACCCACACCAAGCCGTTCCATCCGGGCGGGGCGGCGCGCGCGGGCCTCACCTCGGCGCTGCTCGCGAAGAACGGCTTCACCGCGAGCCCGAAGGCGATCGAGGCGCCGCGCGGGTACGCGCAGGTGGTCTCGACCAAGTGCGACTGGCGCGAGATCACCGAGGGGCTCGGCGAGCGATTCGAGATCTCGCGCAACACCTACAAGCCCTTCGCGTGCGGGATCGTGATCCACCCGACCATCGACGCGGCGATCCAGCTGCGATCTCGCGGCGTGAAGCCCGAGGAGGTCGAGCGCGTGGAGCTCAGGGTGCACCCGCTGGTGCTCGAGCTCACGGGCAAGAAGGAGCCGCAGGATGGCCTGCAGGGCAAGTTCAGCGTGTACAACGGCTTCGCCCTGGGACTCGTGTTCGGGCGGGCGGGCGAGGGCGAGTACACCGACGCGATCACCCGGCGCGACGACATGGTGGCCCTGCGCCGGAAGGTGAACGCCACACCCGGCGGCAAGATCGCCGAGGCGGCCGCCGACGTGACGGTGCACCTGAAGGGTGGGAGGACCGAGCACGTCTTCGTCGAGCACGCCATCGGCTCGCTCGAGCGGCCCATGAGCGACGCGGACCTCGAGGCCAAGTTCCGCGGGCTCGCCGAGCCCGTGATCGGCAAGGACAAGGCGGCGGCGCTGATCGCCGCGTGCTGGCAACTGGGCGAGGCGCGGGACGTCTCGGCCGTCATCCGGGAGGCGAGGGCATGAGCGCCAGGCCGAGGATCGTCGTCCTCGACGACTACGAGGACTCGCTGCGCCGCACCGCCGACTGGTCGCCGGTCGCGGCGCGCGCCGAGGTCGAGGTGCACACCGGGCGCCTGCGCGGCGAGAAGCTCCTGGCGGCGGTGCGCGATGCGGACGCCGTGGTCGTGGTGCGCGACCGCACGCCCTTCAAGGCGGACCTCGTCGAGAAGCTGCCGAAGCTCAAGCTCTTCCTCTTCACCGGCGCGCGCAATACCCAGTTCGACGCCGCGGCGATGAAGGCCCGCGGCATCCCCGTCGGCCACACGAAGATGGGGGATTCGAAGGCGAGCACGACCGAGATCGCCTGGGCGCTCATCCTCGCGGCGGCCAAGCGGCTCGAGGCATACCTGAAGCTCGTGCGCGACGGGCGCTGGCGCGACGGCGGCGCGCTGCCCGCCGTGCTCTCCGGCGAGCGCCTGGGCCTCATCGGCTTCGGCAGCATCGGCTCGCGGGTGGGGCAGGTGGGGCGCGCCTTCGGCATGGAGGTCGTCACGTGGAGCCCGCACATGACCGAGGCGCGGGCGGCCGAGGGCGGGGCGAAGGCGGTGGCGCTCGAGGAGCTGCTCGCCACCTCGAAGGTCGTGAGCCTGCACCTCGTGCCGTCGGCCGAGACGCGCAGGCTCCTCGACGCCAGTCGGCTCGCCACGATGCGCGAGGACGCGATCCTCGTGAACACCGCGCGCTCGGCGCTGATCGACATGGCGGCCCTGCCCGCCGCGCTCGACGCGGGGCGCCCGGCCATGGCCGCCCTCGACGTGTACGACGACGAGCCGCTGCCGGCCGATTCCCCCCTCGCGCGGCGCGACGACGTGGTCCTCTCGCCGCACCTGGGGTTCGTGAACGCGCCGGTGTTCGCGAACTTCGGGCCGGGCGTCGTCGCCAACCTCCTCGCCTGGCTCGACGGCAAGCCCCTGCCCCTTCCGTTCAAGGATTGAGCAACCCCACCTGCGCGGGTGGGGTTCGCACGCGGGTAGGGCAGCGGCCACCAGGCCAAAGCGCAGGACATCGGCGGAACCCGGGACCCCGTTCGGCGATCGAGAACCTTGCCGGCATGGCGCCGGAAAGGAGACCGCCGATGTCCGAGGAAGACGCCGCGAGGGAAGCGCTGCGCCAGGCGCGCAGCGACCTGCTCGAGACTTTCATGCGCAAGCTGGAGCGGCCCATGATCGCCCTTGCGTTCGTGTGGCTCGCGCTCTTCATCGTGGAGGCCGTGCGCGGCCTCACGCCGGGCATGCGCATCCTGGGCTCCTTCATCTGGGCGGCGTTCGCGGTGGAGTTCGTGGTGGGGTTCGTCATCGCGCCGCGCAAGCTCGCCTACCTGCGCCACAACGGGCTCAAGGCCGTGGCGCTCGCCGCGCCCGCGCTGCGGATCTACCGGGTGGCCGCGGTCCTGCGCCTGGCCCGCCTGGGCCGCGCGGCGGGGCTCGCGCGAAGCCTGCGGTTGCTGCGTCTCATCAGCTCCCTCAATCGCGGCATGAACGCGCTCGGGCGCACGATGCGCCGGCGCGGCTTCGCCTACGTGATGGTGTCGACCCTCGTCGTCGTCTTCGCGGGCGCGGCCGGGATGTACGGCTTCGAGGGCGCGCCGGCGGGGCAGCCGGGGCTCGCGAGCTACGCCGAGTCGCTCTGGTGGACCGCGATGCTGATGACGACGATGGGCTCGGAGTACTGGCCGCGCTCGCCCGAGGGGCGGGCGCTGTGCCTCGCGCTCGCCATCTACGCCTTCTCCGTCTTCGGATACGTGACGGCGACGCTCGCGTCGTTCTTCGTCGGGCGGGACACGGAAGAGGACGGCGCGCAGGCGGCGCTCGAGGCGCTGCGCGCGGAGGTCGCGGCGCTGCGGGAGGCGCTGGGAAGGCGCTGACCGGCGCGAGCCCGGCCTGCTCCCGCGGCGCAAGGGCCCCGCGCCACGGCCGGAGCCCCGTTCCGCGCGCCCTGGCGGAGGTCCCCTACGAGGCCTTGTCCGCGTTCTTGCGCACGTCCGCGACCTTCGAGGCCTCCACGGGCTCGGCCTGGTTGCCCCAGCTCGCCCGCACGTACGAGAGGAGGTCGGCGATGTCCGCGTCGGAGAGCTTGGGGCCGAACGCGGGCATCGCGAAGCGGTTCCGGTTGCGCGGCGTGCTCGCCGCCGTGGCCCCGTCGATCACCAGGCGGGCGAGCGACGTCGGGTCGTGGGCGTGGACCGCGGTGTCGCCCTTCAGCGCGGGGAAGACGCCCGGGATGCCGGAGCCGTTCTCCATGTGGCAGCCCGAGCATTGGTCGATGTAGAGCAGGCGCCCGCGGGCGAGCACGTCGCGGTCCGTCGTCGGGGAACGCTTGCCCTGGCCGCGGCCGGCCGGCAGGTCCTTCAGGTAGATCGCGATGTCGCGCAGGTCGCTCTCGAGAAGGTGGCTGGTCGAGTTCTCGATCACCTCCTTCATCGGGCCGTAGGCGCGGGAGCGGCCGTTGTCACCGGTCTCGAGGTACTTCGCGATCTCGGCCACGCTCCAGCCGGCCAGGCCCTCGAACTTGTCGGCCGTGAGGTCGTCGGCGTACCAGCCCTCGCCCTTGCCGCCCTCGAAGCGCTCGCCCTTCTTGACGGCGCCGAGGATGTTCTTCGGCGAGTGGCACGCTCCGCAGTGCCCCGCGGCCTGCACCAGGTACGCGCCGCGGTTCCACTCGCGCGATTTCCCCGGGTCGGGCTGGAAGTGGCCCTTGTGGAAGAAGATCGTGTTCCAGCCGGCCACGGACTCGCGCCAGCTGAGGGGCCAGGGGATTTCCGGCTTCTTCGTGTCCTGGCGCACGGGCTCGAGCGTGTCGAGGTACGCCTTGATCGCGAACACGTCGTTGCGGTCGAGCTTGGTGAACCAGGGATAGGGGAAGGCGGGATAGAGGTGCTTGCCGTCGCGGTCGATGCCCTCGTGCATCGCCTTCCAGAAGTCGTCGGCGCTCCACTTGCCGATGCCCGTGTCCGGGTCGGGCGTGATGTTGGTCGAGTAGATCGTGCCGAAGGGGGTCGGAATCGCCCGCCCGCCGGCGAAGGGTTCGCCGTGGTCGGCCGTGTGGCAGGCCTGGCAGTCGCCGGCGTAGGTGAGGTAGCGCCCGCGCTCGACGAGGGCGAAGTTCGAGTCGCGGGCGCAGGCGGGGCCGGCCGAGGCGGCGAGGGCGGCGGCGAGCGCGGCGGCGAGGGGCAGGAAGCGGGAGGCGGGCATGGACGGTTCCTTCGGCGGGCTCAGGCGCTCATGAGGGGGCCGGGGTTGCGCAGGTACTGCCTGACGATCGCCTCGGCGCCCCAGAAGGCGAGCGCGCCCACGGTGCCGGTCGGGTTGTACCCGGCGTTCTGCGGGAAGAGGCAGGCGCCCATCACGAAGAGGTTGTGCACGTCCCAGCTCTGCAGGTAGCGGTTGACGACGCTCGTGCCCGGATCCGTGCCCATGACCGCGCCGCCCGTGTTGTGGGTGGTCTGGTAGGGGACGATCGAGTAGTGGCCCTTGCGCTGCTTCACGTGCATGTCGCGCAGGTCCATCGCCCTGGCGATCGTGGCGGCCCGGTCGGTCACGAACTTCGACATCTTGTGCTCGTTGTCGTGGAAGTCGAAGGTCATGCGCATGAGCGGGTTGCCGTAGACGTCGCGGTACGTGGGGTCGAGGTCGAGGTACGAGCCGCGGTAGCTCATGACGCTGCCGTGGGTGGCGATGCTCGCGCTCTTCAGGTAGTTCTCCGCGAGCGCGCGCTTGAAGCCGCTGCCCCACTTCGGCGCGTCCTTCGGGACGTGGTGCTGCAGGATCGGGCGCCCGCCCGTGGTCCAGAGCGCGATGTAGGCGCCGCCGATGAACCCGTGGGGGCCGTGGTCGAAGTTGTCGCCGTTGAAGTCGTCGACGACCTGGCCGAGCGAGCCCGCCCCCATGAACGGGTTCATGATCTCCTTGGTGAAGATGTCGACCGACGAGGTGATCTGGTAGGCATAGTTGCGCCCGACGACGCCGGTGCCGCTCACCGGGTCGTAGGGCTTGCCGATGCCCGAGACCAGCAGCAGGTGCACGTTGTGCGTCGCGTACGCGCACAGGACCACGAGGTCCGCGGGCTGCTCGTACTCGTGCCCGGCCATGTCCGTATAGAGCACGCCCGTGGCGCGCTTGCCGTCCGGGGCGAGGAGGACGCGCGTGACCTCGCACTGGGTGCGCAACTCGAAGCTGTCGCGGCCGAGCAGCACCGGGAAGACGCACGACTGCGGGCTCGACTTCGACTAGTTGCCGCAGCCGAACCACTCGCAGAAGCCGCAGAAGGTGCACTGGCCCATCTGCACGCCGTAGTTGTTCTTGTAGGGCTGCGACGTGTTGGCGGCCGGCGCGGGGAAGGGATGGAAGCCCGCCTCCTTCGCCGCCTTCTCGAAGAGGACGGTGCCGGCGCTGCGCTTGAGCGGCGGCAGCGGGTACTCGCGCCTGCGGGGGCCCTCGAAGGGGTTGCCGCCGGGCATGATCGTGCCCTGCAGGTTGCCGGCCTTGCCCGAGATGCCGCACAGGTACTCGAACTTCTCGTAGTAGGGCTCCATCTCCTCGTAGGTGACGCCCCAGTCCTGGATCGTCATGTCCGCGGGAATGAAGTGCTTCCCGTAGCGCTCCTCGATGTGGCTGCGCGCCTTGAAGTCGGTGGGCAGGAAGCGCCAGGTCTGGCCGTTCCAGTGCACGCCGGCACCGCCGGCGCCCGCGGCCGGGTTGAACGAGCCGAGGTGGCGCATGGGCAGCGCCTCCTGGGAGCGGTCGTTGCGGAAGGTGAGCGTCTCGCGGTGCGGCTCCTCGAACAGCCCGTTGCGCACCGCGTAGCGCAGCTCGTCCTGGACCGTGCTCGGGGAGAAGTCCGGGATCGTGTCGCGGAACCCGCCGCGCTCGAGCGCGAGGACCTCCTTGCCCGCGTCGGTGAGCTCCTTGGCGAGGATGCTCGCGGTCCAGCCGAACCCCACCAGCACGACTTCCTTCTTCGGCAGCTTCTTCGCCATGCTCAGCCCCTCTCCACGCCGGTGTCGCGCCCGGCGATGCTCACGAACGGCAGGTCGTACTTCACGCCGTACTGGTCGATCTCGGCCACGTAGTTGTAGCGCGGCCCCGGGAAGCCGATGAGCTTCCAGCCGATGAAGTCGCGGTTGCCGCCGTACATCGGGTCGGCGAGGAAGCCCTCGACCGTGTTCTGCCGCAGCGTCTCGAAGAACACGTCGCCGGGCGCGTGGGGCAGCTGCACGTCGCGGTGCTCGAGGCCGCGCAGCACGCCGTCCTGGGTGTCGGGGGCGAGCTGCGCGAAGCCGTCCTTGCCGTACGCCTTCTTCACGTGCGCCTCGATGTCGCGGATCGCCGTGCGGTAGAGCTCGGCGGGCGTGAGGCGAAGCTGGTAGCCCTGCTGCTTCGTGCCGTTCTTCCAGGGGCCGAGCATGTACCAGGTCTCGGCGCGCCCGTAGGGGCCGGCGAGCTGGCGGTCGATGAAGGTGGCGACGTTCGCCTCGTGCGCGCCGGGGCCCAGGTCGTCGGCGGGGATGATGCGCGCGGCGGCCGCGTCGACGAACGCCTTTTCCGCCTGCGTGAGGTAGTGGGTGTCGGTCGGGTCGAGGTACCGGGGGGGGTTGGCGCCGGGGGCGGCGGCCGCGTCGCGCACGAACACGAGCGGGACGGCGCCGGCGGCGGCCGCGGGGGCGAGCGCGGCGGCCTTGAGCAGCTCGCGCCGGGTGAGATGAGGCATCGGGATTCCCTCCAATGGATGAGCGCAGGGCTGCATCATCCGTGCCTCTCCGGGCGCCCCGGACGAATCGCGCAACTGTGCGCAAGCGCTTCCCGGGGCGGCCGCGGCGGGGGCGAGCGCATCAATCGCTTGATTCCATGTGGCGCCGCGGCGCAGGGTGCGCGATTCCGGGCTGCGACGCGGCACGGGAATTGCGGAACGCTGCGGCCCGGACGCAGGGCCCGGGACGGGGACGCCGGGCGCGGAGCGGGGCCACGGGCTACCGCCGGGCAGGAAAACTTCCCGTCCCCGGGCGAAAGCCTTGCCCGCGGCTAGTCGCGGAAGGCGAAGAGCACGGCGTCGGCGGGAACGAGCGCGTTCTCGGCGAAGGCCACGCGGTCGATCACGCCCTCGCGCGGGCTCGTGATCGTGTGCTCCATCTTCATCGCCTCGAGGATCATCAGCGCCTGGCCCTTCGCCACGCGCTCGCCCTCGGCGGCGAGGACCTTCACGACCCTTCCCGGCATGAGGGCGGTGAGGCGCGCGTCCGGCAGCGCCTCGGCGGGCTCGTAGTGGAAGGGATCGACGAGTGCCAGCTCGTGGCGGCCCCGGGGCGTCACGACCGACAGGCGCTCGCCGAGCCGCGCCACGCGGGCGAAATACGTCTCGCCGTCGACGCCGAGCTGCAGGCGCTCGCCGTCGGCCGGGCCCAGGCGCACTTCGTGGGAGACATCCCCGATGCGCGCGAGCAGGTCCCCGCGCCGGAAGGCGATCTCGACCTGCGCCTCGCCGCCGTCGCAGCGGCGCAAGGCGATGCGGCGCAGCGCCGGCTGGTTGAGCCGCCACCCGCTCGTGTCGTCCCAGGGCGAGCCCGGTGCGCCCGCCGCATCCCGGCGCTCGTCGAGGAGGACGCGCGCGGCGCCGGCGAGGAGCGCCTCGACGGGCACGTCGTCGGCCGCGGGGACGAGCTGCGCGCGGTGGCGCTCGATGAAGCCGGTGTCGGTGTCGCCTTCGAGGAACGCGGGATGGCGCACGACGCGCTCGAGGAACGCGAGGTTCGTGCGCACGCCGAGGACCTCGGTGGCGCCGAGCGCCTCGGACAACCGGCGCGCGGCCTGGTCGCGATCGCCGCCCCACGCGACGAGCTTGGCGATCATCGGGTCGTAATGCACGCTCACGACGTCGCCCTCGCGCACGCCGGTATCGAGCCGCACGTCCTCGGCGGGGACCGGCGCGCGCAGCACGCCGATGCGGCCGGTCTCCGGCAGGAACCCGCGGGCCGGGTTCTCGGCGCAGAGCCGGACCTCGATCGCGTGGCCGGCGCACGCGATCGCCTCCTGGGCGAGCGGGAGCGGCTCGCCGGCGGCCACGCGCAGCTGCCACTCGACGAGGTCCAGCCCCGTGATCATCTCCGTGACCGGGTGCTCGACCTGCAGGCGCGTGTTCATCTCCATGAAGTGGAACCGGCGGTCGGCGCCGACGATGAACTCGACCGTGCCCGCGCCGCGGTAGCCGATGGCCCGTGCGGCCGCGACCGCCGCCTCCCCCATGAGCCGGCGCAGCGGCTCGTCGAGGAAGGGCGAGGGCGACTCCTCGAGCACCTTCTGGTGCCGGCGCTGGATCGAGCACTCGCGCTCGAAGAGGTGCACGTAGTGCCCGTGCGTGTCGCCGAAGACCTGGAGCTCGATGTGGTGGGGGCCCGTCACGTAGCGCTCGAGGAGCACGCGGTCGTCGCCGAAGGCCCCGCGCGCCTCGCGCCGCGCGGCGGCGAGCTGCGCGTCGAGCTCGGCCTCGCCCGCGACGAGCCGCATGCCCTTGCCGCCGCCGCCCGCCACGGCCTTCACGAGGAGCGGGAAGCCGATGCGGCGCGCCTCCTCGCGCAGCAGCGCGTCGTCCTGGCTGGCGCCGTGGTAGCCCGGCACGACGGGCACGCCCGCGGCCTCCATGATCGCCTTGGCCCGGTCCTTGAGCCCCATCTTCCCGATGGCCTCGGGGGTGGGACCGACGAAGACGAGACCGGCCGCCTCCACCGCGCGGGCGAACTCCTCGTTCTCCGAGAGGAAGCCGTAGCCGGGATGGATCGCCTCGGCCCCGCACGCCTTCGCCGCCGCGATGATCCGTTCGCCGCGCAGGTAGGAGTCGGCGGGACGGGCGCCACCGATCGCGTACGCCTCGTCGGCGAGCTCCACGTGCAGCGCGTGCGCGTCGGCGTCGGAATGGACGGCGACGGCGCCGATCGCCAGGCGCCGGCAGGTGCGGATCACCCGGCAGGCGATCTCCCCCCGGTTGGCGACGAGGACCTTGCCGAACACGGCCGGGGGCGCGCGCTCAGGGCGCCGGGGCCGGGGTGCCGGCGCGGCGCAGGTCCTCGACGAGCTCGGCGCGCCCCGGCGCCTCCCCCTCGTGCTCCGCGTCCCGGTACGGCTCCGCGAGCGCCGCCTCGTACCACGCGCGCATCCCGGGCAGGGCGAGGAGGCGCTCGGCGTAGGCGCGCGCGGGCGCGGAGAGCGGGAAGCCGTAGGTCTGCCAACGGAACGCGACCGGGCAATAGAACGCGTCCACGGCGCCGAATTCCGCGCCGCAGAGGAACGGCCCGCCGGAGCGCGCGAGCCCCTCGCGCCAGAGCGCGTCGACGCGGGCGATGTCGTGCGCGAGCGCGTCCGAGCCCGCCTGGAGGCGCATGCGCACGCCGCAGTTCATCGCGCAGTCGCTGCGCAGCGCGGCGAAGCCGCTGTGCATCTCGGCGGCGGCGCAGCGCGCCCAGGCCCGCTCGCCGGGGTCCTGCGGCCACACGCCCGGATGGCGCTCGGCGAGGTACTCGGCGATCGCGAGCGAGTCCCACACGACGCGCTCGCCGTCCCAGAGGCACGGGACCTTGCCCGCGGGCGATCTCGCCTCCTCGCGCGCGTTGAAGCCGCTGCCGAACACGTGCAGGCGCTCGGTGAAGGCGATGTCGCGCTCGCGCATCAGGATCCAGGCACGCAGGGACCAGGACGAGTAGTTCTTGTTGCCGATGTGCAGGGTGTACATGGGTCAGACGTGGGGAGGGATCTCGGGAGGGACTTCGGGCTCGGGGTCGGGCGGCAGCCACGAGGGCCGGCGCTTGGCGAGGAACGCGGCGATGCCTTCGCGCCCCTCGGCGCTCGCGCGCACGCGCGCGATCCGCCGCGCGGTGTCCTGCGCCACCTCCTCGGTGACGGGGCGCGCGGCGACCGCCCGGACGAGCGCCTTGGCTTCGCGCTGCGCGCCGGGGCCGCAGGCGAGGAGGGCGTCGGCGACGAGGCCCACCCGCCGGTCGAGGTCGCCCTCGGCGGTGGCCAGCTCGTGCACGAGCCCGAGGCGCTGCGCCGTGGCCGCGTCGAAGCGCTCGGCGGTGAGGAAGTAGCGCCGGGCGGCGCGCTCGCCCATCGCGGCGACCACGTAGGGCGAGATCACCGCCGGGATGAGGCCGAGCTTCGCCTCGGAGAGCGAGAAGGCGGCCGCCTGCGTGGCGATGGCGATGTCGCAGCACGCGACGAGGCCCACGCCGCCGCCGTAGGCCGCGCCGTGGACCCGCGCGACGGTGGGCTTGGCGAGGTGGGCGAGGGTGCGCATCAGCGCGGCGAGCGCCTCGGCGTCGCGCAGGTTCTGCGCGTCCGAGTAGCCGGCCATGCGCTCCATCCACGCGAGGTCCGCGCCGGCGCAGAACGACTTGCCCGCGCCGCAAAGCACCACCAGGCGCACGGCGGCGTCGGCCTCCATCGCCTCGAGCGCCGCGGTGAGCTCGGCGACGAGCGCGTCGTCGAACGCGTTGTGCCGCTCGGGGCGGTTCAGGGTGACGAGCCCGACGGGCCCCTGGCGGTCGAGCGCGAGCGCGCTCACATCCGGAACACGCCGAAGCGCGTGTCTTCGAGGGGCGCGTTGCGCGTGGCGGCGAGGGCGAGCCCCAGCACGCGCCGGGTGTCGGCGGGATCGATCACGCCGTCGTCCCACAGCCGCGCGGTCGCGTAGTACGGGTGCCCCTGCCGCTCGTACTGCTCGCGGATCGGCGCCTTGAACGCCTCCTCGTCCTCGCGCGACCAGCGCCCGCCCCTGGCCTCGATGCCGTCGCGCCGCACGGTGGCGAGCACCGAGGCCGCCTGCTCCCCGCCCATCACCGAGATGCGCGCATTCGGCCACGTCCAGAGGAAGCGCGGATCGAAGGCGCGCCCGCACATGCCGTAATTGCCCGCGCCGAAGGAGCCGCCGAGGATCACGGTGAGCTTGGGCACCCGCGCGCACGAGACCGCGGTCACCATCTTCGCCCCGTCCTTGGCGATGCCGCCGGCCTCGTACTTGCGCCCGACCATGAAGCCGGTGATGTTCTGCAGGAAGAGGAGCGGGATGCCGCGCTGGCAGGCGAGCTCGATGAAGTGCGCGCCCTTGAGCGCCGACTCCGAGAAGAGGATGCCGTTGTTGGCGAGGATGGCCACCGGCATGCCGTGGATCGAGGCGAAGCCGGTGACGAGGGTCGCGCCGTAGAGCGCCTTGAACTCGTGCAACTCGCTGCCGTCCACGAGCCGGGCGACGATCTCGCGCACGTCGAAGGGCTGGCGCGGGTCCTTCGGGATGATCCCGTAGAGCTCGTCGGGCGGATAGAGCGGTTCGGAGAACGTGGAGACGCGATCCTCTCCCCGGCCCTCCCCCGAGGGGGAGGGGAAAAACGGGGACAGATTCCATTTTCCTCCGGGCGGAACGCGCTCCGTTCCGTCTAAGGGAAAACGGGGTCTGTCCCCGATATGGCGGATGATTTCCCGGGCGATCGCGAGCGCATGGCGGTCGTCGTCGGCGAGGTGGTCGGTCACTCCCGAGGTGCGCGAGTGGACCTCGCCGCCGCCCAGGTCCTCGGCGCTCACGAGCTCGCCGGTGGCCGCCTTCACGAGGGGAGGGCCGCCGAGGAAGATCGTGCCCTGGTTCCTCACGATGACGGACTCGTCGCACATCGCGGGGACGTAGGCGCCGCCCGCGGTGCACGAGCCCATCACGACGGCCACCTGCGCGATGCCCGCCGCCGAGAGGTTCGCCTGGTTGTAGAAGATGCGCCCGAAGTGCTCGCGGTCGGGGAAGACTTCGTCCTGCAGCGGCAGGAAGGCGCCACCCGAATCCACCAGGTAGATGCACGGCAGGCGGTTCTGCGCCGCGATCTCCTGGGCCCGCAGGTGCTTCTTCACCGTCATCGGGTAGTACGTGCCGCCCTTCACCGTCGCGTCGTTGGCGACGACCACGACCTCGCGGCCCTCGACGCGCCCGATCCCGGTGACGATGCCCGCGCTCGGCGCCTCGTCGCCGTACATGCCGAAGGCGGCGAGCTGCGACAGCTCGAGGAACGGCGTGCCCGGGTCGAGGAGCCCGCGCACGCGCTCGCGCGGCAGCAGCTTGCCGCGGGCCGCGTGGCGCTTCTGCGCCTCGGCGCCGCCGCCCTCGGCCACCCGCGCGACCTGAGAACGCAGCTCCGCGGCGAGGCCGCGGTGGTGCGCCTCGTTGTCCCGGAAGGCCGGGCTCGAGGGGTCGAGGCGCGAGCGGATCCGCGGCATGGCCGGCTCAGCGCGCCGCGCGCCCGAACGGCCGGTACGACACGCGCAGCGCGAGCGTGAGGAGCGTGGCGCCCACGAAGTCGCGGGTGTCGCCGCCCAGCAGGAGGTGCAGCGCGCCGATCGCCATCGGCAGCTCGCACAGCGCCCCGCCGATCGCCAGCGCGGCCATGAGCCGCCTGCGCGCGCCCGGCTCGGGCACGTCGCGGCCGATGCGCAGCGCCTTCTCGTCGGCCGCCAGCCGCTCCCTGAAGATGGGCAGGTAGAGCATCGAGGGCAGCGCGGCCGCGACGACGATCCAGAGGGCATGGCGCTGCAGCTCGAGGCGGTGCTGCGCGAAGGGCGCGCCCATGGCGCCGACGAACCACAGCACGACGCCGGCCAGCACCACGGTCCCCAGGATCTGGCTCACCCACGAGGCGAGCGGCGCCTGGCGCGGGTGCGGGACGAGGCGGCTCATTCGGCGAGGGAGCGCGCGATGAGCATGCGCTGGATCTCGCTGGTGCCTTCGTAGATCTGGGTGATGCGCGCGTCCCGGTAGTGGCGCTCGACCGGGTAGTCGCGCAGGTAGCCGTAGCCGCCGTGCACCTGGATCGCCTTCGAGCAGACCCACTCGGCGAGCTCGGAGGCGTAGAGCTTCGCCTGCGAGGCTTCCGACAGGCACGGCAGGCCGTCGCTGCGCATGCGCGCGGCTTGCAGGATGAGCAGGCGCGCGGCGTTGATGCGGGTGTGCATGTCGGCGAGCATGTTGCCCACCGACTGGTGCTCCACGAGCTTGCGGCCGAACTGGGTGCGCTCCTTCGCGTAGGCGAGGGCGGCCTCGAAGGCGGC
Source organism: uncultured beta proteobacterium (assembly GCA_963741815.1). GTDB lineage: Bacteria > Pseudomonadota > Gammaproteobacteria > Burkholderiales > Usitatibacteraceae > Usitatibacter. Next base: position 43,301 of record CAVUJI010000007.1, read on the forward strand.
GCGCGCGATGCCGAGCGCCTGGGCGGCGATGCCGATGCGCCCGCCCTCGAGATTCGACAGCGCGATGGCGAGCCCCTTGCCGCGCGGTCCCAGCAGCGCCTCCCCGGGCACCTCGCAGTCCTCCAGGTGGACCGCGCACGTGTCGGAGGCGCGGATGCCCAGCTTGTCCTCGGGCTTCTGCGGCGCGAACCCCTTCGTGTCGGTCGGCACGACGAACGCGGAAAGCCCCTTCTTGCCCAGGTCGGGATCGGTCACCGCGAAGACGATGGCCACGGCGGCGCGCTTGCCGTTGGTGACGAACTGCTTGGCGCCGTCGAGCACCCAGCGCCCGTCCTTCGCCACGGCGCGCGTGCGCAGGTTGTTCGCCTCGCTGCCGGCCTGCGGCTCCGTGAGGCAGAAGCAGCCCACCTTGCGCCCGGCGGCCATGTCGGGAAGCCACGCGCGCTTCTGCTCGTCGCTGCCCCAGCCGAGGATCGGCCCGCACCCCACGGAGTTGTGCACGCTCACGAGGGTCGCCGTGGACGCGCACCCGGCGGCGATCTCCTCCATGGCGAGCGCGTAGGCCACGTAGTCGGTATAGGTGCCGCCCCAGGCCTCGGGGACGACCATGCCGAGCAGGCCCAGCTCGCCCAGCTTGGCCACCACCGCGTCGGGGATCCAGCCTTCCTCGTCCCAGCGCCCGGCGTGGGGCGCCAACTCGGCCTGCGCGAAGTCGCGGGCCATGTCGCGCACCATGCGCTGCTCGTCGGTGAGGAAGTCCGCGTGGGCCCGGGTGAGCATCGCTACTTCGCGCCCCGCTCGGCGCGATCGACCTCGTCGATGGCCTTCTGGTTGAGGTCGGCGCCTAGGCCCTTCGCGGTCTCGAGCGCCTTCACCTGGGTGCCGAAGGGGCCTTCCCTGGCGCGTTCGGTCGCCTGCTGGCGCTCGGCGGCGGCGTCCACCTTCGGCTCCTTCGGCTTGCCGCCGCAGGCCGCGAGCGCGAGCGCGAGGCCCGCGGCCGCGAGGCCCGCGGCGAGGCGCGCGTTCACGCGCGCACCGCCTTCACGCGCTGGCGGATGTCGGCGCGCACCTTCGGCGGCAGGTGGTTCCAGCGCACGCCCGCCACGGCCCCGGCGAGCGCGAGGCACGCCGGCACGCCGTCGCGGTCCGGGTTGGCGCGCCGCAGCTGCAGCCACGCGTCCCAGAAGCCGACGCGCATCAGCGCCTCGAGGGAGTCGATGCCCATGGAGCGAAGCTCGGCCGCGAGAGTCGCGCCGATGTTGGGCGTGCGTTCGATCGGAGTAGCGGGATTCATTGCCATTACAGGACCTCCAGTGCGATTGCCGTTGCCTCGCCGCCGCCGATGCACAGCGCGGCGACCCCCTTCTTCAGGTTGCGCTTGCGCAGCGCATAGATGAGCGTGGTGATGATCCGCGCGCCGGTGGCGCCGATCGGGTGGCCGAGGGCCACGGCCCCGCCGTTCACGTTGACCTTCTCGCGCGGGATGCCGAGGTCCTTGATCGCGGCCATGGTGACGACCGCGAAGGCCTCGTTGATCTCGAAGAGGTCCACGTCGGAGGCCTTCCAGCCCGCCTTGTCCAGGACCTTGCGGATCGCGCCCACGGGGGCGGTCGTGAACCACTCCGGCTCGTGGGCGTTCGAGGCGTAGGCGACCACGCGCGCGAGCGGCTTCGCCCCCCGCTTCTTCGCCTCCCCCTCGGTCATCATGACGAGGGCCGCGGCGCCGTCGGAGATCGACGAGGAGGTGGCGGCGGTCACCGTGCCGTCCTTGTTGAAGGCCGGGCGCAGCGTGGCGATCTTGTCGAGCTTCACGGTGAATGGCGTCTCGTCCTCCTTCACCACATCCTCCCCGGCGCGGGTCTTCACGGTGACGGGGGCGATCTCGTCGGCGAAGGCGCCGGACTTCCCGGCGGCGAGGGCGCGCTCGGTCGAATCGCGGGAGTACGCGTCCATCTGCTCGCGGCTGATGCCGTACTTCTCGGCGGTCTTGTCGGCGAAGTGGCCCATCGGCTTGCCGACGTAGGCGTCCTCGAGCCCGTCGGTGGCCATGTGGTCGAGGAGCTGCTGGGCGCCGTAACGGTAGCCGCCGCGCGACTTGGGCAGCAGGTGCGGGGCGTTGGTCATCGACTCCATGCCGCCGGCCACAACCACCTTCGCGTTGCCGGTGGCGAGCTCGTCCCACGCCATCATCGCCGCCTTCATGCCCGAGCCGCACATCTTGTTCACCGTCGTGGCGGGCGTGGTGTTCTCGAGCCCCGCCTTGATCGCCGCCTGGCGTGCCGGCGCCTGGCCCTGGCCGGCCTGCAGCACGCAGCCGAAGATCACGTCCTCGACCTCGTCCGGCCGGACGCCCGCCTGCGCGACCGCGGCCCTGATGGCGGTGGCGCCGAGCTCCGAGGCGGTGACCGAGTTGAACTTGCCCTGCAATGCGCCGATGGGGGTGCGCTTGGCGCCGACGATGACGATGTCTTCCATGACTTGCGTGCCTTTCCGGGGACTTCTGGTCAAACCGATTCTTCGAAGAGCTCGCGCCCGATGAGCATGCGGCGGATCTCGTTGGTGCCCGCGCCGATGTCGTAGAGCTTGGCGTCGCGCAGCAGGCGCCCCGCCGGGAATTCGTTGACGTAGCCGTTGCCGCCCAGGCACTGGATCGCCTCGAGCGCGACCTGCACGGCGTTTTCCGAGGCGAAGAGCAGGCACGCGGCGGCGTCCTTGCGCGAGGCGCGCCCGCGCCCGGCGTCCAGCGCTCCGGCCACCCGGTAGCTGAAGGCGCGCGAGGCCTGCAGCTTCGTGTACATGTCGGCCACCTTGCCCTGCATCAGCTCGAAGGTGCCGATCGCCTGGCCGAACTGCTTCCTCTCGTGCAGGTACGGCAGCACGAGGTCCATCGCGGCCTGCATGATGCCCAGCGGCCCGCCCGAGAGCACGCAGCGCTCGGTGTCGAGGCCGCGCATCAGCACGCGCGAGCCGCCGTTCACTTCCCCCAGCACGTTCTCGGCGGGGATCTCGCAGTCGCGGAACACGAGCTCGCAGGTGTTGGAGCCGCGCATGCCGAGCTTTTCGAGCTTCTGCGCGGTCGTGAATCCCCGCATCCCCTTCTCGACCAGGAAGGCGGTCATCGCCTTCGAGCCCTGCTCCTTCGGGGCGGTGCGCATGTAGACGATGAGCACGTCGGCGTCGGGGCCGTTGGTGATCCACATCTTCGAGCCGTTGGCGACCCAGCGATCGCCCTTCCGGTCCGCGCGGCACGCCATGGAGCCCACCACGTCGCTGCCCGCGCCGGGCTCGCTCATCGCGAGCGCGCCGACGAATTCGCCCGAGCAGAGCTTCGGCAGGTACCTGCGCCGCTGCGCCTCGCTGCCGTTGAGGAAGAGGTTGTTCACGCACAGGTTCGAGTGCGCGCCGTAGGACAGGCCCACGGAGGCCGAGGCGCGCGAGACTTCCTCCATCGCCACGACGTGGGCCACGTAGCCCAGGCCCGTGCCGCCGTATTCCTCCGGCACCGTCATGCCGAGCAGCCCCAGCGCGCCCAGCTTCGCCCACATGTCGGCGGGGAACTCGTTCGCGGCGTCGATCCCGGCGGCGCGCGGCGCGAGCTGCGCGTCGCACATGCGCTTCACCGTGTCGCGAAGCGCGTCGAATTCCTCGGTGAGGTGGGTATCGAACAGCATGCCGGCTCCCCTGGGGCGAAGGTCGTCGCCCGGGTGGGGCCCGGGCTGCGCGCGGTCGGCCCTCGTGGGGCCGCCGAACTGTAATTATCGCTCATTTTCGCCCCTCTCCGGGCGCTTACCTCGCCGCCATGCGGATCGCGCCGTCGAGCCGGATCACCGCGCCGTTGAGCACCTCGTTGTGCACGATCTCGCGCACGAGCGAGGCATACTCGTCGGGGCGGCCGAGGCGCGGGGGGAAGGGCACCTGCTCGCCGAGCGATGCGCGCACCTCCTCGCTCATGCCCTGCAGCATCGGGGTGTCGAAGATGCCGGGCGCGATCGTCATCACGCGGATGCCGAACTTCGCCAGCTCGCGCGCGATGGGAAGGGTCATGCCGTTCACGCCCGCCTTCGAGGCGCTGTAGGCGGCCTGGCCGACCTGTCCCTCGAAGGAGGCGACGCTCGAGGTGTTCACGATCACGCCGCGCTCGCCGTTGGGAAACGCCGGCTGCACGCTCATCTTCGCCGCGGCCAGCCGGATCGCGTTGAACGTGCCCACGAGGTTGATCTTCACGGCGCGCTCGAAGCTCGCGAGGCCGTGCGGGCCGTTGCGGCCCACCACGCGCTCGCCGGGGGCGACGCCCGCGCAGTTGACCAGGCCGTGGATCGCGCCGAAGGCGGCGATGCACAGGTCCACCGCCGACTGCATCGACGCCTCGTCGGTCACGTCGGCCCGGAGGAAGCGCGCCCCCTCGCCCAGCTGCTTCGCGACCCAGTCGCCCGCGTCGTTCACGTCGGCGATCACGACCCTGCCGCCCTCGCGGGCGAGCATCTGAGCGGTGGCCGCACCGAGGCCGGAGCCGCCGCCGGTCACGAGGAATACGTTGCTGTCGATCTTCATGGTGTCCTGGGAGGTGGGGAGGGGATGCGCAGCGCCGCGATCGGCACGTCGTGCTCGCGGGCCCACGCGCCCCAGTGGGCCGTGCCGTGCTCGCGAAAGCGCGCGCGCAGGGCGTCGGCGTCGAGGCGGTCGAGGCCCAGCGCGGCGGCCAGCCGCGCGGCGAAGTGCGGCTCGAGCGCCGCCACCGCGAGCCACCCGTCGCGCGCTTCGTACAAATTATAGCCGGGCGCGCTTCCGCCCAGCATCGCGCCGGGACCCGTGAGCCCGTGCGCGAGGGGCTGCGCGAGGAAGGCGGCCACCGCCTCGAGCGCGACCTCGCCGCGCCCGCCGCGGCCCGTGCGAGCGCGCGAGTGCAGGAGCGCCAGCGCCGTGGACACCGCCCGCTCGGCGCCCGCCATGTCGGCGAAGAGCGTGGGCGGCAGGTGCGGCGGGTCGACGAGGCCGTGGGCGGCGAGGTAGGTGAGGTCGTGCCCCGGCGCGCCGGACTCGGGGGCGGGGCGGCCCACGATCGCGACGTGGCACAGGCGCGGGTGGCGCGCGGCCAGGCGCGCGGGGTCGAGGCCGAGGCGCGCGAGTGCCGCGGGGCGCTGCGCGGTCACGAAGAGGTCGGCATCGGCGAGGAGCGCGTCGAGCACGGCGCGGCCCGGCGCCTCCTTGAGGTCCGCGCGGCGCACGTGGGTGCCTTCGTGCAGCTCGCGATACCACGGCGCGCAATAGGTGGCGAGCGGATCGCCGCGGGGCGGCTCGACCTTCGCCACCCGCGCGCCCTCGGCGCGCAGGCGCGCGCACGCCACCGGCCCCGGGAGGTTGAGGGCCATGCTGACCACGCGGACGTCCTCGAGGAGCGGCACGGCGGGCGCGATAAGATCGGGGATCGGCGATTATATCGGCGCGCCCCGTGCTCCTTCCGCTTCCGCCCTCCATCCGCGTCATCGTGCGCGGCTGGCTCAACTGCAACAGCGTGGTGCTGCTCGCTCCCGGCGACAACGTGCTCGTCGACTCGGGCTATTGCACGCACCGCGAGCGCACCCTCGAGCTGCTGGCCAGCCGCGAGGGGCTCGACCGCCAGCCGCTCGAGCGGCTCGTCAACACGCACTGCCATTCCGACCACATGGGCGGCAACGCCGCCGTGGCGAGCGCCTACGGCTGCCGCATCACGATTCCCGCGGGTGAAGTGCGGCACGTCGACCCCTGGACGCCGCAGAGCGTCTGGATGCGCCAGTTCGACCAGCGCGCCGACCCCTTCCGCTTCGACGACACGCTCGCGCCGGGCGACGCGTTCGAGGGCGGCGGCTTCCTCTGGCAGTGCCACGCGGTGCCCGGGCACGACATGGACGCGCTCGCGTTCTTCGAGCCGATGCACCGCGTGCTCGTCTCGGGCGACGCCCTGTGGGAGAACGGGATGGGGTTCGTCTGGCCCGAGGAGGGCGCCAACCCGCACATCGAGGCGGCGCGGGAGGCGCTCGCCACCGTCGAGCGGCTCGCTCCTGCCGTCGTGATCCCCGGGCACGGCGCGCCCTTCGAGGACGTGGCCGGAGCGCTCGCACGCGTGCGCGCGCGCCTCGACGCCTTCGCGCGCGAGCCGGCGAGGAACGCGCGCCACGTGGTGAAGGTGCTCTTCGTCTTCGCTTTGCTGGATCGCGGGGCGATGCCGGTGGACGACGTGGCCGGCTACCTCGGGCGCGTGCCGTGCTACCGCGAGCTTTCCGCGCGCTTCCTGGGGCTGGACGACGCGGCGCTCGCCGAGTGGCTCCTCGCCGACCTCGCCCGCGCGGGGGCGGTCGGGATCCGCGACGGGGTGGTGCGCCCGACGATGGCCGCCTAGCCGAATCCGCGCAGCCCCTCGAGGTCGAGGATGCGGATGCGCCCGTACTCCACCGTGAGCAGCCCCGAGCCCTCGAGCAGCCGCAGCGCCCGGTTCACGCGCTGGCGCGAGACCCCCGAGAGGTAGCCGATCTCCTCCTGCGAGACCTGCACTTCGGTCGCCTGCTCGGGATAGAGCACGGGGTTGAAGAGGGCGGCGAGCGAGCGCGCCACGCGGGCGTCGGGCCCGAGCAGGCGGTGGTGCTCGACCATCGCGATGAACTGCGACAGGCGCTCGTTCAGCTGCATCAGCAGGAAGCGGTTGAAGCCGATGTCGGTGTCGAGCAGCCACTGGAAGGTCGCGCGCGGCATGAGCGCCATGCGGCTCGCGCGCAGCGCCTCGATGTCGTAGCGGCGGTGCTGGTCGCGCAGCAGCGAGCCCTCGCCGAACCAGCCCCCGCTGGTCACGCCCGTGAAGGTCGTGGTCTTGCCCTGGGGGCTCACGCTCGTCATCTTGACCAGCCCGTCGACCACGCCGATCCAGTGCTCGACCGGCTCGCCCTTGCGGCAGACGTAGGCGCCGGCGGGGAAGTCGCGCACGGCCGTCTCGGCCTCGACCCGGGCGAGCTGGGCCGGGGTGAGCGAGCGCGTCCAGAGCGAGGCGTGCAGCAACCCGGCGAGCGTGTCCACGGCGAGATTGTCCTCGAAAAGACACTCCCGCGCGCGCGGCCCGGTCTACACTAGGCCCATAAAAGAGGAGGAGGCCAGAGGCCATGCCGGTGGAGACCGGGACGCTCGACACGTTCCCGAAGCTTCTGCTGCACCATGCCCGCGCGCGCGGCGAGCGCCCCGCGATCCGGGAGAAGGACCTCGGCATCTGGCAGTCCTGGACCTGGGCCGAAATGCGCGACGAGGTGGAGCTCCTCGCCGCCGGCCTCGCCCAGGCCGGCCTCACCCGCGGCGCCCACATCGCGGTGATCGGCAGCAACCGCCCGCGCCTGTACTGGACCCTCATCGCGGCGCAATCGCTGGGCGCGATCCCGGTGCCGTTCTACGAGGACGCGGTGGCCCAGGAGATGGCCTTCGTCTTCCGGAACGCCGAGATCGCCTTCGCCGTCGTCGAGGACCAGGAGCAGGCGGACAAGCTCTTCGAGATCCTGCCCGAGTGCCCCAAGCTCGCCCGCGTCTGGTACGACGACGGGCGGGGGCTGCGCAATTACCGCCGCAAGGAACTCGCAAGCTACGCGAGCCTGCGGGAGCAGGGAAGGGCGCTCGTGGCCGCGAGCCCGGGATTCCTCGACACCGAGATCGGGCAGGGCGCCGGCGCCGACACGGCGATCCTGCTCTACACCTCCGGTACGACGGGCCATCCCAAGGGGGTCGTGCTCGCCCACGACAATCTCATCGCCGCCAGCCGCGCGTACGCCGAGCTCGAGTCCCTCACCGAGGCCGAGGAGGTGATCGCCTACCTGCCGATGGCCTGGATCGGCCAGAACCTCTTCTCCTACGCGCAGTGGATGACGGTGGGCTTCCGCATCAACTGCATCGAGGCGGCCGAGACGGTCCTCACGGACATGCGCGAGATCGGGCCCACGTACTACTTCGCCCCGCCGCGGGTGCTGGAGGCGCTCCTCACCCAGGTCACCATCCGCATGGAGGACGCCGCGGCGCCGAAGCGCCGGGTCTTCCGCCACTTCATGGAGCTCGCCCGCCGGGTGGGGGCGCGCATCCTCGACGGCAAGCCGGTGGGCGCGCTCGACCGGGCGCGCTACGCGCTCGGCAACCTGCTGGTCTACGCGCCGCTGCGCAACGCCCTCGGCATGTCGCGCGTGCGGGTGGCCTACACCGCCGGGGAGGCGATCGGGCCGGACCTCTTCGTCTTCTACCGCTCCCTGGGCATCAACCTCAAGCAGCTCTACGGCTCGACCGAGACCTCGGTGATGGTGTGCGTGCAGCCCGACGGCGGCGTGAAGCCCGACACCGTGGGCCCGCCGATGAAGGGCGTGGAGGTGCGCATCCTCGATTCCGGCGAGATCCTGCTGCGCTGTCCCGGCCTCTTCCGCGGCTACTACCGCGACGAGGAGGCCACGCGCGAGGCGAAGGACGCCGAGGGCTGGTACCGCACGGGGGACGCGGGCTACTTCGATGAGGCGGGGCACCTCAAGATCATCGACCGCGCCAAGGACGTGGGGCGGCTCGCCGACGGCACGCTCTTCGCGCCCAAGTACCTCGAGAACAAGCTCAAGTTCTTTCCCCACGTGAAGGAGGCGGTCGCGTTCGGCGACGGGCGCGCCCAGGCCACGGCGATGATCAACATCGACATGCAGGCCGTGGGCGACTGGGCCGAGCGCCGCGGCATCGCGTACTCGGGCTACAGCGACCTCGCCGCCAAGCCCCAGGTGGTGGAGCTGATCCGCGGCTGCGTCGAGAAGGCGAACGCCGATCTCGCCGCCGACCCCAAGCTCGCGGCGAGCCAGATCCACCGCTTCGTGATCCTGCACAAGGAGCTCGACGCCGACGACGGCGAGCTCACCCGCACGCGCAAGGTGCGCCGGCGCTTCATCGCCGAGAAATACGCCGCGGTGGTGGAGGCGCTGTACTCCGGGGCCGGGCGCTGCGCGGTCGAGGCCCAGGTGCGCTTCGAGGACGGGCGCACGGGCACCGTGCGCGCCGAGCTCGGCGTGCACGCCGCGCGCACGTTCGCGCCGGCCGCCGTCCGGGAGGCGGCATGAACCTGTCGGAGCTCGACGCCCCGCCGCACGCGGCCGAGTCCGGGCGCGGCCTGGGCGAGCCGATCCTCGCCCTCGAGGGGATCTCGCTTGCCTTCGGCGGCGTGAAGGCCCTCAGCGACGTCTCCTTCGACGTGCGCGAGCACGAGATCCGCGCGATCATCGGCCCGAACGGCGCCGGCAAGAGCTCGCTGCTCAACGTGATCAACGGCGTCTACCGGCCGCAGGCCGGCACCATCGTCTTCCGCGGCGAGCGCCGGCGCGCGATGGAGCCGCACCGCGCCGCGGTCCAGGGGATCGCCCGCACCTTCCAGAGCCTGGCGCTCTTCAAGGGCATGACGGTGCTCGAGAACATCCTCGCCGGGCGCAACCTCATGATGAGGTCGAACATCCTCCTGCAGGCGCTGCGCGTCGGGCCGGCGCTCGCCGAGGAGATCGCGCACCGCAAGCGCGTGGAGGAGATCATCGACTTCCTCGAGATCCAGCACGTGCGCAAGACTCCGGTGGGGCGCCTGCCCTACGGGCTGCAGAAGCGCGTGGACCTCGGGCGCGCCCTCGCCGCCGAGCCGAAGGTGCTGCTGCTCGACGAGCCCATGGCCGGCATGAACATCGAGGAGAAGCAGGACATGTCGCGCTTCATCCTCGACGTGAACGACGAGTTCGGCACGACCATCGTGCTGATCGAGCACGACATGGGCGTGGTGATGGACCTCTCGGACCGCGTGGTGGTGCTCGACTACGGCCGCAGGATCGCCGACGGCGCCCCCGACGAGGTGCGCGCGAGCCAGGCGGTGATCGACGCCTACCTGGGAGTCAAGCATTGAGCCTCACCGCCCGCAACTCCACGATCGCCTTCTTCGCGCTGCTCTCGCTGGCGGGCGTCTCGCCCATGCTCCTCGGCCAGGCGGGCTTCCCGCAGTGGCTCGAGATCGTGATCGGCGGGCTCATGTCCGGCGTGCTCTACTCGCTGGTGGCCATCGGGCTGGTGCTCATCTTCAAGGCCTCGGGGGTCTTCAACTTCGCCCAGGGCGCGATGGTGCTCTTCGCGGCACTCAGCCTCGTGCGGCTCATGGAGAAGATGCCCTTCGCCGTGGCCCTCGTCCTGGTGCTCGCCATCATGGTGGCGCTCGCCTGGCTGGTGGAGCGCCTCGTGCTGCGCCCGCTCGTCAACCAGGAGGGCATCGTGCTCTTCATGGCGACCCTCGGCGTGGCGTACTTCCTCGACGGCTTCGGGCAGATCGTCTGGGGCGCGGACGTGTACACGCTCGACGTCGGCATGCCGAAGGAGCCGAAGATCATCCTCGGCAAGGTGTTCGAGGGCGGCATCCTCGTGAGCACGGAGGACGTGGTGGCGGCGCTGATCGCCGGGCTGCTCGTCGCCGGGCTCGCGTTCTTCTTCCAGAAGACGGCCACGGGCCGGGCGCTGCGCGCGGTGGCCGACGACCACCAGGCCGCGCAGTCCATCGGCATCCCGTTGAACCGCATCTGGGTGATCGTCTGGAGCGTGGCCGGGCTCGTGGCGCTCGTGGCGGGCGTGGTCTGGGGCTCGAAGCTGGGCGTGCAGTTCTCGCTGCAGCTGATCGCGCTGAAGGCGCTGCCCGTCGTGATCCTCGGGGGCTTCACGTCGATCCCGGGCGCCATCATCGGCGGCCTCCTGATCGGCCTGGGCGAGAAGCTCTCCGAGGTCTACCTCGGCCCCTACTTCGGCGGCGGCATCCAGGAGTGGTTCGCCTACGTGCTGGCGCTCGTGTTCCTGCTCTTCCGGCCGGAGGGGCTGTTCGGGGAGAAGCACATTGACCGCGTTTGAGCGACTCCCTCCCCGGCCCTCTGCCCTTGGATTGCCCCAACCGGTTGGGGACCCCCGGGGGGAGGGAGCATGATCTACCGCGAAACCGGCCAGTTCAAGACGACCTACGCGTCGGACCAGCAGCTCTTCCCGATCCTGCAGGACCGGGTGTTCGTGATCGGCTTCCTCGCGTTCGCGTTCGCCGTCGTGCCGTTCACCGCGAGCGACTACCTCTTCCGCGCGATCCTGATCCCGTTCCTCATCCTCTCGCTCGGCGCGCTCGGTCTCAACATCCTGGTCGGCTACTGCGGGCAGCTCGTCGCTCGGCACGGGCGGGTTCATGGCGGTGGGCGCGTACGCCGCGTACAACTTCGCGGTGCGCCTGCCGGACCTGAACCTCATCGTGGTCTTCATCCTCGCGGGGCTGTGCACGACCGTCGTGGGCGCGCTCTTCGGCGTGCCGAGCCTGCGCATCAAGGGCTTCTACCTCGCCGTCACCACGCTCGCCGCGCAGTTCTTCCTCGACTGGCTCTTCTCGCGGGTGGGCTGGTTCACCAACTACTCGTCGTCCGGCTCGGTCGCGGCGCCCCCGCTCGTGCTCTTCGGCCATCCGATCCAGGGACCGGCGCAGAAGTACCTCCTCGTGCTCTCGATCGTCGCGGTGCTGGCGCTGGCCGCGAAGAACCTCACGCGCGGGGCGATCGGGCGCTCCTGGATGGCCACCCGCGACATGGACGTGGCCGCCGAGGTGATCGGCATCCGGCCGCTCTACGCCAAGCTCACCGCCTTCGCCGTGAGCTCGTTCTACATCGGCGTGTCGGGCGCGCTCTGGGGCTTCGTCTACCTGGGCGGCTGGGAGCCCCTCGCCTTCGACGTGAACCGCTCGTTCGAGCTGCTCTTCATGGTGATCATCGGCGGGCTGGGCTCGATCCTGGGCTCGTTCCTGGGCGCGGCCTTCATCGTGATCCTGCCGATCGCGTTGAACCAGCTTCCCACCCGGCTCGGCATCCCGCTGTCCACGGCCACGATCTCCGAGATCGAGCTGATGGTGTTCGGGTCGCTGATCGTGTTCTTCCTGATCGCCGAGCCGCGCGGCCTCGCGCGCCTGTGGGCGATCGGCAAGGAAAAGCTTCGCCTGTGGCCGTTTCCCCACTGACGCACCCCTGAAGCACAACGAGGAGGAGGATGACATGAGGAACATGTTGCGGATCAAGGCGGCGGCGCTGGCGCTCGCCGCGGCCGGCGGGCTCGTCGCGGCCGCCGATGCGATGGCGCAGGCCAAGGAGATCTTCGTGCCGGTGCTGGTCTACCGGACCGGGCCGTACGCGCCCAACGGCGTGCCGTGGGCCGACGGGTTCGTGGATTACCTCAAGCTCGTGAACGCCCGCGACGGCGGCGTCAACGGCGTGAAGATCGCGTTCGAGGAGTGCGAGACCGGGTACGCGACGGACCGCGGCGTCGAGTGCTACGAGCGCCTGAAGAGCAAGAAGCCGGTCGCCTTCAGCCCGCTGTCGACCGGCATCACCTACGCGCTCACCGAGAAGGCGCCCGGCGACCACATCCCGCTCATCACGGCGGGCTACGGGCGCGCCGACTCGGTGGACGGCAGCGTCTTCCGCTGGAACTTCCCGATGATGGGCACGTACTGGGACGGGGCCGACATCCTGGTGCAGCACGTGAAGAAGAAGGAGCATGGCAACCTCAGGGGGAAGAAGATCGCGCTCGTCTACCACGACTCGCCGTACGGCAAGGAGCCGATCCCCGTGCTGGAGGTGCTCGCGAAGAAGGAGGGCTTCCACCTCATGCTGCTGCCCGTCCGGCACCCCGGGGTGGAGCAGAAGGCGACGTGGCTGCAGATCCGCCAGCAGCGGCCCGACTACGTGTTCCTGTGGGGCTGGGGCGTCATGAACTCGACCGCCATCAAGGAGGCGATCGCCGTGGCGTACCCGCGGCTGCAGATGTACGGCGTGTGGTGGTCGGGCGCCGAGCCCGACGTGCTTCCCGCCGAGCAGGCCGCGAAGGGCTACAACGCGCTGGCCCTCGGGCATTCGGCCGAGAACGACAAGCCGATCCACAAGGACATCATGAAGTACCTCTACGACAAGGGGCGGGGCACCGCGTCCGACAAGAAGGAGGTGGGCCAGGTGCTCTACAACCGCGGCATGCTCTCCGCGATCCTCACGGTGGAGTCCATCCGCGCGGCGATGAAGCACTTCGGCAACGGGGTCATGACCGGCGACCAGGTCCGCTGGGGCGCGGAGCACCTCGCCATCGACAACGCGCGGATCAAGGCGCTGGGCGTGGCCGGGATGATGGTCCCGTTCCACACCTCGTGCAGGGACCACGGCGGCGCGCACTCGGCGGCCATCCACACCTGGGACGGGTCGAGCTGGAGCTACACCTCCGACCTGTACAAGGCCGACTACAAGGTGATCCGGCCGCTCGTGGACGCCTCCGCGCGCAAGTACGCGCAGGAGAAGGGCATCACGCCGGTGGATTGCGCGAAGGAGAAGTAGGACCGTGGCGACGGCCCCGGGCGACCGTCCCCCCACCCCCCCGCCCTCGGACGGCTCCGGCACGCCGGGGACTGCGGGGGAGGGCGGGCGAACGCGGGACGCGGTCTCGCGCGCGGGCGCCGTCCTGCTGGACGTGAACGGCATCGAGGTCATCTACAACCGGGTGATCCTCGTGCTGAAGGGCGTGTCGCTGCAGGTCCCCGAGGGGGGCATCGTCGCCCTCCTCGGGGCCAACGGCGCGGGCAAGACGACCACGCTCAAGGCGATTTCCAACCTGCTCGCCGCCGAGCGCGGCGAGGTGACCAAGGGCTACATCCGGCTGCAGGACGCGCGGGTGGACCGCCTCAACCCGTCGGAGCTCGTGAAGCGCGGCGTGGTCCAGGTGATGGAGGGGCGGCACTGCTTCGCCCACCTCACGATCGAGGACAACCTGCTGGCCGGCGCCTACACGCGCCGGGCCTCGCGCTCCGAGATCCGGTCGGACCTGGAGAAGGTGTACGCGTTCTTCCCGCGGCTCAGGCAACGGCGCGGCTCGCTCGCCGGCTACACCTCGGGGGGCGAGCAGCAGATGACGGCGATCGGCCGGGCGCTCATGGCCCGGCCGCGCATGATCCTCCTCGACGAGCCGTCGATGGGCCTCGCCCCGCAGATCGTGGAGGAGATCTTCGAGATCGTGCGCAACCTCAACGCGAGCGAGAAGGTGAGCTTCCTGCTCGCCGAGCAGAACACGATGGTGGCGCTGCGCTTCGCCGACTTCGGCTACATCCTGGAGAACGGACGCGTGGTGATGGAGGGCGACGCGGCCTCGCTGTCGGGCAACGAGGACGTGAAGGAGTTCTACCTCGGGATCTCGAGCGGGGGGCGCAGGAGCTTCCGCGAGGTGAAGCACTACCGCCGCCGCAAGCGCTGGCTCGCCTGATGGCCGCCGGCGACCTCTACGACGCGCTCGAGGCGCGCGACCCCGCGGAGCGCGAGCGCGAGCTCTTCGCGCGGCTGCCCGCCCAGCTCGCCCTCGCCCGCGCCCGCACCGAGCACTACCGCGAGGCGCTCGCCGGGCTCGACCTGGCGGCGGTCACCTCGCGCGCGGCGCTCTCGCGCCTGCCCGTCACCCGCAAGTCGGACCTGCTGGCCGCGTGCCGGCGCCGCCCGCCCTTCGGCGGGCTGAACGCGACTGCCGCCCCGGGTCTCGCGCGCATCTTCATGTCCCCGGGGCCGATCTACGATCCCGAGGGGCGCCGTCCCGACTACTGGCACGCCGCGCGCACGCTGCACGCCGCGGGATTCCGCCCCGGCGACGTCGTGCTCAACTGCTTCTCGTACCACCTCACGCCCGCCGGCAGCATGCTCGAGACCGGCCTGCACCACCTGGGCTGCGCGGTCATCCCCGGCGGCGTCGGCCAGACCGAGCTGCAGGCGCGCGCGATCGCGGACCTGCGGCCCGCCGGATACGTGGGCACGCCCTCGTTCCTGAAGCTCATCCTCGAGAAGTGCGACGAGCAGGGGCTCGACGCGTCGAGCCTGCGCCGCGCGCTCGTCTCCGGCGAGGCCTTCCTGCCGCCCGTGCGCGCCTTCCTCGCCGCGCGCGGCATCGAGGGCTTCCAGGCCTACGGCACCGCCGACCTCGGGATGGTCGCCTACGAGACCCCGGCGCGGCAGGGCCTGGTGGTGAACGAGGAGGCGATCGTGGAGATCGTGCGCCCGGGCACCGGCGAGCCCGTCGTCGACGGCGAGGTGGGGGAGGTGGTGGTCACGCCCTTCAACGAGGACTACCCGCTGGTGCGGTTCGCCACGGGGGACCTCTCCGCGGTGCTGGAGGGCCCGAGCCCCTGCGGGCGCACGAACCGGCGCATCAAGGGCTGGATGGGCCGGGCCGACCAGGCGACCAAGGTCCGCGGCATGTTCGTGCATCCTCACCAGGTCGCGGAAGTGCTGCGCCGCCACGGCCTCGGGCGTGCGCGCCTGGTGGTCGAGAACGAGGCCGGCGAGGACCACATGACGCTGCACGTCGAGGCCCCCGGCGGCGACGAGCGCCTCGCCCGCGCGCTGGAGGAAAGCGTGCGCGACGTGATGAAGCTGCGCGGCGCCATCGCGTGGCGCGAGCCCGGCACCTTGCCCAACGACGGCAAGGTGATCGAGGACGCGCGCCGGTATGCCTGAGCGCGCCCTGGGGCCATGAGGGCGCCACCTTGAACGGGGGGGAACATCGCATGGGCAAGCATTTCATGGCCGTGGTGGTGGCCGCGGGCGCCGGGCTGCTCGCGGGTGCCTGCGCGACCGATCCGCTGCAGGCCGGCGCCACGCGGGAGGAGCCGGTCTACCTCACCGGCAGCAACATCGCCCGGCACCGAGCGGCGAACGACGGCAGCGTCTCCACCCTGAGCGCCGAGCAGTACGAGCGCGTGCGCTCGAGCGTCACGCCCCCGATCCCGCAGCCGGTAACCCACGGGCGCTGACCGGCCCCTTCGCGCGTTGCGGCGCCGCGCGTCACGCCCGCCCCCACCCCCCGCCGGGCGGGTTCCAACCCCTTGTTTTTCCTGGCCCTTTGACGCCGCATTCCAGCGGCCGGAATGATTCATCCGGGCCACTGTCCATCGTTTGTCAGGGCCCCCCCGGTGGGCTACACTTACGGGCTTTTGACGACCCGCGGCAGGGCCTTTTCGGTCCCCCCTGGGCGTCGAACCCCCTGCAGAGAGGAACAATGGCGAGCAAAGCAAAACACCTGACCGAGGCGGAGATCGTGAAGATGCCGAAGTCGGAATACATGAACGCGGCGCAGCTCAAGTTCTTCCGCGAGCGGCTGCTCGAGCTGCAGAAGCAGCTCCGGGAGAACGCCGGCGCGACCACCGAGCACCTGCGCGAGCTTTCCTTCGCGCCGGACCCCGCCGACCGCGCCACCCTGGAGGAGGAGCACGCCCTCGAGCTGCGCACGCGCGACCGCGAGCGCAAGCTGCTGAAGAAGATCGACCAGGCGCTCGCGCGCATCGAGGACGGCAGCTACGGCTACTGCGAGGAGACCGGAGAGCCCATCGGCATCCAGCGCCTGCTCGCCCGGCCCACGGCGACCCTCACCATCGAGGCGCAGGAGCGCCGGGAGCTCAAGCAGAAGCTCTACGGCGAGTAACCGCGCGGGGAGGCCGGCCGGGGCCCCGGGCTCGCGAGAGCCGGGGCCCTTTCGTTTCCGGGCGGCGCAAGCGAAAGCCGCCCCCGCCCGTACGCGATTGCGCACGGCGGGCGCGCGGCGCGGTCCTATAATGGAAGCGACGCCCCCGCCCGCCGTTGCCCATTCCCCGGAGACACGCCATGCGCCACCCCGCTTTCGCCGCCTTCGCCCCGCCGGCCGGGCCGGCCGCCCGCGAAGGCGCGCGGCGCGCGCGCCGCATCCGGCGCGGGGCCTAGCGCGGAGGACGACGAGCGCGCGCCGATGCGGCCACGGACGAGCGAAGCGCGGACCGACGCCGCGCGGCAACTGCACCGGGTGCTCGACGAGGACCGCCTCGCCAGCGTCTTCCAGCCCATCTTCGGCTTCGGCGAGGGCCGCGTGCTGGGCTACGAGGCGCTCGTGCGCGGTCCGGCCGGCTCGCTCGTGCAGACGCCGGCACAGCTCTTCGCCGCGGCGGCGGAGGAGGGGCTCGCGGTCGAGCTCAACATCGCGTGCATCCGGCAGATCCTGCAAGACTTCGCCGCGAGCGGCGTCGAAGGCGCGCTCTTCCTCAACGTCTCCCCGCGCCTGGTCGTGCACCACCGCCACGACCAGGCGGGCGCCGAGCGCTTCCTCGCGCGCCTCGGCATCGAGGCCGACCGCGTCGTGATCGAGCTCACCGAGGACTACCCGACGGTCGACTTCGCGCTCGTGCACGAGTCGCTCATGCTCTACCGCTCGCTCGGCTTCCGCATCGCCATCGACGACCTTGGCGAGGGATTCGCGAGCCTGCGCCTGTGGTCGGAGCTGCGGCCCGAGTACGTGAAGGCGGACAAGCACTTCGTGACCGGGGTGGCGGGCGACCCGGTGAAGGCGCAGTTCCTGCGCGCGATCCAGCAGATCGCCGAGAACTGCGGCTCGCTGGTGATCGCCGAGGGCATCGAGGACGCGGCCGACTTCAAGGTGGTGAAGGACATCGGCATCGCGTGCGGCCAGGGCTGGTTCATCGGGCGGCCCTCGGAGCATCCCGGCCCGCAGCTGCCCGAGGCGCTCGCGCGCGCGCAGGCCGACACGCGCGTGCCCGTCGTGCCCATGCCGCGGCTCGCCGCCGGCACCGAGCCCCGGGCGCACGACTTCGTGCGATCGGTCGAGCCGGCCGCGCCCGGCACGCCGCTCGCCGCACTCCTCGAGCGCTTCGCGGCGCAGCCCGACCTCGCGGCGATCCCGGTGGCCGGGGAGGGCGGCATCGAGGGGGTGGTCTCCCGCGCCTGGGTGGACCTCGCGCGGGCGAAGGGCGCGCGCGGGCACATCACCGGGCGCGCGTGCGCCGAGTTCGCCGATCCCGCGCCGATGCGCGTCGAGGCCGACCTCGACCTCACCGCGCTCACCGCGATCCTCGTGGAGTCCGATCCCCGCCGCGTGGCCGACGGCTTCGTGATCGTGTCCCAGGGGCGCTACCTCGGGATGGGCACCGCCCGCGACGTGATGCGCGCGCTGCAGGGCTCGCGCGTGCTCGCCTCGCGCTATACCAACCCGCTCACGCTCCTGCCCGGGCAGGTGCCGATCAACGACCACCTCGAGCGCCTGCTCGCCCGCCAGGTCGCGTTCACCGCCTGGTTCGCCGAGGTGGACCGCATGCGCGGGCTCAACGACGCGGTGGGCTTCCGCCAGGGCGACGCGCTGATCCATGCGGTGGCGCGGCTGCTCGAGGAGGCGTGCGAGCCGGGAATCGACTTCGCCGGGCACGTGGCCGGCGGGCGCTTCGTGGTGCTCGCGCAAAGCGGCGACTGGCGGGCGCGGGCCGAGCGGGCGCTGGCGCGCTTCCCGCGGCTGCTCGAGGCGCACGTGCCCGCCGAGGCCTTCGCCCGCGGCTACTTCGCCGTGCGCGGGCGCGACGGGCGCGAGAGCGTGCGGCCCCTGCCCCGGCTCGCCATCGGGATCCTGCCCGTGCTCCCCGGCGTCTTCGCCTCGCGCCACGAGGTCGTCGACGCGGCCAAGCGCGCGGCCGACGCGGCGATGGCGCACCCGGGCAGCGCGCTGCACGTGGACGAGCAGCACGCCAACGCGTACCCGCAGTCGCTGCTCTTCGGCGAGCCGTAGGCGCGCCGTGCGCGCCGCGGTCCCCGGGACGTGCCCCGCACTCGCCTAGGCGCCCGTACGCCGCCAGACCTGCCAGCGCTCCTTGCCCGCGAAGACGGGGATCGAATCGGCGACCGGCGCGTCCTCGACGCGCTCGAAGATGCGCCCGAGCAGCCCGTCGAGCTCGGCCGGGCCGTGCAGCGGGAAGGGCGGCCCGCGCTCGCCCGCGTCGAAGTAGAAGAATCCGGCGAGCACGCCGCCGGGGCGCACCAGCTCGGCCACCCGCGCCCCCCACGCCGCCCACCGCCGGCGCGGCAGGGCGCAGAGAAAGGCGCGCTCGTAGACGGCGTCGTAGGGCGCGCCGGGCAGCGGCGCGAAGAAGTCCGCCTCGCGCACGCGCCCGGCGTGCGGGCCCAGCCGCGCGCGAGCCGCCGCCACCGCCTCGCGGCTGAAGTCGATGCCGGTCACGTCCCAGCCGGCCTGCGCGAGGCACGCGACGTCGTGGGCGCTGCCGCAGCCGGGCACGAGGATCGCGCCGGGCGGCCCCGCCGCGGCGAAGGCGCGCAGGCGCTCGGGCGCGCGTCCCGCGTCCCAGGGCGCGAAGCGCGCGCCGTAGCGCAGGTCCCAGAAGTCGGGCTCGGCGGGATCGCGGCGCGGGAATTCGGGCGTGGCCATGCCGGGGATGGTAGCGCCGTCACGCTATACTCGGCGGCCAGTCCCTCCCGCTCGCCATGAAGCGTCTCCTGTTTCTCGCCGCCGCCGCCCTGGCGCTCGCGGGCTGCGGTCCCCGCTCCCCGCAATCCCACGCCGCGCTCACGCTCGCCGCCTGCCGCCTGCCGGGCCTCGAGACGGCCGCGCGCTGCGGCACCTACGAGGTGTGGGAGGATCGCGCGGCGCGCCGCGGCCGGCGCATCCCGATCCACGTCGCCGTCGTCCCGGCCCGGGCCCGCACCCACGAGCCCGACCCGGTCTTCGTCTTCGCCGGCGGACCCGGCCAGGGCGCGGTGGCGCTCGCCCAGGAGGTGATGCCGCTCTTCGCCAGGCTCAACGACACGCGCGACGTGGTCTTCGTCGACCAGCGCGGGACCGGGGAGTCGAATCCCCTCGACTGCGGCGACGACGAGGAGCAGCCGCTGCAGTCGCTCTTCGAGGACGCGCTGCCCCAGGAGGTCGTGCGCCGCTGCCTCGCCACCCTCGACGCCGATCCGCGGCTGTACATCACCTCGATCGCCGTCGAGGACCTCGACGAGGTGCGCGCGGCCCTGGGCTACGACCGGCTCAACCTCTGGGGCGGCTCCTACGGCACGCGCACGGCGCTCGAGTTCCTGCGCCGCCACGGCGCGCACGTGCGCACCATGGTGCTCGACGGCGTGGCGCCCGCGACGATGAAGATGCCGCTCTCGTTCGTGGCCGACGGCGAGGCGGCCCTCGCGCGCATGGTCGCGGGCTGCCAGGCGCAGCCGGCCTGCCGCGCCGCCTACCCGCACCTCGCGGCCACGATCGAGGACCTGCGCGACGCGCTGGCGGCGCGGCCCGAGCGCGCCGCCATCGAGGATCCGCTCACCGGGGAGCGCGAGACGATCCAGGTGAACGAGAACGTGTTCCTCTCCGGCCTCTTCCGCCCCCTCTACGTGGCCGAGCTCGCGAGCCTGCTGCCCCACGGCATCGCCGCCGCGGCCGAGGGCGACTTCAACCCGCTGCTCGCCCAGAACCTCGAGTTCGCCGACAACGTCGCGGAGAACCTCTCGCTCGGCATGCACCTGTCCGTCGTGTGCTCGGAAGACGTGCCGCGGATCACCGATGCGGACCTCGCCTCGATCGACCAGGCGTTCTTCGGCCGCGCGCTGGTCGACGACTTCGTGCGCGCCTGCCGCCTGTGGCCGAAGGGGCCGGTGCCGAAGGACTACTACGACCCGGTGCGCTCCGACGTGCCCGCGCTGCTGCTCTCGGGCGGGCTCGACCCGGCCACGCCGCCGCGCCACGCCGCGCACGCGGCCGCCACCCTGCCGAACGCTCGCCACTTCGTCGCCCCGCAGATCGGGCACGGCGTGAGCATGCACGGGTGCGCGCCGCGGCTCATCGAGTCGTTCGTCCGCGCGGGCAGCGCGAAGGGGCTCGACGGCAAGTGCCTGCAGCGCATCCCGCGCCCGCTCTTCGTGCTGCCGCTCGGGGACGCGTCGTGATCGCCGCCGAGCGCCTCGCCAAGCGCTTCGGCGCGGTGCCGGCGGTGCGCGAGGTCTCCTTCGAGGCGCCGGACGGGGCGATCACGGGCCTGCTCGGGCCCAACGGGGCGGGGAAGACGACGACGCTGCGCATGATCTCCACGCTGGTCGTCCCCACCGGCGGGACCGCCCGCGTGGACGGCCTGGACGTGCGCGGGCAGCCGCAGGCGGTGCGCGCGCGCCTGGGGGTGCTCTCCGACGCCCGCGGGCTGTACGGGCGCCTCACCGCGCGCGAGAACGTCGCCTACTACGGGGCGCTGCGCGGGCTCGGACGCGACGCGGTCGAGGCCTCGATCGCACGGCTGGCCGAGCTCCTCGACATGGGCGCGCTCCTCGAGCGGCGCACCGAAGGCTTTTCCCAGGGCGAGCGCATGAAGGTCGCCATCGCGCGCGCCCTCGTGCACGACCCGCCGAACGTGATCCTCGACGAGCCGACCAACGGCCTGGACGTGATGACCACGCGCAGCCTGCGCGACGCGGTGCGGCGGCTGCGCGACGCCGGCAAGTGCGTGCTCTTCTCGAGCCACGTGATGCAGGAGGTCTCGGCGCTGTGCGACGAGATCGTGATCGTGGCACAGGGCGAGGTGGCGGCGCGCGGCACCGCCGAGGCGCTGCGCGCGCAAAGCGGCTGCGCCGACCTCGAGGACGCGTTCGTGCGCCTGGCCGGGCAGGGCGCGGGCGCATGAGCGCGGCGATCGTCGTCTTCGCCAAGGAGCTGCGCGACGCGCTGCGCGACCGGCGCACCGCGCTCATGGTGCTCGTGGCCTCGATCCTCACCGGGCCGCTGACGCTCGTGCTCGTCGCGCACTTCGTCTCCGGGCTCGAGGAGAAGGCGGCGCTGCTGCGCGTGCACCTGGCCGGCGGGCAGAACGCCGCCCCCCTCGTGAACTTCCTCGAGCGCCACGACGTCGACATCGTGCGCGCGCCGCCCGACTACGAGGCGCGCGTGCGCGACGGGCGCCTGGACGCCGTGATCGTGGTGCCCGCCGACTTCGAGGAGCGCTGGCGCGCGGGCGACGGGGCGAGGCTCGAGATCGTGTACGACGACTCGCGCGCCGACGCCGGCCCCGCGATCCGGCAGGCGCAGCGGCTGCTGCGCGCCTTCAACGAGGAGACCTCGATGCTGCGCATGATGGCCCGCGGCGTGAGCCCGGACCTCGCCCGGCCCGTCGAGGTCGAGCGGGTGAGCACCGCCACGCCGCGGCAGAAGGGCGCCTTCCTCCTCTTCCTCATCCCGATGTTCGCGCTGCTCTCGCCGCTGCTGGGCGGCATGGCCGTGGCGATCGACTCGACCGCCGGGGAGCGCGAGCGCGGCTCCCTCGAGCCCCTGCTCGCCAACCCGGTGGCGGTCTGGCGCGTTGTGGTGGGCAAGTGGCTCGCCGCGTGGACCTTCGCCGCGGGGGTGGGCGCGCTCACGCTGGCCGGGTTCGTGACCGCCGCGACCGCGTACGCGCAGAAACGCCTGTCCACCGTGATGACCTTCGGCCTGCCCGAGTTCGCGCTTTTCCTCGCCATGGTGATCCCGTTCGCGGCCATGACCTCCGCGCTGCAGATGCTCATCTCCACCTACGGGCGCTCCTACCGGGAGGCCCAGACCTACGTGAGCTACCTCGCCACGGCGATCTCGTTCGTGCCGGCGATCGTGCTCTTCTCGGGCCTGAAGGAGGCGGCCTGGCAGCTCGCCGTGCCGGTGCTGGGCCAGCAGATGGTGCTCATGCGCGTCGTGCGCGGCGACCCGGTGGCGCCCGCCGACTGGGCGCTGCCCTCGCTTGTCGCCGCGGCCATCGCCGCCGCCTGCCTCGCCGTGCTCGCGCGCCTGCTGCGCGACGAGCGCATCGTCTTCGGCCGGGCATGAGCCGTCCGCCGCCCGCGCCGGTGGACCTGGACGCGCTCTTCGCGCCCGGGGGCGCGCTCGCGCGCTCGGTGCCCGGCTTCCGGCACCGCGCCCAGCAGGCCGAGTTCGCCCGCGCCGTGCTCGAGACGATCGACGCCGGAGGCGTGCTCGTGGCCGAGGCGGGCACCGGCACGGGCAAGACCTTCGCCTACCTCGTGCCGGCGCTGCTCGCCGGCGGGCGCGTGATCGTCTCGACCGGGACCAAGACGCTGCAGGACCAGCTCTATCATCGCGACCTGCCGCTCGTGCGCCGCGCCCTCGGCCTCGCACTCGACACGGCGCTCCTCAAGGGGCGGGCCAACTACGTGTGCCTGCACCACCTCGAGCTCGCCGGCGGCCAGGGCCTCTTCGCCTCGCGCGAGGAGGCCTCGCACCTGCAGAAGATCCGCCGCTTCGCCGCGCGTACGATGACCGGCGACAAGGGCGACTGCGCCGACGTGCCGGAGTCGTCCGGCGCCTGGGCCCAGGCCACGTCCACGCGGGAGAACTGCCTGGGCTCCTCCTGCCCGCACTACCAGGACTGCTTCGTGATGAAGGCGCGCAAGCGCGCGGGCGAGGCGGACGTGGTGGTGGTGAACCACCACCTCTTCTTCGCCGACGTGGCGCTGCGCGGCGAGGGCGGCTCCGACCTGCTGCCCGACGCGGACACCGTCGTCTTCGACGAGGCGCACCACCTGCCGGACCTGGCGCGCCTCTTCTTCGGCCAGGCGCTGTCGACCGGGCAGCTGCTCGAGCTCGCGCGCGACGCGCGCATGGCCGAAGCCCGGCACGCGCGCGAGGGCGGCACGCTGGGGGAGGCGGCCGACGCGCTCGAGCACGCCGCGCGCGAGCTGCGCCTCGCCCTCGGTCCCGCGGCGGGGCGCACGGCGCTCGCGGCGCTGCGCGACCGGGCGGGCTTCGACCGCGCCGTGGACGCGCTCGCCGAGCGCCTGGCCGCGCTCGCCGAGCGCCTCGGCGCCCAGGAGGAGCGCGCCGAGGAGATCCGCAACTGCCGCACGCGCACCGATGCGCTGGCGGCCATCGCCACGGCGTGGCGCGAGGCCGATGCGAGGCCGCGCGAGGACGCGTTCGGGGAGGAAGCCGCCCCCGAGGTCGTGCGCTGGATCGACGCCCACGCCCATTCCGCGTCCCTCTACGCCACGCCGCTCGACGTGGCGCGCATCTTCCGGGAGCGGATGCAGGGCACGGGGCGCGCCTGGATCTTCACCTCCGCGACCCTCTCGGTGAACGGCGACTTCGGCCATTACCAGCGCGAGATGGGCCTGCCCGATGCGCGCACGCAAACCTGGGCGAGCCCCTACGACTTCGAGCGCCAGGCGCTGCTCTACGTGCCCCAGGGACTGCCGGACCCGAACTCGGAGGGCTACGTCGAGGCGGTGATCGAGGCGGCATGGCCCGTGCTGCGCGCGAGCGCCGGGCACGCGTTCCTGCTCTTCACGAGCCTGCGCGCGATGGAGCGCGGGCGCGAGCGCCTCGCCGCGAAGCTGCGCGAGGCGGCGCTCGACTGGCCGCTGCTGCTGCAGGGCACCGGGGCGAAGAACGAGCTGCTCGAGCGCTTCCGGCGCGCGCCGAACGCGGTCCTGGTGGGCTCGCAGTCGTTCTGGGAGGGCGTCGACGTGAAGGGCGAGCAGCTCTCGGTGGTCGTGATCGACCGCCTTCCCTTCAACCCGCCCGACGAGCCGGTGCTCGCCGCGTGCATCGAGCGCATCCACCGCGCGGGGGGGAACGCGTTCATGGAGTACCAGCTGCCGCGCGCGGTGCTCTCGCTCAAGCAGGGCGCCGGGCGCCTCATCCGGGACGAGGCCGACCGCGGGGCGCTGGTGATCTGCGACCCGCGGCTCGTCGACAAGCCCTACGGCAAGCGCATCTGGAGGGCGCTGCCGCCCTTCCGCCGCACGCGCTCGCTCGCCGACGTCGAGGCCTTCTTCGCGGCCCGCGCCGACGGGGTCACCGCGTCGGCGCGATGAACTTCCAGCCCTCGGGGCAGCTCGTCACCTTCGGGTAGTACGCCTTGGCCGAGGCGCAGTAGTTCATGTAGAGCGGCCCCTCGGTGGGCGCCCCGGGACCCGGCTGCACCTCGGTGGTGGGCTGCGCCTCCTCCGGCACCACCTGGTAGGCGGGATAGGCGTCGTAGTACCCGTGATCCGGATACGTGTCGTAGTAGCGGTAGGAGGGATAGTAGGGGTAGTAGTACGGCGCGCTCCAGTAGGAGTAGGACGGCCAGAACAGCGGCACGCCGAGGGAGAATCCCCAGTTCCAGTGGGAGCCGCCGTAGTGGCCCCCCGACCAGTGGCCGCCCGACCGGTGGCCGCCGCCCGACCAGTGGCCGCCGCCCGACCAGTGGCTACCGCCCGACCAGTGCCCGCCGTCGTGGCCGCCCGACCCGTGTGCGCCGCCGCGGGCGGCGGCCGCGCCCATGGCGAGTGCCAGCCCGCCCGCGGCGAGCGCGGCGAGCAGGATAGTGCGTTTCGCTTTCATGGTGCCTCCTTCGATGCGTCCCTCAGGAGATCCGCCCCCCATGGGACATCCGGCGATATCGCTAATTCAACGCGCGAGACGACGCTTCGGATGACGTGCCGGCGCCGGCGAGCGGCAGGCGGACCCGGGCCTCGAGGCCGCCGCCCTCGCGGGGGAGGAGGTCGAGGCGCCCGCCGTGCAGCGCGGCCACCCGCTCGGCGATCGCGAGGCCCAGGCCCGCGCCCGAAGAGCCGCTGCGCGAGGCGTCGCGCCGCGTGAACGGCTGCTTGAGGCGCGCCACCTCGGCCGCGTCGATGCCGGGTCCGCGGTCGAGCACCGCGAGCTCCGCCCAGTCGCCCACGGCGCGCGTGCGCAGCACCATCTCGCCGCCGGCATGGCGGTGCGCGTTGGCGAGGAGGTTGTCGACGAGCCGGCGCACGGCGAGCGGGCGCAGGGCGAGCGGGGGCACGGCCTCGAGCTCGCAGCCCACGCGCGCGCCGCCGCGCACCGCGCGCTCGGCGCAGGCGCCGGCGAGCTGGGCGAGGTCCACGCGCGCGAGCGGCTCGGCCGCCTCGGTGCGGGTGAAGTCGATGAACTGGTCGATGATCGCGTTCATGTCGTCGACGTCCTGCACCATCCCGCGTTGCGACTCGGGATCGACGTGGCCGGCGAGCATCTCGACCTCGAGGCGCAGGCGCGCGAGGGGCGTGCGCAGGTCGTGCGAGATGCCGGCGAGGAAGGTCGCGCGCTCGCGCTCGTTCTTCTGCAGGCTCTCCTTCATCTCGTTGAACGCGCGCGCCACGGAGCGGATCTCCGACGGGCCCGTCTCGGCCACCGGCGGCGGATCCCCGCCCCGCGCCAGGCGCCCCGCGGCGCCGGCCAGCTCGCGCAGCGGGCGGATGAGGCGCCACATGAGGAAGAAGGTGGCCGCGATCGCGATGGCCAGGCCCGCCGCGCCCCAGGCGGCGAACGCGGTGAAGGGGTCGCGGTCGACGCGCCCGCGCGGGAAGCCGACCCAGTACTCGCCGCTTCCGGCCGGCAGCCGGATCCACAGCACCTGCGGGCGCCCGCGGCGGTCGCGCGGTCCGGGCGCGGACGCGCGCATGTAGACGTCGGCCGGGGGCCCGAAGATCTCGCGCAGCCGCGCGCGCAGCAGGCGCAGCCCGGGCACCGGAAACATCGGTTCTCCGCCGCCCGCCTCGACGATGCGGATGCCCTCCTTCTCGGCGATGCGGCCGATGAACTCGCGCTGCTGCGGCGCATCCATGGTCGCCAGCGCCGCGCCGATCGTCTTCAGGTGGCTCACGAACTGGCCGATCACCGCGGCGTGCCGCGGCTGCGTCACGTACTCGTGCATGAGCCACAGCGCCGCCGCCTGCGACAGCACGAGGGCGGCGATCAGCACGACGAGCGTGCGCCAGAGCAGGGAGCCCGGCAGCAGCCTCACTTCGCCGCCACGCCGTCGGGGACGAACACGTAGCCGAAGCCCCACACCGTCTGGATGAAGCGCGGGCCCTGCGGGTCCTCGCCGAGCAGCCGGCGCAGCCGCGAGACCTGCACGTCGATCGAGCGGTCGTAGCTCTCGTGCTCGCGCCCGCGCGCGAGCTCCATCAGCTTGTCGCGCGACATGGGCTCGCGCGGGTGCAGCGCGAGGGCCTTCAGCAGCGCGAATTCGCCGGTGGTGAGCGGCACGGGCTCGCCGTCGCGGGCGAGCGAGCGGTTGGCGAGGTTGAGGGTGAAGGGGCCGAAGGCGACCGTGCGCGGCTCGGCCGAGGGCGCGCCGGGCGTCTGCGCCGGGGGCTGGCGGCGCAGCACCGCGTGGATGCGCGCCACCAGCTCGCGCGGGTTGAACGGCTTGGCGAGGTAGTCGTCCGCGCCCATCTCGAGCCCCACGATGCGGTCGACGTCGTCGCCCTTCGCCGTGAGCATGATGACGGCCATCGCGCCGCCCGCCGCGCGCAGGCGCCGGCAGATGGCGAGCCCGTCCTCGCCGGGCAGCATGAGGTCGAGCACCATCAGGTCGTAGCGCGTGCGCGCGAGGCTGCGGTCCATCGCCGTGGCGTCGGGCACGGTGTCGACCGCGAAGCCCTGCTCGGCGAGGTAGCGCTTGAGCAGGTCGCGCAGGCGCAGGTCGTCGTCGACGACGAGGATCTTCTGGCGCGGGGGAGTGGACATGGGCGGATCGTAAGGCCGGCGCGCCGAGCGCCCGGCGCGAGATGTAAGGAGATGTTAGCAGCCGCGGGCACGGGGGCCGCCCGCCCTTACAACCCGTTACTTCTCGGCGTCGTCGCGAAACCGGCCGGGGGCGTTCTTGCGCATACGCTCGGAGCCGTTGCCTCGGGCCCACCCTGCATCCACCGAAAGGAAATTCGATGCGTTACGCACCCCTGATCGCCGCGCTCGGCCTCGCCTGCGCCGCCCCCGCCGTCCTCGCCGCGCCCGGCGCGGGCGGTCCCCGCCACGCCTTCGCCGAGCGCCTGCGCGCGGCCGACACGAACGGCGACGGCATGCTCAGCCGCGCGGAAGCCGCCGCGCTGCCGAAGCTCGCCGAGCGCTTCGACGCGATCGACGCCGACCACGACGGCCAGGTCACGCGCGAGGAGCTGCGCGACTACGGCCGCCAGCGGCGCGCCGAGCGCTGGAAGAGGCTCGACGCCGACGGCGACGGCCGCGTGAGCCTCGCCGAGGCGCAGGCCAACGCCCCGCGGCTGGCCGAGCGCTTCGCGCGGCTCGACGCGAACCACGACGGCTACCTCACCCGCGAGGAGCTGAAGGCGGCGCACCGGCATCACCGCCGCGCGAAGGCCTGACGGGCGGGACGCCGGCGGGGGACGGCGGCGCCCCCCGCCGCGCGCCGGGCGGCGTGCGCCAAGGCGAGCAGGCGCTGCCGGATTCCTGAGAAGTGACTTTAAGGACGAGTCGTAACATATTGATGCAACATAGCTCAATTTCGCGGGCGGGAAGGGTTCGGCTATAATCGCCCGGTGAACCTGCTCGCCGTCGAGACCTCCACGGAACTGTGCTCCGTCGCCCTGCTGCGCGATGCCGAGCTCTTCGTCGAGGAGGCGCTCGCCGGCAATCGCCATTCCGAGCTCCTCGTGCCGATGCTGCGGCGCGTGCTCGCCCGCGCGCACCTGGCGCCGGCGCAGCTCGACGCCTTCGCCTTCGGCCAGGGCCCGGGCTCCTTCACCGGCATCCGCATCGCCTGCGGGATCGTGCAGGGGCTCGCGTTCGGCACCGGCCGCCCGGTCGTGCCGATCCCGTCGCTGCTGGCCCTCGCCGAGCAGGCGCACGAGGCCCGCGTCGTGGCCGCGCTCGACGCGCGCATGAACGAGGCCTACCTCGCGGCGTACGCGCGCAACGGCGAGGACTGGGACGAGGTGCTCGCGCCGCGCCTCGTCGCGGCCGGCGGCGCTCCCCCGTTGCCGGGCCCGCGCTGGCTCGCGACGGGTGCCGGGTTCGAGCGCCTGCCGTGGCTGCGCGAGGCGTATCGCGGGGCGGTGGAGATGCGCCTGGGCGGCGACCTTCCGCGCGCCGCGGCGGTCGCACGCCTGGGCGCGCGCCGCCTCGCCCGCGGCCTGGCGGTGGCCGCCGCTGAGGCCGCCCCCCTATACTTGCGGGACAAGGTGGCCCTCACCACCGACGAGCGAAGGGCACGAGGTTGAGCGCCGTTCCCATCCCCGAGCTGCACTACCGCCGCATGCGCCCCGGCGACCTGCAGGAGGTCGCGCGGCTGGAGAAGTCGCTCTACGCGTTCCCCTGGAGCCTCGGCAACTTCCGCGACTCGCTCGCCGCCGGCTACGACTGCTGGACCGTGTTCCACGGCGAGGCCGTGGTCGGCTACGCGATCCTCATGATCGCCCTCGACGAGGCGCACCTGCTCAACTTCGCCGTCGCCGCCGAGTGGCAGAACCAGGGCGTGGGACGCGCGTTCCTCGAGCACATCGTCGAGGTGGCGCGCGACGCCGGCTGCCAGATCGTCTATCTCGAGGTGCGCCCGTCGAACGCCCCGGCGCGCCACCTCTACCGCAAGCTCGGCTTCCAGCAGATCGCGATCCGCCCCGGCTACTATCCGGCCCTCGGCGGGCGGGAGGACGCCCTGTTCCTCGGCCTCACGCTGTGATGGACGAGCGCCTGCTGCGCGAGCTGGAGCTGCTGGCGGTGGCGCGGCTCTACGGCCTCGTCGACGTGCCGGCCGCCACGGCCCCGTCGGCGCACGCGCCGGCGCCGGCTTCCGCCACCGCCCCGTCGGCGCACGCGCCGGCGCCGGCTCCCGCCACCGCCCCCGCGTCCCGTGCGGCCCCGCGCACGCCGCGCGCCGTGCCCGTCGCGCGGGCGGACGTCGCGGGACTGGGCTGGGAGGCGCTGCGCGAGGCCGTGCGCGAGTGCCGCGCGTGCGCCCTGTGCGAGCGGCGCAAGCAGGCGGTGTTCGGCGTGGGCCAGGAGGCGGGGCCGTGGATGTTCGTGGGCGAGGGGCCGGGCGCCGACGAGGACGCGCAGGGCGAGCCCTTCGTGGGCCAGGCGGGCAGGCTGCTCGACGCGATGCTCGCCGCGGCCGGGCTTTCGCGCGCGCGCGACGCGTACATCGCCAACGTGGTGAAGTGCCGCCCGCCGGGCAACCGCACGCCCACGCCCGACGAGGCCGCGGCGTGCGGCCCCTTCCTCGACCGCCAGATCGCGCTCGTGCGCCCGCAGCTCATCGTGGCACTCGGCAAGACCGCCGCGGCGCGGCTGCTCGCCAGCGAGGCGAGCCTCGCCAGCCTGCGCGGGCGCGTGCACGACTATCGCGGCACGCCGGTGGTCGTCACCTATCATCCGGCCTACCTGCTGCGCAACCTCTCCGACAAGGCGCGCGCCTGGGAGGACCTGCTGTTCGCGCGCCGCACCTGGCGGTCCGCGGCTTGAAATGCGCCGCGCCGCCCCCCATCATCCGCGCTGACCGAGCGCGATCCGAGGAGCAGTCGAACATGCGCAAGCCCTGGTGGGCCTGGCCCCTCGTCGCCGCCCTGCTGCTTTCGGGCTGCGGCTACAACGACTTCCAGCGCCGCGACGAGCAGGTGAAGGCGGCGTGGGCGGAGGTGATCAACCAGTACAAGCGGCGCGCGGACCTGGTGCCGAACCTGGTGGCGACGGTGCAGGGCTATGCCGCGCAGGAGAAGAGCGTCCTGCTCGGCGTCACCGAGGCGCGCGCCCGCGTGGGCTCCGTGCAGCTCACGCCGGAGTCGATCAACGACCCGCAGGCGATGCAGCGCTTCCAGGCCGCGCAGGGCCAGCTCACCAACGCGCTCTCGCGCCTGCTCGTGGTGGCGGAGAACTATCCGCAGCTCAAGAGCGACCGCAACTTCCGCGACCTGCAGGCGCAGCTCGAGGGCACCGAGAACCGAATCACGACGGCGCGCAACCGCTTCATCAAGGCCACCCAGGACTACAACGTCCTCGTGCGCTCGTTCCCGACCAACCTCACGGCGATGATGTTCCACTACACGCCCAAGGAGACGTTCACGGTCGAGAACGAGCGCGCCATCGCCGAGCCGCCCCGGGTCGACTTCGCGCCGAAGTCGGCGGTGCCGGCGGCCCCGCAGCCGCCCGCGGCGGGCGCCGCCGCGCCCGGGAAATAGCGCGGTGGGCCGCCTCGCGCGCGGGCTCGCCCTGCTCGCGGCCTGCGTGCTCGCGCTCGCCGCGCCCGCCGCCCGTGCCCAGGCGCCGATTCCCGTGCCGAAGGTCGCGCGAGTTGTCGACGAGACCGGCACGCTGTCGGCCCCGCAGCGCGCCGCGCTCGCGCAGCGGCTGGCGGACTTCGAGCGCACGCACGGCTCGCAGGTCGCGGTGCTGATCGTGCCCTCGACCGGGACCGAGCCCATCGAGGACTTCGCCACGCGCGTGACCGACGCGTGGCGGCTCGGGCGCAAGGGCGTCGACGACGGCGTGCTCTTCGTGATCGCGAAGGACGCGCACACGATGCGCATCCACACCGGGCGCGGCGTGCAGGGCACGCTCACGGACGCCCTGTCCAAGCGCATCGTCTCCGACCTCGTCGCGCCGTATTTCCGCCGCGGCGACTTCCCCGGCGGCATCGATGCCGGCGTGGGCGCGATCATGCAGGCGATCGAGGGCGAGAGGCTGCCGCTGCCGGCGCCCGCCTCGCGCGCCCCGCCGGCCCGCGCTCCCACGGTCTCCGGCTTCCTCTGGGTGGCCTTCTTCCTCGTGCCCATCGCCGGCATGGTGCTGCGCGCGCTGCTCGGGCGACTGGTCGGCGCCGGCGCCACCTCGGCCCTGACGGGGCTCGCCGGCTGGCTCGTCTTCGGCAGCATCGTGTTCGGCGTCCTGGCCGCCGTGATCGCCTTCGCCTTCACGGTCGGGGCGAGCGCGGGCGGGCGCCGCGGGGTGCGCCACGGCGGCTGGGGCGCGGGACCGTGGATCGGGGGCGGCGGCTTCGGCGGCGGGGGCGGGGGCTTCAGCGGCGGCGGCGGGGGCTTCAGCGGCGGCGGCGGCAGCTTCGACGGCGGCGGCGCCTCGGGACGGTGGTGATGGACCTCGCGCGCTTCTGGCGCCACGTCGCCATGAGCCCGGCCCGGGCGCGCCGCGCCTTTCCGCCCGCGGTGCTCGACGCCATCGGCCGCGAGGTCGCGGCGCGCGAGAAGCGCCACCGCGGCCAGGTCGTGTTCGTGGTCGAGGCCGAGCTCGCCTCGGCCGACCTGCTGCGCGGCCTCGCGCCCCGGGAGCGCGCCCGGGAGGTCTTCGCCGCGCACGGCGTCTGGAACACCGAGGAGAACACGGGTGTGCTGATCTACGTCCTGCTCGCCGACCGCCAGGTCGAGGTGGTCGCGGACCGCGGCGTGAGCGCCCGCGTGCCCCCCACCGAGTGGCGCGCCCTCTGCGCGGCCATGGAGCGGCGCTTCGCGGCGGGCGCGTTCGAGGCCGGGGCGCTCGAGGGCGTGCGGGCGGTCGCCGACCTCCTCGAGCGCCACTTCCCGGCGGCCGCGCCGGGGCGAAACGAGCTCCCGGATCGCCCCGCCTTGATCTAGCGCGGGTGCCCGGCGGCGCGCTGGGGTAGCATTAGCACGTCGTCCCTTCCGCCGAGCCCGCGATGGAACAGACCGTTCAGAAGGCGCTCAACCTCCTCGAGGCGCTGGTCCGCTCGGGCCAGCCGAGGCGGCTCACGGAGCTGGCCCGCCAGCTCAACCTCACCAAGCCCAACGTCTACCGGCTCCTCTCGACGCTTTCCGCCCTCGGCTACGTCAAGAAGGACTCCGTCACCACGCTGTACTCGCCGACGCTCAAGATCTGGGAGCTCGGCTCGCTGCTCGTGCGCGATGTCGACCTGGTCGCCGTCGCCCAGCCCCGGCTGCGCAAGCTGAGCGCCGACACGCAGGAGTCGGTCCAGCTCGCCGTCTTCGACGGCGGGTTCGTGGTGTACGTGGACAAGGTCGACGGGCCGCAGGCCCTGAAGGCCATCACGCAGATCGGCTCGCGGGTGCCGGCGACGATCACCTCCACGGGCAAGGCGCTGCTCGCCTGGCTCGGCCCGGACGCGCTCGAGCAGGCGCTCCCCCACGTGAAGGGCTACACCCCGCTCACGCTCATGAAGCGCAAGGACATCGAGCGCGACCTCGAGGAGACGCGCATGCGCGGCTACGCGGTCAACCGGGGCGAGTTCCGCACCGGTGTGGCGGGCATCGCGGCGCCGGTACGCGACCGCAGCGGCGGCGTGGTGGCGTCGATCTGCGTCTGGGGCTCCGAGAAGTCGATTCTCGGGGCGCGGCGCGAGGAGCTCGCGCACCTGGTCGGAATGGCCGCGCGGGAGATCTCGCGCGACCTGGGCTTCGTCGACGCGGCGCAGGCCAGCCCGAAGGCGGCCGAGGCGGCGCAGGCCTAGCGGCCCTGGCGACCCTTGCGCCCGCGCCGTGGTGAAGGCGGGGGCGCAGGCGGCGCAGGCGCGGGAGAGGGAGCCGGGGCGGGCGCCGGCTCGCCCTCGAGCAGGGAGGCGATCTCGGCGCGGCGCTGCGGCGCGGCGCCCGGCGGGCCCCCCGCGGCGAGGGCGCGCCGGCGACGGCGCAGCAGCACGGCCATCGCGGCGACGCCCGCGGCCAGCAAGGCGAACGGGCCCACCCACAGGAGCACCGTGATCGGCTTGAACGGCGGCCGGTAGAGCACGAAGTCGCCGTAGCGCGCGACCATGTACTCGCGGATCTGCTCGTCGCTGCGGCCCTGGGCGACCTGCTCGCGGATCTCGTTGCGCAGGTCGTGCGCGAGGTGGGCCTCGGAATCGGCGATCGTCTGGTTCTGGCACACCAGGCAGCGCAGCTCCTCGCCCAGATGCTTGAGCGCGCTTCTCGACGGCGGGATTGGCGGTGCGCGACCTCCTCGGCCTGCCCGAAGGCGGCGCCGGCGAAGGCGAGCGCGGCCACGAAGACGAGCAGCGCGCGGACGAGCGTTCTCATGCCTGCAGCTTCCTCACGAGGGGCAGGATCGTGCGCTCGAGCGCCTCGGGCGTGACCGGGCCGATCTGCTTGTAGCGGATGACGCCCTGCTTGTCGATCACGAAGGTCTCGGGCACGCCGTAGACGCCGAAGTCGATGCCGACCCGGCCGTCCGCGTCGAAGGCCGAGACCTGGTAGGGATTGCCGAGCTTCGCGAGCCAGGCGAGGCCGTCGGTGCGCTTGTCCTTGTAGTTGAGGCCGTAGATCGGCACGACGTTGCGGCGCGAGAGGTCGACGCAGCACCGGGTGCTCCTCGCGGCACGACACGCACCACGAGGCCCAGACGTTGAGCAGCCAGACCTTGCCGCGCATGTCCTGCGGGCGAGAACATCTTGTCCGGCCGCCTGCAGCTCGGCAGCGTGAAGGCCGGCGCCGGCTTGCCGATCAGCGGCGACGGGCATTTCGCGCGGGTCGCGCGTGAGCCCGACGGCGAGGAACGCCGACCAGCGCGACGAAGACGACCAGCGGGATCAGGAACGTTTCAGCGCACCTCATCGGGCGAGCGCCTGCGCCGCGGCGTCGCCGGCCGCGGCGCCTCGGCCGTCGCGGCGCAGGCGGTAGCGGCGGTCGGACAGCGGCGAGCAGGCCGCCCAGCGCCATCAGCAGGCAGCCGCCCCAGATCCAGTCCACGAAGGGCTTGTAGTAGATGCGCACCGCCCAGGCGCCGCCCTCGACGCGGCTCGCCGAGCGAGACGTACAGGTCGCGCGTGAAGCCGGGGTCGATCGCGGCCTCGGTCATCGGCTGCCCTGCGACGCGGGTAGATGCGCTTTTCCGGGTGCAGCACGCGGGCGCGCCGGCGCGCCGTTCGCGGCGCACCTCGAAGGTGCCGCTGCGCCGCGGTGTAGTTCGGGCCCGGCACCTCGCTGCATCGCCCTTGAACGTGAAGGCGTAGCCGCCGACCTGGTCGTGTCGCCCGGGTCCATGCGCACGTCGCGTTCGATCTCGTAGCGCTTGACCATCGTCACGCCGATGATGAACACGGCCACGCCGACGTGCGCGAGAGCATGCCGTAGCAGGCAGCGCGGCTGCGCCGCGCAGCTTGCCGGCGAGCGCGGGCTCGGGGGCGGCGCGCAGGCGCTGCACGAGCTGCGCCACGGAGGCGGCGATCACCCACAGCGCGAGCAGCAGGCCGAAGGCTGACCATCGGCGATCCAGCGCCCGAGCAGCGAACGGCAGCACGACCGCGACGACGGTCGCTCACGCCGAGCGCCCAGCGCAGCCGCGTCGCCAGGTCGCGGCAGCGTCGCGCGCTTCCAGCGCGCCAGCGGGCCGACCCCCATCAGGAACAGCGCCGGCGCCATCAGCGGCACGAACACGGCGTCGAAGTACGGCGGGCCGACCGAGATCTTGCCCAGGCCGCAGCGCGTCGAGCGACCAGCGGGTAGAGCGTGCCGAGCAGCACCGCGGCCGCGGCCACCGCGAGCAGCACGTTGTTGGCCAGCAGCAGCGACTCGCGCGAGACCGGCTCGAAGCGCGCCGCCCAGGCCGACGCTGCGGCGCGCGCCAGGCGAACAGCGCGAGCGAGCCGCCGACCACGAGCCACGAGGAAGAGCGAGGATGAAGATGCCGCGCTTCGGGTCGGTGGCGAACGCGTGCACCGAGGTCAGCACGCCCGAGCGCACGAGGAAGGTGCCGAGCAGCGACAGCGAGAAGGCGCACGATCGCCAGCAGCACCGTCCAGCTCTTGAAGCGCGCCGCGCTTTTCGGTCACCGCCAGCGAATGCATGCAGCGCGGTGCCGACCAGCCACGGCATGAAGGAGGCGTTCTCCACCGGGTCCCAGAACCACCAGCCGCCCCAGCCGAGCTCGTAGTAGGCCCAGGCGCTGCCCAGCGCGATGCCGAGGGTGAGGAAGCACCACGCGGCCGTGGTCCAGGGCCGCGACCAGCGCGCCCAGGCCGCGTCCAGGCGGCCCGTCGAGCAGCGCGGCGATGGCGAAGGCGAACGCGACCGAGAAGCCGACGTAGCCCATGTAGAGCATCGGCGGGTGGATCACCATGCCCGGATCCTGCAGCAGCGGGTTCAGGTCGCGGCCCTCGGCCGCGGCCGGCAGCAGCCGCTCGAACGGGTTCGAGGTGAGCAGCATGAACAGCAGGAAGCCGACGCTCACCAGCCCCATGCACGCCGAGCACGCGCGCGACCATGCGCTCGGGCAGGTGGCGGCTGAACGATCGCCACGGCGAACGTCCACGCCGCCAGCATCAGCACCCACAGCAGCAGCGAGCCTTCGTGGCCGCCCCAGACGGCCGCGAAGCGGTAGTGCAGCGGCAGCAGCGAGTTCGAATGCGCCGGCCACGTAGCGCCACCGAGAAGTCGTTGTCGACGAAGGCGTAGGCCAGGCAGGCGAAGGCGATGGCGACGAACACGAACTGGCCCGCGGCGACGGGCGCGAGCGCGCCGATCCAGGCGCGGTTGCCGCGCGCCGCGCGCCGACCAGCGGCAGCACCGCCTGCGCCAGCGCCAGGCCGAGCGCGACGACGAGGGCGAAGTGGCCGAGCTCGGGGATCATCTGCGCGGCCTCCCTGGCCGGCGAAGGCCGTCTTGGCCATCGCGTGCCGGCCTGGCGCAGCGCGTCGGCCGCTTCGGGCGGCATGTAGTTCTCGTCGTGCTTGGCGAGCACCTCGCTCGCGTGGAACACGCCGTCGCTGCCGAGCTGCCCTGGGCCACGACGCCCTTGCCCTCCTTGAACAGGTCGGGAAGGATGCCCGTGTACGCACCGGGATGGTCTTGGCGGTGTCGGTGACGACGAAGCTCACCGTGAGCGCCGTCCTTGTCGCGCATCGACGCTGCCCGCCTCGACCAGGCCGCCGATGCGGAAGGCCGCGTCCCGTGGGCGCTTCGTTGGCGGCGACCTGGGTCGGGCGTGAAGAAGAACACGAGGTTGCTGGAACGCGTTCAGCACGAGTGCCGTGGCCACGCCGAGGACGGCCAGTCCCGCGACGATCCACAGCGCCCGCCTAGTGCTGGGCTTCAAGGTCTCTCTCCTCTTCGATGCGCCGCAACGACGCGCGTGCGGCGCGCCCGGAGCGCCACGATCTCCACGATCACCGCCAGCGCGGTCATTCCGTAAGACATCCAGATGAAGAACTCGTGCAGCTGCTTCATGCGAGCGCCCTCACCCAATCGCGTGCGGCGCTCGCGCTCGAGGATGATCGAGCGCACCCGGGTGAGGGAGGCGCCGATGGAGTACATCCAGAACGACAGCGCCATCAGGAGCATCCCCCACAGCATCTGCACCTGCATCGTGGGCCCGGTGAACTTGACCGACGCGCCCTGGTGCAGCGTGTTCCACCACTTCACCGAGAAATAGATGATCGGCATGTTCACCACGCCGACGAGCGCGAGCAGCGAGGCGGCGCGGTCGGCGCGGCGCGGGTCGTCGAAGGCGTTGGCGAGCGCGATGTAGCCGAAATAGAGGAAGAGCAGCACGAGCTCCGAGGTGATGCGCGCGTCCCACACCCAGTACGTGCCCCAGGTGGGCCGTCCCCAGAAGGCGCCGGTCCACAGCGCCACGAACGTGAACATGGCGCCGGTGGGCGCCAGCGCGCGCGACATCATCGCCGCCAGCCGCGTGTTGAACGTGAGCGACACCCCGCCGTAGCACGCCATCACGAAGTAGATGAACATCGACATCCACGATGCCGGCACGTGGATGAAGATGATGCGGTAGACCTCGCCCTGCTGCGCGTCGGTGGGGGCGACCACCAGGCCGACGTACAGCCCGGCCGCGCCCAGGGCGGCGGCGAGCGCGAAGAACCACGGCGCGAGCCGGCCGGCCAGGCGGTAGAAGGTCGCGGGGGAGGCGAAGTAGAACCAGTTCATGGCGTCGTCAGTCCAGCGCGATGCGCACGGCGGCGCAGGTGGCGGGCGGCAGGCCCACGAGGGCGAGCAGCAGCAGCGCGCCCAGGATCGAGAGGTGCGCCCCCGGCGCGAGGCCCGAGGCCTGCGCCTCGGCCGCGCCCGCGCCGAACACGAGCACGGGCACGAATAGCGGCAGCGCCAGCAGGGCCAGCAGCACCCCGCCGCCGCGCGCGCCGAGGGCGAGCGCCGTGCAGGCCGCCCCCAGCAGCGAGAGCACCGGCGTGCCGATGGCGAGCGCGGCGGCGAGTGCCGCGAGCGTGCCGGGCTCCAGGCCGTACTGCAGGCCGAGCAGCGGGGAGAGCACGGTGAGCGGCAGCCCCGTGGACACCCAGTGCGCGGCGATCTTGCCGCCGACCCACGCCGGCATCGGGTGCGGCGAGAGCGTCATCTGCTCGAGGGAGCCGTCGGCATGGTCCGTGGCGAACATCGCGGGCAGCGACAGGAACGCCGCGAGGAGGGCGCAGACCCAGATCACGCCGGGGCCGATGCGCGCGAGCAGCTGCGCGTCCGAGCCCACGCCGAGCGGGAAGAGCGAGGCCACGAGCACGAAGAACGCCACCACGAGCATCGTCTCGCCGGGGTGGCGCAGGGCGAGGCGCACGTCGCGCCCGAAGGCCCAGGCGAAGCCGCCCGCCACCGAGCCCTCGGGGGCGCGCAGGGGCAGGGGGGCGGCCGTCACGTTCATGCGCCCATCCGCAGCACCTGCCCGGGGGCGGGCGCGAGGTCGTGGTGCGTGGCGAGGAGGGCCAGGCCGCCGGCGGCGAGGTGGCGGGCGAGCAGCCGGGTGAAGAGCGCCTGCCCCTCGTCGTCGAGCGCTGTGAGCGGCTCGTCGAGGGCCCAGAGGGGCGCGGGGTCGAGCGCCAGGCGCGCGAGCCCGATGCGGCGGCGCTGGCCGGCCGACAGGCGCCGGGCCGGCAGCCGGCGGCGCTTGGCAAGGCCGACTTCGGCGAGCGTGGACTCGACGGTCCCGGCATCGGCGGCCACGCCGCGCAGCGCGAGGGCCGAGTGCAGGTTCTCCTCGGCGCTGAGGTCGTCCTTGATCCCGGCGAGGTGGCCCGAGTAGAGCAGGCTCGCGCGGTAGGCCTCGGGCTCCGAGCGCACGTCGGCCCCGTCCCAGCGGACCTCGCCCGCGTCCAGGCGCGTGAGTCCCGCCACGCAGCGCAGCAGCGTGGTCTTGCCGCTGCCGTTCGGCCCGCGCAGCGCCAGCCACTCGCCGGCGGCGACCTCGAAGGACACTTCGCGGAACAGGCGCGCCGGCCCCCGCGAGCAGGCGAGCCCGCGGGCGGCGAGGCGCGGCGGCGTCACGGCACCACCTTGTCGATGAGGATCTTCAGCCCGTGCGCGCCGGGCTTCACCACGTCGCTGCTGCCGACCAGGTCGCCGGGCTGGGGGATCGCGTTGCCGGAGCGCGAGATGCGGGCCTCGACGCGCACCGCCGCGGCGCTCGAGAGCTTGAATGCCGGCGACATCGCCTGGGAGTCGTCGAGCGCGAACTGCTTGGGCAGGTCCGCGGCCGTGCCGCGCACCACCGCGAGCGGCATGCGCGGGCCGCTCTCGGCGCGCGCGAAGATGAAGAGGGTGTCCGAGGGGCGCACCTTCGCGGCGACCTGCGGGGCCAGCGCGACCGAGCCGGTGACCGAGGCGCCGGCCGCGGCCTGCGCCGGCGGCTCGGCCTTCGCGGCCGCGGCAAGCGGCGCGGGCAGCGCCTGGCCGGCGGCCAGCGCCTTCGCGCGGGCCTCGCCGATGACCGTCTCGACCTGGGTGCGCTCCTCGGAGCCGGCCGGCAATCCCGCGGCGAGCGACTGCCAGTAGCGCGCGGCCTCGCCGAAGTCGCCGGCGTCGAAGGCGGCCGTGCCGGCGAGGGCGAGCGCCTTGCCGTTGTTCGGGGCGATCTGCAGGGCCTTGCGCACGAGCTCCGTGGGCCGGCCGGCGAGCGAGCGCCCCTGGGTCATGCCGAGCACGTCGGCGTACTCGGTGAGGACGTCGGGGTCGTCCGGCGCGAGCTTCAGCAGGTGCGCGTACGCGTCCGCCGCCTCGGGGAAGCGCCCGAGCGCCGCCATGGAGCGGCCGAGCAGCGCCCAGCCCTGCACGTCGTCGGGCCGCTCGCGCACCTTGCGCGCGAGGTTGTCGACCATGGCGACGATCTGCGCCTCGGTCATCGGGGAGCCCTCGTGCGCCACGAGTTGCGCGTCGGCCGCCGTGGGGTTGCCGGTGGCGAGGTACATGCCGAAGGCGAGGGCGGGAACCGCCACGGCGGCGGCGGCGACCGCGGGCCAGGGACGGCGCGCCGGCGCGGGCGCGGGCGGGGGGAGCGCCTCGAGGTCCGCTTCGGCCCGGTCCACCAGCTCGGCGAGCGCCTCGTCGCGGGCGTCGGCCGGCAGCGTCCCGTTGGCGACGTCGGTGTCGATCTCCCGGCGCTGCCCGCGCAGGACGGCAAGGTTCGCCTCGCGCTCGCTGGGCGCGGTGCCGGGGGA
This sequence comes from uncultured beta proteobacterium, assembly GCA_963741815.1. GTDB lineage: Bacteria > Pseudomonadota > Gammaproteobacteria > Burkholderiales > Usitatibacteraceae > Usitatibacter. The sequence goes on from CAVUJI010000007.1 coordinate 83,292, forward strand.
GCGCGCGCGCACGAGCGGCACGAGGACGAACGCGAGCGCCACGAGGGTCATCAGCGCGGCCAGCAGCCAGAAAAGGAGCATGGGGGAGGCGAGTGAAACTCTTGAATTGCGAGGCCAAATTATACCGAAGGGGGAGTGCCTCCCCCCTTTGAGATAGCGCAAACGAAATGAAATCGCATTTCGAGGCGCGCGTTTCGCCCGGGCGCGGGCCCGTGCGGCCCCCCGGAATGCGGCTCCCGGCCCCCGGCCCGGCTAGAATGCGCCCAAGGCGGCAGCGATCCACAACAATACCGACGGCGCCCAGGGGGATGAGACACCACTCGATTCTCGAGTACGCACGCTTTCGCTGGCTCAAGGCGGCCCTTGCGCTCGCCGCCCTGTGCGCGGCCGCCTACGCCTGGCACCGCCCGCCCCTCGGCCCGTACGGCGGCACCTGGCTCGGCTACGCCCTCGGCACGCTCGGCGCCGTGCTGATCCTGTGGCTGCTCTGGTACGGCGTGCGCAAGCGCAGCTACCGCTCGAACGCGGGCACCGTGCAGGGATGGCTCTCGGCCCACGTCTACCTCGGCACGGCACTCGTGGTCGTCGCGACGCTGCATACCGGCTTCCAGCTCGGATGGAACGTGCACACCCTGGCCTACGTGCTCACACTCCTCGTGGTGGCGAGCGGCTTCTACGGCGTCTTCGCGTACCTGCGGGTGCCCGCGGACATGACCGAGAACCTCGGGGCGGAGACCTTCGACTCGATCCTCCTCGGCCTTGCCGACATCGACCGCGAGATGCGCGCCAAGGCCCTGTCGCTGCCCGACGCGCTCTTCGCGCTGGTCGACCGGTCCGTGGGCGGCACGCGCCTGGGCGGAAGCTTCGCGCGCATCGTCTCCGCGCGCGATCCCGGCTGCCCCACCGCGCAGGCCGTGCGCGAGTGGCCCCGCACGGCGCGCAGCCTGCGCGGCGAGGCGGCGCGGCTCGACAAGGAGGTCTTCGGCCTGCTGCTGCGCAAGGACGCGCTGCTCGCGCGCGCGCGCCGCGAGCTGCGCCACCGCGCGATCCTCGACCTCTGGCTGTACGTCCACGTGCCGCTCGCGTTCGCGCTGCTCGCCGCGCTCGCCGCGCACGTGGTCTCGGTCTTCCTTTACTGGTAGCGGCGCGTGCGGCTGCTCGTCGTCCAGCGCGGCGCCCCGGGAGCGGGCGTGCGCGCCCCGCCCGCGAAGAAGACGGTGCAGGCCGACTGGGTGCGCGTGGGCCGCAACGCGAGCTGCGAGATCCACCTGCCCGACGCGCGCGTGCCGCTCGAGCAGGGGATGCTGGTGCTGCGCGAGGGCCTCGTCTACCTCGAGGGCGAGGCGGGCTCCCAGGACATCACCCGCAAGAGCGTGCGCTCGGTGCGCCTCGCCCCGGGCACCACGATCGACGTGGGCCCGTACCGGCTCGCCTGCCTCGCCCCCCCCGAGGGCTACGACGGGGCGGTCGCGGTGGAGCTGGTGCGCCCCGCCGAGAGCGCGGCCGACCTGCGCACGCGTGCCGCGCGCGTCTCCCTCGCCGCCGTCGGGCTCTCGCGCCGCGGCGTGGCCTGGGCGCTCGCGATCGGCGTGCTGCTCGTGGGCCTGGTGCTTCCGGCCGGGCGCGTGCTGCACCTGCCGTGGCAGGACGCTTCCGCCCATCCCGTCCTCGGGGACCGGCTGTGGGATGCCGGGCCGCTGCTGCTCGCCCACCAGCCCATCGCCACCCAATGCTCGCGCTGCCACGAGCGCGCCTTCGTGGCCGTGCGCGACGCGGCATGCGCGGCCTGCCACGCCGGCGCCGGACCCCACGTGGGGCCGGCGCTGCTGCGCACCGGGCTTTTCGCGGGCACGCGCTGCACCGACTGCCACGCCGAGCACAAGGGAACCCGCGCGGTGTACCGCGACGACGACCGCGCGTGCGTGGCGTGCCACTCGCGCATCCGCAGCCTCGCGCCCGGCACCGAGGCGCGCGACGCCTCCGATTTCGCCGGTGCGCATCCGGCCTTCCGCCTGCTGGTGCCCGGGGCCGCGGGCCTGCGGCGGGTGCGGCAGGGCGCCGGGCCGATCGTGCAGGAAACGCACCTCGCCTTCTCCCACGCCAAGCACCTCGACCCGAAGGGCGTGCGCTCGCCCGACCGGGGGCGCGTGGCGCTCGACTGCGCCGCCTGCCACGTGCCCGACCGCTCGGGGCGGGGATTCGAGCCGATCACCATGGCGCGCGACTGCCAGTCGTGCCACCGCCTGCGCTTCGAGCCGGCGGTGACGGCCCGCGAGGTGCCCCACGGCAAGGTGCAGGACGCCGTCACCACGATTCGCGAGTTCTACGCGAGCCTCGCCCTCGAGGGCACGCCCGACAGCTTCCAGAAGGCCTTCGGCGTGCCCGGCGAGGGACTGCTGCGCCGGGCGGGGACGCCGCGGCCCGCGGGCCGCGAGGCGGCGCTCGCCATGGCGCGGCGCAAGGCGGACGCCGTGGCCCGGGACCTGGTGGAGAAGCGGGTGTGCAAGACCTGCCACGCGCTCGCGCGAGAGGCCGGCGCGGGCGACACGCGCTGGAAGGTCGCCCCGGTGCGCATCGCCAACCACTGGATGCCGGACGCGGCGTTCGACCACCGCGCCCATGCCGCGCAAAGGTGCGCCTCGTGCCACGACGTGGCGAAGTCGAAGGCGTCCTCGGACGTGGCGATGCCCACGATCGTGACCTGCCGGCGCTGCCATTCGGGTGCCCGGCCCGTGGCGGGCAAGGTCCCGTCCAACTGCCTGCTTTGCCACGGCTTCCATCGCGCGAGCCATCCCTGGGACCCGGGGTACCAGCCCCCCGCGGGCGTGCGCAGGATGCGCACGGCGGCCGATGCGCGCTAGGGCGGCGTTCCTCGCCGCGCTCTTCGCCGCGGGGCTGGCCGGCTGCTCGGGCGGCGGCGGCGCGGCCTGCACGGGCGCCTGCGCGGGCGGCACCCCGGCGGTGCCGGCGGCGCTGTCCGGGGACGACGTGCGCCGCGTGCTCGCCCAGGCCGTCGGCGAGGCGCAGGCGCGCGGGCTGCACGCCGTCGTGGCCGTGGTCGACCGGGTGGGCAACGTGCTGGCGGTCTTCCGCATGGACGGGGCGCCGGCGACGGTCGTCCTCGACGGCGGCCGCGGGACCCAGGGCGGGTTCGACGCGATCCCGCCGGGCATCGTGCCCGCCTCGCTCGCCGCGATCGCGAAGGCGGTGACGGGGGCCTACCTTTCCTCGGCGGGACACGCGTTCTCGACGCGCACCGCCGGGCAGATCGTCCAGGAGCACTTCGACCCCGGCGAGGCCCAGCAGCCGGCGGGACCGCTCTACGGGGTGCAGTTCTCCCAGCTCGCCTGCTCCGACGTGATGCTCGACGCCTCCCACGGCAGCGCGGGGCCCAAGCCCTCGGCGCTCGGGCTCGCCGCGGACCCGGGAGGCCTTCCCCTCTACAAGGACGGCGTGCTGGTGGGGGGCGTGGGCGTCGAGGCCGACGGCGTCTACGGCATCGACCGCCAGATCGCGGACTTCGACACGGACGGCGAGGAGCTCGCCGCGCTCGCGGGCACGAGCGGCTACGCGCCGCCCGACGACATTCGCGCCGAGCGCATCACCGTGAACGGGCGGGCGCTGCGCTACGTCGACGCCGCCGACCTCGCCGCCGATCCGGCGCGCGCGCCGGCGTTCGCCGCGCTGCCCGGCGCGTTGGCCGCGGTGCCCGGGTACAACGCGGGGGTGGTGCATGCCGGCACCGCGCTGGGCACGACGGCCTCCGGCATGCGCCCCGACGACGGGGCCTTCGCCGCGCTCGGCGCGTCCGTCCTCGTCGATGGGGCGGGCACCCCGCGCTTCCCGCCGCGCGGGGCGTCCCCCGGCGGCGGCTCGCTCACGGCGCAGGAGGTGCGCGCGCTGGTGTCCGAGGCGCTCGCCGTCGCGGCACACGCCCGCGCGCAGATCCGCCGGCCCCTGGGCGCGACGGCGAAGGTGACCGTCGCCGTGGTGGACCTGAACGGCGAGATCCTGGCCCTCGCGCGCGCGCCCGACGCCCCCATCTTCGGCATCGACGTGGCGGTGCAGAAGGCCCGCACCGTCGCCTACTTCAGCGCCCCGGATGCGCGCGACGCGGCGGCGGCCTTCCCGCCCGCCCATCCGCTCGACGGCTCGCCCGACACGGACCTCGCGGCCTACCTCGACGCCGCGAGCGCCTTCGTGGGCGACGCGGCCGCCTTTCGGGGCGGCGTGGCGTGGAGCGCGCGCGCGATCGCGAACCTGCACCGGCCGTTCTATCCGGACGGCATCGAGGGTGCGGCGGCCGGCCCGCTTTCCACGCCGTACGGGCGCTGGAGCGTGCTCGCCCTCGGGCTGCAGTCGGACCTCGTGTTCAACCAGGTGGTGAAGTCGATCGGCGGCGACCCCTCGATCGGGTGCGCGGCGCGCGCCCCGGCCGGCAGCGCGGCGCCCGACACCGGCTTGCCCCGCTTGCGCGACGGCATCCAGGTGTTCCCCGGCGGCGTGCCGATCTATCGCGGCGCCGTGCTGGCGGGCGGGATCGGCGTGTCGGGCGACGGGGTGGACCAGGACGACATGATCGCCTTCCTCGGCCTCGCCCACGCCGGCGCGGCCCTCGGCACGGGGCTCGGCAATGCGCCCCCGGCCCTGCGCGCCGACCGGCTCGCGCCGCTCGGCGTGGCACCCCGCTACGTGCAATGCCCGCAGGCGCCGTTCGCCGATTCGACGGTCCAGGATGCCTGCGCCGGCCTGTAGCGCGCGCCGGCAGGCCGCCGCCGCCCTCGCGGCGGCGCTCGCCGTGGGTGGGGCGCACGCGCAGGACGCCCCCAATCCGCCGCCGCGCGACCGCGACCGCGAGATCGTCCCGCGCCGGCCCGGTGCCAGCGTGCCCGAGCAGTACCTCCCGCCGCTGCCCGACCCGAGCCAGGTGCCGGCCCCCGCGCCGGCACTGCCCCGCGAGACGCTGCCCGTGCCCGACCGCTGGCGGATCATGCAGGCGCTCGGCGTGCGCTTCCCGTGGTACGACCCCTACGACCAGAACGTGCTGAAGGGCGACCTGCCCATCGGCCGCGAGCCCGCGTTCGCGCGGCGCTTTCCGGCGCTCGCCGCCCGGCTCGGCGATCGGTGGTTCGTGAGCCTCGGGGCCGTCTCCGATACCGTGCTCGAGGCCCGGCGCATCCCGACACCGGTGGCGCCCCAGGCCTCGGCGCGCCCCGGCAGCAACGGGACCTTCGGCGCGTCGCGGCAGGCGAGCGGCGCCGAGACGCTCCTCTTCACGCTCTCGGTGCTCGAGGGCGACACCGTCTTCCGCCCTCCGGACCTCGAGGTGCGCGTGTCGCCCGCCTTCGACGTGAACCGCACGCGGGTGCGCGAGGACCGGGTGGTGCGCGTCGATCCCGCCGCGGGCACCGCGCGCGACGATGCCCACGCGACCCTGCAGGAAGCGTTCGTCGACAAGCACCTGCGCAACGTTTCGGCGCGCTACGACTTCGACGCGCTGCGCGTGGGCATCCAGCCCTTCACCTCGGACTTCCGCGGCTTCCTCTACCTCGACACGCCCGTGGGCGTGCGGCTCTTCGGCAACCGCGACGACAACCGCTGGCAGTACAACCTCGCGTGGTTCCGGCGGCTGGAGAAGGACACCAACTCGGGGCTGAACGACCTGGGGCACGCGCCGCGGCACGACGACCTCTTCGTCGCCAACGCGTATCGCCAGGACTTCCCGCGCCCGGGCTTCACCTCCCAGGCGACGGTGGTCGTGGACGCGAACCGCGAAGGCGGCGCGCGCCACTACGACGCGAACGGCTTCCTGGTGCGCCCCGCCGCCGTGGGCGACGAGCGCGGCCACGACTACACGGTGGCCTACCTCGGCTACAGCGGCGACGGGCACCTCGGGCGCTGGAACCTCACGGCCTCGCTCTACGCCGCCCTGGGCCACGACGATCGCAACCCGATCGCGCAGCGCCCGCAGGCGATCCGTGCGGGCTTCGCCGCCGCGGAGCTCTCGCGCGACTTCAGCTGGGTGCGCCTGCGCGCGAACGCGCTCTTCCAGTCGGGCGACCGCGATCCCTTCGACGGCCGGGCGACGGGATTCGATGCGATCCTCGAGAACCCGCAGTTCGCGGGGGCGGCGACGAGCTTCTGGATCCGCCAGGCGGTGCCGCTGGTGGGCGGGGGCGGGGTGGCGCTGTCGGGGCGCAACGGCGTGCTCGCGAGCCTGCGCCCGTCGAAGGACCAGGGGCAGTCGAACTTCGTGAACCCGGGCCTCGTGCTGCTCGGCGCCGGGGCGGACGTGGACCTCACGCCCGAGGTGCGCGTGTTCGGCAACGTCTCGCACCTGCGATTCGCGACCACCGAGGTGCTGGGCATCCTGCGCAACCAGGCCCCGCCCCCGCGCGACATCGGCTGGGACGTCTCCGCCGCGGTGCAATGGCGGCCCTTCATGAGCCAGAACGTGGTGGTCGGCGCCTCCGCGGCGGTGCTCTTCCCCGGCGCGGGGATGCGCCAGATCGCCGACGAGGACCGGCGCGGCCCGCAGTACTCGCTGCTGCTCGACGTCGTCCTCGCCTTCTGACCATGCGCCGCGTTGCTCTCGCCCTCTTCCTCGCGCTCGCGGCCCTCGCCGCACCGGGCGCATCCGCCGCCCCGCCGGCGCCCGCGGCCCAGGCGCCGGCGCAGGCGCGCGCGAAGTCCGCCGGGTGCGAAAGCTGCCACACCGCGAGCGACGCGGCGACGATGCACCGCAATCCGGCGGTCGTGCTCGGCTGCACCGATTGCCACGGCGGCGACGCGCGCGTCGACGCCCGCGGCCTCGCACGCGGCACCGCGGCGTACCGGCGCGCACTCTCCCGCGCCCACGTCCTGCCGCGCTTTCCCGCCGCCTGGGGATGGCCCTCGAGCGCCAACCCCGAACGGACCTACACCTTGCTCAACCGGGAGGACCCGGAGTACATCCGCTTCGTGAACCCCGGCGACCTGCGCGTGGCGCGCGAGGCGTGCGGCGCGTGCCACCTCGCCGTGATCCAGGCTTCCGAGAGGAGCCTCATGGCGACCTCGGCGATGCTCTGGGGCGGGGCGGCGTACAACAACGGCCTGCTGCCGTTCAAGCGCTACATCCTCGGCGAGGCGTACACGCGCGAGGGGGAGGCGGCGAGCCTCGTGAATCCGGTCGCGCCCACGCCCTTCATGACGGCGAAGGGGATCCTGCCGCGCCTCACGGCGCTGCCCGCGTGGGAAACGGTGCCGCCCGCGGACGTCTTCCGCGTCTTCGAGCGCGGCGGGCGGGTGATCGGCTCGGCGTTCCCCGAGATCGGCCTGCCCAACGCGAGCGGCGCGCTCGAGAAGCTCGACGAGCCGGGACGCCCCGACATCCGCCAGTCCAACCGTGGGCCGGGCACCGGGCTGCGCATCGGCGTGCCCGTGATCAACATCACCAAGACGCGGTTGAACGACCCGCACCTGTGGTTCCTCGGCACCAACGACCAGCCCGGCGACTACCGCTCCTCGGGCTGCTCGGCCTGCCACGTGGTCTATGCCAACGACCGCGACCCGGCGCACGCCGGGCCCTACGCGCGCTACGGCCACGAGGGGTTCACCGCCACGAAGGACCCGACCATCCCGCGCGCCGAGGCGGGGCACCCGCTCGCCCACGCCTTCACGCGGGCCATTCCCTCCTCGCAGTGCATGGTCTGCCACATGCACCAGCCCAACGTCTTCGTGAACAGCTTCTACGGCACCATCATGTGGGACTACGAGTCCGACGCGCCCTTCATGTGGCCGAAGGAGCAGCGCCACCCGACGGCCGAGGAGGCGCGCCGCATCCTCGAGCGCAATCCCGAGGAGGCGGCGATCCGGGGCAAGTGGGGCGACCCGGCGTTCCTGCGCGAGGTCTCGAAGCTCAACCCCAAGCTGCGGGACACGCAATTCGCCGACTACCACGGCCACGGGTGGAACTTCCGCGAGGTGTTCAAGCGCGACCGCCACGGCGCGCTCCTCGATGCCCGGGGCCGGGCGGTCGCCGACGACGATCCGCGCAAGTTCGAGAAGGCGGTGCACCTCAGCTCGATCCACCTCGACCTCGGGATGCACTGCGTGGACTGCCACTTCGCCCAGGACGCCCACGGCAACGGCCACATCTACGGCGAGGTGGCCGCGGCCATCGAGATCGACTGCGTGGACTGCCACGGCACGGCGCAGCGCTATCCCACCCTGCGCACCTCGGGGCCGGCGGCCCCGCCCGGCGGCACGGACATGGCGCTGCTGCGCACCGAGGACGGGCGGCGGCGCTTCGAGTGGCGCGGCGGCAAGCTCTACCAGCGCTCGGCGCTCGATGCGAAGCGCGAATGGGAAGTCACGCTCGTGAAGGACACGGTGACGCCCGGCAACGCGAAGTACAACGCGAAGGCCGCGCGGGCGAAGCTCATGTACGCGGGCGCCGAGGGCCGGGCGGGGAAATGGGGGTGGGGCGCGGCGCAGTACGCCCACTCGAACGACAAGATGACCTGCTACACCTGCCACCTGTCGTGGACCACGAGCTGCGCCGGCTGCCACCTGCCGATCCAGGCCAACTGGAAGACCGACCGCCTGCACTACGAGGGCGGCGAGACCCGCAACTACGCGACCTACAACCCGCAGGTGGCGCGCAGCGACGCGTTCCAACTCGGCCGGCACGGCGGCGTGAAGGGCGGGCGCATCGCCCCCATCCGCTCGTCCTCGGCGCTGGTGCTCTCGTCCACCAACATCAACCGCGAGCACATCTACGTGCAGCAGGCGCCGGTGTCGGCGGGCGGGTTCTCGTCCCAGGCCTTCGCACCCCACTTCCCGCACACGGTGCGCAAGACGGAAACCAAGACGTGCACGGACTGCCACGTCTCGGCGGCGAACGACAACAATGCGATCATGGCGCAGCTGCTCCTGCAGGGGACGAACTTCGTGAACTTCGTGGGCTTCGACGCCTGGCTGGGGGAGGAGGGCGACGTGGAGGCCGTGCAGGTGACCGAATGGGACGAGCCCCAGGCGGTGATCGGCAGCTACCTGCAGCGCTACGCCTACCCCGACGACTACGCGGCGCACGTGAAGCGGGGACTGCGGCTGCCCGAGGCGCACCACCACGCCTCCGGCGGCCCGGTGGGCTGCGTCGCGCTGCGCGGCGAGTACCTGTACGCGGCCGAGGGCCCCGGGGGGCTGCGCGTCTATGACGTGGCCTCGATCGCGAACAAGGGCGTGTCGCAGCGCATCGTCACCGCGCCGTTCTCGCCGCTCGGCCACGACACCCACGTCGCCTCGCGCGACGCGACGTGCGTGGCGCTGCCCACGGACCAGCCGATCAACCCGGCGCGCAACGCCGATCCCGCGCGCCGCGCCGCCAACCAGGAGCAGGCCTTCCTGCCCATCTACCACTACGCCGCGGTGGCCGATGCCGAGGAGGGGCTGATCCTCGTGGACGTCGACACGCTGGCCGACGGCGAGCCGCGCAACAACTTCCTCTCGCGCGCCGTGACGTGGAACCCCGGCGGCGTGCTCGCGGGCGCGCGCCACGTGACCCTCGGCGGCAGCTACGCCTACGTGTCCACCGACACGGCGCTCGTGATCGTGGACCTCGCCGACCCGCTGCGCCCGAAGCTCGCCGCGCGCGTGCCCCTCGACGGGGCGACGAGCTCGGCGCTGCAGTTCCGCTACCTCTTCGTGACGACGCGCAAGGGCCTGGAAGTGCTCGACGTGACGCTGCCCGCGCGCCCCCACGCGCTCGCCGGCGCGCGCGTGGCCCTCGCCCAGGCGCGCCGGGTGTACGTCGCGAGGACCTATGCGTACGTCGCCGCGGGCCGCGAGGGACTGGCGATCGTCGACGTCGAGCGCCCCGAGGCCCCGAGGCTGCTCACGAAATACACGGCGGGCGGACGCCTCGACGACGTGCGCGATGCGATCGTGGGCTCGACCAACGCCTCGCTCTTCGCCTACGTGGCCAACGGCGAGCACGGGATGGCGGTGGTGCAGCTCACCGCCCCCGACACCCAGCCGCGCTTCTACGGCTTCAGTCCCGAGCCGCGCCCGCACCTGGTCGCCTGGAAGGAGACGGCCTCGCCGGCGAGCGCGCTCGCCAAGGGCCTGGACCGCGACCGCGCCGTGGACGAGACCGGGGGGCAGATCGCGGTGTTCGGCCGGATCGGCTCGCGGCCGTTCACGCGGGAGGAGCAGCGGCGCTTCTATCTCACGCCCCGGGGCCGGGTGTGGACCGTGGAGGACACGCCGTGAGGGCGGCCTTCCTCGCCGTCGTCCTCGCGCTGGCGCTCGCCCGCGCCGAGGCCGCGCCGGTGCGCCTGCCCTACGCCGCGCACGCGAAGAGCCTGGGCGTGGCGAGCTGCGCGAGCAGCCTGTGCCACGGCGCCATCGAGCGCTGGAAGGATTCGCCGATCCTGCAGAACGAGTACGTCACGTGGTCGCGGGTGGACAAGCACGCGACGCGCGCCTTCCAGGTGCTGCTGGGCGAGCGCTCGAAGCGCATCGCGCGCAACCTCGGCCTGGCCGGGCCGCCCGAGCGCGCGAGGCTCTGCCTGGACTGCCACGCCTTCGATCCGCCCCCGGCGTTGCGCGGCCCGCGCTTCCATCTCGAGGATGGCGTGGGCTGCGAGGCCTGCCACGGGCCGGCCGGCCCCTGGATCGCGTCCCACGCGGCGTCCGGCGCCAGCCACGCGGACAACCTGGCCCGCGGCCTCTATCCCACGAGCGACCCGGTCGCCCAGGCGAAGCTGTGCCTGTCGTGCCACTTCGGCAATCGCGACAAGTTCGTGACGCACCGCATGATGGGCGCGGGACATCCGCGCATGAGCTTCGAGATCGCCACCTTCGAGCAGACCGAGCCGCCGCATTTCGTGATCGATGCCGACTGGAGGAAGCGCAAGGGCGCGTGGGACCCGGCGCGGGTGTGGGCGATCGGCCAGGCGCTCGCCGCGCAGGAGCTGCTCGACGTGCTCCTCGACCCGAAGCGCAGCCGCGACGGGCTCTTCCCGGAGCTCGTGGTCTTCGATTGCCACGCGTGCCACCACCCCATGTCGCAGCCGCGCTGGACGCCGGCGACCGGCGTCGGCCCCGGCCGCGTGCGGCTGAACGACGCCAACCTCCTCATGCTGCGGCAGATCGTGCGCCGGATGCTGCCGCCCGAGGCGTCCCTCGCCTACGAGGACCGGCTGCAGCGGCTGCGCCGCGCGGCGGCGGGCGACGGCGGCGACGCGCTCGCGGCCGCGCGCGGGATGCGCGCCTTCCTCGACGGCGTGGTCGCGCGCCTGAAGACCTGCACCTTCCGCGACGAGGACCTGCGCGCGATGCTCGCGGGCACGATCCGGTCCGGCCTCGACGGGGGCTACCAGGACTACGCCGACGCGGAGCAGGCGGCGATGGCGGTCTCGGGCCTGCTCGACTTCCTCGGCCGGCGCGGGGCGCTCGCGGACTACCGCGGCGCCAACGCGGCGCTCGACCGCGTCTATGCCGCGGTGCGCCACGACGAGCGGTACGACCCGGCGCGCATGCGCGCCGCCCTCGAGGCGCTGCGCGCCGCCGTGGAGCGCTGAGATGGCCGACGCCTTCGGCGAGCGCACCGAGTTCCGCTGGCTCGATCTCGGCATCGTGGGCTCGGGGCCGGCGGGGCTTTCGGCGGCGGCGCACGCCGCCGAGCTGGGCCTGGGCCACGTCCTGCTCGAGGCCGGGCCGCACGCCTCGAACACGATCCACAAGTACCAGAAGGGCAAGCACGTGATGGCCGAGCCCCAGGTGCTGCCCCTGCGCAGCCCGCTGCGGTTCGAGGCGGGCCGGCGCGAGGCGGTGCTCGAAGCCTGGGACCGCGGCATCGAGGCGCTGGGGGTGCGCATCCGCTACGGGCAGGAGGTGAGCGCCATCCGCGGCTCCGACGGGGCGTTCGAGCTCGTCACGCGCGCGGGCGAGGTCCACTACTGCCGCAAGGTGATCCTCGCCATCGGCGTGCAGGGCAACCTGCGCACGCTGGGGGTGCCCGGCGAGGACCGCGAGCGCGTGCAGTACCAGCTCGACGACCCCGACGAGTACGAGGGCGAGACCATCGCCGTGGTGGGCGCCGGGGACGCGGCGATCGAGAACGCGCTCGCCCTCGCCGAGAGGAACCGCGTGGTCCTCGTGAACCGCAACGAGGAGTTCACGCGCTGCAAGGAGGGCAACCTCTCGCTCGTGCTCGCGGCGATCCGCGAAGGGCGCATCGAGTGCCGGTACGGCTCGAGCGCGCTGAAGATCGAGGCGGGCGCCGACGCCCCGCTCGCCTTCCACCTGAAGACGCCGCAGGGGCCCGACGTGCTCGAGTGCCACCGCGTGATCGCGCGGCTGGGCGCCGTGCCGCCGAGGAAGCTCGTCGAGGGCTTCGGCGTGCGCTTCCCCTCGGCGGACCCCGGCGCCGTGCCCGAGCTGTCCGACACGTACGAGTCGAGCGTGAAGGGCCTGTACGTGATCGGCGCCCTCGGCGGCTACCCGCTCATCAAGCAGGCGATGAACCAGGGCTACGAGGCGGTGGAGTTCGCCCTCGGGCGCAGCATCGCGCCGGCCGACGAGCCGCTGCTCGAGCGCAAGCTCGCGCACTTCTCGCGCACGCTGCCGGTCGGGCGCGCGCTCGACGTGATCCAGGACAACGTCCCGCTGCTCGCCGGCATCAACCGCCTGCAGCTTCGCGAGTTCCTGCTCGAGTGCGAGCTGCGCACGCCGGCCGAGGGCGAGGTCCTCTTCCGGCGCAACGACTACACCAACTCGTTCTTCATGGTGGTGGGCGGCGAGGTGCAGGTGGAGGCGCCGCGCGACGACGGGCCGGGCGGCTGGTTCGCCCTGGGGCCCGGGCAGTTCTTCGGCGAGCTGGGCCTCATCTCGGGGCGCCGGCGCTCGAGCACCGTGCGCGCCGGGCCCGACGCGGTGCTGCTCGAGGCGCCGCGCCGGGCGATGCTGAAGCTCGTGGCGAGCGTGGAATCGATCCGCCGCCAGGTCGACGAGACGTTCCTCAAGCGCGCGGTGCGCACGTACCTCGCGCCGATGCTTCCCGACGCCGACCTCGACGAGCTCCTCGCGGCGGGCGTGGCCACGCGCAGCTACGGCGGCGGGGAGGCGCTCTTCGAGGAGGGGGACCCGGCCGACGGCCTGTACCTCATCCGGCGCGGCTCGGTCACCGTCTCCCGGCGCATCGGCGGGCGCGAGGTCGTGCTCTCGTACCTCTCGGCCGGCAACTACGTGGGCGAGATGGCGCTGCTGTCGGACTCCCCGCGCAGCGCCACGGTGCGCGCCGCCGTGACCACGGAGGCGGTCGTCCTCGATGCCGGCGCCTTCCGCCGCGTGCTCGACCGCAACGCCGCGTGGCGCGAGGCGATGCAGGAGCGCTTCCACGAGCGCCTGCGGGCCAACGCCGCGATGGAGGCCGAGCCCGATCCCGGCAACGTGATCGCGTTCCTGATGCAGCAGGGCGTGGGGGAGGCGACCGACGTGCTGCTGGTCGACGAGACGCTGTGCGTGCGCTGCAACAACTGCGAGAAGGCCTGCGCCGACGTGCACGACGGCATCTCGCGGCTCGACCGCGAGGCGGGGCCGACCTACCAGCGCATCCACGTGCCGACCTCGTGCCGCCACTGCGAGCACCCGCACTGCATGAAGGACTGCCCGCCCGACGCGATCCACCGCTCGGCGGGCGGGGAGGTGTACATCACCGACGCCTGCATCGGCTGCGGCAACTGCGAGCGCAACTGCCCCTACGGCGTGATCCAGCTCGCGGCCGTCGACCCGAAGCGCCGGCGCCCGGGGCTGTGGTCGTGGCTGCTCTTCGGCCTCGGCCCGGAGCCGGGGCTGGAACCCCGGGCGCGATCGAAGGACATACCGAAGAAGGCGGTGAAGTGCGACATGTGCAAGGACCTCCCCGGCGGGGCGGCGTGCGTGCGCGCGTGCCCCACGGGGGCGGCGCTGCGCGTGAGCCCGGAGAAGTTCCTGCACTACGCGGGTCCCAACGACTGACGGAAAGGGGAGGGCGATGGACGGCAAGCGCAGGGACGTGGCGCGCGCGTCCGCGCTCGCCGTGGCCGCGCTCCTCGTCCTCGCCGCCGCGCTCGCGGCGTGGAAGGGCGATGCCATCGTCGAGAAGGTGCTCTACCTGCGCTACGGCGCGACCCTGGGCGCCGCCCGCTTCCCGAAGCCCGCCGATGCCGCCGCCGCGCGCCGGCAGGATCTCGCGTACCTCGCGCGCCTTCCCGACGTGGACCGCAGCTTCTCGCCCGCGGCGCGCGCCGCGTTCGCCCGCCGGCTCGCCGGCCTCGAGGCGCGCGCCGCGGCGCTCGACGACGCGCGGTTCTTCCTCGGCGTGGCCGCCGCCGTGGCGCTCGCCGGCAACGCGCACACCAATGTGGAGGCGGTCTCGTGGCGCACGAAGCTCGCGAGCGCGCCGGTGCGCCTCGCGTGGTTCGCCGAGGGCCTGTACGTGGTGCGCGCGCGCGACGACGCGGCGGGCCTGCTCGGCGCTCGCGTGCTCGCGATCGACGGCATCGACCCGGCCGCCCTGGTGCAGGAGGCCGCAACGTACTTCGGCGGCACCGCCGGGCACGTGCGCGCCATGAGCCCGCTGCTGCTCGAGTCGCCCGAGGCCCTGCACGCGCTGCACCCGGGGGCGCCGGCCGGGCGCCTCGTGCTGCGCGTGGCGATCGACGGGCGCCACCGCACGGCCGAGCTGCCCGCCGTGCCGCCGGCGCAGGCGCCCCCGGCGAGCAAGCCGGGCCACCTGCTCGCGCCGGCGCCGCTGCCGGGCGAGGCGGGAAGATGGCGGACGCTGCTCGCGCCCGGTCCCGGCCTGCCGCCCAGCCTGCGCGGGCGCGGGCGCAGCGCCCACGCCGAGGTGCTCGCGCCCGGCACGCTCTACCTGCACCTCTGGCAGATCCGCGACGACGCGGCCGGGACGGTCGCGGGCGAGATGGCCCGCGCCCTCGGCGCGGACGGCGATCCGCGCTGGCGGCGCATCGTCCTCGACCTGCGATTCGACGCCGGGGGCGAATACCAGACGGTGCGCGGCGAGCTCGCCCGCCTCGGCCGGCGGCTGGCGCCGGGCGGCACCCTCGCGATCCTCACCGACGACACCACGTTCTCCGCGGCGATCATCGCCGCGGTGTTCGCCCGGCACGCCGCGCCGCGCCGCACCCGCGTCGTCGGCACGCCGCCCGGGGACCGGCTCACGTTCTGGGCCGAGGGCACACCCGCCGAGCTGCCCCGCTCCGGCATCCGCATCGGCGTATCCACCGGCTACCACGACTGGCTGCACGGCTGCCATGCGTGGCGCTGCTACTGGCCCAACATCCTCTACAGCGTGGGCGACGGTCCCCTCGCGCCCGACGTGCCCGTCGCGTGGTCCTTCGAGGACTACCGGCGTGGCGTGGACACGGTGCTCGAGCGCGCGCTGGCGCTCCCGGCCGGCACGCCTTGACGCTGCCGGGGGTCGGTCGCGCAACGCCGCGTCACCCCCGCCGGACGGCGGGATGCCCGAAACTCGCGCGCCCGCCGCCCGTCGAACCGGCAACCATGGTCGGCCGTCCCCCTCCGCCCCCCGCGGCCCTGCCGCATCCCGACCTCAGCACGCTCCTGCACCTGCTCGTGGAGCAGTCGCGCGAGCACGCCGTGATGTTCCTCGACCCGCAGGGGCGCATCGTCTGGTGGGGACCGGGCGCGCAGAAGATCTTCGGCTGGAGCGCCGAGGAGATCGTGGGGGAGCCGGCCGATCGGATCTTCGTCCCGGAGGATGTCGCCAAGGGCCTGCCGCGCCACGAGATCGAGGTGGCGGCGGCCGACGGCGCCGCGGAGGACGACCGCTGGCAGCAGCGGCGCGACGGCTCGCGCTTCTGGGCCGTGGGCGCCATGGTCTCCCTGCGCCAGGACGGGCGCCTCGTGGGCTTCGCCAAGATCCTGCGCAACCGCACGGACCTGCGCGAGCAGGTGGAGACGCTGCGCAACCACGCGGCGGCGCTCGACCAGGCCTCGCGGCGCAAGGACCAGTTCCTCTCGACCCTCTCCCACGAGCTGCGCAACCCGCTGGCACCCCTCACCCACGCGCTGCACATCCTGCGCGCCTCGGTGCCCGCGAACGGGGACGTCGACTTCGCGCTGCGGGTGATCGAGCGCCAGGCCGAGCTGCTGCGCCGCCTGGTGGACGACCTGCTCGACTTCTCGCGGCTCGGGGCCGGCAAGGTGCGCCTCGAGCGCGAGGCGATCGTGCTCGACGAGGTGCTGCGCCGGGCGGTCGACGACACGCGCACGCTCTTCGCGCGCCGCCGCCAGCGCGTGGAGCTGCTCCTGCCCGCCGCCGGGACGCGCGTGAGCGGGGACGCGGGGCGGCTGCACCAGGTCTTCGTGAACCTCCTCGACAACGCCGCCAAGTACACCCCGCCCGGCGGGCGCGTGTGGGTCAAGGCCTCGACCGAGGGCGACGAGGCGGTCGTGAAGGTGGAGGACAACGGGATGGGCATCCCCCACGACATGCAGCCGCGCATCTTCGAGCTGTTCACGCAGGTCGAGGCGGCGCGCTCCCTCGCCCAGGGCGGCCTCGGCATCGGGCTCGCCCTCGTGAAGGACCTGGTGGCGCTGCACGGCGGCAGCGTCCAGGTGCGAAGCGACGGCGAGGGCAGGGGCAGCGAGTTCACCGTGCGCCTGCCGCTCGCCGGATGAGGCGGCCGCGGCGCCGCGGCCCCGCTCAGTGCTTCGGCTCGCCGATCAGCCGGTCGAGGTGCGGGTCCTTGCGGTGGTTGGCCGCGTTCCAGCGCATCACCAGGTACATCGACCCGGAGATGAAGAGCCCGAAGATCAGCACCACGGAGTGGATGCGCAGGTCGAGCCGGATCATGAGCGAGTAGATCGCGAGCATCACGAGGATGCTCACGTTCTCGTTGAAGTTCTGCACCGCGATCGAGTGGCCCGCCGACATGAGCACGTGCCCGCGGTGCTGCAGCAGGGCGTTCATCGGCACGACGAAGAACCCGGCGCACGCGCCGATCAGCACGAGCACCAGGTAGACCGCGGGCATCCACTTGAGGGACACCATCGCGATCACGGCCACCCCCATCACGATGCCCACGGGCAGCACGTGCACCGCGCGCTTGAGGGGCACGAAGCGCGCGGCGAGCACCGCGCCGATCGCGATGCCCACCGCCGACACGCCCGAGAGCATCGCGCCCATCTCCAGGGGCAGGTGCAGCTGGCGCTCGGCCCACTTGATCACGATGAACTGCAGGCACGCGCCCGCGCCCCAGAAGAGGGTCGTCACCGCGAGCGAGATCTGGCCCAGCTTGTCGCGCCACAGGACCATGAAGCAGCGCGAGAAGTCGACGAGCAGGCGCGCGGGGTTGCGCTCCTGGTGCGGGTAGCGCGCGCCCGTGTCGGGGATCGCGAGGGTGACGAGCGCGGCCACGACGTAGACCGCGCCGATCACCACCATCGCCGCCTCCGGGGGGGTGTCGATGCTCGTGCGCAGGAACGGCACGTCGAAGGCGAGCAGCAGGTGCGAGACGCGCGGGCCGATCAGCAGCCCGCCCACCACGGTGCCCAGCACGATCGAGGCCACGGTGAGCCCCTCGATCCAGGCGTTGGCGACCACCAGGCGCTCGGGCGGCAGCAGCTCGGTGAGGATCCCGTACTTGGCGGGCGAGTAGGCGGCCGCGCCCAGCCCCACGACGGCGTAGGCGAGCAGCACCAGCCAGTAGGCCGGCATGTGGCCCATGCGCAGGAACTCGTTGAAGAGGATGAGCACGCACCCCACCACCTTGATCCCGTTGGTCACGAACATGACCCGGCCCTTCGGCATCGAGTCGGCGAAGGCGCCGACCAGGAACGCGAGCACCACGTAGGAGATGGTGAAGAAGAACTTGAGCAGGGGGGTGAGCCACGCCGGCCCGTTGAGCTCGGCGAGCATCGCGATGGCGGCGATCAGCAGCGCGTTGTCCGCGAGCGAGGAGAAGAACTGGGCCGCCATGATGGCGTAGAAGCCCCGCTTCACCGCCGCCCTCCGGGAAACGCCATTCAGCCGCCGGAGGCGTGAACCGCCCACCATTCCCGCAGGGCCGCGGCGGGAAGCGGGGGGCTCACGGCGTTGCCCTGGGCGAAGTCGCAGCCGATCGCGGCCAGCGCGTCGCGCAGCTCCGGGCGCTCCACGCCCTCGGCGAGCACGCGCATGCCGAAGTGGTGGCCCATGTCGACGATGCTGCGCACCACCCCGCGGTCGCCGGCGTCGCGCAGCATGCCGCCGACGAACGGCCGGTCGATCTTGAGCTCGTCGATCGGGAAGCGCTTGAGGTGCGCGAGCGACGAGAAGCCGGAGCCGAAGTCGTCGAGGGACAGGCCCACGCCCACGCCCTTCAGCCGCGTGAGGATCGCCATGGAGCGCTCCGCGTCGGAGATCATCGCGTTCTCGGCGAGCTCGAGCACCAGCTCGCGCGGGGCGATGCCCCAGGTCTTCAGGCCCTGGTCGATGAGGGCCGGCAGCTCGCGGTCGGTGAGGGTGCTCACGGCGACGTTCACCGACAGGCGGATGATGCGCCCCGCGGCCTTCCACTCCGCGGCCTGGCGCAGCGCCGCGTTGAGCACCCAGAAGGTGAGGGCGCCGATGAGGCCGGTGCGCTCGGCGATGCCGACGATGGTGACGGGCGGCACGTCGAGCCCCTTCGGGTGGCGCCAGCGCAGCAGGGCCTCGACGCCGATGGCGCGTCCCGTGGCGAGCTCCACCTGCGGCTGGTAGGCGAGCTCGAGCTCGTTGGCGCGGATGGCGCGCTCGAGCTCGAGGTCGAGGCCCCGGTAGACCTCCTTCTCCACGACCTCGTCGCCCTGGTGGACGTGGTAGCCCTCCTCGCGCGTGGCCGCGATGTGGCTCGCCACGTCCGCGGCGGCGAGCAGCTCCCCGGGCTCGTAGCCGTTCTCGGGCAGGGAGGCGATGCCGACGCACGGGCGCAGGACGGCCGAGCCGCCCTCGTGGACGATGGGCCGGTCGAGCGCGCGCAGCAGCTTCACGGCGGCGAGCACGGCCTGGCTCGTGTGGGCCAGGCGCGGCAGCACCACGCACACCTGCTCCTCCGACAGGGCCGCCACGCGGTCCTCGGGCCGCAGCGCCTTGCGCAGCCGGTCGACCACCAGGACCATCGTCATCGCCGGGTCGGGCCCGCGCAGCAGCGCGTGCAGCCGGTCGACGCGGCGCAGCTCGATGATGAGCACGGCCAGCCGCCCGTCGGTCGCCCGCGCCACCGCGGTCTCGCGGTCGAGCACGCGCAGCAGCTCCTCGCGCTCGCCGGCGACGCTTTCTTCGGGTGCCGGGGGAGGCGGGGGGTCCGGCGGGAGGGAAGTGGCCACGTCAGCTCACGTAGTAGTCGCGCATGTCCAGCCCGTAGGCGCCGGCGGGCAGCCCGCGCTTGATGAAGATGCCCTCCTCGCCGCCGACCTTCGGATCGTAGAGGAGGTCCACCAGCGCCGGGTGGGGCAGCGGCTGCTTGTCGGGGCCCGTGACGACGAGCACCCGCGGCTTCAGGCGCCGCAGCTTGTTGTGCGCCACGACCACGGCCACCTCGCCCGTGGACAGCTCGATGAGCGAGCCCACCGGGAAGACGCCCACCGAGGAGACGAACTGCTGCACGAGCGGCTCGTGGAAGTACTCCCCGGCCCAGCCGCTGATGCTGCGCAGCGCCTCGTAGGAGGAGATCGCGGCCGCGTACGGCCGATGGTTGGTGAGCGCCGCGAAGCAGTCCACGATCCCCGCCATGCGCCCGAGCACCGAGATCTCCTCGCCCACGAGCCCGCCCGGGTAGCCGCTGCCGTTCATGCGCTCGTGGTGCTGGGCGATGGCCTCGATCACCTCGGGGCTGATGTTGCTCGTCTCGCCGAGGATGTCCATGCCGTGCTGCACGTGGGCCTTCACCGCCTCGAACTCCTCGGGGCTGAGGCGGCCCTGCTTGTCGAGCAGCTCGCGCGGCAGCCGGATCTTGCCCACGTCGAGCAGCAGCCCCACCTGGGCGAGCGTCGACAGCTGCGGCTTGGGGAAGCCCAGGTGGCGGCCGAAGGCGGTGAGGTAGACCGACACCTGCAGCCCGTGGCCGTAGGTGCCGATGTCCTGCTCGCGCAGCCGCGCGATCCACATCATCGCGTCGGGGTTGCGCACGATGCTCTCGACCATGTCGCCGACGATCTCCTCCACGCGCTCGACCTCGAAGCTCTGGCCGAGGCGGATGTCGGAGATGAGCTTCTCGAGCAGGTCGGCCGAGCGCGCCGCCGCCTCGCGCGCCTTCGGGATCTCCTCCTCGACGCTCACCTGGTCCACGTAGGTCGTCACCACCACGCCGGGCGGGGCGAGCGCGGCGCGGGCCTCGAACTCCTGGCGCGTCTCCGCCGGGGGCGGCTGCGGCCGGGGCGGGGGCGGCGCGGGACGCTGGAACATGCCCTTCACGCCGGAGAGCATGCGGGCGAACAGGCCCTCGGAGGCGGCCGGCACGCGGATGCCGTACCCGGAAAGGTCGACGGGCACCTTGGCGGCGCGGGTGGCGACCGGGGGCGGGGCGTTGCCGCGCCCGCCGGCGCGGGCGGCACCCGGGCCGGCGGGCTCCGGCGCGAAGCTCTCGCGCCGAGCGCCGGCGCGGCCCGCCGCGTCCGCCGCGGGCTCCGAGGTCACGACGACCGTGCGCTGCACCGCCTCGCCGGATCCACCCGCGGCAGCCGCCCGGGCCGGGCCCTCGTACTCGTCCCCCACGGAGCGGGCGCGGTCCACGATCACGAACTCGCAATGGGCGCGCAGCGCCGCGACCTGCTCGTCGTCCTCGATCAGGAAGCCCTGCAGGAGGAAGGGCGTGTCGACCCACGGCCGGTCGAGGTCGGCGACGAACATGCCGATCCGCAGGTCGCTTGTGTAGACCTTGGTAGCCATTTCCCCCGCATTCTAAGGGATGGGCACGCCGGGGCCGCGGCAGCCCCTATAATTCGACGCTTCCGCGGCGCGATGCGCGCGGCCACTGCGCCCTCCGCTTGAACCCGATCCTCGCCGGCATCCGCGTCCTCGACCTCTCCCGCGTGCTGGCGGGCCCGTGGGCCACCCAGAACCTCGCCGACCTCGGCGCCGAGGTGATCAAGGTCGAGCGCCCCGGCCACGGCGACGACACCCGCAAGTGGGGTCCGCCGTTCCTCGCCGACCGCGAGGGCCGCCCCACGGGCGACGCCGCCTACTACCTCGCGTGCAACCGGGGCAAGAAATCGGTCACCCTCGACATCGCCCGCCCCGAGGGGCGCGAGCTCGCGCGCGAGCTCGCGCTCGCGAGCGACGTGCTGGTCGAGAACTTCAAGGTGGGCGACCTCGCGCGCCACGGGCTCGACTACGCGAGCCTCGCCCCGGCCCATCCGCGCCTCGTCTATTGCTCGATCACCGGCTTCGGCCAGGACGGCCCGTACCGCGACCGCCCGGGGTACGACTTCATGATCCAGGGGCTGGGCGGGCTGATGAGCGTCACCGGCGAGCGCGACGCGCTGCCCGGCGGCGGGCCGCAGAAGGTCGGGGTGGCCGTGGCCGACCTCTTCACCGGGATGTACGCGACGAGCGCCATCCTCGCGGCGCTGCTGCACCGGGAGAAGACCGGGACCGGCCAGCGCATCGACCTGGCGCTCCTCGACGCGCAGGTGGCGATGCTCGCCAACCTGGGCGCGAGCTACTTCGTCTCGGGCGAGGCGCCCCGGCGCATGGGCAATGCCCACCAGAACATCGTGCCGTACCACGTCTTCCGGGCCGCCGACGGCTTCCTCATCGTGGCCGTCGGCAACGACGGACAGTTCGCGAGCTTCTGCCGCGTGCTGGGGGTGCCGGAGTGGGCGACCGACCCGCGCTTCGCGACGAACCCGCAGCGCGTGCGGCACCGCGAGCGGCTGGTCGGCATGATCGCCGAGCGCCTCGCCGCGAGATCGGTGCGCGCCTGGCTCGACCTGCTCGAGCCCTCGGGCGTGCCGTGCGGTCCGATCAACGACCTCGACCGGGTGTTCGCCGACCCGCAGGTGCGCCATCGGGGCCTCGAGGTGCGCATCCCGCATCCGGACGCCGGCGAGGTGCGCTCGGTCGCGAGCCCGATGCGATTCTCCGCCACGCCCATCGCCTACGAGGTGCCGCCGCCGCGGCTGGGCGAGCACACCGAGGAGGTGCTGCGCGAGGTGCTCGGCGTGGCCCCCGCGCGCATCGAGGCGCTGCGGGCGGGGGGCGTGATTTAGGGGCCCCCGCGGGGCGCGCCGTGCCGCTCGCGCCCCGCGCGTCGTTACAGCTGTAAATGCCCGACGCCCGGGGAGTGTGCGGCGCGTCACAGACAAGCGCGCGCCGCGCCCGCGCGCCCTGCCGGTGGCTTCCCGGGGCGCGGGGCGCCCGTTACAGGGCGATTACGGTTGAAAGGGCGGGGCGGTTGACTCCCACCCGCCGGCACAACAAAGTGCGGTCGGTGAGGGAATAACCAGGAGGAAAACGAAAATGGTGCTGCGAAACCTGTCGATCGGCAGCCGGCTCGCCCTGGGGTTCGGGACGATCCTGGCCATCCTGATGGTGGTGTCGGTCGGAGGCACGATGCTCGCGACCAAGAGCCGCAACGACCTGGCGGGCGTGACCGAGCGCGTGGACGCGAAGGAGCGCCTCGCCGGCGACATGAAGGCGCTGGTGCTCGAGCGCTCCTCGGTGATGCGCAACGTGGGGCTGCTCACGGACTACGCCGACATGGAGAAGGAGGCGAAGCACGCCCAGGCCATCGGCGAGCAGTATGCCGTCGCGCGCAAGGCAATGGCCAAGCTCGACCTCGCCTCCGGCGAGCGCCAGGTGATGGGCAACCTCGCCAAGCTGGACGAGGAGGTGAAGGCGCCGTTCAACCAGGCGATGGAGCTGCAGAAGGCCTACCGCAACGAGGAGGCCGTGGGCCTGCTCATGAACGTGGTGCGCCCGGCGGTGCAGAAGACGCTGGGCGAGCTCAACCGCCTGATGGAGATGCAGAAGAAGGCGGGCGAGGAGGCGACGGCCGCCGCGCTCAGCACCGGCAACCAGGTCGCCATGACCACGTACGTGGTCGAGGGGGTCGTGCTCCTCATCGCCGTGCTGCTCGCCTGGGCCATCACGCGCAGCATCACGATGCCGCTCGCCGAGGCGGTGAGCGTCGCCAAGCGCGTCGCCTCCGGCGACCTCACCTCGCGCATCGTGCCGACCGGGCGCGACGAGGCGGCGGAGCTGCTGCGGGCGCTGCGCGAGATGAACGACGGGCTGGCGCGCATGGTGCTGCAGATCCGCACCGGCTCGGAGTCGATCGCCGTGGGCGCCAACCAGGTCGCCGCCGGCAACCAGCAGCTGTCGAGCCGCACCGAGGAGCACGCGAGCTCGCTCGAGGAGACCGCCTCGACGCTGGAGGAATTCACCACCACCGTGCGGCAGAACGCCGAGCACGCCAAGCAGGCGAGCTCGCTCGCCGGCACCGCCTCGTCGACCGCGGAGAAGGGCGGCGAGGTCGTGAGCAAGGTCGTGACCACGATGCAGGAGGTGACGGACTCGTCCAAGCGCATCTCCGACATCATCGCCGTGATCGACGGCATCTCGTTCCAGACCAACATCCTCGCGCTCAACGCCGCGGTCGAGGCGGCGCGGGCGGGGGAGCAGGGCCGCGGCTTCGCGGTGGTGGCTTCCGAGGTCCGCAGCCTCGCGCAGCGCTCGGCGGCCTCGGCCAAGGAGATCCGCGGGCTCATCGAGAACTCGGTGGGCCGGGTGGAGGCCGGAGCGCGCCTGGTCGAGCAGGCGGGCAAGACGATGGACGAGCTGGTCGCCTCGGTCAAGCGCGTGGCGGAGATCATGACCGAGATCGCCGCGGCGAGCCACGAGCAGAGCTCGGGCATCGAGCAGATCAACAAGGCCATCACCCAGATGGACAACGTGGTGCAGATGAACGCCTCGCTGGTGGAGGAGGCCACGGCCGCGGCCACCAGCATGGCGAGCCAGGCCACGGGGCTCGCGCGGGCGGTGGCGCAGTTCCGCGTCGAGGAGGAAGCCGCGGGGGCGATGCCGGCCGCGGTCGCCGCCCCGGCGCCGATCGCCGCCACGGCGCTGCCGCGCGGGCACGCCCACGCCCATCCGGCGCTGGAGCCCCGGCGCGAGGGCGGGGAGAAGCGGCGCGAGCCGGCGCTCACCGCCGCCCCCGCCGACGAGGACGACTGGAAGGAATTCTGAAGGCCCGCGACGGGAGAAACGGGCGCACCGACAAGAGCGACTCGATAACAAGAGGACCGAACCATGCCGCTGATCGCCATGACGCGCGAGATGGGATCCCTGGGGAAGGACGTCGCTTCCGGGATCGCCGAGCGCACCAACCGACGCGTGGTCTACCACGAGATCATCGAGCCCATCGCCAACAAGATGCGGCTTCGCAAGAGCCACGTGGAGCGCTTCCTCGACGGCAAGCTCGGGCTGTGGGACCGGCTCACCACCGACAGGACGAGCCTTTCGATCTTCACCGCCGACGAGACGTTCCGCTTCCTGCGCGACGGCTCTACCGGCGTGATCCGCGGCTGGGGTGCCGTGCACCTGCTGCGCGAGATCCCGCACGTGATCCGGGTGCGCGTGTGCGCGCCGCTCGAGCTGCGGGTCCGCCGGATGATGGAGCGCCTGGGCACCGACAACCGAGAGGCGGTCGAGAACGAGATCGCGATGAGCGAGGAGGCGCACGCCGCGATCACCCGGCGGCACTTCAACGTCAACTGGCGCGAGCCCGAGCACTACGACCTGGTGCTCAGCACCGAGCGCCTCTCGGTCGAGGAGTGCGTCGACGAGGTCGAGTGCATGCTGAGGAAGCCGCGCTTCCAGGAAACGGACGCCTCGCTGCGGCTGATGGAGGACATGGCGCTGCAGTGGGCGGTGCGCTCGGCCCTGCGGCGCGACGATCGCACCGCGAAGCTGCAGGTGACGATCGAGTGCCACGACGGCTGCGTCGTGCTCTCCGGCATGGTCGAGCGCCAGGCGCAGTCCGCGGAGGCCGCCGAGGTGGCCGCCGCCGTCGAGGGCGCGCGGGAGGTGGACAACCGGCTGGGCGCGATGGACGGGATGGCGTCGAGGTATCGGCGGGAAGCATAATGGACGGGTTCGCGGCCGTTGGGAGGGACCCGGCGAATGCGGCGCGACGGAGCATGCGAAGGGACATGGCAGCCCGGCTGGTGTTGAGTCTGGACGGCGAGATCGTGCGCGAGGTGGAGCTCACCCGGGCCGTGACCGTCGTCGGCCGCCATCCCGACTGCGACATCGTGGTCGAGCACCCGGCGATCTCCGGGCGCCACATGCTCCTGCGCCTCGTCGACCGCACCGTCTACGTCGAGGACCTCGCCAGCACCAACGGCACGAAGGTGAACGGCGTGGCCACCGGCCACCAGGTGGTCCACCACCTCGACGTGATCGAGATCGGGCGCCACCGCATCCATTTCTTCGACGATGCGCTGCTCGCCGGCGCGATCGGCAGCCTCGAGAGCACGGTGCTCACCGACTACGAGCGCACGATGCTCGCCGCGCACGCGACGCTCGCGCCGGCGGCGCCCGCGCCGGTCGCGGCCGGCGCGCGCGACGAGGACCTGTCGCGCACGATGGCGATCCCGCGCGAGGCGGGCGGGCGGGCCGACGCGCACCCGAGCGCCGAGGTCCTGGCGCTCCGGGTGCTCGCGGGCGAGCGCGCCGGGGAGGTGCTCGCGCTCGAGCGGGCCAACACGATGATCGGCACGGTCGGCGCGGACACGGCCCTGCTGGTGCGCCGCGGCGGGGGCTACTTCCTCGCGCGCCTCGCCGGGCGCAGGGCGCTGCGCCTGAACCGCCGGGACCTCGCCCCGGGCGCCCACCCGGTGGGCCCCGGCGACGTGATCGACGTGGGCGACAGCCGGTTCGAGGTGATCCGGGCGGTTCCATGACCCGCGCGGCCCAGCCCGCGCGCCAGGGAGAAGAACGATGAACGAAGCGACGATCGGCACCACGGATGCGCGGGAGGCGGCCCAGGCCGCCGACCTGCTCGTGACCGTGGCCTCCAGCCTCAACGAGCGGCTCGCGATCACCGCCGACGAGCTCGCCCGCAGCCAGTCGCTGCTGCGGGAGGCCTCGGAGGAGCTGATGAGGGCTTTCCGCGGCGCCGCCGACCGCCTGGTGGAGGCGCAGCGCGAGGACGCCGCGGCCGGCGCCCAGAAGGCGGGCGAGTACGGCCTCGTGCTCGACCACCTCTACCGCGCCGTGCAGCACCTGCAGTCCCACGACCTCGTCAACCAGCTGATCGACGCGCAGAAGCTGCGCGTGGACAAGATGCGCGAGAAGCTCGCGCAGGCGCTGTCGCTGTCGACGCCCCCCGTGGCGCCGCCCGGGCACGCCGAGCAGTGGATCGAGCGCTCGCGGGCCATGCTCGACTGCATCGTCGCCGGCATCAGGCAGATCGACGACGACGGGCGCGGCCCGCTGGGCGACAAGCACAACGCCGGCAGCGTCGACCTCTTCTGAACGGAACCCCCATGAAGACGATCCTTGCCGTAGACGACTCCGCGACGATGCGGGAGATGGTGACCTTCGTGCTGGAATCCGCGGGCTACCGCGTGATCGAGGCCGAGGACGGCGCCCAGGGGCTCGACCGGGCCACGGGCAACAGCGTCGACCTCGTGATCACCGACCAGAACATGCCGAACATGGACGGCCTCACGCTCGTGCGCTCGCTGCGCGAGCTGTCCGACTACAAGAGCGTGCCGATCCTGCTGCTCACCACCGAGTCCTCGGACAGCATGAAGTCCCAGGGGCGGGCGGCGGGCGCCACGGGCTGGCTCGTGAAGCCGTTCGATCCCGCCACGCTGCTCGATGTCGTGCGCAAGGTGCTGCGCTAGGGGACCCTGCCATGCCGATCGACCTCAACCGCTTCATCGCCACCTTCTTCGACGAGGCCCACGAGCACCTGGAGTCGATCGAGGAGAAGGCGATGGCGCTCGCCTCCGACCGCCACGACCCGGAGGTGCTCAACGCGATCTTCCGCGCCGCGCACTCGATCAAGGGCGGCAGCGGCACCTTCGGTTTCGTGCAGCTCGCCGAGGCCACCCACGAGATGGAGACGCTCTTCGACGGGCTGCGCAAGGGCGAGGGGCGCGCCGACGCGTCCACCGTGCGCCTGCTGCTCGACGCCTGCGACGCGTTCAAGGCGCACCTGCAGCGGCTGAAGGCGGGCGATCGCTCCGCCGACCCGGCGATCGACGCGGCCCGCAGCCGGCTGGCGGGCTACCGGGCGCCCGGCCGCACGGAGGATGCGCCGGCGGGCGCGCAACCGGCCCCGGATGCGCCCCAGGAGGAATCGTTCTTCGCCGCGCCCGCGCACGGCGGGCCCGCGGCGGATGCGCCCGGGGGCAGCGCCTACGGGCTCTTCGACGCCGCCGGGGGCGAGAGCGCCCCGGCCGCGGCCGACAAGTTCGGCTTCTTCGAGCCGCTCGGCGAGGCCGGGTCGCAGGCGCGCGCCGAGCAGTCCTCGATCCGGGTGAGCGTGGAGAAGATCGACCGCATCGTGAACCTGGTGGGCGAGCTCGTGATCGCGCAGGCGATGATGCAGCAGTCGGCCGGATCGATCGGCGGCGAGCGCGACGAGAACCTCGCCCACAGCCTGGGCACCCTCGACCGCAACACGCGCGAGCTGCAGCAGGCGGTGATGTCGATCCGCATGATGCCGATGGAGTTCGTCTTCAGCCGCTTCCCGCGCCTGGTCTACGACGTGTCCACGCGCCTGGGCAAGAAGGTGGAGCTCGACACGCAGGGCCACGAGACCGAGCTGGACAAGGAGCTCATCGAGCTGCTGATCGACCCGCTCACCCACGTCGTGCGCAACGCCATCGACCACGGCATCGAGCCGCCGGAGGAGCGCGCGCGCGCCGGCAAGCCGCAGGCGGGCACCGTCGGGATGCGCGCCACGCACCGCGGCGGCAGCGTCATCATCGAGGTCTCCGACGACGGCCGGGGGCTGGACCGCGAGCGCATCCTCGCCAAGGCGCGCGAGCGCGGCATGCCGGCGCACGAGGCGATGAGCGACGAGGAGGTCTGGTCGCTCATCTTCGAGGCCGGCTTCTCCACCGCGAAGGAGGTCACGGACGTGTCCGGGCGGGGCGTCGGCATGGACGTGGTCCGGCGCAACATCACGTCGCTGGGCGGCAGCGTCTTCGTGCGCTCGGCCCGCGGCGAGGGCACCACGATCACGATCCAGCTGCCGCTCACCCTCGCGG
This sequence comes from uncultured beta proteobacterium, assembly GCA_963741815.1. Taxonomy (GTDB): domain Bacteria; phylum Pseudomonadota; class Gammaproteobacteria; order Burkholderiales; family Usitatibacteraceae; genus Usitatibacter. Next base: position 111,549 of record CAVUJI010000007.1, read on the forward strand.
TCCTCGACGGCATGATCGTGAGCGTGGGCGACGAGCAGTACATCGTCCCGATCGAGTTCGTGGCCGAGGCGTTCAAGCCCGGCCCGGGCGACATCCGCACCATCGTGAACCAGCCCTCGCTCGTGGCGGTGCGCGGCGAGCAGCTGCCGCTCGTGCGCCTCGAGGACGTGGTCGGGCTGCCCGCCTCGGCCGAGCGCCCCGAGCCCCTCTGCCTCGTGGTGGAGGTGGACAACCGGCGCGCGGCCCTCCTCGTCGACAGCCTGATCGGCCAGCAGCAGCTCGTCGTGAAGTCGCTCGAGACGAACCTGCACGCCGTGCCCTGCGTGGCCGGCGCCACCATCCTCGGCGACGGCCGCGTCTCGCTCATCCTCGACGTGACCGCCGTCACCCGCAGCCATGCGGCCCGCGCGCCCCTGCGGAGCGCGGCGTGAGCGCAGCCGTGGAGCAACGGGTGGAGCCCCCCACCCGGGAGTTCCCGTTCACGCTCGAGCACTTCCGCGTGATCAGCGAGCGGGTCTACGCCTTCTCGGGGATCCGGCTGCCGGAGACCAAGCGCGAGCTCGTGTACGGGCGGCTCGCGCGCCGCCTGCGCACCCTGGGCCTGCGCTCGTTCGACGATTACGTGCGCTACCTCGAGCTCGAGCCGGCGGAGTGGGAGCACTGCACCAACGCGCTCACGACCAACGTGACCTCGTTCTTCCGCGAGGAGCACCACTTCGGCGTGCTCGCCGCCCACGCGCGCGAGCACGGGGCGGGGCGCAGCTACCGGGTCTGGAGCGCGGGCTGCTCGACCGGCGAGGAGCCCTACACCATCGCGATGGCGCTCGCCGAGACGCTGGGCGAGGGCCCCTTCGAGGTGCTCGCCACCGACCTGGACACCCAGGTGCTCGCCACCGGGCGCGCGGCGGTGTACCCGCTCGCCTCGGTGCTGCGCCTGGCCCCCGAGCGGCAGAAGCGCTTCTTCCTGCGCGGGACCGGCCGGCGCGAGGGCCGCGCGCGGCTGCGCCGCGAGCTGGCCACGCGCGTGCAGTTCCGCCGGCTCAACCTCATGGACGCGGACTGGGACGTGGAGCCCGGCCTGGACGCGATCTTCTGCCGCAACGTGATGATCTACTTCGACAAGCCCACGCAGCGGCGCCTCATCGAGCGCTTCGCGGGGCTGCTCGCGCCCCACGGCCTCTTCTTCGCCGGGCACGCGGAGAGCCTGCTCGACAACGGCCGGCACTTCCGGCTGCGCGGGCAGACGGTCTACGAGCGCGTCGGCGCGGGCCGCCCGGCCCCCGCGCCGGCGTCCTCCCCGGGGCGGGGGAGCGAGCCCGGGAGGCGTCTTGCGCAGGGGAGCCGGGAATGATCCGCGAAGACGATCCGCTGCGCGAGGAGCTGCCGAACCGCTACTTCGATCCGCGCTTCCGGATCGAGACGGCGAAGATCCTGCCCGGCGAGTACTACGCGACCAACCGCGACATGGCGCTGGTCACCGTGCTCGGCTCGTGCGTGTCGGCCTGCCTGCGCGACCGCGAGAGCGGCATCGGCGGGATGAACCACTTCATGCTGCCGGACGAGGGCAAGCTCGTGGGCGCCCACGGCAACATCAGCGCGGGCGGGCGCTACGGCGTGCACGCGATGGAGCTGCTCATCAACCAGATCCTCAAGCTGGGCGGCCGGCGCGACCGGCTCGAGGCCAAGGTGTTCGGCGGCGGCAACGTCCTGCAGGGCTTCATGCTCTCGAACGTGGGCCAGCAGAACGCCGAGTTCATCGTGGAGTACCTCAACATCGAGCGCATCCCGATCGCGGCGCGCGACCTGCTCGACGTGTGGCCGCGCAAGATCTACTACTTTCCGAGGAGCGGGAAGGTGATGGTCAAGCGCCTGCGCAAGATCAACAACGACACGATCGTGCTGCGCGAGCGCGACTACGGCGCGCGGCTCTTCCACGGCGCGATCGAGGGCGAGGCGGAGCTGTTCAAATGACGGCGGGAAAGATCAGGGTCCTGGTGGTGGACGACTCGCGCATGATCCGCGACGTGCTCACCGACATCCTCAACGAGCAGCCGGACATCGAGGTGGTGGGCGCGGCGGCCGACGCCTACGAGGCGCGCGACATGGTGCGCGAGCTCGCGCCCGACGTCCTCACGCTCGACGTCGAGATGCCGCGCATGAGCGGGCTCGAGTTCCTCGACAAGCTGATGCGCGCGCGCCCGATGCCCGTGGTGATGATCTCCTCGTTCACCGAGCGCGGCTCGGAGACCACGTTCCGTGCGCTCGAGCTGGGGGCGGTGGAGTTCGTGACCAAGCCGAAGCTGAACGAGCAGACGCCCGACGACTACGGCGAGATGATCGCGGAGAAGATCCGCGCGGCCAAGAGCGCCCGGCTGAAGGTCCCGCGCCGCGCGCTCGACGCCCCGCTCGCCGTGGAGGCGCCGGCCGCCGCGCCGGTGCAGAAGCGGCCGGTCCCGCGCGGGGTGAAGACCTCCGAGCGGCTGATCGCCGTGGGCGCGTCCACCGGCGGCACCGAGGCGATCCGCGAGTTCCTCGCCGCGATGCCGGACGATTGCCCGGGCATCGCCGTGGTCCAGCACATGCCGGAGAACTTCACCCGGATGTTCGCCGAGCGCCTGAACGGGCTGTGCCGCATCACGGTGAAGGAGGCCGAGCACAACGACCCCATCCTGCCGGGCCACGCCTACATCGCCCCCGGGGGCAAGCACCTGTGGGTCAAGCGCGACCAGGGCCAGCTCCTGGTCAAGCTCTCGACCGAGCCGCCGATGAACCTGCACCGCCCGTCGGTGGACTTCCTCTTCCTGTCGGCCGCGCAGTACGTGGGCGCGGACGCGATCGGCGTGATCATGACCGGGATGGGCCGCGACGGGGCCGCCGGGATGGAGGAGATGAAGAAGGCGGGCGCCTGGAACATCGCCCAGGACGAGGCGACCAGCGTGATCTTCGGCATGCCGCGCGAGGCGATCGAGCGCGGCGCCGTGCACGAGGTGGCCCCCCTGCAGCGCCTCGCGGAGCGGGCCCTCGCCCGCGCGAGCCAGAAGAAGGAGGTGAGCCGATGAGCGCCGACGCGTCCGTCCTGGACATGCCGCAGTTCAACATCGAGTCGGGCGCCGTGGAGCGCGCGCGCCGGGAGTTCCTGACCTTCCGCCTGGGCGACGAGAGCTACGGCATCGACATCCTGCGCGTGCAGGAGATCCGCGAGATCGACCGGGTGACGCGCGTGCCCCACGTCGCGCGCTTCGTGCGCGGCGTGCTGAACCTGCGCGGCGAGATCGTGCCCATCGTGGACCTGGGCCTCATGTTCGGCTTCCCGCAGCCGCTGCCCCTCGAGGAGGCGAGTGCCATCGTGCTCAACGTCGAGCGGCGCCTGGTGGGCCTGGTGGTGGCGAGCGTCTCGGACGTGGTGGCCCTCGCCGAGGAGGAGATCCTGCCGCCGCCCGAGCTGGGCGAGCGCGCGATCGGCCCGGCCATCTCGGGGATCGGCACGCGCCGGGACGCCGCGGGCGAGGAGGGGGAGGCCTCGACCCTGCTGCTGCTCGACGTCGAGCACGTGATGAAGCGCGTGCGCGAGGAGCGCGAATGAGCGTGCACGCCGGAGCGCGCTTCGCCGCGGCCGCCGGCGCGGCCCTGCCCGAGCGGATCGGCAACTACGAGATCCGCGGCATCCTCGGGCGCGGCGAGTCGGCCACGATCTACCTGGGCCGCGAGCTCTTCCCCGCCCGCGACGTGGCGATCAAGGTCTACGACCCGCGGATGCTCGCCTCGGGCGACCACGCGCTCTTCCGCTCGCTCTTCCTCAAGGAGGCGCTGCTCGCCAAGAAGCTCACCCACCCGAACATCACGCAGGTGCACGATGCCGCGGCCGACGACGAGCGCGCCTACATCGTGATGGAGTACGTGCAGGCGGGCAGCCTCGACCGCTACTGCGTGCCCGAGGGGCTGCTCGAGCCGCGGCGCGTGGCGCAGGTGCTCGAGCGCGTCTGCGACGCGCTGAGCTACGCGAACGCCCACGGCATCATCCACCGCGACCTCAAGCCCGCCAACATCCTCATGGGCGCCGACGGCGAGGCGAAGGTGGCCGACTTCGGCGTCGCCCACACCGCGTTCGGGTTCGACACGACGCGCCAGCTCCTGGTCGGCTCGCCCGCGTACATGGCGCCCGAGCAGCTCGAGCGCAAGCCCGCCTCGATGCAGTCGGACATGTACTCGCTCGGCATCGTCATGTACAAGATGCTGCGCGGGGAGATCCCGTTCCCGCCCGACACGCCCGCCGCCCTGATGACGCGGATCATGCTCGGCAACCTGCCGCGGCCGGGCGAGGGGCGCAGCGGCCTCGACCCGCGCTTCGACGCGATCTTCGCGCGCGCGACCGCCCGCGACCCGGCCGCGCGCTACGCCACCTGGGAGGACTTCGCCGCGGACCTGCGCGCCGTGGCCGAGGCCGGGGGGGAGGCCGGCGCCGACGCACGCGTGGCGCAGCTGCGGGCGCTGCCCTTCTTCCGCAACTTCACGGGTGCGACGCTCGCCGAGGCCGCCGCGATGGGCCGCTGGTTCGACGTGCCCGCCGGCGCGACGCTGGTGGGCGAGGACGACCCGGGCTACACCTTCTTCGTGCTGGTGCGCGGGCAGATGCGCCTCGCGCGCCGCGGCACGCTGCTGCGCATCCACGGCGCGGGGCAGTGCCTGGAGGAGACCGCGTACCTGCGCCGCACGGCCGCGCGCCGGTTCGGCACGGTCACGGCGGTCACCGATTGCAGCGTCGTGGAGTTCGACCCCGACGTGCTGTGGCTCGCCTCGGAGGCGTGCACGCGGCACTTCCAGGAGGCGTTCCTCGGCACCCTCGCCGAGCGGCTGGTCAACGCCGAGGGGGCGCTCGCGGAGATGCTGGCGGGCAAGAACGTGACCCTATTCTGAAGGCGCGGGAAGACGGAGGCGAGAGATGAAAGCGGCGAGCGCGGTGCGGGAAGCGACACGGGAAGTCCTGGTCTTCGTCCTCGGCCGGGAGGAGTACGCCGTCGACATCCTCAAGGTGCAGGAGATCCGCGGCTACGAGAAGGTCACGCCCATCCCGGCCGCCCCAGAGTACCTGAAGGGGGTCGTGAACCTGCGGGGCATCATCGTTCCGGTGATCGACATGCGCGTGAAGTTCCGGATGCCGGAGGTGCGCTACGACGAATTCACCGTGGTGGTGATCCTGCGCATCGCCGGGCGCGTGATCGGCCTGGTGGTCGACGGCGTCTCGGACGTGGTGCGCTTCGCCGAGAGCGACGTGCGGCGCGCGCCCGAGCTGGGCGGCGTGGTCGACGCCTCGTTCCTGGCCGGCGTGGCGAGCCAGGACGGGCGCCTCGTGCTCCTGCTCGACATCGAGAAGCTGCTGTCCAGCCGGGAGCTGAACCTCCTCGCCGAGGCCGCGCGCCAGGAGGCGGTGCCATGAGCCGCTACGCGCGCTTCGCGCTGCGCCACCCCTACCTCCTCGCCGCGCTCGTGGTGGTGCTCTTCCTGCCCTGGCTGTGGATGGCGTTCGTCGTGCCGCTGCCGCGCTGGGCGATGTTCACGGCCCTCGGGCTCGCGCCGCTCGCCGCGCTGGTCGCCATCGCCCTGGTGATGAAGGACATGGGCGTGGACGACGAGGGCATCGCCGGGGTCGAGGACAGCTTCAAGTGGCGCAAGCGCACGCGGCTGTTCCAGCAGGTGGTGGTCGGCCTGGACACGATGCTCGAGCGCTGGGATGCGGCCTCGCTGGCCAACCGCCGCAAGCTGCAGGCGGTCACCGACTCGGTGGAGGAGGTGATCAAGCTCACCGAGAGCGCGGTCTCGGAGATCAGCAAGCGCTTCCGCGTGCTCGTGGCCAAGGCGAACGACCAGACCGAGGCGGCGATGTCGCTGCTCAAGGCGGGCGAGGACGAGCGCTCCGGGATCCTGTCGCTGCCGGACTTCATCAAGGCGTACGACACGCAGCTGCAGAACGTGACCACGCACATGACGGGCTTCTCCCAGGCCGCCGACGAGATGGCGAGCCACCAGAAGCGCGTGACCGAGCACGCCCGGGTGATGGAGGAGACGATCGACGGGCTGCGCAACATGGCCTCGCAGATCTCGCGCATCGCCCTCGACGGCTCGGTCGCCATGACCTCGCAGACCCTCACCCCGCGCGATTTCGTGGAGATGACCGACCGCATCCGCGCGATCAGCGCCGAGGCCCACGAGCTCACCCGCAAGACGCGCCAGGGGCTGGACGCCATCGGCGACGAGGTGCGCCAGGGCAACAAGCGCACGACGCAGGTGGCGGAGGCCGCGCGCCGCGCGGTGGAGGTCGCCCGCGGCGAGATCGACACGCTCAACGGCGCGACCATCGAGCAGACGCGCCAGATCGAGATCACGCTCACGCGGGTGAACGACCTGTCGATGGAGATCCAGAAGGACATCAACCAGATCATCATGGCGATGCAGTTCCAGGACATCACGCGCCAGAAGCTCGAGCGGCTGCACAAGCCCACCCTCGGCGCCGCCGCCGAGTCGCTCTCGCTGCTCTCGCACGAGACGCGGGCGCTGCTGCAGCGCGACCTGTACCGGGCGGTGCGCGCCTATTCCGAGAGCGCGCTCAGGCCGCGGATGCCCGGGGGCGACGCGCTCGACGCGGCCGGGCAGGACCTCGACCGCGTGGACGAGGCGCGGGTGGAAGTGGCTCCGCCCGTGGCGCCCGGCGCCGGCAAGAACGTCGAGATCTTCTAGGGGGCCGGCATGGGGGAGATGTTGCGGCGCCTGCGTGCCCGGGCGCGCGCAAAGGCGGGATCGCTGATCCTCGCGGGGCTGTTCACGCTGCCGCTCGTCCTCGCGGTGGCGGCGTGGGCGCCGGGCTGGGATGCGCGGGCGCTCGCGGTGCTCGCGAGCTTCGCCGCCGCCGTGGGCTATCTCGGGTACCTCGTCTTGCGCGCCGACGACGGCTGGGACGAGATCCACCGCCTCGCGCGCCTGCTGTCCGACCACGACCTGCGGCGCGCGAGCGCTCCCCGCCTCGCCGATGCGCGCTCGGCCCGGCACCGGGGGCCGCGCGGCGAGCTCTTTCGCGCGCTGCACGAGGCCCACGCGGGCCTCGGCGCCGTGGTGGGCGAGGCCCGGCGCGGGGCCGCCGCGGCCCGCGCGGCGGCCGAGGCGCTCGCCGCGGGCAACGCCGACCTTTCCGAGCGTACCGGCGAACAGGTCCGCGATCTCGAGGAGACGGCCGTGGCCGTGCAGCGGCTCGCCGAGGCGCTCGGGGAGAATGCGACCGGGTGCCTGGAGGCGAGCCGGCTCGCCGCCGACGCGACCCGGGTGGCGCGCGCGGGCGCGGAGGTCGCCGCGCAGGCCGTCGGCGCCATCGACGCGATCCAGGCGAGCTCGGAGCGGATCGCCGACGTGATCGGCGTGATCGAGGGCATCGCCTTCCAGACCAACCTGCTCGCGCTCAATGCCGCGGTGGAGGCGGCGCGGGCGGGCGAGCAGGGGCGCGGCTTCGCCGTGGTCGCCGAGGAGGTCCGCAACCTGGCGCAGCGCAGCGCCGAGGCGGCCCGCGAGGTGCGCGCGCTCATCGCCGGCTCGGTCGAGCGGGTGGGCGAGGGATCGCGCTACGTCCACGCGGCGGGCTCGGCGATCGAGGACCTCGCCTCGCACGTGCAGCATGTGACCGCCGCCATCGGCGTGGTCGCCGTCGCCTCGCGCGAGCAGTCGGAGGGCGTGGGCGACCTGAGCCGGGCGCTGGCGCGGCTGCAGGAGGCGTCGCGGGGCACCGCCGGGTACGTGCAGCGCTCGGCGCAGGCCGCCGCCGCCTACCGCGGCGAGGCCGCGCGGCTGGCGCAGCTCGTGGACCGCTTCCGCATGGACGACGAGGCGTTGCGCGGGTCCTGAGACGCGATAAGCTCGGGGTTTCGGCCTCGGCCCATCCCGGCATGCGAACCCCGATCGACCTGCGCAGCGACACCGTCACCCGTCCCACGCCCGCCATGCGCGAGGCCATGGCCCGCGCCGAGGTGGGCGACGACGTCTTCGGCGACGACCCCACCGTCAACCGCCTCCAGGCCGTGTGCGCCAAGCGCTTCGGCATGGAGGCCGGGCTCTTCTTCCCCTCGGGCACCCAGTCGAACCTCGCCGCCCTCATGGCGCACTGCCAGCGCGGCGAGGAGGTGATCGTCGGGCAGGACGCGCACACGTACCACTACGAGGCAGGCGGCATGGCGGTGCTGGGATCGATCCAGCCGCAGCCGCTCACGAACCGGCCCGACGGCAGCCTCGACCTGGCCGAGGTGGAGGCCGCGATCAAGCCCGACGACGCCCACTTCGCCATCACGCGGCTGCTCGCGCTCGAGAACACGATCGGGGGCAAGGTGCTCGCGCGCGCCTACCTGGCCGATGCCGTGGCGCTCGCGCGCCGGCGCGGGCTGTCGACCCACCTCGACGGGGCGCGGATCTTCAACGCCGCGGTGAGGCTCGGGATGCCCGTGGACGCGCTCTGCGCCGGGTTCGACACCGTCTCCGTGTGCCTTTCCAAGGGGCTGGGCACGCCCGCGGGCACCATGCTCGTCGGGCGGCGGGAGCTCATCGACCGCGCCCGGCGCATCCGCAAGATGCTGGGCGGGACGATGCGCCAGGTGGGCATCCTCGCCGCGGCGGGGCTCCATGCTCTCGAGCACCACGTCGAGCGCCTCGCCGAGGACCACGCGAACGCCCGCCGCCTGGGCGAGGGGCTGGCACGGCTGGGCTTCGCCGTGGACCCGGTGCAGACCAACATGGTCTTCGTCGCGGTGCCGCCCGCCCGGGTCGCCGAGCTGCAGCGCCACCTCGCCGCCGAGGACGTGGTCGCCCTCGTCGGCGCGCGCACGCGGCTGGTGACGCACCTCGACGTGGACGCGGCCGGCATCGAGCGCGTGCTCGGCGCCTTCGCGCCGTTCGCGGGCCAGGCCGGGGCGCGGGCGGGCGCGGCCGCATGAGCCGCGCCTGGCGCTCGGGGGCCGCGGCGCTTCTTCTCGCGCTCCTCGCCGCGGGCGTCGCCGCCCGTGCCGCCGAGGCCGAAAGCCTCGACCCCGGCGCCCGCGCGATCGAGATCCCGCGCTGGTTCTCCGAGTCGTTCCTCGAGTTTCCGGAGGAGGTGCGCGACGCCGCCGCCCAGGGCAAGCGCGTCATGGTCTACATCGGCCAGGACGGCTGCCCCTACTGCAAGGCGCTGATGGAGGTGGACTTCCGCACGCCGGACATCGTCGAGAAGACCCGCCGGCGCTTCGTGGCGATCGCGCTGAACCTCTGGGGCGACCGCGAGGTGACCTGGGTCGACGGCCGGCACACGAGCGAGAAAGCGCTCGCGCGCGCGCTCGGCATCCAGTTCACGCCCACGCTGCTCTTCCTCGACGAGAAGGGAAAGGTCGCGCTGCGCCTGAACGGCTACCTGCCGCCCGATCGCTTCCGCGTGGCGCTCGCCTATGCCGCGGGCGAGGGGCGGGCGGGCGAATCGTACGCGGAATACGCCGCGCGCCACGAGGGCGACCGCCGGGGCGCGCTCGTGGCCGAGCCGTTCCTCGAGCCGGGCCCCCTCGACCTGCCGGCGATCGGCGCGCGCACGGGCAAGCCGCTGGCCGTGCTCATCGAGCGCTCGTCGTGCAAGGAGTGCGAGGAGCTGCACCGCGACGCGTTCTCGCGCCCCGAGGTGCGCGCGCTGCTGGCGCGCTTCGCCGTGGTGCAGGTGGACCTCTTCGGCGGGCGCCCCGTCGTGACCCCCTCCGGCGAGCGCCGCAGCGAGCGGGCCTGGGCGCGCTCCCTCGGCGTGGCCTACACGCCCACGCTCCTCTTCCTCGATGGCGAAGGGCACGAGGCCTTCCGCGTGGAAGGCTACGTGCGCCCGTTCCACCTCGCCGGCGCCCTCGACTACGTGGCGAGCGGGGCGTACCGCGAGGAACCCGACTTCCAGCGCTACCTGCAGAAGCGCGCCGACGCGATGCGCTCGCGCGGGAAGTCCGTCGACCTCTGGAAGTAGGCGGCGTACCGGCTACAGCACCTCGCCCGCGTGGTCGGCCAGGCGCGATCTCTCGCCGCGCATGAGCGTCACGTGCCCGCTGTGGGCCCAGCCCTTGAAGCGGTCCACCACGTAGGTGAGGCCCGAGGAGCCCTCGGTGAGGTAGGGCGTGTCGATCTGGGAGACGTTGCCGAGGCACACCACCTTGGTGCCGGGCCCGGCGCGGGTGATGAGGGTCTTCATCTGCTTGGGCGTCAGGTTCTGCGCCTCGTCGATGATCAGGTACTTGTTGATGAAGGTGCGCCCGCGCATGAAGTTCAGGCTCTTCACCTTGATCCGGTTGCGGATGAGGTCGGCGGTGGCCGCGCGCCCCCAGTCGCCCGCCTCGTCGTCGGTGCGCATGAGCACGTCGAGGTTGTCCTCCAGCGCCCCCATCCACGGCGTCATCTTCTCCTCCTCGGTGCCGGGGAGGAACCCGATGTCCTCGCCCACGGGCACCGTCACGCGCGTCATGATGATCTCGCTGTAGACCTTGTACTCCAGCGTCTGCATGAGCCCGGCGGCGAGCGTCAGCAGCGTCTTGCCCGTGCCCGCCTGGCCCAGCAGCGTGATGAAGTCGATCTCCGGGTCCATCAGCAGGTTCAGCGCGAAGTTCTGCTCGCGGTTCCTCGCCGTGATGCCCCAGACGTTGTTCTTGTGGTGCGAGAAGTCCTTGAGGGTCTGCAGCACGGCGGTCTTGCCGCGGACCTCGCGCACGATCGCGAGGAACGGCCGGTCGCCCTCGTGGTGGACGAACTGGTTCACGAGCATCGAGGGCACGAGGGGCCCGCGCACCCGGTAGAGCGTGCGCCCGTGCTCCTGCCAGCTCTCGACGTCCTTGCCGTGGCGGTCCCAGAAGTCCTCGGGCAGCGCCATGACGCCGGTGTAGAGGAGGTCGGTGTCCTCGAGGACCTTGTCGTTGTAGTAGTCTTCGGCGGCGATCCCCAGCGCGTGCGCCTTGATGCGCATGTTGATGTCCTTGGACACCAGGACCACGTCGCGCTTCGGATGCTGCTGCTTGAGGTGCATCGCCACGCCGAGGATCACGTTGTCGGCCTTCTGCGTGGCGACCGTGGCGGGGATGTCGGCGGCGACGGTGCGCGTCTGCAGGAAGAGCCGCCCGCCGGCCTCGCCGCCGCTGCGGACCTTCAGCGAGTAGCCCTTCTCGATCTCGCCGCCCTGGGAGACGATCTCGTCGAGGAACCGGCTCGCCTGGCGGGCGTTCCTCGCCACCTCGCTCATGCCCTTCTTGTGGTCGTCGAGCTCCTCGAGCACGACCATGGGCAGGAACACGTCGTGCTCCTCGAAGCGGAAGAGACTCGTGGGATCGTGCATGAGGACGTTGGTGTCCAGCACGAACAGGCGCGTGGCCGCCGCCGTCTTCGGGGCGCGCGGCTCACGCTCGCGTCGGCGATGCTGCATGGGGGCCTCCGGGGAATACGAGGCGTAGCTCGGCATCTCCCCGGCGTCGTGCGGCTCGGGGGAGTCTCTCAGGGGATCGTTGGGCATCAGGCGGGCGGCGGGTGGGGAAAGGGCTACAGCGGCGCGCGCGGCGCGAAGCGGGGCGCCTCGCGCGCGGGGCCGGGGGAAAATTCGAGGACGCGCGGGTGGCCGCGAAAGGCCGAAAGCGGGAAGCGCGGGTTGCCGGTGGCGGGGAGCTCGAAGTCGGGTACGACCGCGCGAGCGTTCATCCGAGTCGAGGCGGAGAGAAGCAGATGGCCACAACCCATGGTGACCAAAAAAAACGGAAAACGCAAGCTATGGGATTCGGCCCTCGGCGAGGAAGACCGGGCCCTGGCAGGCGAGGGTGCCCGAGCGGCCCGGCACGGTCGCATCGAGCACGTCGTGCAGGGGCAGGGACGTGCCGGCGAGGCCCTCGGCGAGCGCGCGCAGGCACACGAGCTCGTAGCCCTGCGCCTTCCAGCCCGCGCACAAGCGGTCGAAAACGGGGGAGAGCTTCCCGCCCTCGAGCTCCGCGTGCAGCGTGAAGACGTGCTCGCGGCGGTCGCGCTGCGTCGCCTCGAGGAGCCGCTCGGCCACGTTCGACGCGCTCACGCCGTCGAGGCCGATCATCTCGTCGAGGGTGGGCAGCGTCGTCGGCAGACTGCGGGCAGTCGACGATCTCGGCGCGCACCACCGGGATGAAGGGGTGCGTGCCTCGGGTGTCGGAGGCGTAGCGGAAGCCGAACGTCTGCGTGTTGCGGAAGGCGTGCACGTTCATCTGCCAGCCGGCCGCGCCGTGCACGCGGGCCTCCTCGCCGAAGATGTCGCGGAACCGCGTCGCGGCGCGCGACATCTCCCATGTGGTCCACGGCCCGTCGGCGCGACCCACGCCGTCCTGCCAGCGCACGTGGTCCCAGGTGTGGATGCCGACCTCGAAGCCCGCGTCGCGCACCCGGCGCATGACGTCGGCGCCGCGCCGGCCGATGTCGGGCCCCGGCAGCAGCGTGCCGTAGAGCAGGGTGCGGATGCCGTAGTGGGACACCACCGACGTGCGCCCGACCTTCTGCACGAAGCCCGGGCGCAATGCGCGCTTGATCGCCCGCCCGGTGTGGTCGGGCCCGAGGCTGAAGAGGAAGGTCGCGCCCGCCCCATGCCGGTGGAGAATCTCGATAAGCTTGGGCACGCCCTCGCGCGTGCCGCGCAGGGTGTCGACGTCGACCTTCAAAGCCAGCTTCATTCCGGAGAGCACCTTGGATCCGCAGGAACGCGATTCTCCCACGCCCTACGACCTCGTCGGCGGCGACGCCGGCGTGCGCGCGCTGGTCGAGCGCTTCTACGACCTGATGGAGCTCGAGCCCGCCTACGCGCGGCTGCGCCGGGTGCACGGCGCGAGTCTCGAGAGCGCGCGCGAGAAGCTCTACCTCTTCCTGTCCGGCTGGCTGGGCGGCCCGCCCCTCTACATGGCCCGCCACGGCCACCCGATGCTGCGCGCGCGCCACCTGCCGTTCGCCATCGGCGAGGAGGAGCGCGACCAATGGATGGCCTGCATGGTCCAGGCCATGGAGGAGGTCGAGGTGCCCCCCGAGCTGCGCGAGCCCCTGCGCGCGGCCTTCTTCAGGACCGCCGACTGGATGCGCAACCGATAATGGAACCGATAATGGGGACAGACCCCGTTTCCCCTTGGGTGGAACGCATGGCCGCCTAAGGGAAAACGGGGTCTGTCCCGGGTTTTTCCGGGGTTGAACATGCTAAAATGCTGAATTTTCTGGGATTCTCATGCGCCGCCCGCTTCGCAACATCGCCATCATCGCCCACGTCGACCACGGGAAGACCACCCTCGTCGACAAGCTGCTGCAGCCAGGCCGGCACGTTCGCGCGCCCACCAGCACATCGCCGAGCGGGTGATGGACTCGAACGACCATCGAGCGCGAGCGCGGCATCACGATCTTCGCCAAGAACTGCGCCGTGGACTACCGGGGCGTGCACATCAACATCGTCGACACGCCGGGCCACGCCGACTTCGGCGGCGAGGTCGAGCGCGTGCTCGGCATGGTCGACGGCGTGCTGCTGCTGGTCGACGCGGTGGAGGGCCCGATGCCGCAGACGCGGTTCGTCACGCGCAAGGCGCTCGCGCCAGGGCCTCAAGCCGATCGTGGTCGTGAACAAGGTCGACCGCGACGGCGCGCGCCCGGACTGGGTCGTGAACCAGACCTTCGAGCTGTTCGACAAGCTGGGCGCCAGCGAGGACCAGCTCGACTTCCCGGTGGTCTACGCCTCGGCGCTGCAAGGGCTGGGCGCTCGACTGAAGGCCGGCGAGACGCGGCCAGGACATGCGGCCGCTGTTCGACGCGATCCTCGCGCACGTCCCGGCGCCGAAGGGCGATCCCGACGCGCCGCTGCAGCTGCAGATCGCGGCCGCTCGACTACTCGAGCTACGTCGGCCGCATCGGCATCGGCCGCATCCGCCGCGGCACCATCCGCAAGGCGCAGCAGGTGGTCATGCGTGGGCGGCGAGCGCCCGGCGCGCACGCGAAGGTCGGCGTGATCCACACCTTCCAGGGCTGGAGCGCGTGCGCGACCGAGGTCGCGGCCGCGGGCGACATCGTCTCGTCACCGGCATCGAGGACTTCGCGATCGGCACGCACGCTCGCCGACCCGGAGAATCCGGAGGCGCTGCCCATGACCGGGGTCGACGAGCCGACGCTCACCATGAACTTCCAGGTGAACACGTCGCCCGCTCGCGGGCCAGCGAAGGCAAGTACGTCACGAGCCGGCAGATCCGCGACCGCCTGCTGCGCGAGCTGCTCGCCAACGTGGCGCTGCGCGTCGAGGACACGGGCGACGCGGACGTGTTCCTGGTCTCGGGGCGCGGCGAGCTGCACCTCACGATCCTGCTCGAGAACATGCGCCGCGAGGGCTACGAGGTCGCGGTGGCGCAAGCCGCGCGTGGTGGTGAAGCGAGGTCGACGGTGTCCGCAGGAGCCGTACGAGCTCCTCACGGTCGACGTCGAGGACGACGCACCAGGGCGCGCGTGATGGAGGCGCTCGGCGAGGCGCCGCGGCGAGCTCGTCGACATGGTGCCCGACGGCAAGGGGCGCGTGCGGCTCGATTACCGCATTCCCGCGCGCGGGCTGATCGGCTTCCAGGGCGAGTTCATGAACGCTCACGCGCGGCACCGGCATCATGAGCCACGTGTTCGACGAGTACGCGCCCGTGAAGGGCGACATCCCCGCGCGGCGCAACGGCGTGCTGGTCTCCGCGGAGCACGGCGAGGCGGTCGCCTACGCGCTGTTCAACCTCAGGACCGCGGGCGCATGTTCGTCTCGCCCGGGCGAGCGCGTCTACGAGGGCATGGTGATCGGCATCCACAGCCGCGACAACGACCTCGTCGTCAACCCGATGAAGGGCAAGAAGCTCACCAACGTGCGCGCCTCGGGCAAGGACGAGAACGTGCTGCTGACCCCGCCGATCCAGCTCACGCTCGAGTGCGCGATCGAGTTCATCGAGGACGACGAGCTGGTCGAGGTCACGCCGAAGTCGATCCGCATCCGCAAGCGCTACCTGACGGAGCACGAGCGCAAGCGCGCCGCGCGCGAGGACAAGGCCGCCTGACGCCCGGGCGCCATGCCGGCCGCCTGGATCCCCATCACCGTCTTCGCCGCGCTCGCGCAGACCGTGCGCAACGCGGCGCAGCGCCATCTCACCGCCGAGCTCGGCACGCTGGGCGCGACGCTCGTGCGCTTCCTCTACGGAGTGCCGTTCGCCGCCCTCTGGCTCTGGGCGGCCGCGGCGCTCGCGCCCTCGCCCCTGCCGGCCCCCGGAGGCGCCTTCGCCGCGTGGCTCCTCGTGGGCGCGCTCGCCCAGATCGGCGGCATGGCGCTGCTGCTCGCCATCATGCAGGAGCGCAACTTCGCCTTGGGCGTCGCGTACTCGAAGACCGAGGTGCTGCAGGTGGCGCTCTTCGGCCTGGTCTTCCTCGGCGACCGCGTCTCGGCCGGGACCGCGGCGGCGGTGGCGCTCGGCACGGTGGGCGTCTTCCTCCTCTCGTCCGGCTGGCGCTCGACGTTCAGCCTGCGGGCGGCCGGCCTCGGGGTCGCGTGCGGCGGGCTCATCGCGCTTTCCATGGTGGGCTTCCGCGGCGCGGAGCTGGCGCTCGGCGGGGGCTCCTTCGTCCTCACGGCCGCGTTCACGCTCCTCGCGGCCCAGGCGCTGCAGACCGTGCTGCTCACCGGCTGGCTCGCGGCGCGCGATCCGGCGGTCGTGGGGCGGGTGCTGCGCGCCTGGCGCGTGTCGCTGGTGGCGGGCTTCATGGGTGCCGCCGCCTCGGCGGGGTGGTTCACGGCGTTCGCGCTCGAGCCGGTGGCGCAGGTGCGCACGCTGGGGCTGGTGGAGCTCATCTTCAGCTATCTCGTCTCCCGGCGCCTCTTCCGGGAGCGGCTCGCCCCGCGGGAGGCCGCCGGCATGGTGCTGCTCGCCCTGGGGGTCGTCGTCATCACGCTCGTGCGCTAGGAGCGCCCGCGGCGCTTGACGGCGGCGTGCGCCGGCCCGACACTTGCGCGCCATGAAGCTCTACTACTCCGCGTCGTCCCCGTTCGTGCGCAAGGTGGTCGTGTGCGCCGAGGAAGCCGGCCTCGCCGGCGCCATCGAGCGCGTGCCCACGAAGGTGGTGCCGAGCGAGCCGAACCGCGACTACGGGCGGGTCGCCCCGCTCATCAAGGTGCCGGCGCTCGAGCGCGACGACGGCTTCGTGCTCTTCGATTCCGTCGTCATCTGCGAGTACCTCGATTCCCTCTCGAAGGGTGCGAAGCTCTTTCCCGCATCGGGCGACGCGCGGTGGCGCGCGCTGCGCCTGCACGCGCTGGCCGACGGCATCCTCGAGGCGGCGGTGCTGTGCCGCTACGAGAACGCGGTGCGCCCCGAGGCCCTGCGCTGGCAGGCGTGGACGCACGGGCAGCTGCTCAAGGTCGACCAGGCGCTCGATTTCCTCGAGCGCAACGCCGCCGACCTCGAGGGCGTGACCATCGGCACGATCGCGCTCGGATGCGCCCTGGGCTACCTCGACTTCCGCTACGCCGAACGGCGCTGGCGCGACGCGCACCCGAAGCTCGCGGCGTGGTACGAGGGTTTCGCGAAGCGCCCGTCGTTCGCGAACACGGTACCGCAGGGCTAGCCTTCCAGCGTCTTCGGCCAGTCGTCCTTCAGCAGGCGCGACAGCGGCCGGTCGGCGAGGAGCGCGTCGCCGAGATCGAGCACGATGCGCCCCTCGAGCGCCTCGACGTGGACGGTGAGGTCCGGAAGCTCGGGCATGGCGTGATCCCAGCCTGCGCGCGGGGTCACCGGGTGAGCCACCCGCATGCGAGAATGCAGGCATGCGTTCGAACCTGGAAAACCGCCCGCGCCGCGCGCTGGATCGCCGATGGAAATGAGCATCCCCTGGGTCGTCGTCGCGCTGCTGTGCGCGGTCGGCGGCTTCGGGCTCGCGCACCTGTGGAACCGAACCCGCCCGAGTCACGACGAGAAGCGCGTGGCGGAGCTGGAGGCGCAGCTCGCCGCCGCGCGCGAGGAGCGCGCCCGGCAGGTGGACGAGCTGCGCGAGGCGCTGCGCCAGCGCGAGGACGCCGTCTCCCGCCTGCAGGGCGAGGTGGCGCAGCTGCGCGAGCGCGGCGCCCAGCTGCAGACGCGCCTCGAGGAGGAGCGCCGGCAGTCGGAGGAGAAGCTGCGGCTCGTGAACGAGGCGCGCGCGGCGCTGGAGACGAGCTTCAAGTCGCTCTCGGCCGACGCGCTCAAGAGCAACAACCAGTCCTTCCTCGAGCTCGCCCGCGCCTCGCTCGCCGAGTTCCAGCAGGGAGCCAAGGGCGACCTCGAGAAGCGCCAGCAGGCGATCGACGCGCTGGTGGGCCCGGTGAGGGCCTCGCTCGACAAGGTCGACGAGAAGATCCTCGCCCTCGAGCGCGCGCGCGAGCAGGCCTACGGCGAGATCCGCCAGCAGTTCGCGCAGATGGCCGAGACCCAGGGCCAGCTGCGGCTCGAGACCTCGAACCTGGTCAAGGCCCTGCGCCAGCCCCACGTGCGCGGGCGCTGGGGCGAGGTGCAGCTGCGCCGCGTGGTCGAGATGGCCGGCATGCTCAACCATGTCGACTTCGTCGAGCAGGAGAGCGCGGCGGGCGACGAGGGCAAGCTCCTGCGCCCGGACCTCGTGGTGCGCCTGCCCGGCGGCCGCCAGATCGTCGTGGATTCCAAGGCCCCCGTGTCGGCGTACCTCGACGCCCACGAGGCCGTCGACGAGGAGGTGCGCAAGGCCAAGATCCGCGAGCACGCCCAGCTCGTGCGCGGGCACCTGCAGGCCCTCGCGCGCAAGAACTACTGGGAGCAGTTCGAGCCCACGCCGGAGGTGGTGGTGATGTTCATCCCGGGCGAGGCCTTCTGCAGCGCCGCCCTCGAGGCCGACCCGGAGCTGCTCGACACGGGCTTCGGCCAGAACGTGATCATCGCCTCTCCCGCCTCGCTGATGGCGCTGCTCAAGGCGGCGGCCTACGGCTGGCGCCAGGAGAGCATCGCCGAGAACGCGCGCGCCATCAGCCAGCTCGGCCAGGAGCTGCACAAGCGCCTGGGCGACATGGCCGGCCACATCGTGAGGCTCGGCAACAGCCTCGAGTCGGCCACGACGAATTACAACGCCGCCATCGGCTCGCTCGAAAGCCGGGTGCTCGTGTCGGCGCGCAAGTTCAAGGAGCTGGGCGCGACCTCCCAGGACGCCGAGATCATCGAGCTGCGCGCGGTGGAAACGACGATGCGGCGGCTGCAGGCGGGCGGGGCGCTGCCGGAAAAGCCGGAGGAGCCGGCCTGAGCGCGGGCTCGCGCAAGCGGGCGCGCCTCGCGGCGGCCGCCCTCGCGGTCCTGCTCGCCGGGTGCGCGGCCCAGGTGCCGGCGCCGCAGGCCCCGGGGCTCGCGCCCGCCGATGCCCGCGCCTTCGTCGCCGCGCGCATTCCCTCCCACGTCGACGACCGCGCCGGCTGGGCCGCGGACGTCGTGGCGGCGTTTCGCTTCCTCGGCATCCCCGCCACGCCGGGAGAACGCCTGCGCCGCGCTCGCCGTCGTCGCCCAGGAATCGGGCTACCGGGTCGACCCCGCGGTGCCGGGGCTCGCGCGGATCGCATGGCGCGAGATCGAGCGCCGGCGCGAGCGCGCGGGCGTTCCCCGGCTGGTGCTCGATGCGGCGCTCGCGCTGCCCTCGACGGACGGGCGCAGCTACCGCGAGCGCATCGACTCGGCGCGCACCGAGCGCGACCTGAGCGAGACGTACGAGGACATGATCGGACGAGTGCCGCTCGCCGCGCGCTTCCTCGCCGAGCGCAACCCGGTGCGCACCGCCGGCCCGATGCAGGTCGGGATCGCGTTCGCGCAGGCCGAGGCGCGCGAACGCCGCTACCCGTATCCGGTGGGCGGCGGCATCCGCCACGAGGTCTTCACCCGCCGCGGCGGGCTCTACTTCGGCATCGCGCACCTGCTCGCCTACGAGGCGCCGTACGAGGCGATGCGCTACCGCTTCGCCGACTACAACGCCGGGCGCTACGCCTCGCGCAACGCGGCCTTCCAGCAGGCGCTCGGGCGGCTCGCGGGACGCGCGCTCGCCCTCGACGGCGACCTCGAGCCGGGCGAGCCGGGGCGCGCCGGCGAGACCGAGGCGGCGGTCCTCGCCCTCGCGCCGCGCCTGGGGATGGATGCCGGGCGCATCCGCCGCGAGCTCGCCCTCGGGCGCGGCGCCGCCTTCGGCCGCTCGGAGGTCTACGCCCGGGTCTTCGCGCTGGCCGACGTCGCCGCGGGCAAGCGCGTGAGCCGCTCGGAGGTGCCGCGCATCGCCCTCGACACGCCGAAGACCGCCCGCCGGCTCACCACCGCCTGGTTCGCCCGCAGCGTCGAGCGGCGCTACCGCGCGTGCCTGGGCGGCGCGCCGGCGTCCTGAGGCCGCCGGTCGGCTACAATTTCCCGATGAAAGTCATGGGAATCGCCGGCTACAGCGGCAGCGGCAAGACCACCCTCATCGAGCGCATGATCCCCGTGCTCGTGGGCGAGGGGCTGCGCGTGTCGCTCATCAAGCACGCGCACCACGCGTTCGACGTCGACCAGCCGGGCAAGGATTCCTGGCGCCATCGCCACGCGGGTTGCACCGAGGTGCTGGTGAGCTCGGCGCGGCGGTGGGCGCTCATGCACGAGCTGCGCGGCGCGCCAGAGCCCGGCCTGCAGGAGCAGCTGCGGCACCTCTCGCCGTGCGACCTGGTGCTCGTCGAGGGCTACAAGCGCGAGCCGATACCGAAGGTCGAGGTGCACCGCCGCGAGGCGAACGCGCCGCTGCTGCATCCCGGCGACGAGCACGTGGTCGCGGTCGCCACCGACGAGCCGCTCGACACCGCGCTGCCGCAACTGCCCCTCGGGGACCCGGCCGCGGTGGCGCGCTTCATCGTGCACCACCTCGGGCTCGACCGCGCCCGGCTGGTGAGGTAGGCCGATGGTGACGCTCCTCCTCTTCGCCGGCCTGCGCGAATCCCTCGGGTGCTCGCGCGAGCGCGTGCCGCTGCCCGGCGGCAACGCCACGGTCGGCATGCTGGTGGAATCGCTGCGCAACCGCGACGCGCGCTGGAGCGAGGCGTTCGCACCGGGCAAGGCGTGGCGCGTGGCGGTGAACCAGGAGATGGCCGACGCGGCGACCCCGCTCAAGCCGGGCGACGAGGTCGCGTTCTTTCCGCCGGTGACCGGGGGCTAGCGATGGCGATCGTGCGCGTGCAGGAGGAGGACTTCGACGTGGGCCGCGAGCTCGAGGCGCTCACGCGCGCTCGCGTGGACGTGGGCGCGGTGGCGAGCTTCGTGGGCCACGTGCGCGACGCGAACGACGGGCGCGGCGTGCGCGGCATGACGCTCGAGCACTATCCGGGCATGACCGAGAAGGCGCTCGCGGCGATCTGCCGGGAGGCGGCCGGCCGCTGGGACATTCTCGACGCCGTGGTGATCCACCGCGTGGGGCCGCTCGCGCCGGGCGATCGCATCGTGCTGGTCGGCGTGTCGAGCGCGCACCGCGGCGAGGCGTTCGCCGCGTGCGAGTTCATCATGGACTACCTCAAGACGCGGGCACCCTTCTGGAAGCGCGAGGATACGGCCGCGGGGGCGCGCTGGGTCGAGGCGCGCGCGAGCGACGACGCGGCGGCCGGGCGCTGGGAGGCCGCATCGGGGACGCCGCCCGGCCGCGCGCTAGGGCCGGCGGCGTTCGCGCCGGGGCAACCGCGCGCCGTCCCGCCTTCAGAAGCTGCAGAAGATCTCGCGGGTGAGCGAGATCATGCGGATCACGCGCGGGTCGCCGATGCGGTAGTAGACCTTGGTGGCCTCCCGGCGCGTCTCGAGCAGGCCGTGGTCGCGCAGGATGCCGAGGTGCTGCGAGATGTTGCTCTGGGTGGTGCCGACCGCCTCGACGATCTCGAGCACGGACAGCTCGCCGTTGCCGATGAGGCAGAGGATCTTCAGGCGCAGCGGGTGCGCCATCGCCTGCATCGCCGAGCTCGCCTGGAGGATGTTCTCCGTCTTGCCGATGAGGTCGAAGATGTCCGACTTCGCGCCGGCGCGCGGGCGGTGGGTTCGGCGGAGGGGCGTCGACATGGGCCTCCAATGTAAGGGATGCGGGCGCGGGGCGCCATAGCACGCCGGGCGCGCGCCGCGATTGGCCTGGATCAATATTAGGCTTGACTGATATTGACGCGGTTCAATAGACTGCGCCGAGAAGTCCCCCCGCGGGCTTCGGGGTCCGCGGTCCGCTTCACCCACAAGAACACCATTTCGGCCGAAAAAACCAGGGCGGCCGAGCTCACGCAGCTTCGAGGAGGAATCAATGGACAGTGGTCGCAGGAAGGTGTTGCAGGGCTCGGGCGGCATGGCCGTCCTCGGCCTCGCGATGGCGGCGGGGCTGCTCAAGCCCGGCTTCGCCCGCGCGGAGTGGAACAAGCAGGCGTTCTCGACCAAGAGCTTCGAGGAGGCGGTGAAGGCGATGGGCGGCTCGCAGCCCACGCAGAGCCAGGACATCGTCATCAACTCCCCCGACATCGCCGAGAACGGCGCCGTGGTCCCGTTCACGATCTCGAGCAAGATCGGCGACACGCGCAAGATCGCGCTGCTCGTCGAGAAGAACCCGAACATCCTCGCCGCCGAGTTCGACATCCCGCAGGGCACCGACCCCTGGGTCAACACGCGGGTGAAGATGGGCAAGTCCTCGCGCGTGATCGCGCTGGTCGAGGCGAACGGCAAGTACTACTACAATGCCAAGGAGGTGAAAGTCACCCTTGGCGGCTGCGGCGGCTGAGGAGGCGACGATGGCAGACCCGATGAAGATCCGCGCCACGATGGACGGCGACAAGGTGCTGGTGAAGGTGCTGATGGCCCACGTGATGGAGACCGGGCTGCGCAAGTCCGGCGGCAAGACGATCCCCGCCCATTTCATCCAGAACGTGACCGCCACGCACAACGGCAGGACCGTGCTCGCCGCCGAGTGGGGACCGGCCGTGTCGAAGAACCCCTTCCTGGCGTTCCGCTTCGCCGGCGGCAAGCCGGGCGACAAGGTGAAGGTCACCTGGGTCGACAACAAGGGCGAGAGCCGCACGGACGAGGCGACCATCAGCTGAGGGCGCGGGCGCGCCCCGAGGAGGAGGGACGATGAGGACGAGCATCCGTCACATGGCGGCCGCTGCCGTGGCCTGCCTCGCGTGGACCGCGGCGAGCGCCGCCGGCGCGGGCCTCAAGGTCGTGTACCACATCGACGAGGGCCTCGCGAAGGCCTCCGCGCTGCTGCGCAACGTGAACAACCACCTGAACGCGGACCCCGACGCGAAGATCGTGGTCGTGGCCCACAGCCACGGCATCGACTTCCTCCTCGACGGCGCGAAGGACAAGAACAACAGCCCGTTCGAGGCGACCGTCGACACGCTCATGGGGCGCGGGGTGGAGTTCCGCGTGTGCAACAACACGCTGAAGTCCCGGCACATCGATCCGAAGCAGGTCATCATGGGCGCGCACATCGTGCCCTCGGGCGTCGCGGAGATCGCCCGGCTGCAGGCGAAGGAGGGGTACGTCTACCTCAAGCCGTAGCGCCGCTGCCGTACCGAAACCATAACGAGAGGAGGAGCCAGTGAACCCGATCCTGCGGGGGGTATCGATTGTCGGCCTGGCGATGGGCGCGGGCCTCGCGCTCGCGCAGCAGCCGTCCGAAGTGCAGAAGGGCATCGAGAAGTACCGCGAAGCCATCGGCGAGGTCAATCCCGGCGAGCTGTGGGAGGCGCGCGGCGAGGACCTGTGGAAGCAGGCCCGCGGGCCGAACCACGTGTCGCTGCAGCGCTGCGACATCGGCCTCGGGCCCGGCGTCGTGAAGGGCGCGTACACGGTGCTGCCGAAGTACTTCGAGGACACGGGCAAGGTCGAGGACCTCGAGTCGCGCCTGGTGCACTGCATGGTCACGCAGCAGGGGATGGACGCCAAGGCGGTCACCGCGCATCCGTTCGGC
Organism: uncultured beta proteobacterium; assembly: GCA_963741815.1. Classification (GTDB taxonomy): domain Bacteria; phylum Pseudomonadota; class Gammaproteobacteria; order Burkholderiales; family Usitatibacteraceae; genus Usitatibacter. The sequence continues at coordinate 134,547 of CAVUJI010000007.1, forward strand.
GGCGGCGGCAGGAAGTCGGACCTCGAGGCGCTCGTCGCCTACGTGGTGTCCGAGTCGCGCGGCATGCCGATGCGCGTCTCGCTCGACCACCCGAAGGAGCGGGAAGCCTTCGAGGTCGGCAAGGCGATCTTCTTCCACCGCTCCGGTCCCTACGACTTCGGGTGCACCACCTGCCACGGCTCCGACGGCAAGCGCATCCGGCTGCAGGACCTGCCGAACCTCACCAACCCGGTGGACGCGAAGCGCGCGTACACCACCTGGCCGGCATACCGCGTCTCGCAGGGCGAGCTGCGGACCTTCCAGTGGCGCCTGCAGGACTGCTTCAAGCAGCAGCGCATGCCGCCGCTCGAGTACGGCTCGCCCGCGTCGATCGCGCTCACGATGTACCTGGCGCACAACGCGAACGGCGGCATCTACAACGGCCCCGCGGTCAAGCGCTGAGGAGCGACCCATGACGAAGACGAAAACCGCTTTCACCCTCCTCGCGGGCGCGGCCGTGGTCGCGGGCTGCGCCGCCCTGCAGTCGGGCGGGCGCAGCGACGCCGAGAAGGCCACCGCGATGATGAAGGAGTCCTTCCACCCGAAGGGCCAGGCGACGCTCGCGCGCATCGACCAGGACGAGACCCAGCGGCTGTGCAGCAAGTACCACGCGGGCCTCGAGCTGCCGAAGGACGTGGCGCAGCACATCGAGAAGGTGAACCTCGCCACCTACCAGGCCCCGACCGACGGGAAATACCTCGGCGACTGGCGCCGCGGCGAGAAGATCGCGCAGTCGGGCAAGGGCATGCAGTACAGCGAAGACCCGAAGAAGGCCGCCGGCGGGAACTGCTACGCGTGCCACGAGCTGGCGCCCCACGAGGTCTCCTACGGGACGATGGGGCCGAGCCTGCGCAACTTCGGGCGCAAGCACGGCTTCAGCGCCGAGGCGACCCGGTACGTGTACGCGAAGGTGTACAACTCCGAGGCGTACGCGGCCTGCTCGAACATGCCCCGCTTCGGTCACAACGGGGTGCTCACGCAGCAGCAGATCCAGGACGTGACGGCCCTGCTGATGGACCCGAACTCCCCGGTCAACCAGTGACCGTTCCCCGCGCGGCCGCGGCGCAAGCCGCGGCCGCTTTCGCCTTGCCCCGCTCCGCCCCCTGATGGATCGCCGCGAATTCCTCGAGGCCCTCGCGCTCGCCGCGGCGGCCGGCCTGCCGCTCGCCTCGCGCGCGGCGCTCGCCGCCGACGGCGGCGATTTCTACGACGTGCCGCGCTTCGGCAACGTGAGCCTGCTGCACTTCACCGACTGCCACGCGCAGCTGCGCCCGGTGCACTTCCGCGAGCCCGACGCGAACATCGGCGTGGCGAGCGCCGCGGGCAAGCCGCCCCACCTCGTGGGCGAGGCGTTCCTCAAGGCCTACGGCATCGCCCCCGGCACGCGCGAGGCGCACGCGTTCACCTTCCTCGACTTCCCGAAGGCGGCCGAGGCGTACGGCCGCATGGGCGGCTTCGCGCACCTCGCCACCCTGGTCAAGCGGCTGCGGGCCACCCGCCCGGGCGCGCTGCTGCTCGACGGCGGCGACACCTGGCAGGGGTCGGGCCCGGCCCTGTGGACGCGCGGGCAGGACATGGTCGACGCGCAGCTCGCCCTCGGCGTGGACGTGATGACCGCGCACTGGGAGTTCACCTACGGGCAGGAGCGCGTGAAGCAGGTGGTCGACGGCGACTTCAAGGGCAAGGTCGATTTCGTCGCCCAGAACGTCGCCACCGCCGATTTCGGCGACCCGGTCTTCCCGGCCTTCGTGATCCGGGAGATCGGCGGCGTGCCGGTGGCGATCATCGGCCAGGCATTCCCGTACACGCCGATCGCCAACCCGCGCTACATGATGGCGGACTGGACCTTCGGCATCCGGGAGCCGGAGCTGCAGAAGCAGGTGGACGCGGCGCGCCGGAAGGGCGCCAAGGTGGTCGTCCTGCTGTCGCACAACGGCATGGACGTCGACCTCAAGCTCGCCGGGCGCGTGCAGGGCATCGACGCGATCCTCGGCGGGCACACGCACGACGGGGTCGCGCGCCCGGTCCCGGTGAGGAACGCCGGCGGCACCACGCTCGTGACCAACGCCGGCAGCAACGGGAAATTCCTCGGCGTGCTCGACCTCGACGTCGGCGACGGGCGCATCCGGGGCTGGCGCTACAAGCTGCTCCCGGTATTCTCGAACCTGCTTGCGGCCGATCCGGCGATGGAGGCGGTGATCGCGCGCCACCGGGCACCCTTCGAGGCGCGGCTGGGCGAGAAGCTCGCCGTCACCGAGGGACTGCTCTACCGCCGCGGCAACTTCAACGGGACCGTGGACCAGGTGATCCTCGACGCGCTGATGGCGGTGCAGGACGCCGAGATCGCGTTCTCGCCGGGCTTCCGCTGGGGCACCACGCTGCTGCCCGGGGAGGCGTTCACGATGGAGCACCTGATGGACCTCACGGCCATCACGTACCCGTACGCGACCGTGAACGCGTTGACGGGCGAGATGATCAAGACCATCCTCGAGGACGTCTGCGACAACCTCTTCAACCCCGACCCCTACTACCAGCAGGGCGGGGACATGGTGCGGGTGGGCGGCCTCACGTACACCTGCACGCCCGAGGCGACGATGGGCAAGCGCATCACCGACATGCGCCTGGCGGGCAAGCCCCTCGAGGCGGGCCGCAAGTACAAGGTGGCGGGCTGGGCGCCGGTGGCCGAGGGTGCGAAGGGCCCGCCCGTGTGGGAGCCGGTGGCCGCCTACCTGCGCGATCGCAAGACGATCGCCCCGCCCCGGCTCAACCTGCCGCGGCTGAAGGGCGTGGCGGGCAACCCGGGGCTGTCCGGGCGCTTCACTTGAACTTGTAGTACGTCGCGTCGAGATAGGCGACGATCGCCTGCTCGTCCTCGGGGAAGAGCCCGAGGCCCATGGACGAATTGCACTGCGCAACCTGCGCCTGCAGCTTCGGCAGGCTCGTCACCTTGCGGTCCTTGCGCGTGTAGATCGCCCCCGGGCCGCCGGGGACCTGCTTTTCGTGGCAGGCGTTGCATCCGTGCTCGGCGAGCAGCCGCTTGCCCTCGGCGAGGTCCTTGCCGGCGGCGAGGGCGGATGGGGCCGCGGCGGCGAGCAGCAGCGCGGCGAGGGCGGGCAGTGCGAGGAATCTAGCGCTCATCGGTTCACCTCCTGGCCCTCCAGTCTACCCGCGGGCTAGAAGGACGCGACGCTGCCGTCGGAGCGCGGATCGCAGCCGCCCTCCATGAGGCCCCCGCGGTCGCGCAGCACCGCGCCCGCGTGCCCCACCGTCTCGTCGTACGGCGCGAGGACCTCGACCTCGTGGCCCATGCGGGCGAGCGCCTCGACCACCGCGGGCGGGAAGCGCGCCTCGAGCTTCAGCGTGTCCGTCGTCTGCCCCCAGGTGCGGCCGAGGAGCCAGCGCGGCGCGGCCACCGCGTCCTGCGGGTTCATGCCGAAGACGACGGTGCGCGTGAAGACCGCGCTTTGCGACTGCGGCTGGCCGTCCCCGCCCATGTTCCCGTAGGCCATCGTGCGCCCGTCGTCGAGGAGCGCCAGCGCGGGGTTGAGCGTGTGGAAGGGCTTGCGGCCGGGGGCCAGGGCGTTGAGCGCGTTCGGGTCGAGCGAGAAGCTGCAGCCGCGGTTCTGCCAGTTGACGCCGGAGCCGGCGAGCACGACGCCGCTGCCGTACTCGTGGTAGAGGCTCTGGATGAAGCTCACGGCACGCCCCTCGCCGTCGATGGCGCCCATCCAGATCGTGTCCGCCGGTCCCTTGCCGGCGCCCCAGGCAGCCGCACGGGTGCGGTCGATGCGCGCGGCGAGCGCGTCCACGCGCTCGGCGGCGAGGAGCGCCTGCGCGTCGACCTGCATGTACGCCGGGTCGGTCACGTACCGGTCGCGCACGCCGAAGGCCTGCTTCACCGCCTCGACGCACAGGTGCACGTACTCGGGCCCGTCGGGATCGGTCGCGCCGATGTCGAGCCGGTCGAGGATCCCGAGGATCAGCAGCGAGACCACGCCCTGGGTGGGCGGGGGCACGTTGTAGAGGGTGCCGCGGGAGTGGGCGAGCTCGAGCGGCGTGCGCCAGAGCGCGCGGTGGGCGCCGAGATCGCGCGCGCCCAGGGGGCTGCCGGCGGCGGCGAGGTCGCGCACCATGCTCGCCGCGACGTCTCCCTCGTAGAAGTCGCGCAGGCCCGCGGCGGCGAGCCGCTCGAGGGTCGCCGCGAGCCGCGGGTTGCAAAAGCGCGTTCCCGTGGGCGGCGGCGCGCCGTCCACCAGGAAGGTCGCGTCGAAGCCGGGCTGGCCGCGCAGGCCCTCGAGCTTGGCGGCGGTGGTGGCGGTCTGGCTGCGCGTGACCGGGATCCCGTCGCGGGCATAGGCGACGGCGTCGGCCAGCAGGCGACCGAGCGGCATGCGCCCGCCGAGCCGGCTGCGGCTCAACTCGAGCGCGAGCTCCCACCCGGACACCGTGCCCGCGACGGTGTTGGCCGCGACGCCGCCGCGGAACGGGATCGCCGCGAGCCCGTGCTCGCCATAGAAGTCGATACTCGCCGCGGCCGCCGCGGCCCCGCACGCGTCGATCGCGCGCACCGGCTCGCCCGGCACGTGCACGAGCCAGAAGGCGTCGCCGCCGATCGAGTTCATGTGGGGATAGACGACGGCGATGGCGGCGGCGGCGGCCACCATCGCCTCGATCGCGTTGCCGCCCTCGCGCAGCACGGCGAGGGCGGACTGGGCGGCGAGGGCATGGGGCGCGACGGCGATGCCGCGCGTGCCCCTCACGGGATTGCTCATCGGGAATTGGTCCGGCGGCCGGGAGCCAGAGCATACCCGCGAATCGGGCGCCGCGCGCTAGCCGCCCGCGGGTGCGTCGGCGGCGAGGATGCGCGCGAGGGCCTTCGGATCGACGGGTTTCGTGAGGTGGTGGTCGAAGCCCGCCTCCTTCGCGCGGCGCCGGTCCTCCTCCTGGCCCCACCCGGTGACGGCCACGAGGAGCACGTCGGCGCCGCGCGCTTCACGGATGCGGCCGGCGGCGTCGTACCCCGAGAGCTTGGGCAGCCCGATGTCGAGCAGCACCGCGTCGGGCCGGAAGGCGATGGCCGCGCCCACCGCCTCTAGCCCGTCGTAGGCCACGCGTGTTTCATGCCCGGTGGATTGCAGCAGCATCGAGAGGCTGTCGGCGGCATCGCGGTTGTCGTCGACCACGAGGATGCGCCGCTTGCCCGGGGCGGCCGCGGCGGCGGCCTCCGCGTTCGCCTCGCCTGCGGCCGCGTCGCGGGCGGACACCGGCAGCCGCACCGCGAACTCGCTGCCCTTCCCGCGGCCCTCGCTGCGCACGTCGACGCGCCCGCCGTGCAGCTCGGCCAGCCGCCGCACGAGCGTGAGGCCGATGCCGAGGCCGCCCTGCGAATGGTCGGCCCCGCCCGCGGCCTGCGTGAACATGTCGAAGATCCGGTGCAGCATGTCGGGCGCGATCCCGATGCCGTTGTCGCGCACGCGCACCACCGCCTCCGAGCCGCGCCGGTAGGCCGTGAGCCAGATGTGGCCCCCGGGGCGGGTGTACTTGGCGGCGTTGTTGATCAGGTTGCAGAGGACCTGCGACAGCCGCGCCTGGTCGGCGTCGAGCCACACCGGCTCGGGCGGCAGGTGCAGGCTGACCTCGTGCCCGCCGCGGTCGACGAGGGGGCGGCAGGCCTCGAGCGCCGTCTGCACGGCCGCGCCCAGCTCGACGCGCTCGCGGCGCAGCTCGAGCTTGCCGCTGGTGATGCGCGAGAGGTCGAGGAGGTCGTCGACGAGCCGCGACATCTGGCGCACCTGCCGGTCGATCACGTCGTGGGTCCACTGCAGGTGCGGGGCCGGGGGCGGGGCGGCGCGCAGGATCTCGATCGCGTTGCGCACCGGCGCGAGCGGATTGCGCAGCTCGTGAGCGAGGATGGCGAGGAACTCGTCCTTGCGGCGATCGGCCTCGCGCAGGGCCTGGACGAGCTCGGCGTTCTCGATCGCGATCGCGGCGCGGCGGGCCAGCTCCTCGGCGGTGCGCAGGTCGAACTCGTCGAAGAGGCGCGCGGACTCGGCGCTGGCGAAGGCGATGGCGCCGAGCACCCGCGACTTGGAGCGCATCGGCACGCACAGGTAGGAGCGCAGCCCCAGGGCCCCCAGCATCTCGAGGTGCTCTGGGCCGCGCGCGGCCGCCCGCAGCATCTCCTCGTTCAGCTCCGGCACGAAGACGGGTTCGCCCGTGCGGATCACCGTGAGCGCCGCTTCCGTCTCCTCGGGCGGGAAGCGTTCGCGCAGGGCGAGCACGTGGCGCGTCTGGTCCGGGTCGCGGTGGTTCACCGCGAGCCGGCGCACGCCGCCGCCGGGGTCGCGCACCGTCACCTCGCTCCAGTCGGCGAAATGCGGCACGGCGAGGCGGGCGATGCGCGCGAGCGTGCTCTCGCGGTCGCCGACCTCGCCCAGGGCGGCGCTCGCCGCCGCGAGGAAGCGCAGGTTCTCCTCGGAGCGCCGGCGCGTGTCGATGTCGGCCGCGTGGGCGATCCACTCGGCGATGGGGGTCGAGCCGTCGCGCGTCGGGGTCGCGCGCACCAGGAACCACCGGTACACGCCGTCGGCCCGGCGCATGCGCAGCTCGATCTCGTAGGCGCCCCCGTCCCGGCGCGCGTTGCGCCACGCGGCGTCGGCGCGCGGATAGTCCTCGGGGTGCACGACGCGCCGCACCCAGTCGCGCGTCTGCCGGCCCGGCTCGAGCCCGGTGTAGTCGAAGAGCCGCTGGTTCGCGTAGGTGACGCGCCCCTCGGGATCGGTCGTCCACGTGAGGCCGGGCGTGGCCTCGACGATGTGCCGCAGCCGCTCCTCGTTGGCGGCGAGCGGCAGCAGCGGGCCGGCACCGAGCGTGGGCTGCGGCGGCGGCGCGGGGCGCGACGGGGGGGACGGACTCGGGGCGCTGCTCGCCAAGGCTCCTCCAGGAGCGGGCCGACGACCGCCATCGTCGCGCCGGCGCGTGACGCGTCCCGCCGCCGCCGCCGCGCGCCGTCTAGGCCGAACGGGCGATTGCGCCCCGGATCAGCGCACGGGCGCGCCCACGCCGAGCAGCCAGGCGAGCCCGGAGAACGTGGCGAAGGCGAGCGCCGTCGTGACGAGGATCGTTGCCGAGATGCGGCCCGCATCGGCCTCGTAGCGGGAGGCGAAGATGAACACCCATCCGGCCGAGGGCAGGGCGGCCACCAGCACCGCCACCAGCGCGTTGAACGGCGCGATCCCGAAGGCGTACATCGCCACCCATACGACCAGCGGGTGCAGGAGCAGCTTCGCGGCCACGGGAAGGGCGATGATCGGCGCGCGCAGCGGCGCGCCCGGCCGCACGAGGGACACGCCGATGGCGAAGAGGGCCGTCGGGCCCGCGCACTCGGCGAGCAGCTTCACGATCGCGGCGACGGGCCCGGGCAGCCTCCAGCCGAGCCCGGAGAAGGCCGCGCCCAGCAGCATCGCGATCACGAAGGGTTGAGGAAGATGCGCATCGCCCCGTCGCGCACGTCGGCCTTCCAGCCGCGCCCTGTCGCGCCGTCCATCTCCGCGATCGCGAGTCCGGCGCTGGCCACCACCACGAGGTCGGCCACGATCGCCAGGATCGCGGGGGCGGCGGCCCGCTCGCCGAGCAGGGCCACGATGAGCGGCACGCCGAGGAAGCCGGCGTTGGCGACGGCGCCCGCGAGGCCGTAGAACGCGGCGTCGCGCAGGCGCTCGCCGAGGATGCGCCGCGCCGTGTACGCGACCGCGCAGAGCACGACCACCCCCGAGATCGCCCAGGCGGCGAAGAACCGGCCGTTGGTGATGTCGCGGAAGGGCGTGCGCGCGGCGAAGTCGAAGAGCATCGCCGGCACCGCGAAGAAGAGGAGGAAGCCGTTGAACGCCGGCACCGACTCGGGCGGCACCCAGCGTCGCTTCGCGGCGACGAACCCGAACAGGATCAGCGCGAAGAACGGCAGCGTGGCGGTGAAGATCATCGGAAAATGGGGACGGATCCCGATTTCCCTTAGGCGGAACGGCCGTTCCGCGTAAGGGAAATCGGGATCCGTCCCCGGTTTTTCAGCGCATGTTGCCGGTATGGCCGAGGCAGTAGCGGCCGGGCTGGGGCCAGACGGCGAGCCCGTGGGGCTCGTGGCCGACCGGGATCTGCCGCACGGCGCCCGTGGTCGTGTCGAACACGTAGACCACGTCGTCGAAGCGCCCGGAAAGCCACAGCTGCTTGCCGTCCGCGCTCACGTTTCCCATGTCGGGGCTGCCGCCGCCGGGAATGGGCCAGGTCGCCACCACCTTGCGCGTGGCGAAGTCCATCACGCTGACGCTCCCGGGTCCCTTCCGCTTCCCGTGGATCCTGTTCGACCCCCGGTTCGCGATGTAGAGCCGGGTCGCGTCGCGGCTGGGATACAGCCCGTGCGTGCCGATGCCGGTGCGCACGAACCCCACCTCCCGGAAGCTCGCCCCGTCGATCACGAACACGCCGTCGGCCATCATGTCGGCCACGTAGAAGACGCGCCCGTCGGGCGAGACGCGGATGTCCTGCGGCATGCCCCCCTTCGAGAGCCTGAGGTAGCCCAGCACCTTGCGGCCCACCAGGTCGATCTTGACCAGCCCCTTGGAGAACTCGCAGGTGAAGATGGCGAAGCGCCCGTCGATCGAGAAGTCGGCGTGGTTGATGCCGCCGCAGCCGGGGGTCGCGATCGAGTACTGGAGCGCGAAGCTGCGGGGGTCGCGGAAGTCGAGGCGCTTGAGGGCCTCGGCCACGACGATGGCGGATTTCCCGTCCGGGGTGAAGTACATGTTGTACGGATCGTCCACGGGGATGGGCTTGCCGGGCTTGCCCGTGCGGGGATCGATCGGGGTGAGCGAGCCCCGGGTCGTGTTCTCCGCGTTGTTGGCCACGTAGAGCGTCTTCAGGTCCCACGACGGCACCACGTGCTGCGGATTGAGACCTACCTTGAACTTGTCCACCACCTGAAGCGTCGCCGGGTCGATCACGTACACGTCGTTGGACTGGACGTGCGGCACGTACACGCGCTCGAGCGCGCCTGCGGTCGCCGGGCTCATCTTGCCGGCCGCGGCCTCGCTGTAGAGGTTGTGCGGGTCGGCGACCGGCGGCATGCCGGGGACGGTCTCCACGGCGCGCGCCGGCAGCAGGCCGAGGCCGAGGACGACGAAGAGGACGGCGCGCAAGGCGCCGGAAGGTCTGCTCACGAGGGGGGCGCTCCGGTCACGAAAGCGCCCATTCTACCGGTGCGCGGTCGCCTTCCTGATCGCCGCGACCGTCTCGCGCACGATGAGGTCCACACCCAGGCGGCCGAGCTCGGCGCTCGCCCGCCTCGGGTCGCCGCGCACGCCTTCCCCAGGGCCGGCGTGCAGGTCCATGCGGTCCTTGCGCACGAGGGTGGGGTCGATCGCCAGCATGAGCGAGGTGTCGGCGAGCCCGGCGTGCATCCCGATCTCGGCCGGGGTGTAGCCCTTGTCGCGCAGCAGCTTCGCGAAACCCTCGTCGGCGGCGCGGTAGTAGGCGCCGATCGCGTGGGCGTGCACGCGCTTGCCCGCCCACTCGCGCTCGAGCTTCGCGGCCACCCGCTCGAGCGCGGCCTGGTAGCCGCCGTGGTCGCCGATGAAGACCACCTCCCGGAAGCCGTGCAGCCGGAAGCCGCGCGCGGCCGACTCGAGCATCTTCTCGAACGCGTCTTCGGGGATGCTGATGGTGCCGGGGAAGCGCATGTGGCCGGACGGCGCGGTGACCGAGCCCTCGGGGACGTAGGCGACCACGGGGGCCACCAGCGCGGTGCCGAGCGCTTCGGCGATGCGCCCGGCCAGGTAGCGCGCCCGCACGTTGTGCTTGCCGAGCGCGATGTGCGGCCCGCTCTGCTCGGTGCCGCCCACGGGCACGATGATGGTCGTGCGCCCGTGCTTCGTCGCGTCGCGCACCTCGGTCCAGGTGAGGTCCTCGAGGTAGACCGACGGCGGGGCAGCGGCGCGCGCGGCGAGCGAGAGCGCAAGCAGGGCGGCGAAAAGGAATGGGCGCATCGTCTGCGCGGATCGTACCAGAGGCGGCAGCCGCGGCGCGGGGAACGCGTGGCGGCCCGGCGCATCCAACTGCGCACCGGTTCCCCCGCCCCGCCCGTGACCCGAACGACGATCACCGCCGCCGAGCTCTACGTCATCCTCGATCACGAGTTCCGCAGGCTGCGTCCGCGGGAGTGCACGCGCTGCCGCATGCCGATCCCCTACGGGCGGCCCCCGCCCGACGACGTGTCCGCGAACTGGCAGATCGGCGCGCCCGAGGAATGCCCGCACGGCTGCCACCTGGTGGTCGCGGAGCTGCTCGCGCGGATGTGGACCCGCTACGACATGCTGCCGGAGAAGGGCAGCTAGGAGGCCGGCCGCGCACCCGAGGGGTCGGCACCGGCCGGCACCGGCGGGGGGCCGGGCGCGGCGAAGCGCGAAGCTTGCGCCGGGCCTTCGCCGGCCGCCCGGATCATAACAAGAGAGATTAAAAACTCTGTTATGATTCGCCGGCCATGGACCGCCTGCGCAACTTCGGGTTCCTCCTCAAGGACGCGAGCCGCCGCTACGTGCTGCGCTTCGAGCAGCGCGCGCGCGAGATCTCGCTCACGCTCGCGCAATGCAGGACGCTCGTGCGCCTCGAGGGCCACGAGGGCCTGAGCCAGGCGCGGCTGGCGCAGCTCGCCGACGTCGAGCCGATGACGATGGTGCGGATCCTCGACCGGATGGAAACGAGCGGGCTGCTCGAGCGCCGGCCGGACCCGGCGGACCGCCGCGCGCGGCGCCTCTACCTCACGCCGAGGGCGCGCCCGCTCCTCGAGCAGATCTGGCGCCTGGCCGAGGCCACGCGCGCCGAGGCGTTCGCCGGCGTCGGGCGCAGGCAACGCGACGCCTTCCTCGAGGTGCTCGAGCGCGTGCACGGCAACCTCTCGGCGCTCGACGCCATTCCCCCCGCGCCCCCCGCGGCGATCCGCGCCCCGACGCGCACCGGCCCGCGCAAGCGAACCGCCTCCCGGACCCGCCCGAAACCGTAGCGCATGCCCTCCGACCGACTCCGGGAGCCGCAGCCCGTCTCCCAGCCATCTCCCACGCGCGGTCGACGCCTGCGCACGCGCGCGGCGCTCATGGTGCTCGGCCCCGCGCTCGTCGCGGCGGCCGGCGTCTATGTCTATCTCCATGGGGGCCGCTACGAGTCGACCGACGACGCGTACGTGCAGGCCGCGCGGGTGGCCATCAGCGCGAACGTGGCCGGGCGCGTGGTCGCCGTGGACGTGCGCGACAACCAACGGGTGCGCCTGGGCGACGTCCTCTTCCGCCTCGACGACGCCCCGCTGCGCATCGCCGTGGACGAGGCCCGCGCGCAGCTCGCCGCCGCGCGCCTGCACGTGGCCGCCCTCAAGGCGAACTACCGGCAGCGCGTCTCGGAGCTCACGGCCGCGCAGGACGCGCTCGCCTACCAGCGGCGCGAGGAGGAGCGCCAGCGCCAGCTCCTCGCGACGGGCATGATCTCCCGGTCCCGGGCCGACGGCGCGCGCCATGCGGTCGAGGATGCGCAGGCGCAGGTGGCGGCGGTGAAGCAGCAGGTGGTGGCCGTGGCCGCGAGCCTCGGCGGCGACCCGGGCATCGCGCCCGAGCGCCATCCCGAGGTCGCGCAGGCGAGGGCGCGGCTCGATCGTGCCCAGCTCGACCTCTCGTACGCCGTCGTGCGCGCGCCGAGCGACGGGATCGTCACCCGCGTCGAGCAGCTCCAGGTCGGAAGCCACGTCGCGGCCTCGGCGCCGGTGTTCGCCCTCGTCTGCGTCGACGACGTGTGGGTCGAGGCGAACTTCAAGGAAGGCCAGCTCGCGCACATGCGTCCCGGCCAGCCCGCCACGGTCGAGCTCGACAGCTATCCCGGCAGGATCTTCCGCGCGAAGGTGGCGAGCGTCAGTCCCGGAACCGGCTCGCAGTTCTCGGTGCTGCCGGCGGAGAACGCGACGGGCAACTGGGTGAAGGTGGTGCAGCGCCTGCCCGTGCGCGTGGAGCTCGAAGGGCGGGACCCGCGCTACCCGCTGCACGGCGGCCTGAGCGCCAGCGTGCGCGTGGACACCGGCTACCGGCGACACCTGCTGGGAGGCGACGAGGAGCGCCGCGCGGACGCCTCGAGCGCGCGCCGATGAGCGCGGGGAGGGCGGCGGGGGAGGCCGCCCTGGAAGCGCCCCACCGCGGGCTCATCACCGTCTCCGTGATGCTCGCCTCGATCATGCAGGCGCTCGACAACACGATCGCCAACGTCGCCCTGCCGAGGATCCAGGGCTCCCTCTCGGCGACCCAGGACCAGATGGCCTGGGTGCTGACCTCGTACATCATCGCCGCGGCGATCATGACGCCGCTGTCCGGGTGGCTGGCGGGCCGGGTCGGCCGCAAGCGCGTCTTCCTCTTCTCGGTGGTCGGGTTCACGGTCTCCTCGGCGCTCTGCGGGCTCGCGCACTCGCTGCCGGAGATCGTGGCCGCGCGGCTCTTCCAGGGACTTTCCGGCGCGGCGCTGATCCCGATGTCCCAGGCGGTGCTGCTCGACATCAACCCGCCCTCCCGGCACGCCCGCGCGATGGCGATCTGGGTGATGGGAGTCACGATCGGACCGATCCTGGGTCCGGCGCTGGGCGGCTGGCTCACCGAGAACTACGACTGGCGCTGGGTCTTCTACATCAACGTGCCGTTCGGGATCCTGGCCTTCCTCGGCATCCTCTCGTTCATGCCCGAGACCGGGGTCCGCAGGTCGCGCTTCGACTTCTTCGGCTTCGCGGCGCTCTCGGTCGCGATCGGCGCCTTCCAGCTCATGCTCGACCGCGGGCAACTGCGCGACTGGTTCAGCTCCCCGGAGATCCAGGCCGAGGCGATCGTGGCGGCCGTGGCGCTCTACCTCTTCGTCGTGCACATGCTCACGACCACGAAGCCGGCGTTCGTGAGCCCGGCGCTCTTCCGGGACCGCAACTTCCTCACCGGCAACGCCTTCATCTTCGTCGTGGGCGTGGTGCTCTTCGCGACCCTCGCGCTGCTGCCGGCGCTGCTCCAGGACCTGCTGGGATATCCCGTGGTGCTCACGGGGTTCGTCACCGCCCCGCGCGGCGTGGGCACGCTCGTCGCGATGTTCATCGTGGGCCGCATCATGGGCAGGGTCGACGCGCGGCTCATCATCGCGGCCGGGTTCGGGCTCACGGCCGTGTCGCTGTGGCAGATGACCGGGTTCTACCTCCAGATGGATACGCCGCCCATCGTGTGGTCCGGACTCGCCCAGGGGCTCGGCACCGGGTTCGTGTACGTGCCGCTGGCGGCGGTGACCTTCGCGACCCTTTCGCCCGCGCTGCGCAACGAGGGCACGGCGGTCTTCAGCCTCGTGCGCAACCTGGGCAGCAGCATCGGGATCTCTGCGGTGGAGACGCTCCTCACGCGCAACACCCAGGCGATGCACGCGCGGCTCGCGGAGCAGGTGACGCCCTACGGCGACTTCATGCATCTGCTGCCGAGCGGTGCGCTCACCACCACCGAGGGGCTCGCGAAGCTCAACCGCCTCGTGACGCAGCAGGCGGCGATGATCGCGTACAACAACGACTTCCAGCTGATGATGGTGCTGACGATCTGCGCGGTCCCCCTGGTGCTGCTGCTCAAGGGCACGCGGAATGCGAAGGGGAGCGGGAAGGCGCCGGAGGCGGCGGTGATGGAGTGAAGGCAAGGGGCGATCGCCAGTGCCGGGCGATTGTCGCTGCAATCGACGCAGCCGGCTGAAGGGAAGCGCGCACCGGGCGAGGGCGCCGAACCGCCCCCAGGCCCCGCCGCGGTGCACGGCACGCGGTTCCTTGCGGTCGCCTTGCAGGCGAGCGCGCCGCGAGCGTCTCGCGAACCGGGTCTGGAATGCAAATTGCGTTAGGGGTTATCTTATGGGGGCGCCCAGGAGCCGGGACGCAGAGCCCGGCTTCGCTTGACTGCCCCCATCGATCGCGCGGCCCGACCGTGCGCCTTCAATCGGAAAGAGGAGAACGAGATGGCCGTGAACAGAAGGGGATTCCTGAAGGGCGGCGCCGCCGCCGGCGCTGCAGGCGCGCTCGCCGCGCCCATGATCGCGCGGGCGGCGTCGAGCAAGACCTTCCACTGGCGCATGACCACGGCGTGGCCCGCCGGGCTTCCGCTCTATCAGAGCGGGCCGGGCAGCGCGGAGTCGTTCGCCGAGAAGTGCCTGCACATGTCGCAGGGTCGGCTCAAGATCAAGGTGTTCGCGGCGGGCGAGCTGCTGCCCGCCTTCGGCGGCTTCGACGCCTGCTCCGCGGGCAACGTCGAGATGAACCACGCGGCGGCGTACTACTGGTCGGGCAAGACCTTCGCGGCGCAGTACTTCACCACCGTCCCCTTCGGGATGGAGTACCTCGGCCACTTCTCCTGGCTCTACTTCGGCGGCGGGATGGAACTGTGGCGGGAGGTGTACAAGCCCTTCCATCTCGTGCCCTTCCCGGCCAACACCTCGGGCGTGCAGATGACCGGCTGGTTCCGCAAGCCGATCAACAGCCTCGCGGACCTGAAGGGCCTCAAGATGCGCGAGGTCGGCATCGCCGCCAAGATCTACGCCGAGCTCGGGGTGGCCGTGAGCTCGCTGCCGGGCGGCGAGATCTTTCCCGCCCTCGAGCGCGGGGTGATCGACGCGGCCGAGTGGGTCGGCCCGCTGCTCGACAAGAGGCTCGGGCTGCAGAACGCCGCCAAGCACTACTACACCACCGGCTGGCACGAGCCGGCGACCACGGCGGAGGTCACGGTGAACGAGAAGGCGTGGAACTCGCTGCCCAAGGACCTGCAGGCGATCATCGCCGAGGCGGCCCACGCGACGAGCATCGAGGGGATCATGTACCTCGAATCGCAGAACGCCGCCGCGCTCGAGGACCTCGTCCAGAATTACGGCGTGAAGACCGCGCCGCTGCCCGAGGACGTGATCAAGCAGCTCAAGACGGTGACCTTCGACACGCTCGCGAGCTACACCTCGAAGGATCCGCTGGTGAAGAAGGTTCACGAGTCGTACTTCGGGTACAAGAAGAAGCACGACCGCTGGTCCGCGGTCGGCGAGACGGAGTTCCTCACGCACGTGCAGCCGGTCTGAGCGCGCGCGACGCGCTTCGCCACCGCGCCGGGTCCCCGCCCGGCGCGGTGCTTTCCCGACCCGTAACGATCCGGAAGCGAGCATGGAAGCCATCCTGTTGCGCGTCTCGCGCGCCCTGGGCGCGATCGTCGAGTACACCGGGCGCCTCGCCTCATGGCTGGTGCTGGGCCTCGTCCTGCTGATCGCGGCGGAGGTGCTCGCGCGGTACGGCTTCGACAAGAGCAGCATCGCCGCGCAGGAGATGGAATGGTGGGGCCTGGCCATCATCTCGCTGCTCGGCGTCTCGTTCGCGCTCAAGCAGGGCGAGCACGTGCGCGTGGACGTGATCTACCAGTACTACAGCGCGCGCGCACGCCTGTGGTTCGACTTCCTCGTGGCACTCCTCGTGATGTCCCCGATCTCGTTCTACCTCGCGCTGCTCTCGCTGCAGTTCGTGGGACAGAGCTACGACAACCACGAGGTTTCCCAAAGCCCCGGCGGCCTGCCGTACGTCTGGGTGCTCAAGGCCTTCGTGCCGCTCGGCCTCGCACTGCTGGGCGTGCAAAGCCTCGCCCTCGCCCTCGAGATGGGCGCGAAGCTGCTGCGCAAGGGGGAGGGCGCGAGCCATGTCTGACCAGACGCTCGCCGGCCTGGAGGTCCTCGGCTTCATCGTGCTGCTGCTCGCCGGCGTCCCGGTGGGCTTCGCGATCGCGGCTGCCGGCATCCTCTTCGGTCTGGTCGGGTTCGGCCACAACCTCTTCAGCCTGGTGCCGCTGCAGATCTACGGGGTGGCCACCAACTACACGCTCCTCGCGGTGCCGCTCTTCGTCTTCATGGGCGTGCTGCTGGAGAAGTCGCGCATCGCCGAGGAGATGCTCGACGTGATGGGCCTCATGGCCGGGCGCATCCCGGGCGGCATGGCGATCGGCATCATCGTGATCGGAATCCTCATGGGGGCGGCGACCGGGATCGTCGGGGCGACGGTGGTGACGGTGAGCCTGCTGTCGCTGCCGACGCTGCTCAAGCGCGGTTACAACAAGGGGCTCGCCTGCGGGACGATCTGCGCCTCGGGAACCCTCGGGCAGATCATCCCGCCCAGCCTGATCCTGATCCTCCTCGCGGACCTCGTGGGCGAGTCGATCGGCACGCTCTTCGCCGCGGCCCTCTTCCCCGGGATGATGCTGGGCGGGCTCTACATCCTGTACATCCTCGTCCTCGCGCGGCTGCGGCCGGACATGGCGCCGCCGATTCCGCTCGAGGAGCGCGAGGGGGTTTCCCGGCGCGACCTCGCGATGCGCGCCGTGAAGGGCGTGGCGCCGCCGATCCTGCTCATCGTCGCGGTGCTGGGCTCGATCATGGGCGGCATCGCCGCGCCCACCGAGGCCGCCTCGATGGGTGCGCTCGGTGCGCTGCTCATCGTCCTCGCCTCCCGCAAGCTCGACGTGCTGGTGCTGCGCCAGACGATGAGGACCACGCTCAACGTCAACGCGATGATCATGCTGATCCTCTTCGGCTCGCGCACCTTCAGCGTCACGTTCCGGGGACTCGGCGGAGACGACCTCATCGACCAGCTGCTCAGCGCCATCCCCGGCGGCTACTGGGGAACGATCGTCTTCCTGATGGGCGTGCTCTTCCTGCTCGGCTTCTTCATGGAGTGGATCGAGATCTGCTACATCGTGCTGCCGCTCTTCCTGCCGTTCTTCGTGCACCAGCACACGAACATGGTGTGGCTGGCAACCGTGATCTGCGCGAACCTGCAGATGTCGTTCCTCACGCCCCCGTTCGGCTGGGCGCTCTTCTTCCTGAAGGGCGTGGCGCCCCCGGAGGTGAAGACCGGCGACATCTACCGCGGCGTGATCCCGTTCATCGTGGTGCAGATGGTGGGGCTCGCGATCCTGCTCGCGTTCCCGCAGATTTCCCTGTGGCTGCCGACGGCGATCGGATGGATCAAGTAAGCGTCGGCGGGCGGCTCCGGCACGGCAACGGGCGCAAAAAAGGGATTGGCTCGCGCCAATCCCTCCTCGAATCTTGGCTCCCCGACCTGGGCTCGAACCAGGGACCTGCGGATTAACAGTCCGTCGCTCTACCAACTGAGCTATCGGGGAACGGAAAGCTGATTATTTTAGCTTTTTCCCCTGTTCCGGTCAAACCCGCGAGCACTCAGTTTCGTGTGCGGAGCGCCCCATTGGAGCCAGCTTTCCTTGCTCGGCTGCCTCGACAATTCGTTCGATCACACGCCTTGCTGAAATATATGGTGATTCAGGCTCGGGTGTGTTCATCAGTGTCTTCAATCCTTGCCCGTTTGCTGCATTCAATCCCTCAGCGAGACGGCCGAACCCCTCTACAACTCGAGGCTCAAATTGTAGGCCCGACATGGTCCGAATGATACCAAGAGCCTGCTCTGCAGACTTTGCCTTGCGGTACTCTTGTTCATGGATCAATTCGTCAAAAACGTCGGCAACTGCCACAATCCGCGCGGACTCTGGAATGCGCTCCCCTGCTATTGCACGAGGGTAGCCAGATCCGTTCCACCACTCATGGTGGCAATAGGCGATTTCTGCCGCGAGCCGCAGCCATGCTGCCTCGGCCGACGGGTGCACGCGCCGAAAATCCATGCTGGATGCGATGTCGCTAAGCATTTGCCCGCCCTCGAGCGAATGTCTTTCGATTATCTCCCGTTCCAGTGCCGAAAGACTTTGCCGCTTGAGCAGCACCACGTCTGGCACTGCTATCTTTCCGAAGTCGTGCAGACGCGCCGCGAGCTCTAACTGTTGAGCGGCGACGTCCGAAATTCCCAATTCGAGCGCTAGCAAGAAGGAAAGTCGGCCAACCCGAACTGAATGACGAGCAGTGCGCGAATCACGCTGTTCCTGAAGCAGGACGAACGCCTCGAGTTGATCACGCACCGCTTGTGCTCGAGGTCTTCCTGCGGCAGCGCACAACCGCGTTTTTACAGCCGATGGCAGGGCCGGCAGGCTGCCATTAAAATCCGCGCTCAATTCGCGAAGCCATCTTTGGAGCGCCGATACCTGCTTTATCGCAAGCGACCGCTGATGCTGCGCCATTGCTATCAAATGTTGGCGCTCTACACTCTCGCGCTCTACATCGCCTCTAACGAGAGTGCGGCACCAAAGCTCAATCTCCAGCAGATCACGAAATGCGGGGTCGTCAGGACTAATATCCGGGCGCAATGAATTGAGGATTTGTAGGGACTTCTCACACATTCCGCCGCATCCCTCATGGATTGCGGACGCGAGACGAGCTTGGATTTGCGCGGGCCGTGACCCCAGTTTCTCTCCGCGGATCCTAGCTTCGTTTGCTTTTTCTCGTGCTTCCGGGAAGCGATTCAGTCCTGCGAGGACGCGCGCATGAGTCACCGCCATCACCACATCCTGGTGACTCCAGAAGCGATCTTTGGGGTCGAATGTGAGCTTGCTTGAGAGTTCCATCTCAAGAGCTGCGGCTGGCAAGTCGCGCAGGCAGAGTAATGAGGCGGCAACGTTGTGGCGGGCAATCGCAGCCAGTCTGCGACATCTGCGGTTCGTCTCCCGAGAGTTGGATTACCAATCGATTGAGCGTGATTGCCTCATCCAGCAAACCGGTATTGAATCTAGCCTCCGCAAGATTGGCGAGAGTCGCGGCCTTTCCCATTCGGTCGCCGATTCGTTCGGCCACTGAGATTGCCTCGCTGAAAAGGACTATCGACTCGGCCAGCAAGCCGCTTCGGCCGGCAATAACGCCCATAAGATTTAGGACTCGCCGTTCGAGGCTTGGTATTGCCGCGCGTTTAGTAATCGACAGAGCAGGCTCTAACACCGCCATCCCGTCTTCCCAGCGCCCTTCGGCCATGTACCACTGACTGAGGAGCACCAGAATCTCGACTTGCAAGTCGGGGTACTTACACCCAGCACTGCCTATCATTTGCGCAGCCACCTTATCGACCCACCACGGATCTGACGCCGATTCAATTGCCATTCGTGTGCGAATCGCTGATTGAATCTCGAGCAGTGCTGTCTCGGTTACATGGTCAGATTCGATGCTCGAGTGAACTTCGGCACCGAGAGCCTCGTTAGACGGAGCGTTCATGAGCCTCCCTTTTCGAGCTTGGGGCCTGGTCCACCGAAGCACCTGTCCTAAAGTCTGGCGCGAAATGAGGGGATCAGGTCGCCGTCAATCATGTTCAGCGTCTGGCAGCTCTATGCAAATTCAATTTCCACTCCCAGTCGAATTTGTATGTGAGCGTACAGAAAGCTAGCTGAATGAAAATAATGAGTTTGGCTCTTCTTCGGAGGCCGCTGTCAGGGCTTCGAACACGAACTCGTCTCCCAACCGAGGGCAAGATCAGGTCAATTGTGTATCTGGATTGGGCAGCCTGACACCTACCTGAACAGGTAGGGATTGACGAATCCGCCGTCAGACGAAAACTTTGGCCTGCCGAGTTTTAGGCGACCTGGTCGGCGTCACGGCCGATGATCGAAAGTTATCGCTGGAGGTCTAGGCGACTGCCGCTGATCGCTTCCGAATCGTGGCTTCTATGGAGAGCGTTCCAAATTCTGGACCTGGCCTGAAGAAACGGAGACTGATGCGCCGCTTGCCCCAAGAAGGAATCAATGTCGATGTGGTCGCGGCGAAGTCGCTGTACCAACACAATAAATAGGTCTGTCAACTGGGGGTCAAATTGCAGACCTTTCAGTCTGCCTATCTCGTCAACGCCGCATCAATTGGCCATGCCACCTTGTACGGCCTCTTGTGCGTAAGAGCGTCGAACACATCTGCCAAAGCGGTTATTCGAGCGACAAGCGGAATGCCGGCGCCAGCAATATTTGTCGGATAACCTGATCCGTTCCACCACTCATGGTGATAGCGCGCTATCTCTTCCGCCATTTGCATATGGGGAATATTGCTCTTCGAAAGCAGTTCTGCGCCGACCGTCGTGTGCGTTCGCATGATCTGCTGCTCGGCGCTATTTAGCTTATCCGGCTTAAGCAAGATCGCGTCAGGTACTCCGATTTTCCCAATATCATGCAGCCGTGCAGCTAATTCGATCATGTAACACGTCTCATCGTCGCATCCAAACTCTTGCGCGATGAGAGATGCCATTTTCCCCACTCGATATGAGTGTTCTCCTGTGGAGTCGTCTCGCAGTTCTGCAGTTACTGCTAGCCGCTCGAGCATCTCGATCCGAGACTTGAACAGCTCTTGCTGAGCAATTTTCCCCCTTAACGCGGCCTCTTGTCGCTCCAATCGAGTGGCTAGCGCTGCTTCGTTGCCCAAGTCCTGTCCCAGTTGTTCAAGGTGCAGCTTGACGTGCTTGAGCGCGTTCTCTTGTTGTGTTTGCCGCAACGATTCCATCATCTCCCGCAAATAGCTCAGGGCGCGCTCTGGTTGGCCAACTATCTCATATGCCTTTACAAGTGCGACCAACGTATCTCTCAGCATAGAGCGCAGGAGCCGGGCTCTATCAAGAGTATTTGTCAGTCGAGAAATGCCGACATCCGGCCGTCCGGCGTGGACCTCGTATAGTCCCTCTGCGATGGATGCGGCAATATCGGCTCGTGCCGACTTTGATTCAGTCGCGTATTTTCTGGCTATTGCGCAACGCTTACCTGCATTCTCGATGTCGTTCACTTCGAGCAATAGTCGAGTGTAGTAGTTTTCCTTCAAGACTCTTGACACGAGTTCTGCGGCAGAATGTGGCTCAGGGCTCTCCTTTACGCAGATATCTGCTGCTTTAAGTCCCCTAGAGAAATCTTCCAGATGCAAACAGCAGAGCGCAATGTTCGCAAAGCCGGAGAGCCTGTACCGAACCAGTGATGGATGGTTTCCGGCCAAGTGAATCGTGTGCTCAAAACAGGCAATTGCGTCGTGGTACTGCGCCGCGTACAGGAGGGCAACGCCGAGGTTAAGCCAGACAGGGCACTCGGCTTCACTATCGCGCATGGCATGTGCAAGTTCGAGCGCTTCCGCGTAACACTCGATTGCCCGTGCAATGTTGCCGGAGTCGGCATAAACGATGGCTAGAAGTGTAAGAGCCTTCTTTAGAAGTGGCTGGTGTTTGGCTACCCTGGCAAGCTCTACGGCGCTAATGGCGGGATCAATCGCCCGGAACGTCTGCCCAAGAAGAAAGAAGTAATGAGAGCTATCGATAAGACCATTGATTCTCAGCTCTGCATGGGCTGCGCCGGCTACGCCTTTCAGCGCCTCTACTGCCGCTGCCATGAAGTCAACGGAAGATGTAGTTCCGGACTGGTAGTGAGCATTGATCTGAAGCACCAGTCGGGAGAGAGCAGCCTTTGCCTCGGGAGCTTCCGGGTTCTTTGCTAACGAGGCAAAAGCTCTAATCTGTTGAGCAGCGGGTGAGGTCACGTGCAACCCCCTGATTTTAAAGGCTAAAAAAAACCGGCTAGACGAAGTTTGTGAACTAGTTCACATTTTGGCCGGGCGCTTGCCTAGTGCTTTTAATGATGTCCGCTAAAGGCGCCGTCTTTCTCATTGATAGTAATCGCTTTTTGTTCGTGTGCAAACGCCACCGGAACTCGTTCCCAAACTTAACGAGGAGAAACGCAAATGGATTTGATGAGTGCTGAGTGCCTGACGACTGACGATTCCGCCAACTCTGCCTCTCGGATGGTCTCGATGGAGCTTACCGACCTGCAGCTTGCGTTGGTCGGTGGCGGGATTGGCGATACACAGCTCTAGCTGGAATTACAACTCCTCTTAAGGAGATCTAAAAGTGGACATGCTGAAAACTGAACTCACGGAAGCGATTTTTGATTCCAGCGTTGACGAGTCCGCCTCTGCACATGCTCGTTTAAATGAGCTTGAGTTGGCATTAGTGGGCGGAGGAATCGGCGACACCCAGCTTTAGAGCTGCAGGTGAGGCGTCAAAATTATTGTTTTTTTCGGCGCAAAGATCACTAAAAGGAGATTGTCGTGGATTCTCTGCAAATTGAACTCATTCCGCTTGATGACGCTATTTACGCCCAATCGCAGCTTCCGGTGCCGAGCGAACTTACTGCACTGCAGCTTTCCCTCATCGGGGGTGGAATCGGCGACACGCAGCTTTAGCGCTCTTTGCTAGGGTTGAAAATTGGCGGCGTTAAGCCGTTTTGGCAATTACTAAGGAGGGTGGCCGTGGAATCTCTGCAAACTGAACTTGCGCGGGTCGATGTCGTTGACACTCAATCACAGCTTGCCGCTCCATCTGAGCTTGGTTCGCTTCAGCTCGCCCTCGTTGGCGGCGGAATCGGAGATACCCAGCTATAGAACCGGTTCGAACAACTTCTCCCAACTATATGGAGGCGCGAATGGACTCGGGTGCCTTTGATAACGTTCAATGCTTCGAGCCGGAGGCGGTAATTCTCCAACAGCTGTCAGATGCCCAACTCTTGCAGGTCGGCGGGGGAATTGGCGATACGCAGCTGTAGGCTGCAACGGCTTGTGTCTATGCAGGCAACAACCGTTCGGCACAGTACTCGGTTGCTAAGGCGAGATCGATGCGTCTTATGCTGGCTTCGATCGTTTCCGGCCGATGACTGACAATTAGCAGAGCCAATGAGCGGCCTGAAAGGGAGCGGCTGATCCGTCGCTCCAATGCCACATCCAGCTGGTCGAACGCTTCGTCAAGAAAAAGCACCTGCGGCTGCCTGTAGAGGGCCCGCGCCAGGAGCACCCGCTGCTTCTGCCCGCCGGAAAGCGCCATTCCCAGGCTTCCGACGATGGTGTTGTACTGCATCGGCATCGCCATGATCTCCTCGTCGATCATGGCGGCACGCGCGCACTCACGGACCCGAACGGGGTCGTGCTCCGTGTCGAAGAAGCTGATGTTGTCCTCGATCGTTCCCACGAAGAGCTGATCGTCCTGCATCACCGCGCCGATGCGCGATCGATACTGGCCGGCGTCCCAGTCGGCCAGGTTGCGCCCGTTCGCGCGCACCTCGCCCTCGGTGGGGGGCAGCAACCCGAGCAGCACCTTGATGAGCGTGGTCTTCCCGCATCCCGAGGGCCCGACGATGGCGACCGTCTCGCCCGGCGCCACCGAGAGGTTCACGCCCCGGAAGGCGAAACCCTCCGGCCCGTACGCGAATCCCAGGTCCCGCGCCTCGAGGGTGAGCGGCCCGGTCGCGGCGAGGCCCGGTAGCGAGGGCTTCGTCTCCTCGGGGTCCGTCAGCGCGATGTCGGCGATGCGCTCGGCGTGCAGGTCGAGCATCCGGAAGTCGTTCCACTTGTCGATGAGCGCGATCACGCGCGTGAGGAAGACGAGCTGGAAGCCGATGAAGGCGTAGAGCATGCCCACCGTGAACTGCCCCGCCATCACGGCGAGCGCGCCCAGCCAGATCACGGCCACGTTCTCGAGCCCGAAGATGAACGTGTTTGCCGCGCGCTGCAGGATCCCCACGTTCTGCACCCGCACGCCCGCGTTCGTCTGGTCCACGACGAGGTTCTGGTAGGCGCTGCGGCGCTCCGACTCGCGCAGGTTCAGCTTGATCGCCATCATCCCGCGCAGCGTCTCGATGAAGTGCGTGCCGCTGCGCGCCTCGTGCGCGAGCTGCTCGTCCGTCGCGTGCCGCTGCGGGTAGTAGAACACCCAGCGCAGCGCACCGTAGACCACGGCGGCCGCCAGGACGACCAGCGTGAGGGTGGCGCTGTAGTACGCCATCACGAAGAGCGTGAGCACCACCATGATCCCGTCGACCACCGTCTCCACGAAGGTGGTCGACAGCGTGCGCTGGATCGCGTCCACGCTGCGGAACTTCGAGACGATGTCCCCGATGTTCCTCTTCTCGAACCATGCGAGCGGCAGCCGCAGCATGTGGTTGAACAGGGACGTGAGGAGCTTCAGGTTGATGTTCGTGCTGAGGTAGACCCCCACCCAGGCGCGCACCGCGAAGACCGAGGCCTGGATCACCACGAGGGCGGCGAACGCGATCCCGAGCACCGTGAGCAGGTCGGTGTCGCGCCCGACCAGGACGCGGTCCACCGTGAGCTGCAGGAAGAATGGCATCGCGATCGTGAACACCTCGAGCGCGAAGGAAAGCAGCAGGATCTGCCCGATCGTGCCCTTGAGGCCGGAGGCGACGCCGAGGAGCTGCCAGGAGTGGATCTTCTCGCGCTCGTCGCGCTTGCGGAAGGCGGCCGTGGGCGTGAACTCCATCGCCACGCCCGTGAAGTGCCGCGAGGCGTCGCCCAGCGTCATGATCCGCTTGCCGCGCGCCGGGTCGTGCACGGTGATGCGCTTGCCCGACACCTTCGTGAGCACCACGAAGTGGTTCATGTCCCAGTGCAGGACCGCCGGCAGCCTCAGCTTCCCGAGCCCCTCGAGCGGCACCTGCACGCCGCGCGCGGTCATCCCCATCGTCTCGGCGATCTGGGCGACGTGCTTGAGCGTGATGCCCTTGAGCGAGGGCGAAAGGCGCAGTCGCATCGCCGACAGGTCCGTGCGGTGGCCGTGGTACGAGGCGACCATCGCGAGGCAGGCGATGCCGCACTCCGGCGCCTCGCTCTGCAGGATCACCGGCACGCGCGGGGCGAGGATCTCGGACAGGATCCCGATCAAATGCGCTCCTTCAGCCGCAGCACCGGCTCGAACATCCACTCGAAGATGGTGCGCTTCTCCATCAGCAGGTCCGCGTTCACGAGCATGCCGGCCCGCAGCGCGAAGTCCTGCCCGAAGGCCGATACGGTCTGCCGGTCGAGCGCCACGTCCACGCGGTAGACGGGCACCTTCGCCTCGAGGGGGCCGATGCGCTCGCCCTGGGACCAGACGTTGCGGCCGATCTCCCGGATGGCGCCGTGGTACTGGCCGAAGCGCTCGTAGGGGAAGGCGTCGTAGCGCAGCACTACGGGCTGACCGGGCTTGACGAAGCCGATGGCGCGGGTGGGCACCAGGAGCTCGACGTGCATGCCGCTGCCGCCGGGAAGCACCGTCGCGAAGGTGGCGTTCGAGGCCACGGACTGGCCGCGGTTCACGGCGATGTTGGTGACCACCCCCGAGACGGGCGCGCGGATCAGCGTCTCGCGCCCGGCCTCCACCTGGGTGATGTCCTGCTGCAGCTCGCTGATCTGCCGCTGCACCTGCTCGATCTGGGCGCGGGAGCGCAGCTCGATGGACGGCACGTCCATCCTGGCCGCGCCGAGGTTGCGCTCGAGCTGCGAGCGCTGGCGGCGCAGCGACTGGAGCTTGATCTGCTGGTCGGTCACCTCGTCGGTCTTCTGCTTGACCATGGCCTCCGAGACGAACTTCTCGCCCCCCAGGGCGTTGTAGCGGGCGAGCTGGTCGCGCGCGCTCTTGATGCGCACCTGCTGCAGGGCCATCTCCCGGTCGACCTGGGTGATCTCGGCCTCGAGGTCGTGCACGCGCTGGCGCGCCTGCGCGACCTGCCGCGCGCCCAGGTCCCGCCACTGCTCGATCTCCTTCTGCAGGATGCCTCGCCGGGTGTGCATCTCGGCGGCGACCGCCTCGCCGGTCGAGGCGCCCGAGCCGAGGAGCCGGTCGTAGGAGACGCGGGCCATCGGCGCGCCGGCCTGCACTTCCTCGCCTTCCCGCACCAGCAGGTCGGTCACGCGTCCCGATTCCGGAATCAGCACCCGGGCGGCCCCGGCGTCGAGGGCGACGTAGCCCTCCACCCGCTCACGGCGCTGGTACTGCCCCCACAAGGCCACGGCGATGAGGAGGAGGGCGGTGCCCGCCGCGAGCAGGGTGAAGACCCAGGCGGGCACGGGACGGGCGACCGTGGCCTCGCCGAGAAACTTCTCGCGCTGGGCGTCGATCGCCTCTTGCCGGAAGAGGGGGCGAGACATGCCGGTCGATTCTAAATGATTGCCTCGCGTGTAGGAGCCTTCCGACATAGCTTTGCCGGCGCATTCGGGAGAATTTCCCGCACTCCTCACGAGACGGCAGGCATGGGACCGGACATTGCGGCGACGGATGGCGAAGACCTGCGCGGCGTGTTGCGCCGGGCCGGCCGCCTGCTCTCGGATTCGCGCGGCTACCGGGAGACGCTGGAGGGGACGCTCGCCGCCTGCCTGCCCGCCCTGGGCGACTTCGGCTTCTTCGACGTGCTCGAGGGCGACGATGCGGTCCGCGTGGCGAAGGCGCACGACGACGAGGCGCTCGAGGCGATGCTGCGGCCCGCGCGCTGGGTCCGGCAGGCGCGCAGCGACATGAACGTCTGCGCGCTTTCGACGGGCGAGGCGGCGCTGCACGCCGGGATCGACGACGCGTGGTACCG
Source organism: uncultured beta proteobacterium (assembly GCA_963741815.1). Taxonomy (GTDB): domain Bacteria; phylum Pseudomonadota; class Gammaproteobacteria; order Burkholderiales; family Usitatibacteraceae; genus Usitatibacter. Next base: position 160,934 of record CAVUJI010000007.1, read on the forward strand.
CGCCGTGGCCGTGAACGAGGAGCACCTGGCGATCCTGCGCCGGCTCGCCTTCCGGTCGATGGTGACGGTGCCGATGCATTACCGGGGCGCGCTGGTGGGCGCGCTCACGCTCTTCATGGCCGGTTCCGGGCGCCGGCATACGCGGGCGCACCTCGAGAAGGCCGAGGACCTCGCGCATTTCGCCGCACCGCTCGTGGTGAGCGCGCGCCTGGTCGAGCGCAACGAGGACGCCCAGGCGGCGCTCCGGCGCTCCGAGGAGCGCCTGCGGCTCACCTACCAGGCCGCCGGCCTCGGCGCGTGGGAGTGGAGCATCGAGGAAAACACCGTGTACTGGTCGCCCGAGTACCGGGAGATCTACGGCCTGCCGGCCGACGCGGCCCCTTCGTTCGCGCAGGGCATCGCCGTGGTGGTCGAAGAGGACCGCGCCGCCGTGCACGCGGCGATGCGCGCCGCCCTCGAGGAGCGGGTCGAATTCCGCAGCGAGCATCGCATCCGGCATCCGGCGCACGGGCTGCGGTGGGTGCAGACCATCGGTCGCCCGATCTGCGACGAGGCGGGACGCCCCGTGCGCGTGGCGGGGGTGGCGATGGACGTGACCGACCGGCTGCGCACGAGCCACGAGCTGCAGGCGCTGCGCGACCAGCTCGCCGAGGAGCTCGACGCGATGCGCCGCTTGCAGGACGTGAGCTCCCGGCTCATCCGCCGCCACGAGCGCATCGAGGACGTGCTCGCCGACATCCTCGACGCGGCCCTCGCGATCAGCGGGCGCGGGCGCGGCAAGATCCAGCTGCTCGATCCCGCCACCGGCACGCTGCGCCTCGCCGTGCACCGCGGGTTCGACGAGGCGCTGTGCGCCCACTTCCGCGAGGTGGGTCCGGACGATTCGGCGCCCAGCGCCATCGCCCTGCGGCGCCGTGCGCGCATCGTGATCGAGGACATCGCGGCGGACCCGCAGATGGCGGGAACCGTCGACCTCGCCATGCTGCTCCAGGCCGGCGTGCGCTCCGTGCAGTCCACCCCGCTCGTGAGCCGGGACGGGCGGGTGATCGGCATGTTCACCACCCACGGGGCGGCCCCGCAGAAGCCCGGCGAGCGGGAGCTGCGCCTCCTCGACCTGCTGTCGCGTACCGCAGCCGACCTCATCGACCGTGCCCAGGCCGAGGAGGCGCTCAAGGACTCGGACCGGCGCAAGGACGAGTTCCTCGCGATCCTCGCCCACGAGCTGCGCAATCCGCTGGCCCCGATCCGCTACGCCGTGGCCGTCGCGCGCGATCCCAAGACCGGCTCGGCGCAGCGCCTCGAGGCCGATGCGATCATCGAGCGGCAGGTGCGCCACATGGGCCGCCTCCTCGACGACCTGCTCGACGTGTCCCGCATCGCGCGGGGCACCGTGGAGCTGCGCCGGGAGCGGTTGCAGCTCGCCACCGTCGTGGCCTCGGCGGTGGAGGCCGCCCGTCCCGCCATCGAGGCGAAGGGGCACGCCCTTTCGGTCGAGGTGGGCGAGGCGCCGGTGTGGCTCGACGCCGATCCGGTGCGCCTCACGCAGATCCTCGCCAACCTGCTCACGAACGCGGCCAAGTACACCGACCGCGGCGGGCGCGTCGCGCTGTGCGCGGCGGTGGAGTCCGGGACGGTGCGCATCGCCGTGCGCGACAACGGGATCGGGATCGCCCCGGAGATGAAGCCGCGGCTGTTCACGCTCTTCTCCCAGGCCGATTCGGCGCTGCATCGGGCCGAGGGCGGGCTGGGCATCGGCCTCGCGCTCGTGCGCGGCTTCGTCGGCCTGCACGGCGGCACCATCGAGGCGCTCAGCGAGGGCCTCGGCCGGGGCAGCGAGTTCGTGGTCCGCCTCCCCGTGGCCGCCGCGCCGGCCCCCCATACCGACGGGGCGCCGCTCGGCCATCTCGGGGAGGAAGGGCTGCGCGTGCTCGTCGCCGACGACAACGCCGACGGCTGCCGCACGTGCGCGATGCTGGTCTCGCTCTGGGGCCACGAGGTGCGCACCGCCGCCAGCGGCTCCGAGGCGCTCGCGCTGCTCGAGTCCTGGCGCCCGGACGTGGCGCTCGTCGACATCGGGATGCCGGGCCTCAACGGCTACCAGGTCGCCGCCCGCGTGCGTCAGTCGCCGTGGGGCGCGGGCATCCGGCTGATCGCCGTCACGGGGTGGGGACAGGAGGAGGCGAGGCGCCGCTCGCTCGACGCGGGCTTCGACGAGCACCTCACGAAGCCGGTCGATGCCGCCCGGCTGGAGCGCGTGCTGGGCGAAGCCGCGCTCGGCGCCTAGAAGTCCAGGCGGAGCTGGGCGTAGACCTGCCGGGGAATGGGCGCGGGAAGCCCGTGCTCGTCGAACTCGACGTGCTCGGGATCGAACAGGTTGCTTCCGCGTACCGACACCTCCACGTGCGGCGTGATGCGCCAGGCCACGCGTGCGTCGACCGCGTCGTAGCCGGGCACGGTGGCGAGGTACGAGAGCGCGCTCACGTAGCGCCAGGCCAGCTCCACCTCGAGATCGTCCGAGAAGCGGTACGAGCCGCGCAGCTTGACCGTATGGCGCGGGTCGTTGCCCAAGGCGGCCGGGCCGCCCACGTCGGTGCCGCCCGGCCTCGGGTGCAGATCCTGGTCCATCTCGAGCAGTCCCGCGGACAGCCGCCAACGCTCGTCCGGCTGCACGATCGCCCAGGCCTCCAGGCCGCTGCCATGTCCCTCGATCTCGTTCGAGATCACGAAGCCGCTGCCGTCGGCGGCGAGGCGACCGCCCCGCAGGTTCGCGTAGCGCTGGTAGTACGCGGCGAGCGAGTAGGTGAGCCACGGCGCCGGCTCGCCGCGATAGCCGACCTCGTACACGCGCCCGGTCTCGGAATCGAAGTCTGGCCCGCCGGCGATCAGGAAGGGCGGGTTGCCCGGGAAGCGGAAGTCACGGTCGATGCGCCCCGGGGTGCGTGCCACGCGCGAGGCCGAAGCCCATACGAGCGAGCGCGGCCGGGGCTTCCATGCAAGGCGCACGTCCGGGAGGAAGACCGGCTTCACGTACGCGTCCGTCTGCACGCGCGCGCCGAGGATGAGCGTGACGTCGTGGGCGAGGGCGACCGCGTCCTGGGCCGCCGCGCTGCCCCAATGCAGGCGCCGGTCCTCGGGGACGAAGCGCACGATGGGCGTGGGCGTGGTGTCGTCGAGCGCGTAGCGATAGCCGACTCCGAAAGAGAGGCTGTGGCGCCCCAGCGCGGGCAGGTCGTCCTGCACCTGCACGTCGTAGGTGTCGACGCGGTCCTTGAAGGTGGCCGGGTCATCGCGGCGGGTGTGGTCGACGTAGGCCTGAACGGCCAGGCGCGAGCCGCCGAGGGGCGCGGTCCAGCGCGCGAGGAGGTTCGCCCCGCCCAGGCTGACGCCGGCGCCGCCGTTGCCCTCCTTCGTGGCGTTGTACGCGTCGCCCTGCACGGTGAGGCCGTGGCGGGGCGAGCCGAAGTCGGCGCGGAAGCCGGCCTGGTCCTTGGTGAGCGCGTCGGGCACGCCCGAGGCGGCGGGGCGCAGGTTGTCGCGCTCGACGTGCATCGCGTACGCGCGCCAGGCGCCGTCCTGCCCGATCCTGCCGCCGTAGCGCGCCGCGGCGTTGCGCTCGACGTCGCTCGCGCCGGCCGTGATGCGCGCGCCCTGGGTGTCGGCCGCGGATCGCGTGATGATGTTGATCACGCCGGCGAACGCGTTCGCGCCGTAGAGCGCCGCCCCGGGGCCGGAAATCACCTCGATGCGATCGACGTCGTCGAGCATCACGTCCTGTGCGTCCCACAGCACGCCGGAGAGCACCGTCGTGTAGAGCGTGCGCCCGTCGAGCAGGACGAGCAGCTTGTTGGTGACCACGTTCTCGAAGCCGCGCGCGGTGATGGCGTACGAGCTCGCGGAAACCTGCGCCACCTCGAGGTTCGGCGCGAGGCGCAGCGCCTCCGGCAGGCTCGTCGCGCCGGCGCGGCGGATGTCCTCGCCGCGGATCACGTAGATGGAGGCGGGCGTGTCCGAGTAGCGCTCGGGGCGCAGCGCCGCGGTGGTGACGCGCAGGTTGCCGAGCTGCTCGAGCGACAGGTCGGCGAGGTTCTCGACCGCGGCGATGCGCTCGTAGGCATGCACGCGTGGCGCGAGCGCGGCCAGGGCGACGGTGGCGGCGGCAGCGAGCGCACGGGGGCAGGGGCGCTTCCTCATGGCCCTCGATTCTCGGGGTGCGCATGCGAAAGCTATGTCGGACGATTCCGACACGGGCCTCGAAATTTCTGAAATTGCAGCGGAAAAAGCGCAGGTGCTAATATTGTCACCATCCGGCTTTCCCGCTGGAGCCCGTCATGGAAGCGACCCTCACCCCCCGCCAGGCCGAGATCCTCGAGGCCATCCGCCGCCACATCGCCGAGCACCGGCGCCCCCCGTCGCGCCCGGAGCTCGCGCGCCTGCTGGGGCTCGCCTCGACCCACGGTGTCTTCAAGCACTTGGCCGCGCTCGAGCGCAAGGGCGCCCTCGAGCTCGTGCCCGGCTCGGCACGCGGCATCCGGCTGAAGGACGAGGGGCTGGCGCTCGTGGGCCGGGTCGCGGCCGGCAGCCCGATCCTCGCGATCGAGAACCTCCTCGGGCGCTATCCCGTCGATCCCGACCTCTTCAACCCACGGGCCGACTACCTGCTGCAGGTCCGCGGCCTGAGCATGCGCGACGAGGGCATCCTCGACGGCGACTGGCTCGTGGTGCACCGCACGAGCTCGGCACGCAGCGGGCAGATCGTGGTGGCCCGCATCGGCGACGACGTGACCGTGAAGCGCCTGCGCCTGCGCGGGCACCGCGCCGAGCTCATTCCCGCCAACCCGGATTTCCAGACGCTGCACCTGGACCTCACCCGCCAGGCGCTCGCCATCGAGGGCATCGCCGTGGGCGTGATCCGCAACCTGAGCGCGCGCACGGCGGCATGACCATGGACGGCGAGCGCTCGATCGACCTCACGCACCTTCCCGGCGTCTGGCGCGGCGGCGAGCTCGCGCGCGCGCAGGCCGTGGTGCCGACGGGACACGCGCTCCTCGATCGCGAGCTGCCCGGCGGCGGGTGGCCCCTCGGCACGCTCGCCGAGGTGCTCCACGACGGGGTGGGCATGGGCGAGGTGAGCTTCCTCGCGCGCGCGCTCGCCGCCGCGGCCGGCGATCGCCTGCTCGCCTGGATCAACCCGCCCCACGTGCCCTATGCGCCGGCGCTCGCGCGCGCGGGCATCCCGCTCGCCCGCTGCCTCGTCGTGCGGCCGACGAGCCGCGAGGACGCGCTCTGGGCCGCCGAGCAGGCGCTGCGTTCGGGCGCCTGTGGCGCGCTCCTGCTGTGGCTGGGCGGGGCGCTGCGCGGCGAGCGCGGGTCCGCGGCGGGCGAGGCGTACGCCTGGCTGCGGCGGCTGCAGATGGCGGCGCAGGCGGGCGGGGCGATGGCCGTGCACTATCGGTCGACGGCGGCCGAGGCGCTTTCGACGCCCGCGCACCTGCGCGTGGTGCTCGTGCCGGAGGCCGGCGGGCTGCACCTACGCATCCCGAAGCGCCGCGGACCGCCCCTCGCGAAGGCGATCCCCGTCGAGGCCGGATGGCGTGCCGCGGGCGCCAGGACGCCGCAGCCGCAGGTCCTCCTTCCGCTTTTCGCCGCGCCGCGCCGCGCCGACACGCCCCAGGCCGCCGCCTAGGAACGCGAGGCCATGCTCTGGGTCGCCCTCGAGCTGCCCGCGCTGCCGCTGCAGTTGGCCGAGCGGGGGGGCGCGCTCGCCGCCCCCCTCGCGATCGCCGAAGGACCCGCGCAGCGGCCGGTGGTCGCCTGCGCCAACGCCGCGGCGCGCGCGGCGGGCGTGCGCGAGGGGCAGGCGGTGGCCGCGGCGAAGGCGCTCGCCGGCGAGCTGCGCGTGCTGCCCCGCGACGCCCCGGCCGAGCGCGAGGCGCTCGAGCGGCTCGCCGGCTGGGCCGGACAGTTCACGCCGATGGTGAGCGTGGAGCCCCGGGGGCTGGTGCTCGAGGTCGGGGCCAGCCTGCGGCTTTTCGGCGGCCACGGCCGCATCGCGGGGGCGATCCGCGAGGGCGTGCGCGCGCTCGGCTTCCATGCGCACCTCGGCATCGCTCCCACCCCGCTCGCCGCCGCGCTGCTCGCCCGGGCCCGCTCGCAGGGGCTGCCCGCCCGCGCCTGCCTCGAGCCGGCGCGGCTGCGCGAGCGGCTCGCCGACCTGCCGCTCTTCCTCCTCGAGTGGCCCGGGGAGAGCCTCGCGCGCCTGGCCGACCTCGGCGTGCTGCGCCTGCGCGACCTGCTCGCGCTGCCGGCGTCGGGCATCGCCCGGCGGTTCGGTCCGGCGGCCGCGGCCGCGCTCGACCGGCTGCTCGGCGCGGCGCCCGATCCGCGCGTGCCGTACCAACCGCCGCCGCGGTTGCGCACGCGCCTCGAGCTGCCCGCCGAGGCCGAGGGCGTGGAGGCACTCGTGTTCCCGCTCAAGCGCATGCTCGCCGAGATGGAGGGCGGCCTGCGCGCGCGCGGCGCGGGGGTGCAGCGGCTGGTGCTCGTCCTCGAGCACGCGCGCAAGGCGCGCACGCGCGTGGACTTCGCGTTCGCCGAGCCCGAGCGGGAGCCGCCCTTCATCCTCGCCCTCGCCCGCGAGAAGCTCGCCCGCCTCGCGCTCGCCGCGCCCACCGTCGCGCTCGAGCTGCGCGCCGACGTCCTCCTGCCCCACGCCCCCCGCGCCGGCACCTGGCTGCCCGGCGAGCGCGAGCAGGCCCTCGATGCCGAGCGGCTGGTCGAGCGCCTCGCCGCGCGCCTCGGCCGCGAGCGCGTCTTCGCGATCGCCTTGGGCGACGACCACCGCCCGGAGCGCGACTGGAAAATCGGCGACAGCCAGGGCTTTCCGCGGGAGCGTGCGGCGTCCCGCCGGGTGGAAAACGGGGTCTGTCCCCGATTTTCGCCGCGGCCGGCGTGGCTGCTGGCGCGGCCGCAGCGGCTGGTGACCGAGGCGGGACGCCCGCGACTGCAGGGGGCGCTCGCGCTGCGCGCCGGGCCCGAGCGCATCGAGGCGGGATGGTGGGACGGGCACGAGGTGCGGCGCGACTACTACGTGGCCGGCAACGCGCGCGGGGAAACGTACTGGATCTTCCGCGACCACCTCGACCCGGGCGCCTGGTACCTGCACGGGGTGTTCGCATGATCCCCGGCTACGCGGAGCTGCACTGCCTCAGCAACTACAGCTTCCTGCGCGGGGCCTCGGATCCCGAGGAGCTGGTGCACCGGGCCGCCGAGCTCGGCTACGACGCGCTCGCGATCACCGACGAATGCTCGGTGGCGGGGGCCGTGCGCGCGCATCTCGCGGCGAAGGACGCGGGGCTCAAGCTCGTCGTGGGCTGCGAGCTCACGCTCGTGTGCGGGACGAAGCTCGTGCTGCTCGCCGCGGACCTCGCCGGCTACGAGCGCCTCTGCGCGCTCATCACCACGGCGCGGCGCGCCGCGCCCAAGGGCGCGTACCGGCTCGCGCGTGCGGACTTCCCCGCCTGCACCGACGGACTGCTCGCGCTCTGGGTGCCGTTTGCCGCGACGGCGCAAGGCAGCGGGGAGGGCGCCGAGCGCGCCTCGCGCGCCGAGGACGAGGCCGCGTGGGTCGCGCAGCGCTTCCCGGGCCGCGCCTGGATCGCGATCGAGGCCTTGCGGGCGGCGGACGATGCGGCGCGGCGCGAGGCGCTCGAGGCGCTCGGGCGGCGCATCGGCATCGGGTGCGTGGCCGCGGGCGACGTGCACATGCACGTGCGCGAGCGGCGCAAGCTGCAGGACGTGATGAGCGCGATCCGGGCCGCTCGCCCCCTCGCGCAGATGGGCCGGCGCCTGCACCCCAACGGCGAGCGCTGCCTGCGCGCGATCGGGCGCATCGCCGCGATCCACCCGCCCCGCCTGCTCGCCGCCTCGCTCGACATCGCGAGCCGCTGCACGTTCTCGCTCGCCGAGATCCGCTACGAGTATCCCGAGGAGCTGGTGCCGCCGGGTGCCACGCCCACGGCGCACCTGCGCGCGCTCACGCTCGAAGGGCTCGCCCGCCGCTACCCGCGCGGCGCGCCCCCCGCGGTCGTCGAGACGGTCGAGCACGAGCTCGCCCTCATCGCCGAGCTCGACTACGAGCCCTTCTTCCTCACGGTGCACGACATCGTGGCCTTCGCGCGCTCGCAGGGCATCCTCTGCCAGGGCCGCGGCTCGGCCGCCAACTCCGCGGTCTGCTACTGCCTCGGCATCACCGAGGTCGACCCGGGCCGCATGTCGGTGCTCTTCGAGCGCTTCATCTCGAAGGAGCGCAACGAGCCGCCCGACATCGACGTGGACTTCGAGCACCAGCGGCGCGAGGAGGTGATCCAGTACATCTACGGCAAGTACGGGCGCGAGCGCGCGGCGATCGCGGCGGTCGTCATCACCTACCGGCCCAAGAGCGCGCTGCGCGACGTGGGCAAGGCCCTCGGGCTCTCGCTCGACCAGGTGGACCTGCTGGCCAAGTCGATGTCCTGGTGGGACAACCGCGCGGCCATGACCCGGCGCCTCGCCGAAGCGGGCTTCGACCTCGCGAACCGCGTGGTCGAGCAGGTGATCGCGCTCACCCAGGAGCTCATCGGCTTCCCGCGCCACCTGTCGCAGCATCCGGGCGGCTTCGTGATCGACAACCGGCGCCTGTCGCGCCTGGTGCCGGTCGAGAACGCCGCGATGCCCGACCGCACCGTGATCCAGTGGGACAAGGACGACCTCGACGCGCTGGGCCTGCTCAAGGTGGACGTGCTCGGGCTGGGAATGCTCACGTGCATCCGCCGGGCGATCGACCTGGTGAATGGATACCGGACCCTCTCCCCGGCCCTCCCCCAAGGGGAAGGGAGCGATGGTTCCGCCTCCCGGGAGGAGGGTGGGTCGCTCACGATGTCCTCGATCCCTGCCGAGGACCCGCAGGTCTACGAGATGATCCAGCGCGCCGACACGATCGGCGTCTTCCAGATCGAGTCGCGCGCGCAGATGTCGATGCTGCCCCGTCTCAAGCCGGCGTGCTTCTACGACCTCGTCATCGAGGTGGCGATCGTGCGCCCCGGCCCGATCGTGGGCGGCATGGTGCATCCGTACCTGCGGCGGCGCGAGGGCAAGGAGCCCGTGACCTACGCGAGCGAGGAGGTGAAGCGCGTGCTCGAGCGCACGATGGGGGTGTCGATCTTCCAGGAGCAGGTGATGCAGCTCGCGGTGGTGGCCGCGGGCTTCACCGCCGGGGAGGCCGACCGCCTGCGCCGCGCCATGGCGTCGTGGAAGCGCCGCGGCGGCATCGAGCCCTTCCGCGACCGGCTCGTGGGCGGCATGCTCGAGCGCGGCTACCCGCGCGAGTTCGCCGGGCAGATCTTCCAGCAGATCCAGGGCTTCGGCGAGTACGGCTTCCCCGAGTCGCACGCGGCGAGCTTCGCGCTCCTCGTATACGTTTCGTGCTGGTTGAAGTGCCACGAGCCGGCGGCCTTCGCCTGCGCGCTGCTGAACAGCCAGCCCCTCGGCTTCTACTCGGTCTCGGCGATCGTGCAGGACGCCCGGCGCCACGGCGTCGCGGTGCGGCCGGCGGACGTGGGGGCGAGCGACATCGACAGCACCCTGGAGCGAGTCGACCTGGAGCACGGCGGGGGTTACGTCCCTCCCTCCCCCTTGGGGCAGGGCCGGGGAACCATCGCTCCCTCCCCCTTGGGGGAGGGCCGGGGAACCATCGCTCCCTCCCCCTTGGGGGAGGGCCGGGGAACCATCGCTCCCTCCCCCTTGGGGGAGGGCCGGGGAGAGGGTCGCCGGCAACCCTCCCTGCGCCTCGGCCTGGGCCTCGTGAAGGGGCTCAAGGCCCAGGCGGCCGCGCGCATCGTGGCCGCCCGCGCCGCCGCCCCTTTCGCCTCGACCGAGGACCTCGCCCGCCGCGCCGCCCTCGACCGCGGCGACCTCGCCGCGCTCGCCGCGGCCGACGCGCTGGCGGGCCTCGCGGGCCACCGGCGCGCGGCGCTCTGGGAGACCCTCGCGGTGGACGCGCCCACCCGCCTCGCGCTGCCCGCCGCGCCGGAGGCCGCCCCGGCACTCGCCGCCCCTCGCGAGGGCGAGGAGATCGCGGCCGACTATGCCGCGCTCGGGCTCACCCTGCGCCGCCATCCCCTCGCCCTGCTGCGCGAGCGGCTCGCCCGCCGGCGCATCGCCAGCGCCGAGCAGGTGATGGCCGCCCGCCACGGCCAGACGATCCGCGCGGCCGGCATCGTCACCTGCCGCCAGCGCCCGGCCACCGCGAGCGGCGTCATCTTCGTCACCCTCGAGGACGAGACCGGGTACGTGAACCTGGTCGTCTGGAGCGACCTCGCGGAGCGCCGCCGGCGGGAGCTCCTCGGGGCGCGCCTGCTCGCAGTGCGCGGCCAAGTCCAGAAGGAGGGCCTCGTCGTCCACGTCCTCGCGCGCGAGCTCGAGGACCTGAGCCCGCTGCTGGGACGCCTCGCCCCGGCCAGCCACGATTTCCGCTGAATCGCCCGTCCGACGGGGGCCGCGACCGCGCGGCGTATCATTGCCGGCGTGAGGATGCGAACCCGGACATGGCCAGCCTTCCCCGTCATGGGATCCCGCGCCCGGGACCCGGTCCCCGCGCGCGCGCCCTCGCTCCTCCCGGACCCGACCCCATCCCGCGGGTGACCGCGCATCCGGTGCGGTTCCTGGCCTTCGCCGTGCTGCTGCTCGCGGCGCTGTCCGCGCGCGCCGAGCGCCTGGAGGCCAGCGAGGCGGGCGTCAAGGCCGCCTTCCTCTACAAGTTCGCCGCCTACGTCGACTGGCCCGCCGCTTCCTTCGCTTCCCCCGATACGCCCTTCGTGATCGGCGTGCTCGACGCGCCCGACATGGTGCAGGCGCTGGACCGCATCACGGCCGGGCGGCGCGTGGGTAGCCACCCCGTGGAGGTGCGGTCCCTGGGCGCCGACGACAGCGTCGCGGGGGTGAACATGCTTTTCGTGGGACGCGACGCGGCGGACGCGCTGCCTGCCGTGGTCCGGGCCGCCCAGCGCCAGGGTGCGCTCGTGGTGAGCGAGGTCGACGGCGGCCTGGAAGCCGGCAGCGCCATCAATTTCGTGCTCTCCGACGACCACGTGGGCTTCGAGGTCTCCACGCCGGCGGCCGCGAGGAGCGGGCATCGCATCAGCGCGCGCCTGCTCGCGGTGGCCCGCCGCGTGGTGCAGGGGGCGAACTGATGCTGCGCCGGCTGAAGACCTCGGTGCGCCGCAAGGTGATGCTCCTGGTGCTGGGCACGACGATCTCCGCGCTCGTCCTCAGCGCCATCGGCCTGGTGATCTACGACCTGCGGGCCTACGAGCGGCAGTGGACGACCGACCTCGAGCTTCAGGCCGAGATCCTGGCCCGGGCGAGCGCGCCCGCCCTCTCGTTCAACGACCGCCCCACCGCGGCCAAGGACCTGAAGCTCATCCAGGTGCGCCCCCAGGTCCTCGCCGCCGCGCTCTACACGGCCGACGGCGAGCTCTTCGCGACCTACGTCCGGCCCGGCACCGCGGCCCCCAAGTTCCCGCCCCGGCCCGAGCCCGACGGCTACCACGTCGAAGACGACCGGCTCGTGGTCTTTCACCACGTGGTCGAGGCCGGCGAGCCGCTGGGGACCGTCTATCTGCGCGCGAGCTACCTGCCGTGGGAGCGCCTGCTCGACTACCTGGCGATCCTGGGCGTGGTGATGGTGGCGAGCCTCGCGCTCGCTGCGGTGCTCTCCGGCTGGCTGCAGCAGGGCGTGACCGCGCCGATCCTCGAGGTCGCACGGGTGGCGCGGGAGGTGATGAAGCGGCGCGACTACGGCCTGCGGGCGCGCAAGACCTCCGATGACGAGATCGGCGAGCTCGTCGACGCGTTCAACGGGATGCTCGCCGAGGCCGGGCGCCGCGCCGAGGCGCTGCGGGAGGCCGACCGGCGCAAGGACGAGTTCCTCGCCACCCTCGCCCACGAGCTGCGCAACCCGCTCGCCCCCCTGCGCAACGCCCTGGAGCTGCTGCGCCGCGCCCGCGACGACCCCGCGATGAGCGACAAGGCCCTCGAGATGATGGACCGGCAGCTGCGCCAGATGGTGCGGCTGGTGGACGACCTCCTCGACGTCTCGCGCATCACGACCGGCAAGCTCGCCGTGCACCGTGCGCCGATGCGGCTGCAGGACGCGCTCCAGGACGCGGTGGAGACCGTGCGCCCCTTCCTCGAGCAGCGCGGGCAGGCGCTCGAGGTGCACGTGGCGCAGGCGCCCATCGCGGTCGACGGCGACCGCACCCGCCTCGCGCAGGTCTTCGGCAACCTGCTGCACAACGCCGGCAAGTACATGGAACCCGGCGGGCGCGTGTGGCTCGAGGCCGCGGAGGAGGGCGGGCACGCGGTGGTGCGCGTGCGCGACACCGGCCTCGGGCTCGATACGCAGGGGATCGCGGCGATCTTCGACATGTTCGTGCAGGTCGACCGCTCGCTCACCCGGGCCCAGGCGGGACTGGGCGTCGGCCTGTCGCTCGCGCGCCGCCTGGTCGCCCTGCACGAGGGCACCGTCACCGTGTACAGCGAGGGCCTCGGCAAGGGCAGCGAGTTCACGGTGCGGCTGCCGCTGTCGGGCCATGCCGTGGCGAACGCCGATCCGGAAGCGCCGCAGCCCGGCAACGCCGCGGCGCGCCGCATCCTGCTGGCCGACGACAACGTGGACTTCGCGCGCAGCCTCGCCGACGCGCTCGCGATGCGCGGCTACGACGTGCGGGTGGCGCACGACGGGGCCGAGGCGCTGCAGGCCGCGCGCGAGCTCGACCCCGACGTGGCGCTGCTCGACATCGGGATGCCCAAGGTGCACGGCTACGAGCTGGCACGCCGGCTGCGCGAGGACCCGCGCACCGCGCGCTGCCGGCTGGTGGCGGTGACCGGCTGGGGCAAGGACGACGACCGGCGGCGCGCTCGGGAGGCCGGCTTCGACCGGCATCTGGTCAAGCCGGTGGACGTGGACGAGGTCGAGGCGATCCTGCGGGAGGCCTAGGCGGTCCCGCCCGGGCGTGCGCCCGAATGTCGCATAATTTGTATTATGTCAACTTAACGGGGGAGGCCGCATCGCGGCCTCCCCCTCGCACGGGTCCAGGCCCCCAGGGGCCGACCCGCGGCGCAGCAAGCGTCCCGTCAGGGATTCTGGATGGTGAGCGCCACCGGCCAGTCGTAGCGCCCGGGGGCGGTGCCCTCCCGCAGCTGCAGCCGATAGCGCACGGCAAACGGAGCAGGCCGAGTGCGTCCGACCATCGAGGGCATCGGCACGCGCGTGGTCTGGCTGGCGCCGGCACGGACGGGCGCAGGAAGCCCCTCGATGGTCGCTGCCGTGAACGGCCCGTGGACCTCCGCGACGATCTGGAAGCCTCGCGGGTCGTTGGCGACCGCGTCCAGCCGCGCGCCGTCCACCACCACCTCGCCCGCGGCGACGTCCGCTGCGGTCACTTGGACGTAGGCCGGCTGGCCCAGCGCGGAGAGCCGCAGCACCGGGGGGATCTCGATGCGAAGGTCGAGGCTCGCGCTCGCGGAGCCGGAGGCCGGACCGGAGCCGACGCTGCTGCTGGCCAGGGCACCCTGGGTGGCCGCGAGGAGCACGGCAAGCAGCGACAGCGTTCCTTTCATGGGAGGCTCCGTGTGCGCCTGTGGGGGCAGCCGCTTTCGCCCATCTTCGTCCCGACATGTGCGGCGGGCTGTCGGCCGACTCCGACACGATAGGCCCGGCGGGGACAGGCGGTCCCTACCTGCGGGGGTGGGACTGGGAGTAAGAATTTCCCGGCAGGCCGAAAAAAAACCCGCTTTCGGGCCGCCCGCATGGGCGCTCTGCCCCGCGCGCGGCTTGGCACGGCTTGTGCGTTCCCATCTGGCTGCAGACGCATGGCCCCATGCGCTTTCATCCACAACCGAACCGGAGAATTCATGAACAAGATCCTTCCAGCCGTCGCCGTCCTCGCCCTCGCTACCGCCGGGCTGACCGGATGCGGGCGCGACAACAACGTGGGCGACAACGCGGCCACGCCCCCGGCCAGCAGCTCCAGCAGCACGACCGTGACCACGCCGCCGCCCGCCAGCACGGCGGGCGGGGCGACCACCAACGAAAGCACCATGCCGAGCACGTCCTCGTCGTCGTCGTCGTCGACCACGCCGCCGCCGTCGACCACCCCCGGCTCGTCGAGCTCCTCCAGTTCCATGAGCGGCACGGCGGGCGGCGACACGTCGAACATGGGTGGCACGAGCGGCTCGACGGGCACCAGCGGCCAGGCCGCCGGCACGAGCGGCAGCACCTCGAGCGCCACCGCCGGGACGCAGGACCAGACGAAGTCGCAATGATGCGATATCCCTCGATCGACACGGGGGTTCGTCTGGTGGCCGCCGCCGCAGTGGCGGCGGCCCTCGCCGGGTGCAACCGGCCGCCGGTGACGGACTCGGAGTACAACAACTCCGGCCAGAGCGCGGCCGTCGGCATGGCCAACGCGCCTGCCGGCGACGCGCAGCGCGCCGAGTCGTCCACGGCGGTCCCGGCCTCGGGCACCTCGGCTGCCGCGGTCGCGCCGGGCGGCCCGAATGCGCAACCGGTGACCCCGGGCAGCGGCGGGACCAGCATCCAGCCCGTGGAGGGCGGCAAGGCCGGGTCGCGCTAGTGCATGGCGCACGAGCGCGATCCCGACCGTCCGCCGCCGGTCCCATCGCCCAGGCCGCCGCCGCTTCCGGGGAGCGAACCCAACCCGGACCGCGTGCGTCCGGAGCACCCGACGACGTTTCCGGCTGAGCCGGCCGATCCCCAGCCGCATCCGAGCCGAGGCTCGCAGGGGGGCATGCGCTCGCGTGAAGCGCCGCCTGCCCTGCAGGCGCCCGCGCTTCGCCCTGTGCCTGGCCCCGCTTTGCGCCGTCGGGGCACATGGCGGGCCCGTCGCGGCTGCGCCCCGCCGTGGCCCCGGCAATGCGGTCGTGGCACACCCATTGCACGGCGTGTGCCTGCACAGCAACGAGGAGGATGCATGTCACGCGGATCGATGGACGCGCGCCAGGCGCGCGAGGCGCGCAAGCGGCTGCAGCAGCCGGCGCAGAGCGGGGGGAACCGGCAGTCGGATTCCCTGCTGCCGCAGCCCGATGCGTCGCTCGACACCGCGCGCGATACGCCGTCCGCGGAGCGCGTGCGGCGGCGCAAGGGCGCGCCCGAAGACGAGGGGCGCGGCGGATGAGGCATGCATCGATGATCACGGGACTCGCAACGGCGGCGCTGCTCGGGGTCGCAACCCCGGTCCCTGCCCAGCCACCGGGCGCGCCGCCGTCGCCCGCCGCCGAGGCCGCCGCGCGCGACGTGCAGGACCGCGCCGCCGTGAACGCGCTCACCAGCGGGCACGCGCGCGATCAGGCGATCGCCAGCGCCGCCCGCGATCGCCTCGCCGGGGACCCGCGGCTGCGCGGCGCCGACGTCTCGGTGAACGTGCACGAGGGCGTGGTCTCGCTCACCGGCAGCGTGCGCAGCCAGGAGCAGGCCGCGGCGGCCGTGACGCTCGCCGGCCGGGCCGATGGCGTGATGCGCGTCGACGACCACCTCTCGGTGCCCGAGCAGTAGCGCCATGGGCCGCCTCTTCCCCGGGCAGACCCCGCCGCCACCCTCCTCCACCGGCGGCGGCGCGGCGATCGTGGGCGGCGGGAATCGCGCGAACGGACCGGGCCCCTTCGTGATGGCGTGCTCGTCGCTCGAGGCGGACATCGTGGTGAACGACCGCGGGGACGAGCTGGGCCGGCTCGAGCACATCATGATCGACGTGGCGAGCGGCCGGGTCGCCTACGCGGTGCTCGCGCACGGCGGCGTGTTCGGCATCGGCGAGCGCCTCTTCGCGATCCCGTGGCGCGCCCTCACCCTCGACGCGCAGCACCGCTGCTTCGTGCTGCCCGTCGCGCGGGACCGCTTCGACCGGGCCCCCGGATTCGACCGGCAGCATTGGCCCGCGATGGGCGATCCGGCCTGGGCCGCCCGCATACACGACTTCTACGGGCTGCCTCCCTAGCGCCGGCCGCCGGCGCCGATCCTGTCGGCCCCCGCCGATGGGGTGTAGGACTCTGCCGACAGCCTTCGGCCGCGGTCCGGTTCAACATGAAAAAACTTCGTGGGGCGGCGCGTCTTTCTTTCCTCGATCGACGGCCGCAACCCGATCCGGCGGAGCTATCTACCTATGTCCCACGTCCTCATCGTCGACGACGACGAGAACACGCGCGAGGCCCTCGCGGCGCTCGCCACGGCGGAAGGATTCACCACGGCGGTGGCCGGCAGCGTGGCCGAGGCTCGCATCCAGCTCGTGCGCCAGCGCCCGGACGTCGTGCTGATGGACCTGCGGCTGCCCGACGGCAGCGGCATGGACCTGTTCGAGGATCTCGAGGACCGCTCGTCCATCGAGACGATCCTCATCACCGGGCACGCGAGCGTCGAGAGCGCGGTCGATGCGCTGCGGCTCGGGGCCTCCGACTACCTCACCAAGCCGGTCAACCTCCAGCGCCTGAAGGCGGTGCTCTCGCGCGTGCCGAAGAGCGGCGAGCTGCGCGCGGAGATCGGGGCGCTGCGCGAGGAGCTGCGCCGGTTGGGCCGCTTCGGGCGCCTGGTCGGGCGCTCGCCGCCGATGCAGGAGGTCTACGACAAGATCGCCCGCGTGGCCCCGACCGAGGCCACCGTGCTCCTCATGGGCGAGAGCGGCACCGGAAAGGAGATCGTGGCGCGCACCATCCACGACCTGTCGCGTCGGCGCAAGCAGCCCTTCCTCGCCATCAACTGCGGCGCCATCTCGGCCAACCTCATCGAGAACGAGATGTTCGGCCACGAGCGCGGCAGCTACACCGGCGCGGACCGCCAGCACAAGGGCTACTTCGAGCAGGCCGACGGGGGCACGCTCTTCCTCGACGAGATCACCGAGATGCCGCTCGAGCTGCAGGTGAAGCTGCTGCGCGTGCTCGAGACCGGCACCCTCATGCGCATCGGCACCACGCGCGCAGTCGCGACCGACGTGCGGATCATCGCCGCGACCAACCGCGACCCGCGCGAGGCCGTGCGCGCGGGCAAGCTGCGCGAGGACCTCTACCACCGCCTCAACGTCTTCCCGCTCGAGATCGCGCCGCTGCGCGCGCGCGGCGACGACATCGAGCTCATCGCCCACCACTTCCTCGCCGAGATGAACGAGGCGTGCGGCACGCGCAAGAAGTTCGCCCCGGGCGCGATCGCCCGGATGAAGCAGTACCCCTGGCCCGGCAACGTGCGGGAGCTGAAAAACTACATCCATAGGGTGTTCATCATGGCCGGAGAAGAAGGACTCGAAGGGCCCACGCTCGACGCCGAGCCCGGGCCGATCCGCGGCGCATCCGCCTCGCCCTCCACGCCCTCGATCACGGTGCCCCTCGGCACCCCGCTGTCGGTCGTGGCGCGCGAGCTCATCCTGTCGACGCTCGAGCATTGCGGCGGCGAGCGCAAGCGCACCGCCGAGATGCTGGGCATCTGCACGAAGACGCTGTACAACCGGCTGCGCGAGTACGGGGTGCGCGAGGAGCACAGCCGCAACGGCATGGGCGGGGCCTCGCGCGCGACATGAGCGCGCGCCCCGCGCCGGCCCCCGGGGCCCCGCGGGCGCGCCAGAGGGACGCATCCGCCGACCACTTCCGGCTCATGGCCGATTGTGCGCCGGTGATGATCTGGGTCGCGGGCACCGACCGGCGCTGCGTGTACTTCAACGTTCCCTGGCTCGAGTTCACCGGCCGCCCGGTCGAGGAAGAGCTCGGCCATGGCTGGACCGCGGGCGTCCATCCCGAGGACCGCGTGCGCTGCATCGCGGCGTACACGCAGGCGTTCTCCGCCGCACGCCCCTTCGAGCTCGAGTTCCGGCTGCGCCGCCGCGACGGGGAGTTCCGGTGGCTCCTCACGAAGGGCGTTCCCGTCGTCTCCGGGGGCAGCGTCGGCGGGTTCGTGGGCTCGTGCGTGGACATCACGGACCGCATGCGCGCCGAGCAGGCGGCGCGCAAGCGCGAGGAGGACTTCAAGACCCTCGCCGAGAACATCCCCGACGTGATCGTGCGCTTCGACCGCGAGCTGCGCTGCCTCTACGTGAACCGCGCCGCCGAGCACGCGCTGGGCGCCGGGCCCGGCGCGCTGATCGGCAGGCGCCGCGGCGAGACCCCGCTCGCCCGCGAGGTCGAGGGCGCGCTCTTCGGCGCGGTGGCGCGCGCCTTCGAGACGGGCGTGGAGGAACGGCTGCAGTTCCAGGCCCGGGCGCGCGGGCAGCGGCGCCACTACTGCGGACGCGCGATCCCCGAGCGGGGGGTGGGCGGCGCGGTCGAGGCGGTGCTCGCGATCATCTACGACGAGACCGTGCGCGCCCGTGAGGAGGAGCGGCGCGAGGAGATCCTCGCCCGCGAGCGCAGCGCGCGCGCCCACGCGGAGTCGGCCACGCTCGCCCGCGACCAGTTCCTCGCCATCGTCTCCCACGAGCTGCGCTCGCCCCTCAACGGGATCAAGAGCTGGACCCACGTGCTCGAGAACCAGCTGCGCGAGGCCGACCCGGCGGTGCGCCGGGCGCTCGCGGGCATCATGGTCGGCGTCGAGCACCAGGTGCGGCTGATCGACGACCTGCTCGACGTGACGCGCGCCATGAGCGGCAACCTGGGACTGGCCAAGCAGCCGATGCCGCTGCTGCCGGTGCTCGCCGACGCGGTCGAGAGCCTGCGCGCGGCCGCCCACGAGAAGGACCTGCGCATCGTGACCGACTACGCGATCGGCGACTGCGAGGTCCACGGCGACCCCGACCGCGTGCGCCAGATCCTGGTGAACCTCCTCAACAACGCGATTAAGTTCACCCCGCCCGGCGGCGGCATCTGGGTCTCGGCCGAGCCCCAGGGCGACATGGCGTGCATCTCGGTGCGCGACAACGGCGCCGGCATCCCCCCGGAGTTCATCCCCTACCTCTTCGACCCCTTCCGCCAGGCCGAGGCGGGGTCGAGCAGCCGCAAGCAGGACGGGCTCGGCCTGGGCCTGGCCCTCGTGCAGCGCCTGGCGCAGCTGCACGGCGGCTACGTCACCTGCGAGAGCGAGGGCGTGGACCGCGGCGCCACGTTCCGCGTCCACCTCCCGCTGCGGCGCGACTCCGGAGCGCGCGTGGCGCTCGCGCGGCCCGCCCGCGGCGAGGAAGCCGCCTCGACCCTGCCCTCGCTCGCGGGCATCGGCGTGCTCCTCATCGACGACCAGCGCGAGGCGCGCGAGTCCCTGGGGGCCCTGCTGCGCCAGGCGGGCGCGGAGGTCACCCTCGCCGGCTCCTGCGAGGAGGCGATGGCCCACCTCGCCCTCGCCGACGAGCGGCCGGAAGTGGTCGTGTGCGACATCGCGATGCCGGGCGAGGACGGCTACGCCACGCTCAAGCGCATCCGCGCCTGGGAGGCGGCCCGCCCGGGGCGCGCGCGCCGCCCCGCCGTGGCCCTGTCCGCGTTCACCCAGCGCGAGGACCGCATCCGGGCCCTGTCGGAAGGCTTCCAGATGCACCTCACGAAGCCGGTGGCCGCCGCGGAGCTCCTGATCGTGATCGCCAGCGTGGCGCGCGGCATGCGCATGTGATCGGCACGGTTGTTGCGAGGAAAGGGCGTTCCCCGAGGAGGCCGCGATGCCGAACCCGAATCCGAACCCGAATCCGAACCCGAATCCGAACCCGAATCCGAAGCCGAGCCCGAACCCGAACGATCGCCGGACCGACCACCCGAACGCGCGGGACCAGGAGCACACGCGCGAGCACGAGGAGCCGGATCGCACGGACCCCCTCGGCCCGGGCGGCACCCACGAATCCCAAGGCGCGCGCGACGCGATCCACAAGACGACGCGGCGCGGCGAGCGCTAGCGGCAGCGCGCGATGGAACCCACGATGCCCTCCTCCGCCGGCGGCGCGCGGCGCGTCGGCGGCGAGGAAAACGAGAGCGGACCGGGCCCGGGGGTCATGGCCGCGGACACGCTCGAGGGCGACGCGGTGATCGATCCACAGGGCGAGGAGCTGGGCACGATCGCCGAGATCATGATCGACGTGCAGGCCGGCTGCGTCGCCTACGCGGTGATGGCCTTCCGGCGCGGCCTCGGCGCCGGGCGCAGGCTCTTCGCCATCCCCTGGAACGCGCTCACCCTGGACGCGGACCGCCACTGCTTCGTGCTGCAGGCCGACCGCGAGCGGATGCGCGAAGCCCCGGGCTTCGACCCGGAGCACTGGCCGGCGATGGCCGATCGCGACTGGGCGCGCGGCATCCACGCCTACTACGGCGCCCGCCCCTACTGGTCCGAATCGGCGCCGTTCTTCTAGGTGCCAGCGGTAGCGCTTACCGCCACCGGTATCGGGCTCCCTCGGCCGTCCGACGCGGCCCCGGGCCGCCGTCGGAAAACGCCGCGGCGCGCGCCCGGGGGGGCCGCCGCCGGGAAACATGCGGCCCGGGGCGCGATCCAACGGGATCCAGCCCGAGGAACCACCGTGCCGCGCGAACTCTGGAAAGGCGCCATCCGCTTCGGCCTCGTCCATGTGCCGATCTCGCTCTATCCCGCCGAGCAGCGCGACGAGCTCAGCTTCAGCATGCTCGATCGCCGCGACCTGCAGCCCGTGGGCTACAAGCGCTACAACAAGGGCACCGGCGAGGAGGTGCCGTACGAGCAGATCGTGAAGGGCTACGAGGTCGACGAGGGCCGCTGGGTCACGCTCGACAAGGAGGACTTCCGGCGCGCGAACGTCGAGGCCACCCAGACGGTCGACATCGTGGGCTTCGTCGACGCGGCGGACATTCCCGCCTACTACTTCGAGGCGCCCTACTACACCGCGCCCGGCAAGCACGGCGACAAGGGCTACGTGCTGCTGCGCGAGACCCTCGAGCGCACCGGGAAGGTGGCCGTGGCGAACGTGGTGATCCGCACCCGGCAGCACCTCGCCGCGCTCTACCCGAACGGGGACATGCTGGTGCTCAACACGCTGCGCTACCGCGACGAGCTTCGCGACGCGGCGGACATCGAGGTGCCGCACGACCTCAAGCAGGCCAAGGTGCAGGCCAACGAGCTCCGGATGGCCGAGCGCCTGATCGAGGACATGGCCATGCGGTGGGATCCCGCGCAGTACCACGACACGTACCGCGACGACCTCATGAAGATGATCGAGGAGAAGGCCGCGGGCCACGTGAAGGAGGCGCCCGCGAAGCGTCCCGCGCGCGAGGCCGAGGTGATCGACTTCGCCGCGCTCCTCGAGCGCAGCCTGAAGGCGCGCAAGGGAGGCGAGGCCGCCGGGGAGCGGCCCGCGCAGCGCCGCGGCCGGGCGCCGGCCAAGCGCGCCGCCGCGCGCTCGCGGCGCAAGGCCACCACGCATCGCGCCGGCGCGCACCATCGGCGCGCCGCCTGAGTGCCAGGCCATGAGAGCCGGATCCCTCGCCGCCCTGGCCGCGCTCGCGGCCCTGCTCGCCTATTGCCTGCGCAAGCCCGCCTCGCTGCCGCACCGGGCGGTGCGGGTGGCGCCCCGCCCGCTGCCCGGCCCCGTGCGGGTGATCCTGCCCGGCGACGCCACGGTGCGCCATTGACGTGCGCGGCGGCGCGCCCGCTTCCCGGAAGGACCGATGAGCGCTTCCCCGGCCGGCGATCGCCTCGTCGTGGCGGGGGTGGCCGTGAGCCACCCCGACCGCGTCCTCTTCGACACGCTCGGCATCACCAAGGGTGCCCTCGCACGCTATTACGAGGCCATCGCGGAATGGCTGCTGCCCGACCTGCGCGACCGGCCCCTGTCGCTCGTGCGCTGCCCGCAGGGCCCCGGCGAGGGCTGCTTCTTCCAGAAGCACATCGACGCGACGTGGCCGGACGAGATCGGGCGGGCGGCGGTCCCCGAGCGCGGCGGCGAGGGCACGTACGCCGTGGCGAACTCGGCCGCGGCGGTCGTGGGACTGGTGCAGCGCGGCGTGATCGAGCTGCATCCGTGGGGTGCCACGACGCGCGACCTCGGCCGCCCCGACCGGATGGTCTTCGACCTCGATCCCGACCCGCAGGTGCCGTGGCGCGAGGTGATGGCCGCCGCGCGCGAGGTCCGGGCGCGGCTCGAGGACCTGGGACTCGCCGCGTTCGTCAAGACTTCCGGGGGCAAGGGGCTGCACGTGGCCGTGCCGCTGTCCGCGCGCCACGAATGGGACGAGGTGCGGACCTTCTCGCGCACCCTGGCCGAATCGCTCGCGCACGAGGCCCCCGAGCGCTACACCGCGAAGGCCGCGAAGAAGGAGCGCCCCGGCCGCATCTTCATCGACTACCTGCGCAACGCCCCCGGCGCCACCACCGTCGCGGCCTACTCGGTACGGGCACGCACGGGTGCGCCGGTGTCCACGCCGCTGCACTGGGACGAGCTCGGCGGGCGCATGAAGCCGGCCTCGTACCACGCCGGCAACGTGGCCCGGCGCCTGCGCGGGCTGCACACCGATCCGTGGAAGGCGTTCCGGCGCACGCGCCAGTCGCTCACGGCCCCCATGAAACGCAGACTCGGAATCGAGGCATGAACGCAATCCACGCGCATATCCCCCCACCCGAACCGCAGACGCCCGACGAGCCGCCGCCACAGCCCAAGCCGCCGCTGCAGCCGCCGCCCAGCCCGCCGGACCAGACGCCGCCGGTGGAGGATCCGAACACCGAGAAGCCGGTGCGGGACCCGCCGCCCGACCAGGTGCCAAACCCGAAGCGCTACGGCGCCGGCGCGTCCCCGCCCACCATGCGCTCGGGGCGTACCCACTCGTCGTACTGGGCCTCGCTCACGTAGCCGAGGGCCACCGCCGCCTCGCGCAGGCCCGTGTCCTCGCGGTGCGCCTTCTTCGCGATCTCCGCGGCGCGGTCGTAGCCGATGCGCGGGGCGAGCGCCGTCACCAGCATGAGCGAGCCGTGCAGGAGCGCGGCGATGCGCTCGCGGTCGGGCTCGATGCCGCGCGCCGTGTTCGCCTCGAAGCTCGCCATGCCGTCGGCGAGCAGCCGCACGCTCTGCAGGAACGCGTGAGCGATCACCGGCTTGAAGACGTTGAGCTCGAGGTGTCCC
The DNA here is from genome assembly GCA_963741815.1 of uncultured beta proteobacterium. Lineage (GTDB taxonomy): Bacteria > Pseudomonadota > Gammaproteobacteria > Burkholderiales > Usitatibacteraceae > Usitatibacter. The sequence continues at coordinate 184,018 of CAVUJI010000007.1, forward strand.
TGGGCGCCGCCGAAGGTGACCGCCACGTCGTTGCCCATCACCTGGCAGGCGGCCATCGTGAGCGCCTCGCACTGCGTGGGGTTCACCTTGCCCGGCATGATCGAGCTGCCCGGCTCGTTCTCCGGGATCGAGATCTCGCCGATGCCGCAGCGCGGCCCGCTCGCGAGCAGGCGCACGTCGTTGGCGATCTTCATGAGCGAGGCGGCCAGGCCCTTGAGCGCGCCGTGCGCGTGCACCATCGCGTCGTGGGTGGCGAGCGCCTCGAACTTGTTGGGCGCGGTCACGAACTCGCACCCGGTGCGCGCGGAAAGCTCCGCGGCCACGCGCTCGCCGAAGCCCGGCGGAGCGTTGAGGCCGGTGCCCACGGCGGTGCCGCCGAGGGCGAGCTCCGAGAGGTGCGGCAACGCCGCCTCCAGGTGGGCGCGGGCGTGGTCGAGCTGCGAGACGTAGCCGGAGAACTCCTGGCCCAGGGTGAGCGGGGTCGCGTCCTGCAGGTGCGTGCGCCCGATCTTCACGATGTCCCGGAACGCCTCGGCGCGCCCGGCGAGCGTCGCGCGCAGGCGCTCGAGGGCGGGCAGCAGGCGGCGGCGCAGGGCCAAGACCGCGGCCACGTGCATCGCGGTGGGGAAGACGTCGTTGGAGGACTGGCCGCGGTTCACGTCGTCGTTCGGATGCACGAGCCGGCCCGTCCCCCGCGGCCCGCCGAGCAGCTCGCTCGCCCGGTTGGCGAGCACCTCGTTCATGTTCATGTTGGTCTGGGTGCCCGAGCCCGTCTGCCAGACCACGAGGGGGAACTCGTCCGGCCAGCGCCCGGCGAGCACTTCATCGGCGGCCGTTGAGATGGCCCGGGCCTTCTGCGCTGTTAGCCCCCCGAGGGATTCGTTGACGGCCGCGCAGGCGCGCTTGACCCACGCCAGCGCCTCGAGGAGCTCGGCGGGCATGCGCTCGCCGGAGATGCGGAAATGCTCCAGGGAACGCTGCGTCTGGGCGCCCCAGAGGCGCTCGGCCGGCACTTCGATGGGGCCGAAGGTGTCCTTCTCGATGCGTGTGCCGCTCATGTACCCTCCGTCTTCCCTGCACCGACAACCGACAAAGAGAGGAAATCCCGAGATGAAGAAAGCCGCGATCGCCGCCATCGTCCTGGCGGCCACCGCCGTGCCCGCCGCCGCCCAGCACATGAAGGCCGAGGACCAGGTCAAGTATCGCAGGGCCGCCTACGACCTGCTCGGCCTGAATTTCGCCGGCCTGAACGCCATGTCCCAGGGCAAGAAGCCGTTCAACGCGGCCGAGGCCGAGCGCAACGCGCAGTTCGTGGCGCTGCTCGCCACGGTGCCGCGCCACTTCTTCGGCGAGGGCACCCAGAAGGGCACCCACGCGAAGCCCGGGATCTGGACGCACCGCGCCGACTTCGACGCGAAGATGGACAAGATGGTGGACGAGGCGCAGAAGATGCCCGAGGCGGTGCGCTCGGGCGAGACGGCGATGAAGAGCCAGGTCGCGGCGCTCGGCAAGGCGTGCAAGGCCTGCCACGACGAGTACCGCGCGAAGTCGAAGTGACGGCGCCCGGCGCCGCGGTCCGGGTCTGGGACCTCCCGACCCGGATCTTCCACTGGGGCCTCGCCGCGCTCGTCGTCTTCTCCTTCACCACGGGCCAGCTCGGCGGGGAGTGGATGGCCTGGCACCTGAGGAGCGGCTACGCGGTCCTGGCGCTGGTGCTCTTCCGGCTGGCGTGGGGCTTCGCGGGACCGGGCACGTCGCGCTTCGCGCGCTTCGTGCGCGGTCCCCGCGCCGCCCTCGCCTACGGCCGCCAGCTCCTCGCCCGGCGCCATGCGCCGGTCGCGGGGCACAACCCGCTCGGCGGCTGGATGGTCCTCGTGCTCCTCGGGCTGGTGCTCGCGCAGGCGCTCACCGGCCTCTTCGCCGACGACGAGATCGCCACGCAGGGACCGCTCGCCGTCAAGGTCTCCAACGCGATGGTGGCCCGGATGAGCGCCTGGCACAGCACGATCGAGTGGGCGCTGGTGGCCGCGGTGGCGCTGCACGTGGCCGCGATCGCCGCGTACCGCTGGGTGCTCGGCGTGCGCCTCGTGGGCCCGATGCTGCACGGCCGCCAGGTCCTGCCGCCGGGGCTGCGCCCGCCGCCGCCCGCCTCGCGCCCGCTCGCGCTCGCCGCGGCGCTGCTCGCCGCCGCCGCCGCCCTCGTCTACTTCCTGGTGGTGGCGTATCCCGCGTCGTGACGCCGGCGGCGCCGGCCCTCGCGATCGCCGCGGTCCGGCGCGCATAATCCGGCACATGAAGCCGGCTCTTCTCCTGCCTGCCGCGGCGCCCTGACATGGTCCGGCGCATCGCCTGGCTCTTCGCCGTCTCGGGCGCGCTCGTCCTCGCGGCGATCACCGTCGCGCTCTTCTCCCACGACTCCCACGTGCGCGTGCCCGCGATCGCCGCCCTCGTTACTTTCGTGGCGGTGGTCCTCTCCTACCTGGGCGGGATCGAGGCGGGGCTCGCGCTGCGCGAGGAGGTGGGCACCGAGGCCACGCGAGCGGCCGCGATCGCGCTCTCGGCCGTGCCGTCGCTCGCCGCCTGGGGCGTGCTGTGGCTGCCGACGCCGCGCTGGCAGGTGGGCGCGGCCCTCGCGCTCTTCGTGGCCGTCTGGGCCTCGGACCTCGCCCTGTCCCGCCACGGGCTGATCCCGTCGTGGTTCGTGGACCTGCGCACGGCCGTCACCGCGGCCGCCTGCGCCACGCTCGCCCTCGCCTGGTACCTGCTCTAGCCGCGGCGCGGCGCGCCCCGCGGCGGGGCGAAGCGCGCGAGCCACGCGAAGAGCTCGCGGTGCCAGAGGCGCGAGTTCTGCGGCTTGAGGATCCAGTGGTTCTCGTCGGGGAAGAACACGAGCCGCGCCGGCACGCCCTTCGCCTTCAGCGTGTTGTAGTACGCGAGCCCCTGCGCGTCGGGCACGCGGTAGTCGAGCAGCCCGTGGATCACGAGGGTCGGCGTCTTCATGCGGCGCACGCGCGCGCGGGGATTCTGCGCCTCGACCCGCGCCGGGTTCTCCCAGTAGAAGGCGCCCAGCTCCTTGTGGTGGGCGTAGTACACGTCGTCGGCGAACATGCCGACCCAGTCGAAGCAGCCGGCGTGGCACACGTACGCCCGGTAGCGGTCGGTGTGCCCGTTCATCCAAGCCGCCATGAAGCCGCCGTAGCTGCCGCCGCAGGCCGCGAGCCGCGTCCGGTCGACGTAGCCGCGGCGCAGGAGGAAATCGGTGGCGGCCTCGATGTCGGGCAGCTCCCGGCGCCCCCACTCGTGCTCGATCGACTCGAGGAACTTCTGCCCGAACGAGCTCGAGCCGTGGTAGTTCACGCACGCCACCACGTAGCCCTGCGCGGCGAAGAGGTGCGTGTTCCAGCGCAGGTGGAAGTTGTCGCCCCACATCGCGTGCGGGCCGCCGTGGATGTTCTGCAGCAGCGGCCACTTGCGCTTCGGGTCGAAGTCGGGCGGGTAGACCACCCACATCTGCACCGGCTCCCGGTTCCAGCCCGGCACCGTGTATTCCCGCACCTCGCCCAGCCGCAGCCCCGCCAGGATCTCCTCGTTGAACCGGTCGACGCGGCGCTCCTCGCCCGGCGCGGCGACGAAGACCGCGGGCGGCGTCGACATGGTGCTGCGCACGAACGCGACCGACTCGCCCGCCCGGTCGAACTCGCTCACGGTGCCGCCGCGCGCGAGGAGCGCGGGCGTGCGCTCGCCGAGCTTCCACCGGTACAGGTGCTCGCGCGCCTGGTCCTCGGCGCGGAAGAGCACCGCCTCCGAGTCCGCGCTCCACGCGAGCGGCGGGTGGATGCTGCGGTCCCATCGCGCGCGCGAGACCTCGAGGCGGGCGCCGCGGCGCTCGAGGATCGCCAGGCGACGCTCCGCCACGGGGCTGCGCCGCAGGTTCTGCGCGAGCAGCGCGATGCGCGTGCCGTCGGGCGAGTAGCGGGGACTGTCGTGGTTGAGCGGCGAGCGCGCCGTGAGCGTGCGGAAGCGCCGGGCGCGCAGGTCGAGCGCGACGAGGTGGTTCTCGTGGTCGAAGCGCTTGTCCGCGGCGGGATCGAACGTGAAGCAGATCTCGCGGCCGTCGGGCGCGACGTCGTAGTGGTGCGCGCACGGGTCGGCGCGGGGCAGCTCGTAGCGGGTGCCGGCGAAGAGGTCGCGCGTGCGGCCGGTGTCGACGTCGACGGTGAAGAGGTGCGGCACGCGTCCGTCGGCGATCCAGTGGTCCCACCAGCGGTAGGCCGCGTGCTCCACCACGTGGGCCTTCACCTTGTCGTCCTTCCACGCCTTGTAGCGCTTCGCGAGCGCGGGCAGCCCGTCGACGCCGGGCCAGACCCAGGAAAGGAAGGCGAGGCGCCGGCCGTCCGGGAACCATTTGATCGCGAAGGCGCCGGTGGCGATGTCGGTGAGGCGCCGCGCCTCGCCGCCGTCGGGCGCGATGAGGTAGACCTGCGGCTCCTCGTCGCCCTGGCCGGCGCCGGCGGCGGGCCGCTTGGCCACGAACGCGATGCAGCGCCCGTCGGGCGACCAGCGCGGCTCGGCGTCCCGCTCGCCCGCCTGGGTGAGGCGGCGCGGGGCGCCGCCGAAGGCCGAGAGCAGCCACAGGCTCGCGCGCCCCTTGTTCTCCTCCATGTCGAAGGTCGTCACGGACACGCACACCTGGGCGCCGTCGGGCGACAGGGTGGGCTGCGCGGGCCGCGCGAGCTTCCAGAGGTCTTCGACGGTGATGCGCCGCGTGCTGGCCATGGGGTCCTCGTGGGAGCTGCCGGTCGCCGGCGATTCTAGCAGTAGAATCGGCCCATCCCCGCCGAAGGATCCGCCGCATGAAGCCCCACGACATGAAGCCCGCGTTCCAGTGGGACGATCCCCTGCTCCTCGAGGACCAGCTCGGCGAGGACGAGCGCATGGTGCGCGACAGCGCGCGCGCCTACTGCCAGGAAAAGCTCATGCCGCGCGTGCTCGAGGCCCATCGCCACGAGAAGTACGACCGCGACGTTTTCGGCGAGATGGGCGCGCTGGGCTTCCTCGGCTCCACCATCGAGGGCTACGGCTGCGCGGGCGTGAGCCACGTCTGCTACGGGCTCATCGCGCGCGAGGTCGAGCGCGTGGATTCCGGCTACCGCTCCGGCATGAGCGTGCAGTCGTCCCTCGTGATGCACCCGATCCACGCCTACGGCACCGAGGCGCAGCGCGCGAAGTGGCTGCCGAGGCTCGCCACGGGCGAGGTGCTCGGCTGCTTCGGCCTGACCGAGCCCGACTTCGGCTCGGATGCCGGCGGCATGCTCACCCGCGCGCGCAAGGCCGACGGCGGGTACGTGCTGAACGGATCGAAGATGTGGATCAGCAACGCCCCCATCGCGGACCTCTTCGTGATCTGGGCCAAGGACGACGCGGGCGAGATCCGCGGCTTCCTCGTCGAGAAGGGCGCCAGGGGCCTTATCCTCCCCGAAGATCGAGGGCAAGTTCAGCCTGCGCACGTCGATCACCGGCGAGGTCGTCATGGCCGACGTCTTCGTGCCCGACGAGAACCTGCTGCCCAACGTGAAGGGGCTCAAGGGGCCGTTCGGCTGCCTCAACAAGGCGCGCTACGGCATCGCGTGGGGCGCGATGGGCGCGGCCGAATTCTGCTGGCACGCGGCTCGGCGCTACACGCTCGACCGCAAGGCCTTCGGCAAGCCGCTCGCCGCCAACCAGCTCGTGCAGCTCAAGCTCGCCGACATGCAGACCGAGATCGCGCTGGGGCTGCAGGCGGCGCTGCGCGTCGGGCGCCTCATGGACGAGGGGCGCGCCACGCCGGAGATGGTCTCGCTCATCAAGCGCAACAACTGCGGCAAGGCGCTCGAGACCGCCCGCGCGAGCCGCGACATGCACGGCGGCAACGGCATCGCCGACGAGTTCCACGTGATCCGCCACGTGCTCAACCTCGAGGCCGTCAACACCTACGAGGGCACGCACGACATCCATGCCCTGATCCTCGGGCGGGCGCAGACCGGGATCTCGGCCTTCTAGGCCCTCAGCGCGGGGCCGCGGGCGCGGGCAGCGCCTTGGGCTCGGCCAGCAGCGGCTCGACCGCCTTGGCCTGGCGCTCGACGGCGCCGGAGGCCACCACCCGGCGGCGGTTCACGTATTCCTCGTGGTTGCGCTCGACGTCGTCCAGGTCGTAGGCGTAGTTCACCATCAGGCCGAAGGACTGCGCCACGGCCTTGGGGGAGAGGTCCGCGGCCCAGTTGATGCGCTCGAGGCGCGCGCCGTTGCCCAGGTGGAAGCGCGCGACCGGGTCGGCCGCGTGCGCGCCCACCCACTCGCGCGTGAGGTACCACGCGGCCAGCCCCTCGAGGGGCTCGCGCAGCTCCTCGGGCGGCGGGGCCTTGCGGTCCTCGGCCACGGCGAGCAGCTTCTGCCGCAGCGCCTCCTCGGCCGCGTCCTCGCCAGGCGCGCGCGCGAGCGCCTTGCGCGCCCAGCTGCGCAGCCCCGGCACGGGCGAGAGCGTGGCGAAGACCTTGAGGTTCGGCAGCTCGGCGTGCAGGTCGTCGGCCACCTGCTTGATCAGGAAGTTGCCGAAGGAGACTCCCTTCAGCCCCGGCTGGCAGCTCGTGATGGAATAGAAGACGGCGCAGCGCGCCCGGCGCGCGTCGCCCACCGCGCTCTCGAGGGCGAGGATGGGCGCCACCTGCGACGGCAGCTCGTTCACGAACGCCACCTCGACGAAGATGAGCGGCTCGCCGGGAAGGGCCGGGTGGAAGAAGGCGAAGCAGCGCCGGTCGCTCTCGAGCCGGCGCTTGAGGTCCGGGAAGCCCTGGATCTCGTGCACCGCCTCGTAGGTGATGAGCTTCTCGAGCACGGCCGCGGGCGTGTTCCAGTCGATGCGGCGCAGCTCCAGGAAGCCGCGGTTGAACCACGAGGCGAGCAGGTGCGTGAGGTCGTGGTCCACCGCCTCGAGCTCCGGGTTCTTGCGCGCCTCCTCGAGCAGCGTGCGGCGCAGCGCGAGCAGCATGCCCGTGCCTCCCGGCGCCATGTTCATGCGCCGGAAGACCTCCTGGCGCGGCGGCTCGACGGCGCGCTGCAGCCGCGCGAGGCTCTCGGCGGAGGGATGGGCGTGGTAGGCCTGCGCGGCGGCGAGCGCCGCGTCGGGGCTGGGCGAGAACTCGCGCGCGAGGATGCGGAAGAAGTGGGAGCGGCCGTCCTCGTCCAGGCCGGCGTAGAGGGCCACGGCGCGGCGCGCGAGCGCCGCCCCGGTCGCCTCCCCCTTCTCGGAGATGAGGGTGCGCAGCACCGCCCCGAGGCGCTCGGCGCGCCGTTCGGCGGCCGGGCGCATGATGCCCTTGGCGGCGAGCGTGCCGACGATGCGGTCGAAGAAGGACGGGCCGCTCACCGCGCGTCCTTCGCCGCGCCGAAGCGCTCCCGCAGCACGTTCTTCTGCACCTTTCCCATCGCGTTCCTCGGCAGCTCGTCGACGAAGTAGACGCGCTTGGGCACCTTGAAGTTCGCGAGCCGTCCCTTCAGCGCCGCGAGGATGGCGGCCTCGTTCGTGGCCGGCGCGTCGTGTCGGGCCACGACGACGGCGGTCACCGCCTCGCCGAAATCCGCGTGGGGCACGCCCACGACGGCCGACTCCTGCACGCCTTCGAGCTCGTCGATCGCCAGCTCGATCTCCTTCGGGTACACGTTGTATCCCCCGCTGATGATGAGGTCCTTCGAGCGCCCGACGATGGTGACGTACCCGTCGGCTGCTGCCGCGCCCACGTCGCCGGTGCGGAAGAACCCGTCCGGCGTGAATTCCTCGCGGTTCTTCTCGGGCATGCGCCAGTAGCCGGGAAAGACGTTGGCTCCGCTCACCACGATGTGGCCGACCGTGCCCCGCGGGCATGGCGTCCCGGCGTCGTCGAGCACGCGCAGCTCGGTGCCGGGCAGCGGCGGGCCCACGGAGCCGGGACGGCGCTCGCCCTCGAGCGGGTTCGAGGTGAGCATGCCGGTCTCCGTCATCCCGTAGCGCTCGAGGATGCGATGGCCGGTGCGCCGCTCGAACGCCTCGTGCGTCTCGGCCAGCAGCGGCGCCGAGCCGGAGACGAAAAGCCGCATGCGCGCGCAGGCGGCGCGATCCAGGGCCGGCTCGGCGAGCAGGCGCGCGTAGTAGGTGGGCACGCCCATGAAGACGGTGGAATCGGCGAAGTCGGCGATCGCGCGCCGCGCGTCGAACCGCGGGTGGAAGCGCATCGCCGTGCCGTTGAGCAGCGTGGTGTGGCAGGCCACGAACAGGCCGTGCACGTGGAAGATGGGCAGCATGTGCACCAGCACGTCGCCGGGCCGGAAGCCCCAGACGCGGTGCAGGACGAGCGCGTTGGAGGCGAGGTTGCGGTGGGTGAGCATCGCCCCCTTCGAGCGGCCCGTCGTCCCGGACGTGTAGAGGATCGCGGCGAGGTCGTCGCCGGAGCGCTCGACCGTGGCGAAGCGCGCCGGCGCCTCGCGCGCCGCGTCCGCGGCCGTGCCGTTGCCGTTCGCGTCCAGGGTGAACCGGTTGGCGATGCCGAGCTCGTCGCACAGCGGCGCGAGCCACGGCTGCGAGGCGGGCTGCGCCACCACCGCGCGGGGCTCGGCGTTTTCGAGGAAGTAGCGCACCTCCGCGGCCTGGTAGGCGTTGTTGAGCGGGAGGTACACGAGGCCCGCGCGCAGGCAGCCGAGGTAGAGCAGGAGCGCCTCCGGCGACTTTTCCACCTGCACCGCGACCCGGTCCCCGGGCGCGAGGCCGCGGCTTTGCAGCAGGGCCGCGTAGCGGGCGCTGCCGGCGTCGGCAGCGGCGTAGGAGACGCTCGCCCCGTCGTCGAGGAGCAGCAGCGGGTGGTCGCGGTCGGCGGGGAAGCGCGATGCGAAGAGCGCGTAGAGGTTGTCGTTCATCTCGGGGGGCCGCGCGCTCAGGGCGCCAGGCCGAGCTTGCGCTCGTCCTCGGCCACCCCCGCCGCGCGGTAGTCGTCGAACGATGGTATCGCTTCCCGGCTCTCGCCGAGGATCGCGGCCACGGCGGAGCCCGGCAGCACCTGGATGTCGGCCTCGGGCGTGCTCGTCGTGCGGGCCGCGGGCGCGGCGAGCGCCACGTAGACGCCGCCGCCCGCCTTGCCGAGCACCGTGAGCCCCACGCGGGCGCCGCGCGCCGCGCAGGCGGCGAGCGCGAATGCCATGTCGACCACGTACTCGGTGAGCACGGCCTTCTCGTCCTCGAGCCGGGCGGCGTGCGTCGCGCAGTCGAGGTACACCTCGAGGGGGCCGCCCTCCTCCATCCGCCACGCGGCCTCGGCGAAGCGCCAGGCGCGCGCGATGCCGAGGGGCGAGGCGCCGACGAGCCCCAGGAAGCGCTCCTCGCGCCCCGCGCGCCGCCCGCGGCCCTCGAGGAAGCCGTCCGCCTCGTGCGCCTCGTAGCCGTCCGGATAGAGCTTGCCGAGATCGCGCCGCCGGACCGCCTCGCGGGGCGGGTGCCCATCCGCCGCGCCGAGGCGCGACGCGAGCGCCTCGTGCCGCGCGCGGTAGCGCGCCGCCGGATCGGCGAGCGGCTGCAGCGCCGCGCGCAGCCACGTCCCGATCTCGCTCCCCGGCTCCCACACGCTGTTGTCCGGGCTCGCGGCCGCGCGCATGCGCGCCGACATCGCCGCCTCGGCCATGGCGCGGAACGCCTCGTCGATCGCGCTCATGCCGGCGCCGGCCGCGAGGATGGCCGGGCCCGACATCGCCAGGCGCGTCTCGGGGGCGAACAGCCGCCGCCCGGCGAGGTGCGCGAGCATGCTCGAGCCGCCGTAGCAGTTGCGCCCGAGGACCGCCGCGATGGGCACGCCCGCGAGGGCGGCGTCGAGCCCGGCGCGGTAGAGGTGGCGGAAGGCGCCGAGCGCGGCGAGTCCCTCGGACACCTTGGCGCCGGCCGAGTCGAGGAAGAGGACGACGGGCGCGCGCTCGCCGGCCGCCACGCGCAGCATTGCGGCGAGCCGCTCGGCCTCGAGGCGGCCGATCGCGCCGCTGGCGGTCCGGTTCTCCACGAGGGCCACGCGCACCGGGCACGCGTCGAGGGAGCCCGTGCCGACGGTCACGTTGCCGGCCGGCTCCCCGCCCGGGCGGAAGTCGAGCGCCGAGCGCAGCGCGGCGAGGATCGGGGCGGCGGCCGGCGCGCTCACAGCGCCTCCGCGAGCACGGCGAGCGGGTGGCGCGCCTCGCGACCCGTGCCGTCGGCGATCTGCTGGCGGCAGCTCGTTCCGGCCGCGACGATCGTCGCATCGCCCGCGGCGCGCACCGCCGGGAAGAGCGCCAGCTCCCCCATCCGCATCGACACCTCGTAGTGCCCCTTCTCGTGGCCGAAGGCGCCGGCCATGCCGCAGCAGCTCGACTCGATCGCGCCCACGTCGCAGCCGGGCAGCGTGCGCAGCAGCTCGAGCGTGGCGTCGAACGTGCCGAACGCCTTCTGGTGGCAGTGGCCGTGCACGCGCAGCACGGGCGCGCGCGGGGCGCGCCACGGCGGCTCGATGCGCCCGGCGCGGATCTCGGCCGCGAGCCAGGCATCGGCGGGCTGGGCCGCCGCGAGCAGCCCGGCCGTCGCGTCGCCGGGGAAGAGCGCCGCGTACTCGTCGCGGAAGGTGAAGACGCACGACGGCTCCAGGCCCACCACCGGGGTGCCGGCCTCGAGGTGCGGGCGCAGCGCGGCGAGCGTGCGGCGCGCCTCGCGCCTCGCTTCCTCGATCATGCCGGCGGCGAGATAGGTGCGACCGCAGCACAGCGCCCGGCCGTCGTCGCCGCGGGGCGAGATCACCCGGTGGCCGGTCGCCTCGAGCACGCGCACGGCGGCGGCGAGGTTGCCCGGCTCGAGCCAGTTGTTGAAGGTGTCGGCGAAGAGGACGACGGGGCGGCCCGCGCCTTCCCTTTCCCGGAAGCCGGCGAGCCAGGCGCGGCGGAAGCGCGGCAGCGCACGGCGGCGGTCGAAGCCCAGCGCCTCGATCGCGGCACCCGCCCCCGGCAGCCGCTGGGCGAGCGTCATCAGGGGCTGCAGCCGCGCGGCCCACGGTGCGTAGCGCGGGATGTGGGCGACGAGCCGGTCGCGCGGGCGCCAGCCGTGCCGGGCCCGGTCCTGCGCCGTGAACTCGATCTTCATGCGCGCCATGTCCACGCCGGTCGGGCACTCGCGCCGGCACCCCTTGCACGACACGCACAGCTCGAGGGCCTCGCGCACCGCGTCGTCGCCCGCCTCGCCGAGCTGCCCCGACAGGGCGAGCCGCAGCGTGTTGGCGCGCCCGCGCGTGAGGTCGCGCTCGTTGCCGGTGGCGCGGTAGCTCGGGCACATCGTCCCCGCGTCGAACTTGCGGCAATGGCCGTTGTTGTTGCACATCTCCACGGCGCCGGCGAGGCCGCCCCAGGGGCTCCAGTCGAGGGCGGGCCGCGCGGGTTCGCTCGCGCGGTAGTCCGGCGGGTAGCGGAAGAGCGAGCGGTCGTCCTGCCGCGGCGGGTCGACGATCTTGCCCGGGTTCATGAGGCCGCGCGGGTCGAACCACGACTTGATCTCGGCGAGCGCGCCCGTGAGCCGCGGCCCGAAGAACGGCGCGATCCACTCCGAGCGCACGAGCCCGTCGCCGTGCTCGCCGGAATAGGCCCCCTTGTAGCGCCGCACGAGGTCCGCGGCCTCCTCGGCGATGGCGCGCATGCGCACCGCCCCGTCGCCCTTCATGTTCAGGACCGGGCGCACGTGCAGGCAGCCCACGGACGCATGGGCGTACCACGTGCCGCGCGTGCCGTGCCTGCGGAAGACCTCGGTGAGCCGCGACGTGTACTCGGCGAGGTGCTCGAGGGGCACCGCGCAGTCCTCGATGAACGAGACGGGCTTTCCGTCGCCCTTCATCGACATCATGATGTTCAGCCCCGCCTTGCGCACGTTCCAGAGCGCCGCCTGCTCGGCCGGCGCGAGGACCTGCGCCACCGCGTCGCCGTAGCCCAGGTCGCCCATCAGCTCGGCCAGCCGGCGCACGCCCGCGACCTGCGGGTCGTGCTCGGCGCCGGCGAACTCCACCAGCAGGATCGCGTCCGGCTCGCCCTTCACGAGGCGGCGGATCACCGGCGCGAAGGCGGCGTTGCCCAGCGCGAGGTCGAGCATCGTGCGGTCCACGAGCTCGACCGCGCACGGCCCCAGCTTCACGATGTGCTGCGCGGCGTCCATCGCGTCGTAGAAGCGCGGGAAGTGCGCGATGCCGAGCGCCTTGTGGCGCGGCAGCTCGGCCAGGCGCAGGTGCAGGCGCTCGAACCACGCGAGGGTGCCCTCGCTGCCCACGAGGAGCTTGGCGAGGTTCGGCAGGCCCTCCCCGCCGTGCGCGCCGGGGGCGAGGCGATCGAGGTTGTAGCCGGCCACGCGCCGGGCCACGCGCGGGAAGCGCGCGTCGATCTCCTCGCGCTCGCGTTCCCACAGTCCGCGGGCGCGCGCGGCGAGCGCGCGGACCTGCGGCTGCGTCATCGCGGCGTCCGCGCCGAAGCGCCCGCGCACCCCGTTGGCGAGCCACGCGTCGATCGCCTCGACACGGTCGACCATGTTGCCGTAGGCGAGCGAGCGCGAGCCGCAGGAGTTGTTGCCGGCCATGCCGCCCAGCGTGGCCTGCGCCGAGGTCGACACGTCCACCGGGTACCAGAGTCCGAGCGGCTTCAGGCGCGCGTTCAGCGCATCGAGCACGACGCCGGGCTCCACGACCGCCGAGCGCGACGGCGCGTCGACCTCGACGCCCTTCAGGTACTTGCTGTCGTCGACCACGAGCGCGGCGCCGACCGTCTGGCCGCACTGCGAGGTGCCGGCTCCGCGGGGCAGGATCGCGACCCCTTCCTCGAGGGCGATCTGCATGGCCGCGCGGGCCGCCTCGGCGGTGCGCGGCACGACCACGCCCACGGGCATGACCTGGTAGATCGAGGCGTCGGTGGCGTAGCGCCCGCGGCTCGCGGCATCGAAGAGGACCTCCCCGTCGACCTCCCGGGCGAGGCGGCGGGCGAGCGGGGCGGCGGCGTCTCCGGCGCGGTGCACGGGGACGGTTCGGGAGCGGGTCATGGGAGCTTTTACCGGAGTTGCGTGGGAAGCGTGCGGCGGTGCGGCATTATGGACATAATTTAGCGCTTATCCCCCCATCACCGGGGGTAATCAGACCCTTTACGAGGAGAGAGCAATGCCCGCCGGACGCCATTTCCTGCAGATTCCCGGTCCCACCAACGTGCCGGACCGGGTCCTGCGCGCGATCGATCGGCCCACCATCGACCACCGCGGGCCCGAGTTCCAGCGCCTCGGCAAGGAAGTCCTCGAGGGCATGAAGCGCATCTTCCAGACGCGCCATCCCGTGGTGATCTTTCCCGCCTCGGGCACCGGCGCGTGGGAGGCGGCGCTCGTGAACACGCTCTCGCCGGGCGACAAGGTGCTGATGTCCGAGACGGGCCATTTCGCCTCCCTCTGGTCGAAGATGGCGCGCAAGCTCGGGCTCGAAGTCGAGCTCCTGCCCGGAGACTGGCGCCACGGCGCGGACTACGCCGGGATCGAGGCGCGGCTGAAGGCGGACGCGCAGCACGCGATCAAGGCCGTCGCCGTGGTGCACAACGAGACCTCGACCGGCGTCACCACCCGCATTCCGCTCGTGCGCAAGGCGATCGACGAGGCGAAGCACCCGGCGCTGCTGCTGGTCGACACGATCTCCTCGCTCGCCTCCATCGACTACCGGCACGACGAGTGGGGCGTGGACGTGACGGTCGGCGGCTCCCAGAAGGGGCTGATGCTGCCGCCGGGCCTGTCGTTCAACGCCCTGTCCGACAAGGCGCTCGCCGCCGCCAAGACCGCGAAGCTGCCCCGCTCGTTCTTCGACTGGCAGGACATGCTCGGCCCCAACGCCAGCGGCTGGTTCCCCTACACCCCCGCCACGAACCTCCTCTACGGGCTTCGCGAGGCGATCCACATGCTCGAGGAGGAAGGCCTCGCCAACGTCTTCGCCCGCCACGACCGCCACGCGGAGGCCACGCGCCGGGCGGTGCGGGCCTGGGGCCTGGAGGTCCTGTGCCAGGATCCGCAGGAGTACTCCTCCTCGCTCACGGCCATCGTCGTTCCCGCCGGCCACGACGCCGACCGCCTGCGCTCGGTCATCCTCGAGCATTTCGACATGTCGCTCGGGACCGGGCTCGGCAAGCTGCAGGGCAAGGTCTTCCGCATCGGCCACCTGGGCGACTTCAACGACCTCACGCTCGCCGGCAGCCTCGCGGGCGTCGAGATGGGCCTCGAGCTCGCCGGCATCCCGTACCGCAAGGGCGGCGTGCAGGCCGCGCTCGACTACCTCGCCCAGGCGGCGCGCACGGCGGGCAAGGTCCGGCAGGCGGCCTGAAATGTTTGTAGACTAGTGCGCGAACCGGCCGCCCGAGCCGGTCCCCCATTCGAACGACAACACTCACACGAGGAGGTCCCGATGAAGAAATCCTGGATTGGCGTGGTGGCGGCCGTCGCGCTGGCACTCGGCGGCGCGGCTTCGGCGGCGAACGTGACCCTGAGAGCCTCGCACCAGTTCCCCGGCGGCAAGGGCGACGTGCGCGACGACATGGTGCAGATGATCGCCAAGGAGGCGAACGCGGCGAACGTGGGGCTCACCGTCCAGGTGTACCCGGGCGCCTCGCTGTTCAAGCCGAAGGAGCAGTGGAACGCGATGGTGAACGGGCAGCTCGACATCACGCTCTTCCCGCTCGACTATGCGAGCGGCAAGGTGCCGGCCTTCGGCGCCACGCTCATGCCGGGGCTCATCCGCAGCCAGGAGCGCGCCAAGCGCATCAACCAGTCGAAGTTCATGAAGGACATCCGCCACGAGATCGAGAAGCACGGCGTGATCGTGCTCTCCGACGCCTGGTTCGCGGGCGGCATGGCGGCCCGGGACAAGTGCATCACCAAGCCGGCCGACATGCAGGGCATGAAGTTCCGCGCCGCCGGCCCCACGTTCGCCGCCATGTGGCAGGCCGCGGGCGCCAGCGTCGTGAGCCCGCCTTCCAACGAGATCTACAACGCCTTCCAGAGCGGCGTGATCGACGGCACCGACACGAGCCTCGGCTCCTTCGGCTCGATGCGGCTGTATGAAGTGGCGAAGTGCCTGACCGCGCCCGGCGACAACGCGCTCTGGTTCATGTACGAGCCGGTGCTCATGTCGAAGAAGAGCTTCGACAGGCTCACCAAGCAGCAGCAGAAGGTGCTGCTCGACGCGGGCAAGAAGGCGCAGGCCTACTACGAGCAGAAGGCCCCCGAGGTGAACGCCCAGACCGAGAAGGCCTTCCGCGAGCACAACGACAAGGTCGTGACGCTCTCGGACGCGGACTACGATGCCTGGCTCGAGGTGGCCAAGAAGAGCAGCTACGCCCGGTTCGCCAAGGAAGTCCCGAACGGCCAGAAGCTGATCGACGAGGCGCTCGCGGTCAAGTAACCGCGGCCCGCGAACGGCCGGCGACGCGTGGGCGCGCCGGCCGTTCGCCTGTTCCGCCGCTCCCCCTCCCGCCGGAAATCCCCGCCCTTGGACATCTTCATCCGGGTCGTCCGCTTCCTGTCGCGCGTGGCCGGTGTCGCGGCGGCCCTGCTCATCGCCGCGGCCGTGATCGTCATCTGCGACATGGTGATCGAGCGCTACGGCTTCAACCGCACGACGATCTGGCAGATCGACGTGGTGACCTACAGCATCGTGGCCGCCACCTTCGTCGGCAGCGCCTACGTCCTCATGCACCGCGGCCACGTGAACGTCGACGTGCTGCCGCTGCACTCCGGGCCGCGCTTCCGCTTCTGGCTCGCCGTCTTCACGGTGGTCCTGTCCACGGGCTTCTGCGCCGTGCTCTTCTACCTGTGCACGAGGTTCTGGCACGAGGCGTACGCGCAGAACTGGCGCTCGGACACGGTGTGGCGCGCCCGGCTCTGGATTCCCTACCTGTCGATGCCCGTCGGGCTGGGGCTGCTCGTGCTGCAGTACGTGGCCGAGTTCCTCTGCCTCGTGACGGGGCGCGCGCCGCCCTTCGGGATGACCGAGCAGAGGACCCACCCATGAGCCCGACCACCGAGGGCATGATCGTCCTCGCCGCGACCCTGCTGCTGCTCTTCTCGGGGGTGCCGGTGGCCTTCGGCCTCGGCGCGGTCTCGGTCGTCTTCCTGGTGATCTTCCAGGGGCTGGACGCGATGCGCGTCGTGGCCGAGACCTTCTGGGGCGGGCTCGACGAGTTCACCCTGGTGTCGATCCCGATGTTCATCATGATGGGCGCGGCCATCGGCTCCTCGCCCGCGGGCAAGGACCTCTACGAGGCGCTCGACCGCTGGCTCTACCGCCTGCCCGGCGGGCTCGTCATCTCGAACCTCGGCGCCTGCGCGATCTTCTCGGCGCTCACCGGCTCGTCGCCCGCCTGCTGCGCGGCCATCGGGCGCATGGGCATCCCGGAGATGCGCCGCCGCGGCTACCCCGACGACGTGGCCACCGGCTCCATCTGCGCGGGGGGCACCCTCGGCATCCTCATCCCGCCTTCGGTCACCTTCATCCTCTACGGCATCGCGACCGAGACCTCGATCGGGCGCCTCTTCCTCGCCGGGGTGATGCCCGGGCTGCTGCTCACGCTGCTCTTCATCCTGTGGACGCTCTTCATCATCTGGAAGCGCGGCTTCCGCAGCCACGCGGCCGATTTCCGCTATACCTGGAAGCAGAAGTTCTCCGCGGTGCCGAAGATCGCCCCCTTCCTCGCCATCATCGTGGGCGTCATGTGGGTGCTCTACGGGGGCGTGGCCACGCCCTCGGAAGCGGCCGGCGTGGGCGCGGCGCTGTGCGTCATCATGGCGGTCGTGATCTACCGCATGTGGACGCCCGCCCAGTGGTGGGCCATCCTGCGCGACACGATGCGCGAATCGGTGATGATCCTCATGATCATCGCCGCCGCGGTGCTCTTCGGCTACATGCTCACCTCGCTCTACCTGACCCAGACCCTGGCCACGAGCATCGCCGAGATGCACGTGAACCGCTGGGTGCTGATGGGCATGATCAACGTCTTCCTGCTGGTCTGCGGCTTCTTCATCCCGCCGGCGGCGATCATCCTCATGACCAGCCCGATCCTGCTGCCGATCATCACGGCGGCGGGGTTCGATCCGGTCTGGTTCGGCGTGATCCTCACGATCAACATGGAGGTGGGGCTGATCCACCCGCCCGTGGGCCTCAACATCTACATCGTGAACTCGATCGCCCCCGACATCCCGGTCACGCGCGTCATGTACGGAACGATCCCCTACGTGCTGTGCATGTTCCTCGCCATCGTGATCCTGTCGGTCTTCCCGGAGATCGCGACCTGGCTGCCGGACCGGTTGATGGGACCCGGGCGCTGACGTGGCCGACATCGAGGTGCGCCGCATCCACGGCCTCGGGCTGGAGGCGGCGCGCGGGGCGGCCGAGCGATTCGCCGACGACCTCGGCCGCCGCTACGGCCTGAGGAGCGCCTGGGACGGGGACGTGCTGCGCTTCGAGCGCCCGGGCCTGGACGGCGCCCTCGCCCTCGCCGAGCGCGACCTGCGGATCACCGTGCGCCTGGCCGGGCTGCTGCGCGCGATGAAGGGGCCGATCGAGCGCGGGCTCGTCGAGGTCCTGGACGAGCTCTTCCCGGAGCGCGCCTGAGGCCGCGCGGGGCTCGTCAGGGCCCGAAGGGGTTCGGCGCGCCCGACAGGAGCCGCGCCACGATCCGCAGCTCCCGCTCGCGCAGCACCTCGAGGAACGCGTCCGCGCCCTGCATCCGCCGGAAGGCGTGGAACCCGCGCTCGAGGAAGTCCTGCAGGTCCGAGAGGCCCGCGAGCTGCGCGGGCTTGCGCATCACCTTGAGCGTGGCCGCGATGAAGGGCTTGCGCACCAGCGCGTCCAGGCGCCCGCCGACCGCGTCGATGAGGGCGACTTGCCGCTCGCGCTCCTCGCGGGTGCTGCTCGCCCGGTACGCGGCCCCGTAGGCCGCCTCGTCGAGCGCTCCGGGCGCCAGCGCGCGGGCGAGGCGGTGGTCCAGCGCCTCGGTGAGCGCCTCCAGCTCGACGGCGAGGGCGGCGGTCTCGACGGCGCTCGCGGGCAGGACGCGCGCCATCACCGGCACGATCCGCAGCATCTCCTGGTCGCGCGCGCTGAAGTCCTTCGGGCCGTAGAGGTCCTCGAGGAAGAACTGCGTCGCCTCGCGGTAGCGCGGCTGCGCGATGAGGTCGGCATAGGTGCCGGCGAGCCGCTCGGCCTGCCAGCGCTTGAGCTCGGCCAGCCGCGGCGGCGGCGCCCGCCCCGGGCCGCGCAGCGCCTTCAGCTGCTCGAGGTGAAGCTGCAGCGACCTGGCGGTCGACGGAGGAGTCTGCGGGGCCGCGGGTCCGTGCGTCACGCGGCCATTCTACCGACCGCGCGTCCGGCGCCCGGCCCGCCCCCGCCGCGCCGCTATAATCGACGCACGGCGTCCCATCGGGATACCCCTCATTGCCACAAGCAAGAAAGGAGCCGCCATGGGCGACATGATCGCTCTCGAGAAGCGCTACGGCGCGACCAACTACGATCCGCTGCCCGTCGTGCTCGCGCGCGGCGACGGCGCCTGGCTGTGGGACGACCAGGACCGGCGCTACCTCGACATGCTCTCCGCGTACTCGGCCGTGAGCTTCGGCTACGGGCACCCGCGGCTGCTGGCGGCGCTCAACGCCCAGGCCGCGCGGCTGGCGGTGACCTCGCGCGCGTTCCACAACGACCGGCTGCCGCCGTTCCTCGCCCGGCTGTGCGAGCTCACGGGCATGGACCGGGCGCTGCCCATGAGCACGGGCGCGGAGGCCGTCGAGACGGCGATCAAGTGCGCGCGCAAGTGGGCCTACCTCGTGAAGAAGGTCCCGGAGGACCGCGCGCGCATCGTCTGCTGCGCGGGCAACTTCCACGGCCGCACCACGACCATCGTCGGCTTCTCCTCGGAGCCGCAGTACCGCGCCCATTTCGGCCCCTTCGCCGACGCCTTCGACGCGGTCCCCTTCGGCGACGCGGCCGCGCTCGAGGCCGCGATCACCCCGCACACGGCCGCCTTCCTCGTCGAGCCGGTGCAGGGCGAGGCGGGCATCGTCGTGCCGCCTGCCGGGTACCTCGCGGCGTGCGAGCGCATCTGCCGCGCGCGCAACGTGCTCCTCATCGCCGACGAGGTGCAGACGGGCCTCGGGCGCACCGGGCGCATCCTCGCCTGCGAGCACGAGGGCGTGCGGCCCGACGGCGTGATCCTCGGCAAGGCGCTGGGGGGCGGCCTGCTGCCCGTGTCGGCCTTCTGCGCGCGCGAGGAAGTGCTGGGCGTGCTGCGCCCGGGCGACCACGGCAGCACCTTCGGCGGCAACGCGCTGGGCGCTGCCGTGGGCCTCGCGGCCCTCGAGGTGCTCACCGAAGAGCGCCTGGCCGAGCGCTCGGCGCGGCTCGGCGCGCACCTTCTCGCGCGCCTGCGCGCCATCGCGAGCCCCGCGGTGGTGGAGGTGCGCGGCCAGGGCCTGCTCATCGGCATGGAGCTGCGGCCGCAGCGGGCCCCGGCGCGCCGCTTCGTGGAAACGCTGCTGCGCCACGGCGTGCTGAGCAAGGACACCCACGGCACGGTGGCCCGGTTCGCGCCGCCTCTCGTCGTCGAGCCCGAGGCGCTGGATTGGGCGGTGGAGCGCATCCGCGACGCGCTCGCGGAGTACGGGCCGGTGTGCGAGAAGGCCGCCTGAGGCGCGCGCCCAAAGCCCTGAATGCGTCCCGGCGTCCGGACGGGTCGCCGAGCTTCCCTACCCCGGCGCCCGCCCCTCCTTCACCTCCCGGCGCAGCACCTTGCCCACATTGGTCTTCGGCAGCTCGGGCCAGAACTCGACCACCCGCGGCACCTTGTAGCCGGTCAGGTGCTCGCGGCAGTGCGCCACGACCTGCTCGGCGCTGAGCGACGGGTCCTTGCGCACGATCACCACCCGCACCGCCTCGCCCGAATGCTCGTCGGGCGCGGCCACCGCGCACACCTCGCGCACGCCCGGCAGCATCGCGACCACGTCCTCCACCTCGTTCGGGTACACGTTGAAGCCCGAGACCAGGATCATGTCCTTCTTCCGGTCGACGATCTTCACGTAGCCGCCGGGCGTGAGCAGCCCGATGTCGCCGGTGCGGAAGGCGCCGTCGGCGGTCATCGCCCGCGCCGTCTCCTCGGGCCGGTTCCAGTAGCCCTTCATCACCTGGGGGCCGGCGATGCAGATCTCGCCCGTCTCCCCCGCGGGCAGGATGCGCCCGGCGTCGTCGCGGATGGTGACGACGGTCGAGGGAATGGGCAGCCCGGCCGTGCCGTTGTACTCGAAGCCCTCGACGAGCGGGTTGATGCAGGCGCCCGGCGAGGTCTCCGTGAGCCCGTAGGCCTCCAGGAGCGGGCGCCCGGTGACCGCCTTCCAGCGCTCGGCCACCGCGCGCTGCACCGCCATGCCGCCGCCGAGGGCGAGCTTGAGCGAGGAGAAGTCGAGCTCGGCGAACCCGGGCGTGTTGAGCAGCGCGTTGAAGAGCGTGTTCACGCCCGACATCGAGCTGAAGGGGTGGCGCGAGAGCTCCTTCACGAAGCCGCGCAGGTCGCGCGGATTCGGGATCAGCAAGTTGTGGGCGCCGAGCTTCATGTTCACCAGGCAGCTGCCGGTGAGCGCGAAGATGTGATAGAGCGGCAGCGCCGTCACGATCAGCTCCCGGCCCTCCTCCAGACCGCCCGAGATCCAGGCCGAGACCTGCTGGAGGTTGGCGACGATGTTGCCGTGGGTGAGCATCGCCCCCTTCGACACGCCGGTCGTGCCGCCCGTGTACTGGAGGAACGCGAGGTCTGCGTGCGAGAGCGCGGGCTCGCGCAGCGGGCTTTCCCGGCCCTCGGCGAGCGCCCGGCCGAGGCGCACCGCCCGCGGGATGCGCCACGCGGGCACCTTGCGCTGCACGTGCCGCACCACGAAGTCCACCGCCGCGCCGCGGGGGAACCCGAGGAGGTCGCCCACGCGGGTGGCGACCACGGAGCGCACGCGGGTGGCCGGCAGCACCGCCTCGACCGTGTGCGCGAAGTTCTCGAGGACGACGATCGCCTCGGCGCCGGAGTCGACGAGCTGGTGCTCGAGCTCCCGGGGCGTGTACAGGGGGTTGCAGTTGACCACGGTGAAGCCCGCGCGCAGGGCGCCGAAGAGCGCGACCGGGTACTGCAGCAGGTTGGGCATCATGATCGCCACCCGCGCCCCGGGCGCGAGGCCCGCGCGCGCCTGCAGCCAGGCGCCGAAATCGCGCGACAGCCGCTCGACCTCGGCATAGGTCAGCGTGCGCCCCATGCAGGTGAAGGCGGCATTCCCCGCGAAGCGCTCGCAGCTGCGGCGGAAGATGTCCGCGACGCTCGAATACTCGTCGAGGTCGACCTCGGCGGGAACCCCCGGCGGATACGATGCCAGCCAGGCCCGCTGCGCCACCGCGTCCTCGACCCTCTGCGCCATGTCCCTTCCCTCGTGCACGTGGGCGCAGTGTAACCCGGCCGACACCCGCCCTATACTGGACGTCCCACCCGACCGGAGGATCGCCATGGCCCGCTCGCGCACGACCCGACGCCCATCCGCCTCGCGGCGCCCGTCGGGCGCCTCCACCGCCAGCACCCTGGCCGAGTCGGCGCAGGAGGTCTGGCTCGCCGGGCTCGGCGCGCTCGACCGCGCGCGCACGGAGGGCCCGCGCATGTTCGATTCGCTCGTCGCGCAGGGGCGCACGCTGCGCCAGCGCGCGGGCGAGGCCGCCGACCAGGCGCTGAAGAGCGTGCGCGAGGGAGCCGGAACGGCCGGGGGGCGCTTCGGCGAGATCGAGAAGGCCTTCGAGGAGCGCCTCGCGCGCTCGCTCGCGCGCCTGGGCGTGCTCACCCGCGGCGAGGTGGACGACCTCGCCCGCCAGGTCCAGGAGCTCACGGACACGGTGCGCGAGCTCGCGGCCGAATCGGGCGGCGCACCCGCGCGCCGGGCGAAGCCGCGGCGCAAGGCGGCCGCACCCCGCGCCACCGTTCGCCGCCGCAAGGCCGGAGCGCGCAAGCGCCCGGCGGCGCGGACCAAGGCCTGAGCCGCGCCTACTCGCCGCGCAGCGCGGCGATCGCGTCCATTTCCACGAGGAAGCCGTGGTGCAGCACGGCCACGGGGACCACGGTGCGGGCCGGCCGGTGCGCGCCGAGCCTGGCCGCGTAGACGGCGTTGAATGCGGGCCAGTGCGCCATGTCCGCGACGTACACCGTCGCCTTGAGGATGCGCTCGGGCCCGCTGCCGGCCGCCTCGAGCACGGCGAACACGTTGTCGATCACCTGCGCGGCCTGCGCCTCGAAGCTCGCCAGCCGCGCCTGCGCGTCGCCGGGCACGAAGGGCAGCTGGCCGGCGACGTACACGAGGCCGCCGTGGACGATCGCCTGGGCATAGTGGCCGCCGGGCGCAGGGGCGGCTTGCGTCTGCACGGGAATCAACGGGCCTCCAAAGCGCAGCGGGCCGGTTTCCCCAACCGGCCCGCTCGCGTTCGAATGCCGGCGGCGCCGGCGCGGGTCACTTCAGGTGCTTGGAGACGAGCTTCGTCATCTCGAACATCGACACCTGCTTCTTGCCGCCGAAGACGTCGCGCAGCTTGTCGTCGGCGTTGATCATCCGCTTGTTCGTCCTGTCCTGGAGGTTGTTCTTCTTGATGTAACCCCACAGCTTGCTGGTCACCTCGGTGCGCGGCATGGGGCTCGATCCGACGACGGCCGCGAGCGTGGAGTCCGGCGTCATCGGCTTCATGAATGCGGCGTTGGGCTTGCGCTTGGTCGCGGGCTTCTTCTTCGCCGCCGGCTTCTTGGCCGCGGCCTTCTTCACCGGCTTCTTCGCGGCAGGCTTCCTGGCCGCCGGTTTTTTCGCTGCCTTTTTGGCTTTCTTAGCTGCCATTGATGAATCCTCCAATCTGTGGTCGTTTGACTGCATGCATATCGCCCAGTAGGCGCGACAGCGGGAGGATGCCGAAGCGGAGAACCCCTTGTCAATGATTTTCCCTCGGAGGAACGCCTTTTTTCCCTCTGCCGTGGCCGCTGCGCAACAAGCCGTTTTGCGCCTCGTTTGCATGCGCGCGTCGAACCGGGGATCGCGAGGCCTTCGCGGCTGCGTCGCGCCGCGCGCGGCGCTATGATCCGGCGGACCGGCAACCGCGCCCGGAGGCGCACCGATGACCCACATCCCGCGTCCCGGCGAGCCCGCGCCCGACTTCGACGCCACCACCGCCGAGGGCCGCCGCGTGCGCCTGGCCGACTTCCGCGGGCGCAAGCTCGTGCTCTACTTCTATCCCCGCGACGACACCCCGGGCTGCACGCGCCAGGCATGCTCGCTGCGCGACGGCCTCGCGCGCATCCGCGCCCGCGGGGCCGAGGTGCTCGGCGTGTCGGCCCAGGACGAGCGCTCGCACGCCGATTTCGCGCGCAAGCATGCGCTCCCGTTCCCGCTGCTCGCCGATCCGGCGGGCGCCGTGGGTCGGGCCTACGGGGTACTGGGCGGCACCGGGCTCGGCGCGCGGCTGCGCACGGCCCTCGGGCTCGCGCGGCGCGTCACCTTCGTGATAGACGAGCAGGGGCGCATCGCCCACGTGATCGGGCGCCCGGACGTGGCCCGGCACGCCGACGAAGTGCTGGCGCTGCTGGAGGGAAGCTGACGCCGAAGTATCCCGGCCTTCAGCCGCCCAGGGCCGCCTCGACGCGCTCGGCGACGAGGGCGCTCACCCGCTCGTTGGACTCGAGGGTGACGCCGGCGATGTGGGGCGTGAGGATGAGGCGCGGGGCCCCGGCGAGCGGGGAGCCGGCCGCGAGCGGTTCCTCGTCGAAGACGTCGAGCGCCGCTCCCCCCAGGCGCCCCTCGCGCAGCATCGCGGCGAGCGCGGCCTCGTCGACGATGCCGCCGCGGGCGGTGTTGACCAGCACGGCGTCGCGCTTCATCCGCCCGAGCCGGTCTGCGCCGAGCAGGCCGCGGGTCCCGGGCGTGAGCGGCAGGTGCAGCGACACGACGTCGCTTTCGCCGAGCAGGGCATCGAGCGTGCGCGGCTGCGCCGGCGCCGAGCGCCAGGCCGCGTCGTCGTCGGGCACGAGCGGATCGTGGCCGATGGCCCGCATGCCGAGCGCGGTCGCCTTGCGCGCGGTGAGGCGCCCGATGCCGCCGAACCCCAGCAGGCCGATCGTCTTGCCCGCCGCCTCGCGCCCCTGGGAGAGCGTCTGGCGCGGCCACGTTCCCGCCTCCACGGCCCGGGTCGAGGCGTACGCGCCCCGCAGCAGCATCATCGCGGTCGTCACGACGTACTCGGCCACCGATTCGGCATTCGCGCCGGTGGCCGGGATCACCGCGATGCCGCGCGCCTCGCAGGCGGCCACGTCGATGTTGTCGAGGCCCACGCCCAGGCGCCCGACGACGCGCAGGCGCCGGGCGGCCTCGAGGAGCTTGCCGCGCACCTGCGTGCGGTTGCGCACGATCCAGGCGTCGGCGCCGGCGACGGCCGCGGCGAGCCCCGCCTCGTCGTCGACGAGCTTCGGCAGGTACGCGACCTCGAAGCGCTGCTGCAATCGCGCCACGGCGGGCGCGTCCATGAACTCGCTGATCAGGATGTGTGCGGACATCGCGCGATTCTAGCAGCGCTCAGCGCCGCGCCAGGTGCCCGGTGACCTCCTCGCGGTCGTGGTAGAGCTGCCGGAAGCGCACGTAGTAGCCCCCGCCGCCCAGGATCTCGTCGATGAGGCCGCGGCAACGCGCGAGCTCCTCCCAGCGCTTCTTCATGGGCAGCTTCAGGTTGAAGATCGACTCTCGGCACCAGCCCTGGGCGACCCAGGAGGCCGCCAGGCGGGCCACGCGCGACGGGCTCTCGACCATGTCGCACACCATCCAGTCGACCGGCTCCGGCGGCCGGAACCGGAAGCCGTCCTCCCGACGCTGGCGCACCTGCCCGGTCTCGGCGAGCCGCGGGTCGAGCGTGGCGTTGTCCACCGCGGTCACCATCAGGCCGTGCCGGACCAGCACCGAGGTCCAGCCGCCGGGCGCGGCGCCCAGGTCGACGGCGGTCATCCCGGGGGCGAGGCGGCGCGAGCGCTCGGGCTCTTCGAGGAAGACGAGCAGCGCCTCGGCGAGCTTGAGGGCCGAGCGCGACGGGGCGGCGCGCGGCATGCGCAGCCGCGGGATGCCCATCGGCCATGGCGCCGAGTTCGCCACGTCGGTCGTGCCCACGTGGCAGGCACGGCCCCCGACGAAGAAGACGTGCAGCCGCGCGGGGGCCGACGCGTCCTCGATGTCGACGCCAAGCGCGCCGAGCGCGCCGCGCAGGTGCGGGGCGAGCGGGCGCAGGAGCGCGGCGAGCGCCTTGCCGTCGTTGGTGTCGGGGGTCTCGAGCCAGAGCGCGCGAAAGGCGCGGCCGAGCGCGGCGGCGCCCGCGGCGATGGGCTGGGCGCGCCCGGCCTCGGGCAGGCCCGCGAGCAGCTCGCCGGTGCGCACGCACTGGCGCGGGAAGACGAGGCGGCGAAAGCGCAGCCGCGCGGCGAACGCGGCACCGGCCGCCGCATCGTGGGGATGGAAGACCGCGAAGGCACTGTCCGGGCGCGCCTTCACGTACCCGTCGACGCCCTCGGCGCCGGCGTGCTCGACGATCTCCTGCGCGCATTCCTTCTCGAAGCCCGCGCGGCAGTAGAGCAGCAGGCGCGAAGCGCTCACGCGGGGCGCGCGCCGCGGAAGAGCCGGAAGAAGTTCTCGGTGGTGGCGCGCGCGATCTCGGCCGGCTCGACGCCGCGCAGGCGGGCCACCTCCGCGGCCACGTGCGCGACCCACGCCGGCTGGTTGGGCTTGCCCCGGTGCGGGACCGGCGCGAGGAACGGCGAGTCGGTCTCCACCAGCAGGCGCTCGATCGGCACGCGGCGCGCGACGTCGTGCACGGCGGGCGCGTTCCGGAAGGTGACGATGCCCGAGAGCGAGATGTGGAAGCCCAGGTCGAGGGCCGCCTCGGCCACGTCCCAGGGTTCGGTGAAGCAATGCATCACGCCGCCCGCCTCGGCCGCGCCCTCCTCGCGCAGGATCCGCAGCGTGTCCGCGGCCGCGGCGCGCGTGTGGATCACCAGCGGCTTGCCCACCGCCCGCGCCGCGCGGATGTGCGTGCGGAAGCGCTCGCGCTGCCACTCGGTGTCGCCCTCCACCCGGAAGTAGTCGAGGCCGGTCTCGCCGATGCCGACCACCTTGGGGTCGTCGGCCATCGCGGACAGCTCGTCCACGCTCGCCTCGCGCCCGTCTTCCCGCTCGTCGGGATGCACCCCGGCGGTGCACCAGATGTTCGCGCGCCCCTCGGCCACGGCGCGCACGGCGGGAAAGGTCGCGAGGGTGGTGCTGATCGTCAGTGCCGCGCCCACGTCCGACTGGCGCATGCGCTCGAGCACGCCGTCGAGGTCGGCATGCAACTCGGGAAAGTCGAGGTGGCAGTGGGAGTCGACGAGCATGGCCGGAATTCTACAGGGGGTAGGAAGGGGCCCACGCCGGAAACGGCCGCCGGGAGATGGCCGCTCGCCGGGGGCGCATCCGATAGTGGGGGGTGCAACCCACACGAATGGAGGACCCGATGAAACGCCCATGGATTCCCGCGGCGGCCCTCGCCGCTGCCGCCGCACTGGCCGCCGGCGGCGCCCAGGCCCAGGACCGGGCCTACGACTATCCGGAATTCCACGCGCTGGGCCGCATGGCTGCCTGGGACCCCGGCGCCGTGCACGGCGAGTGCCGCCTGCGCGTCTGGGTCGACGACCGGGCCCGCGTGCTGCTGCGCGGCGACCTGATCACGGTCGAGACCGACTCGGGCAAGCGCAGCTTCGACCAGGGCAGCGTGTGCAACCAGCCCCTGCCATCCCACGCGGTGGGCGACTTCCGCGTGGCCGTCGCGCAGGGCCGCGGCGCGATCGCGCAGGTGCGCGCGCCCGACCCCGTGAACGGCTACACGGGCGCGGTGACCATCGACGACCCGGACGACGGCGGCGCGAGCTACGAGCTGGTGATGGCCTGGAACAACCCGGCCGGCAGGGCGCCCGCCCCCGTCGCGCGCAACGACGTCTACCCGTACGTCGACGTGACGCGGGCGTGCCAGGAGCGCGTGCAGGCGGAATTCTTCCAGCGCAATCCCGACGTCACCGCCTACCTCGACTTCAGCGGCACGAGTGTCCGCGACCGCTCGTACTCGGGCAGCCGCGAGCGCGTGCGCGGCGAGGCCTGGGCGCGCAACCGCGGCGCGGCTTCCCCGATCACGTACGAGTGCACGATCAACCGCGACACCGAGCGGGTCGTGTCGGCCGACTACGACGTGCGCGGCTGGCCGCGCGTGAGCTCGATCGAGTAGCGGCTAGGGCCGGTACATCCACTCCCGGGTGAGCGGCACGTCCGAGCGCCCGGGCGTGGCCTGCCGCGAGGCGAGGACCTGGTGGATGCTCATCCACCCCTGCTCGAAGCCGTGCGCGCAGCCGGCGAGGTAGATGCGCCAGATGCGGGCGGTGCGCTCGTCCGAGGCGGCGAGCGCCTGCGCGTAGCGGCGCTCGTAGTTCGCGCTCCACATCGACAGCGTCTTCGCGTAGTGCGGGCGCAGGCTCTCCACGTCGAGCACCTCGAGGCCCTGCTCCGACATGTCGTGCACGGCGCGATGCAGCGTGGGGCAGCTCCCCGCGCGGGAAGACGTAGCGCGCGATGAACTCGCCCGCGCCCATGCCCACGGCGCGGTTGTCCGTGTCCGTCGACGTGATCCCGTGGTTGAGGAACAGGCCCTTGTCGCGCAGCAGCCGGCGCACCACGCCGAAGTACGTGGGCAGGTTCCGCAGCCCCACGTGCTCGAACATGCCCACGCTCGCGATCTTGTCGAAGACACCCTCCCCGGGCATGTCGCGGTAGTCGAGCAGGAGCACCTTGCAGCGCGCCTCGAGCCCGGCCTCGCGGATGCGCTCGTGGGCCAGCTGGTACTGGTTGTCGGACAGCGTGATCCCCGTCGCGTCGACGCCGTACTCGCGCGCGGCGTGGATCGCGAGCGCGCCCCAGCCGCAGCCGATGTCGAGGAATTTCTCGCCGGGAGCCAGCCGCAGCTTGCGGCAGATGTGGTCCAGCTTCTGCGCCTGCGCCTGCTCGAGCGTGTCGTCGTCGGTCTTGAAGTAGGCGCAGGAATAGACCATGCGCGGGTCGAGCCAGAGCGCGTAGAACGCGTTGGACACGTCGTAGTGGTGCCGGATGGCCTCGCGGTCGTCGCGCCGGCTGTGGCGCGCCGAGTGCGCCGAGTCGAAAAGGGCGCCTCCATTGCTCGAGCGCGAGATCGCCTCGGCGCCGCGGATCGCCTCGCGCAGGTCCCCCTCGAGATCCGCGTGCCCCTCGATGTAGGCCTCGGCGAGCGAGAGCATGCTGGGGCGCACGAAGGCGGAGGCGGCGCGCGTGCCCTTGAGCCGCACGGTCACGCTCGGTGCGTCGGAGAACGCGACCTCGCGTCCGTCCCACAGCACCAGGCGCACCGGCGCGTGCACCTGCTTCTTCAGTCGGTTGATGGCATGGTCAAAGGGCTTTTCCCAGAACACGGATCCCTCCTCGCTTTCGCATCGACGACTTCCGCCGCCGCGGGGCGACGGATCAGATGGTATGGGTCGGGCGGGAAGACTGCAGCGCGCCGGCGAGCAGGCCTTCGACCTTCTTGCGCAGCTCGCGCACCACTTCTCCGTCGTGCAGCTGAACCCCGATGCCCTGGGGCCGGTTGCCCGTGCCGTGCGCCGGGTTGATCCACGCCACGTTGCCCTGCAGCGGAATCTTGTTCGGATCGTCCAGCAGGGAGAGCAGGACCAGGACTTCCTCCCCGAGCGTATGTGACTTGTTGCTGGGCAGAAAGATTCCGCCGTGGCGCAGCAACGGCATCCAGGCGGCGTAAAGGGCGGCCTTGGAGCGGATCACCAGGGTGAATACGGTGGGCCGGTGGGCGACGGCTTCGGCTGCGTCGTTCATGGTCTCGATCCGGGACTGGCTCGATTGTAGGCCAAGAGGAAGTGCTCGGCCAGCAGCCGGGGATTGAGGGGATGCGCGGCGAGCCGGCGCGCCGCGGCGAGCTCGCGGTCGAGGGCGAGGAGCGCGTCGAGGTCCGCGCCGCGCGCCCGGGCCTGGAGCATGGCGGCGTGCGCCGGGTGGTGGCGGGGGCTGCCGGCCAGGCGCACGCGCACGAGGTCGTGCACCCAGGTCTGCAGCCAGAAGAGGAAGCGCTCGACGGCCGCGCGCTCGAGCGCGGCGAACTGCAGCGGGTCCGCGCCGCCGGGGCGCGCGAGCTCGGCGAGCACGCGGGTGCGCAGCTTCGTCTCCTCCGGCCCGGCGAGCTCGCGCGCGAGCAGCGGCGCCCCGCCGGCGAGCGCCAGGACCGCGCGCGCGTCTGCCACGCCCTCGGCCTCGAGCCACGCGCGGGCCTGCGCGGCGGGCGGCAGCGGCAGGCCGAGGCGCCGGCAGCGGCTGCGCAACGTGGCGAGCAGCCGCGCGGGGTACGAGGTGACGAGGACGATGAGGGTCCCGGGGGGCGGCTCCTCCAGCGTCTTCAGCAGGGCGTTGGCCGCCGCCGGGTGCAGCGCCTCGGCCGGATGCAGCACGAGCACGCGATGGCCGCCGCGGTGGGTGGTGAGCGCCACGAAGTCGGCGACGTCGCGGATCTGCTCGATCTTGATCACCAGGCTCTTCGCCTTTTCGGGGCGGGCCGCCTCGGCCTCGGGGGCCTCGTCCTCCTCCTCGGCCGCCTCCGGGACGATCTCGCGGTAGTCGGGATGGTTGCCTTGCCCGAGCCAATGGCACGAGCCGCACGCGCCGCAGGCGAGGCCGTCGCGCGGGGACTCGCAAAGCAGCCCCGCGGCGATCGCCCGGGCGAACGCCGCCTTGCCGATGCCGGCCGGGCCGTGCACGAGCAGCGCGTGCGGCAAAGCCTCGCGCCGCGCGAGGAGCGCGGCGAGCTGCGGCCGGTGCCAGGGTAGCGGCACGCTCACGGGAGCGCCCGGTCGAAGGCCGCATCGAGCCGCGCGCGCACCTGCTCGAGCGTGCCCGAGGCGTCGATCACCTGGATGCGATCCGGATGCGCGCGCGCGCGTTCGAGATAGGCCTCGCGCACCCGCCCGAAGAAATCCTGCGCTTCCCTTTCGAAACGGTCCGAGGCCCCGCCCCGGCCGCGCTGCCGCGCGAGGGCGGCCGCGGGCTCGAGGTCGAAGAGGAAGGTGGCGTCGGGCTGCAGCGCCGGGTGCACGATGCGCTCCAGCGCCTCGACCGCCTCGCGCGGCAGCCCGCGGCCGCCGCATTGGTATGCGTAGGTGGAGTCGCTGAAGCGGTCGCACAGCACCCATCGCCCGGCGCCGAGGGCCGGGGCGATCAGGCCGTCGAGGTGGGCGCTGCGCGCGGCGAACATGACGAGCGCCTCGGCGAGCGCCGGCGCGGGGTGGCGCAGGACCACTTCCCGCAACTTCTCGCCCAGCGGCGTTCCGCCGGGCTCGCGCGTGACCTCGACGCCGACGCCGCGCGCGGCCACACGCGCGCGCAGGTGCTCGAGGTGCGACGACTTGCCCGCCCCGTCGATGCCCTCCACCGTGATGAACCTGCCACGCTCCGTCATCGCGCCTCGCGCCCCGCGCGCCGTCATGAGCCGGCGCGCTGCAGCTGGTATCTTGCCACCGCGCGATTGTGCTCCTCGAGCGTGCGCGAGAACGCGTGGGAGCCGTCGCCGCGGCCGACGAAATAGAGGTAGCGGCTGTCGGCCGGATGCACGGCCGCCTGCAGGGACTGCTCCCCGGGCATGGCGATGGGCGTGGGCGGCAGCCCCGCGCGCGTGTAGGTATTCCAGGGCGTGTCGGCCTCGAGGTCGCGCTTGCGGATGTTGCCGTCGTAGCGCTCGCCCATCCCGTAGATCACCGTGGGGTCGGTCTGCAGGCGCATGCCGAGGCGAAGCCGGTTCACGAACACCGAGGCGATCAGCGGCCGCTCCGAGGCGAGCCCCGTCTCCTTCTCCACGATCGAGGCCAGGATGAGCGCCTCGTAGGGGCCCGCCAGGGGCAGGTCCGGGTCGCGCCCCGCCCACGCCGCGGCGAGCCGGTGCTGCATCGCGGCGTGCGCGCGCCGGAGGATCTCCAGGTCGGCGATGCCCGGCGTGAAACGGTAGGTGTCCGGGAAGAGCCAGCCCTCGGCCGAGCTTTCGGCGATTCCCAGCAGCGCCGGCAGCGCCTCGGCGCGTCCGTCGAGCGTGTGGCGCACGTCCGGGTCGCCGGCGAGCCGCGCTAGCCACTGGCGCAGGGTCGTGCCCTCGACGAAGCGGATGGACAGCACCACCACGTCGCCGCGCGCGAGCTTGTCGAGGAGCGCCAGCGGGGTGATGCCGGATTCGATGCGGTAGGTCCCCGCCTGGATGGCGGCCGCCTTGCCCTGCACCCGCCCCAGGATGCGGAAGCCGTAGGGCTCCGGCAGCACGCGCTCGGCGGCGAGCTCGCGCGCGACGGACTGCAGGCTCGCCCCGCTGCGGACCTTGAACTCGAAGGGACTGGCCGGCAGCGTGAGCGGCCGCGCCGCGAACCAGGCGAGCCAGGCGGCCGCGGCGAGGAACACGGCGAGTGCGGCCAGCAGCAGCGCGCGCAGGGCCCGGTGCACCGGCCGGCCCCGGCGCGCGTCAGCGGAAGCGCCGGAACGCGAGCGTCCCGTTCGTGCCCCCGAAGCCGAAGGAGTTGGAGAGCGCGGCCTCGATCGGCATCTCGCGGGCGGTGTCGGGGACGTAATCCAGGTCGCACGCCGGGTCGGGCGTGGCGATGTTGATCGTCGGCGGGGAGACCTGGTGGTGCAGCGCGAGCACGGTGATCACCGCCTCCACGCCCCCGGCCGCCCCGAGGAGGTGCCCGTGCATCGACTTGGTGGAGTTCACCGCGAGGCGGCGCGCGTGGTCGCCGAACGCGGCCTTGATCGCCGCCGTCTCGTTCGCGTCGCCCAGGGGCGTCGAGGTCCCGTGCGCGTTCACGTACTGGATCTCGTCGGCGTTGAGGCCGGCGTTGCGCAGCGCCCCCAGCATCGCGCGGCGCGGGCCGTCCATGTTCGGGGCGGTGATGTGGTTGGCGTCGGCGCTCATGCCGAGTCCCGCGAGCTCGGCGTAGATGCGCGCGCCGCGCCGCTTCGCGTACTCGAGCTCCTCGAGGACGAGGATGCCCGCGCCCTCGCCCAGCACGAAGCCGTCGCGGTCGCGGTCGAAGGGCCGCGAGGCGGTGGCCGGGTCGTCGTTGCGCTCCGAGAGCGCCTTGCAGGCGCAGAACCCGCCCACGCCCGAGAGGTTCACGCACGCCTCGGCCCCGCCGGCGATCATCACGTCGGCATCGCCGTACTCGATGATGCGCCCGGCTTCGCCCACGCAATGGGCGCTGGTCGTGCAGGCCGAGACCATCGAGACGTTCGGGCCCTTGGCGCCGACCTGGATCGAGATGAGCCCGGCGACCATGTTGATGATCGTGCCCGGCACGAAGAAGGGCGACAGCCGCCGCGGCCCCTTGGCGATCATCTCGCGGATGTTGTCCTCGATCATCGGCAGCCCGCCGATGCCCGAGCCCACGTTCACCCCCACGCGCTCGGCGTTGGACGCGTCGATGGCGAGCCCCGCGTCGTCGAGCGCCATGCGCGTGGCGGCCAGGCCGTAGTGGATGAAGGTGTCGGAGCGGCGCGTCTCCTTCAGCGGCATCCAGTCGGCGGCGTTGAATCCCTTCACCTCCGCGGCGATGCGGGTGCTCAGCTGCGAGGCGTCGAACCTCGTGATGGGGCCCACGCCGCTGCGGCCGGCGAGGATGTTGCCCCAGGCTTCCTGGATGCCGTTGCCGACGGGCGAGACGATGCCCAGTCCGGTGACGACGACCTTTCGCTTCGACATGGTGATCGTTGGCGCTCGCGCGGGGCGCCCTCAGGCGACCCGCGCGGCTGGGCGCGCTCTGGCGCTATTGCTTGACGTGGGCCTTGACGTAGTCGACGGCCTGCTGGACGTTGGTGATCTTCTCGGCTTCCTCGTCCGGGATCTCGCACTCGAACTCCTCCTCGAGGGCCATCACGAGCTCCACGTTGTCGAGCGAGTCCGCGCCGAGATCCTCCACGAAGGAGGACTCGTTCTTGATGTCGGCTTCGGCAACCCCGAGCTGCTCCGCCACGATCTTCTTCACGCGGGCTTCAATGTTGTCCATCGACTTCCTCCAAGCTGTTCCGGTTTTGAGTGCGCAAAACAAAAAGCGCGTAATTCTACCATAGCGGCCCCGCCCGCCGGCCGCCCCCCGCGTCAATCCATGTACATGCCGCCGTTCACGTGGAGGGTGGCCCCCGTCACGTAGGCCGCCCCCGGCGAGCAGAGGAAGAGGACCGCCTCGGCCACGTCCTCGACGCGCCCCAGCCGGGCGAGCGGCACGTTCTCCACCAGGCGCTTGACCTGGTCGTCCCCGAGCCCGCGCGTCATGTCGGTCTCGATGAAGCCGGGGGCCACGCAGTTGACCGTGATGCCGCGGCTGCCGACCTCGCGCGCGAGCGACTTCGAGAACCCGGCGATGCCCGCCTTGGCCGCGGCATAGTTGGCCTGCCCCGCGTTGCCCATGTGGCCCACGACCGAGGTCACGTTCACGATGCGCCCGGCCCGGGCCTTCATCATGCCGCGCAGCACCGCGCGCGACATGAGGAAGACGGACTTGAGGTCGGTCGCCTGGATCTCGTCCCACTCCTCGTCCTTCATGCGCGCGAGCAGGTTGTCGCGGGTCACCCCGGCGTTGTTCACGAGGATCGCGGGCGCGCCGAAATCCTTCCGCACCGCCTCGACGAACGCCGCGCAGCCGGCCGCGTCGCGCACGTCGAGCACGCGCCCGGCGCCTTGCGCCCCGGCCTGCGCGAGCGTGCGCGAGATGCCCTCGGCGCCGGCCGCGGAGGTCGCGCTGCCCACCACCACGGCGCCGGAGCGTGCGAGCGCCTGCAGGATCGCCTGCCCGATCCCCCGCGAGGCGCCGGTCACGATCGCCACCTGGTCCTTCAGCATGCGCCCTGCCCTTTCGTCGCGAGGGCGGCGTCGAGCGCCGCCGCATCCTGGATCGCCACGCACTCCACGCCGGGGGCGATGCGCCTGTTCAGCCCCGTGAGCACCTTGCCGGGAGCGCACTCCACGATGCGCGCCACGTCCTGTGCCGCGAGGAACCGCACCGTCTCGATCCAGCGCACCGGGTGGTCGAGCTGCTCGACGAGCGCCTCGCGGATGCGCTGCGGGTCGTCGAACGCCGCGACGAAGCGATTGTGCACCACCGGCACCGACGGGCGGCGCACCTCGACCGCGGCGAGGCGCTCGCGCAGCCGCTCTGCGGCCGGGCGCATGAGGCTGCAGTGCGACGGCGCGCTCATCGGCAGCATCACCGCACGCTTGGCGCCCATCTCGCGGGCGAGCGCCATCGCGCGCTCGACCGCGCCCGGTGCCCGGCGATCACCACCTGTCCGGGCGAGTTGAGGTTCGCCGGCTCTACCACCTCCCCGCCGGCGGCCCGCTCGCACAGCTCGGCGAGCCTCCCGTCCTCCAGCCCCAGGATCGCGGCGATGCCGCCCGTGCCTTCCGGTACCGCCTGCTGCATCGCCTCGGCGCGCAGGCGCACGAGCGGCAGCGCGTCCTCGAAGCGAAGCGCCTCGGCGGCGACCAGGGCGGTGTACTCGCCCAGGCTGTGCCCGGCGAGCCACTGCGGCAGCGGCCCGCCCCGGGCGCGCCAGGCGCGCCAGCACGCGACACCCGCCACCAGCATGAGCGGCTGCGTGTTGACCGTCTGGTTGAGCGTCTCGGCGGGCCCCTCCTGCGCCATGCGCGCGTAGTCGATGCCGCAGAGGGCCCGCGCCTCGCGGAAGGTGGCCTCGACGGCGGCGTCGCCCGCGAAGCCCTGCATCATGCCGACGGACTGGGACCCCTGGCCGGGGAAGACGATCGCGAGCGTCATGTCAGTAGCGCAGGAGCACCGAGCCCCAGGTGAAGCCGCCGCCCACGCCCTGGAGCAGCAGCAGGTTGCCGGGCCGCACGCGGCCGTCGCGCACGGCGACGTCGAGGGCGAGCGGGACGGACGCGGCGGAAGTGTTGGCGTGCCGGTCCACGGTGACGATGCAACGCGAGGCGTCGATCCCCAGCTTCTTCGCCACGTGGGAGATGATGCGCACGTTGGCCTGGTGGGCGATGTAGGCGTCGACGTCGCCGACACCGAGGCCCTGCGCGGCGAGCGTCTCGCGCGCGCACTCCTCGAGCACCCGCACGGCGAGCTTGAACACGGCCTCGCCGTCCATCTTGAGGGTGGGGTCGCCCTGCACGCCGCCGGCGCGGACCTGGCCGGGCGTGTTGAGGATGCCGGCGTGCCGGCCGTCGGCGTGCAGGTGCGCGGCGAGGATGCCGGGGGTGTCGGACGCCTCGAGGACCACGGCGCCGGCGCCGTCGCCGAAGAGCACGCAGGTCCCGCGGTCGTTCCAGTCGAGGATGCGCGAGAACACCTCGGCGCCCACGACGAGGGCGCAGCGGTGCGCGCCGGAGCGGATGAACAGGTCGGCGGTGGCCATCGCGTAGACGAAGCCCGAGCACACCGCCTGCAGGTCGAAGGCCGCGCCGCGGTGCACGCCCAGCTTGGCCTGCAGCAGGCACGCGGTGGACGGGAAGACCATGTCCGGGGTGGACGTGGCCACGATGACCAGGTCGACGTCGTCGGGAGCGCGCCCGGCGGCGGCGAGCGCCGCGCGGCAGGCTTGCAGCGCCAGGTCGCTCGCGGCCTCGCCCTCGGCGGCGATGTGGCGCTCGCGGATGCCGGTGCGCTCGACGATCCAGGCGTCGGTCGTGTCCACCACCGACTCGAGGTCGCGGTTGGTGAGGACCTGGGCCGGGAGGTAGCTGCCGGTGCCGGTGATGCGCGCGTGGATCGCCATCACGCCGCCTCGTGGGCGGGCCGGTCGCCGGCATGCAGCCGCGAGACCTCCTCGCCGATGCGCTCGAGCAGCCCGTGGCGCGCTTCCGAGTCGGCGCGCGCGACGGCCGTGGCGAACGCGAGCCGGTCGGCCGAGCCGTGGCTCTTCACGACGATTCCGCGCAGGCCGAGGAGCGCCGCGCCGTTGTAGCGGCGGTGGTCGACGCGCCGGCGGAAGCGCCGGATCACGGGCCAGGACACGAGCGCGGCCAGGCGCGAGAGCGGCCCGCGCGCGTACTCCTCCTTGAGGAAGTCGCCGAGCATGCGCGCGAGGCCCTCGGAGGTCTTGAGGGCGACGTTGCCGGCGAAGCCGTCGCAGACCACCACGTCGGTGGCCCCCGCGTAGATGCCGTCGCCCTCGACGTTGCCGCGGAAGTTCACGGGCGCGGCGCGCAGCAGCTCGCCGGCGCGCCGGACCACCTCGTTGCCCTTGATCTCCTCGGCGCCGATGTTGAGCAGGCCCACGGTCGGGTGCTCGGTGCCCTCGAGCGCCTTCACCAGCGCGGAGCCCATGAGGGCGAACTGGACGAGGTGCTCGGGCGTGCAATCGGCGTTCGCGCCCAGGTCGAGCGCGTACACCTGGCCCGTGCGCGTCGGCAGCACCCCGCAGATGGCGGGCCGGTCGATCCCGGGCAGGGTCTTCAGGACGAACTTGGCCGTGCCCATGAGGGCGCCGGTGTTGCCGGCGCTGACACAGGCGTGGGCGCGGCCTTCCTTCACGAGGTCGATGGCGACCCGCATCGAGGAATCCTTCTTGGTGCGGATGGCGGTGCGCACGTCCTCGTCCATGCCGACGACCTCGCTCGCGGGAACGACGCCGAGGCGCGCGCGGGCGGCCGCGGGGGCGTGCGCGAGCTCGGGCTCGAGCGCTTCCGGCCGGCCGACGAGCAGCAGCTCGGCGTCGGGGTGCGCGGCGAGGAAATCGAGGCAGGCGGGAACGGTCACGGACGGGCCGTGGTCCCCGCCCATCGCGTCGACGGCGATGACGGTGTGCATCGCGGGGCGCGACGTAGCGCCGGGTGCGCGCCGGCGCTCAGTCCTTGGACTGGATCACCTTCCGGCCGCGGTAGTAGCCCGACGGCGAGATGTGGTGGCGCAGGTGCGTCTCCCCGGTGGTCGGCTCCACCGCGACCGGGGGCTGGCCCAGGTGGTCGTGCGCACGATGCATGCCGCGCTTGGACGGCGACTTCTTGTTCTGTTGTACGGCCATGAGTCTCTCCTAGTGTCCCTTCGTCATTGCTTGCGCCTGAGGCCCGCCAGCGCGGCGAAGGGCGAATCCTTGTCGCCCGCCTCCCTCAGCCCTCCCGCGTCCTCCCCCAGCCCCGGCTTGCGTGGCACCATGGGAAGCGCGAGGAGGACGGCATCCTCGATCAGGTCGCGGATGTCGAGCGGCCCATCGGCGACGAGGTAATCTTCCGTCTCGCTCTCCTCCTCGATCGCCGGAAGCCCGGCCTCGTCCGGGACGAGAACCAGCCGGTCGTCGATGGAGATGTCGTGCCGGAACGCTTCGAGCGTCGTCTGGCACGTGAGAAAAACGAAGCCTTCGATTATACACGACACGATCGGACGACGCTGCGGGTCCAGGAACGCCCGGATGCGGTAGCGCAGCTCGCCCTCGCCGCTGGCGAGGCTGTCCTCGAGGCGCTCGAGCGCGCCCGGGCGGAAGCTCCCCTCGCGCACGTCGGGCTTTTCCGAAAGGCGTTCGGGGTGGATGTGGAGGTCGTCGTCCATGGCCGTCTCGTCGTAGAAACAACTTTAACTAACAACGTCAATACGCTGATTTGAAACCACTAATACTTGCATCTAGCTCTCCCTATCGCCGCGAGCTGCTCGCCCGGCTCGGCCTGCCGTTCGACGCCTGGGCGCCGGAGGTGGACGAGCGCGCCCTGCCCGGCGAGGCGCCGCGCGACACCGCCGTGCGGCTCGCCCGCGCGAAGGCGCAGGCCGGCGCGGCGCGCTTCCCCGCCGCCTGGGTCATCGGCTCCGACCAGGTCGCCGAGCTCGACGGGCGCCCCCTCGGCAAGCCGGGCTCGCCCGAGCGCGCCCGCGAGCAGCTGCGCGCGGCGAGCGGGCGCATTGTGCGCTTCCACACCGCGCTTTGCCTGGCGCACGGTCCCGGCGGCGCGCCGCACGAGCGGCTCGTCACCACGGACGTCGCCTTCCGGGCGCTGTCCGAGGCCGAGATCGCGCGCTACCTCGCCCGCGAGGACGCCCTCGACTGCGCCGGCAGCGCCAAGAGCGAGGGCCTGGGCATCGCGCTGCTCGCGCGCCTCGGCGGGGACGACCCCACGGCGCTCGTGGGCCTGCCCCTCATCGCGCTCTGCGAGCTGCTGCGCGCCGACGGCTTCGAGATCCCGTGAGCGCGCCGGGCCGCCTGTTCCTGGTTCCGGCATGGCTCTCGGAGGACACCCCGCCGGCGGCCGTCGTTCCGGCCGGGGTGCTCGAGCGCGTGCGCGCCCTCGAGCGGTTCGTGGCGGAAGACGAGAAGTCGGCGCGCCGCTTCCTCGCCGCGTGCGGGCACCCGCGGCCGATGCGCGAGCTCGCGCTGGCGCGCCTGGACGAGCACACCCAGGCGCAGGCGGTGCCGGCGCTGCTCGCGCCCGCGCTCGCCGGCCACGACCTGGGGCTGCTCTCGGAAGCGGGCCTGCCCGGCGTGGCCGACCCCGGCGCGGCGCTGGTGGCCGCCGCCCACGCCCGCGGCGTGCCGGTGGTGCCGCTGCCCGGCGCCTCGTCGATCGTGCTCGCGCTCGCGGCGAGCGGGCTCGAGGGCCAGCGCTTCCGCTTCGCCGGCTACCTGCCCGCCGATGCCGCCGGCCGGCGCGCCGCCATCGCCGATCTGGAGCGCCGCTCGGCGCGCGAGCGCGAGACCCAGGTCTTCATCGAGACGCCCTACCGCAACGACGCG
This sequence comes from uncultured beta proteobacterium, assembly GCA_963741815.1. Classification (GTDB taxonomy): domain Bacteria; phylum Pseudomonadota; class Gammaproteobacteria; order Burkholderiales; family Usitatibacteraceae; genus Usitatibacter. The sequence continues at coordinate 222,926 of CAVUJI010000007.1, forward strand.
CTCCTCGCCGACCTGCTCGCCGGGTGCGCGGGCGCCACGCGCCTGGCCGTGGCCGCCGAGCTCACCTCGCCGAGGGAATGGATCCGCATGGATGCCGTCGCCGGCTGGCGCGCGCGCCCGGCGCCGGCCATCGGCAAGCGCCCGGCGATCTTCCTGCTGCTCGCGGCGCCTCAGGCCGGGGGGGCCGGGTCCCCGTCGCGCGGGCGCAGGTAGACGTTGTTCTGGCGCAGCAGCGGGTAGAGCGCCTCGGCGCGCACCGGCGGGGAGAAGTAGTAGCCCTGCCCCAGGCGGCAGCCCTTGGCGCGCAGGAGCGCCAGCTGGCCGCCGGTCTCCACCCCCTCGGCGATGGTCTCGAGGTCGAGGCTGCGGGCCATGTTGATGATCGCCACGACGATGGCGGTGTCGTTCGGGTCGACGGTGATGTCGCGCACGAAGGACTGGTCGATCTTGAGCTTCTGGATCGGCAGGCGCTTGAGGTAGGAAAGGCTCGAATAGCCGGTGCCGAAGTCGTCGATGGCGAGGTGCACGCCCATCTCGGCCAGGCGGTTGAGCAGCATGATCATGCCGTCGGTCTGCCGCATCACCTGGCTTTCGGTGATCTCGAGCTCCAGGCTCGAGGGATCGAGCCCCGTGTCCGCGAGCACGCGCGTGACGGTGTCGAGGAAGGCGCGGTCGGCGAACTGCCGGGCCGACAGGTTGATCGCCATGCGCGGCAGGGCGAGCCCGCGCTGGCGCCACTCGCGCGCCTGCCGGCAGCCCTCGCGCAGCACCCACTCGCCGATCTCGCTGATGAGGCCCGTCTCCTCGGCGAGCGGGATGAAGTCGCCGGGCATCACGGTGCCGCCGTCCTCGGTGCGCCAGCGCAGCAGCGCCTCCACGGCGATCACCTCGCCCGTCTCGAGGTTGATCTGCGGCTGGTACTGCAGGACGAAGTCCTTCTGCAGCACGGCGCGGCGCAGCGCGCTCTCGAGCACCATCCGGCGCTGCACCGCGACGTTCATCTGCGGGGTGAAGTACTGGTAGGTGTTCTTGCCCAGGCCCTTGCCGTGGAACATCGCCGTGTCGGCGTTCTTCATCAGGGTCTGCGGGTCGCGCCCGTCGTCGGGAAAGAGCGCGATGCCCACGCAGCCGCTCACGTGCTGCTCGGTGCCGCCCAGCTGGAACGGCTGGCGCAGCGCCTGCAGCACCTTCTGCGCCACCACCGAGGCCCCGCGCCCGTCCTCGAGGTTGTCGAGCAGCACGATGAACTCGTCGCCGCCCTGGCGCGCGATCGTGTCCTCGATGCGCACGCATTCGGCCAGGCGCCGCGCGACCTGGCGCAGCAGCTCGTCGCCCACGTCGTGGCCGAGCGAGTCGTTGATGTTCTTGAAGTTGTCCAGGTCCACGAAGAGCACCGCCACCTTGCGGTGGGCGCGCTCGGCCCGGGCGATCGAGCGCGCGAGCCGGTCCTGCAGCAGCGAGCGGTTGGGCAGCCCGGTGAGGTTGTCGTGGTACGCGAGGTGCTGGATGCGCTGCTGGATCACCTTCCGGTCGGTCACGTCGCGCGAGTTGAAGACGATGCCCCGGATGTGGGGGTTGGCCAGGCAGTTCGTGCCCAGCGACTCGAAGGTGCGCCAGGTCCCGTCGCGGTGGCGGAAGCGCATCTCCACGGGCTCGCGCGAATGCCGCGTCTCGAGGATGCGGGCGAAGGCCGCGCGCAGCGTCTCGACGTCGTCGCGGTGCACCGAGGTGAAGACGTTCAGGCCCACCGTCTCGGCGGGGTCGTAGCCCAGGAGGTGGCGCAGCACGCCGCTCTGGTAGAGGAGCGTGCCGTCCTCGGCCACGACGGAGATGAGGTCGAGGGAGCTCTCGGTGAGCACGCGGAAGCGCGCCTCGCTCGCCTCGAGCGCCCGCTCGGTCTCCTTGTAGCGCGTGACGTCGGTCACCACCCCGATGAGCCCCGCCACCTCGCCGTCGCGGTCGACGAAGCTCACCTTGCTGTAGAGCATCTGGCGCATCTCGCCGCCGGCGGTGGGCATCAGCATCTCGTAGGTCGTCGAGGCGGGGCGCTCGAGCAGGGCGCGGTCGCGCTCGTGGTGCTGCGCGGCGATCCCCGGCTCGTACATCTCGAAGACGGTCCTGCCGATCCAGTCGCGCCCGCCGCCGAAAAGCTCCTCCCAGGCGCGGTTGTGCACGCCGTAGCGCCCCGCGCGGTCCTTGAAGTAGACCGGGCTCGGGATGGCGTCGATGAGCGCGCGCGTGAAGTGCAGGTGGCCCTCGAGCTCGTCGGCCGCGCGGCGCGTGCCGGTCACGTCCACGCACGCCACGATCACGCCGGTCGCGCGCCCGGAGCCGTCGCGCAGCGGCGCGGCCGAGCCGCGCATCACGATGGCGCTGCCGTCGGCGCGCACGCGCTCGAGCTCGAGGCCGTCGATCGACTCGCCGGCGAGCACGCGCGCGTCGAGCGCGCGGCTTTCCGCCCGGCGCGACTCCGGCACGAAGGGGGCGGGACGCCCGAGGACCTGCGCGCGCGTGAACCCGAACAGGCGCTCGGCGGCCGCGTTCCAGAAGGTCACGCGGCCCTCGGGGTCCGTGACCAGGATCGCGACCGGCGCGTGCTCGGCGACGGACGCGAGGAAGGTGTCGACGGCCTCGTCGATGCCCGGGGCCGGGCCGATGACGGCCACGGCTAGCGCAGCTCGGCGGCCGGTGCCAGGACGCGCGCCGCCGCCTCGCCGAACGCGGTCCCGAAGCTCGCGCCCACGCGGCGCGCGAGCGCCTCGAAGACGGTGTCCTCGGGGGTGTAGTCGACGATCCTCTCGGCCTTGATCACGTCGCGGGCGACCGACTCGACGCTGCCGAAGCCGTCGGCCAGGCCCAGCTGCACGCTCTCCTCGCCCGTCCACACGAGCCCCGAGAACATCTCGGGCGTCTCCTTGAGCCGCGCGCCGCGCCCCTGGCGCACCACCCGGATGAACTGCCGGTGGATCTCGTCGAGCATGCGCTTGGCGTAGGCGCGCTGCCCGGGGTTCTCCGGGGCGAAGGGATCGAGGAAGTCCTTGTTCTCGCCGGCGGTGTAGGCGCGCCGCTCGATGCCGAGCTTGTCCATGGCGCCGGTGAAGCCGAAGCCGTTGATGATCACGCCGATCGAGCCCACGAGGCTCGCCTTGTCGACGTAGATCCGGTCGGCGCCCACGGCCACGTAGTACCCGCCCGAGGCGCACAGGTCCTGCACCACCGCGTAGAGCGGGATGCGCGGGTACCTCGCGCGCAGCCGGCGCATCTCGTCGTTGATGCGCCCGGCCTGCACGGGGCTGCCGCCGGGGCTGTTGATCCGCAGCACCACGCCCTTCGTGTCGGGATCCTTGAACGCGCGGTCGAGGGCCTTGACCATGCGCTCGGACGAGGCCTTGCCCTCGGGCGCGATGATCCCCTCCAGGCTCACGAGCGCGGTGTGGCGCCCCGTGGTCACGGTCTCGCCGCCCGGCCGGCCGAGCCATCCCATGGCGGCGGCGAGCACGAGGAAGGCGAGAATGAACCAGAGCAGCTTGAAGAGCGCGCCCCACTGGCGCGCGCGGCGCTGCTCGTCGAGGGCCTTGAGGGCGATGCGCTCGAGCACCGAGCGCTCCCACTGGGGAGGCTGCGGCTCGCTCATCGCGCGGGATCCGGCGCCCGGGCCGGGGAATGGTCGATCAACACGAGCACCTCGCCGTTGCGTTCCGTGGTTTCCAGCGGCTCGAGCGAGGCGCCGCGACACGGTCCCGCGACGCAGAACCCGTCCTGCGGACGGAACAAGGCGCCGTGCGTCGAGCAGATCAAGTATAGACCAGACTCCTCGCGGAACTCGCCCGGTTCCCAGTCGAGCTCGGTGCCCATGTGGGGGCAGCGGTTCACGTACGCGCGCACCGCGCCGTCCTGCCGGATCGCGAAGGCGGCGCGCTGCGCGCCGGCCTCGCCCACCGCGAAGCGCACGCCCGGCCCGCCCTCGGCGAGGGCGGACGAGGCGCAGATCACGCGTTCGCCGCGAGCCACCGTCGCAGCTGCGCCACGCTCGCGCAGCGCGCGAGCGCCGGGCGCGTGGCGAGCAGGTCGTGCGGATGCGCCCCGTACGAGACCGACACCGCGTCGATGCCCGCGTTGGCGGCGAGCTCGAGGTCGTGGGTCGTGTCGCCCACCATCAGCGCGCGCCGGGGCTCCACCCCGGTGATGTCGAGCAGCATGAGCAGCATGTCGGGGTGCGGCTTGGCGAAGCCCTCGTCGGCGCAGCGCGTGGCCTCGAACCAGCGGCGCAGGCCCGTGGCGTCGAGCGCGCGCTCCAGCCCCCGGCGCGCCTTGCCCGTGGCCACCGCCAGGCGCCGGCCGCGCCCGTGCAGCTCGGAGAGCATCTCGTGCACGCCCTCGTAGAGCGGGGCCTCGTGCTCCCGCGCGAGGAAGTGCCCGCGGTAGCGCTCCGTCAGGCGCTCCCGGGCCGCGGGGGCGAGGTCGGGCACCACGCGCTGGAAGGTGTCGGCCATGTTGAGCCCGATCACGAAGAGCGCCTCCTCGCGCGTCGGCACGGGGGCCCCCACGTCCCGGCAGGCGGCCTGCAGGCACGAGGCGATGAGGGCGGTCGAGTCCATCAGGGTGCCGTCCCAGTCGAACACCACGAGGTCGTAGGCGCCCATCAGCCCGCCTCCGGCATGTGCGCGTCGCGGAAGCGGGCGAGCTCGGGCGGCAACGGCGCCTCGATGCGCAGGGGCTGTCCCGTGGCCGGGTGGGTGAACGCGAGCGAGGCGGCGTGCAGGAACATGCGCTTCAGGCCCTGCTTGCGCAGCCGCTTGTTGCGCTCGAAGTCGCCGTACTGCGCGTCGCCCAGCACCGGGTGGCCGAGGTGCGCGAGGTGCACGCGGATCTGGTGCGTGCGGCCGGTGACCAGGCGCGCCTCGACGAGGCTCGCCTCGGGCCCGCGCGCGAGGCGGCGCAGGACCGTCTCGGCCTCCTGGCCGCCTTCGGCGACCGAGACGTGCCGGCGGCCCTCCGCGGTCGTGCGCTTGGCGAGCGCCAGGCGCACGCGCTGGGTGGCGTTGCGCAGGCGCCCGGCCACGCCGACCAGGTAGCGCTTGTCCATCTCCCGGCCGCGCATCATCTCGTGCAGCGCCACGAGGGCGGAGCGCTTCTTCGCGAGGAGGAGCACGCCGGAGGTCTCGCGGTCGAGCCGGTGGACGAGCTCGAGGAAGCGCGCCTCGCGGCGCATCGCCCGCAGCGACTCGATCACGCCGTGGGCCACGCCGCTGCCGCCGTGCACCGCGATGCCCGCCGGCTTGTCGATGGCGAGGAGCCACTCGTCCTCGTGCAGGACCGGCAGGCGGAAATGGGGCGCCGGGGCCGCCTCGCCCGCGGCCGCCACGCGCACCGGCGGCACGCGGATGCGATCGCCCGCGGCCACGCGGTCCGAGGCCTGCACCCGGCGGCTGTTCACGCGCACCTCGCCGCTGCGCAGGATCCGGTAGATGCGGCTCTTGGGCACGCCCTTCAGGCGCGCGAGGAGGTAATTGTCGATGCGCTGGCCCGCTTCTTCCTCGGCCACGTCGATCCAGCGCACCGCGGGCGGGCCGGGCGGAAGCGCCGCTTTGCCATCGCTCGGCATCCGGGTATACTTATGTGGTTGATTTCGGAAGAAATCGACCCGTCTTCCGAGACGGATCGGGTGCCGCGAAGGGCGCCCGCGCAGGCCAACGTCGCTCGCCTGCAAGAACAAGCAGCGATGGTAAACGAATCACGCGCGCTCGGCGCACCACGAATTCCGACGCTCGCCGGCCCTGCGGCCCGCGAACGCGAGACGAAGAAAACCAGAAATCGTCCCTTCCGCTCACATCCCCGTGAAGCCCGCAAGAACCGACTTCTGAACGACCTCGTCGACCCGGGCCCCGGCCGACCGGGGCCCTCTTCCGTGGATTCCGAGCGCGGGAGACAGGAACCATGAAGCGCATGCTTTTCAACGCGACCCAGGCCGAAGAACTCCGGGTCGCCATCGTCGACGGCCAGAAGCTCATCGACCTCGACATCGAGTCCGCCGGCAAGGAACAGCGCAAGAGCAACATCTACAAGTCCGTCATCACGCGCGTCGAGCCCTCGCTCGAGGCGGTGTTCGTCGACTACGGCTACGAGCGCCACGGCTTCCTGCCGTTCAAGGAGATCGGCAAGCAGTACCTGGTCAACGACGGCGGCGAGTTCGGCCGCTCGAAGATGTCCACGCCACCTGAAGGACGGCCAGGAGCTCATCGTCCAGGTCGAAAAGGACGAGCGCGGCAACAAGGGTGCCGCCCTCACCACGTACATCTCGCTCGCCGGCCGCTACCTGGTCCTGATGCCGAACAACCCGCGCGGCGGCGGCGTGTCGCGGCGCATCGAGGGCGAGGACCGCAACGAGCTGCGCGAGGCGATGGACCAGCTCGAGGTGCCCGACGGCATGAGCCTCATCGCCCGCACCGCGGGCATCGGGCGCACCGCCGAGGAGCTGCAGTGGGACCTCAACTACCTGCTCCAGCTCTGGGGCGCCATCGAGAAGGCCGCCGAGGAGGAGACGGGCCCCTTCCTGATCTACCTCGAGTCGAGCCTGGTCATGCGCGCCATCCGCGACTACTTCCAGCCCGACATCGGCGAGATCCTGATCGACACCGAGGAGATCTACGAGCAGGCCTACTCGTTCATGAGCACGGTGATGCCGGCCAACGTGAACAAGGTCAAGCTCTACAGCGACGACGTCCCGCTGTTCTCGCGCTTCCAGATCGAGCACCAGATCGAGAGCGCCTACCCGCGCGACGTGAACCTGCCCTCGGGCGGGGCGATCGTGATCGACCACACCGAAGCGCTGGTGTCGGTGGACGTGAACTAGCGCCCGCGCCACCCGCGGCCACGACATCGAGCAGACCGCGTTCGACACCAACTGCGAGGCCGCCGACGAGGTCGCCCGGCAGCTGCGCCTGCGCGACCTGGGCGGGCTGATCGTGATCGACTTCATCGACATGGAGAGCGCCAAGAACCAGCGCGAGGTGGAGAGCCGGCTGCGCGATGCGCTGCGCCACGACCGCGCCCGCGTGCAGATCGGCAAGATCTCGCGCTTCGGCCTGCTCGAGCTCTCCCGCCAGCGCCTGCAGCCCTCGCTCGAGGAGACGACCCACACCCCCTGCCCGCGCTGCCACGGCACCGGCTACATCCGCGACACCGCCTCGACCGCGCTGCACGTGCTGCGCATCCTGCAGGAAGAGGCGATGAAGGAGAACACCGCCGCCATCCACGCGCAGGTGCCGGTGGACGTCGCGACCTACCTGCTCAACGAGAAGCGCTCCGACATCTTCGGCATCGAGGCGCGCCTGAAGGTGCACGTGGTCCTCATCCCGAACCCGCACCTCGCCACGCCCAACTACCAGGTCGAGCGCCTGCGCCACGACTCCCCGCAGCTCGACGCGCAGACCCCGAGCTACGAACTCGTCACCGCGCCCGCAGAGGAGCCGACGGTGCTGCCGACCAAGAGCCCCGAGGCGCGCCCCGCGCGCCCCGAGCCGCTGGTCAAGGGGATCCGTCCCGAGCAGCCGGCGCCCATGGCGCCCGCGCCCGCGGCGGAGCCCGCCGCGCCGCGCCCGGCCCCGGCGCCGGCCCCGGCCGCGGCCCCGATCCATGCCGAGGGCCCCGGGCTGCTCGACAAGTTCTTCGGCTGGCTGCGCAAGCCGCTGGAGCCGGCACCCTCGCCCGCGCCGGCCGCGCCGGCGCCCGCCGCGAAGGCCGCAGCCGAGCCGCGTCGCGGCGAGCGCGGCCGCACCCGCGAGCGCGAGGAGCCGCGCCAGGGACGGCGCGGGGAAGGCCGCCGGAGCGAGGAGCGCACCCGCACGGAAGGCCGAGGCGGCGAGCAACGCCGCGGCGAGCGCCAGGAGCGCAAGCCGGAGCAGCCGCGACGCGAGCGCGAGCCGCGCGGGGCCGAGGCCGGCCGCGGCGGCGCGCAGCCGCAGCGTGGGCCGCGCACGCCCGCCGAGGCGCTGCGCTCCGAGTCGCCGGAGGGCTTCCAGCCCAAGCTCGAGGCCTATTCCACCACGGAGGCCAGCGCGATCGCGGCCGAGGCGGCGACCGAGAGCACCGGGCGCCGGCGCCGCCGGCGCGGGCGCGGCAGCGATCGCGGGGAGCGCGCGGCGCGCGAGCACGGGCAGTCCGCGGCCCAGAACGAGATGTTCGAGCCGGGCGCGGCGGGCACCGAGCAGCCGACGGAGCCGGTCGAGGGCGCCGCGGAGATGCATGCCGAGCGCGAGCCGCGCGCCGAGCGCGAACCGCGTGCCGAGCGCGAACCGCGTGCCGAGCGGGAGCCGCGTGCCGAGCGGGAGCCGCGTCCGGAGCGTGAGCCGCGTGCAGAGCGTGAGCCGCGTGCGGAGCGTGAGCCGCGTGCAGAGCGTGAACCGCGTGCGGAGCGTGAGCCGCGTGCCGAGCGTGAGCCGCGTGCGGAGCGTGAGCCGCGTGCGGAGCGCGGTCCGCGGCCCGAGCGTCCGCCCCGCCAGCCCCGTGCCGAACGCGCGCCCCGCGAGCCCCAGGGCGAGCCGGCGCAGTCCGCCGGGCAACCGGCATCCGAGCGCGGCGAGCAGCCCGCTGCGTTCCAGCCGCCCGCGGCCGAGCCCGCCGCAGCGGCGCCGAGCGCGCCACCCCGGCCGCACGTCGCCTTCCATGCCGTGAGCGAGCTCGACGCGGCGCCCGAGGCCGAGACCGGCGAGCATCGCCCGCCGCGGCGCCGCCGCCATGCCGGCGCCGCCGCCGAGGCGACCGAGGCCCCGCTGCAGCTCGTGGAGACCCAGGTCGAGACGAGCGCGGCACCGGCGCCCGAGGCCGACGAGGAGCAGCCGCGCCGCGGCCGCCCCCGGCGGCGTCGCCATGGCGGCGCGGCCGCCCCGGCGGAGCCGCTGCAGCTGGTGGAGACCCACGACGGCAACCGGCCGGAAGGCAGCCCGGTACCGTGAGCGCCGAGCCCGCCCCGGTCGACTTCTACTTCGAGTTCTCCTCGCCGTACGGCTACATCGCGAGCCAGCTCGCCGAGGATCTCGAGCGGCGCATCGGCCGCCCGTTGCGGTGGCGGCCGATGCTCCTCGGCCCGGTGTTCAAGATCACGGGCCAGCCGCCGCTCGTGGAGATCCCGCTGAAAGGCGAGTACGCGAAGCGCGACTTCGCCCGCAGCGCGCGCAAGCACGGCGTGGCCTTCCGCTATCCCGACCGCTTCCCCATCGGGACGGTCGGCGGCTGCCGGGCCTACTACGCGCTCGCCGAGCGCGACCCGGGGCTCGCCCGCGCGTTCGCCAAGGCGCTCTACCGCGCGTATTTCGCCGAGGGCCGCGACATCGGCGACGCGCAGGTCGTGCTCGACGTGGCGGCGGCGTGCGGGGCCGACCGGGACGCGCTCGCGAAGGCGCTGGAGGACCCGGCGCTCAAGGAGCGGACGCGGCGGGAAGTGGAGGCGGCGATCGCCGCGGGCGTCTTCGGCTCGCCCTTCTTCATCGTGGACGGGGAACCGTTCTGGGGCGTGGACCGGATGCCGATGCTCGAGGAGTGGATCCGCTCGGGCGGCTGGTAGCCGCCCGGGCGGCGGCGCGCGCGGCGCCCGTCAGGCCGTGATCCGCTGCGACATGGGCGGTGCGTTGAGCGCCCAGATCGCGTCCAGGCCGATCAGCACGCCCAGCACGATCTGGTTCCAGGCCGCGCCGTGCTCGTTGCCCCAGAAGGCGAGCACGAACGGCGCGATCACGAGCCAGACGCCGAGAACGAGCTGCACCCACTCTTCCCAGCGCCGTGCCGTGGCGAGGGCCGCCCAGCCGAAGCCGAACACGAGAACGCCCAGGACGTACGAGTTCCAGGCCGCGACACTGCCCGTGGACGCGTAACCGGCCATCCAGAACGGCGATACGAAGAGCCACACGCCGAACACCAGCATGGCCCAGTCCTGCCAACGTTGCGATTTCATCACGACACCTCCGTCAACGGGTTTTCGGGGAGGAGCCGCCGCCCGGCGGGGACGTCCGAAACGCTCGGGGCGGATTCCGCCGGCGTGGTCCATCCGGCGCATCGTCGGGGAACCGCGAGCGCGCGCCAGGCTTCCCGCGGCGGCTCCCGTCATGAAGTTTTTGGCATCGCGATGCCGCGTCCGGTTCTGCGGATCGTTTCCCGTTCCTGCGGACCGCCGAGGCTACCAGCGCGCCTCGATGCGTCCGTCGCGCAGGCGATGCTCGATGCAGGCGAGCGGCGCGTCGCCCTCCTCGGCGCAGCCGCCGCGCGCGAGGTCGAAGCGCCAGCCGTGGCCGGGGCAGCACGCCATGTCGCCCTCGAGCGCGTCGCCCGGGATGTCGGTGCCCCGGTGCGGGCAGCGCGCGTCGTAGACGCGCACCTCGCCGTCGGCGCGGCGCACCAGGAAGCCGCGCCCGTCGCGGTCGATGCGCCGTGCCGCGCCTTCCGGCACCTCCTCGAGCGCGCCCAGGTCGTGCCACGCGCCCTCGCCCGGTGCCGCGTCGTCCGCCCCGATCGCGCCGTCCTCGAGCATGATGTCCACGGCCCAGAGCACGCGGGTCAGGCCGAGGGCGGGAAACGCCATCAGCAGCGCGTCGAGCACCTCGTCGGCGCTGGCGCCCTGGGCGAGCGCGCGGCGCAGGTACTGGCGGAAGCCGCCGGCGGTCTGCGCGTGGACCTTGGTGATGACGGAGATGAGGTTGCGCGTCTTCGGGTCGAGCCGCCCGCCGGCCTTCTTGAGGAAGGCGAAGTAGGCCTGCATCGCCTCGGGACGGGCGCGGGCGAGGAACGCGAGGGCCTTGCTCATGCGCCCTACCCTATCACGCGTCCGCTTCCTCGTCGGCCGCCATGCGGCGCGCGGCCTCGCGCTCCCGCGCCGCGGAGCGCTCGTGCGCCCGCGCGCGCCGCGCCTCGGCGGCCTCGGGCCGCAGCGCGAGCGTGGCCTCGCCGAAGAGCGCCTGGCGCAGGAACCGGAACGCGAACTCGAGCAGCGGCCCGTCGTCGGCGACGATCGCCGCCATCTGCGCCTGCGGCACGTCGTAGAGCGCGCGGAAGCCGTCGCTCGCCACGAAGGCGCGGAAGCGGTCGAGGTCGTAGCAGGCCATGAAGAAGAGCTCGAGGCTGCGCCGCGAGGGCTTGCCGAGGGTCGGTCCCGACGAGAGCTTCTTCAGCACGAGCTGGCGCCAGCCGCGCGCGCGCGCGTCGCATTCCTCGAGCCCCTGCTCGCGCCGGAAGTCGTCCACCCGGATCGTGCGCGGCTCTTCGTGGCCCCGGCAGTGGGGCTCCCTCACCAGCGCGTACGAGTCGCGGTCGACGCACTCGCCCTGCCTGCGCAGCGCCAGCAGCGCCACCGGGTAGTAGCGGCACGCCGTCGGGCGGTCCTCGTACACGGCGCAGCCGTCCGGGCGCATGAAGCGGCAGGCGCCGCCGCCCTCGACGGGCCTGAGCTTCACGCCCGGCAGGCCGTCCTTCTCGACCTCGTACGGGAACGTGTGCTCGCGCAGGAAGGCGCCCGAGTCGAGGCCCAGGCGCGCCTTCAGGCGCAGCACGTCGTGGGGCGTCAGCGTGATGTCGATGTTCGAGCAGCACGCGTTCCAGCACGCGATGCCCCGCCGGCACCGGAAGCGGATCTCCCGCTCCCCGCCGAACGTTTCCGCGACGACGGGGCTGGCGGGAGCGGGACCGCCCGACGCGGCGGCGCTCACTCGGCCGGGGCGGGCGCCCGCGCGGGCGCGGGGGCGGGGGCCGGCGCCGGCGCCGCCTGCTTGAAGAGCTTGGTCTTGTCGAGCAGGTCCACGTGGCGGCGCTTGAAGCAGGTCCACTGGCGGGTCTTGCGGTCGTAGACCGAGTTCACGAAGCAGTGCCAGTTCTTCTCGTCGACGAAGTTCTTGTCGGTGCGGTAGTAGAAGCCGGGATAGCGCGACTCCTCCCGGAACTGGATGTGCTTCATGTGCGCCTCGGCGGTGAGGATGCGGTGGTAGTTCTCCCACGCGCGCAGCAGCTCGTGCAGGTCCTTGGCGCGCATCTTGAGCGCGTCCTCCTTGAGCAGGGCGAGCTTCTCCTCGGCCACCGCGAGCATGCGGTCGTTGGTGTTGTAGTAGGTGGCGCAGCCCGCGACGTACTCGTCCATGATCTTCTGCAGCCGGAACTGCAGCATCTTCGGCGTGATGTAGTGCGGATTGACGTCGATCGCCGTCGTGTAGTCCTTGTGCTGCAGGAAGTTGCGCACCGGCTGGTAGATCTCCTCGGCGAGCTGCGCGGCGGGCACCTCGAGCTCCGGCTTCCAGTCCTTGTTGTCGCGCGCGTACTTCACCATCGCCTTGGCCGCGATCCGGCCCTCGGCGTGCGAGCCCGAGGAGAACTTGTGGCCCGAGGCCCCGACCCCGTCGCCCGCGGTGAACAGGCCTTTCACCGTGGTCATCGAGCGGTAGCCCCAGCTCCAGCCGCGCGGCAGGTGCGCCGGCACGCCGTCGAGCTCCGGCTCGTCGCCGCCCGGGGCGCCAAGGTCCGTGGGGCCCGACACCCAGATGCCGCAGCAGCCCGAGTGCGAGCCGAGCAGGTACGGCTCGGTGGGGATGAGCTCGGAGTTCTTCTTCTCCGGCTCGATGTTCTCGCCCACCCAGATGCCGCACTGGCCGATGCACATGTCGAGGAAGTCCTCCCACGCCTCGGCCTCGAGGTGCTTCACCTCCTTGGGCGTGAGCGTCTCGCGCAGCTTGGCGAGCGCGCCGACGGTGTCCATGTAGATCGGGCCGCGCCCCTGCTTCATCTCCTCGAGCATGAGGTGGTTGCGCAGGCACGAGGCCGGCACCGCCGCCTGCCCGTAGGGCGGGTACTGGTCGAGCAGCGCCTTGTTGCGGGTCATGTAGTCCTCGCCATAGGCGTTCGTCGCCCTGGCCTTGAAGAGCAGGAACCACGCGCCCACCGGCCCGTAGCCGTCCTTGAAGCGCGCCGGCACGAAGCGGTTCTCCATCATCGTCATCTCGGCGCCGGCCTCGGCGGCCATGGCGTAGGTGCTGCCCGCGTTCCACACCGGGTACCACGCGCGCCCCGAGCCCTCGCCCACCGAGCGCGGCCGGAAGAGGTTGACGCAGCCGCCCGCGGCGAGCAGGACCGCCTTCGCCTTGTAGACGTGGATCGTGTTGTCGCGCACCGAGAAGCCGACCGCCCCGGCGATGCGCGAGGGGTCGTTCTTGTCGTTCACGAGCTTCACGATGAAGATGCGCTCCTGGATGCGCTCCAGCCCCATCGCCTTCTTCGCCGCCTCGGCGACGATCCACTTGTACGACTCGCCGTTGATCATGATCTGCCACTTGCCCGAGCGCACGGGCTTGCCGCCGTCCTTGAGCGCCGGCAGCCCCTCGCGCTGCGCCTCGGCGCCGTCGTGGCGCACGCCCTCGGCGTCGGTCTTCCAGATCGGCAGGCCCCATTCCTCGAACAGGTGCACCGAGTCGTCCACGTGGCGGCCCAGGTCGTAGGCGAGGTCGTCGCGGGTGATGCCCATGAGGTCGTTCGAGACCATGCGCGCGTAGTCGGCGGGGTCCTGCTCCGAGCCGATGTACGTGTTGATCGCGGAAAGCCCCTGCGCGACCGCGCCCGAGCGGTCGAGCGCGGCCTTGTCGACCATGCGGATGCGCAGCTCCTGGCCCGTCTCGGCCCTGAGCGCCTCGGCCCAGCGCACGATCTCGTAGCCGGCGCCGCAGCACGCCATGCCGCCGCCGACGAGCAGGATGTCGAGCTCTTCCTCGACGATGCGCGGGTTCTCGAACGTTCCCTGTGTCATGTCATTCACCTCGCTGTCTCCTCGATGCGGGGCGCGGGCCCCGGAAGGGCCGGTTCCGGGCCCCCGCGGGTTCACTTGACGCGGATGAGCTCGCCGTCGCGTCCCTTGCGGTAGCCGCCGGACACGGCGCTCGTGAAGAACCCGGGCGCGTCGATGTCGGCCATCTTCGGGGCGGGCTTGCCGGCGTAGGGCTCGATCGAGCCCTCGGCGGTGGTCCGCGTCGGGAACTTGAAGCGCTTCAGGGTCCCGTTGCGGAACCGGATCGTCCACAGGATCGAGTCGCTGCCGCGCATCGGCTGCACCGACCCGCCCAGCGGCACGATGTCGGCGTAGTGCCGGACCTCGATCGCGTTCTGCGGGCAGATCTTCACGCAGGAGTAGCACTCCCAGCACTGCTCGGGTTCCTGGTTGTAGGCCTTCATCGCGTGGCCCGTGGCCGAGCCGTCGCGGTCGAGCATCATCAGGTCGTGCGGGCAGATGTACATGCACGCGGTCTTGTCCTGGCCCTTGCAGCCGTCGCACTTCTCGGTCCGGACGTAGGTGGGCATCGCCTTCTCCTTCCTGGTTTCGAAATCGATCGTCCGCGGGGCCTCGGCGCGCCGGGTGCCCCGCGGGCTTCACTTCCACTTTTTCCTCGCGCCTCGCGTGGATCGGCGGCCGGCGGCTCGAGCGCGCCGCCGCCGTGGGGTGGGACCAGGGCCATGGCGCGCCTATTACGCGCGGGCAGGCAGTGCCCGTCTATCACCGTGAGGAGGAAGGGCACCTACCCACTTGGGGGAGGGATTGATCCGGCGCAACATAAGGGGGTCGCGCGCCCGTACAATCGACTCGTCGCAACAAGAACGGCGGCCGACCTCGGACCCCGCGTTTCCTTCCCTGGAGGAGGATGCCAGCTTGGCGAGGCGGCAACTGAGAATCGTTCCCGGCGCGGCGGCCGCCGCGCCGGCGGCCGGCGTGCATGCCTGCCTGCTCGAGCCCACCGAGGGCCTGCAGGCGCTGCTCGAGCGGGGGCTGCGCGCGATCGTGGCGCTCACCGGCGCCCGGGGCGGGGCGGTGCGGCTGCTCGACGAGGGCGCCGGCGGCCTGCGCCTCGTCGCATCGACGGGCCTGCCCCCGGCCTGGATCGCCCGCGAGCGCTCCGTCGCCGCCGAATGCGGCGTGTGCGGCCAGGCGCTGCACGAGGACTGCATCCAGGTCGACACCGAGGCCGAGCGCTGCGCGCGGCGCATCGGCTCCTTCGCCGACGGCGCCCCGGGCCCGGCCCTCGCCCTGCCCCTGCACTGCCGAGGCAGGCGCGCCGGCGTCTTCAACCTCTTCTTCACCGAGGGCTCGCCGGCCGCGGCCGGCTTCTCCCGCCTGCTGGGCCCGGTGAGCGACATGCTCGACCTCGTGCTCGACAACGCCTTCCTCGAGCAGGAGCGGCTGACCGCCTCGCTCGTGGCCGAGCGCCAGATGCTCGCCTGCGAGGTGCACGACTCCCTCGCCCAGGGCCTCGCCTTCATGCGCATGCGCATGACGCTGCTGCACGATGCCCTCGGCGACGGCGACCGCGTGCGCGCGGGCAAGTACTTCGACGACGTGAACGCCGCCATGGGCGAGGCCCACGCGCGGCTGCGCGAGCTCATCACGCACTTCCGGAACGGCATCGACCAGGGGCTGGCGCGCGCGCTGGAGGGCAGCGCGCGCACCTTCGAGGAGCGCACCGGAGTCGCCCTGCGCATCGACAACCGGGCCGCGGACCTGCGCCTGCCGCCGGAGCAGGAGATCCAGGTCTACCGCATCGTGCAGGAGGCGCTCGCGAACGTGGTGAAGCACGCCGGGGCGCGCAGCGCCCGGGTGCTGATCGAGCGCCGGGCGCGCAAGCTGCACGTGAGCGTCGAGGACGACGGGCGCGGCGGCGCGGCCGGAGCGCCCGGCGGCGAGGGCCACTACGGCCTGGAGATCATGCGCGAGCGGGCGCTGCGCATCGGCGGCGAGCTCGACATCCGCAGCGTCGCGCGCAAGGGGACGCGGGTGCGGCTCACGATGCCGGCGCCGGCGGCGGACCATGGCTGAGCCGGCCCCCGCCCCCGCCCCCGCCGAGCGCGTCGTCCTGATCGACGACCACGGGCTGTGCCGGCGGGGCCTGGCGGAGCTGCTCGAGCACCGGGCGGGAATCCGCGTGGTGGGCGCCACCGCCGAGCCCGAGGCGGCCGTGCGGCTGCTGCGGGAGCTCGGGCCGGACCTGGCGATCATGGACCTGCGCATGCCCGCGATGCACGGCTTCGCGCTCCTCAAGCGCTTCCGCGCCGAGGGGCTGCACACGCCGGTCCTCATCCTCACGATGTGCGACTCGCAGGAGGACCTCGCCAACGCGATGCGGGCCGGCGTGCGCGGCTACCTCCTGAAGGACATGGACCCCGAGGACGTGGTCGACGCGATCCGCCGGGCGCTGCGCGGCGAGCTCGTGGTGGCCCCCGCGATGGCGAACAAGCTCTCGCTGCTCTTCGGCGGCGGCCACGGCAGGGAGCCGGCGGGCCGCTCGCTCACCGAGCGCGAGCTCGAGATCCTCGGCTGCATCGCCCAGGGCATGAGCAACAAGGTCATCGCCAAGGCGCTCGACATCAGCCACGACACGGTCAAGCTGCACGTGCGCCACATCCTCGCGAAGCTCAACGTGAGCTCGCGCGTCGAGGCGGCGGTCTACGCCGTCGAGCGCAAGGTCTCTGGGTCCATCAGCTGAGCGCGAGGCTCGCGGCCGGCCGGGTCATTCCCCGCCGCCGACGAGCGCCCCCGCGCCCACCGGATCGGCCCACGCGAAGCGCTCGCGCAGCCGCACGACCTCGCCCACGAGGATGAGGGTGGGCGGATGCAGCCGTGCCGCGGCCGTGCGCGCGGGCAGCGTCGCGAGGTCGCCGGTGACGACGCGCTGGCGGGCCGTGGCGCCCTGCTGCACGATCGCCGCCGGCGTGGACGCGGGCAGGCCGTGCTCGACGAGCCGCGCGCAGATCTCCGGCAGGTTCTGGAAGCCCATGTAGATCGCGAGCGTCTGTCCGGGACGCGCGAGCGCCGTCCAGTCGAGGTCGAGGCCGCCGCCGTCGCGCCGGTTGCCGGTCACGAGCACGCAGGCCTGCGCGTGGTCGCGGTGCGTGAGCGGGATGCCGGCGCAGGCGGCCACCCCGAGCGCGGCGGTGATGCCGGGCACGACGTCGAAGCCCACGCCCGCGGCGGCGAGCGCCTCGATCTCCTCCCCGCCGCGGCCGAAGACGAACGGGTCGCCCGCCTTCAGGCGCAGCACCCGCATTCCCTCGCGCGCGAGCCGCACCATGAGCGCGCTGATCGCCTCCTGCGCCATGGCGTGGTCGGCGCGGCGCTTGCCCACGTAGATGCGGCGCGCCTCGGGCCGGACCAGGGCCATGATGCCCGGCGTCACCAGGTTGTCGTGCAGCACCGCGTCGCACTGGGCCATGATGCGCGCGGCCTTCACCGTCAGCAGCTCCGGGTCGCCCGGTCCGGTGCCGACCAGGTACACGTGTCCCGGCGGGAAGTCGCGCGCGCTCACGCCCGGGCCTCGCGCACGTAGCGCACGAACCGGCCCGCCCAGTCGTTGCCGCCGACGCTGCGCTGGTGGGCGTAGGCGGCGAGCAGGTTGCGGTGCACGAGCCCGTCGCGCTCGCCGTCGATGCCGTGCCCGCGCACCACGCGGTAGGCGTAGCGCACCCCGGGATCGACGTTCTCCAGGCTCGAGTAGTGGAACTCGTGGGCCTGCACCGAGGCGCCCGCGCCCCAGGGGTGGCTCGGCGTCTCGGAGAGCGTGACGTAGCCCTTCCCCACCGGCTTGCGGTGCATCACGGCGTCGGCGGGGATGGCGCCGACCATCCGGTAGCCGCGATCGCCCACGACGAGGGAGCGCGCGAGGTACATGAGGCCGCCGCACTCGGCGTACACCGGCATGCCGCGCTCGACCGCGCCGCGGACCTCCTCGCGCAGCGCCGCGTTCGCCTCGAGGCCGGCGGCCTGCGTCTCGGGGAAGCCGCCGCCGATGTAGAGCGCGTCCACCGCGGGCAGGCGCGTGTCGCCCAGCGCGTCGAAGGGCACGAGCTCGGCACCGCCCTCGGCGAGCGCATCGAGGTCGTCGGGGTAGTAGAAGCCGAAGGCACGGTCGCGCGCGATGCCGATGCGGGGGCGCCCGGCGCCCGGCGGATGCGCCGTGCGCTGCGGCGGATCCGGGAGGGGATCGGCGCTCGTCGCCGCCGCGAGGATCGCGCCCACGTCGAGGCGCGCTTCCACCACGTCGGCGAGGATGCGCACGCGCGCGGCGGCATCGTCGGCCTCGTTGGCGGGAATGAGGCCCAGGTGGCGCTCGACGATGCCGAGGCGCTCGTCCTCCGGCACGGCGCCCAGCACGCGCATGCCGGCGTAGCTCTCGATGGAGGCGCGCAGCTTCTCCTCGTGGCGCGCGCCGGCCACCCGGTTGAGGATCACGCCGGCCACGCGCACCTGCGGATCGAAGGCGGCGAGCCCGGCGAGCAGCGCGCTCACGCCGCGCCCCATCCCCCGGGCGTCGACGACGAGCACGACGGGCACGCCCAGGCGGCGGGCGAGCGCGGCGTTGCTGTCGGACCCATCGAGCGCGAGCCCGTCGTGCAGGCCGAGGCTGCCCTCGACGAGGGCCACGTCCGCCCCCGCGGCGTGCCGGCTCCAGTAGTCGCGGACGCCGAGGGCACCCTGCAGGTGCAGATCGAGGTTGCGGCAGCGCCGTGCGGCGGCGAGCGAGAGCCACTGCGGGTCGATGAAGTCCGGGCCCTTCTTGAACGGCTGCACGGCGAGCTCGCGGCGCGCGAGTGCCGCGACGAGCCCGACCGCCATCGTCGTCTTGCCCGACGAGCGCCACGCCGCCGAGACCATGATCCCGGCCATGCACCGCCGCGTCATGGCGCCCCGGCCGCGCGCCGCGGCATGATCGCGAAGAGCCGCGCGCCGAGGGCCGTCACCAGGGCGGCGGTCCCGAGCCCGCCCAGCGCGAGCCCGATCTCGGGCAGGCTCGGGACGTAGCGGGCGACCGCGCCGTCGCCGAAGCTGCTCGCGGCGGCGTAGCCGGGGAAGATCTCGAGCGGGAAGGCCTGGCCGCCGATCACGAAGACGTAGAGGAACGCCACGGCGCCGCCGAGCACCAGCACGCTCGCGGCGAGCCGCGTGCCGGGTCCGGCGAGGCGGGGGTGGAACACGAGGGCCAGGGGCACGAGGCTGCCGAGCGCGACGAAGCCGCCCCAGAAGAGCGGCGCGTAGGGCCTGCCGTCGCGCAGGATGAAGCGCTCGAAGGCCGCCTCGCGCGCCCAGTACAGGTTGGCCGCGTGGTACACGGCGACCAGCCACAGGACGGTCACCACGAAAAGCCCCAGCAGGCGGGCGAGGCGCCGCCCCGTCTCCTCGTCCATGGGCACGCCCGTGGCGAGCGCGAGGGCGCGATGGGCCACGCAGAACGCGGCGGTCCCCCACGCGAGCGAGAGCGCGATGAAGAGCGGGGCGATGATCGCGGCGGCATACGCCTGGCGGGCGACGAGGAAGCCGAAGATCGAGCCCGTCCCGGTCGTGAGGATGATCCGCCACGCGAAGGCGCCGAGCCCCGCCGGGCGCGTGGCCCCGTGCAGGCGTCCTTCGAGCATCGTCCAGAGGTACGCCGCGCCGATCGCGAAGAACCCGGTGTACAGGATCATGTTCCAGGCGAAGATCGAGCGGAAGTTGTAGTGCGTGGCGGCGATCACGAGCCGCTCGGGGCGGCCGAGGTCGAGCACCAGCACCGTGAGCCCGCCGGCCAGCAGGGCGACGGCGAGCAGCACCGACAGCGGCGCGTACGGCTTGTAGGCGCCCTGGCGGAACACCGAGGCGATCGACGCCACGTTGAGCGCGCCCGAGGCGGCGACGATGAGGAAGATCGCCACGACGTGCGGCATGCCCCAGACGACCTGGTTGGTCATGCCGGTGACCACGTGGCCGTGCTCCTCCATCGTCCACGCCGAGGCGAGCCCCAGGGCCACCAGCGCGGCGAGGGCGGCGGCCGCGAGCCAGTACGCGCGGGTGCTAGAGACCGGCATAGCGCACTCCCGGGTCGAGGCGCAGGTCGGCACGCAGCGCCGTGGTGGACACGTCGCGGATGCGCCGGGAGATCTCGCTCGCCGGGTCGTTGAGGTCGCCGAAGACGATCGCCCGCGGGCCCGCCGCGGCGCACGCCTCGACGCACGCGGGCACGCCGCCGCGGTCGATGCGCGGGGCGCAGAGGTTGCACGCCTCGACGCAGCCCTTGCCGCGCGGCACGTCGGGCTTCTGCCCGGTCGTGGGCTCGTGCACGAAGCTGCGCGCCTTGTAGGGGCAGGCCAGCATGCAGTAGCGGCAGCCGATGCACAGGTGGCGGTCGACCAGGACCACGCCGTCGGCGCGCTTGAACGAGGCGCCGGTGGGGCACACGTCCACGCAGGGCGGCGCGGCGCAGTGCTGGCACATGACCGGCGCGTAGGCCTTGTGGCCGCTCGCGCGATCCGTGAGCGCCACCTTGCGCAGCCACTGCACGTCCGTCGGCCGCGACGGCGCGGCGAGGCCGTTCGCGCTGCGGCAGGCGTCCACGCACGCGGTGCACTCGGCCGTGCAGCGCGTGGTGTCGACGAGCAGTCCCCAGCGCACCGCCGTGCTCGCCGCCTCGCCCGCGGGCTTCGCCTCGGCGGGCGCGTAGAGCAGGACGCCGGGCGCGAGGGCCACGCCCGCGAGCGCGGCCGAGGCGCCGAGGAACCCGCGCCGGGCGGCGTCGACGGGCTTCACGTGCCGCCCTTCCCGCGGGCAGCCGCCGTCGCCCGCAGCGGCTCGCGCGCGCGGCTCGAGTGGCAGCCGAAGCAGTCGAGCTTCACCGCCGCGTACGCGTGGCAGCCCTGGCAGAAATGGGTGTCGGAGCCGAGCACGCTCCCGTCCTTCGCGTTCGCGTGGCAGTCGACGCAGCCGGCGAGGCTCGCCTTGCGGTCGCGGATGCCGCGGTGCACGGTCTCGTCGCGGCCGTGGCGCAGGAGGTCCGGGTGGATGCGGCGCATGACCTGGGGGTCCTCGACGCACGGCCCGGAGCGGGCGCGGTCGAGCACGGGGCCGCCGGCGGCCTGCGGCGCGGCGGGGGCGCCGGGGGCGGCGGCGATGCCCGGCGCCAGCCAGGCCGCCGCCAGCACCGCGAGCGCGCCGCGGCGCAGGCGCGCCACGCGGGAGCGCGCCGCGCTCATTCGCCCAGCCCCATCTGGATGTACCCGGTCGGGCACACGTCGTGGCAGATGTGGCAGCCGATGCACTTGTCGTAGTCGGTGTCCACGTAGCGCCCGGGGGCCGCCTTCGCCTTGGGCACCTTGAAGACCGCCTTCTGCGGGCAGTAGACGACGCAGTTGTCGCACTCGAAGCACATGCCGCAGCTCATGCAGCGCTTCGCCTCGGCCTGCGCCTGCTGCGCGTCGAGGGGGGCGAGGCGCTCGTCGAAGTTGCGCAGGGCCGACTTCGGGTCGAGGGTGGTGACGGTGCGCTTCACCCGCGGCGTGTACGGGAAATGGCCGAGGTAGAGGTCCTCGTGCGTGATCACGTAGCGCGCCGAGCGGTCGTCGTAGTTGTGCACCGCCTTCGTCGACTCGGAGGTGCCGCGCAACGGCTCGGCCGCGGGCTCGAGGGGCAGGCCCTTCTCGAGCATCGCCCGCACCAGGTCGAAGTGGTGCACGTCGATCTTCGGGCGCTTGTCCAGGCCCTCGCCGCGCAGGAACCGGTCGATGCCCTCGGCGGCGATCGCGCCGTGGCCGATCGCGGTGGTGAGCAGGTGCGGGCGGATCACGTCGCCGCCGGCGAAGACGCCCGGCTGGCCCGCCACCTGGTAGTTGCGGTCGGCGCCGACCGCGCCCTTGCCGTTGTCGAACGCCTCCAGGCCCGTGAAGTCCACGGCCTGGCCGATCGCCGAGACGACGAGGTCGGCGGGGATCTCGCGCTCGGTGCCCGGCTTCATGGCGATCTCGAGCCGGGGGCCGACGAACTTCGCCTCGCACTCGGCCACGCGCAGGGCCGTGGCGCGCCCGTCGGGGCCGCGCACGATGCCCACGGGGGCGAGGCCGCCGCGGATCGCGATCCCCTCGGCGAGCGCCTGCTCGACCTCGTGGCGCTGGGCCTGCATCCGGTCCATGGCGAACACCGAGGTGAGCGTCACCTCCGCGCCCTGGGCCGCCGAGGCCTTCGCCGCGTCGTGGGCGAGCTGCCCGCCGATCGCCGCCTCGAGCTCCGCGGGCTTCGCGCCCGGGATGTGCCCCAGGCGCCGGGCGACCGTCGCCACGTCGATCGACGTGTCGCCCCCGCCCACCACGACCACGCGCTTGCCCACGTAGCGCAGCCGCCCCTCGTTGAAGGCGCGCAGGAAGGCGGTGGCGGCGACCACGTTGGGCGCATCCGAGTCGGGCACCGGCAGCGGCCGGCCCGACTGCGCGCCCATGCCCAGGAAGACCGCGTCGAACTCGGCGCGCACGCGCTCGAGGGGCACGTCGGTGCCGACCCGGCACTTCAGCCGCGCCTCGACGCCCAGGTCGAGGATGCGCTGGATCTCCGCGTCGAGCACGTGGCGCGGCGTGCGGAAGCCCGGGATGCCGTAGCGCATCATGCCGCCGAGCTGCTCGTGCTCGTCGAAGACGGTGACCGCGTGGCCCTTCAGGGCGAGCTGGTAGGCGCAGGAGAGCCCGGCCGGCCCGCCCCCGAGGACGGCGACCTTCTTGCCGGTGGAAGCGGCGGGCCGCGGCGAACTTCAGCCCCTGCGCGATCGCGTACTCGCCGAGGAAGTGCTCGACCGAGTTGATGCCGACGTGGTCCTCGACCACGTTGCGGTTGCAGCCCGACTCGCAGGGCGCGGGACACACGCGCCCCATCACGGCGGGGAACGGATTGGCCTCCGTGAGCCGCCGCCACGCGTGCTCCTGCCACGGCCATCCCCCGGGGCGGCTTCTCGATGCCGGAGGCGATCTGCAGCCAGCCGCGGATGTCCTCGCCCGAGGGGCAGCTCGCCTGGCACGGCGGCGCGGACTGGATGTAGGTCGGGCACTTGTGCGACCAGGACGACTTGAAGATCGCGTCGTGCCAGGCCGGATGCTCGTGGTCGCCGTCGCGGAACCGGCGGAAGGTGAGGGGCTTGGCTTCGGGAGTGGTGGCCACGGATGCCTCCTGCGGTGACGGCGCTACGGCTTCGCGCCCAGCCGGATCGCGGTGCTGACGAGCTGGTGCACGCCGCCCACCAGCGAGCGATCGAAGCCGTAGTAGGGAAGGACCTTGGTGAACTGCGCCTTGCAGATCGCGCAGATCGTCGCCATGAAGTTCACGCCGTCGCGGTCGACCACCTCGCGCAGCGCCTCCATGCGCGGCAACGCGCCCTTCACGCGCAGGTCCATCAGCTCGTCGGTGAGGAGCCCGCCCCCGCCGCCGCAGCAGAATGTCTCCTCGTGCGTGGTGCCCGGGCGCATCTCGACGTACCGGTTCGCCACCGCCCGCACGAGCGCGCGCGGGATCTCGAACTGCCCGCCCGGCGCCTCGCCCATGCGCGAGGCGCGCGCCACGTTGCACGAGTCGTGGAAGGTGACGACGCGATGGTCGTTGGCCTCGGGATCGAGTGTCAGCGCTCCGCGCCGCACCAGGTCCCAGGTCACCTCGCAGATGTGCATCGGCTGGCGGTAGCGGGGGTCGAGCTGGCTCTGCAGCTGCCGCGCGAAGGGGTCGTCGGCGCCGGCGCCGATCCCGGCGAGGGTGTTCCAGTAGCTGTAGGCCACGCGCCAGGCGTGCCCGCACTCGCCCACCACGATGCGCTTGACGCCCAGGTCGAGGGCCGCCTCGCGGATGCGCAGCGCGATCTTGCGCAGGTGCTCGTAGTTGCCGATGAACAGGCCGAAGTTGCCCGCCTCGGAGGCGTGCGACGAGAGCGTCCAGCGGATGCCCGCCTGGTGGAAGACCTTGGCGTAGCCGATGAGGCTGTCGACGTGGGGCTCGGCGAAGAAGTCGGCCGAGGGCGTGACGAGCAGCACCTCGGCGCCCTTCTCGTCGAGCGGGAAGCGCACGTCCGCCCCGGTCTCCTCCTTCACGTCCTCCTCGAGGCCGGCCAGCGTGTCGGCGAGCGCCGGGCCGGGCAGGCCCAGGTTGTTGCCGATCTTGTGCAGCTTGCCGATCACCTCGTTCGCGTACTTCTGGCCGTAGCCCACGGCGTCGAGGATCTCGCGCCCCGCCATCGTGATCTCGGCGGTGTCGATGCCGTAGGGGCAGTAGACCGAGCAGCGGCGGCACTCCGTGCACTGGTGGAAGTACCGGAACCAGTCGTCGAGCAGCTCGCGGGTGAGCTCGCGCGCGCCCACGAGCCCGGGGAAGAGCCTGCCGGCGAGCGTGAAATGGCGCCGGTAGACGCCGCGCATCAGCTCCTGGCGCGCCACGGGCATGTTCTTCGGGTCGGCCGTGCCGAGGTAGAAGTGGCACTTGTCGGTGCACGCGCCGCAATGCACGCACGCGTCGAGGTACACGCGCAGCGAGCGGTACTGGCCGAGCAGCTCGCCCATGCGCGCGATCGCGCGGTCGTGCCAGTCGGGCACGAGCTGTCCCGGGAACCCCACGGCCTGCTGGACCTTCTCGTTGGCCACGTACGGGTTCGAGCCCGCCATCGCGTCCGGGACGGGCCGGGGCGCGACGGGGAACTCGCGAAGCGGCGGGGCGACGACGTCGGCGGCCATCAGGCGCGACCTCCCGCGCTGCCGGGGCCCGCTGCGAGGGCCGGCGCCGCGGCGCCGGCCTCCCCCGGGGGAAGGCCAGGGGAGCCGGCCTCGAGCCGTGCCGCCCATGGCGCGAGGTGGCGGCGCTCGCGCGGGTCGTCCGGCTGGTTGCGCCCGGGACTGAAGAAGAGCGCGGCGCCGTGCAGCAGCTTCGAGAACGGGAACACGATCGCGAGCGCCGCCACGAGGACGAGGTGGATGCGCAGCAGCGGGTCGGCGGGCAGCGGGCGCAGCCGCAGGGCGAGCAGGCCCGTGAAGTACTCCTTCACCGCCACGATGTCGGTGTGCGCCAGGTTCTGCATCGCCAGCCCCGTGGCGGCGATCGCCACGAGGAGCGCCAGCATCAGGTGGTCCGAGGGGGTCGTCACGTAGCGCACGCGCGCCACGAGCATCCGGCGCGCCCAGAGGGCCGCGAGCGCGGCCGTCATCGCGAGCCCGGCGTAGAGCGCGAAGGGCTGCACGAGCGCCACCCAGGCGGGCACCGGCTCGGTGAAGTAGCGCAGGTGGCGCACGAGCACCACCGCGAGCGCGGCGTGGAAGGTCCAGCCGAAGAGCCAGGTGAGCAGGCTCGCCTTGAACAGGCTCTCGAAGAGCACCGCCTCGCGCGCCAGCCGGAAGGCTACACCCGTGCGCGTGGTCGGCGCGGGCGTCGTGGGGATCTTCAGCGGCGCGGGCGCGCGCGCGTAGGCGTAGACCCGCATCGCCACCCCCGCCACGAGCACCACCGCGGCGAGCGCGTAGAGCGCGGCGAAGATCGCGGCGGCGGCCATGGGCGCGGGCGTCCCGGCGCCTACACGCAGCCCGTCGGCTTCGGCAGGCCGGCGATCTTGCACGCCTGCTTGGCCGGGCCGTAGGGGAAGAGCTCGTACAGGTACTGGCTGCTGCCCTTGTCGGCGCCCAGCTTCTTGCCGATCGCCTTGGTGAGCACGCGCACGGCCGGGGCGATCTGGTACTCGCCGTAGTAGTCGCGCAGGAAGTTCACCACCTCCCAGTGGTTGGGCGACATCTCGATCTTCTCCTGGCCGGCGATCGCCTTGGCCACGTCCTCGCTCCAGTCGGAGAGGTTGACCAGGTAGCCCTCCTCGTCGGTCTCGTAGGTCTTGCCTTCCACTTCGATGCCCATCGTCGTTTCCTTTCGGTGCGGGTTGCGGGGGGCTACAGCCAGGACTGCACGCGCGGGTGCCGGGCCACGAGGTCGACGAACCCGCGGTAGTCGACGGGGACGACGCCCTCGAGGAGCGAGGGGCGCATGGCGCGCGCCTCCAGGTCGGGGGCGAGGACGTAGACCTCGATGCCCCCGGCGAGCGCCTTCAGCCGCTCGGCGCCGGGCGAGCCGCGGGTGGCCGCGTAGACGCCGTCCTCGATGAGCAGCACGGCGTGGCCCGGCAGCGCGTGTGCGAGGCAGGCTGGCGAGCGTGGAGCGCTCGGTGGGCGACTTGTTCACGATGTGGAGCATCGGGCGGCCTCGGTCTAGAAGGTGATCAGCACGTCGGAGTCGTTCATCAGCGCGGCGAGCTCGGAGGCGGCGACCACGCGCGCATCGACGAGCAGGTCGCCGGCGGCGAGCCCCCGCGCCTCGAGCGACTCGCGCTCGACGTAGAGCTTCTCCACGTCGTAGTCCTCGAGCGCCCGGTAGGTGGGGGAGAAGTTCTTCTCCTCGATCGCCTTGGTGTCCTGGCCCTTCACGAGCTGGTAGACCCCGTCGTCGAGGAAGGCGAGGCTCACGTCCTGGTCGAAGGCGGCGCTGATCAGCACGACCTCCAGGCCCTCGAGCGCGTACACCGTCCCGTACGGGGCCTTTCGGTTCACGAACATGAACTTGCGCACGGCTCCGGCGGCTTCGCTCACGCGCCCTCCCCTAGTCGCCGAAGACCACGAGCCGGTCGGCGCGGATCGCCGACTCGACGAGCTGGCCCAGGCCCGAGATGCGGAAGCCCTTGGCGAGCACCTCGTCCACGACGCCCCGGCGCAGCGCCGCGGCCACGCACACCACGAGGTCCACGCCGTGCTCCTCCGCCAGCCGCGCCCAGCGCACGACCACGTTGCGGTCGTCCTGCGGCGGCTCGGTGAAGCGGTTCGCGTTGTTCACGCCGTCGTGGTAGAAGAACACCCGGTCGATCTGGTGGCCGGCGTCGATCGCCGCGCGGCAGAAGAGGTACGCCGAGTCGCTCGCCTGGTGCTGGTAGGGGCCTTCGTTCACGAGCACGCCGAATTTCATGGGCTGCCTCTAGAAGCGGATGTGCGCCGAGGCGTTGAGGCTCGCGCGCGCGCCCCGCCAGTCGTCGATGAGGTACTTGGTGAAGGGCAGGCCCGTCTTCTCGAAGAAGCGCGGCCAGCCGATGCGCTCGACCCAGTCCGAGAGGCGCTCCCAGGGCCGCCCGTCGTCCTTGTAGGTGTAGAGGATCTTCTTCACCACCTCCGAGACCTCCGGCCAGCGCGGCGGGTTGTTCGGCAGGCCCGAGGCGACCATCTTCATGAAGGTCGGCTTCGCGCGGGCGTTCGAGTTCTTGCCGCCGACCCAGATCGCGAGCTTCGAGTGCTCCGGGTCGTTGATCTGCATCGGCGGGCACGGCGGGTAGCACGCGCCGCAGCAGATGCACTTCTTCTCGTCGACCTCGAGCGAGGGCTTGCCGTTGACCAGCGCCGGGCGGATCGCCGCCACCGGGCAGCGCGCGACCACGGCCGGGCGCTCGCACACGTTGGCGACGAGGTCGTGGTTGATCTTCGGCGGCTTCGTGTGCTGGATGATGATCGCGATGTCGGCCTGCCCGCCGCAGTTGATCTCGCAGCACGAGGTCGAGAGGTGCACGCGGTTGGGCATCTCCTCTCGCACGAACTCCGCGTGCAGCTCGTCCATCAGCGCCTTCACCGCGCCCGAGGCGTCGGTGCCGGGGATGTCGCAGTGCAGCCAGCCCTGGGTGTGGGAGATCATCGACACCGAGTTGCCGGTGCCGCCCACGGGGAAGCCCGAGCCCTCGAGCGCGGCCACGAGGGGGGCGACCTTCGCCGCGTCCGAGACGGGGAACTCGATGTTGCTGCGGATGGTGAAGCGCACGAACCCGTCGCCCAGCCGGTCGGCGATGTCGCAGAGCCGGCGGATGGTGTGCACGTCCATCTGGCGCTGGGTGCCGGCGCGCACGGTCCAGACCTCCTCGCCCGAGTGCGAGACGTGGTGCAGCACGCCCGGGCGCGGGCGGTCGTGGTACTTCCAGGCGCCGTAGTTGCGCACGAAGGCCGGGTGCAGGTACGGCTTGTTGTCGGGCACGCCGCACTCGACGGCGCGGCGGGGGGTGGCGGTGGCGGTGTCCATGCGGTGCGTCCTCCGCCCTCTCGCGAGGGCCGAAACAGGGTCAGTCGGCGGCGAGCTTGTGCGAGCGCATCCTCGCCACCTCGTCGTCCCAGCCGTCGGTGCGCACGTAGGGGTTGGTGCGCGGCGTCGAGACCATGCTCGGGTCGACCTGCAGGCCCACGCCCTCGAGGAAGTTCGCCAGCCCGATGCGCTCGATGCATCTCGCCGATGCGCTCGTGCTCGAGCGCGTTCTCGGCGAAGAAGTCGAGCATCCGCCGCCCGAGGTCTGCCAGCTTCTCGCGGTCCTCGTCGCTCGCGAGCTTCATGAAGGGGACGATCATGGTGCCCATGAGGTCGCCGATCTTGAGCGTGCGCTTGCCGCCGCATCAGGATCGAAGGCCGCGCTTGTCGAGCCCCGGCTGCAGCGCCCCGGCATCACGTTCATGCAGTGCATGCAGCGCACGCAGTCGTGGTTGTCGATCGGCGAGGCATGGCGTCGTCGAGCCGGACGCGCGGAGACGTGCGCCGGCGGCGCCTCGGGGATGGCGGCGGCTTCCACCAGGCGGATGGCGCTTGCGTCGGGCAGCGCGTTCACGACGTCGTTCACGAGCTCGTTCAGGCCGTGCGCGGCGAAGTACCTGCGGGCGAGCGTCTCGTCGGTGCGCATGTTGTCGCGCCAGGTGCCGATCGCGGCGAGGTCCGAGCGCTGGATCGCGTTCACGCAGTCGTTCGGGCAGCCGGAGAACTTGAACTTGAACTTGTACGGCAGCGACGGGCGGTGGATGTCGTCGAGGAAGCTGTTGAGCACCGTGCGAGGGCGCGCTGCCTCGTCGTAGCACGACTCGCTCGCAGCGCGCCGCGCCGACGCAGGACATCGACGTGCGCACGGCCGGCGCCCGCGCCGCCCAGGTCGAAGCCCATGGCGTTGATCGCGTCGAAGGCCGCCTGCACCTGCTCGGTCGTGGCGCCCTGGAACATGATGTCGCCGCTCTGGCCGTGCAGCGCGATGAGGCCCGAGCCGTTCTCCTCCCAGACGTCGCAGAGCTTGCGCAGGATCTCGGTGCTGTAGTGCATGCCCGGCGGGGGCATGATGCGCAGCGTGTGGAACTCCGCCGCGTCGGGGAAGAGGGGCTTGCCGTCTCGTCCTTGAGCTCGGTGAAGCGCGGGATGACGCCGCCGCCGTAGCCGAAGACGCTCACCGTGCCGCCCTTCCAGTAGCCGAACTTGCGCGTCTCGTACGAGGCCTCGAGCTGGCCGAGGAGGTCCGACGGCCATGTCCTTGTCCTGCGCGAGGCGCTTGAGCCCCGTCACGAAGCTCGGCCACGGCCCGCTTTCGAGCGCGTCGAGCATGGGGGTCGGATGCTGCTTGGTGGCCATGGCTCCTCCGGCGGTGGCGCGCGCATGATGCGAGCGTTCCGGCCGATGCTAGGAGCCGTGCCACCCCCCGCCAATCCCTCCGTAGGGTGCCGGATTACCCGAAAGGGGTATGCCGCCCGTCATCCCCCCGGGGGACTGGACGCCGGCGGGGGTGCGCCGCAAAGTGGGGCCCACGTCGCCAAGGCGCGGCGCGGTCGTGCGCCGCGCGCCCATCGCCATGGACCGGATCACGCCGATCAGCGCCTTCACCGTGCCCCTCGGGGGCCAGCGGGTCGAGCTGCAGCAGGTCGACTACGCCGCGGGCGGCATGAGCCTGCTGCGCGTGCGCATCCGCGAGGGCGCGCGCCATACCGTCTTCGAGATCGACGCGCGCACCGCGGGGCTGTGGGCCTGCGCGATGGCCGAATGGGCGGCCGCGCGCGATGCGCAGGAGGTCCCGTGAGGGCGCCCCCGCCGGTGATGGTCGACGTGGCCTTCGCGCTCGACGCCCCGCGCCTGCCCGAGGACTACGAGTGGCCCCTCTACCGGGCGATCGTGCGCGTGGCGCCATGGCTCGCGCGCGCGCGGCACGCGGGCCTGCATGCGGTGCGCGCCACGCACGTCGAGGGCGGCGGATGGCTGGTGGCGAAGCGCGCGAGGCTCGTCCTGCGCATCCCGCGCGAGCGCATCTGCGCGGTGAGCGCGCTCGAGGACGTCACGCTCGCGCTGCCCGACGGCACGCCCGTGCGCCTGGGATCGGCCGTCCTGCGCCGCCTCGAGCCCGCGCCGACGCTGCACGCCGCGCGCGTGGTGACGGGCGACGCCGAGGAAGCCGCGTTCGGCAAGCGCGTGCGCACGCAGCTCGACGCGCTCGGCATCCCGCGCCCCTTCGTCTGCGGCCGGCGCTCCGAGGTGCCGGTGCGGGGACGCCGCGCCGCGGCCTTCGCGCTCGCCGTGCACGGGCTCGGCACCGACGCCTCGCTCCTGCTGCAGAACGCCGGGCTGGGAGACGCGCGCGCCATCGGCTGCGGCCTGTTCGTGCCGCACAAGACCATCGCCATCGCGCAATGAGCCGCGAACCCCGGAGAGCGCCATGACCGTACCCGCCGCCGTGCTGGAGGAACCCGCCGCCATGGTGGATCTCACGGGCCTCACCTGCCCGGGGCCGATCCTCGGCGCCAAGGAGATCCTCGACGCGCTGCGCGACGGGCAGGTGCTGCTGCTGCTGTCCGACTGCCCGGGCAGCCGCGCCGACCTCTTCGCCTGGGCGCGCCAGACCGGCAACGAGGTGATCCATACCGAGCCGCGGGCGCGCGGGGCGACCGGCTACTACCTGCGCAAGGGACGGGGACGCGCGATCCAGGCGCAGGCGCGCCTCGACCTGCGCGGGGCCGTGTGTCCCGGGCCCATCGTCGAGGCGAAGCAGCTCCTGAAGGGCATGGGGCCCGGCGAGGTGCTCCAGCTCGTGAGCGACTGCCCCGGCATCGGCGACGACCTCGCCGGCTGGGCGCGCGTGACCGGCGTGGAGATCGTCGGCACCGCCCAGGCCGAGGGCGGCGCGCAGGCCTTCTATCTGCGCAAGCCGGAGGCCTGAGGCGGTGCGCCAGAAGGTCCACTGGTTCCGGGCGCAGGCGCCGCGGCGCCCCGAGGAGGTCGCCGGCGCGCTGGGGCTCGTGCTCTGGGGCGTGAGCCGGCGCATGCTCGCGCGCCTGCGCCACGCCGACTTCGACATCGACGCCGGCCCGCCCTACTTCGCCTTCCTCGCCGAGGCGCTCGCCTTCGCGATCCAGGTGGCCTGGCGCGCGGCGTACGGGCGCTACGACGACGCCGGCCGCGCCGCGTTCGCGCAGGCCCTCGCCCACGACGTGGCGCGCATCCTCGCCGAGAACGAGGCGGAGCTGCTGGGCGCGGAGCCGGTCGACGCGGTGCGCGAGCGCTTCATCGCCCTGCTCAACCGGCGCTTCGAGGAGTATGCGGATTTCGGCTGCGGCCCGGACGGGCCGGACTTCGCCTTCCTGCGCTACTTCGCGAGCCTGCTGCACGACATCGTCCCGGAGAAGGACCGCGCCTGGATCCACGACCAGGCGATCGCCCTCGAGGGGCCCGAGGCCGCGGCGATGGTGGCGCGCGCCGTGGACGGCCTGCTGGACACCGGTGCCCCGGGCCGCGCGCCCGCCGCCGCGGGCGTGGGCGAATGAGTGCCGCGGTCCTCGCCCTGCACGCCCCGGCCGCCGGCGGTGTCTTCGACCTGGGCAGCCGCGAGGCGTGGCTGCGCTGGCGCGACGCGAAGCTCGCGGTGCGCGCGCGCGACGCCGCGGCCCTCGTGGTCGAGGTGCGGCACGCGCGCGACCTCACCGATGCCGAGGTCGCGGCGATCGTCGCGCGCTGCCGGCGCACGAACATGGCGATCTACGCGAGCCGCACGATCGCCGCGGGCGACGACGAAGACGTGACGGCCCGCGTGGCCGCCCGCCTGGGGCTGGCGAGCCGCGACGCCAATCCCCTCGCCCCGGCCGACGGGGTCGCGCGCATCGCGGTCGACGCGGCCCGGGCCGCCGCGGGCTACATCCCGTACACGGCCCGGCGCATGCGCTGGCATACCGACGGCTACTACAACCCGGCCGGGCGGCCCGTGCGCGCGATGATCCTGCACTGCGTGCGCGCCGCCGCCGCCGGGGGCGAGACCGCCCTGCTCGACCCCGAGCTCGCATGGCTGCTCCTGCGCGAGGCGGACGAGTCCCTCGTCGCCGCGCTCATGCAGCCCGACGCGCTCACCATCCCCGCCGCGCCGGGCCGCGACGCGGTCGCCGGCCCGGTGTTCGCCCTCGACCCGGGAACGGGCGACCTGCGCATGCGCTACACGGCGCGGCGCCGCAGCGTGCGCTGGAAGCCCGACGCGGTGGTGGCCCAGGCCGCCGCGCGGCTGCTCGCGCTCATGGACCACGACGCGACCTGCGTGCTGCGCACGCGCCTCGAGCCCGGCATGGGGCTCGTCTGCAACAACGTGCTGCACGAGCGCGCCGCCTTCGAGGACGACGCGGCGAGCCCGCGGCTCGTGCTGCGCGCCCGGTACGCCGAGCGCATCGCGGGCACCCGGGGCGCGTGGCGGCGGCTGGCCGGGCGGGGCGCACGGTGAGCGCGGCCCGCGCGCCGGTCATTCCGATCATGGCGGCCGCGCCCGGCGCCGGCGACCCGTGCGGCGCCGCCGAGCCCTTCGCGCTGCGCGTGCTGGGCGAGGCGATGGCGCCCGAGTTCGCCGAGGGCGACATCGTCGTCGTCGAGCCCGACGGCCTCGCCACCGACGGCGCGTACGTGATCGCGCGGGCGCACGGCGAATGGTTCCTGCGCCGGCTCGTCGCCCACGGGGGCGGCTGGCGCCTGCGCGCGCTCGATCCGCGCTTCCCGGACCTCGACATCCCCGGCCTGGAGGCGGTGCGAGGGGTCGTGATCCAGCGCGCGCGCCCGGGGCGCCGGCGCGAGTCGCGCCGCTACGGGCCGGGATGATGGCCGACGAGGCGCTCGTCGCCGCCGTCCGCGCCAACTGCCACCTGTCGGACGCCCGCCACGCCCAGGGCCTGACGCTCTGCAACTACCTGCTCGCGATGCGCGAGCTTTATCGCTGGGAGCACCGGATCGCGCCCGGCGAGCAGCCGCCGCGCGCCGAGGTGCTGCGCTGGATCGGCGAGCGCGAGGCGCTCTGGGACGCGCTCGCCGGCGAGACGTGGCGGGCGCTGCCGGTCGCCGGCGAGGCGGTCGATCCCTTCGACGTGGCGCGCGTGAACGCCGCGCTCGCCCCCGCGGGCCTCGTGTACGGGGCGGCGCGCGGGCGCTTCGGCAAGCCCAACTTCTTCCTCGGGCGCCTGGCGCGGCGCGAGGCCCGCGGCCCCGTCGAGGTGGTCGAGGTGGGCGAGGAGCTCGCCCGCGACATCGAGGCCGCGCCCGCGGCGCTGCACGGCGCCACCGTCGTGGTGCGCCGCGACGCGTTCGAGCGCTGGCTCTGGCTGCAGGCCGAGACCTGGGAGGCGCAAGCCGCGGCGGGCATGCGCCCGCTCCTCGCGGCGTACGGCTACGCGGCCGACCCGCGCGCCGCCCTCGCGCGCATCGCCGCCGAGCAGCGCGAGACGCTGGTCCTGCACGAGCTGGGCGAGCACGCGGCGGGCGAGCTGCTCGGGCCGGCATGGGAGCGGCTCATGGAAGCGACCGACGACCGCCGCACCGAGGTGCTGCTGCGGGCGGTGCGCGACCTGCTCGCCGATTGCCTCGTCACGCTGCCGCGCCTGCTCGAGGCGCGACACCCGCACGGGCTGCACTTCTGGTTCGCGACCTTCGAGGGCCCGCGCCGCGCGCTTTTCCCGCGCCTGGCCGCCGCGCGCGAGGCCTGGGAGGCACAGGGAGCGCCCGCGGCGCTCGGGGAGGCGGTGCGGGCCGGGCGCGCGCACTGGCTGGCGCTCGCGCGCGAGCTCGCCGCCGGCGGCTTCGAGGCCGCCCGCGCCCGGGCACAGGCGCCGGAGTCGGTCGCGCTGCGCTGAAGGTCCGGCCGCCGGCGCTACTCGGCCACCAGCGTCTTGCGCCGGCGCAGCAGGAAGACGACGGCCACCACGGTGAGCACGAGGAAGGCGAGCGAGATGGGCTTGGTGAAGAAGACCGTCGGGTCGTCGCCGGAGATGCTGAGGGTCTGGCGCAGCTTCGTTTCGAGCATCGGGCCCAGGAAGAACGCCACGATCACCGAGGGCAGGTTGATGCGGAAGCGCGCGAGCAGCCACCCCAGCACGGCGAAGGCGAGCATCACGTAGACGTCGAAGACGCTCGTGTAGCTCACGTAGCTGCCGATCACGCTGAAGACCACGATCCCGGCGAAGAGGTAGGGCTTCGGGATCGCGGTCACCTTGCGCACGTGCTGGATGAAGAACCAGCCGATGCCCAGCGTGAACAGGTTGCTGAGGAAGAGCACGATGAAGAGCGCGTAGAGCATTGCGCCGTCGGTCTGCATGAACATCGGCCCCGGCACCAGCCCCTTCATCATGAAGGCGCCCATGATGAGGGCGGCGGCGAGGTTGCCCGGGATGCCGAGGGTCACGAGCGGGATGAGGTTGGGACCGTTCACCGAGTTGTTGCCCGCCTCCGCCGCGGCGACGCCCTCGAGGGCGCCCTTGCCGAACTTCTCCGGCGTCTTCGACCACTGCTTGGCCATGATGTAGCTCAGGTACGAGCCCACGGTGGTGCCGATGCCGGGGATGATGCCGACCACCGAGCCGATGCCGGTGGAGCGCAAGATCGTGGGCAGCGTGCCGCGGAACTCGGGCCAGGTGAGCCGGTGATCCTCGGCGCGCTCGGGGACGGCGGCCGCGGCCGCCTCCGGCGCGGCGTCCTCGTCCCGCGCCCCGGCGGCGCGGCGGGCGAGCTCCTGCTCGAGCTGCAGGAGCACCTCCGAGAACGCCAGCATGCCGATCACCACCGGCATGATGTGGAAACCGTCGGTGAGGTCGATGAGGCCGAAGGCGAGCCGGGGCGTGCCGAACACGGGGTCGGTGCCCACCGTGCCGAGCAGCAGCCCGAGGAGGACGGCCACGGCGCCGCGCAGCGGATAGGCCGACGTGGCCACGCTGATCACGGCGAGGGAGAAAATGATGATCGAGGTGTACTCCGCCGGGCCGATCTCGAGGGCCACGAGCGCCACGGGGGCGGCGAGGAAGATGAGGAGCAGGTCGCTCATCGCGTCGGCGAGGACCGAGGAGAAGAGCGCCTGGCGCAGGGCCTTGCCGCCCTTGCCCTGTTGCGCCAGCGGGTGCCCGTCGATGCACGTCACCATCGCCTGGGGCGTGCCGGGGATGTTGAAGAGGATCGCGGGGATCGAGCCGCCGAAGTTGCCGCCCTTGCTCAGCCCCATCAGCATCGCGATGCCGGCGATCGGGCTGAGATAGAAGGTGAACGGCAGCAGGAGCACGATGCCCATGTTGTCCGTGAGGCCGGGGATCGCGCCGAGGACCACACCCACCGTGACCCCGAGCGCGGCCAGCAGCAGGTTTTCCGGGGCGAGCACCAGGTGCAGGCCGTTCAACACCATGTCCATCATGGGTTCGGCTCCTCGGCGTCAGAAGAGGATCCCGTCGGGGAACGGGAAGTGCAGGAGCCGGCCGATCACCAGGTACACGATCAGCGGCAGCACCAGCGGGTAGACGACGAGCGCGACCGAGCGGCGCGCGCCGAAGTAGAGCAGGAAGGCCAGGATCGCCGCGGCCGTGGTCACGTAGAAGCCCACGATGTCGATGAGGTAGACGTATGCCACCATCATCGGCAGGGTGCCCAGCGCGCGCAGGGTCGCGAGCGACGGGCGCGAGGAGGCCTTGCGCCCCCCCGAGCGCGCGGCCAGGATCCCCTTGCCCAGGAAGAGCGCGCCGGCCACGGCCAGTCCGAGCACGAGGATGCGCGGGAAGAGCGCGGCGGGAAATCCCTGGATGTAGGCGGGGATCGCGTAGAGCCAGAGAAAGGCGCAAAACGCCAGGACCATCGATCCCAGCTTGAGATCGTCGTTCATGCGGACCTCTTCGGGGCCGCGGCGCCGGGGGCCGGACGCCGCGCGCGGGGGCATGGCTCCGGGCGCGGGGCGCTGCGCGAGGGGTGCGCGGCGCCCGGCCCGGGGCGGCTACTTCACGTCCTTCACTTCCTGCAGCAGCGCGGGCGTCTGGGCGACGACGTCCTCGACGATCTTCCTGTACCCGGCCCCGTCGACGAAGCGCGGCGTGAAGCCCGTCTTGCCCATGACCTTCAGGAGCTCCTGGTCCTGCATCACCGTGCGCAGCGCGTTCTCGAGCTTGGCGCGGATGTCCTCGGGCACGCCCTTCGGCATCGCCATGCCGTACTCGAGCATCGTCGAGTACCGGTAGCCCAGGTCCTTCATGTTGGGCACGTCGGGCAGGAACGGCACCTTGTCGGTGCCGAGGTCCGCCAGCGCGATGAGGTCGCCCTTGCGGGCGGCCTGGTAGGCGGGCGTGCCGGTGCCGGTCTCCACCGCGTCGACGTGGGCGCCGAGGATCGCCGAGGAGGCCGCGCCCCCGCTCTTGAACATCACGTACTTCCACTGGATGCCCTCTTTCTTGGCGATGCTCTTCATCACCTCGAGGGCCCACTGCGCGCCGCCCGAGCCCACGGACACCTCGCCCGGGTGCGCCTTGCTGTAGGCGATGAACTCCTTCCAGGTCTTGTAGGGCTTGCCGGGGGTCGTGAAGAGCACGCGCTCCTGGGGCATGTACGCGCCGATGTAGCTGAAATCGTCGGCGTGGAACTTGCCGGCGTCGAGGAAGTACGGCGCACTGATCGCGAGGGTGAGGGCCCCGGAGCCGATGGTGTAGCCGTCGGGCGCGGCCCGCTCGACCGCGCGCAGCCCGATGACGCCGCTGGCGCCTCCCTTGTTGATGTACACGATGGGCTGGCCGAGGATCTCCTTCAGGCGCTCGCCGAGCATCCGCGCGGTGACGTCGGACATGCCGCCCGCGCCCCACGGGACGATGATCGTGATGGGCTTGGTGGGGTAGTCCGCGGCGAGCGCGGTGCCCGCGCAAAGACCGGCGGCCAGGACGAGCGCCTTCAGCGCGGCGAGTGCCTTCCTCATGGATTTCCTCCCTTTCGGTGCGTGGGCCCGGGTGGCTTGCCCGGATCGTGTGCAGCGCCCGGGCGCGGCGCGCCGGACAACTATCCTCCTGCATAGTAGATATCCCCGGCCCCGGCGATCAAGTCCGCCGCCGCCGGCGCCCGTCCATCACCCCGATGGGCTATCCCGCTTCCCAACGGAGTGATTGACCCTCGGGGCAGCCCGGGGCGATAAGGGACGATCGAAGGCCGGCGCACGTGCCGGCCCTCCTGCAACAACGCACGGAGGCGCGATGGCGACGACGATCGCCGCGGAACCGACCATCCTCGTGGTGGGCGGGGGCATCGGCGGCATGACGGCCGCGCTCGAGGCGGCCGAGTGCGGCCGGCGCGTGGTCCTCGTGGAGCGCAGCGCGACCCTCGGCGGGCGCACCGCCCTGCTCCATCGCTATTTCCCGAAGCTGTGCCACCCCACCTGCGGCCTCGAGATCAACCTGCGCCGCCTGCGCGGCAACCGCAACGTGCGCGTGCTCACGCTCGCCGAGGTGGTGGCGCTCGACGGGCGCCGCGGCGACTACCGCGCCACGATCCGCCTCGCCCCGCGCTACGTGAACGAGAACTGCACGGCCTGCGGCGAATGCGCCGCCGCGGTGGGCGCCGAGATCCCGGATCCCTTCCAGTACGGCCTGGCGAAGACGCGCGCGGCCTACCTGCCCCACGCGATGGCGCACCCGCGCCGCTACGTGATCGACCCGTCGATCGTCGGCACGCCCGAGGCCGAGAAGGCCCGCGCGGCCTGCCGCTACGGCGCGGTCGACCTCGACCAGAAGGAATCGCTCGCGCAGATCCGCGCCGGGGCCGTGGTCTGGGCGACCGGCTGGCGGCCCTACGACGCGGCGCGCATCCAGCCCTACGGCTACGGGCGCTTCCCGAACGTCGTGACGAGCGTGGAGTTCGAGCGCCTCGCCGACCCGGGGGGTCCCACGGGCGGGCGGCTGCTGCGCCCCTCGGACGGCCGCCCCGCGACGAACGTGGCCTTCATCCAGTGCGCGGGCTCCCGCGACGAGAACCACCTGCGCCACTGCTCGCGCATCTGCTGCATGGCCTCGCTCAAGCAGACGCGCTACGTGCGCGAGGCGGCCGGGCCCGGGGCGCGCTCGACGATCTACTACATCGACATCCGCGCGATCGACCGCTTCGAGGACTTCTACCGCGCCGTGCGCGAGGACCCGCAGGTCGCCTTCGTGAAGTCGAAGGTGGCGCGCATCGCCGAGGACGCGCTCACGCGCGACCTCGTCCTGCACGGCGTGGACACCGAGGGCTACCACCGCTACGCCGCGCGCCACGACCTCGTGGTGCTCGCGATCGGCATGGAGCCCGAGACGCGCGGCGTGAAGCTGCCGGCGGACCTCGCGCTCGACGCGAGCGGCTTCGTCGAGGGCTCGGCCGACGGCGGCCAGGTCGCGGCCGGGTGCGCCGCGGGCCCGCTCGACGTGAACCGCACGGTGCAGGGCGCCACGGCGGCGGCCCTGCGCGCGATCCAGGTGGTGCACCGCGCCGCGGCGGCGGAACCGGCGCGCGCGCTCGCTCCGGAGGCGGCCGACTGATGGCGGACCCCAAACACGCGGCATATCTCTGCGGCGGCTGCGGGCTCGCCGAGCGGCTCGACATGGGCCGGCTCGAGGCGGTCGCGCGCAAGGAAGGCAGGATGGCGCTCGTGCGCTCGCACGAGTTCCTGTGCTCGGCGGCGGGGCTGCAGGCGATCCAGGCGGACATCGCCACCGAGGGCGTGACCCACGTGGCGATCGGCGCGTGCTCGCGCCGGGCGAAGGCCGAGGCGTTCGACTTCCCGGGCACCCCGCTCGCGCGCGCCAACCTGCGCGAGGGCGCGATCTGGGCACGCCCGGACACGGACGCGGCGCGCGAGGCGACCCAGGAGATGGCCGAGGATCTCGTGCGCATGGCCTGCGCCGAGGCGAAGAAGATGCAGGTGCCCCAGGGCAACCCGCAGGCGGCCACCTGCCGGCGGCTGGCCGTCGTGGGCGGCGGCCTCACGGGGCTCACCGCGGCGCTCGAGGCCGCGGAGGCCGGCTACGACGTGGTCCTCGTCGAGAAGGACGCGGCCCTCGGCGGCAACGCGGCCCGCCTGTGGAAGCGGGTCCCGGCGCGCGCGCCCTTCGACGGCCCGGCGGGCACCGGCGTCGATGCGCTCGTCGCGCGCGTCATGGGGCATCCGCGCATCGCCGTGCACCTCGCCACGACCGTCGCGCGCACCAGCGGCGCCCCCGGGCGCTTCCGGCTCGCGCTCGCGGCCGCCGACGGCACGACCGCCGAGGTCGACGCGGGCGCGATCGTGCAGGCCACGGGCTTCACGCCCTACGACATCGGCAAGCTGCCGGAGCTGGGCGGCGGGCGCGTGCCGAACGTGGTGGACCAGGCCGGCTTCGAGGCCCTCGCCCGCGACACCCTCGGGCGCGGCACGCCGCTCACGCGGCCCTCCGACGGCGCGCCCGTGCGGCGCGTGGCGTTCGTGCAGTGCGCGGGCCAGCGCGACGCGAGCGGCAAGCACCTTCCGTACTGCTCGGGCCACTGCTGCGCCACGAGCATCAAGCAGGCGCTCTACCTCAAGGAAGCCGACGCCGGGATCGACGCGATCGTGCTCTACGACGACCTGCGCGCGCCGGGCATGGGCGAGGACTTCTACCGCGCCGCCCAGGCGCGCGAGGTGACGTTCACCAAGGCGGCGGTCTCCGGCGTGCAGGCCGAGGGCGGCGGCTGCGTGGTCGCCCTGCACGACCGCATCCTCGACGAGGACGTGCGCCTCGCCGTGGACCTCGTCGTGCTCGCCACGGGCCAGGTCCCGAACGCGGGCGTGAACATCGAGCTCGCCGAGGACGCCCCGGAGCGCCAGGCGCAGACGTCGGTGCTGAACCTCGCCTACCGGCAGGGGCCGGACCTGCCCCAGCTCGTGCACGGCTTCGCCGACTCGCATTTCATCTGCTTCCCCTACGAGACGCGGCGCACCGGCATCTCCGCGGCCGGTCCCGTGCGCCGCCCGATGGACATGGCGCAGGCCGCCGAGGACGCGGCGGGCGCGGCGATGAAGGCGATCCAGGCCATCGAGAACGCCGGGGCCGGCCGCGCCGCCCACCCGCGCTCGGGCGACCTTTCCTACCCGAAGGTGCGCCTGGAAGGCTGCACCCAGTGCAAGCGCTGCACGGTCGAGTGCCCGTTCGGGGCGATCGACGAGGACGAGAGGCGCTATCCGGTCTTCAACGAGAGCCGCTGCCGGCGCTGCGGCACCTGCATGGGGGCGTGCCCCGTGCGCGTGATCTCGTTCGAGAACTACTCGGTCGACACGGTCGGCGCGCAGATCAAGGCCGTCGACATGCCCGACGAGTTCTCGGAAAAGCCGAGGATCCTCCTGCTCGCCTGCGAGAACGACGCCTATCCCGCCCTCGACATGGCGGGCATGCAGCGGCGCGTCTACTCGGCCTTCGTGCGCGCGATCCCCGTGCGCTGCCTGGGCTCGGTCAACACGATCTGGATCACCGACGCGCTCAATTCCGGCTACGACGGCGTGATGATGATGGGCTGCAAGCACGGCGACGACTACCAGTGCCACTTCGTGAAGGGCTCGGAGCTCGCCGCCTACCGCATGGGCAAGATCGACGACACCCTGAAGCAGCTCGGGCTCGAGCCCGAGCGCGTGGCGAGCTTCGAGGTGGCGATCACCGACGTGGAGCGCGTCGCGCGCCTCATCGACGAGTACGCGGCCACGATCGGGCGCATCGGCATGTCGCCGCTCAAGGGGTTCGCATGAGCGCCCTGCCCGCCCCCGCCCCCTACGGCAACGACTTCCTGCGCGAGGTCGAGGAGCGCGTCGAGCGCGGCGACTGGGTGCGCATGTGCATGCAGTGCGGCGTGTGCGCCGGCTCCTGCCCGCTCGGCCCCTACTGGGACCATTCGCCGCAGAAGATCTTCATGATGATCCGCGCCGGCAAGCGCGCGGAGCTGCTCGCCTCGGACGCGATGTGGATGTGCACCTCCTGCTACAACTGCATCGTGCGCTGCCCCCGCAAGCTGCCCATCACGCACATCGTGCACGGGCTGGCGACCTACGCCCACCGGCAGGGGCTCGTGCGCGGCGACCAGCCCACGCGCCACTTCTCGCTGCTCTTCTGGGGCAACACCACCCGGGCGGGCCGGGTGAACGAGGTGAAGCTCACGATCGGGCTGTACTTCCGCGACGGCCTCGCCGCCGGCATCCGCAAGGGCTGGAGCATGCGCAACGTCGCCTTCGGCCTGGTGCGCGCCGGGCGGCTGAACCCGCTCGAGCTGCTCGGGGGCCACGAGTGCCGCGACAAGGCGGGCATCGGGCGCATGCTCGCGAAGGCCTACGCCCTCGAGGACGCCCGGCGCGGCCCGCCGGCCGGGAAGCCACAGGAGCCCCGATGACGAAGGAATACGCGTTCTACCCGGGCTGCTCCTCGCAGCTCAAGGCCTCGGCCTCGAACTACCTCACGTCGGTCGAGTCGATGTGCGCGACGCTCGGCATCGCGCTCACCGAGATCCCCGACTGGAACTGCTGCGGCGCCTCGATCAGCTACGCCGGCAGCGGCGAGATCGCGCGCCACGCCATGAACGCCCGCAACCTGGCGCTCGCCGAGAAGCACCTGCCGGGCCGCGAGATCGTGGCCACGTGCGCGGCCTGCTGGCTGAACGCGCGCGAGTCCCAGGAGCGGCTGGCCGAGGACCACGTCCTCATGCGCGACACGCGCGCCGCCCTCGCGGAAGCCGGCCTCGACTACTCGGGCGGCGCGTCGGTCAAGCACATGGTCGAGGTGCTGATCGAGGACTTCGGCTACGGGCGCCTCGCCGCCCCCGTGGTCAAGCCCATCGCGGGCGTCAAGGTCGCGGGCTACGTCGGCTGCCAGACCAACCGCCCCTTCGGCATCCACGGGGAGTCTTTCGAGAACCCCGTCTACCTCGACGAGCTCATGCAGACCGTGGGCGCCGAGCCGCTGCGCGAGTACGACCAGAAGGTCGCCTGCTGCGGCGGCGCGCTCGCCTTCTCGGAGCCGGAGAAGAGCCAGGAGCAGATCCGCGCCATCGTCGAGTCCGCCTACGACCACGGCGCCGACATCATCGTGACCCCCTGCCCGCTCTGCCAGGCCAACGTCGAGATCTACCAGGAGGAGATCAACCGCCGCCACGGCACCCGGTTCGCCATGCCGGTGGTCTACTATAGCCAGCTCATGACCGTCGCCTACGGCGGCGACGCGAAGGCCGCCGGCCTGGACGCCCAGCTCATCCGGGCCCCGCGGCTCGAGGCGATCGCCGCCGCGCCCGCATCGCGCCAGGCGGCCTGAGGAGGAGCGATGGAGGCCGGCAAGCTCAGCATCGTCGTCGTGTCCGACAAGCGCGAGCAGCTCCAGATGGCCGCGATGGTGGCCTCGGTGGCCGCGGTGAGCGGGCGCGAGGTGCTGGTCTTCCTCTCGATGAACGCGCTGCGCTACTTCGTGAAGGGCGCCGGGGACGGCCCGCCCCCGGAAGGTCCCATGGGCGAGGCGATGGCGCGGAAGAAGGTCATGCCCTTCCAGGACCTCCTCTCCCACGCCGTCGACCTGGGCGGGGCGCGCATCCACCCCTGCTCGATGGCCATGGACGTGCTGGAGGTGCAGACTGGCGACCTGGAGGGCTACCTGGGCGAGCCGATGGGCCTCACGCAGTTCCTGGACGAGGCCGCCGCGGGGCAGCTCCTGTCCTTCTGACACGAAAGAGAGCGCATGGCGAACAAGAAGCTGGTGGATGCCCGGGGCAGCTTCTGCCCGGGTCCCCTGATGGAGCTCATCGCGGCCATGAAGATGGTGGACGTGGGCGACGAGATCGAAGTGCTGTCCAGCGACAAGGGCTCCGCCGGCGAGATCCCGCAGTGGCTGAAGAAGGTGGGCCACGAGCACCTCGGCACGGCGGAGGAAGGCGGCGTCTGGCACATCAAGGTACGCCGCGCGAAATAGCGCACGCACAAGCGCACACGGAGGAGCGGACCCATGAAGATCCTGGTCGTCGGTGGCGGGATGGGTGGCACCATTCTCGCGAACAACCTGGCACGGCGCCTGAAGGGCGAGATGAAGGCGGGCAAGGCCCGCATCGAGATGCTCTCGGCCTCCGACCGGCACGCCTACCTGCCGGGACTGCTGTACGTCGCGGTCGGGCGCATGACCCCCGACGAGCTCTACCGGGACCAGAAGAGCCTGCTCGAGCCGGGCATCGCGCTTCGCGGTCGACCCGGCGGAGCAGTTCCTCCTCGACAAGA
Organism: uncultured beta proteobacterium; assembly: GCA_963741815.1. GTDB lineage: Bacteria > Pseudomonadota > Gammaproteobacteria > Burkholderiales > Usitatibacteraceae > Usitatibacter. The sequence continues at coordinate 266,020 of CAVUJI010000007.1, forward strand.
ACCAGGTGAAGACGAAGAGCGGGCGCGTCGTCGACTACGACATCCTCGCCATCGCCACCGGCTCGCGCATGTGGCCGGAGTCGGTGCCGGGGCTCAAGGACGCGGCCGAGTTCTTCTACACCGAGGAGACGGCGGTGAAGATGTTCAACCGCCTGCGCGAGTTCCAGGGCGGCAGGATCGTGGTCGCCGTGGGCGTGCCGCACAAGTGCCCGATGGCGCCGCTCGAGATCACGTTCATGCTCGACGACTATTTCCGCGAGCGCGGGCTGCGCGACAAGGTGCAGCTGCACTACACCTACCCGGTGGGCCGGGTGCACTCGCTGGAGAACGTCGCGAAGTGGGCCGCCCCCGAGATGGACAAGCGCGGCATCACCTACGAGACCCTCTTCAACCTGAAGGAGGTGGACGCGGCGAAGAAGGTGGTGCGCAGCGAGGAAGGCACCGAGACGGCCTACGACATGCTGATCTCCATCCCGGCGCACAAGGGCATGGAAGTGATCGAGCAGAACAAGCTCGGCCAGAACGGCTGGATCCCCACCGACCGCCACTCGCTCAAGATGGACGGGCACGACAACGTCTTCATCCTCGGCGACACCACCAACCTGCCCATCAGCAAGGCGGGATCGACCGCGCACTTCGAGGCCGAGGTGGTGGGCGAGAACATCGCCGCCATCGTGAAGCTCGGCGCGCCCGTGCGCCGCTACGACGGCAAGGTCTTCTGCTTCATCCAGGCCGGCAGCGAGAAGGCGACCTACGCGATGTTCAACTACAACCAGCCGCCGGACCCGCGCGAGCCCACCCGCGCCCTGCACTGGTTCAAGCTCGCGTACAACAAGCTCTACTGGGTCTCGGCCCGTGGGCTGCTCTAGGGAGGCCACGCCATGAACGACCTCACGGACCCCCTGGCTCCCGGCGCGGAGATCGAGTCCTTCCTGCGCGGGGCGCGCGACTCGGTGAGCGACGACATGATCGCCCGCCTGGTCGACAGCGCCGCCCAGGCGATGGACCTCCTCGACCGCTTCAACCGCAGCGGCGTGGCCGACGCCCTGCCGGCCATCGCGGAGATGGTGCGCACCGGCGACCTCGAGCGGGTGACCCGCTACGCGCGCATGATCGGCGCGGCCGAGGACGCGGTGACCGACGACATGATCGGGCGCTTCGCCGCGCTGGCCGGCGAGGCCACCATCATGGTCGACGGGCTCAACCGCAGCGGGGTGACCAAGCTGATCGAGCTGCTCGACCAGCTCAACGCCTCCGGCGCGCTCGACCGCGTGGCGAAGAAGCTGCCGGCGCTCGTGGACAACCTCGAGCTCATCGAGAACATGTTCGGCTGCATCGCCGAGGCCTCGAAGGAGGTGAAGGCCGCACCCGAGCCGGGCGGCGGGATCATGCCGCTGCTCGCGATGATGCGCGACCCGGAGAACCAGAAGGCGCTGCAGTTCTTCCTCGCGCTCGGCCGGCGCATGCGCCAGGCCTGCACGAAGTAGGAAAGGCCGCCCTCCCCGCCCGGGAGGGCCGTCCGGACGTCGCGGCTAGCGGAAGACGCCCTCGTAGGTGTCCACGTCCGAGCGGTAGCAGGAGCACGAGGCCCTTTCCAGGCCCCTGCGGTCGCGCACGGTCATGGCGCCGCGCGTGTAGCCGATCAGCCTGCGCGCCTGCAGCGCGCTCGCGGCCTCGGTGATGCCGACCCGGCGCACCCCGAGCATCGAGGCGAGGAACTCATGCGTGACGTGGAACGACGGCGAGTGCGCCCGGTCGGCGGTCATGAGGAGCCAGCGCGCCAGGCGCTGCTCGATCCGGTGGAAGCGGGTGCAGCCGGCTGTCCTCGAGAGCTGGCTCATCAGGACGTAGACGTAGCGGTCGACGCTGTCGCGCAACGACGGCACGCGCGCGAGCTCGCGGCCGAACACCGCGGAGTCCATCCGCCACGCGAGCCCCCCGCCCTGGACCAGTGCGTGCACCGGGGAGACCGCCACGCCCACCGCGACGCACACGCCGTGCATCCCCTCGTTTCCCGCCAGCGCCACCTCGAGCCGGTCGTTTCCGTCCATGGGCGTGACGAGCGAGATGTAGCTCGCGGTGGGAAAGTGCACGTGCCGGACCGGATCCCCGCGGTCTGCGAGGATGTCGCCGAGCACGAGCTCCACCGGCTCGCACCGGGCGATCACGCGCGCATGGTCCCGGGCGGGCAGTCGGTGGAGCAGGCGATTGGTGGTCGGCGCCAGGGGCGCGGCCGTGGGCAACGCGATTTCCTCGTTCGGTTCGTGGGCCGAGACTGGGCGCGGTCGCGGACGTTGTCTGCGCGCTACCGCACCCATCCGGAAATCATTTCCGGGGCGGCGAGGGGGCAACGGGATCAAGTTCGGTCCCGCACAGATCATGCCCGGCAGGCGCCGGGTACATTGCGAGGTGGCCTCCTGCCGGGCGCCCTGACGTCCCGGGGCCCGGCCTAGGGAATCCGCGTTGCGCCCCGCTCCAGCGCGTTCCACCCCTTCCGGGAGAAACCGTGAAGCTGCCGGCAGGCCTCAGCGAGGCGCCGTGAGCGGCAGCAGCCGCGCGGTTTCCGCGCGCACCACCTCGTAGCACTCGCACGACCTCGCCTCGAGCTTCTTGCGATCGAGCACCTTGATGTGCCCGCGCTGGTAGCTGATGACGCCGGCCTTCTGCAGCTTCCCGGCGGCTTCGGTGACGCCCTCGCGCCGCACTCCCAGCATGTTCGCGATGAGCTCCTGGGTCATCGTGATCTCGGGCTGGCTCAGGCGGTCGATGCTGAGCAGCAGCCAGCGGCACAACTGCTGGTCGACCGAATGATGGCGGTTGCACACCGCGGTCTGCGCCATCTGCGTGATGAGCGACTGGGTGTAGCGAAGCATCAGGTGCTGCATCCCGCCGCCGCGCTTGAACTCGTCCTTGATCACCTGCGCGCGCTGGCGATAGGCCCCGCCCGCGCTCTGGACCACCGCGCGGCTGGGCGTGGTCTCGCCCCCCATGAAGATCGAGATGCCCACCAGGCCTTCGTGGCCCACGACCGCGATCTCCGCCGAGGCGCCGTTCTCGAGGACGTAGAGCAGCGAAACGATGCAGGTCGTCGGAAAGTAGACGTAGTCGATGTTCCGGCCGGACTCGTAGACCACCTCGCCCAGCGGCATGTCCACCGCCTCGAGGTGCGCGCTCATGCGCTCGAGCTCGGCGCTGGAGAGCGCCGCCAACAGGTCGTTCCGGGTGCGACTCGGCATTCGATGCGACTCCCATGCGTGGCGAGGCCCCATTGTGCGCTTCCGCTCCGACGGCGCCGCGTGTGCGCTGCCGCACCGACCGCGTCAGGGCGCTTCGTCTAGCCTGCGAGGCAGTCGGGAATTCGAATGCCGCACGAATTGAAGAGGGAACACCATGAAATTTCAGATGCTGTCGGGTAAAGGGATTCAGCGCGCATTGCCGTGACGCCGGCGTGCCGGCTTCGCGGATCGAGACCGGCACCTTCGGCGACCCGCAGCTGCGGGGGATCGCGACGTCGCGGTGCTGCTCGCCAACTGAGCGGCCCGCAGCGGTGCACGTCGGACGGCTCGCCCGCAAGGCCGGGCCGTCCGGCGCGCGTCTTCGGGCACGCACGCATTCCAGGAGGTCGATCGACATGGGGGGAAATCACCCGGCCGTGGCCCGTGCGCGGCGGCTCGCGGATGTCCCGAGGGCCGCGCGATGAAGGTGCGGGGAATCCCGGGCGCCGCGGCGTTCACGATGACCGCCGAGAGCCGGGCGCCGCACGACGGCCGGCGGCGCGGCGGCCGCCCCGTGGGCAAGCCCGGGCCGTCCGCGGTCCCCCACCCTCCCTTCCGGGTTGCGCCAGGGACGAAGAAATAGATGGCCCTCGCGGGCCGCTTCGGCCGGATGCGGGGACGCGGAAAGACCGGTGCCGAGGAGGCGCCGCTGCGCTCGGAGCTGTTCAGCGCCGAGCAGATGGAGCGCCACGGGCGCAGCCTCGCGCTCGCGCACGGTATCGCGCGCGGCCGCGCGCCGGACCGGCTGCTCACCCGCCTCGCGGACAACGAACGCATCCTCACGCAAGTCTGCGGCCTGCTCACCGAGGCGGTCGCCGCGAAGCGGCGCATCACGCCGGCCGCCGAATGGCTGCTCGACAATTTCTACCTGATCGAGGAGCAGATCCGCACCGCCAAGCGGCACTTGCCGCACGGCTACAGCCGCGAGCTGCCGCGCCTGGCGCACGGGCCCTCCGCCGGGCTGCCGCGCGTCTACGACCTCGCGCTCGAGGCGATCTCCCACGGCGACGGCCGCGTCGACGCGGAAAGCCTTTCGCGGTTCGTGGCCGCCTACCAGACGGCCAGGCCGCTGCGGCTGGGCGAGCTGTGGGCCATCCCGATCATGCTGCGCCTGGCGCTGATCGAGAACCTGCGCCGCGTCGCAGCGCGCATCGCGGCCGCCGCCGCCGACCGCGGCCTCGCCGTCGCGTGGGCCGACCAGATGCTGGACGTCGCCGAGCGCGATCCCAAGAGCCTGATCCTGGTGATCGCGGACATGGCGCGCTCGAATCCCGCCGATGGTCAGCTCGTTCGTGGCCGAGCTGGCGCGCCGGCTGCAGGGCCAGGGCGCCGCGCTGGCGCTGCCGCTGACCTGGATCGAGCAGCGGCTGGCCGAGTCGGGCCTGACGATCGAGCAGCTGGTGCAGTCGGAGGCGCAGGACCAGGCCGGCGACCAGGTCTCGATCAGCAACACCATCGGCAGCCTGCGGTTCCTCGGCGCGATGGACTGGCGCGAGTTCGTCGAGACCATGAGCGTCGTCGAGCGCTCGCTGCGCGAGGATCCGGGCGGCGTCTACGGGCGGATGGATTTCGCCACGCGCGACCGCTACCGGCATGTCGGTGGAACGCATCGCGCGCAGCGGGCGCCTGTCCGAGAGCGAGGTGGCGCGCAAGGCGGTCGAGCTCGCACGCGAGGCCGCCGCGCGCCCGGACGGCGACGATCGCGACGGCGCACGTCGGCTTCTACCTGGTCGACGCCGGCAGGCCGCGCCTCGAGCGGGCGGCGGGCGTGCGCTCCACCGTCGCCGGCGCGGCGCGGCGGCTGGGGCGGCGCATCCCGCTCGCCGCTGTACCTGGGCGCCATCGCGGCTGATCACCGCGCGCGTGGGCGCGGCCCTGCTCGCCGAAGCGCGCGGCGACGCGCTCTGCCCTGCCGCTGCTGGGAATCGCTCGGCGTCGTCGTGCTGCTCGGCGCGAGCCAGCTCGCGGTGGCGATGGTCAACTGGCTGGCGACGTTGCTCGTGGCGCCGCAGCCCCTGCCGCGCATGGATTTCTCCCTGGGCATTCCCGTGCCGTCGCGCACGCTGGTGGTGGTCCCGACGATGCTCACCAGCGCCGAATCCATCGACCGGCTGCTCGAGGCGCTGCAGGTGCGGTTCCTCGCCAATCGCGACGAGCACCTGCACTTCGGGCTGCTCACCGATTTCGAGGACGCGCAGCACGAGACGCAGCCCGGCGACGAGGCCTTGCTGTCGGCGGCGCGAGCCGGCATCGAGCACCTGAACGCGCGCTACGGGCGCGGGCGACCGCGGCCGAAGGCGCCGCGCCCTCGGATCCGTTCTTCCTGTTCCATCGTCCGCGCCGCTGGAATGCGCAGCGAGCGGGTCTGGATGGGCTACGAGCGCAAGCGCGGCAAGCTCGCGGACCTGAACGCGCTCCTGCGCGGCGGGCGGGCGTGAGCGCTTCGCGCTCGTCGTCGGCGAGACCGCGGCGCTCGCCGACGTGCGCTACGTGATCACGCTCGACACCGACACGCAGCTGCCGCGCGACGCGGCGCGGCAGTTCGTCGGCGCGATGGCGCATCCGCTGAACCGGCCGCGCTTCGAAGCCGCCGGCGACGGCGCCGAGCGGGTGGGCGAGGGATACGGCATCCTGCAGCCGCGCGTGGGCGTGAGCCTGCCGGGCGCTAACGCGCTCGTGGTACGCGCGCCTGCACGGCGGCGAGCCGGGCATCGATCCGTACACGCGGACCGTCTCCGACGTCTACCAGGACGTGTTCGGCGAAGGCTCGTTCATCGGCAAGGGCATCTACGACGTCGACGCGTTCGAGCGCGCCGCTGGCGGGCCGCTTCCCCGACAACCGCATCCTCAGCCACGACCTGCTCGAGGGCTGCTACGCGCGCTCGGGCCTGCTGAGCGACGTGCAGCTGTACGAGGAGTATCCGGCGACGCTACCGCGCGGACGTCGACCGGCGCCACCGCTGGATCCGCGGCGACTGGCAGCTCGCCGGCTGGCTGCTGCCGCGCGTGCCCGGCGCGGGCGCGCGGCGCGTGCGCAATCCGTTGTCGGCGCTGTCGCCGCTGGAAGCTCTTCGACAACCTGCGCCGCAGCCTCGTGCCGCCGGCGCTGACCGTGCTGCTGCTGCTGGGCTGGACGGTCCTTGCGCAGCCGTGGCTCTGGACCGTGGCCGTGATCGCGATCCTCGCGCTGCCCGCCGGCGAGCGCCTTCCTCGCTCGACCTGCTGCGCAAGCCCGGCGAGGTCACCGTGCGCCAGCACCTTGTCGCCATGGCGGCGCGGTCGCCGGCCGGCATGTCGCGCAGACGCTCGTGGCCGCTCGCGTTCCTGCCCACGAGGCGGCGGTCCACACTGGAGGCGATCGCCCGCACGGCCTGGCGGATGCTCGTCTCGCACCGGCGGCTGCTGCAATGGAATCCGTCGGGCGCCGGCGACCCGACCGTCCGCGCCGCGAGGGTGCGGGCGACCGCCGCGAGCCTCGCGGCGGCGCTGCGGTCGATGGCGTTCGCCCCGTGGCTCGCCGCGGCGGCGGCCTTCCTGATCGCGTCGTCCGCGCGCGCCGCGTGGCCGGCGGCCGCGCCGATCCTGCTGCTGTGGTTCGCTCTCGCCGCGGCATCGCCTGGTGGATCAGCCGGCCGCTCGCCCGCACGACGCACGGCTCGACGACGGACCAGGTTGCTCTTCCTGCGCGCGGCTGGCGCGCCGGACCTGGGCGTTCTTCGAGACCTACGTCGGACCGCAGGACCATTGGCTGCCGCCGGACAACTGCCAGGAGCATCCGGTCGCCGGCCGTCGCGCACCGGACCTCGCCCACCAACATGGGCCTCGCGCTGCTGGCGAACCTCGCCGCCTACGACTTCGGCTACATTCCGGCCGGCCAGCTCCTCGTGCGCACGGCGAACGCGCTGGACACGATGGGCGCGATGGAGCGCTACCAAGGGCATTTCTACAACTGGTACGACACGCAGTCGCTGCGAGCCGCTCGCGCCGCTGTACGTCTCGGCGGTCGACAGCGGCAACCTCGCCGGGCACCTGCATGACCCTGCGCGCGGGGCTGCTCGCGCTGGCCGAGGACCCGATCGTCGACCGCGCAATGGTTCGAAGGCCTCGAGCGACACGCTCGGCGCGCTTCGCGAGGCGGTCGGCGACGTCGAGCCGCGCCGCCCTCGAGCGCCTGCGCGCGGAGCGTGGAAGGCGCGTGCGACGCCCGGCCGGCGCTCGATCGCGGCGGCGCGGCACTGGCTCGACCGCATCGGCGGCGGCCATCGACGCGCCGGGCGCCGGCCTCCTCGGCGCCGATTCCGACGCCGGCAGGCGATGCCGCCTTCTGGCGCGAGGCGCTCGGCCGGCAGTGCCGGGTGCTGCGCGAGGAGCTCGAGTTCCTCGCGCCGCGCGCGCTCGGCGATGCCGCGCAGACCGGCCCGATCCGCCGACCCTGCGCGCGCTCGCGGCGGAGCGGGGCGCTGCCGCGCGCGCGAGCGCGCGCTGCGGGCGCGCCGCGCTCGCGGCCGCCCTCGCGCCTGCGCTGCGGCGAGCTCGCGCGCATGGACTACGGCTTCCTCTACGACAAGGCGCGTCACCTGCTCGCGATCGGCTACAACGTCGACGAGCGCCGGCGCGACGCGAGCCATTACGACCTGCTCGCCTCGGAAGCGCGCCTCTGCGAGCTTCGTGGCGATCGCCCAGGGCAGACTGCCGCAGGAGAACTGGTTCGCGCTCGGGCGCCTGCTCACCACCGCCGGCGGCGCGCTCGGCGCTGCTGTCGTGGAGCGGCTCGATGTTCGAGTACCTGATGCCGCTGCTGGTGATGCCGACCTACGAGGACACGCTGCTCGACCGGACCTATCGCGTGGTCGGTGGCGCGGCAGATCGAGTACGGCAGGCAGCGCGGCGTGCCGTGGGGCATCTCGGAATCCGGCTACAACTCGGTCGACGCGGCGCTCAACTACCAGTACCGCGCGTTCGGCGTGCCGGGCCTGGGGCTCAAGCGCGGCCTCGCCGAGGACCTGGTCGTCGCCCCCTACGCCTCGGCGCTCGCGCTGATGGTCGCGCCCGAGGAGGCGTGCCGCAACCTGCAGCGGCTCGCCGCCGAGGGGCTCGCCGGGCGCTTCGGCCTCTACGAGGCGATCGACTACACGCCCGGCGCGGCTGCCGCGCGGGCAGGCGAGCGCCGTCGTGCGCTCGTTCATGGCGCATCACCAGGGCGATGAGCCTGCTCTCGCTCGACGCACGTGCTGCTCGAGCGCCCGATGCAGCGGCGCTTCGAGTCGGACCCGGCGTTCAAGGCGACGCTGCTGCTGCTGCAGGAGCGCGTGCCGAAGGCCGCGGCGCTCGAGCTGCGCCATGCGCCGAGCTCTCCGCGATCGCGCGGCCTGCCGGGCGGCCCCGAAGCGCCGGTTCGCGTGATCTCCACGCCCGACACGCCGGTGCCGGAAGTGCAGCTGCTGTCGAACGGCCGCTACCACGTCATGGTCACGAACGCCGGCGGCGGCAGCAGCCGCTGGAAGGACCTCGCCGTCACCCGCTGGCGCGAAGACCGCACCCGCGACAACTGGGGCACGTTCTGCTACGTCCGCGACGTGGCGAGCGGGGAGTTCTGGTCGACCGCGCACCAGCCGACGCTGCGGCGAGGCGACGCGCTACGAAGCGATCTTCACCGAGGGGCGCGCCGAGTTCCGCCGGCGTCGACGGCGACTTCGAGACCCACACGCGAGATCGTCGTCTCGCCGGAAGACGACATCGAGCTGCGCCGGCTGCGCATCACCAACCGCTCCCGGACGCGGCGCACGATCGAGGTGACCAGCTACGCCGAGGTCGTGCTCGCCACGCCGGCCGCGGACGCGCTGCATCCGGCGTTCAGCAATCTGTTCGTGCAGACGCGAGATCGTGGCGCCCGCGCAGGCGATCCTGTGCACGCGCCGGCCGCGCTCGCTCGACGAGCAGCCGCCCTGGATGTTCCACCTCATGGCGGTGCACGGCGCCGGATTCGGCGGCGGTGTCCTACGAGACGGACCGCATGCGCCTTCATCGGCCGCGGGCGCACGGCGGCCGCGCCGCAGGCGATGGCGCGAGCCGGTCCGCTGTCCGGGCAGCGAGGGCTCCGGTGCTCGACCCGATCGTCGCGATCCGGCATCGCATCGTCCTCGAGGCCGAGGCAAACCGCGACCATCGACATCGTGTCGGGCATGGCGGACACGCGCGAGGGCGCGCTCGGCCTCGCCGGCAAGTACCAGCGACCGCCACCTGGCCGACCGCGTCTTCGACCTCGCCTGGACGCACAGCTCGGTCACGCTGCGCCAGATCGACGCCACGCGAGGCCGACGCCCAGCTCTATGCGCGGCTCGCCAGCTCGGTGGTCTACGCCAACGCCTCGCTGCGTGCGGAGGCCGGACGTCCTGGTGCGCAACCGGCGCGGGCAGTCGGGCCTGTGGAGCTACGCGATCTCCGGCGACCTGCCGATCGTCCTGCTGCAGATCGGGGACGCGGAGAACATCGACCTCGTCCGGCGCATGGTGCAGGCGCACGCGTACTGGCGGCTGAAGGGGCTCGCGGTGGACCTCGTGATCTGGAACGAGGACCGCGGCGGATACCGCCAGGCGCTGCAGGACCAGATCATGGGGCTGATCGCCATCGGCGTCGAGGCGCACGTGATCGACCGCCCCGGCGGGATCTTCGTCCGGCGCGCGGAGCAGATCTCCGAGGAGGACCGCATCCTGCTGCAGTCCGTCGGCGCGCGTGATCCTCACCGACCGCCACGGCGGCCTCGGGGAGCAGGTGGCCCGCCGCGGGCCGGCAGCGACGCGCGTGCGCGCGCCTCGTGCCGGCGCCGAGCGGCGCGCGGCGAGACCGCGCCGGACGCAGCCGCCCGCCGCGCGAGCTGATCCTGTACAACGGCCTGGGCGGCTTCACGCCCGACGGGGGCGAATACGTGATCACCACCCACGCGGGCGAGACCACACCCGCGCCGTGGGCGAACGTGATCGCGAACCCGCACTTCGGCACCGTGATCTCCGAGAGCGGGCTCGCCTATACGTGGGGCGAGAACGCCCACGAGTTCCGCCTCACGCCCTGGAACAACGACCCCGTGACCGACGCGAGCGGCGAGGCGCTCTTCCTGCGCGACGAGGAGCGGGGCGCTATCTGGTCGCCCGCGACTGTCCCCCGCCCGCGGCACGGGCGACTACGCGGCCCGCCACGGGTTCGGCTACAGCGTCTTCGAGCACCGGAGGACGGCATCGCCACCGAGCTGTGGGTCTACGTGGCGCTCGATGCCGCGGTCAAGTTCTCGGTGCTCAAGGTGCGCAACGGGTCGGGACGGCGCCGTCGCCTTTCGGCCACCGGCTACGTCGAATGGGTGCTGGGAGACCTGCGGCCCAAGACCGCGATGCACGTCGTCACCGAGGTCGCGCCCGACGGCGGCGCGCTCCTCGCGACGCAACGCCTACAACACCGAGTTTCCCGGGCGCGTGGCGTTCCTCGACGTGGACGACTCGATCCGCACCGTGACCGGGGACCGGACCGAGTTCCTCGGGCGCAACGGCGCGCTCGCCGCGCCCGCCGCGATGGGCCGCGCCCGGCTTTCGGGCAGGACCGGCGCCGGGCTCGATCCCTGCGCGGCCATCCAGGTGCCCTTCGACCTCGCCGACGGCGAGGAGCGCGAGCTCGTCTTCCGCCTCGGCGTGGGCCGCGACCGGGCCGATGCCGCCCAACTCGTGCGGCGCTTTCGCGGACCGGCCGCCGCGGCGGGAGCGCTCGAGGCGGCGCGAGCGCACTGGAAGCGCACCCTCGGCGCGGTCCAGGTGGAAACGCCGGACCCGTCGCTCGACGTGCTGGCCAACGGCTGGCTGCTCTACCAGACGATCGCCTGCCGCCTGTGGGCGCGCAGCGGCTACTACCAGTCGGGAGGCGCGTTCGGCTTCCGCGACCAGTTGCAGGACGTGATGGCGCTGGTGCACACCGAGCCCGCGCTCGTGCGCGAGCACCTGCTGCGCTGCGCCGGCCGCCAGTTCGTGGAAGGCGACGTGCAGCACTGGTGGCATCCGCCCTCGGGCCGCGGCGTGCGCACGCGCTGCTCGGACGACTTTCTCTGGCTGCCGCTCGCGACGGCGCGCTACGTGAAGGCGACCGGCGACCGCGCGGTGCTCGACGAGCCGGCCGCGTTCCTCGAGGGCCGGCCGGTGGGCGCGCAGGACGACTCGTACTACGACCTGCCCGGCCGGTCCACGCAGGCCGCGAGCCTGTACGAGCATTGCGTGCGCGCGGTCGAGCACGGGCTGCGATTCGGCGCGCACGGCCTGCCGCTGATGGGCTCGGGCGACTGGAACGACGGCATGAACCGCGTCGGCATCGAGGGCAGCGGCGAGAGCGTCTGGCTGGGCTTCTTCCTGTGCACCGTGCTCGAGCGATTCGCCGAGGTCGCGCGCGCGCGCGGCGACGGCGCGTTCGCGGAGCGGTGCGAGGCGCAACGCGCCGCGTTGGGCGGCAACCTCGAGAAGCACGGCTGGGACGGCGGCTGGTACCGGCGCGCCTACTTCGACGACGGCGCGCCCCTCGGCTCGGCGGGCAACGTCGAGTGCCGCATCGACTCCATCGCGCAAAGCTGGTCGGTGCTGTCGGGCGCGGGCGATCCCGAGCGTGCGCGCCTCGCCATGGCGGCCGTCGACCGGCTGCCTCGTGCGCCGCGACGCCGGATTGGTCCAGCTGCTGGACCCGCCGTTCGACGCGTCGAATCTCGATCCCGGCTACATCCGCGGCTACGTGCCGGGCGTGCGCGAGAACGGCGGCCAGTACACGCACGGCGCGATCTGGGCGGCCATGGCGTTCGCGGCCCTCGGCGACCGCGAGCGGGCCTGGGAGCTCGCGGCGATGATGAATCCCGCGAACCGCGCGCGCACACCCGGGGACGTCGCGACCTACCAGGTGGAGCCGTACGTGATCGCGGCCGATGTCTACGCGCGGGCGCCCCATGCCGGGCGCGGCGGCTGGACCTGGTACACCGGGTCGGCCGGGTGGATGTACCGCCTCCTCGTCGAGTCCCTGCTCGGCGTCACGCGCGAAGAGGATCGGCTGCGCCTGGCACCCTGCCTTCCGGCGCACTGGCCCGGATTCACGATGCGCTACCGCTACGGCGAGACGGTCTACGAGATCGTCGTGCGCCAGTCGCACCCCGGCGATGGCCCGGGCGTCGGCGCGGCGTCGGTGACGCTGGACGGCGTGGCGCAGCCCGACGGCTGCGTGCCGCTCGTCGACGACCGGGCGCCGCACCGCGTGGCGGTGGAGGTCGCCGAAGGCCGCCGCATCGCGGCGCATGCCGGCGGGTGAGCCGCGGCGCGCCGGGGCGGCTTTGTACGGCAACGCACGGACGCCGCCGGCATCCCGGGACATAGTGGCGGCCTAGACCACGGGAGAAGTCCATGAATCGGATCCTCACAAGCGCGCTGGCGGCCGCCGGACTGGCCTTCGCCGCGCAAGCGACGGCACAGATCACGTTCTACGAGCACGAAGGGTTCCAGGGGCGCTCCTTCACCGCCCAGAAGCGGGTCGGCGACCTGCAGCGCCTGGGCTTCAACGACCGCGCCTCGTCGGTCATCGTGGCGCGGGACCGCTGGGAGGTCTGCGAGGACGCCCGGTTCGACGGCCGGTGCGTGGTCCTGCGGCCGGGCCGGTATCCGTCGCTCGCCGCAATGGGCCTGAACGACCGCGTCTCGTCGGTGCGGATCGTGAACCGGAACGCGCGCGTGGCCGACGATCGCTATGCGCCCGCCCCGGTCGTGGCGCCCGACTACCGGCGCCGGGGGCGCGAGCGGCTCTACGAGGCGAACGTGACTTCGGTGCACGCGGTGGTGGGGCCGCCCGAGCAGCGCTGCTGGGTCGAGCGCGAGCGTGTCGCGCGCGATCGAGGCGAGGCCAACGTCCCCGGCGCGATCGCGGGCGCGGTGATCGGCGGAATCCTCGGCCACCAGATCGGCGGGGGGCGCGGCCAGGATGTGGCCACGGCGGGAGGCGCCATCGCGGGGGCCGCGGTGGGCGCCAATGTCGGTCGCGAGCGCGGCGAGCCCGGCTACGGCCGCGACGTGCGCCATTGCGAGAACGTTCCGGGCGATGCGCGTCCGGACTACTGGGACGTCACGTACGAATTCCGCGGCGAGCGGCACCGCGTGCAGATGACCGCCCCCCCGGGACGCACGGTGACCGTCAACGAGCACGGGGAGCCGCGGGGCTGACGAAGGCGCGGCGCCCGCACGGGGAGCAGGCGCTCGTACTCGCGCTTGATGACGGCGTAGCACTCGCACACGTGCGCTTCCAGGCCGGGGCGATCGAGCAGCGCGATGTGGCCGCGGCGGTAACGGTCAAGAACGACATGCACGTGAAGTGACGACGAAAGGAACCGAAATGCTCTACTACGCCATCGTCTTCCTCGTGATCGCGCTGGTCGCCGCGTTGTTCGGCTTCACCGGCATCGCGGCCGGCGCCGTCGGGATCGCCAAGATCCTGTTCTTCGTGTTCGTGCTCCTGTTCGTCGTCTCGCTCGTCATGGGGCTGATGCGCCGCGGCTGACCGCGGGTACGCCGCACCCTCGCGCCGGTTCCGGGCGAGGGTGCCGGCCGGAGGAGCGGGCCGCGCCTGCCTCAGTAATGCATGTCGATCGTGAGATCGAGGGTGCGCCCGTCGTACCGGAAGCTCGCCGCGTCGAACGAGGGCCCGCCGAACCAGCCCTTCGCGTCGTTCGAGAAGCCGTAGCCTTCCTTCGGGATCCCCAGCGCGTTCAGGTCGAGCTTGCCGTTCATGTTCTCGTCGTGGATGACCCCGAGCGCGTAGGTGCCCGGCGGGATGTCCTCGAAGTCGCAGCGCGCCTGCGTCTTGCGGACCTTGATCACCATGATGTTCGTCGCCGAACGCAGGAAGTCGACGGGGAAGCCCTCGGGCGAGTCGAACAGCGCGCAGGCGACCGTTCCCGTGCTGTTGCGGATGTCCAGGACCTTCACGTGGATGCCCGGACAGGGCGCCTGGGCCACGGCGGTGGACGGGAGATTCGCGATCAGGAGCGCGGCGATCGATGCCGCGCGACGGACTTCCATGGATTTCCTCCTCCGGGCGGCCGGCCGTTTCACCCGGACCTGTTGCGACCGCCTCCTCACGCCACCGTTCCGAACAGGGCCCCCACGCCCGCGGTGAGGCCCATGGCGAGCGCGCCCCAGAACGTGACGCGCGCCGCCCCCAGCCTCACGCTCGCGCCGCCGACGCGCGCGGCGAGCCCGCCGAGGACCGCGAGAAATACCAGGGAAGTTCCGGACACGACGGGAATCAGGGCGGACATGGGGACCAGGACGACCGCCAGCAGGGGCATGGCCGCGCCGATGGCGAAGCTCGCCGCGGACGTGAACGCGGCCTGGATCGGGCGCGCGCTGAGTGTTTCCGAAATGCCGAGCTCGTCGCGGGCATGCGCGCCCAGCGCGTCATGGGCCATGAGCTGCGCGGCGACCTGCTCGGCGAGGGCGGGATCGAGGCCGCGGCCGACGTAGATCGCCGTCAGCTCGCGGCGCTCGGCCGGGACGTCCGCCTCGAGCTCGGCGCGCTCGAGGTCGAGGGCGGCCTGTTCCGAATCGGCCTGCGAGCGGACCGAGACGTACTCTCCGGCCGCCATGGACATCGCTCCCGCGACCAGGCCGGCGATCCCGGCGACCATGACGCTGGTGTGAGTGCCCTGCGCGGCGGCGACGCCGAGGACGAGGCTCGCCGTCGAGACGATGCCGTCGTTGGCACCCAAAACCGCCGCGCGCAGCCATCCGATGCGATCCGTGCGGTGCAATTCCCTGTGGCGCATTGGCATTTTCGTATGGTTTGGGTAACGGGGAGCGTCCTGGGGAGTGCGCAGCCTCGCATCCGTCGCCGCCCAGCGCCATCCGCCGTTCCGCCCTGCATGTGTCCCTCGAAATGCGATCTGCCCTGCTCCGACTGCATTCTTCCCGTGCCGGAATGATGGGCATTGACGCCCGTCAATACCGCGCGGATAGTGGCTCGCTGCCCGCCATGCGGGCAGCCCGCTTCCGGACGGGGCCCCGAGCGAAGGTCGTGCCGACACCGGGCGATGCCCGTTCACGGGAACCCGCCCTATGTTCGCTAGCGCACGGAACGGTTCGCCGCAATCGCCTAGCATTCGCGACTGGATCCTGTTCCTCGTCTTCGCGCTCCTGTTCGTCGGCTCGCTCTTCATGGGACTGGCCCGGCGCAATTGACTGCCCGGGACCTTGAGCCCAGAGTGTCAACAATTGCGCCACCGCCGTCGGCGGAACCGAACCAACAACTCCCCAGGGACGATGCCATGAATCCAGCCCAAAACCCCGCGATTGCACCGCGTCGGCCCTCGATCCACGTTGCCGATGCCCGACGCGGGCGCCTGCGAGACCATCCCCGCCTGCTGGCGCTGCTGGGATTCGTCGCATTTCTCCTGGCCGGCGCGCCGGCACAGGCCCAGACCTACCTCGGCACGGCGCAGCCCTTCGCGGTCCTGGGGGCCACGGCGGTGACCTGCACGGTCGCCTCGACGGTGACCGGAGATCTCGGCATCTCGCCCAACGGCGCGGCCTCGATCACCGGCTATCCGGTTCCCCCGTGCGTCGTCACCGGGACGATACACGCCGCCGACGCGGTCGCCACGACGGCCCAGACCGATCTGGTGACGGCGTACAACACCCTGGCCGGCCAGGCGTGCACCGCCAACCTGACGGGCCAGGACCTGGGGACCGTCGGCGTGCTCACGCCGGGCGTCTATTGCTTCAACACCTCTGCGCAGTTGACCGGGACCCTCACCCTCGACGCCCAGGGCGATCCCAATGCGGTCTTCATCTTCAAGACGGGGAGCACGCTCACCACGGCGTCGGCCGCCACGGTCAGCCTGATCAACGGCGGTTCGGCGTGTGGCGTGTCCTGGCAGGTCGGCAGCTCGGCGACGCTCGGTACGACCACGACGTTCCTGGGCAACATCGTGGCGCTCACCAGCATCACCTCGAATACCGGCGCCAACGTGACCGGCAGGGCGCTCGCGCGCAACGGCGCGGTGACCCTGTCCGGCGACGTGAACAACGCGTGCGGCGCCTATACCGGGACCGGACTTCCCGGCGCCGGCCCCGTTCCGCCGGGCGCCGCCACGCCCACTCCCACGCTATCTGAGTGGGGCATGGTCCTGCTCGCGGCACTTTTGGCGATCGCGGGCTTCGCGGCGATGCGCCGGCGGTCGAGATAGTCGCGCGCTTCTTCATCCTCTTCGTCGCCGTGCTGGCCGTGCTGTTCACGGCCGAGCTGACGGCGCCGGTCCAGCGCGCCGTCGTGCTTCCGTGGACCGATGCGCTGGCGCGCGCGTGCGCCGGCCTGGTCACGATCTTCGATCCGCACGTCGCCGCGTTCGGCAAGATCCTGCAGAGCACGACCAACGGCTTCGCGATCTCGATCGAGGCGGGATGCAACGGCATCGAGGCGGCGATCGTCCTCATCGCGGCGATGATCGCCTTTCCGGCACCGTGGAAGCACCGGCTGATCGGCATCCTGGCCGGCCTCGCCGCGGTGCAGGCGCTCAACGTCGTGCGCGTCGTGAGCCTCTTCTACCTCGGCCAGTGGAGTTTCAGGGCCTTCGAGTGGGCGCACCTCTACCTGTGGCAGGCGCTCATCATGCTCGACGCGCTGATCGTGTGGCTGCTCTGGATCCGGGCGCTGCCCCCGCCCGCGGGTCCGGCGGCCGATCGCGGGCCGCAGCCTGCGGTGACGGCGCCATGACGACAGCGGTTGCCCCATCGGTCGGCCGGTTCGTGCTGCGCGCCTTGCTGTGGTTGCCGCCCTGTTTCGCCGTGTGGTATCTCGCCGCGCCGCATCTCGCCCGCTTCTTCGGCGCCGCGGCCGGGCTGATCGTGGAGTTGTTCCGGGC
Organism: uncultured beta proteobacterium; assembly: GCA_963741815.1. Classification (GTDB taxonomy): domain Bacteria; phylum Pseudomonadota; class Gammaproteobacteria; order Burkholderiales; family Usitatibacteraceae; genus Usitatibacter. The sequence goes on from CAVUJI010000007.1 coordinate 283,210, forward strand.
CGGACTCGTGTCGGCGCTGGAGCGGCAGGGGGCCGACCTCGTGTTCGTGACCACGATCGCGGTGCACCCGGCGCCGGGGCAGGTCGGCGTGCTGCTCGTGGAAGTGAATCCCCTGCTCTACACGTACGGCCTTCCCTTCTTCGTCGCGCTGATGCTCGCCGCGCGCGCAAAGGGGTGGAAAGTCGTTGCCGGCGCCGCGATCCTGCTGCCGTTCCAGGCGTGGGGCGTCGCTTTCGACTTCCTGGCGCAGCTCGTGAGGAGCGGCGGCGATGTCGGCGCGCAAGCGGGCCTGCTCGGCTGGCGCGCCGAGGCGATCGCCCTCGCCTACCAGTTCGGAAGCCTGATGTTCCCCGCGCTGGTCCCCGTGGCGCTGTGGGTGGCCTTCGAGCGGCCGCTTATCGGCGGCCTGCCGCGCTCGCCGTCAAGGCGCACCCGGGCCTGCGCCGGCAACGTACGCTAGCGAACAGACCCGGCGCGCGATCCTCCGTAGTCTGGGCGCTTCACAAGGAGCCCAGAATGAAAACGTACAAGCGCGCCATCCCCCTGCTTGCGATCCTCGCCACGGCCAGCCTCATCGGCTGCGCCTCCACCTCGAGGTCGGAGGGGACGGGCGAATACGTCGACGACAGCGTCATCACCGGCAAGGTGAAGGCCGCCATCCTCGAGGAGCCGAGCCTCAAGTCTTCCGAGATCAACGTCGAGACGTTCAAGGGCACGGTGCAACTGAGCGGCTTCGTGAGCTCCCAGGACAAGGTCGACACGGCCATCGCCATGGCCAGGAACGTGAAGGGCGTGACGTCGGTCCAGAACGACATGCGGCTCAAGTGAGCTTCCGGGGCCGGCCATGGCTCAACTTCACCGACGTCGCCTGCTGTTCGTGCAAGCGCCTCGCGGGGCCCGGCTGACCGCGATCTACCTCGCGATCGCCGCACTCGTGTTCGTGAGCCTGGTCGATTTCATCGTCGCCTACCGGCCGGACGATTCCACGGCCTCGGCGAGTTCTCCGGCCGAAGGCCGCAGCGCAGCCACGAGCGAGTCGTTCCACGGCAGCTTGCGCGAGCCTCCCGGCTACGGCCGGGCGCGCGCCCCCGGGCGCTGGATGTAAGCCGCCCCATGGCAGCCTCGCTCGCCGCGCCCGCCGCGGTTCTCAGGCACGGGACCGTCTCGCCATCGCAGGAAGAGAAGGCGAGGCGCGCGGCCGTTTCCCGCTTCGAGATCCATTGCGCCGCGTGCGACCGCTCCCGGCCTTGCCTCACCTGCAGGCTCGCCGCGCCCGAGACCGTCTCGGCCGACGCCCTGCCCGGCACGCTCCGGCGGGTCAAGCGAGCCGAGCGCCTGTTCCGCGCCGGCGGATGCTTCGATTCCCTCTACGCGATCCGAAGCGGATTCTTCAAGAGCACCGTCAGCCTCGCGGACGGGCGCGGCCAGGTGACCGGCTTCCACATGGCGGGCGACATCCTCGGCATGGACGGCATCGGCACGCGCCGGCATACGGCCGAAGCGACGGCGCTCGAGGACAGCGAGGTCTGCATCATCCCTCACGCGCGGCTGAGCGAGCCGGCCCTGCAGCGCCAGATCTTCCAGGTCATGGGCCGCGAGCTGGTACGCGACCAGCAGGTGATGCTGCTTCTCGGGTCCATGCGCTCGGCCGAGCGGCTCGCCACCTTCCTGCTCAACCTCTCGCAGCGCCTCCTCGCGCGCGGCTTCTCCCCGCGCGAGCTGCACCTGCGCATGACGCGCGACGAGATCGGCAGCTACCTCGGGATCTCGCTCGAGACGGTGAGCCGCCTCTTCTCGCGCTTCCAGGCCGAAGGCCTCGTGCGCGTCGCCCAGAAGCACATCCGCATCCGGGACATCGAAGCGCTCAGGGCGGTCACGGCCGCCACGAATGACTAGAGCGGGATCGCCGACAAGCCCGACCTCATGGCGGAAAGACCGGCCACCCCGTCGGGCGGCGGGCGCTCACAGCGCGCTTCGTCCGCTGATGAGCCGCAGCAGGATGACGACGACGGCGATCACCAGGAGGACGTGCACGAGACCGCCCATGGTGTACGACGTCACCATGCCCAGAAGCCACAGGATGACGAGGACGACGGCGATGGTGTAGAGCATGGCGGTTTTCCTTTTCGCGGGGGTGGATTGCCTCCGGTAGCAGTGTCGTCCACGCCCGAGTCCCGCTCTGTGCGATGGCGCGCATAGCCCGCGATTTTGCGCGAGCGCACGCCGGGAGGCCCGCTATGTGCGATACCGCACGGACGGCCTCGGGCGCCTGCGCGCAACTTGCCCATCTACCAGCGGAAACTCCGGACCGGGCACAGGGAACGGGCGCCCGCCGCAGTCAGTCCAGTCGATGGAACGGTCGCCGCCACCGCAAGAGCCGCCGGCGCGATCCGACCCCACCATGCAGCAGTCGATCCGAGGAGAGTGAATCATGTTCAAGACAATCGGTTTTCGCGTGATGGCCGCAACGGCCGCGGGCGCCCTGGCGTTGGTCCTCGCGGGCTGCCCCCAAAAGGAGGGTCCGGCCGAGCACGCCGGCAAGGAGGTCGACAAGGCGATCGACAAGGCGGGGCAGCAGATCGAGAAGGCCGGAGAAAAGGTCCAGGACGCGGCAAAGGGCGAGAGCGACAAGAAGTAGACCCCGGCGGCATTCGCCGCCACGGGAGCGTCGGACACGAACGTGGGCGTCCATCGCGGCCGTCGCAATGGCGATGTCCGCGGCGATGCGCAAGGCCAGGGTGCGGGGCAAGGCAGCCACGGATCCGGCATGATGGGTGGATATGGCCTCGGTTGGATACAGGGAAGCGGCGGGGCATGGGCGCTGGTTCTGGTGGTCGTCCTGGTCCCAGGCCTGGTAGCCTGGGTCGTGAAGCCAAAGGGCGCGCCGAACGGATAGCGGGTCTCGATCGCGGACACGCCGGAAATCGGGAAGGGATAACGCGGCGATGGCGCTGCGACTGATCGAGATGGTGTTGCAGGAGAAGGACGGCGCGGAAGTCCGCGAGCTTCTCAAGGAGCACGCGGTGCTCGAGCACCGGCAGATCCGGCTGCCGGACGGAGAATTACTGGTGCGGATCCTGCTGGACGCCGAACGCAACGAGGCGGTGCTCGATTTGCTGGAGGAGCGCTACACCGGCAAGGAGGGCAACCGGGTGGTGATCCTGCCCGTCGAAGCGACATTGCCGCGGCCCGAGCCCGAGCCCGCCGCCACGCCCGGACAACCGGCGGCGGAAGAGAAACCGCCGGGGCGCATCGGCCGGGAGGAGCTCTACGAGGACATCAAGGATGCCGCGCGGCTCTCGCCGGTCTTCCTGGCGATGGTGGTGCTGTCCACGCTCGTGGCGTCCATCGGCCTGTACTACAACAGCGTGGCGATCATCATCGGGGCGATGGTGATCGCGCCGCTGCTGGGGCCGAACATGGCGCTGGCCCTCGGCACGGCGCTGGGAGACATTCCCATGCTGCGGCAGGCGGCGCTCACGGCCCTGGCCGGAATCGCGGCGGCGATGGCGTTGTCGTTGATCCTCGGCGTGCTGCTGAAAGCGGATCCGGCGACGCCGGAATTGGCTTCGCGCGACGCGGCGGGGATCGGCGACATCGTGGTGGCGTTGGCGTCCGGCTGCGCGGGGGCGCTGGCGTTCACGACCGGCGTATCGGCGACGCTGATCGGCGTGATGGTGGCCGTGGCGATCCTCCCGCCGCTGGTGGCATTCGGGCTGCTGCTCGGCGGCGGGCACCCGGCGCCGGCCCTCGGCGCATTGTCGCTGTTCCTGATGAACGTGCTCTGCGTGAACCTGGCCGGGGTGACGACGTTCGCCGCGCAGGGCATCCGGCCGTCCAACTGGTGGGAGAAGGACCGCGCGGCGAAAGCCACGCGCATCGCCATCGCGGTGTGGGCGGCGCTCCTGGCCGTCCTGGTCGGCCTGATCGTGTTGTTCGCAAGGGTCTGACCATGGCCGCGGACCACGCCGCGCACGTCCCGCCGGGGCCGCCCGGCGGCGGAAACGCGCCGGTCCATTCGGGCACGATCGTCTCGATTCGCGGAAGCGTCGTCGACGCGCAGTTCGACCGCAACCTGCCGCCCATCCATTCGATGCTGCGCGCGGGGACGAACGGACAGATCGCCATCGAGGTGCTGGCGCAGCTCGATGCCCGCCGCGTGCGCGGGATCGCGCTCACGCCGACCCAGGGCCTCGCGCGAGGCATGGTGGTCGAGGACACCGGCGGCCCGCTGGAGGCGCCGGTCGGCAGGCAGGTCCTGTCGCGCATGTTCGACGTCTTCGGCAACGCCATCGACCGCCAGCCGGCGCCCGCGGGCGTGCAATGGCGCTCCGTGCACCGCGCTCCGCCGTCGCTCGCGCGGCGCTCCACCAAGTCGGAGGTCTTCGAGACCGGCATCAAGGTCATCGACGTGCTGATGCCGCTCGAGCGCGGCGGCAAGGCGGGCCTTTTCGGCGGCGCGGGCGTGGGCAAGACGGTGCTGCTCACCGAGATGATCCACAACGTGGTGGGCAAGCACGCGGGCGTGAGCATCTTCTGCGGCATCGGCGAGCGCTGCCGCGAGGGCGAGGAGCTCTACCGCGACATGAGCGCGGCGGGCGTGCTGCCCGACATGGTGATGGTGTTCGGCCAGATGAACGAGCCGCCCGGCGCGCGCTTCCGCGTCGGCCATGCGGCGCTCACGATGGCCGAGTATTTCCGCGACGACGAGCATCGCGACGTGCTGCTGCTCGTCGACAACATCTTTCGCTTCATCCAGGCCGGCATGGAGGTGTCGGGCCTGATGGGCCAGATGCCGTCGCGCCTGGGCTACCAGCCGACCATGGGCACCGAGCTCTCGCAGCTCGAGGAGCGCATCGCCAACACGGATACCGGCGCCATCACCTCGATCCAGGCGGTGTACGTGCCGGCGGACGATTTCACCGATCCGGCCGCGGTGCACACCTTCTCGCACCTGTCCGCGTCCATCGTGCTGTCCCGCAGGCGGGCGAGCGAAGGGCTCTACCCCGCGATCGACCCGCTGCAGTCGAGCTCCAAGATGGCCACGCCCGGCATCATCGGCGAGCGGCATTACGCCATCGCCCAGGAAATCCGGCGTACCCTCGCGCAATACGCGGAGCTGAAGGACATCATCGCGATGCTCGGCTTGGAGCAGCTGTCGCCGGAGGACCGCAAGGTGGTCGGGCGCGCGCGGCGCCTGGAGCGCTTCCTCACCCAGCCGTTCTTCACGACCGGGCAGTTCACCGGCCTGCAGGGCAAGCTCGTCGGCCTCGCCGACGCGCTGGATGGCTGCGAGCGCATCCTGCGCGACGAGCTGAAGGACGTCCCCGAGAGCGCCCTCTACATGATCGGCGGGATCGGCGAAGCGGCGGCGAAGGCCGGGTCCGGTCCGCAACCTCGAGCGGAGGGGGAGGATGCATCCGTCGCGCATGAGCCTTAAGATTCTCCTGCCCTTCAGGGTCTTCGCCGAGAAGACCGGCGTCTCGCGCATCGTCGCCTGGACCCCGCAAGGCGCGTTCGGTCTCCTGCCCCACCGGCTCGACTGCGTGGCGGCGCTGGTGCCCGGGATCCTGACCTACGAGACCGAGGCCGAGGGCGAGGTCTTCATCGCCGTCGACGAGGGTGTCCTGGTCAAGACCGGCGCCGACGTGCGGGTGTCGGTGCGCAACGCGATCGGGGGAGCGGACCTGGCCACGCTGCGTGAGGCGGTCGAGCGGGAATTCCTGGACCTCGACGAGCAGGAAAGGAGCGTGCGCTCGGTGCTGGCGAGGCTGGAGAGCGGGCTCGTGCGGCGCTTCGCGAGATTCCATCGTGAATGACGGGCCGGATCCGAAGCCCGCGGCGGGCGGGAAGCCGTTCAGCCAGCAGGTGGGCGAGAAGGCGGCGCGCAAGCTCAAGGCGCAACGCCACGTCAGCCGCGTCGTCTGGTCCGGCCTGGGCATGATGGGACTGGTCGGCTGGTCGGTGGCGGTGCCGACGCTGCTCGGCGCCGCCCTCGGGCTCTGGCTGGACAAGCGCTATCCGGGGGCGCATTCGTGGTCGCTCATGCTGCTGGCCATCGGCCTGGGCCTCGGCTGCCTCACGGCGTGGCATTGGGTCGCCCGGGAAGGCCGGGAAATCCGCGAGCAGGAGGAGAACGATGGGCAATGAGTTGTCGAGCCTCGTGTCCGCAGGGGCCGCGGGCGTCCTGCTCGGAGCGTTCTTCTTCGCGAGCCTTTGGTGGACCGTTCGCCGGGGCGTGTCGTCGGACCGGGTGGCGCTCTGGTTTCTCGGCGGCATGCTGCTGCGCACGGGCATCGTCCTGCTGGGGTTCCACCTGCTCCTGGGAGGCGATGGGAAGCGGCTGCTGGCGGGACTCGCCGGGTTCATCCTCGCGCGCGTCGTCGCGACACGGTCCCAGCGCACGGCGCGACGGCCCGACCCACCGGCAAGGGGTGCCGACCATGCGCCTTAGCGCCGACGACATCGTGTTCTGGCAGTACGGATTCCTCAAGGTCAACGCCACGATCGCCTATACGTGGGGACTGATGCTCGTGCTGGCGGTCGGCTCGCGGCTGGTCACGCGCAGGCTCGCCACGGGCCTCGAGCGGTCGCGCTGGCAGAACCTGCTGGAGATCGTCGTGACCGGCATCGACCGGCAGATCGCGGAGGTGGGGCTCAAGCGCCCGGAGAAATACGTGGGCTTCCTCGGCACATTGTTCCTGTTCGTCGCCACCGCGAGCCTCTTCACGATCGTTCCGGGCTACGAGCCGCCGACCGGCTCGCTCTCGACCACCGCGGCGCTCGCGATCTGCGTGTTCGTGGCGGTGCCGCTCTTCGGCGTCGAGGAGAGCGGGGTGCGGGGCTATCTCAGGGCGTATCTCAAGCCGACGTTCATCATGCTGCCGTTCAACATCATCAGCGAGCTCTCGCGCACCCTCGCCCTGGCGGTGCGCCTGTTCGGCAACATGATGAGCGGGACGATGATCCTCGCCATCCTGCTCACCATCACGCCGTTCGTCTTCCCGATCGCCATGAGCGCGCTCGGATTGCTGACCGGCATGGTGCAGGCGTACATCTTCAGCATCCTCGCCACCGTCTACATCGCCGCGGCCACGCGTAGCCGCGAGCCGCACCCGGGACGCGAGGGCTGAGACCACCGAACCCACCACGCAAGGACGCCCCATGGACAGCACGACGCTCATCGCACTCGCCTCCATCGCCACCGCCGGGCTGACGATCGCCCTGGGGAGCGTCGGCTCCGCGCTCGGCGAGGGGCGCGCGGTCGCCTCGGCCCTCACCTCGCTCGCGCAGCAGCCCGATGCCGCCACGACGATCACGCGCACCCTGTTCGTGGGCCTCGCCATGATCGAGTCCACCGCGATCTACTGCTTCGTGGTCTCGATGATCCTCATCTTCGCCAACCCGTTCTGGAACCACGTCACCGTCCAGGTTGCGGGAAAGTAGGTCGTGCTGATCGACTGGTTCACCGTCCTCGCGCAGGTCGTCAACTTCCTCATCCTGGTGTGGTTGTTGAAGCGCTTCCTGTACCGCCCCATTCTCGACGCCATCGACGCGAGGGAGAAGCGGATCGCCGCGGAACTGGCGGATGCCGACGCGAGGAAGGCCGAGGCCCTCGGGGAGCGCGACGCGTTCCGGCACAGGAACGAGGAGCTCGACGGGCAGCGTGCCGCGCTCCTGCGCAAGGCGGCGGACGAGGCGAGCGCCGAACGCCGGCGCCTCCTCGAGGAGGCGCGCAGCGCGGCCGACGCCCTCGCCGCCAGGCGGCAGGAAGCGCTGAGAAGCGAGGCCCGCACCCTGAACGAGGCCCTCGGCCGCCGGGCACGGGAGGAAGTCTTCGCCATCGCGCGCAAGGCCCTCGCGGACCTCGCCACGACGAGCCTGGAAGAGCGCCTGGGCGAGGTGTTCACCCGCCGGCTGCGGGAATTGGGCGGGGACGCGAAGAAGCGCCTCGGCGACGCCCTCGGGACCGCGTCCGATCCCGCCCTCGTGCGCAGCGCGTTCGACCTGCCCGCCGAGCAACGCGCGGCGATACAGCGACGCCGTGAACGAGACCTTCGCGGCCGACATCCGCCTGCGGTTCGAGACCGCCCCGGACCTGGTCGCCGGGATCGAGCTCGCCGCGGGCGGAGTGAAGGTGGGATGGAGCATCGCCGACTACCTCGCGTCGCTGGAGAAACGCGTCGACGAGCTCCTGGAAGCGCAGGCGAAGTCCCGATGAGCGGGCCACCCGACGCCCTCGAGCCCGTGTTCGACCGCGCGTTCGCGGAAATGCGCCGGGCGCGGGAGTCCTTTTCGGCGCGGCTCGCGCCGCGGGAAGCGGGCACCGTCACCAGCATCGCGACGGGCATCGCGAAGGTCTCCGGACTCCCCGGCGTGGGCTTCGAGGAGGTCCTGCGGTTTCCCGGCGACGTGTACGGCATCGCGTTCAATGTCGACGAAGACGAGATCGGCGTCGTCCTCCTGGGCGACTACTGGCGGCTGCACGCCGGCGACGAGGTCGAGCGCACGGGGCCACGTGATGGACGTTCCGGTGGGCGACGGATTGATCGGCCGCATCGTCAATCCCCTCGGCCGCCCCCTCGACGGCCTCGGCACGGTCGCATCGGACGCGCGCCTGCCTACCGAGCGCCCGGCGCCGCCCATCATGGATCGGGCGCCCGTCACCGTGCCGCTGCAGACCGGCATCAAGGTCATCGACGCGCTCATTCCCATCGGGCGCGGCCAGCGCGAGCTGATCGTGGGCGACCGGCAGACGGGCAAGACGGCGATCGCGCTCGACGCGATCCTCAATCAGCGCGACCAGGACGTGGTCTGCGTCTATTGCGCCATCGGCCAGCGCGCCTCCGGCGTGGCCAAGGCGGTCGCGACGCTGCGCGAAAAGGGCGCGATGGAGTACACCGTCGTCGTCGTGACCGAAGGCAACGATCCGCCCGGACTGGCCTACATCGCGCCGTACGCCGCGACCAGCATCGCGGAGCATTTCATGCAGCAGGGGCGCGACGTGCTGATCGTCTACGACGACCTCACGCACCATGCGCGGGCCTATCGGGAGCTCTCCCTGCTGCTGCGCCGCCCGCCCGGCCGCGAGGCCTTCCCGGGCGACATCTTCTACATCCACGCGCGGCTGCTCGAGCGGGCGACGCATCTCGGCCCCGCGCTCGGGGGCGGGTCGCTCACGGCGCTGCCCATCATCGAGACCGAGGCGCAGGACATTTCCGCCTACATCCCGACCAACCTCATCTCCATCACCGACGGCCAGATCTACCTCTCCCCGGCGCTCTTCGAGCTGGGCGTGCTGCCCGCGGTCGATGTCGGCAAGTCCGTCTCGCGCGTCGGCGGCAAGGCGCAACGCGCGGCCTTCCGCGCGGTCGCGGGCGACCTCAAGCTGGCCTACGCGCAGTTCGAGGAGCTCGAGACCTTCGCGCGCTTCGGCGCGCGCCTCGACGAGGCCACGCGCGGGATCATCGATCACGGGCGCCGGATCCGGGCCTGCCTCCGGCAGCCGGAATCCGCACCGGTCTCGCAGGCCGCGCAGATCGCCGTGCTGCTCGCGCTCACCGCGAAGCTCTTCGACGGCATCGCGCTGGACCGGATGGCGGACGCCGAACGTTGCGTGCGCGAGGCGGTGCACGACATTCCCGCCGAGGTCCGTTCGCGATTCGATACCGCGCGCGCGCTGAGCGACGAGGATCGCGCGGCGATCCTCCGGGTCGCCCGCGACGCCCTCTCCCGCTTCCAGGCCGAGGCGAAACCCGGGGAAGACCGGTGAGCGATACCGCCGCGAGGCTGCGCGGCAAGATCGCCGGGGCCGGACAACTCGAATCCGTGGTGCGCACGATGAAGGCCCTTGCCGGGTCGAGCATCGGGCAATACGAGAACGCGGTGCGCTCGCTCGACGATTACTATCGGACGGTCCAGCTCGGGCTCGCCGCGATCCTGCGGCAAGGCGAGCCGCCCGGCCCGTCGGCGCGAGCGCCGGCCAGGGACACGGCGGCGATCGGTGCGGTGGTGTTCGGCTCCGACCAGGGGCTGGTGGGCCGGTTCAACGAGGCGATGGTGGAGTTCGCCGCGGGTGCGCTGGCGAGCCTGCCGGGAAGGAAGACCGTCTGGTCGGTGGGCGAGCGCATCCACGCGCACCTCGCGGACGCGGGCCTGGCGCCCCGGGAGCGGTTCGCCGTGCCGAACTCCATCGGCGCCATCACGCCGCTGGTCGGGCAGATCCTCACCGCAATGGACGCGCAGCGCGAAAAGGGCGGCGTCGCGCAGGTCCACATTTTCCACAACCGCCCCGAGGCCGGCGCGACCTACGCGCCCGTGGGCCAGCGCCTGCTGCCGCTGGACGATGCCTGGCGGCGCGGCCTGGCCGCGATCCCGTGGCCCACCGCGAACGTGCCCGAGGCCATGAACGGCGCGGGCCGCACGCTGCCGGCGTTCGTGCGCGAATATCTCTTCGTCTCGCTGTTCCGGGCCTGCGCCGAATCGCTGGCGAGCGAGAACGCGAGCCGCCTGGCCGCGATGCAGCGCGCAGAAAAGAACATCGACGAGCTGCTGGAGGACCTGAACCGGAAGTTCCACCGGGTGCGGCAGAGCGCGATCGACGAGGAACTGTTCGACGTCGTCTCCGGCTTCGAGGCGCTGGGCGCGCCCCGGGAAAGGCGATGAACGGGCCTGCCCGGGGACACCGGGTGCCCGTCGATTGCGAACGCTCGCCGCAGCCGCGGGCCCCTCGACAAGGACATTCGGGATGACGATCGATCCCGGCGATTTCCGCGTACCGGCAGCATTCGGTGCTCCCCATCTTCCAGGCCATGGATGCCGCGGGAAATGACGGCGCGATTCCGCTCGATCGTGGATTTCGAGAAGCACCTGCACCTGGCCCGGTGACCCGTGAACGACGCCCCGGCCGGGGTGTCCACCTTGCCGAGGCTTTCCATGTCACGCTCAGCAGGCGTTCAGGTTCAACCGCATGCCGCGCCGCCGCACTGGCGCATCGCGGATATCGACTTCGACGGCATCGACCGAGCCGCGATCGCGGCCGATCGGTTCGCGTTCAGGATCGTCTTCCTGGCCTCCTTCATCGAGACCGGCGCCGACCTGTACGCGGGGAACCTCGTCGAATATTTCGCCGACGACGCGGAGGTCTCGCGCTGGCTGCGCGACACGTGGCAACGCGAGGAGGTCCGGCACGGCCACGCGCTGCGCGCCTATGCCGAGCACGCCTGGCCGGAAGTCGACTGGCAGCGAGAGTACGACGGATTCTTCGCCGAGTATTCGCGCACGTGCACCGTGGACGCGCTCGAGCCGGCCCGTGCGCTCGAGCTGGCCGCCCGGTGCATCGTCGAGATGGGAACCTCGACCTTCTACAGCGCGCTGCGCGACTACACGCGCGAGCCCGTGCTCAAGGACCTGGCGGCACGGATCTTCGCGGACGAAGCGCGCCACTACAAGCACTTCTACCGGCATTTCCGCCGCTACCAGGAGCACGAGCGGCATTCGCGCTGGCGCATCGGCCGCACGCTGCTGGGGCGGCTGCTCGAGACGCGAACCGGCGACGGGTATCACGCGTTTCGCCAGCTCCAGGCAGGCGCGAAGCCCGGCGCCGCGGCGTCCCTCGACGCCGAGTACCGCGCGTTCACCCGCGCGTTCGCCGCCTTCATCCGCCGCCACGGCCCGCGCGAGATGCCGTTTCGCATGGCGCTCAAGCCGCTGCAGCTGCCGGCGCCGGCCGTGCGCTGGCTGGTCCGGCATGGCGCACCGGCGTACGCGCTATGGAGCGGATCGGGCCGCTGAGCGGGGCCGCGGCCTCACGCGCCGACCAGGAGCGTCGCGCAGGCCTGCGCCACGGCGACCTCCCGTTCGGGGTCGCTCGACCCCGGCAGCGTCGCCCAGCCGCCCTTCTCGACGAAATCGCCCTGGGACCAGGCATCGACCTTCTTCAGCGCGGCCCTGTTGGCCTCCACGTCGGCGGCGTGCCGGAACCGGTCGACACAGATCGGCGCGAGCGCCACGACGACCGCCGCGTCGGCGCGCTTCGCCGCCTCGGCGCGGGCCGTGCCGCCGGTGACCCACCCGCCCCACGTGAATCCGACGATCGCCAGCGCGGCGGCGCCACCCGCGATGCCCCACAGGGCAGGTTTCGTTTCGACGGGAATCTTCATGGCGGTGCCTTTCCTCGAGCGCGGCACGATGTCGGGATGGCTTGGGCCGCTCCCACAATGGATACGCACATCCACGGCCGCCGTATGTACGGCCCCACACATAGGGGGGAGCGGGCTACCTCGACTTGTGCGCCTTCTCGAGCAGTTCCCGCTTGCGCGCCAGCGCCTGCTCGCGCTTGCCCCACGCGACGTCCCGGCCGCCGCGCCCGGAACCGGCGCCGGCGATCTTCTTGCCCTTCTGCTTCTCCAGATCCGCATTCTTCATGGTCATGGGGCGATCCTACGCGCCTGCGGCGCGCCCGGGGACGATCGCATCAGCGACGCTTACGGGTCGGCGCAACAGAATTGAGTGGTCGGGAGGCGGTGCCCGGACCTATGGTGGCTGCCACGGGGCGCGGCCCCGCGCCGCGCAAGGAACACGCCGACGCTTCGTGCACCGGCCCCAGGAGATCCCATGCCCCTCGTTTCCCTTCGACAGGTCCTCGACCACGCCGCCGAGCACGGCTACGGCGTGCCCGCCTTCAACGTGAACAACCTGGAGCAGGTGCAGGCGATCGTCGAGGCGGCCGACGCGACGGCGAGCCCGGTGATCCTCCAGGCCTCGGCCGGCGCGCGCAAGTACGCGGGCGAGCCCTTCCTGCGCCACCTCGTGCTCGGCGCCCTCGAGGCGTATCCGCACCTTCCGATCGTGCTGCACCAGGATCACGGGGCGAGCCCGGCCGTGTGCGAGGCCTCGATCCGCTCGGGCTTCTCGAGCGTGATGATGGACGGCTCGCTCGAGGAGGACATGAAGACGCCCGCCGCGTGGGAGTACAACGTGGCGGTCACCCGCAAGGTGGTCGAGATGGCGCACCCGCTCGGCGTGTCGGTCGAGGGCGAAGTGGGCTGCCTGGGCTCGCTCGAGTCCGGCGAGGCGGGCGAGGAGGACGGCTCGGGCGCGGCGGGCAAGCTCTCGCGCGAGCAGCTCCTCACCGACCCGGGCGAGGCGGCCGAATTCGTGCGTCGCACCGGCGTGGATGCGCTCGCGGTCGCGATCGGCACCTCCCACGGCGCCTACAAGTTCTCGCGCCGGCCCACCGGGGACATCCTCGCCATCGACCGCATCAAGGCGATCCACGCGCGCATCCCGGATACGCACCTCGTGATGCACGGCTCCTCGTCGGTGCCGCAGGAATGGCTCGAGGTGATCCGCGCGCACGGCGGGAGGATCCGCGAGACCTACGGCGTGCCCGTCGAGGAGATCCGCGAGGGCATCCGCCATGGCGTGCGCAAGGTGAACATCGACACCGACATCCGGCTCGCGATGACCGGGGCGATGCGCCGCGCGATGGCGCAGCTTCCCGAGGAGTTCGACCCGCGGGCCTTCCTCAAGCCCGCCCGCGCCGCGGCCCGCGACCTGTGCCGGGAGCGTTTCGAGGCGTTCGGCTGCGCCGGGCAGGCGCCGCGGATCCGGCCGCTGCCCCTCGAGGCCATGGCACGGCGCTACGCGCAACGCCCGCTCGCCCTCGCCGGCGCCTGAGCCGGCGCGCGGCGGCCGGCGGGCCGCGGGGCTCCACGGGCGGGGCTTGCGACCGGTACAATCGCCGGCCATGGAGATCGAACCGGACGATCCGAGGCGCAGGACGCTCGTCGCCATGCTCGCGGCCGGCCTGTTCGCCGGTCCCCTCGGCGCGACACCCGCCCTCGGGCAGCTCCTCGGCGGCCGCCCGGGCAAGCTTCCCCCGGGGCGCTCGATCTACCGGGTCACGGGCGATGTCCGCGTGAACGCCAGGCCGGCGAGCCTCGAGACGCGCATCGCCCCGGGCGACCGCATCGAGACCGGGCCCGACGGCGAGCTCATCTATGCCGTGGGCGACAGCGCCTTCATCGCGCGGTCCGGAACGCAGGTCGTGGTCGAGCGCTCGCCCCTCGACGAGCTCCTCGTGGGCGGCCTCAACCTGCTGCGGGGAAAGCTGCTTTCGGTGTTCGGCACCGGAAGGCCGCTCGAGCTGCGCACCCACCTCGCCGTCATCGGCATCCGCGGCACCGGCGTGTACATGGAGTCCGAGCCGGACCAGACCTATTTCTGCACCTGCTACGGCATCGCGGACGTGCAGGCGGCGGACGACCCGCAGAGCCGGGAGACGGTGGTCTCGCAGCACCACAACCGGCCGCTCTACATCCTTTCGGGCCGGGGCGGCGGGCGCAACATCCGCCTCGCGCCGTTCATCAACCATACGGACCAGGAGCTCATGCTGATCGAGGCGCTCGTGGGCCGCGTGCCGCCGTTCGTCTTCCCCAAGAGCGACTACAACGCGCCGCGCCGCACGTACTGACGCGGCTTCCTAGCGCGGGGCGCCGTTCAGGATCCAGGCGAGGAACAGGTCGTAGAGCGCGCGCGACGGATCGCCCGGCGGCGCGCTCGCGTCGAACCCGTCGAGCTGGCCGGCGAGGTGATGGTGGCCCGAGGGCTTGCGCAGCAGCGGGCTCGCGGCGACGTGCGTGAAGTTCACCTCGCCCCGCACCACCTCGTAGAGCCAGTCGTCGTCGATCGCATCGACCATGCCGTCGCCGTTGCGGTCCTCGTCGGAGAAGAGCACCGGGGCCGGGGGCCCGCGAAAGCCCGGGCTGTGGCATCCCGCGCAGCGGCGCGGCGCCTGCATGGCGGCCTTGATGTCGGCGAAGCGGATCGCCGACGGCGCGGGATCGAGGGCGGGGTCGACCACGATGCGAAGCGGCGCCGGCGCGCTCGCCGCCCCGTCCCGGCTCGCCACGAGCTGCAGGGTGTAGGTCCCCCCGGCCGTCGCCGTGAACGTGGGATGCGCCGTGCCGGCCCCGTCGAGGGTCGCGCCGGCGGGACCGGACACGATCGACCAGGCATAGGCGTTCGCGAAGAGGCTGCCCTCCGCGGAAAGCGTCGTCGCGCCCGGCGCCGCCACGCGGTCGGGGCCCGGGTCGGCGACGGGGGCGCCGGGACGCAGCGGCGCGCCGCTCACGCCGGCCCCGTTGGCGTCGAGGAAATCGGCGAGCGCCGCGGGCCGCGCCGGGTCGCTCCAGAAGGCGTCGTAGACGATCCGCGCGAGGGGCATGTCGCCGCGGTCGAGCACGTGCGCGCGGATGGGCTGCGCGTACCCCGCCCACTTCTCGTACGATTCGAGGTCGATGTCGGACTGCGCGCCGGTACCGCGCAGCAGGTGGCACGCGCGGCACGACGGCGCCACGACCTCGCGATAGAGCGCGTCCTGCCCCGCGGCCCGCCACGACTCGGGGACGAAATCCGCGAAGGCCGCCGCGGGAAGTCCGTCGCCCCCGTATCCGGACTTGATGATCTGCGCCGCGGTGCCCTGCCATTCCCCGCGCCCGGCCGGCCGGCGGCATGCGTCCTCGGGGGCGCTCGACGGCTGCGCGAGGGGATAGGTGCAGAGGATGATGCGGTTGATCGCCTTCATCGCCGCTTCCTGCTCGGCGCGCGTGTAGCCGGGGCGAGTCGAATAGCCGAAGTTCGCGGGCTCGAGGGGCGGCAAATGTCCCTGCGCGTCGCCGCGCTGCCCCGAGGCCGACCCGTGCACCAGCGCGAAGCGCCGCTGGCCGCTCGCGTCCGGCGGCGTCAGCGGATCGCCGCGCCCCCCGTGGCAGGTGAGGCACGGGCCGGGCATCGCCTTGTCGCCCAGGCCGTCGATGTCGACCAGGAGCTGGCGCTCGCCCTCGGGACCGAAGTTGTAGAACTTGGCGAAGCTCTTCCCGCCCCCCGGCGCCGGACTGAACTCGATGGCGCTCACGCCGACGAGCCAGCGCGTATCGCGCAGGATCGCGGCCTCGAGGTTCGCCGACGAGTAGCTGTACCCGGGACCGGCCTGGATCACGTAGTTCTCGACGTAGACGGCGACCGTCCCGTCGGGGTTGCGCCGGGCGTGCAGGCGCCGGCCGTAGCCCAGGTCCCGGCGGTCGCCGAAGACCACGACATGCTCGCTCCCGGTGCCCGTCTCGAAGCCGTTCGCGGCCTTCCACTTGGCCAGGGTGTCCCGCGAGCCCGTGGGGTCGATCGCGCGGTAATAGGCCTGGGCATACTCGGGCTCCACCGTCTGGAACGCGCCGTCGGGCCGCACCTGGGGGTTCGGGAACCGCAGGAACGAATGCGGACCCGGCTCGCCGCGCACGGGGATCGGCTCCCCCGGGCGCACGTCCTCGGCGCTGCCGCCTCCCCCGCACGCGGCCGCGAGGAGCGCCGCCGAGAGCCCGACGGCGAGAGGGCCGGATCGCAGGGTCCGCGGCATCTAGAAGCGCCTCAGGTAGACGATCGCGTACTGGTCGGAGACGTAGCGCAGCCGGCCGGGAACGTCGAGGCCGGGATCGCGCGTCGGCGTCGAGTCGATCCGCCGCCACGAGACGTCGACGGACTCGCGGGGACCGAGCGCGTGGTTCCAGCCGAGGGTGGAGAACACGGTGCGCGCCTCGAAGCGATAGGAGAACATGCCGGGGCCGAAGGTCTCGTCGGGAACCAGGACCGAGGCGAGGTCGGCGTTGGCGAGGGAGGCGGGGCCGCTCGAGACCGTGTCTCCCTTCCGGTACTGACCCGTCAGGTACAGCAGGTCCCTCGCGCGCAGCGAGTACGCGAGGCTCAGCTTCACCGCGTCGTCGCGTCCGTTGAAGACGTCGCTCCTGCCGTAGCGCTCGTTGCGGCCCGCCTCGGCGAAGACGTCGATGCGGTCGGTGACGGCGCGCTGGGCGCTCACCCCGAGGAAATACCGCCCGCCGCTGCGCAGGCGCGAGCCGAACGCGTCGTACGCGGCCCGTCCCACCAGCGACCACGTCACCGCATCGAAGTCGCCCGAGGCGCGGAACTGGAGGTCCGCCTGCACGCCGCCGGAGATCCGGTCGAGGCGCGTACGGCGGGCGAACTTGTCCCCGGCGACGATGCCGGTCACCAGGAGCCGGACGTTCGGCAGGAGCATCCAGCTCCTCGGCTGGCTCAGCGTGACGCCGAGCACGTCGTCGTCGAAGCGCGGCTCCGAATCCCGTCCGTGGTTGACGTTCTCGTAGCGGGTGTATGCCGCCTCGACCGTGACCGGGTCGTGGAACAGCGTCGGCTCGAGGCGCTCCGCGGCGACGGCGGGCAGCGCCGCGGATGCGAGGAGTGCGATGGCGCTCGCCGAGATGCGCAGGCAACCGCGGTCCATGGCGAAATCGTCGTGGGAGTCGTGGAAATCCTGTGCGCCCCGGACGGGCAGGCGCGCAGCCGCGACAGATCATAACGCCGATTCGCGTGCCGGCACAGGGCGGCGGCCCCCGGGCCTCAGCGCGCCTTGCGGTCGTCGTCGGGCGGGACGGGGTGCCCGTCGCGCAGCACCACGCTGAACCGCCCGTCGCCCTCGATGTACGCGGCGGCCACGCCCTCGATCGACTCGATCCCCCGCAGGCGCAGCGCCGACATCACCTCCGCCTCGCTCACCTGCTCCCGCGCCATGTTCCGGCGCATGAAGCGGCCGTTGCGCACCATGGGCAGCGGCCCCGCGGCCGCGAGGTTGAGCCTCGGGAAGCGGAAGTCGATCCAGTCGATGAGGGTCGCCCAGCCGAAGATCACGCCGGCGAGCAGCAGCCCGTCGGTGATCGAGCGGTACTCGCCCGCCATCGCGTTCTGCACGGCGTCGGCGATGAGCACGACGATCAGGATGTCCGAGGAGACGAGCCCGCCCACCTGCCGCCGGGGCAGCAGGCGCATGGCCGTGAAGAGCGTGAGGTACACCACCGAGCCCCGCACGAGGATCTCCCCGACGGGCGTGCTGGGAACGAAGAGCCTGCTCCAGTCCACCGGACCCACCTCCTTGTCCGGCTGGGACCGGGAAGGCGCGGGCTTCGTTCCGGCAGCCGCCTTCCGGGAGGCGGGTCAGCGCAGCCCGCGCAGGCGAAAGGCGCCGGGATCGAGCGCTTCCTGGAAGCGGTCGACCCAGCGCTCCGCCGCCTCCTCCACCATGTCGAGGACCTGCTCGAACTCCCCGGCGCCGCCGTAGTACGGGTCGGGCACCTCCTCGTCGCGCCAGCGCTCGCGCGCATTCGATGAAGAGGCCGAGCTTGTGCCGCGCGCCCGGCGGCGCCATCGCCTCAGGATGCGCAGGTGGCCGCGGTCCATGGCGAGGATTAGTCGAAGGCCTCGAAGTCCTCGCGCCGCGACCGGCGCGCGCGCAGGGCGGCTGAGGTCGTAGCCGCGGCGAGGCGCGTGCACCGCGCGCGGGCGTCGGGCGGCTCGCCGACATGGTAGCCGTGGGTCCCGGCGGAGTCCACGCGGATGCGTCTGCGCCAGGCCCGCGGCGCTCGGCCGCGTGCCGCAGACGCCCTCGCCGTGGGCGAGCGGCAGATGTTGCCGGTGCAGACGAGAGGACCGAGAACGCGCCGGAAGTCATCCGCGCACCCGCGCACGCGAGCCCGCCGACCGCCATGAGGCGGTCGCGGGCGGCCTTGAGCGCGTCGCGCAGCTTCGGCCGCCTGCTCGAACTCGAGGTTCTTCGCGTGCTCGAGCATCTTCTTCTCGAGCTGCTTGATCTCGCGCGCGAGCTGCTTCTCGCTCATCGCCTCGTAGCGCGCCTCGGTCCTGGGCGGCCCTGCGCAGCGTCTTGCGCCTCGTCGGCGTCGTAGACGCCGTCGATCAGGTCCTTGATGCGCTTGGAGATGCCCTTGCGGCGTGATGCCGTGGCCGTGCGTTGAACGCGATCTGCTTGTTGCGCCGGCGCTCGGTCTCGCCGATCGCGCGCCGCATCGAGTCGGTCATCGCGTCGGCGTAGAGGATCGCGGTGCCGTTCAGGTGGCGCGCGGCGCGCCCCATGGTCTGGATCAGCGAGCGCTCCGAGCGCAGGAAGCCCTCCTTGTCGGCGTCGAGGATCGCCACCAGCGACACCTCGGGCATGATCCAGCCCTTCGCGCAGCAGGTTGATGCCGACCAGCACGTCGAACTCGCCCAGCCGCAGGTCGCGGATGATCTCGACCCGCTCGACGGTGTCGATGTCGGAGTGCAGGTAGCGCACCTTGACGCCGTGCTCGGCGAGGTAGTCGGTCAGCTCCTCGGCCATGCGCTTGGTCAGCGTGGTGACCAGCACGCGCTCGTGCTTCTTCGACCCGCAGTCCGATCTCCGACAGCAGGTCGTCGACCTGGGTCGAGGCCGGCCTGCACCTCGACTCGCGGGTCGACCAGCCCCGTGGGCCGCACCACCTGCTCCACCACCTGCGCCGGCTGTGCTCCGCCTCGTAGGCCGCCGGGGTGGCCGAGACGAACACCGTCTGCCGCACCACGCTTCTCGAACTCCTCGAACTTCAGCGGCCGGTTGTCGAGCGCCGACGGCAGGCGGAAGCCGTACTCGACCAGGTTCTCCTTGCGCGCGCGGTCGCCGTTGTACATGCCGCCGAGCTGGCCGATCGTGACGTGGCTCTCGTCGATGATCATCAGCGCGTCCGGCGGCAGGTAGTCGATCAGCGTCGGCGGCGGCTCGCCCGGGCTGCGCCCCGACAGGTGGCGCGAGTAGTTCTCGATGCCCTTGCAGAAGCCCAGCTCGTTCAGCATCTCCAGGTCGAAGCGCGTGCGCTGCTCGATGCGCTGCGCCTCGACCAGCTTGCCCTGGCCTTCTGGAACTACGTCGAGGCGCTCGCGCAGCTCGGCCTTGATCGCCTCGATCGCGCGCAGCGTCGTCTCGCGCGGCGTCACGTAGTGGCTCGAGGGATAGACGGTGAAGCGCGGGATCGCGGTGCAGGAGCTCGCCCGGTGAGCGGGTCGAACAGCGTCAGCGTCTCGATCTCGTCGTCGAACAGCGCGATCCGCAGCGCCGTCTCGGCTGTTCTCCGCCGGGAAGACGTCGATCACGTCGCCGCGCACGCGGAAGGTGCCGCGCCGGAAGTCGATGTCGTTGCGCTCGTACTGCATCGCCGCCAGCCGCGCCAGCGACGTCGCGCTGCGGCGAGCTTGTCGCTCTCGCGCAGGTGCAGGATCATGCCGTGGTAGTCGACGGGATCGCCGATGCCGTAGATGCACGAGACGGTCGCCACGATCACCGCGTCGCGGCGCTCGAGCAGCGCACTTGGTCGCCGACAGCCGCATCTGCTCGATGTGCTCGTTGATCGAGGAGTCCTTCTCGATGAACAGGTCGCGCGACGGCACGTAGGCCTCGGGCTGGTAGTAGTCGTAGTAGGAGACGAAGTACTCGACCGCGTTCTCCGGGAAGAACTCGCGGAACTCCGAGTAGAGCTGCGCGGCCAGCGTCTTGTTGGGCGCCAGCATCACGCGGGCCGGCCGGCCGAGTCCGCGCGATGACGTTGGCCATGGTGAAGGTCTTGCCCGAACCGGTCACGCCGAGCAGCGTCTGGTAGGCGAGGCCGTCGTCGAGGCCCTCGACGAGCTTGTCGATGGCCTCGGGCTGGTCGCCGGCGGGGGCGAAGGTCTGGTGCAGGCGGAACGGACTATCCGGGAACGTGACGACTTCCATGGGGACTCGATTCGGGACAACGGGAGATTTTAACGGCTTTGCGGGCTGGGCCGCACCCCGCCAAACCCGTAAAATGAGCGGGTCGTCCCCCTTTTCGCGCGTTTCCCGCCCACCCCTCCGGAGAATCCCATGTCGTCGCTCGTCGCCAGCCGCCTGAAGGCCATCAAGGCCTCCCCCACCCTCGCCGTCTCCGCCAAGGCCGCGCGCCTCAAGGCCGAGGGCAAGGACATGATCTCCATGGGCGCCGGCGAGCCCGACTTCGACACGCCCCAGCACATCAAGGACGCGGCGATCGCGGCGATCCACAAGGGGCTCACGAAGTACACGCCCGCGGGCGGCACGCCCGTCGCTGCGCAAGGCGATCATCGCCAAGTTCAAGCGCGAGAACGGCCTCGACTACACCCAGAAGCAGATCCTCGTGTCCTGGGGCGGCAAGCAGAGCTTGTTCAACCTGGTGCCTGGCGCTGCTCAACCCGGGCGACGAGGTGATCATCCCCGCCCCGTACTGGGTCTCCTACCCCGACATGGTCCAGATGGCGGACGGCAAGCCGGTGTTCATCCCGACCAGGCATCGAGCAGGGCTTCAAGATCACGCCGCTGCAGCTGAAGAACGCGATCACCCCGAAGAGCCGGCTGCTCTGGCTCAACAGCCCCTCGAACCCGACCGGGGCGGTGTACACGCCGGACGAGCTCAAGGCGCTGGGCGAAGTGCTGCGCCAGCACCCGCGCCTCGTCATCGCGACCGACGACATGTACGAGCACATCCTCCTCGACGGCTCGAAGTTCGTGAACATCCTGAACGTCTGCCCCGACCTGTACGGCCAGACCGTCACGATGAACGGCGTGTCGAAGGCCTACGCGATGACGGGCTGGCGCATCGGCTACTGCGGCGGCCCCCAGGAGCTGATCGAGGCGATGGAGAACGTGCAGTCGCACAGCACCTCGAACCCGACCTCGATCTCGCAGTACGCGGCCGAGGCCGCGCTCAACGGCGACCAGTCCTGCATCGAGCCGATGGTGGAGGCGTTCACCGAGCGCGGCAAGTTCGTCGCGGAGGCGCTGAACAGGATCCCCGGCGTCAAGTGCCTGGCGCCGGCGGGCGCCTTCTACGCGTTCCCCGACTGCCGCGGCGCCATCCGCAACCTGCACAAGGCCGGGCGCATCGCCGAGCCCACCGACATGGCGCTGTGCGAGTACCTGCTGGCCCGGCCCAAGGCCGTCGCGGCCGTGCCCGGCTCCGCCTTCGGCGCCGAGGGCTGCCTGCGCATCTCGTTCGCCACCTCCATGGACAACATCCGCAAGGCCGTGGAGCGCATGGCCGAGGCGATGGAGGTGCGCGTTCCCGCGTGACGGCCCCGGGGGGCATTGCGGCCCCCGGCGCATCTCCCCGATACTCGACCTCCGATAGCGCGGGAGCGACCTTGGAATTCGGCGTGCGGCTGGCGGTGCAGGGAGAGATGGGCGCCCACGGGCAGGGCTGGGACATGGCGCGGCTCATGGCGCTCGAGGCCGAGCGGCTGGGCTTCGACAGCGTCTGGCTGCCCGACCACGTGGTGAACGCGCACATGAACATCGCCGTGCCGATGCTCGAGAACTGGACCGTGCTCTCGGCGCTGGGCGCCCTCACCCGGCGCGTGCGCTTCGCCGGCCACACGTTCAACAACTCGCTGCGCCATCCGGCGGTGATGGCGAAGATGGCGGCGACCTTCGACGTGATGTTCGGCGGGCGCCTCATCTACTCCCTGGGCTCCGCGTGGTTCCGCCGCGAAAGCGAGAGCTACGGCCTGCCCTGGGACGAGCACGACGAGCGGGTGGCGCGCCTGCGCGAGGCGCTGCTCATCGCCCGGGCGCTGTGGACCGGGGACGAGGTCGACTTCGACGGGCGCTTCTACCGGCTCCGGGGCGCGCATCTCGCGCCGAAGCCGGTGCAGAAGCCGCACATCCCGATCTGGGTGCCGGGCGATTCCGAGGCGATCCGCGACCTCGCCGCCGAGCTGGGCGACGTCTGGCTTTTCTACTCGAAGCCGCCGGAGACGATCGCGGAATACGGCGCGGACATCGCGCGCCGGCGCGGCGGGCGCCCCATGCCCATGGCGACCTCGACCGTGTGCCTGGCGGGGCTGGACGACGACGGGGTGGCGCAGTGGAGCGTGCGCTACGCCGAGGAGCGCAAGCACCGTTTCGCGGTGCCGCCCACTCCCCAGGACGTGCTGCGCGAGAACCTCTGGGGCCCGGTCGAGGCGTGCGTCGAGCGCATCCGGGCCTGGGAGCGCGCCGGAGTGAGCCACCTCGTGATCCAGCCCATCCCGCCGCTCGAGGGGATGCGCTTCTTCGCGCGCGAGGTGATGCCGGCGTTCGCGGGCGCCGCCGCCTGAGGCGGCGCCGCCCGCCGCCATTCGATTCGACCACGGGAGACGTTCATGCGCTTGAAGGACAAGGTGGGCATCGTCACGGGATCCGGCAGCGGCATGGGCCGGGCCATCGCGCTCGCGTTCGCCCGCCAGGGGGCGGCCGTCGTGGTGGCCGACCTCAACGAGGATGCGGCGCGCCAGACGGCCGAGCTCGTCCGGGGCGCGGGCGGGCGCGCGCTCGCCGTGCGGGTCGACGTGACGCAATCGGCCGATGCCGAGCGCCTGCGCGAGCGCACGCTCGCCGAATTCGGCCGCATCGACATCCTGGTGAACAACGCGGGATCGCGCTGCATCAAGGGCTTCCTCGAGCACTCGGACGCCGACTGGCACCGCATGCTCGACATCAACCTCACCGGCCACTTCCTGTGCGCGCGCGCCGTCGTCCCCGCCATGCTGCAGGCCGGCAAGGGCAAGATCGTGAACGTCGCCTCCATCGCCGGGCACGTCGGGCGCCCGGACCGGGTCGCGTACTGCGCGGCGAAGGCGGGCGTGCTCGGGCTCACGCGCGCGCTCGCCATGGACCTGCGCGGCCGCGGCATCTGCGTGAACTCGATCTCCCCCGGTTCCATCGCCACCCCCCTCAACGCGGAGGCGGCCACCAGCAGCACCGTGGACTGGGGCGGCGAGACCATCGTGGGACGGTGGGGGCGGCCCGAGGAGGTCGCGTACGCGGCGGTCTTCCTCGCCTCCGACGAGTCCGATTACGTGACCGGCTCGGACCTTCCCGTGGAGGGCGGCTGGCTGGTCGGCCGCGCGCGCGACGGCGAGGTCGAGGACCGGCGCTAGCGCCGCCCCAGCAGGCTGAGGTAGCGCAGCCGCGCCGTGTTCACGAGCCGCACCCGCGTTTCCACGGGCACGTCGCCATAGGTGCAGGCGGTGCGCTCGATGCGCAGCAGCGGCGCCCCGCGCGGCACGGCGAGGGCCGCGCCTTCCTGCTCCCCCGCGAGGCACGCCTGGAGGCGCTCGGCGACGGCCACGACGGTCACGCCGAAGCGCTCCTGGAAGAAGCCGTAGAGCGTGCTGTCGCGCTCGCGCAGCATGCGCTCGTCGAGCGCGGGGAAGAGCGCCTGCGGGATGCGGATGTCGTCGAGCATCATGGGGCGCCGGCCGACGTGCTGCAGCGCGCGCACCCGCACCACGGGCGCCCCCGGCCTCAGGTGCAGGCGCTCCGCGGTGCGGGCGTCGGCGCGGCCGCGCCGGTACGACAGCACCTCCGAGCGCGGCAGCTCCTTGCGGTCGCGCGCGTCCACCAGGCAATAGAACACGCTCAGCATGTAGTCGCGGGTGTGGCTGGCCACGTAGGTGCCGCTGCCCTGGCGGCGCACCAGCACGTTCTCGGCCGCCAGCTCGCCGACGGCCCGGCGCACGGTGCCCACGCTCACCCCGAAGCGCTCGGCGAGCGCCGACTCGCTGGGGATCGCCTCCCCGTGCTTCCAGCGCCCCTCGGTCAGCGCGTCCACGATGCGGCGCTTCACCGCGGCGTGCAGCGGCCGCGAAGTCCTGTACATGACTTTTTCTCCTTCCGGGCGATCTTGCCACACGATGCGCATTGACGCCCCCGCGCAAGCCTTCGTAGACTGGTCCGATCCCCCCGACCGTGCCGCCGCCGATGCGCGTACTCCGCCTGCAGGTACCGCTCACGAAGCCCTATCGGCTCGCGTTCGGCGCGGTCGAGGCGTTCGACACCATCGTGGTGGAATGCCCCGGGCCCGGCGGGCGCACCGGGCTGGGGGAGGCCACGGTCCTCACCGGCTATACCGACGAGACGATCGAGGAGACCTGGGCGGCGGCGCGACAGCTCGCGGAAAGCCTGCCCCCCCTGGATCCCGAGGCGCGGCGCGCGCGCCTGCTCCCGCTGCTGCCCTCGCGCCCGTTCCTCGCCACGGCCTTCCTCACGGCGCTCGAGATGGCGCAGGGCAGCACGTTCCTGGAGGACGAGCGGGAGGCGCGCGTGCCGATCCTCGCCATCCTCAACGCGAGCGGCGAGGATGCGCTGCGCGCCGAATTCGAGCGCCTGTACGGCGAGGGCTACCGCACGTTCAAGGTGAAGGTCGGCTTCGACGTCGCGAAGGACCTCGCGCACGTGCGCCACGTGCAGGCGGTCGCCGCGGGACGCGCGGCGATCCGCATCGACGCGAACCAGGGCTATTCGGCCGCGCAGGGAGCGGCTTTCGTGCGGGGGCTCGACCCGGCCGGCATCGAGCTCTTCGAGCAGCCCTGCGCCGCCGGCGACTGGGACGCGCACCTCGAGGTCGCCCGCGCCGCCGCGGTGCCCATGATGCTCGACGAGTCGATCTACGGGCTCGACGACATCGAGCGCGCGGCCGCGCTCGGCGCGGCGGACTGCATCAAGGTGAAGCTGATGAAGCTGGGCACGCTCGAGGCGCTCGCCGCGGCGCTCGAGCGCATCCGGGCCCTCGGCATGAAGCCCGTGCTCGGCAACGGGGTGGCCTGCGACATCGGCTGCTGGATGGAAGCGTGCGTGGCGGCGCGCCACCTCGACAACGCCGGCGAGATGAACGGTTTCCTCAAGACCCGGGGGCGGCTGCTCGCCGAGCCGCTCGAGGTGCGCGACGGCGCGATCCGCCTGCCGGCCGGGTTCCGGCCGCGGCTGGATCGCGAGCGCATCGAGCCCTTCGTCGTGGACGCGCGATGAGGGCGATCGCCGTCGACGCGTTCGGCGGTCCGGAGAAGCTCGCGCTGCACGACCTTCCCGACCCCGTTCCGGGCCCCGGCGAGGCGCTCGTGGAGATCGAGCTGGCGGGCGTGAACTACATCGACGTCTACATGCGCAGCGGCGCCTACGCGCGCTCGCGGACCTACCGCACGCCGCTGCCGATGGTGATCGGCATGGAAGGCGGCGGCAGGGTGCGCGCGCTGGGCCCCGGCGCCGAGGGCGTGGCCGTGGGCGACCGCGTCGCGTACTGCATCGTGCGCGGCTCCTATGCGACGCTCGCCGCGGTCCCGGCGGCCAGGCTCGTGAAGGTGCCCGACGACGTGCCGATGCCGGTCGCCACCGCGCTCATGCTCCAGGGCCTGACCGCCCACTATCTCACGCGCTCGGCCTTCGACCTGGGCAGCGGCGACGTGTGCCTGGTCCACGCGGCCGCCGGCGGCGTGGGCCAGCTCCTCGTGCAGTGCGCGAAGCGGCGGGGCGCCACGGTGATCGCCACCGCCGGCTCCGCGCAGAAGGCGGCGATCGCGCGCGACCGGGGCGCCGACCACGCGATCCTCTACCGGGAGCGGGATTTCCGCGAGGAAGTGATGCGCCTGACCGGCGGGCGCGGGGTCGACGTGGTGTACGACTCCGTGGGGCGCGATACCATCGCCCGCAGCATCCGTAGCCTGCGACGCCGCGGGCTGTGCGTGAGCTTCGGCGGCGCCTCGGGGCTCGTGGAGCACATCGAGCCGCTCGAGCTGGGCGAGGCGGGGTCCGTGTTCTTCACGCGCCCGCACCTCGCGGACTATCTGGCCACGCCGGCAGAATTACAGGGCCGCGCCGCCGACTTGTTCGCGTGGTGGCGCGAGGGCACACTGGCCGTGACCGTCGACCGCGAGCTCGCCCTCGCGCAGGCGGCCGACGCGCATCGCTACCTGGAGGGTCGCAACACCAAGGGAAAGCTGCTGTTGCGTACGTGATGGTCCACAACCAGAAGGAGGGGAACATGCAGAACAAGCGCATCGCCCACTGCAAGGCAGGACTGCGTCTCGCCGCCGCCGCGCTCCTCGCGACGGCATCGTTCGCCGCGCCGGCGCAGCACAAGTATCCGTCGCGGCCGATCGAGTTCATCGTGCCCTGGGGCCCGGGCGGGGGCGCCGACCAGGTCGCGCGCAAGGCGAGCCCGTTGATGGAGAAGGACCTCGGCGTGTCGCTGCCGGTGATCAACGTGCCGGGCGCCACGGGCCAGACGGGCCTCAGCAAGATGCTCACCGCCCCCGCCGACGGCTACACCATCTCGGTGATGACGGGCGACACCTTCGCGCTGCAGACGGACCCGAACACGCGCTGGAAGCTCGACCAGATCGTCCCCGCCGCCATCATGATGCAGCAGCCCTCGGCCTTCTTCACCTCGGCGGACAACCTGAAGACGTGGGAGGACGTGGCGCGCGAGGCGAAGAAGCGCCCGCTCAAGGTGGCGATCACCGGGTTCGGCAGCCCCGACGACCTCACCGTGCACTACTTCGCCGCCAAGGGGCTCAAGCTGGTGTCCGTGCCCTTCGCCAAGCCCGCCGAGCGCTACACGGCGATCCTCGGCGGCCACGCGGACATCCTCTACGAGCAGCTGGGCGACGTGAGGAGCTTCACCGCCTCCGGGAAGATGCGCCCGGTGCTCGTCTTCGCGCAGAAGCGCTTCCCGGCCGTCCCCGACGTGCCCACCGGCAAGGAGAACGGGTTCGACATCATCATCAACCAGTTCCGCGCGGTCATCATGAAGGCCGGCACGGATCCGCAGCGGGTGAAGGTGATCTCGGACGCGCTCGCCCACGTGGCCGCGACCGACGACTTCAAGAAGTACCTGCACGACCAGTACGCGGACGCGGACAGCTTCGTTCCCGCGGACCGGGCCCTCGACTTCATGAAGGGCGAGCTGCAGACGATGAAGCAATACGCGATCCGCAAGTGAACGCGCAGGCGCCGGCCCGGCCGACGATCGTCACCGGGGTGATCGGCTCCGACACGCACATCGTCGGCAACCGCATCCTCGCCATGGCGCTCGAGAACGCCGGCTACAAGGTGGTCGCCCTCGGCGCCCTCACCCCCGCCGCCGACTTCGTGAAGGCGGCGGTGGAGACGGGCGCCGGGGCGATCCTCGTGTCCTCGCTCTACGGCCAGGGCGAGCTCGACTGTCGCGGCTTCCGCGACCTGTGCACCGAGGCGGGCCTCGAGGACATCCTGCTCTACGTGGGCGGCAACCTCGTGGTGGGCAAGCGCTCGTGGGAGGAGACCGAGGCCACGTTCCGCGCCATGGGCTTCGACCGCGTGGCACCGCCCGGCATGCGCAGCGAGGGCGTCATCGCCTGGCTCGGGCAGGACCTCGCCGCGCGCGCCGGCGCGCGGCGCTCGGGCACGCAGTGAACGCCGCACTCCTGATCGACTTCGGCAGCACCTACACCAAGCTGCGCGCGATCGACCTGGACCGGCGCCGGCTGCTCGGGGCGGGCCAGGGGCCTTCCACGGTCGCCACCGACGTCACGACGGGCATGCGCTGCGCCCTCGAGGATCTGGAGCGGCGCTGCGGGGGGCTGCCGCGCTTCCGCTACCGGCTGGCGTCGAGCAGCGCGGCCGGGGGCCTGCGCATGGTGACCATCGGGCTCGTGCGCGAGCTCACCGCGGAGGCCGCGCGCCAGGCGGCGCTCGGCGCCGGCGCGCGGCTGGTCGGCACCTTCGCCTACCGCCTCAATGCCGCGGACCTCGAGGCGATCACGCGGCTCGCGCCGGACATCGTGCTGCTCGCCGGCGGCACGGACGGCGGGAACCGCGAGGTGGTGCTGCACAATGCCGCGGCGCTGGCCGCCTCGGCGCTCGCCTGCCCGATCGTCTACGCGGGCAACCGCGACGCGCTCGACGCCGCACGCGGCCTGCTCGCCGGCAAGGCGGCGGTGTTCACCGGCAACGTGATGCCCGAGTTCAACGTGCTCGACATCGAGCCCGCGCGCGACGCGATCCGCGCGATCTTCATCGACCGCATCGTGCACGCCAAGGGCATCGACCGCGCCGCCGCCGAGTTCGACCGCGTGCTGATGCCCACGCCGGCGGCGGTCCTCGAGGGCGCGCGCCTGCTGGCCGACGGCCTGCCGGGCACGCCGGGACTGGGATCGCTGCTCGTGGTCGACCCCGGGGGTGCGACCACCGACGTGCATTCGGTCGCGACCGGCGAGGCCCCGCCCGGCGTGGTGCCGGTGGGCCTGCCCGAGCCGCGGGTGAAGCGCACCGTCGAGGGCGACCTCGGCATGCGCCACAGCGCCGCGGCGGTGGCCGAGGCCGCGGGGATCGACGCCCTCGCCGCCGACGCGGGGCTCGAGCCCGCGCGTTGCGCGGCGCTCGTCGGCGGGCTCGCGGCCGATCCCGGGCGCCTGCCGGCCACGCGGGAGGAAGAAGCGCTCGACGAGGCGCTCGCGCGCGCGGCCGTGGCGCTCGCGGTGCGCCGCCATTGCGGCCGGGTCGAGACGCTCTACACGCCGGCGGGCGCGCGCAGCGTCCAGCACGGCAAGGACCTGCGCGGCGTGCACGCGGTGATCGGTACCGGCGGCGTCCTCGTGGCGGGGCGCCGGCCGCGGGCGATCCTCGCCGCGGCCCTCGCGGACCCGCGCGACCCCTGCGCCCTCATGCCCGTCGCGCCGCGGCTGCTGCTCGACCGCGACTACCTTCTTTATGCCTGCGGCCTGCTGCAGGGGGTGGAACCCCGGGCCGCGCTCGAGCTGGCGCTCGGGCATCTCGAGACCCTGGATGAGGAGCTGAGCCATGAACGCGCTTGCGACGCCTGAAGGTACCCGCCCGCCACCCGGCGAGGCGCGCATCGACGACGACCTCTTCGCGCGGATGCGCCGCGAGAACCTGGCGCGCTGGCCCACCGGCGCCGGCGTGGTCTTCGAGGCCGCCGTCGAGCGCCACCGCTCGCTGCCCGGGCACAAGCAGCTCGCGAAGGTGATGCGCGCGGCGGACGCGGCGGGGCGCTGCCTCACGCAGCCGCGCGGCGGCTTCGGCACCTTCGAGCTGCAGCGCGAGCTGATGCAGGTGCTCGACCGCGACGGGCAGGCGGACATCGTGCCGACCACCACCGACAGCTACTCGCGCAACGAGCAGTGGCTGCTCGCGCAGAAGGGCATCGAGGAGACCGAGCGGATGGGCCGCTCGATGCTGAACGGATACCCGCTCGTGAACTACGGCGTGGAGCGCGCGAAGCAGCTGATCGACGCGATCGACAAGCCCGCCATCATGCTCACGGGCACGACCATGCCGCGGCTCACGGGCGAGGTCGGCTACGCGGCCGGGTATTCCGGCTACCTCGGCTCCGGCATCGCCTACACCGTCTCCTACATCAAGGACATGCCCGTCGAGGAAGGCATCCGCAACTACCAGTACCTCGACCGGCTGGTGGCGATGTACCAGGATGCGGGCGTGGAGCTGCACCGGCGCCAGCCGGGCTTCCTCACGGGCACCAACATCCCGCCCTCGATCGCCATCATCACGGGCGTGCTCGACTGCCTGCTCGCCGCCGCGCAGGGCGTGCGCAACTACGGCCTCGAGATGGGGCAGACGCTGCACCTGGTCCAGGATGCGGCCGCCACCGTCGCCTGCCGGGAGCTGTGCCAGGAATACCTCGCGCGCAAGGGCTACCGCGACGTCTTCACCCCGGTCACGCTCCTGCACTGGATGGGCGCCTGGCCCCAGGACGAGGCGCAGTGCGCCGCGCTCATCGCCTACGGCGGCACGCTCGCGGCGATCTCCGGCGCGGTGAGCGTCACGACCAAGAGCACGCACGAGGCCTTCGGCATCCCCACCCCGCAGGCCAACGCGGAGGGGCTGCGCATGACGCGCATGGCGATCTACCTCGCGCGCCACATCCGGCTCGACGGGCTCGCCGCGTTCGAGGAGGAGAAGGCGCTGATCGGCCGCGAGGTCCGGCCCATCGTCGACAAGGTGCTCGAGATGGGCGATGGCGACGTGGCCCTGGGCACGGTGCGGGCGTTCGAGGCGGGAGTGCTCGACATTCCCTGGTCGCCCAATCGGGGCGTGCGCAGCCGCATCCTCCCCGCGCGCGACGCCGAGGGGTACCTGCGCATCCTCGACCCGGGCAACATGCCGTTCCCGCGCGACGTGCTCGAGATCCACGAGGAGCGGCTGCGCCGGCGCGCCGAGCGCGACCGCCTGCCCTACGGGCCGGAGCTCGCCGTGGCGAGCGTCTACGAGATCTCCGAGCCCATCGCGACGCTGCTGCCCGACGTGCGCCCGGGGCTCGCCGCATGAGCGCGCGCCTGCGCCGTGCGCTTCCCTACGTCCTCGTGGCGCTGGCCGCACTCTACCTCTACTACGTGGCGGCGCACATCCAGTACGAGCACCGGGCGGGCACCATGGGGCCGGATTTCTGGCCGAAGCTCGTGCTGGGCCTCGCGATCGTCGTGTGCCTCTACGAAATCGTGCGCATCGGCCTCGTCGGGGCCGGAGGCGGCGCCCGTGCCGCCGCCGTCGAGGAGCCCGTGCCGGACGAGGACGCGGCGCCCGCGCCCCCGCCGGAGCATCCGCGGCTCCTCGTGGCCGGTATCGCGCTCACGGTGCTCTACGTCTGGCTGCTGCACGTGATGGGCTTCTTCAGCGCGACCGTGCCGTACCTCGTGGCGTTCGTGGTCCTCGGCGGCTACCGGCGCTGGGGGGTGATCGCCGCCGTGAGCGGGCTCGGCACCCTCGTGATGATGTTCTTCTTCATGAAGGTGGTGTACGTCTCCCTCCCGCTGGGCACGGGGCCGTTCAAGGAGGCGACGCTCTTCATCATGACCCTCATGGGAATCCGCTAGCCGCCATGCTCGTCATCCTGCACAACCTCGCGCACGGATTCGTGCAGCTCCTCGAGCCCGTCAACCTGCTGGCCCTCGGCGTCGGCCTCGTGCTCGGGCTGCTGGTGGCCGTGCTGCCCGGCCTCACGCTGGTGATGGGCGTGGTCCTCGCGCTGCCGTTCACGTACTCGATGGACATCACGCCGGCGATCATCCTGCTCACCGCGATGTACATGTCGGGCACGTACGCGGGCGCCTGGACCTCGATCCTCTTCCGCGTGCCGGGCGAGCCCATGGACGTCCCGCTGCTGTGGGACGGCTACACCATGGCGCGGCGGGGCGAGGCGGCGAAGGCGCTGGGCTGGACGCTCGCGGCCGCCCTCTTCGGGGGGCTCAGCACCGCCACGGCCATGGTCCTGCTCGCCCACCCCGTGGCGCGCATCGCCCTCACCTTCTCCACCGCGGAGTACTTCGCCCTCATCTTCTTCGGCCTGGCGAGCGTGGTGTCGCTGGGCGGGGCGTCGCTCGCCAACGGGCTCATCAGCCTCTTCGCGGGCCTGTTCATCGCCACGGTCGGCGTCGACGACACCTACGGCTCCTACCGCTTCACCTTCGGCGTGCCGATCCTGCGCGACGGCATCGACTACCTCGTGGTCATGGTGGGCGCCTTCGGCCTGGGCGAGGTGTTCACGCGCCTCGCCCAGGGCTTCAAGTCCGTGCCGCTGCAGTCGGTCGACAAGGTGAGCACCCGGCTGCCGACGTGGCGCGAGGCGTGGGCGGTGCGCGCCACGTTCGGCCGCGGCACGCTCCTCGGCGTGCTGATCGGGCTGGTGCCCGGGGCGGGCGCCACCGTCGCGTCGTTCCTCTCCTACGGGGTGGAGGCGCAGTACGGGCGGCGGCGCGCCAGCATGGGACAGGGCATCCCCGAGGGCATCGTCGCGCCCCAGACGGCGGCGACCGCGTCGGTGGGCGGGGCCATGATCCCGCTCATCACCATGGGCATCCCGGGCAGCGGGGCCACGGCGATCATCCTCGGCGCCTTCATGCTGCACGGCCTGCAGCCCGGGCCGCAGGTCTTCGACACCTCCCTGCACATCGTCTACGCGGTGTTCGCCTCGGTCTTCGCGGCCGTCATCGGCATGTGCCTGATCGGCTTCTTCGCCGCGCGCTACCTCGTGCGGGTGCTGGAGTTCCCCGAGGTGATCATCTCGGCGTACGTGGTGATGTGCTGCATCCTGGGCGCGTTCGCCGCGCGCAACAACATCACCGACGTGTGGCTGATCGTGGCCTTCGGCGTCGTGGGCTACCTGTGCGACCGCTTCCGCTTCCCGATCGCCCCGCTCGTGCTCGGCGTGATCCTCGGCCCCATCGCCGAGACCAACTTCATGACGACCATGATCAGCTACGACAACGACTGGACGGTCTTCTTCCGCCGGCCCATCAGCGGCACGATCCTCGCCCTGGCGCTCGCGAGCCTCGCGCTGCCGCTGCTGCGCGCGCTGGTCCGGGCGCGGCGCGCGCGCCTGCGCTCGGCCTGACCGGCGGCGGGGCCTGAGCCCGCGCCCCACGCCTACCGCCGCCCGCCCAGCTCGTCGAGGTGCGCGAGCATGTCGCGCGGGTCCTCGTAGACGCGGATGGCGCCCGCCTGCCGCAGCTCCTCGGCGCCGTAGCCGCCGCTCAGCAGCCCCACGCCGAGCGCGCGGCAGCGGCTCGCGGCGAGCATGTCCCAGATGCTGTCGCCCACGACGATCGCCGATTCGATCGGCGCGCCGAGCCGCTCGGCGGCCGTGGCGAAGAGGTCGGGGTCGGGCTTGGCGTAGCGCACCTGGTCGCGGGTCACGACGGGAACGCGCGCCGGATCCACGCCCAGCGCCTCGAGGTTCACCGCCGCCGTCTCGAGGCGCCCGCTGGTGGCGATGGCCCAGGGGATGCCGGCGCCCGTGAGGCACTGCAGCAGCTCGCGCGCGCCCGGCAGCGGCCGCACGGTCCGGCCGAGCTCGCGGTAGGCCGCCACGTGGTTCAGGCGCAGCCGCTCGAGGCGCTCGTCGCTGATCGCGAGCCCGGTCTCGCGCAGGAGCTGGTGCGTGAAGAGCCCGCCGCTCATGCCGATCTTGCGGTGGATGCGCCAGATGGACAGGTCGAGCCCTTCGGCGTCGAGCGATTCCTTCCACGCCATCACGTGCTGGTAGACGCTGTCCACCAGCGTGCCGTCGAGGTCGAAGAGGAAGGCGGGGGTCGGAAGCATGTCGAGGCGGCGCGCCCGGCGCGCGCATGGGAATGAGGCGTTCGGGCCGATGCCCATCGTACCTCCGCCCGCGGGGCCGCGGCGGGAGATGGTGCCCGAGACCGGGTTCGAACCGGTACGGCCGCGAGGCCGAGGGATTTTAAGTCCCTTGTGTCTGCCAGTTCCACCACTCGGGCGCATCGGACCGGCGCCCCATTGTGCCACCGCCCCGCGCCGATTCCGGTTTCCTGCGCCATGGCCCGTCCGGGCGGCGGCCGCGGGGCCCACGCCGGAACCGCGACAGCGGCCCCGCTTCTAACCGGGTGAGGCGCCGCCGGCGCGCGCATCCCTTTTCCTCACCACTTCACCGGGAGACCCTCATGGCCGAGCTCGTCGCGGACTTCCTTCTCAAACGCCTGTCCGAATGGGGCATCCGCCGCATCTTCGGATTCCCGGGCGACGGCATCAACGGGATCATGGGCGCGATGGGGCGCCAGGAGGACATCGAGTTCGTGCAGGCGCGCCACGAGGAGCTCGCCGCCTTCATGGCCTGCGGGCACGCGAAGTTCACGGGCGAGATCGGCGTGTGCATGGCGACCTCCGGCCCGGGCGCGATCCACCTGCTCAACGGCCTGTACGACGCGAAGAAGGACCACCAGCCGGTGCTCGCCATCGTGGGACAGCAGAAGCGCGAGTCCCTCGGCGGCGACTACCAGCAGGAGGTCGACCTCGTGTCCCTCTTCAAGGACGTGGCCCACGAGTACGTCCACATGGCCACCGTGCCCGCGCAGGTGCGCCAGCTCGTCGACCGCTCCGTGCGCATCGCGCTCGAGAACCGCACCGTCACCTGCCTCATCTTCCCCAACGACGTGCAGGAGCTGGAGGCGATGGAGAAGCCGCCGCGCAAGCACGGCTCGGTCCACACCGGCATCGGACGCACGGTCGAGAGCCTCGCTCCGCGCCAGGCGGAGCTCGAGAAGGCCGCGGCGATCCTGAACGAGGGCCGCAAGGTGGCGATCCTCGCCGGCGCCGGCGCGCTGGACGCCACCGACGAGCTGATCGAGACCGCGGAGCTGCTGGGCGCGGGCATCGCCAAGGCGCTGCTCGGCAAGGCGGCCGTCCCGGACGACCTGCCGTACGTGACCGGCTCCATCGGCCTGCTCGGCACGAAGCCCAGCTGGGACATGATGACCGACTGCGACACGCTGCTCATCGTGGGCTCGGCCTTCCCCTATTCGGAGTTCCTGCCCAAGGAGGGCCAGGCGAAGGGCGTGCAGATCGACATCGAGCCGCGGATGCTGAGCCTGCGCTATCCCACGGAGATGAACCTCGTGGGGGATTCGAAGCAGACCCTGCGCGCCCTGATCCCGCTGCTCGAGCGCAAGGAGGATCGCGCGTGGCGCGGGGAGATCGAGGAGAACGTGGGGCGGTGGTGGCGGGTGATGGAGAAGCGCGCGATGATGGACGCCAACCCCGTGAACCCCCAGCGCGCCTTCTGGGAGCTCTCCCCGCGCCTGCCCGACGACGCGATCCTCACCGCCGACTCGGGCTCCACCGCCAACTGGTACGCGCGCGACGTGCGGATCCGGCGCGGCATGATGGCCTCGCTCTCGGGGGGCCTCGCGACCATGGGGCCCGGCGTGCCCTACGCGATCGCCGCCAAGTTCGCCCATCCCACGCGCCCGGTCGTCGCGATGGTGGGCGACGGGGCGATGCAGATGAACGGCATCAACGGCCTCATCACCATCGCCAAGTACTGGAAGCAGTGGAAGGACCCGCGGCTGGTGGTGATGGTGCTGAACAACCACGACCTGAACCAGGTGACCTGGGAGCAGCGCGTGCTCGCCGGCGACCCGAAGTTCCAGGCCTCCCAGAACGTGCCGCAGTTCCCCTACGCCGCGTACGCCGAGCTGCTGGGGCTCGCGGGCATCCGCGTCGACAAGCCGGGCGACCTGGGCGGCGCCTGGGACAAGGCCCTCAGCGCCGAGCGGCCGACGGTGCTCGAGGTGATCGCCGACCCGGACGTGCCGCCGCTGCCGCCGCACATCAGCGCGAAGCAGGCGAAGGAATACGTCAAGGCGCTGCTCAAGGGCGACCCGGACGCGATCGGGATCGTGAAGGCCTCGGCCAAGCAGGCCTGGGCGACGCTCCTGCCCGCGGACAAGTGAGGGCGTGATGGGGGTCGCGCGCGCGCCCATCGAGCGGGTGGCCGCGGCCGCGTACACGATCCCGACCGACGCGCCGGAATCCGACGGCACGCTGCAGTGGGACGCGACCACGCTCGTGCTCGCGCGGGTGCGGGCGGCCGGGCGCGAGGGCATCGGCTACAGCTACACCCACGAGGCCGCCGCGGCGCTGGTGCACGACAAGCTCGCCCCGCTGCTCGAGGGGCGCGACGCGCACGAGACCGCCGCGCGCTACGACGACATGGTGCGCGCGGTGCGCAACCTCGGGCTCGCGGGCCTGTGCGCCACCGCCATCTCGGCCGTCGACTGCGCGCTCTGGGACCTCAAGGGCAAGCTCCTCGACGCGAGCCTCGTGGACCTCCTCGGCGCCGCGCGCGACGAGGTCCGCGCCTACGGCAGCGGCGGCTTCACCTCGTACGCGGTGGATCGGCTGCGCGAGCAGCTCGGCGGCTGGGCCGACGAGGGCTTCTTCGCGGTCAAGATGAAGGTGGGACGGGACCCGGCGGCCGATCCCGACCGGGTGCAGGCCGCGCGATCGGCGATCGGCGCGGCCACCGGGCTCTTCGTCGACGCGAACGGCGCCTACACCCGCAAGCAGGCGCTCGCGAAGGCGCACGCCTTCGCGGCCTCCGGGGTGCAGTGGTTCGAGGAGCCGGTCTCCTCCGACGACCTCGACGGGCTGCGGCTGCTGCGCGATCGGGGCCCCGCGGGCATGGCGATCACCGCGGGCGAGTACGGCTACGATCCCTGGTACTTCCGCCGGATGCTGGGCGCGGGGGCCGTGGACGTGATCCAGGCCGACGCCACCCGCTGCGGCGGCGTGTCGGGCTTCCTCGCGGCGGCCGCGCTCGCCGACGGCTTCGAGCTGCCGCTGTCGAGCCACTGCGCGCCCACCCTGCACCTGCCCCTGTGCTGCGCCGCGCGCCGCGCCGTGCACATGGAGTGGTTCCACGACCACGTGCGCATCGAGCGCATGCTGTTCGACGGCGCGCCGCAACCCGTCCGCGGCGTGCTGCGCGCGCCCCGCGACCGGCCGGGCCTGGGCATCGCCCTGCGCGAGGAAGACGCGCGCCGCTACCTGCGCGCAGGCTCGCTTAAGGGCACCTGAAGCCTCCCGGGGTCGATCGGCGCATCGCGCGGCTGCTGCCTGCCGGAACTCGCGCGCACCGCGCCATGCCCAATTTTCTTTGGAAGGAGGAAACCATGCGCAAGATCGTATTGTGGGCCGCCCTGATGCCCTTCGTGGCCGGTGGGGCGAGCGCGTTCGCCGCGAATTCGGACCAGTCCCAACGCATCGACAACGACCACGCGTACCGGGCCGGCGAGGAAATGACCTCCAGCCAGGCGGCCGCCGCCACCGTGGGCCGCGGCGGCGCGCTGCAGGACGCGCACGACCAGGTGTCGCACTCGGCCAAGATCATCGACAAGATGATGCGCGAGGATCCCAGCACCCGCCAGGCGCTGAAGAACGCGCGCGGCGTGTTCGTGATCCCGGCCTACGGGCGCGCGGGCCTCGTGGTGGGCGGCTCCGGCGGCCCCGGGGTGCTGATGATGCGCCAGGGCAACCGGTGGATCGGCCCGGCGCTGTACAACACGGGCTCGGTGAGCCTGGGCGCCCAGGCCGGCGCCGAGGGCGGCGCGATCGTGATGATCCTCAACTCGGACAAGGCGGTGCGCCAGTTCGAGCAGGAGAACAACTTCTCGCTGCGCGCCGACGCCGGGATCTCGTTCATCGTCTGGTCGGCGCGCGCCCAGGCCGAGACCTCGAAGCCCGACGTCTACGTCTGGAGCGACATGAAGGGCGCCTACGCGGGCGCCAACATCGCGGTGTCGGACGCCAACTTCGACGAGGGCGAGACCGCGGCGCTCTACGGGCGCAAGGTCACGCCGCGCGACATCTTCCAGGGCAGCGTGCACACCGCGCAGGCCCGGTCGCTGCAGCAGGCGCTGCCGTCGGCGTAACCCGCCGGTTCCCGCCTCGCCGCCGCGGTCTCAGGCGCGCGACCCGCCGGGCTTCATCCAGTGGGCGCGCGCCTCCTCGTACGCCGCCGCGGACTGCGGCTTGACGAGCAGGAGCACGACTTCCGGGTGCTGCCGGCGCACGCTCGCCTCCAGGGACGCCACCACCCGCTGCACCTCGCGCGCCGGCATGTCGTCGTCGAAGTGCACGCTCAACGCCACCACCACCTGGTGGGGCGAGAGCTGGACGGTGAGCAGCCCGTTGAAGTGCGCCACGCCCTTCTCCGTGCGCGCGAGCCGCGCCACGGAATCCACCAGCGCGCCGCGCGCCGCCTCCCCGATCAGCAGCTGCTTGTTCTCCCGGGCGAGGAAGGCGGCCACGCCCGCCAGCAGCAGGCCGATGCCCAGGGAGGCCGCCCCGTCGAGGATCGGCATGTCGAGCATCTCGGACGCGAGCGTGCCGGCGAACGCGATGGCCAGGCCGATCAGCGCCGCGCTGTCCTCGAGCAGCACCATCAGCGTGGCCGGGTCCTTGGTGCGCTGCGCCGCCTCGAAGTAGCCGAGCCGCCCCTTCTGGCGGCGGAACTCGCGCAGCGCCACGAGCCACGAGCCACCCTCGAAGAGGGCCGCGAGCCCGAGCACCACGTAGTTCACCATCGGCGACTTCATCGGCTCGGGGTGCATCATGTGGCGCACCCCCTCGTACATCGAGACCCCTCCGCCCAGCGCGAAGATGAGCACCGCCACCATGAAGCTCCAGAAGTAGACCTCCCGGCCGTGGCCCAGCGGGTGGCCCGCGTCCGGCGGCTTCTTCGCCCGGTGCATGCCGTAGAGGAGCAGCGCCTCGTTGCCCGTGTCGACCAGCGAGTGCACCGCCTCGCTCAGCATCGCCGAGCTGTGGGTGAAGAGCGCCGCCCCCAGCTTGGTCACGAAGACCAGGAAGTTGCCGATGATGGCGGCGTACACCGCCTTGCGGGAGGACTCGGCCATGGCCTCAGCGCAGGGCGAGCTGCCAGCCGAGGATCGCCCCGTAGATGCCGTGGGCGAGGATGGTCGTGAGCGGCGTGCGGTAGCCGTAGTGCAGCGCGAGGAACCCGGGAGGCTGAAGGCGCCGCCGATGGCCCGGCCCCTCGTACTCGCTGGCCATGCGCGGGTGCATGTGCGGCAGCAGCGGCAGCAGCATCACGAGGAGAACGAGCCCGTGGCCGGCGCCGAGGGCGGCGCCCACGAGCCAGCCGGTGCGCCCGATGCTCGCGAAGATGAAGTAGTACACGAACGCGAAGAGCCACCCGCCCAGGAGGTAGAACACGATTCCGGCCGTGTTCGCCGCCGACCGGTCCGCGGTGAACATCGTGCCGATCAGGAACGGGAAGCTCAGGCGCGAGTAGCCGAGGCGCTGCGCGCCGAACATGACGGCCGACAGGGCCGCCGTGGCGACGAAGCCCCAGATGAGGATCGAGATGATCTGGGTGGCGGTGTCGGTCATCGCCTCACGCGGTCTTGCGCTGGTACAGGGCCGTCGCCGCGGAGATCAGGCTCACGTGGGTGAAGGCCTGGGGGAAGTTGCCGATGGGCGCCCCGCCGTCGATCTTGATCTCCTCGGCGAACAGGCCCACGTCGTTGGCGCAGGCGCAGGTGCGCTCGAACACCTCCTGCGCCTCGTCGTGGCGCCCGGCGTTGGCGAGGTACTCCGCGGCCCAGAAGTTGCACGCGGCGAAGGCGTTCTCGGGGGCGGAGATGCCGTCGTAGCGCGAGTCGTCCGGGTAGCGGCGGATCCAGCCGTTGACCTGCAGCTGCTCCTGGATGAGCCGCCAGGTGCCGTCCATCCGGGGATCGCCGGGGTCGCGGTAGCCGTAGCGCGCCAGCAGCAGCAGGCTCGCGTCGGCCTCCTTGCCGTCGTAGTAGCCGACGTAGCCGCCCAGCGCGTCGTCGTAGCCGCGCCGCTCGATCTCGGCACGCAGCGCGTCGGACTGGCGCCCCATCTCGTCCTCGTCGAGCCCGAGCCCGTAGCGCCGCCCGATCTCCCGCAGCCGCTCGAGCGCCACCCAGCACATCGCCTTGGAGAACGTGTGCTGGCGCGCCGGGCCCCGGGTCTCCCAGATGCCCTTGTCGGGGCACGGCCAGTACTTGAGGATGCGCCGGCCCACGCC
Source organism: uncultured beta proteobacterium (assembly GCA_963741815.1). Taxonomy (GTDB): domain Bacteria; phylum Pseudomonadota; class Gammaproteobacteria; order Burkholderiales; family Usitatibacteraceae; genus Usitatibacter. The sequence goes on from CAVUJI010000007.1 coordinate 323,238, forward strand.
CTGCAGCATCCGGCACTCGGTTCCGTCGAGCTCGCCGCCGGCGGCCACGTACTGGGCGACGGTCGCCATGAGCTCGCCGTAGATGTCGAGCTGGAGCTGGCCGTGCGCGCCGTTGCCGATGCGCACCGGCTTCGAGCCGCGATAGCCCGACAGGTGCGCCAGCTCCTGCTCGTCGATGCGCGTTTCGCCGTAGACGTCGTACATCACCTGGTAGCGCTGCCACGTGAGGCGCGTGGCGTGCAGGAGCCAGCCGAGGAACGCCTCGGCCTCCTCGACGTAGCCCAGGGCGAGGAAGGCGTGCAGGACGAGGGCGCTGTCGCGGATCCAGCAGAAGCGGTAGTCCCAGTTGCGCGGCCCGCCGGTGATCTCCGGCAGCGACGTGGTGGGCGCGGCGACCACCGCCCCGCTCGTGGAGCACGTGAGCAGCTTCAGGGCGAGCGCGCTGCGCAGAACGAGGTCCCGGTAGGGACCCTCGTAGCGGCAGCGCCCGCTCCACCCCTGCCACCACTCGACCGTGTAGCGCAGGCGGCGCGCGGCCTCCCCGCCCAGCGGCATCAGCACGTTCGCCTCGGACTCGTCGTAGCAGAACGAGAGCCAGCGCTCGTCGTTCTCCTTCAGGCGCAGGCGCGCGAGCAGCCGCGCCCCGTCGCGGTCGTGCGCGAGCTCCTCGATGTCGGAGGCGAGGAAGGCGCCGAAGGCGCAGCCGGTGAGCTGCCAGCCGAGCTTGCCGCGCCGGGCGAACCCCACGCGGTCCCGGCCGTAGCCCGGCCGCGGCGCGAAGGAGACCTCGATCTCCACCTCGCCCTTCACGCACTCGACGTGGCGCAGCAGCTCGTGCTGCGGCTCGAGCTCGCCGGGCATCGGCAGCGCCAGCGCGTCGGTCAGCCGCAGGGTGCCGCCCTCGCACTCGAGGGTCGTTTCCAGCACGTTGGTCTCGGCGAGGTACTTGCGGCTGCTGCGCGCATCGGCCACCGGGTGCACCTGGAAGTGCCCCGCCTCCCGGTCGAGGATCGCGCCGAAGATCGACGGGTTCGAGAAGAGCGGCAGGCACAGCCACTCGACGGATCCGGCGCGCGAGACGAGCGCCGCGGTGCGGCAGTCGCCGAGGAGCGCGTAGTCGCCGATGTCCGGGAAGTCGCCCGGGGCGGGCGCGGCCTTCACGTCCCCGCGTATGCGATCGTCGTGAGCAGGGCGAGCGAGGCGTGGCGCGAGTCCAGGCGCGTGTGCTGCACCACGATCGGGACGTCCGACTCGATCACGCTCGCGTAGTCCGTCGCCTTGGGCACGGGCTCGGGATCGCGCAGGTCGTTGAAGCGAAGGTGCAGCGTGCGCCGCGCCGGCACGGTCACCGCGTAGGGGCCCGCGGGCTCGCGGTCCTTGAAGAAGACGGTGATGCGCACGTGCGCGTCGGCGTCGCCCGCGTTGAGCATGCAGGCGGTCTCGTGGCTCTCGAGGGCGCGCGAGTCCTCGACGCCGGAGGCGGGGATGTATCCCTCGGCGATGGCCCAGCGCGTGTGCCCGATCGGCTTCATCGCAGCCTCCGGCCCAGCGCGATGCCGGCGAGCCCCAGGGCGGCCCCGGCGAGCGCGGCGAGCGCGCCGGGGTGCGTGTCCAGCCAGACCTGGGTGCTGCGCGGGCGCGCGCGCGCGTCGAAGCGCCCGTGGGCGCCGTGGTCGCCGGGCACCGGCTCGTAGAGGTTGTCGCGGCGCCCGGGCGGCAGCGGGTCGTTCGTGTGCTGCCCGGAGTAGCCCTTCTTCGCGAGCATGCGATCGAGCAGCCCGGGGATCAGCTTGTTGCCGAGGATCGCCTTCACCGCCGGGAACCCCACCCACAGCTCGCGGCGGCGGTGCAGGGCCGCGTAGCGGATGCCCTCCGCGGCCACCTCCGGCTGGAAGATCGGCGGCACGGGCTGGGGCTGCTTCGGCAGGCAGGTCTTGCCCCAGTCGAACTGCGGCGTATTGAAGGCCGAGAGCTGCACCATCGTGAGGTGCACGCGGCTGCCGTGGTGGAGCAGCTCCGAGCGCAGCGAGTCGGTGAAGCCGCGGATCGCCGCCTTCGCGCCGCAGTAGGCCGACTGCAGGGGGATGGAGCGGTAGGCCAGCGCGCTGCCCACCTGCACGACGGTGCCGCGATCGCGCGGGATCATGCGCCGCAGCGCCGCCTGGGTGCCCCAGACCGCGCCGAGGTAGGTGACCTCCGTGGCGCGCCGGTAGTCCTCGGGGGGCATGTCCATCAGCTCGCAGTAGGCCGTGACCATGGCCGCGTTGATCCACACGTCGATGGGGCCCCATTCGCGCTCGACGCGCTCGGCGGCGGCCTCCACCGCCTGCGGATCGGCCACGTCGAGGGGAAGCGCCATCGCCTCGCCGCCCGCGGCCCGGATGTCGCGGCAGGCGCCGTCGATCCCGTCCGTGCCGCGGGCGATCACGGCCACGCGCCAGCCGTCGCGCGCGAAACGCCGGGCCGTGGCCCGGCCGATGCCGGCCGAGGCGCCGGTGATCACCACGATGCGACGCTGCTGCATGCTCAATCCTCCAGGGTCGGCGAGCTCCAGGGCGCGGGGCTCGGGTCCCGCGTGGCGTAGTCCGTTGCGCTCAGGCCGAAGAGCAGCGAGAGCGCGAACAGGCCCGTGGCCGCGAAGATCACGAGCACCGCGGGCGCGCGCCGCAGGTGCATGAAGAAGAGCGCGACGAGCGCCGTCTTGGCGACCGAGATCGCCATGTTGATGACGACGTTCCACTCGCCCAGGTGGTAATGGGCGCTGGCGAACGTCCCCGTGAGCAGCGCCATCAGCGCGACCCACGTACCGAGGTAGACCGCCAGGGGCGGCGGCGAGTTCATGGCGAAAGGGAAACCAGGTAGAACATCGGGTAGAGGAAGATCCAGACGCAGTCGACGAAGTGCCAGTACAGTCCCGCCACCTCGATCGCGTCGGCGCGCTCGGCACGGAAGAGGCGATGGCGCGCGCTCCACGCGAGCCAGTAGACCGTCACCACGCCGATGGTGAGGTGGATCGCGTGCAGCCCGGTCATGAGGAAGTAGAGGTAGTAGAAGGCCTCGACGCCGGCGCGATGGGCACCCGCATAGGTGAAGTGCAGCCCCGGGACGAAGCCGTCCTTCCACTCGCTGTGGTACTCGTAGCCCTTGAGCGCGAGGAAGGCGGCCCCGAGCACCGCCGTGGCGCCAAGGAGCCACGTGACCGCCCTCCACTGCCCGAGCCGCGAGCCGCGCACCGACAGCGCCATCGTGAGGCTGCTCGTGAGGAGGATCCCCGTGTTGATGGTGCCGATCCAGGAATGGGCGAGGCGGCTCGCGATCACGAAGCCCTCGTGCTGGTGCAGCCGCTCGTGCACGTAGCCCATGAAGAGCGGCCCGAAGAACATCACCTCGGTGGCGAGGAACACCCACATGCCGAGCGCCGAGGTCTCCTTCGCGCGCTCGGGGGTCTCCGGGACCGGGTGGGCGGCCGCGCTCACGACGCTGCCTCCGTCGGCGAGTACATGTACGGCTCCTCGTTCACCGCCACGGGCCCGGGGAAGTTGTGCTTCGGCGGCGGCGAGGCCGTCGTCCACTCCAGCCCCTTCGCGCGCCAGGGGTTCGGGCCCGCGCGTTCGCCGCGCACGAGCGACCAGCCGAGGTAGAAGAGCGGCAGCAGGTAGCCCACGGCGAGGATCGACGCCCCGGCCGAGGAGAGCACGTTGAGCACCTGGAACTGCGGCGGGTACTCGTTGTAGCGGCGGATCATCCCGAGGTAGCCCAGGATGTACTGCGGGAAGAAGGTGAGGTTGAAGCCGAGGAAGATCACGATCGCGGCCACCTTCCCCCACCATTCCGAGTAGCGCCGCCCGGTGATCTTCGGCCACCAGTAGTGGATCCCGCCCAGGTAGGCCATGACCGAGCCGCCGACCATGATGTAGTGGAAGTGCGCGATCACGAAGTACGTGTCGGTGAGGTGCACGTCGATCGCGAGCGCGGCCAGGTACAGGCCCGTGAGCCCGCCCATCGTGAACAGGCCCACGAACCCCAGCGCGTAGAGCATGGGCGCGGAGAACTCGATCGAGCCCTTGTAGAGGGTCGCGGTCCAGTTGAAGACCTTGATCGCCGAGGGGACCGCGACCATGTAGCTCAGCATCGAGAAGACCATGCCGGCGTAGATCGACTGGCCCGAGACGAACATGTGGTGGCCCCACACGAGGAAGCCGAAGGCGGCGATGCCGAGGATCGCGTACGCCATGAAGCGGTAGCCGAAGATGCGCTTGCGGGCGAAGCAGGTGATGATCTCGCTCACCACGCCCATCGCCGGCAGCACCATGATGTAGACCGCCGGGTGCGAGTAGAACCAGAAGAGGTGCTGGAAGAGCAGCGGATCGCCGCCCAGGGCCGGGTCGAAGATGCCCACGTGCACCACCCGCTCGATCACGAGCAGCGAGAGCGTCATCGCGAGCACCGGGGTGGCGAGCAGGATGATGATGCTGGTGGCGTAGAGCGCCCAGACGAACAGCGGCAGCCGGAACCACGTGAGCCCCGGGGCGCGCCGGCGGTGCACGGTGACCACGAAGTTGAGCGCGGTGAGGATCGAGGAGAACCCGACGATGAAGACCCCCATCGCCGCGAGGATCACGTGCGTGTTCGAGAACATCGTCGAGTACGGCGTGTAGAACGTCCACCCGGTGTCCACGCCGCCGGCGATCAGCATCCACACGGTGAAGATCCCGCCCAGGAGGTAGATGTACCAGGAGGCCAGGTTCAGCCGCGGGAAGGCCATGTCCTTGGCGCCCACCATGAGCGGGATCAGGAAGTTGCCGAGGGTGACCGGGATCGAGGGCACGAGGAAGAACCACACCATCACCACGCCGTGCAGCGTGAAGAGCTTGTGGTAGGTGTCGGCGCTCACGAGGTCGGCCCGGGGGGTGAGCAGCTCCAGGCGGATCATCGCGGCGGCGGTCCCGGCGAGGAAGAAGAACGCGGTGATCGAGAGCGTGTAGAGGATCGCGATGCGCTTGTGGTCGCGGGTGGTGAGCCACGACCACAGCGAGAAGCCCTCGGTGAGGTAGCTCGTGCCCTCGAGCGACGCGGTCGTGGCGTTCATCGGGCCTCCTGGCCGGTGGACTTGAGGTAGGCGATGAGGTCGAGGATGTCGGCCTCGCTCACCTGCCCCTGGAAGCTCGGCATGATCGGCTCGAAGCCGGCGACCACGTCGCGCTTCGGCAGCATGATCGAGTCGTGGATGTAGGCCTCGTCGGCGACCACCGTACGCCCGTCCTGCAGGTGCACGACGCGCCCGTAGATGCCGTTCAGGTCGGGGGCGTGCACGGTCGAGCCGGCCGCGTGGCAGCCGCTGCAGCCCAGGCGCCGGAAGAGCGCGAAGCCCCTGCGCTGCAGGCTCGCCGCGGGCGTGCCCTGCCCCAGCCAGCGCTGGAACGCGGCCGGGCGCATCACGATCACCTTGCCGCCCATGCGCGAGTGGCCGGTGCCGCAGTACTCCGAGCAGTGCAGCTCGAAGCTGCCCAGGCGCGTGGGCGTGAACGACAGCGCCGTGTAGCGCCCCGGCACCGCGTCCTGCTTCATGCGGAAGGCGGGCACGTAGAAGCTGTGGATCACGTCCTCGGTGGCCAGCACCACGCGCACCGGCTGGCCGAGCGGCAGGTGCAGCTCGCCGATCTCCCGGCGCCCGTTGGCGTGCTCGACCTTCCACATCCACTGCTTGCCCACCACGAACACCGTCATCGCGTTCGCGCTCGGCGTGTAGAAGCCGGCGTAGACGATCGCGGCCCAGACGAAGATGCCGAGGAAGATCGCGAGCGGCGTGAGCGTCCAGCCGATCTCGAGCACCTTGTTGCGCAGCGGCGGGTCCGTGCGGTCGACGTCGCGGTTGCCGCGCCGGTAGCGGATGCAGAACCAGGTGATCACGACGAAGATCGCCGCGGCCACCGTGCCGGTGATGCCGAGCATGGTGAAGAAGAGCGCGTCCACCCGCGGGGCGATGGACGAGGCCTCGGGCAGCAGCAGCCAGCTCACGCGTCCCCCTGCCGGCCGCGGCGGCGCAGGTAGCGCCAGGCGAGCGCGCCGCACACCGCGAGGAAGGCCCCGATGAGGGCGTTGAGCACTCGCGTCACCGTGAGCGTGTAGCGGCCCTTCGAGGGGTCGAAGTGGTAGCAGAGCAGCGCGATCTGGTCGGTGATGCCGCCCACGCGCCCGGCGCCCGCCTGCACCAGGGCGAGGCGCACGTCGTTCGGCGCGAAGCGCACGCCGCTGAAGTAGCGCGAGACGGTGCCGTCGGGGGTGGCGATCACGAAGCCGGCCGGGTGGGCGTAGTCGCCGGAGTCCGGGTCCCGGCGGAAGTGGAAGCCCACGGCGTCGGCGAGGGCGCGCACGGCGGCGGGATCGCCGTTGAGGAAGCGCCAGGCGCCGCGGTCGCTCGCGGGCACGCGCTCGTCGAGCGCCCTGGCGAGCGCCGCGGCGTCGTCGCGCGGGTCGATGCTCACGAACACCGCCCGGTAGTCGCGCCCCGGGGCGAGGCCGCTCGCGTCCAGGCTCTTCACCGCCCCGCGCACCACGAGGGAGCAGAGGTCCCGGCAGTGCAGGTAGCCCAGCACCAGCACGACGGGCACCTTGCCGAACGCGTCGCGCAGGGTGGCGGCGCGGCCGTGGGCGTCGCGGAAGGCCAGCCGCAGGGGAAGTGCCGCGTGCAGCCGCTGCTCGAAGACCGCCAGGGCGCCCGGGTGCGCGAAGTGCGCGCCGGCCGGGAGCGCGGCGAGGCAGAGCGCCATCGCGGCGGCCGCCCGCCTCATCCCGGCGCACCCGCGAGCCGGTCCTTCCATACCATCTCCTCCATCGCGCGCTCGATCGGGATGTGGCCGCGCCCGCTCGCGCGATCCACGCCGTAGCTCTCGAGCCGGCCGCGCTTGGCGCGCAGGAACGCCTCGAGATCGTCGTGGGGCGCGGTCTGCAGGAGCGGGCCCCGGACCGCGAACGCGGGCGCGTTGTTCGGCGCCCGCGCGGGCGTGGGCACCAGCACGAGCAGCCCCCACGGCGCGGTCACCGCGAGCGCGATGGCGCCCACCACCACCCCCGCCCCGATCGCGATGCCGAGCGGTCCCACGTCGCTCGCCTCGCGCGTCCCGCGCCGGGCCTCAGCCATGGGCGGCCTCCTCCCGCGGCGCCTCCCAGCGCAGGCGCACCGGGGCGGTCGCGAAGGGCCACGCGAGGAACCACACCGCGGCCACGCCGGCCAGTGCCGCGAGGTCCGTCCACGCGAAGGCCAGGCCGGCCGCGCGGAAGCCGGGCACCACCAGCCAGAACACGTCGGCGAGGTGCGCGGCGAGGAGGGCCGCGGCGATGCCGCCCAGCGCGGCCACGGAGCGCTTGGCGGCGCGCTGCAGCAGCAGCAGGAACGGCACGAAGAAATGGAACGCGACGAGGAAGGCGCCGAGCCAGCGCCAGCTCGTCTGCACGCGCGGCAGGTACCAGCCGATCTCGTGCGGCAGGTTCTCCGCCCAGATGATGAGGAACTGGGCGAAGGCGAGGTACGCCCACGTGAGGACGTACATGAGCAGCAGGTTGCCGAGGTCGTGGAAGCGCTGCTCGAGGACCGCGGCGTCCGGCGCGTCGCGCTGGGCGAGCGCGGCGGCCACGACGCCGAAGGCCGCGCCGGCGAGCATCTGGCCCACCCCGTAGACCAGCCCGAAGCCGCTCGAGAACCAGTCCGGCGTGAGCGAGGCCACCCAGTCGAACGAGGCCGCCGAGACCGTGAGCGAGTAGACGATGAGGCCGATGGCGCTCGCCCGCACGGCCCCGGGCGCGGACGCGCGCGCCGGATCGACCGTCGCGCGGTCGGCGCGCAGCCAGAAGAAGGCGATCGCGTTCCAGATGGCGAGGTAGAGGACGGTGCGCAGGTCGAAGAACGGCACGTTCAGCCACGCCGAGGGGCGATCGCGCGTGCCCTCGACGGCCCACGGGAAGAGGTCGCCCGCGCCGAGGAGCACCGGCAGCGCGAGCACCGACACCACGGGCAGCATGCGCGTGGCGGCGATGAGGGGCGGGCGGAACGGCTCGCCCCAGCGCCCGTGGGTCATGGTGTGGACCATGAGGTTGGCGAGCGCGCCGGCGCAGATGCCCAGCGCGAAGAGCCAGGCGAAGAGGTACGAGCGCAGCATCCCGCGCGTGTCGAGGACGAAGCCCGCGGCGCACGCGGCGAGCGCCACGGCCGCGACGGCGTAGCCGGCCTTGCCGCGGCGCTTCACCGCCCGCTCCCCGCGCGCGCGGCCACTTCCCGCGGCAGCTCCGAGAGCGCCACGTCCTGGCTCTTCTGCAGCGCGCGGATGTAGGCCACGATCGCCCAGCGGTCCGCGGGCGCGACGCGGTCGGCGTACGAGTGCATGATCCCGTAGCCGTCCGTGATCACGTCGTAGAAGTGGCGGTCGGGCGCCTTGCGCAGCCGCTCGGTGTGGTACGACGGCGGGTGGGGAAAGCCGCGGCGGGCCACCATCCCGTCGCCGTCGCCCAGCGGGCTGTGGCAGGGCGCGCAGTAGATGTCGAAGCGCTGCCGGCCGCGCTCGAGCAGCGCCATGGTGAGCGGGCGCGGGAAGGTCTTCGCCCGCCCGGCGGCCACGCGCCGGGCCTCGGCCCGCACCCCCAGGCGCCCGCTCGCGGTGCCGGCGAAGACGCCGCGCGCGTGCACGACGGCCCCGGGGACCGGCGGGCGCGCCGAGCCGCCGTCGGCGAAGAGCGCGCTCTCCTCGAGGGGCTTTTCGCGGGAGCGGTCGTACATGTCGCGGCGCATGCGCTCGCAGCCGCCGGCGAGGAGCGCGGCGGCGAGCGCGAGGACGAGCGCGGCCATCCTCATGCGGGCACCTCGACCACCTTCATGGGCGCGAACGACTCGAGCAGCGCCTGCGCCCGCGCCCGCTCGAAGGCCGGGTCGTCGGCGCGCAGGCAGAGGAAGAAGCGGTTGCGCGAGGCGAGGTCGAACTCGCGCACGCCGAAGACGGGATGCACGAGCCGCGGCAGGCCGTTGAGGACGAGCATGCCGAAGAAGCCGGCGAAGGCGGCGAAGAGCACGGTCAGCTCGAAGGTCGGCGGGATGAACGAGGGCCAGCTGTTGAGCGGCCGCCCGCCGATGTTGAGCGGATACGACATCACCGCCGAGTACCACTGCATGCCGAAGGCGAGCGCGCCGCCCGCCACCCCGCCGAGGAAGACGAGCAGCGGTACCCGGGTCTTGCGGAACCCCACGGCCTCGGCGAGGCCCTTCACCGGGAACGGCGAATACGCCTCGACACGGGCGTAGCCCGCCTCCCGCGCCCGGCGCGCCGCCTCGAGGAGCTTGTCCGCACTCGCGAACTCGGCCATGAGCCCGTAGAGCCTCACGCCCCCGCCTCCTTCCTCGCGTCCTTGCCGCGCTCCTTCCTCTCGTGCACCAGCTCGCGCATCTCGAAGATGGTGATCGCGGGCAGGAAGCGGATGAAGAGCAGGAAGAGCAGCGCGAAGAAGCCGATCGAGCCGAGCAGCATCGCCCAGTCCCAGAACGTGGGGTAGAACATCCCCCACGACGAGGGCAGGAAGTCGCGGTGCAGGCTGGTGGCGATGATCATGAAGCGCTCCGTCCACATGCCCACGTTCACCACGATGCTCATCGCGAAGAGCACCCACACCGACTGGCGCGCGCGCCTGAACCACAGCACCTGCGGGATCACCGAGTTGCAGGCGATCACCAGCCAGTAGACCGGGGCGTAGGGCCCGACCATGCGGTTGATCGCCACGTAGCGCTCGTAGAGGTCGCCGCCGAAGTACGCGGTGAAACCCTCCATCAGGTAGCCGTAGGTCACGATGAGGCCCGTGGCGAGCATGATCTTGGCCGCGTTCTCCAGGTGCTTCGCGGTGATGAAGTCCTCGAGGCCGAAGAAGTGGCGCATCGGGATCGACAGCGTCAGCACCATCGCGAAGCCCGAGTACAGGGCGCCGGCCACGAAGTACGGCGGGAAGATCGTCGAGTGCCAGCCCGGGGTGTTGCCGATCGCGAAGTCGAACGACACCACGCTGTGCACCGAGATGACGAGCGGCGCCGCGAGCCCGGCCAGCAGCAGGTAGGCGGTCTCGAAGCGCTTCCAGTGGCGCGCCTCGCCGCGCCAGCCGAGGGCGAGGAAGCCGTAGGCCACCTGCTTGGCGCGGCTCGCGGCCCGGTCGCGCAGCGTCGCCAGGTCCGGCAGCAGCCCCATGTACCAGAAGAGCAGCGACACGATGAGGTAGGTGCTGATGGCGAAGATGTCCCAGACGAGCGGGCTCCTCCACTGCGGCCACAGCTCCATCACGTTCGGGTACGGCACCAGCCAGTAGAAGAACCACGGCCGCCCCAGGTGCAGGATCGGCCAGATGCCGGCGATGCCCGCGGCGAAGAGCGTCATCGCCTCGGCGAAGCGGTTGATGGAGTTGCGCCAGTGCTGGCGCAGCAGCAGCAGGAAGGCCGAGATGAAGGTGCCCGCGTGCCCGATGCCGATCCACCAGACGAAGTTGCCGATGGCGTAGCCCCACGCCACGGGGATGTTCACGCCCCAGATGCCCACGCCGGTGAAGAACGAGGTAGACGATGCCCGCGAAGAAGACGGTGGCGCCGAGCGCCGAGACGCCGAGGCCCACCATCCACGGCCAGCCCATCGGGCGCGTGAGCACGAGGTCGGCGATCTTGTCGGTGACGCTCGCGTAGCCCCACCGGCCGCGGATCGGCGCCTGCGCGCTCATCTCAGGCTTCCTCGATGTCCGGGTTGGGGTTGAGGATGCGCGCGAGGTAGGTCGTGCGCGGGTAGAGGTTGAGCTCGCCCAGCAGCGCGTAGTCGAGCGGCGAGGCCTTGCGCGCGCTCACCTCGCTCGCGGGGTCGTTCATGTCGCCGAACGAGATGGCGCGCGTGGGGCACACCGCCTGGCACGCGGTCACCACCTCGCCGTCGCGGATGGCGCGGCCCTCCTTCTCGGTCTCGATGCGCGCGCGCGTGATGCGCTGCAGGCAGTAGTTGCACTTCTCCATCACCCCGCGCAGGCGCGTGGTCACCTCGGGATTGGCGAGCGCCCGCATCGAGGGCGAGTCGAGCCGGGAGTACTGCAGGAAGTTGAACCGCCGGACCTTGTAGGGGCAGTTGTTCGAGCAGAAGCGCGTGCCCACGCAGCGGTTGTAGACCTGGACGTTGATCCCCTCGCTGTCGTGCATCGTGGCGCCCACGGGGCAGACCACCTCGCACGGCGCCGTCTCGCACTGCATGCAGGGGATCGGCTGGAAGTGGATGCGCGGGCGGCCCTCGTCGCCCTCGAAGTAGCGGTCGATGCGGATCCAGTGCATCTCGCGCCCGTGCGCCACCTGGCGCTTGCCCACGCTCGGGATGTTGTTCTCGGCCTGGCAGGCGATGGTGCACGCGTTGCACCCGATGCACGCGTTCAGGTCGATCGACATGCCCCACTTGTAGCCCTCGTACTTCCACGGCGGGTAGATCGACCCCGGCGGCTTTTCCTTGCGCACGTGCGCCTGCCCGGCCACGAGCTCGGCCAGCGTCGCGCGCCGCACCGGCTCCCGGCCTTCCATCCGGGCGTGGTTCTGGGTCGTCGCGAAGTAATGGGAGCCGGCGACCTTGCGCACGGCGGCCGGCGCGCTCCAGGGATCGGCGAGGGTGCGCAGCGGATAGGCGTCCACGCCCACGCGCGAGCCGACGCTGCCGGCGCGCGTGCGCCCGTACCCCAGGGCCAGCGTGATGCTGCCGTCGGGATGCCCCGGCAGCACCCAGATCGGCGCGCGCACCGCGCGGCCATTCGCGGTGATCTCGATCACGTCGGCGGGCGCGAGCCCCAGCTTCGCGGCCGAGGCCGGGCTCAGGTGCGCGGCGTTGTCCCACGTGAGCTTGGAGTGCGAGCGCGGGATCTCCTGCAGCCAGGCGTTGTTCGCGAACTCCCCGTCGCGCGTGGCCGGGTCGGGCGTGAGGCGCACGCTCCAGGCGGGCGCCTGCGCCGGCGGCTCGAATCGCACGGTGCGCGGGTGCGCGGCGACGGCGCTCGCCGCCGTGCCCGCCACGACTCCCGTGGCGAGCGCGTCGTGCCAGGCGTCCTCGAAGGCGGCGGCGCGCGACGGGCGCCATTGCCGGCGCACGGCCTCGCGCGCGCCGAGCGTCGGCTCGTCGAGAAGCTCGCCGAGCAGCTCGTGGGGCGAGATGCCGCCGTGCAGCGGCGCGATGGCCGGCTGCACGATGCTCGCCGTGCCGTCGTAGGCGCGCGCGTCGCTCCAGTGCTCCAGGAAGTGGGTGCCCGGCGCGTGCCAGCGCGCGGCGGCCGACGTCTCGTCGTAGCCCAGCGAGAGGTGGGCGCTGTACGGCACGTGCGCGAGCGCCTCGCCGAAGCCCAGGTCCGCGGGCGCGTCGTAGGCCGGATTGCCGCCGAGGATGAAGAGCGCGCGGACCTTGCCGGCGCGCATGTCTTCCACGAGCGAGCGCATCGACTCGCCGCAGCGCCAGTCGCCGGTCACCGGCTCGATGTAGTCGACGGTCGCGCCCGGCGCGCCCAGCCCGGCGTTGATCGCGTGCACCAGCGCGTGGGCGTCGGGCGGCAGCGCCTCGCCGGGAACGACGAGCGCGCGGCCGCGGTGCGCCCGCAGGTCCTTCGCGACCGCCGCGATCGCGGCCTCGGCCCCGCCGCCCTCGCCGCGCAGCGCCGCGGCGAGCCCCGCGAGCCAGCGCTCGACCTCCGCCGGCGCGCGCGCGAAGCGATGGTCGGCCACCGCCCCCGCGAGCGTCGGGCTGCTCTCGACCACGTAGAGGCGGTTCAGGGTGCGCCGCTCGCCCACCCCCCGGCGCAGCGACGCGTAGTCGCGCGCGTAGCGCAGGTGGCCGGGGCCCTCGCCGAGGAAGTCCGCGTCGAGCGAGAGCACCACGTCGGCGCGGTCGAAGTGGTAGACGGGCGACAGCGCGCGGCCGAAGGCGCGCTGCGCGCCTTCCATCGACCGGTCGCGATGCAGCGGCTCCCAGCAGTGCCGCCGCGCGTTGGGGTAGCGCTGCAGCAGCCGGTCGAGCTGCGCGGACAGCGTGGGCGAGCCGACGTACCCGGTCAGGATCCGCAGCCCCTCCCCGCCCGCGGCGCCGGTCGCGCGCACCGCCTCGACCGCGGCGGTGAAGAACGCCTCGCGGCTCGTCGACCGCGCCGGCATGGCGCGGCGCCTGCGAGCGCTCGGGATCCCAGAGCTGCAGCACCGAGGCCTGCGCGAAGAGGTCGGTGGCACCCAGGCTCGCGGGATGCGCGACGTTGCCTTCCACCTTGGTGGGGCGCCCCATGTTGGTCTCGACCAGGATCCCGTTGGCGCAGCCGCCCAGGGTCATCGCGGTGGCGTAGAAGAGCGGCGCGCCCGGCAGCGACTCGGGTCCCTGCACGTAGGGGACGATCTCCTCGACCGGCGGCGAGCAGCCGCCGGCTGCGAGCGCGAGCGAGGCGCCGGCGATGCGCAGGAAGTCGCGCCGCGAGGTGGAGAACCCCACCGGGGTGGCCGCGTCGGCGTCGGGCGCCTCGGGGGCGAGCTCCTCGAGGCTGCGCCAGAAGAGCGGGCGTTCGTCGCTCGTCATCGGTGGCAGGTCGAGCAGTCGGTGCGCCGCCGCAGCGACAGCAGGTGCGCGGCCTTCACGAGCCGCGCGTTCTCCTCGGGGCTGCGCCGGGGCGTGGGCGTCATGTCGAAAACCTGCGAGGGCGCACGCAGGTGCGGGCCCGGGTCGCGGTGGCAGCCGAGGCACCACTGCATCTCGAGCGAGGCCACCGGGCGCGTGAGCGGCATGCGGTCGACGCGGCCGTGGCACTCGATGCACGCCACGCCCTTGGCGACATGGATCGAATGATCGAAGTAGACGAAGTCCGGCAACCGGTGCACGCGCACCCAGCGCAGCCGCTCGCCGGTGGCCGCGCTGCGCCGCAGCGGCTCGAGCAGCGGGGCCTGCGTGAAGAGCTGCGAGTGGCAGGTCATGCACACGCCGGTCGCGGGAATGCCCGCGAAGGCCGCCTTCTCCACCGCGTCGTGGCAGTAGCGGCAGTCGATGCCGTCGTCGCTCACGTGGTGCTTGTGGCTGAAGGGAATCGGCTGCGTGGGCGCGTCTCCCGGCTTGGGCGGCGCGTGCAGGCCCTTGTACCAGGTCACGCCGCCGGCCACGCCGAGCACCAGAGCGCCGAGGAAGACGAGCTTCAGCGCGAGGACCGCGCCCGGATGGAAGACCTGCGCCATGCATCCATGGAACTCGCACGCCTGCCCGAGTTCCCAGCGGCGTATCGGCGAACGCGCATTCGCGCGTAGCGCGAGCTTGCGGCGCGCTGTCGGCCGCGCGGCCCGCTTCGGCCATCGAGGTAACTCTTACGAACGGAGGATCAGGATGAAGATCATCGTGACGGCCATCGTGACGCTCGTCGTGCTGGCGATCGCGGCGTACGCCTATGCATACTCGGGCGGGTACAACGTCGCGGCGAGCGACCCGCACACGCCGTGGATGCGATCGTTCCTCGATACGACCTTCGAGCACTCTGTGAAGGCGCACGCGAAGGGCATCCAGGCGCCGGCCCTCGACGATCCGGCCATGGTCCGCGAGGGCGCGCACGACTTCGGCGAGGAGTGCGAGCAGTGCCACGGCGCGCCGGGCGTGAAGCCGGGCGAGCTCGCGAAGGGCATGCGCCCCGATCCGCCGGAGCTGGGACGGGCCTCGAAGGAGTGGAAGCCCGAGGAGCTGTTCTGGGTGGCGAAACACGGCGTGAAGATGACGGGCATGCCCGCATGGGGCGCGGTGCACGACGATGCGACGCTCTGGAAGATCGTCGCCTTCATCGAGGCGATGCCGAAAATGTCGGCGGAGCAGTATGCCCAGCTCGCGCACGGCGGCAAGGAAGGCGCGCAGGGCAAGGAAGGCGAGGCGACGACCGAAGGCCCGTCGGGGGAAGGCCACGCGGCGCAGGGCAAATCCGGAGAAGGCACGGGCGGCGAGGCGCACGAGGGCGCCGGAAAATAGGGTGCGTGGCCCGCATTGACGCCGATCAAACCGCGCGCCGGTCCCGGGCATAAGGTGGGGGCATCGATCCCAGGAGGAGATGCCATGTCCGGATTCTTCGAGTTCGCGGTGATCGGCGCGATCGCCGGCCCGCGCTTCGGCCTCGCCCGCGCGTGCGAGGAATGCGTGGAGCGCCGTGCCGGGCGCGAGGCGTGCGGCGGATTCGGCGCGGGGTGCCTGGGGATGCAGGAGGGCGTCGCCCTCCGCGGCCCGCTCCCGGCGCGCAACGGGACGCGCTAGCCTCTCCCGCTCGCCGGCGCCCCGCAGCGCCGGCGCCTCACGCCGCCAGCTCGCGCATCACCCGGCAGAGGTCCGACTTTCCCTCGAAGCCGATGCCCGGCAGCTCGGGCATCGTCACGTATCCCTCCTCCACGCGCACGCCGTCGGGGAAGCCGCCGAAGGGCTGGAAGAGATCGGGGTACGACTCGTTGCCGCCGAGGCCCAGGCCCGCGGCGATGTTGAGCGACATCTGGTGGCCGCCGTGGGGAATGCAGCGCGAGCGCGACCAGCCGTGCTCGCGCAGCATCGCGAGCGTGCGCAGGTACTCCACCAGCCCGTACGACAGCGCGCAGTCGAACTGCAGCCAGTCGCGGTCCGGGCGCATGCCGCCGTAGCGCACGAGGTTGCGCGCGTCCTGCATCGAGAAGAGGTTCTCGCCCGTGGCCATCGGACCCTCGTAGTACGCGGCGAGCGCGGCCTGCAGCTCGTAGTCGAGCGGGTCGCCCGGCTCCTCGTACCAGAAGAGGCCATGGCCCGAGAGCGCCTTCGCGTAGGCGATCGCGGTATCGAGGTCGAAGCGGCCGTTGGCGTCCACCGCGAGGCGCTGCCCCGGGCCCAGGATCGAGAGCACCGCCTCGATGCGCCGCCGGTCCTCGTCGAGGCTCGCCCCGCCGATCTTCATCTTCACCACGGTGTAGCCGCGCGCGAGGTAGCCGCGCATCTCGTCCTGCAGCGCCCCGAGGTCCTTGCCGGGGTAGTAGTAGCCGCCGGCCGCGTAGACGAAGACGCGGGGGTCGGCCTCGCCGTCGCCGTAGCGCTCGGCGAGCAGCCGGAAGAGCGGCTTGCCCGCGATCTTCGCCACCGCGTCCCACACCGCCATGTCCATGGTGCCCATGGCCACCGAGCGCTCGCCGTGGCCCCCGGGCTTCTCGTTCGTGAACATGCACGCCCAGATCCGGTGCGGGTCGAGGTTCGTCCCGTCGTCGCACACGAGGGTCGCGGGATCGGCCTCGAGCACGCGCGGGATGAAGCGCTCGCGCATGAGGGTGCCCTGCCCGTAGCGCCCGTTCGAGTTGAAGCCGTACCCCACGAGCGGCCGGCCGTCGCGCACCACGTCGGTGACCACGGCCACGAGCGACAGCGTCATCTTCGAGAAGTCGATGTACGCGTTGCGGATGGGTGAGCTGATGGGAAGGGTCTTTTCGCGGATGTCGACGATTTTCATCCCCGTATTATCGGCGACAATCGCGGGCTCGAATCGCACGGAGGTTCCAGATGGTCCAGACCGGCAATCGCGGCTCGGACGCCCTCGTCGCCGCGTTCGGCGCCGCCGGCGTCGCGCGCCTGTTCACGCTCTCGGGCAACCACGTGATGCCGCTCTTCGACGCCACGATCGGCCGCGGCGTGGCGCTCGTGCACGTGCGCCACGAGGCGGCGGCGGTGCACATGGCCGATGCCTGGGCGCGCCTCACGGGCGAGGTGGGCGTGGCGCTGGTCACCGGCGGGCCGGGCCACGCGAACGCCGTCTCCGCGCTCTACACGGCGGCCATGGCCGAGGCGCCGGTGGTGCTCCTCTCGGGCCACGCGCCCCACGGCGAGCTGGGCCGCGGCGCCTTCCAGGAAATGGCCCAGGCGCGCATCGCCGAGCCGCTGTGCAAGGCGTCGTGGACCTGCGCCTCGGCCGACGGTGTCGCCGCCGACTTCGCCCGCGCCGTGCGCATCGCGCGCTCCGGCCGTCCGGGTCCCGTGCACCTGAGCCTGCCGGTCGACGTCCTCGAGGACGCCGCCCCGGCACCGGGCGCGCTCGACTTCGCGCCCGCCCCGATGCCGCTGCCCGCCGCGGCGGCCGAGGCGCTCCTCGCGCGCCTCGCCCGCGCGCGCCGCCCGGTGATCCTCGGCGGGCCGGCGCTGGCCACGCGCCGCGGCCGCGAGCGGCTGGCCGCGCTCGCGGAGGCGACCGGCGTGCCGGCGGTGGCGATGGAAAGCCCGCGCGGCATGGCCGACCCGAGCCTGGGCGCCTTCCCGGAGGCGCTCGCGCGCGCCGACTGCGTGCTCCTCGCGGGCAAGCGCCTCGACTTCACTCTGCGCTACGGGGGCGCGAGCGCCTTCGATCCCGCCTGCGAGTTCCTGCAGGTCGACGCCGATGCCGCCGAGATCGGGCGCACGCTCGCCGCCGTGGGGCCGCGGCTCGCGCTCTCGGCGCTCGCCGAGCCGGGCGCGGCGCTCGAGGCGCTCGCGCGGGCGGCGGGAAGCGCCCGTGCCGACGCCTCGTGGCGCGCAGAGGTGGGCGAGGCCGTCGCGTACCGGCCGCCCGCGTGGAGCGAGGCGCGCGCGCCGCGAGCGGGGCGGCTCCATCCCGTGCAGGCCACCCGCCCGCTGCAGGCGCTGCTCGACGCGCATCCCGACGCGGTGCTCGTGTGCGACGGCGGCGAGTTCGGGCAGTGGGCCCAGGCGTGCCTCGCCGCGTCCGAGCGCGTCGTCAACGGCGTGGCCGGATCGATCGGGGCGGCGATTCCCTTCGCCGCGGCCGCCGCGATGGCGCGTCCCGGCGCGCCCGTCATCGCGTTCCTCGGCGACGGCACCTTCGGCTTCCACCCCGCGGAGATCGACACCGCGGTGCGCCACGGGCTGTCCTTCGTCCTCGTGGTCGGCAACGACGCGCGCTGGAACGCCGAGCACCAGATCCAGCTGCGCGACTACGGCCGCACCGTCGGATGCGAGCTGCTGCCGACGCGCCATGCCGACGTGGCGGCGGCCTTCGGCGGCTACGGCGAGCGCGTGGACGACGCCGCGGCGCTCGTCGCCGCCGCCCGGCGCGCCCTCGCCTCGGGACGGCCCGCGTGCCTCGACGTCATGATCGAGGGGATTGCGGCGCCGAAGACGGGGCGAGGTGCCGCGCCACGCGCCCGAGCGTGAGCCCCTGCACGAGCACGGAGAAGAGGACCACCAGGTAGGTCGCCGTGAGCAGCGTGTCGCGCAGCGCTCCGGCGGGCAGCGACAGCGCGAGCGCGATCGAGATCGCCCCGCGCAGCCCGGCCCAGGCGAGCAGGCGCGAGGTGCCGCGGGGGAAGCGCCGCCGAGCGCCGATGGCCGCGAGCGGCAGCGCGACGCTCACCCACCGCGCCAGGAGCACCACGGGGATCGCCACCGCCCCCAGGGCGAGATGGCGCATGTCCACCGCGACCACCATCATCTCGAGGCCGACGAGCATGAACACGACCACGTTCAGCATCTCGTCGATCGAGTGCCAGAACGAGTCGAGCTTGGTCCGCGTGCGCTCCGACATGCCGGCGCGCCGTCCCACGCCGCCGATGACGAGGCCGGCGGCGACCGTCGCGAGCGGGCCCGAGACGCCGATCGCGTTGGCCGCGGTGTAGCCGCCGGCGGCGATGGCGAGGGTGATGAGGATCTCGACCGGGTAGTCGTCCACCGCGCGCAGCGCCAGGTAGCCCAGCCCGCCCAGCGCGAGACCGAAGGCGACGCCGCCCACGGCCTCGCGCAGGAAGTCGCCGCCGATCGCGGCGAGGCTCGCCGGCTCGCCCTCCACCGCCACGCCGAAGAGGGCGAGGAAGAGCACCACGCCCACGCCGTCGTTGAGCAGCGCCTCGCCGGACATGATTCCCTCGAGGGCCCTCGGCGTCTTCGCGTCGCGCAGGATGCCGAGCACCGCGACCGGGTCCGTGGGCGCGATGAGCGCGCCGAAGAGCAGCGCCTGCGGGAACGTGAGCGACATGCCGAGCGCCTGCGCGGCCTCCCAGAGGAGTGCGCCCACGAGCGTGGCCGAGATCGCCACGCCCACGAGCACGAGGGCGGCCACCGCGGGCGCCTGCTCGCGCAGCAGGTCGCGCTTCACGTTGAGCGCGCCGGCGAAGAAGACGAACGGCAGCAGCCCCGAGAGCAGCAGCGTGCGGAAGTCGATCCCCAGCACGAACTCGAACGGCTTGCGCACGTCCACGGCGGTGAAGCGCGCCACGAGCACGAGCGCCAGCGAGACCGCCAGCGTGATCGCCATCGGCCCGATGGTCGACGGAATGCGCAGCCAGCGCGCGTTCACGAAGCTCGCGAGCGCGGCGATGGTGACGATGACGGCGGCGACGGCGGGCCAGTCCATGCCCCCTTGGGACGGTGCCCGCCGGGGGCGGTTCCCTAGGTGCGCAGGACGAACGGGTCCTGGACCTCCTCGGAAAGCTCGCACCACACGCTCTTCGTCTGCAGGTACTGGTCGATCGACTCGATGCCGTTGGCCCGGCCGATCCCGCTCGCCTTGTAGCCGCCGAAAGGCGAGTTGAAGGTGAGCGCCCGATAGGTGTTGATCCACACCGTGCCGGCCTCGAGCGCGCGCGCCATGCGGTGGGCACGAGACAGCTCCCGGGTCCAGACGCCGGCCGCGAGCCCGAAGCGGGTCGCGTTGGCGAGCCGCACGACTTGCGCCTCGTCGCGGAAGGGCGTGAGGCCCAGCACCGGCCCGAAGACCTCCTCGCGCATGACGTGGTGCTCCGGCGCCAGGCCGGCGAGGATGGTCGGCTCGAAGAACAGGCCGCGCTCGAGGCCGGGGACGCTCGCGCGGCGCCCGCCGGTCAGCACCTGCGCGCCCTCCTCGACCGCGCGCGCGAGCATCGCCTCGTCCTTGGCGAGCTGCGCGGCGGTGGCCACCGGCCCCATCTGCGTGTCCTGCGCGAGGGGATCACCCAGGCGGATGCGCTTCGCGCGGGCGACGAGCCGCTCGCGCATCTCGTCGTAGACGCTCTCGTGCACGTAGGCGCGCGAGCCGGCCACGCACGTCTGCCCCGCCGCGGCGAAGATGCCCGCGAGCACGCCGGCTTCCGCCTGGTCGAGGTTCGCGTCGCCGAAGACGATGTTCGGGCTCTTGCCGCCCAGCTCGAGCGTGCACGACGCGAGCCGCGCGCCGCACTTCGCCGCGATCGACTTGCCGCCCGATTCGCTGCCCGTGAACGCGATCTTCGCGACCCCCGGGTGCTCGACCAGCGCCTCGCCCGCCTCGCGCGCGCCGGTCACGACGTTCACCACGCCCGGCGGCACGCCCGCCTCCTCGGCGAGCCGGGCGAGCTCGAAGGCCGAGCCCGAGGTGACCTCCGAGGGCTTGAGCACGATCGTGTTGCCGGCGGCGAGGGCCGGCGCCACGGTCATGATGGTGAGGAACGTGGGCGAATTCCACGGCACGATCGCGCCGACCACGCCGAGGGGCTCGCGCAGCGTGTAGTTGAGGATGCTCGCGCGCTCGAGCGGGATCACGCGACCCTCGACCTTGTCGGCGAGGCCGCCGAAGTAGTAGAGCCAGTCCTTCACCACCCGCGCCTGGGCGCGCATCTCGGCCAGGAGCTTGCCGTTCTGCTGCGTCTCGATCGTGGCGATCGCCTCGGCGTTGTCCGCGATCCGGTCGCCCCAGGCCATGAGCAGGCGCCCGCGCCGCGTGGGCGAGAGGCGTGCCCACGGGCCCTCGAAGGCGGCGCGCGCGGCGCGCACCGCGCGATCGACGTCGGCCTTGCCGGAGTCGGCGAAGCGTCCCCACACCTCGCCCGTGGCCGGGTTGGTGGCGGCGAAGCGCCGGCCCCCGGCCGGCGGCACGCGCGCTCCCCCGATGTGGTTGTCGTACTCGCGGGCGGCGGTGGCGGTGTCCATGGCGGCTCCTCGACGGGTGAAAGGGAGATGCGGGCGGGTCGCGTTCCTGCACCGGATGGTAAACCCGGCGCCCGGCCTGGGCCGCGCGCCGGGACGCGTCGGAACTTGTCGCCAGGCCGCGCTTCTGACCAGACGCCATGGATGCGCGCGCCCAGCCCTTCGTGATCGCCCCGCCCGTGGCGCCGATGCTCGCGAAGATCGGCGCCGGGCTGCCCGAGGACGAGGGGCTCCTCTACGAGCCGAAGTGGGACGGCTTCCGCGCGCTCGTCTTCCGCGGCGGCGGACGCGCTCTACATCCAGAGCCGCGACGGGCGCCCGCTCGACCGCTACTTCCCCGAGCTGCACGCGGCGCTGCTCGAGCGGGTGCCGCGGGGGGCGTGCTCGACGGCGAGATCGTGATCGTCGGCCCCCGCGGGCTCGACTTCGACGCGCTGCAGCTGCGGCTGCATCCGGCCGCCTCGCGGGTGGCGAAGCTCGCGCGCGAGCAGCCGGCGGCCTTCGTAGCGTTCGACGCGCTGGCCCTCGGCGGGCGCGACATCCGCCACCGGCACCAGGCCGAGCGCCGCGCGCGGCTCGAGAAGGCGCTGGCGAAGGCCGCGCCCCCGCTGTACCTCACGCCGATGACGCGCGACCGCGGGGTGGCGCGCGAGTGGCTCGACCGCTTCGAGGGCGCCGGGCTCGACGGCGTCGTGGCCAAGCTCGCCGACCTTCCGTACGAGCCGGGCAAGCGCGCGATGATCAAGGTGAAGCACGTGCGCACCGCCGACTGCGTGGTCGCCGGCTTGCGCTGGCACAAGCAGGGCGAGGGCGTGGTGGGTTCGCTGCTGCTCGGCCTCTACGACGACGCCGGCGAGCTGCACCACGTGGGCGTGGCCTCGTCGTTCCCGATGGCGCGCCGCCGCGCGCTCGCCCGCGAGCTCGCGCCCCTGCGCCGCGACGCGCTCGCGGGGCATCCGTGGCGCGGGTGGGCCGAGGCCGACGCGGGCGGCACGCGCATGCCCGGCGGGCACAGCCGCTGGAGCGCGGGCAAGGACCTGTCGTGGGAGCCGCTGCGCATCGAGCGGGTGTGCGAGGTGCGGTACGACCACCTGCAGGGCATGCGCTTCCGCCACGCGGCGGTGTTCGTGCGCTGGCGTCCCGACAGGCGGCCCGCGGACTGCCGCTACGACCAGCTCGAGGTCACGACCCCTTTCGACCTCGAGAAGGTGTTCGGGGCGGGGCCGAAGCGCCCCGGCGGCGCGAGGGCGGCGCCCGCCTCGGCTCGCCCGGGCGCTTCGCGTACTGCGGCGGCCACGGCGCGTCTCCCAGCCCCTCGCGCTCCTCCCGGCGCACGCGCTCGAGCAGCGCCTCGAGCGAGCACGGCGCCGCGTCGACGCCGGCGAGCAGATCGCCGCGCTCGGCGTAGCGCGCGGGCATGGTGGCGAGCGTGAAATCGCGCGGGTCGCACGCGTCCACCTCGTCCCACGCCAGGGGCGCCGAGACGCGCGCATCGGGCGTGGGCCGCACCGAGTAGGCGCCGGCCACGGTGCGGTCGCGCGCGTTCTGGTTGTAGTCGAGGAAGACGCCGTGGCGCTCCTCCTTCCACCAGCGGGTGGTCGCCAGCTTCGGCACGCGCCGCTCCACCTCGCGCGACAGGGCGAGCGCGGCGCGCCGCACCTCGTCGTACGTCCAGCGCGGCGCGATGCGCACGCTCACGTGGATGCCGCGCTTGCCGGAGGTCTTCGGCCATCCCGCCAGGCCGAACTGCGCGAGCGCCTCGCGCACCACGAGCGCCACGCGGCGCACCTGCGCGAACCTCACCCCCGGCACCGGATCGAGATCCACGCGCATCTCGTCGGGGTGCTCGAGGTCCTCGGCGCGCACGGGATGGGGATGCAGCTCGAGGCAGGCCAGGTTCGCCATCCACGCGAGGTCCGCCGGACCCCGCGGCACGACCTCCTCGGCCACGCGCCCGGACGGGAAGCGCAGCGCCACCACCTCGACCCACGGCGGGCGCGAGGCCGGCGCGCGCTTCTGGTAGAAGAATTTCCCGCCCACGCCGTCGGGGTAGCGCACGAGCATGTTGGGCCGCCCGCCGCAGCCGCGCAGCGCGCCCTCGGCCACCGCGAGGTAGTAGAGGACGAGGTCGCGCTTGGTGTAGCCCGGCTTCGGGAAGAGCACCTTGCCGGGATGGGTGAGGGCCACCTCGCGGCCCGCCACCGCGAGCGCCTCGCGCTCGGCGCCGGAAGCGCGGCGCGGGGCCAAGGCCGGCTAGCCGCCGAGGAAGAGCCGGCCGACCTCGGGGTTCTCGAGCAGCTCGGCGCCCGGGCCGGCGAGGGCGGTCTCGCCCGAGACGAGCACGTACCCGAGGTCGGCGAACTCGAGGCCCTTCTTGGCGTTCTGCTCGACCATGAGGATCGTCTTGCCCTCGTCCTTCTGCAGGCCGCGCAGGATCTCGAACACCATGTCGATGAAGCGCGGCTCCAGGCCGATGGACGGCTCGTCGACCAGCAGCACGTCGGGCTCCATCACGAGCGCGCGCGAGATCTCGAGCAGCCGGCGCTCCCCGCCCGAGAGCACCTTGGCCGGGTGCTTGCGCCGCGCGGCCAGGCGCTCGTACTTGTCGAACACGCGCTCGGCGGCGGCCCTGGCCTTCGCGTGCGAGTGCAGCAGGAACCCGCCCATCAGCAGGTTCTCCTCGACCGTCATGTCGGGGAACACCGACTTGTCCTGGAGGATGTAGGCGATCTTCGCCTCCTTCAGCTTGCGGTCGGGATTCAGGCGCGTGATGTCGCGCCGGGCGCCGCCCTGCCCCACCGTCACCTCGCCGCCGAAGATGCGCGTGAAGCCGTAGACCGAGTGCAGCACCGTGGACTTGCCCGCGCCGTTCGGCCCGATGAGGCACAGCGACTGGCCGCGGGCCACGTGCAGGGTGAACCCGTGGAGGATCTCCATGTTGCCGTAGCCGGCGCGCAGGCCGCGGATCGACAGGAAGGGCTCGCCGTGCGCGAGCGAGAGCAGCCGCTCCTCGGGGATCTCGGCGCGCAGCGCCTCGGCCTGGGCCGCGACCTCGTCGACCGAGAGGACGACGTCGACCTCGCCCTCGTGGTAGCCGGCCGCCCGGCGCTTCGCCTCCTCGGCGGGCGAGGGCGTTCCCGCGCTCATGCGTGGGCCCCCAGGTAGGCGTCGATCACGCGCGGGTCGTCGCGCACCTCGGAGGGCGCGCCGGAGGCGAGCACCTGCCCGAAGGCCATGCAGTAGATGTGCTGCGCGAGGTTCATGATCACCCGCATGTTGTGCTCGATCACGAAGAGCGTGATGCCGAAGTCGCGGTTGGCGCGCTTCAGCCGGTCGATGAGCCCGTTGATGAGCGTGGGGTTGATGCCGGCCGTGGGCTCGTCGAGCAGCAGCACCTTCGGCTCGTTCATGAGCGCCATCGCGAATTCCAGCAGCTTCTGCTGGCCGAACGAGAGCGACCCGGCGGCGAGCCGGCGCTTCGAGTACAGGCCCACGAACTCGAGCAGGTGCTCGGCCTTGTCCACCACTTCCGGCGGGTAGGGGCGGAACATGTCGCGCCACTCGCCGTCGCGGTGGGGCAGCGAGATCGTGAGGTTCTGGATGCAGTCCATCTTGGCGAAGACGCGCGTCTGCTGGAAGGTGCGCAGCATCCCGAGGCGGGCGATCTGCTGCACCCCCATGTGGGAGATCTCGCGCCCCTCGAAGAGGATGGAGCCGGAGTCGATCGGGTGCTGGCCGACGATCGAGTTGAAGAGCGTCGTCTTGCCGGAGCCGTTGGGACCGATGAGGCCGGTGATGGTGCCCGGCTCGACCTTGAGGCTGACGTCGTGGTTGGCGACGACGCCGCCGTAGGCCTTGGTGACGTCGCTGCACCTCGATGATCGGCCCGCTCATGCGCCCGCGCTTCGTCGCCTCGCGCGCCTTGGCGCGCCCCTCGTCCACCCGCACGCCGAACCATTGCGGGCTGCGGGCGCGGATCCAGCCGAGGATGCCCTGCTGGAAGAAGACCACGTTCACGATGATGAGCAGGCCCAGGGCGATGTACTGCCAGCCGAGGAGGTAGGTCCAGGTCACCTCGCGCAGCGTGTAGAACACGGTCGCGCCGATGATCGGCCCCCAGAGCGTGCCCTTGCCGCCCAGCAGCGTCATCGCGACCATGAAGATGCCGAAGGTGAGCGTGGGATACGCGGTCTCGAGGGGCTCGATGAATCCGGTCATGTTGCCGAACAGCGCCCCCGGCGATGCCGAGGAAGAAGGCCGAGACCGACCAGGCGACCATCTTGTAGCGGCCCGTGTGCAGGCCGAGCGCCTCGGCCTTGTCCTCGTCGTCGCGGATGGCGTTGAGGGCGAGGCTGAAGCGCGTCGAGTACAGCCACCGCAGGAAGAGGTAGCAGAGCACCGCCGCGACCATGCAGGCGAAGTAGAAGAAGCGCTCGCGCATCCCGGGGCCGCCGGGGAAGACCGGCATCGAGATCCCGCTGCCCGCCGCCGACCCAGCCCCAGGCGTTGGTGAGCTCGGCCGCGGCGATGGCCACGCCGAGCGTGCCGATCGCGAAGTACGGCCCGCGCAGCCCGAAGAGCACCCACAGAGGATCGCCGCCACGAAGACGGGGATGATCGCCCCCAGCAGGAGCCCGAGCGAAGAGCCCCTTGAAGTACTCCATCGTCGTGAAGTCGATCTTGATCGCGCCGTTGGCCGCGGTGTACTCGCCGATGTTGTAGTACAGGCCGATCTGGGTGAGGGCGCAGACGTACATCCCGAGGCCGAAGAACGTGATGTTGCCCAGCGAGTTGTAGCCCATCTGCCCGCCCATCGTGTCCCAGGTCTGGGCGAAGAGCACCAAGATCCAGAAGATCGCGAACTGGACCGAGTGGGCGGGGAAGACGAACGGGGCGGCGAGGCCCGCGGCGAGGATCGCCAGGTGCCCCGCGAGCGAGCGGCCTCTCATTGCAGGGCCATCCGGTGGCGCTGGAGCGCCAGCTGGCGCCAGATCAGGATGGCGAGCAGCAGGCCGACCACGGTGGCCTGCTGGAACTGCGCGCCGAGCACGAAGCCGCTGTACTGCTCGACCACGCCCAGCCCGAGCGCGGTCGACGATCACGGCGGGCAGGTTGCCCAGCCCGGCGGCGGTCACGATCACGAAGGCGCGCACCGAGTAGGCGATGCCGTAGAACGGCTGGATCACCCAGATCATCGCGATCATCACCCCGGCCGCCCCGCAGATCGCCGCGTTGATCGAGAAGGTGAGCGCGTAGACGCGGTCGGTGTTGACGCCGAGCACGCGCGCCGCCCGCGGGTCCTGCGCCGTGGCGCGGATCGCCTGGCCCATGCGGCTCTTGCTGCAGGAAGAGGACCATGCCGACGGCGAGCAGGATGCACATCCCGATCGCGATGAGCCGGATCTGGGTGATGTCCACCATCCCGCCGAAGAGCTCGAAGCGCCCGAAGCCCGAGTTGATGGTCCGCACCTCGGGGCCGAAGATGAGGTTGAGCGTCTGCTGGATCGTGATCGCGAGCCCGAAGGTCGCGAGCAGCGAGGTGAAGAGGTCGAGCTGGATCACGCGCCGGATGATCAGCACGTACAGGATCCACCCGAACACGAACATGATCGCCACCACCGGCACGATCGCCACGATCGGGTGCACGCCGTGCTTCGACAGCAGGTAGGCGAGGTAGCCGCCGATCATCACCATGTCGCCCTGCGCCAGGTTCTTCACGCTCGTCACGCCCCACACGAGCGCGAGGCCGTAGGCGGCGAGCGCGAAGATGGCCCCGATCGACAGGCCGTTGAGCAGCAGCTGGATGTTGAAGACCGGTGCGGTCGTCAGGATCTGGATGTTGTCCCACATGGCGCGCGTATGGCGCCGGCCCCGTGGGGCCGGCGCCTCCTCCTCCTCCTGGCTGACGCGGGAAACGCCGCTTCTTAGCGGCCGGCCTTGCGCGGGTACACGACGGGGTCCGCCGCGTACTTGGTCGGCGCCACCACCACGTACTTCCCGTCCTGGATCTGGCGCAGCACCATCGGCTTGGAGATGTTGTTGCCCGCCGGGCTGAACTTGATGTGGCCGTAGAAGGTGTCCAGGTCCGTCGCGGCCAGCGCGTCACGCAGCTTCTGCGGGTCGAGGCTGCTCGCGCGCTGGAACGCGTCGGCCCAGATCTCGATGGCCGCCGAGGCCTGCGCGACCTGGTACGGCACCTTCTTGTACTCGGAGTGCGCGGCCAGGAACGCCTTGTTGTAGTCCATCGCCGTGCCCATGATCGGGTCCTGGTACTTGAGGGTCTCGGCCCACTGGGTCGGGCAGAGGATGCCCTCCGCGGCCTTGCCGAACTTGCCGACGAGTCGGCCGACTCGCAGTGCGTCATGGCGACGACGTCGGCGCGTTACACGCCCATCTCGCCCATCTGCCGGGTCGCGGTGGTCGCGCCCTTGCTGTGGCCGGAGAACACGATGATGTCGGGCCGCAGGGCCTTGATCTTCGTGAGCGTGGCGGAGATGTCGCACAGGTCGCGCGGCATCTTGTCGTCGACCACGATCTTCATGCCGAAGTGCTTGATCCGGTCGACCACCCCGGCGCGCACGTCCAGCGAGAAGGGATCGTTCTCGAACGCCATCGCGATCTTGATGTCGCCGGGCTTCTTGCCGTTCTTCTCGGCGAGCTCGGCGGCGAGGTCGATCACCGGCGAGAGGTACTGCTCCGAGGTCGACAGGGCCGCGAAGAGGTAGCTTGTAGCCCTGGGTGAAGAGGGAGCGCGACGCGCCCTCGGCCTCGACCATCGGGATCTTGTATTTCTCGGTCACGGGCGCGGCGGCCTTCGTCGGGCCCGAGCCGTAGGGCCCGAGCACGTACTTGATGCCGTCCTGGTTGATGAGCCGCTCGAGCAGCTGGGCGGTACGCGCGGGCGTGGACTCGTCGTCGTAGTACTTCATCTCGAGCTTGTAGCGTCTTGCCGTCGATCTTCACGCCGCCCATCTCGTTGATCGCTTGACCGCGAACTCGTAGCCGTCCTCGCGTTCTTGCCTTCCTGCGAGTACTTGCCGGTAATCGAGATCGCGGAGCCGAGCTGTGATCGTGTCGGCGGCGCCCGCCTGCAGGGGCAGGACGGCCGCGCCGCAAATTGCCGCGGCCGCGACTGCCTGCGCGATTGCGCTGGTGCTGGTCCTCATGTCCATCCTCCTCGTTTTATCGCCGTTGTCTTCGATGCTGCCGGGACTCGGGGGGCCGCGTGACACGGTGTTCCGCGCTCTGGCACCGACGGGCGTCGGGGCTCGGCCCTCGAGGCCGTACTATCGCATCAAAAGCGGGGGCGCCGCCAGTTTTGTCGCGGCGCGATGTTCCGGCGGTCCCGGCGAATGTATCGCATGCCTGCGGCCCCGGCAACGGCGCGAGGTTGCGCCGGCGGACGGGCTTTTGGTAAGGTTGCGGAAGCTTTTGCCGCAACCGCATCGGGACGGCAGGCGCCCCGCCCGCTGCGGGGGCGCGCACCGCACCGCCGAAGCCCTCCCGCCCGCATCCGGCGCCCCGCGCCGAACCTCCCTCAACGCAACGCACGGACCCACACTCGGCTTGAACGCGCTCCTCGCATTCACCGGCACCCCCTGGATCGACCTGCTGATCGCGCTGGTCGGCGCGATCGCCGTGGCGCTCGTCGCGCACGCGATCGGCGCCGCGGTGATCGGGCGCATCCTGCGCTTCCACGAGATCGGCTCGCTCGTGCTGCGCCACGTGCGCGCGCCGGCGCGCTGGGTGCTCGTGTTCGCCGCCGTGGGCCTGGTGCTGCAGGCGGCGGTGCCCGAGTTCCCCTCGATCTCGTCGATCCGGCACGCGGTCGGGCTGCTGTTCATCGGCGCGGTCACGTGGCTCGCCCTGGGCGCGATCGAGGCGCTGGTCGAGATCGTGGTCCGGCTCAATCCCTCCGACGTGCGGGACAACCTCGAGGCCCGGCGCCTTCGCACCCAGGCGCGCGTGCTCGGGCGCACGCTCAAGACCTTCGCCCTCATCTTCGGGGTGGCCGCGGCCCTGATCACGTTCCCCGGGGTGCGCCAGTTCGGCGCCACGCTGCTCGCCTCGGCCGGCATGGCGGGGCTCGTGGCGGGCTTCGCCGCGCGGCCCGTGCTCGGCAACGTGATCGCCGGGCTGCAGATCGCGTTCACGCAGCCCATCCGCATCGACGACGTGCTCATCGTCGAGGGCGAATGGGGACGCGTGGAGGAAATCACGGGCGCCTACGTGGTCGTGAAGATCTGGGACGAGCGCCGCCTGGTCGTGCCCCTGCAGTGGTTCATCGAGCACCCGTTCCAGAACTGGACGCGCAGCTCCTCGCAGATCATCGGGACCGTCTTCCTCTGGGTCGACTACACGACCCCGCTCGCGCCGCTGCGCGCCGAGCTCGAGCGCCTGTGCGAGGCGGCGCCCGAGTGGGACCGGCGGGTGCAGGTGCTGCAGGTGACCGACGTAAACGAGCGCGCCATGCAGTTGCGCGCGCTCGCCTCCTCGGAGAACGCCAGCCTCAACTGGGACCTGCGCTGCAAGCTGCGCGAGGGGCTGGTGGACTTCCTGCAGCGCGAGTACCCGGGACACCTGCCGCGGCTGCGCGCCGAGGCCGACCTGGGCGGCACGCAAGTCGCGCGGGCTCCCGCCGAACGCGCGCACGCCTCATGAGGCCCGGGCGCGCTTGCGGCGCGCGCTCCCGGGCGCGGGCGGCGCGAGCAGCTCGGCGAGCGGAACCGCACCGGCCTCGTGGTCCTCGACCGCCACCGCGCGCAGCAGCCCGTCGAGCTCGCGCTGCAGCGCGCGCAGGCGCACGGCCGGCAGCTCGAGCAGCGCCTGCTGCAGGATCCCCGCCGCCGGCGTGGGCACGCGCCTGAGCAGCCGCCGGCCTTCGGCGGTGATCGCCACGTGCACGACCCGCTGGTCCCCGGCCTCGCGCTCGCGGGTAACGAGCCCCAGGGACTCGAGCCGGCGCACGGCGTTGCTCGCGGTGGACAAGTGCACCGCGAGCGCGTGCGCGAGCTCGCCCACGGTCGCGCGCCGATGCGCGGCCACCTCGGCGAGCGCCCAGACGAGCGCGCCCCCGAGGCCGGAACGGCTCTCGAGGCTCGCGTAGTGGTTCTGGATCGACCGCAGGAGGATTCGGAACTGCCGCAGCACCTCGAGCATCCTCGCCCGCCGGGCCGCGGCCGGGTGCCGCTCGCGATTCACGGTTGCGCTGCCCCTCCCGCCTTTGGTATGGTTCGCGATAGTTTTGCACAAAAGCATCGCCCGACCCCGGATTTCCTTCGGAGAGCGCTTCGAGCAGGGGCCTCTTCTTGCCGCGGTCACCATGCCGCGGCTTTCTTCTTCCCGCGCGGGCCCGAGCGGCCCGCGCTCCCCTCCCGTCCCCGATGCCCGAGATCTGGCCTCCGCCGCCCGAGCTGAACTGGCCCTTCGTGCTCGCCATCGCGTGGGTGGCCGGGGAAGTCGCCTTCCACAGGCTGCGGGTGCCGCGGATCTCGACCTACGGGATCGTGGGCTTCGCGCTCGCCCATTCGCAGGCGGGGTTCCTGCCGCAGCCCGATGCGGGCGCGACCTCCGCGCTGGCGAACGTGGCCCTCGGCCTCATCCTCTTCGAGCTCGGATACCGCATCAACCTCGGCTGGCTGCGCGTGAACCCGTGGATCGCGCTCACCTCGGCGGTGGAATCGGCGGGCACCTTCGGCGTGGTGTTCGCGGTGACCTCGCTGCTGGGCACGAGCCAGATCCCGGCGCTGCTCGTGTCCGCCCTCGCCATGTCGGCGTCGCCGGCCGCGGTGGTGCGCGTGGTGAACGAGCAGTCGAGCTCGGGCCAGGTCACCGAGCGCGTGCTGCACCTGACGGCCTTCAACTGCGTCCTCGCGGTCCTCGCCTTCAAGGCGATCGTCGGCTACTCGATCCTCACCAAGTCGGGCGACCTGCCCAACGCGGTGTGGGATGGCGCGCTCGTGTTCCTCTTCTCCGGGGCGATCGGGGCGCTCTTCGGCGTGGGCGTGCCCACGCTCATCTCCCGGCTGGGCACGCGCGGGCACGGCATCACCCTCGCCTTCGCGATCGCCGTGGTGCTGCTCGTGGCGATCACGCACTCGTTGCGCTACTCGCCGGTCTTCGCGACCCTCATCTTCGGGCTCACCGCGCGCCACCGGCGCATCGTCCTCGGCGCGGCCGAGCGCAACTTCGGCACGCTCGGCAACCTCCTCACGGTGTGGCTGTTCGTGTACGTGGCCGCCGCCCTCGACTGGCGCAACGTGCTCGCCGGCTCGGGCGTGGCCCTCGCGATCGTGGTCACGCGCTTCGTGGCGAAGGTGGCGGCGACCACGGCCTTCGCCCACTGGAGCGGCATCACGTGGCGCAAGGGCGCGCTCACCGGCGTCGCCCTCACCCCGATCTCGGCCTTCGTGCTGCTGCTGCTCGAGCCCAGCCGCGTGGGCGGGCTGCTGCTGGTCGAGGGCCTGGGCGTCGTCGCCGCGATGGTGCTCATGCTCGAGCTGATCGGGCCGCTGGCGACCCAGTGGGCCCTCATCTGGGCGCACGAGGTGCCCGAGGCGGCGCAGGACTGACCGTGCCGCTCGAACCCTTCCACGCCTCCGAGCCCCTCACGATGGGCGTCGAGCTCGAGCTGCAGCTCGTGAACCTCACCGACTTCGACCTCACCGAGGCGTGCACGGACATGCTGCACCTGCTCGAGCGCAGCACGTTCCCGGGCACCGTCACGCCGGAGATCACGGAGAGCATGATCGAGGTGTCCACCGGCGTGCACACGCGCTACGGCGAGCTCGTGGCGCAGCTCACGGCGATGCGCGACCGGCTCGTGAGCGCGGGCGACGCGCTCAACGTGGGCGTGTGCGGCGGCGGCACGCACCCGTTCCAGCACTGGCCGGACCGGCGCATCTTCCGCAAGCCGCGCTTCCAGTCCCTCTCGCAGCTCTACGGCTACCTCGCCAAGCAGTTCACGGTCTTCGGCCAGCACGTGCACATCGGCTGCGGCTCCGGCGACGAGGCGCTGTTCCTGCTGCACTCGCTCAACCGCTACGTGCCGCACTTCATCGCGCTGTCCGCCTCCTCGCCCTACTCGCAGGGCGCGGACACGCTCTTCAACTCCTCGCGGCTGAACTCGGTCTTCGCCTTCCCGCTGAGCGGTCGCGCCCCGTTCATCCTGGGCTGGGCGGAGTTCGAGACCGGCTACTTCACGCGCATGGAGCACACCGGCGTCGTGAAGAGCATGAAGGACTTCTACTGGGACATCCGGCCGAAGCCCGAGTACGGAACGATCGAGCTGCGCGTGTGCGACACGCCGCTCGGCGTGGAGCGCGCCGCCGCCCTCGCCTGCTACCTGCAGGCGCTCTGCCGCCACCTGCTCGAGCGCGAGGCGCTGCCGCCGGACGAGGACGACTACCTCGTCTACAACTACAACCGCTTCCAGGCCTGCCGCTTCGGCCTGGACGGCTCGATGGTGCACCCCAAGACCCACGAGACGCTCCTGCTGCGCGAGGACATCCTCACCACGCTGCGCCTGCTCGCCCCGCACGCCGAGGCCCTCGGCAGCGCCGCGGCGATGGACCATCTCTATGCGGTCGCGCACGAGGGCAGCGACGCCACCTACCTGCGCAAGAGCTACGACGAGGGGCGCAGCCTCGAGAGCGTCGTGGACGCGGCCCTGCGGCGCTTCCGCTCCTAGCCGCGCGTCAGATCACCGGCGGCGGCCGGGCCGGCGGCTCCTGGTCCTCCTCCGGGCCGCGCGACCAGCGCTCGATCAGCTCGGCCGCCCGCTTCTGCCCGCCCAGGCCGAAGGCGAGCGCGAGGGCGAAGGCGCCGGCGGCGATCACGATGAGGAAGGTCTCGCGCACGATCTCGCCCAGGCCGAGCTGGTCGAGGGCGATCAGGATCACGAAGATCATGATCGCGTAGAGCGCGAGCCGGCCCAGCATCGGCGCGTCGGCCATGCCGAGGTTGCGGCAGTAGGTGGTGACGGCCGCGCCGATGAACCGCGCGAAGTAGGCGCCGAAGGCCACGATCAGCACCGCCACCATCACCTGGGGCACGAACAGCACCACGCGGCCGATCAGCTCGGTCACGTACGCGAGCCCCATGCTGTTCGAGGCGATCATCAGCGCGGCGAGGATCACCAGCCAGTAGACGAGCGCGGCCAGCACGCTCGAGGTGTCCACGTCGCCCCCGCCCTGCTGCAGGAAGTGGTCGAGGCCCGCCTTCTGCGTGAGGACGTGGAAGTTGATCGCGCGCAGCGTGCGCACGAGGGCGAAGCGCACGGCCTTCGCCACGAGCCACCCGACCACGAGGATCGCGAGGGCGAGGATGAGCCGCGGCAGGAACTCGCCCACCTGGTGCAGCGAGGCGCGGACCGGCTCGATCAGGACGTTCCAGCTTTCCATGGTTCCTCCAGTCAGGCGGCGGCGGCCACGATGTCGGCCAGGCCCCGCAGGGGGATGCGCACCCAGTCGGGCCGGTTGTCGACCTCGTAGGCGAGCTCGTAGAAGGCCTTCTCGAGCAGGAAGATCTCGAGCAGGGGCGCGCCGGCGCCGCGGGGCGAGGCGAGCCCGCTGCCCTGCGCCGCCTCGTCGTAGCCGTCGAGGAAGGCGGCGCGCGCCGCCTCGCGCCAGGCGTGCGCCGAGCTCCTCGAGCTCGGCGTGCGCCGAGGGCCAGGCGAGCCCCGCCTGCAGGAGCGCGCCGTGCAGCGCGTAGTCGAAGGAGCGCAGCATCCCCGCCACGTCCTTGCAGCGGCGAGACCTTCTCCCGGCGCTCGGCGAGCGAGCGCGACGGCTCGCCCTCGAAGTCGCGATCACCCAGTCGTTTTCCACCAGCAGCACCTGCGCCGAGGTGGTAGTCGCCGTGCACGCGGGTGCGCGGGCCGGCCGGCGCGTCCGCGGCGTGCGCGTCGATGCGCGCGAGCAGCGCCTCGCGGCGCGACAGCGCGATGTCGGCGTCCACGCGCGCGGCCTCGGGCAGCGCCTCGCGGCGGCGCTCGAGCCGCTCCAGGGCGCGTCCGCGCCTGCGCGTGGGCGCGCCGCGCCCAGCCGGCGACGTCCTCGGCGCCGACCGGCTCCGGGTCGAACGCCGGGATCGCCGCTGCGCCGGGCGAAGACGCGCGTGCAGCTCGCCGGTGCGCCGGCCCAGCGTGTGGGCGAGCGCCAGGTAGCCGCCGTGCGCCTCGTGCGCGGGCTCCGCGGCGTGGGCGTGCGCCTGGGAGCGCTCGAAGTAGCGCTCCAGGTACTCGAGCGTGTACTCCCAGCCGTCGCCCTGGTTCTCGACGAACCCCTGCAGCAGCGCGAGCGTGGTCGTCGCGCCCGTCCTCGGAGGCGTACTCGACGCTGCCCGCCACCGGCACGCAATTGGGGAAGTGCGCGACCTCGGTGAGGAAGCGGCCGATCTCGACCTCGGGGTTGACGCCCGGCCTGCACGCGCCGGTAGCCCTTGAGGAACAGCCGGTCGCCCAGCGTCGACGCGCGTGTTGCTGCTCTGCGCCGCGGCCGGATCGTCACCGTGCAGCTCGCGCGGGCGCGTCGCCGGCGAGCTCGCCGAAGGCGGAGGTCGGCAGCGAAGCGCAGCCGCCGCCTTGGCCGTCGCGGCGCTCGCTCGCCGCGCGCCGATCGCCGCGACCAGCGCGCGGCAGAACGCCTCGTCGGCCAGCGCGTCGGCGAGCACGCCGACGTTGGCCTGCTGGCGCACCTTGGCGATGGCGACCGGCGGCGAGCGCGCGCACGCGCTCCTCCTCGGCGCTCCTCCCAGGCGAGCGCGAGCGGCACGAAGTAGCGCGCGCGGCTCGCCGCCGCCTCGCGCTCCACGAGCACGAGCGAGACCAGCCACGAGCGCTCGCCGCGCTTCCACATCGCAGTGGTCGGCGAGGCTGCACGCGCGCTGACCGTCTCGCCCTTGGCGCGCGTACCAGCGCTGCGCCTCGATGTAGCGCGGCAGCACCTCGCGCTCGAGCTGGGCGCGCGCGCTTCTCGGCCATGCCGCATGCGCCACGGCACCACGCGGTCGCGGAAGAAGCTCGTCCAGCCGTCGAACAGCACCAGCACCGGCAGGTCCTCGCGCGGCAGCGCGCTCCTCGTGCCACGTCGGGGCACGTCCTCGTCGGCGGCGAGGCGGAACCAGTAGAAGCCGTAGGCCGGGCAGCGTCAGCAGGTAGGGCAGCTCGCCGATCGGCGGGAAGGCCGTGCGCCCGAGCATCTCGACCGGCACGCGGCCCTTGAAGCGCGACGAGGTCGAGCTCGACCGGCTGCGCCGAGCGCGCCAGGTTGGCCACGCACAGGATCGATCTCGTCGCCGTGCTCGCGCAGGTAGGCGAGGATCTTGCGGTTGCCGGGCGCAGGAACGTCGAGCCTGCCGCGGCCGAAGGCCTGGCTCGGTCTTGCGCACCGCGAGCATGCGCCGCGTCCAGTTGCAGCAGCGACGACGGCTCGCGCGCCTGCGCCTCGACGTTGACCGCCTCGTAGCCGTAGACCGCGTCCATGATCGGCGGCAGGTAGAGGCGCTGCGGGTCGGCGCGGGAGAAGCCGGCGTTGCGGTCCGGGCTCCACTGCATCGGCGTGCGCACGCCGTTGCGGTCGCCGAGGAAGATGTTGTCGCCCATGCCGATCTCGTCGCCGTAGTAGATGATCGGCGAGCCGGGCATCGACAGCAGCAGGCTGTTCATCAGCTTGATGCGCGTCCGGGTCGTTCTCCATCAGCGGCGCCAGGCGGCGCCGGATGCCGAGGTTGATGCGCGCGCGCGGATCGGCCGCGTACATGCTGGTACATGTAGTCGCGCTCCTTGCTGGTGACCATCTCGAGCGTGAGCTCGTCGTGGTTGCGCAGGAAGATCGCCCACTGGCAGTTGTCCGGGATCTCCGGCGTCTGCTGCCATGATCTCGATGATCGGGTGGCGGTCCTCCTGCGCGATCGCCATGTACATGCGCGGCATCAGCGGGAAGTGGTACGCCATGTGGCACTCGTCGCCGTCGCCGAAGTACTCGCGCACGTCCTCGGGCCACTGGTTGGCCTCGGCGAGCAGCAGCCGGTTCGGGTAGCTCGGCGTCGAGCGCGGCGCGGATCTGCTTGAGCACCGCGTGCGTCTCGGGCAGGTTCTCGTTGTTCGTGCCCTCGCGCTCGATGAGGTAGGGGATCGCGTCGAGCCGGAAGCCGTCCACGCCCATGTCGAGCCAGAAGCGCATGACGCGCAGCACCGCCTTCAGCACCTGCGGGTTGTCGAAGTTGAGGTCGGGCTGGTGGCTGAAGAAGCGGTGCCAGTAGTACGCCTTCGCCACCGGGTCCCAGGTCCAGTTCGACTTCTCGGTGTCGGTGAAGATGATGCGCGTGCCCGTGTACTTGCTGGTCGGCTGTCGCTCCAGACGTAGTAGTCGCGCTTGGCGCGAGCCCGTGCGGCGCGCGGCGCGCGGCCTGGAACCAGGGGTGCTGGTCCGAGGTGTGGTTGACGACCAGCTCGGTGATGACGCGCAGGCCGCGCCGGTGCGCCTCGCGCACGAAGTCGCGGAAGTCGCCGCGCGTGCCGTAGGCCGGGTGGACGTTCGCGGTAGTCGGCGATGTCGTAGCCGTCGTCCTTGCAGCGGCGACGGATAGAACGGCAGCAGCCAGATGGTGTTGACGCCGAGGTCGCTGGACGTAGTCGAGCTTCGCGGTCAGGCCCGCGAAGTCGCCGACGCCGTCGCCGTTGGCGTCGAAGAACGCCTTGACGTGCAGCTGGTAGATGACCGCGTCCTTGTACCAGAGCGGATCGTCGGCCCGAGCGCGCGCGGCGGCCGCGGCCATGAGGGCGGCGTCGTTCATGCGTCTCCCTCCCGACGGCGAACGGAGCGCACGCGATGTACGTTGCGCATGCGCATGGCAATCGCAGTATAGCCCGCGCGCCGCCGGAATCCGCAAGCGCGGAGTGCCGCCGATGTATCCTTTACCGATGGCATCGACCCCGGGCGCGGCGCTCGCGCCGCCCGATCACGCGCTGCGCTTCGCGCTTTCCGGCGAGGTGCACGCGCGTCCCCACGAGGCGCTCGAGGCGCCCCTGCGCGCCTCGTACCTCGCGGTGCTGGTCGAGGCCGAGCAGCGCGCCGCCGAGCACGCGCACGTGGCCGCGCTCTGCGCCGCGGCCGGCGCGGCCCCGCCCGCGCCCGACGCGATCCACTTCACGGCGGCCCTCGGCGGCTACCGCCTGCGCTGGGAGCGCCACGCCGAGTTCTCCGCGTTCACCTTCCTGCGCGCCGGCGCCGACGGGCCGCGCTTCGCCGACCCGGCGATCGCCGCGGTGCCCGCGACCTGGCTCGCCGCGATCCCGGGGCGCACGCTCGTGGCCGCCCACGCGCGCGTCGAGAAGGCGCGGCGAGCGCCTGCCGGCGGCCTCCGAGATCGCCGCGGCCTTCGAGGGCAACTACGTGGTGGGCTCCGAGGTGGGCGACGGCGCCGCGGCGGTGTTCACCGACTTCCGCATCCACGGCGACGGCTTCGGCCGCTTCCTGGTCTTCGACCGCTCGCTGTCGCGCTTCCAGGCCGGCAGGACGCTGCAGCGCCTGGTCGAGATCGAGACCTACCGCATGATGGCGCTGCTGGCGCTGCCCGTGGCGCGCGCCGTCTCGCCCCAGCTCGCGGCGATGGAGCGCGAGCTCGCGGCGATCGCGGCCGAGCTCGCGGGCGGCTCGCGCGGCGACGAGGCGCTGCTCGAGCAGCTCACGCGCCTCGCCGCCGAGGTCGAAAGCGTCATCGGCCGCTCGCGCTACCGCTTCAGCGCGACGCGCGCCTACCACGACATCGTGCGCGCGCGGCTCGCCGAGCTGCGCGAGCGGCGCCTGGCGGGCACCCAGACGCTCTCGGAGTTCATGGACCGGCGCCTGGGGCCGGCGATCGCCACGTGCGAGTCGTCGTCGCGGCGGCTGCTCGAGCTGGCCGAGCGCGTGGGGCACGCGAACAGCCTCCTCGCCACGCGCGTGAGCGTGGCCCGCGAGCGCCAGAGCCAGGAGCTGCTCGCCTCGATGAACCGGCGCGCCCGCCTGCAGCTGCGGCTGCAGGAGACGGTCGAGGGCCTGTCGCTCGCGGCGATCACCTACTACGTGGTCGGGCTCGTCACCTACGCCGCCAAGGCCGCGCAGGCCGCGGGCGTGGGCGTCGACCCCGAGCTCGTGGCGGGGATCGCGATCCCGGTCGTGCTCGTGCTCTCGGCCCTGGGCGTGCGCTACGTGCGCCGCGGCATCGCCCGGGCCGAGCGCGCGCCCGCGCCGCCCGGGGCGCTGAGCGGCGCCCTTGCCGCGCGCGTCGCCGCGGCCTAGGATCGCGCGATCGGGGTCGTCGCGGATCCCCGGCGGCCGCGAGGCCCAGACGGTGTCCCGTCCAAATCTGCCCTGCCTGGGGAAAGACCATGGACACCACCCTTCGCGACGCCACGCAGCGCCCGCATCCTTCCGCGCCCGGTTCGCCTTCCCGCCCCGCCATCCGCCGGCTCCTCGCGGCTCGCGCGGTGCGCGCCTTCGCCGACGGCTTCGCCTGCCTGCTCCTGCCGTTCTACCTGCTCGACCTGGGCTTCGGTCCCGGGCAGGTAGGGATCATCGCGAGCTGCGCGCTCGTCGGATCGGGCGCGCTCTCGCTCGCCGTGGGGCTCGTCGCACACCGGCATGCGTTGCGCACGCTGCTCATCTGCGCGGCCGGGCTGATGGCCGCGACGGGCCTGGGCTTCGCCTCGCTCACCGACTACGCCCCGCTGCTCGCCGTGGCCTTCGTGGGCACGCTCAATCCTTCTGGCGGCGATGCCACCGTCTTCCTGCCGCTCGAGCACGCGGCGCTCGCGCGCTTCGCGGCACCCGTCCGGCGCACCGCGGCCTTCGCCGCCTACAGCCTCGCCGGCTCCCTGGGGCGGTGCCGCGGGCGCGTTCGCGGTGGGACTGCCCGACGCCCTGCATTGGGCGATGGGGACCGGCACGCGCACCGCGATGCAGATCGCCTTCTTCCTCTACGCGGCGCTGGCACTCGGGGCCGCCCTCGCCTATCGCGGGCTGCCGCGCGAGGGCCACGCCGCGGCGGGCAAGCGCCGCGCGCCCCTCGGTCCGTCGCGCCGGCGCGTGCAGGCGCTGGCGGCCCTCTTCGCGCTCGACGCGTTCGGCGGCGGCCTCGTCGCGCAGTCGATGCTGGCACTCTGGCTGTTCACGCGCTACGGGCTCGGCACGGCGGCCGCCGGCACGCTCTTCTTCTGCACGGGGCTCCTCGCCTCGCTCTCGTTCCTCGCCGCCGTACCGCTCGCCCGGCGCATCGGGCTCGTCAACACGATGGTGTTCACCCACCTGCCCGCCAACGTGTGCCTGGCGCTCGTGCCCTTCGCGCCGGGGCTGGCGAGCGTCGTGGCGCTGCTCCTCGTGCGCGACGCGCTATCGCAGCTCGACGTGCCCACGCGCAGCTCCTACGTGATGGCGATCGTCACACCCGAGGAGCGGCCGGCCGCGGCGAGCCTCACGGCGCTGCCGCGCAGCCTCGGCGCGGCCGCCGGGCCGGCGGTGGCGGGGTGGCTCCTCGCGCTCTCGCCCTTCGGCTGGCCGCTCGCCGCCGCGGGCACGGCGAAGATCGCCTACGACCTGCTGCTGCTCGCGAGCTTCGGGCGCGTGCGCCCGCCCGAGGAAGGCGGCTAGCCGGGAACGCGGCGGCGGCGCGCGGGTCCACCGGGAGCCCGATGCCCGGGCGGCGGCCGCCCGAGGACGACCCGATGCCCAAAGCGAACCAGCAGCAAAGCCGGACCGCGCAGGAGACCGAGAAGGAGGCCGAGGAGAAGGACGTCGAGGAGCGCTCGAGCCCGCGCACCCCCGTCATCTACGAGACCGTGCGCCGGCACGGCGAGGAGGAGATGGAGCGCCCCTCGGTGTCGCTGTGGTGGTCGGGGCTCGCCGCGGGACTGTCCATCAGCTTCTCGCTCCTCGCCCAGGCGGAGCTGCGGCTGCATGTCCCCGACAGCGCCTGGCGCCCGCTCATCGTGGCGGCGGGCTATCCCGTGGGGTTCCTCATGGTGGTGCTCGCCCGCCAGCAGCTCTTCACCGAGACCACCATCACGGCGATCCTGCCGGTGCTCGCGAAGCCGAGCCGCAAGAACATCGCCAACGTGACGCGCATGTGGTCGATCGTGTTCGTCGCCAACATGGCCGGCACGCTCGCCGCCGCCCTCTTCTGCATGTTCACGCCGGTCCTCGCGCCCGACACCCGTGAGGCGATGCTGGCGCTGTCGCGCGAGTCCATGGCCAACGGCTGGCTCGAGATGTTCTTCAAGGCGATCACCGCGGGCTTCCTCATCGCCACGATGGTGTGGCTGTTGCCCGCGGCCGAGGCCGCGCGCTTCCACGTGGTGGCGCTCATGACCTACCTCATCGCCATCGGCGACTCGATGCACATCGTGGCCGGCAGCGTCGAGGCGTTCCTCCTCGTCGCCCACGGCGAGCTGGGCGTGTGGGCCATGCTGGGCGGGTTCACGGTCCCGGTGCTGCTCGGCAACGTCGTGGGCGGCACGGCGCTCTTCGCCATGCTCTCCTACGCCCAGGTGATGCAGGAAATATAGGGCCGGGCCGAGGCCCCCCGGCGCGGCTATACTCTTGGCAATCCACGATTTTTCCCGGAGCTCGACGTTGCGGCACATCCTTCGCTTCCGGCGCCTCGGCGCCCTCCTCGGCCTGGCCGGCGCGCTGCTCGCCGGGGCCCTTCCCGCCCTGGCGCAGTCCAACACCTCCGCGGTGGCGCCCTTCCATGCGAAGGCGGCCGCCCCCGCCGCCCTGGCGCTTCCCGCCGGCGCGCCGGGCGCCGCGCGCATCAGCCTGCCCGCCGTCGATCCGGCGCGGGTCGCGGCCGTCAAGCGCGCCAACGGCTCCGCCCGCCTGAAGCGCCTGCAGGTGGGCCTCGGCCGCGACGTGGCCGCCGACTCGCGGGCCGGCGCCCGGGCGCTCACGTGGCGCGCGGTGGACGGCGGCCTCGCCGCCCAGTGGGAGGTGACGTCCCAGGGCGCGCGCGCGCTGCGCGTGGGCCTCGCGGTCGAGCGCATCCCGGCCGGCGCCCAGGTGCGCGTGACGGGCAGCGAGTCCCTCGGCGTGGTCTACGGCCCGTTCAGCGGCACCGAGATCGCCGCCGCGAAGTCGAGGTACTGGTGGACCCCGGTGGTCGAGGGCCAGTCGGCGACGGTCGAGGTCTTCCTGCCCGCCGACGCCGCGCCCTCCGCCCTCGCCGTGCGCGTGGCCCGCGTCTCGCACCTCTTCGTGAGCCCGTCGGATCCGAAGGCCGAGGCCCTGGCCAAGATCGGGGAATCCGGCACCTGCGAGGTGGACGTCGTCTGCCGCTCGGCGAGCGACGCCACGCTCGCGAACACCGCCAAGGCGGTCGCGCGCATGGAGTTCGTTCTGGATGACGCCAAGACCTACCTCTGCACGGGTACCCTGCTCAACCCGACCGACGGCTCGTTCATTCCGTATTTCTATTCGGCGAACCACTGCATGGTTCCCACGACAGGCGGAGGGGTGAGCACGCAGGCCGCTGCCGACACCCTCGAGACCTTCTGGTTCTACGATGCCACGGGGTGCGGCAGCGGGATCCTGAACCCGGGCGTGCAACACATATCCGGCGGCGCGACCCTGCTGTACGCGAACGAGTCCACCGACGGCCTGCTGCTGCGGCTGCGCTCCCTGCCGCCGTCGGGGGCGGTGTACGCGGGCTGGAACGCGACGCCCGTTTCGCAGGGCGCGCCGGCGACGGCCATCCACCATCCGAAGGGCGACGTGAAGAAGGTGAGCCTCGGCACCGCGGCTGGCTTCGAGTCGAGCTACGGACCGGGCGGCAGCATGCTGCAGATCAATTGGAACTCGCTCTCGACCGGCGTGACGGAGCCCGGCAGCAGCGGCTCGGGCATCTTCACCGCACTGGGCAGCCCGGCGGCCGACTACCAGCTGCGCGGCGGCCTGTACGGCGGCGCCTCGAGCTGCACCGCGGGCCCCTCGGAGCTGTGGGACGTGTACTCGCGCCTCGACCAGGTCTACCCGGCCATCAAGCAGTACATCGACCCGCCCGCCGCCAACCTCAACTACACGGCGCTGTGGTGGAACCCGAACGAGTCGGGCTGGGGCGTGAACTTCACGCACCAGGGCGACATCATCTTCGCGACGCTCTTCACCTACGATGCGAACGGCGATTCGACGTGGTACGTGATGTCCGACGGCGCGCGCCAGGGCACGAGCCAGACCTTCAGCGGCACGCTCTACCAGACCCGGGGCCTCGCCTTCTATGCGCCCTACCAGAGCAACAGCACGACCATCGCGTCCGTGGGCACGATGACCGTGACCTTCACCGGCGCCGACACGGCGAGCCTCACCTACAGCGTGAACGGCTCGACCGTGGTGAAGACGATCCAGAAGCAGGTGTACGGCAGCCGCGCGGCCCAGTGCCAGCCCACCTCCGGGGACCGCACCTCGCTCACGAACTACCAGGACCTCTGGTGGAACCAGGACGAGCCGGGCTGGGGCATCAACATCACGCACGAGGACGACACGATCTTCGCCACGCTCTTCACGTACAAGGGCACCGGCGATCCGCTCTGGTTCGTGATGTCCAGCGGGGTGAAGCAGCCCGACGGCTCGTACCTGGGCGACCTCTACTACGTGGCCCACGGCCCGCCGTTCAACGCCCAGCCGTTCGGGCCCATCGCCCCCACGGACCTCACCCGGGTGGGCTACATGCGGCTGTCGTTCACGAACGGCGACCAGGCCACGCTCACCTACACGTACAACAACGACACGATCGTCGTGACGAAGAACATCACGCGCCAGGTCTTCGCGAGCCCGATGCCGGCCTGCACCAGCTAGCGCAGCACCGTCGGCGGCACCGCCTCCATGCGGATCAGGGCGAGGCCGCTCTTCGGGTCGTGCACCCGGGCCAGGTTGGTCGGCGTCTCGGTGACGACGACCTCGAGCGTGGGACGCACGCGGGCGGCGAGGAGGTGCCCGCCGCGGGTGGAGCCGTCGCGCCGCCCCAGCACCGCGTGCGCGTGCACCTTGATGCGCTCGCCCTCGTAGCTCATGTCGCCGAGGAGCGAGAGCACCTCCACCTGCTCGTCGACCGGGATGCGGTCGTAATCCTTGCGCTCCCGGTCGAAGTAGCCGAGGGTCGCTTCCCGGAAGGCGCCGATGGCGGTGAAGCTCGCCGCCCCGAGCGCATGGTCCTGCGCGAACTTCGTGAGCTCCGCGATCGGGTCCTCGCCTTCCTGGAAGACCACGGCGATCACCCGCGGATTGCCGGCATTCAGCACTTTCATCTGCATCGCTCGCCCCCTAGCGTCCGAGGAGGTTTTTCAGCGCGTTCTTCGACTCCCACAGCGTGAAGCCGAAGACGCCGATGTGCATCAGCGCGTCGGTGATGCACCACGGGCACCACCCCTTCTCGGTCACCGGCATGTCGTGGAAGAGGTAGCGCGCGGCGGTGGCCGCCGCGGGCGCGGCCGCGGCGGTCGCGGCCAGCGGCACGAGCGGCTGCTCGCGGGCGCGCTCGGCGCCGCCGAAGGTCGCCAGGGCGATCGCCGCGGCGTGCGAGCCGATGCTCAGGGGCGAGTCGGGCATGCCCCAGCCGAAGGCGAGGTCCGAGGCGTTCACCTTGTCGGAGTCGAACCCCTCGATCGGGGGGTCCTTCAGGTGCCGGACGATCCCGGTCTGGAAGAGCGTGGTGACCGCCATGCAGGCGATCCCGACGAAGGAGAAGCCCACG
Source organism: uncultured beta proteobacterium (assembly GCA_963741815.1). Classification (GTDB taxonomy): domain Bacteria; phylum Pseudomonadota; class Gammaproteobacteria; order Burkholderiales; family Usitatibacteraceae; genus Usitatibacter. The sequence goes on from CAVUJI010000007.1 coordinate 366,860, forward strand.
ACGGCGCGCCGCAGCAGGATCTCCGGGGAATGGCCCTCCCGCAGGGCGTGCCGCAGGGTGTCGGGATCGGCCCGACGGATGACGTGGGGTAGCGCGGCCATGGCGAGGCTCCGGTCAAAGCAGCTTCGACACCGGCCCGGAGGAGGGTTCCGGCGGGCCGGAAGGGACTGACCCTCTCCCCGGCCCTCTCCCAAGGGAGAGGGAGAACTGCAGGCTCAGCCTTTGCGGCGGTTGCGCACCAGCCACTCGTCGACGAGCGCCACCGTGCGGTCGATCGTCTCCGAGCGCATGCCCTTCTGGGCCCCGGCGGCCTGCACCAGGCGGTCGACCCGCTCGATCTGCGGGGCGCCGTTGGCCAGCGCGCGCGCGGCCGACGACGGGCTCTTCAGCGACTGCGCCGCGTTGGCGTACTTGTCGAACGGCACCATGTCCTCGCGCTTCGCGCCGAGGGACACGCACAGGTCCACGACCCAGTCGTACACGGCGCGCGAGGCGGCGAGGTCCGAGTGCACCGCCTCCTGGATCGAGCGCATGCCCTCGGGTCCCACGCAGCGGTAGTTGCCCGCCATGAGCATCGACCACTTGGCGAGCGGCACGAAGACCGAATCGTGCACCTTGAGCTTCACGGGCAGCTCGATCTTCTCGCCGTTCACCTCGAGGCGCGCGGCCTCGATGTCGGCCGCCAGCTCCCGCAGCAACGCGGTGTGGGCGTCCGCGTCGAAGCGCGCGGCCTTGAAGTTGGTGGGCAGGCGCACCTGCAGCACGTTGACCGGCTCGTCCGGCGGGCGGAACGCCTGGGGGTCGGGGCTGCAGAGCGTCATGAGCTTCGGGTCGAACGCGTCCCACACGGTCGCGTCGGTGAAGCAGTCGCGCAGCTTCGCGGTGTCGAGGCCGGGGATGCGCGCGAGGTACGGCAGCGGCGGCATGTTCATGATCGACATGCAGGGGCGCTTCGACTGCGCGACCTTCTCGAGGAGCTGGCGTACCCCGTCGGAGCGGTACTGCGGCTCCTGCATGGCGAGGGCGACCAGGTCGAAGGCGGCCGGGTCCGCGTCGGTGCCGGCCGCGCGCAGCTTGCCCGGCAGCTTCTGCGAGTTCACCTCGACGAGGCCCTCGCGGCCCTTGACGGGCATGCGCACGATGGCGCCCTGCGCGTTGATGAGCTGGGCTTCGGCCGGCAGGCAGACGAGCGTCACCTCGTGGCCGGCCAGCGCCAGCTTCACGCCGAGCAGCGAGCCGTACGAGGCGCCGAGGATGAGGATCTTGCGGGATTTCATGGGTATTCCCCTAGCGGGATCGTTATCCCGCAATTTTCTCCCTTTGGGGGCCCGGGAATACCACATCGCCAGGCTACGGGCCTGTGACGTTTCCGTGCCCCCGATGCCGGCCTACCGCGCCCTGTCGCCCGCCGCGCTCACCCGCCATACGGTGTTGCCGACGTCGTCGGCCACGAGCAGCCCGCCGCGGGCATCGACCGCCACCCCGACGGGACGGCCCCGCGCATGGCCCCCGGGATCGACGAATCCCGTGAGCACGTCGAGCGGCATCCCCGCCGGCCGCCCGTCGCGGAACGGCACGAAGATCACCCGGTAGCCGCTGCGGGGGCGCCGGTTCCACGAGCCGTGCTGGCCCACGAACATGCCCTCCGCGAAGCGCGCGCCCAGCCGCGCCCCGCCCGACCAGGCCAGCCCCAGCGAGGCGGTATGCGAGCCGAGCGCGTAGTCCGGCACGACGGCGCGCGCGACCCGCGCCGGATCCTGCGGCCGCACGCGCGCGTCCACGTGCCCGCCGAAATAGCTGAACGGCCAGCCGTAGAAGGCGCCGTCGCGCACGGCCGTCATGTAGTCCGGAACGAGGTCCCCGCCCAGCTCGTCGCGCTCGTTCACCGCCGCCCACAAGGCGCCCGTGCGCGGCTCCCACGCCATCCCGTTGGGATTGCGCATGCCCGAGGCGTAGATGCGGTGCGCGCCGCTCGCCCGGTCCACCTCCCAGATCGCCGCGCGCCCCGCCTCGCGCTCGAGGCCGTTCTCGCCCACGTTGCTGTTCGATCCCACGGTCACGTACAGGCGCCGGCCGTCGGGGCTCGCGACCACGTTCTTCGTCCAATGGTGGTTGAGCGGCCCGGCGGGCAGGTCGAGCAGCTTCGTGCCCGGCCCGGCGACGCGCGTCTCGCCGTCGCGGTACGGAAAGCGCAGGAGCGCGTCGGTGTCGGCGACGTAGAGGGCGTGGCCGACGAGCGCCATGCCGAAGGGCGAGTGCAGGTGCTCGAGGAACGGCGTGCGCAGGTCGGCCACCCCGTCGCCGTCGGTGTCGCGCAGCAGCGTGATCCGATCGGCGCTCGGCACCGCCGCCCCCGCCCGCGCGAGCACCAGGCCCATGATCCAGCCGCGCAGGCCCCGGCCCTCGTCCGGGCGCTTCGGCGCGTTCGTTTCCGCCACGAGCACGTCGCCGTTGGGCAACACGAGGAGCCACCGGGGATGGTCGAGCCCGCGCGCGAAAGCCTGCACGGCGAGCCCGGCGGCGGGCGCGGGCGCGGCGCCGGCCGGCCAGCCGCGGGCGGGGGCGATGTGGACCGTCGGAATCAGGGCGTGCTGCGGCGGCGGGAGCGTCGGGTCGGGGCCGATGCCCGCGCTCACCGGCAGGCGCGCCACCACGCCGCAGCCGCCGAGCAGCACGGCCGCGACGCAGGCGAGGCAGCGGGAAGCGCCCATGGGAAGCTGGGACAAGGCCGTGCGCGGGCCGTTCGGCCCGGAATCCTTTTCCGGCAACCGTTACCGTCGGCGCGCCCCCGGGACGGTTGCCGCTCCGGCGAGGCCGGAAATCGGGGGTCGCGGCGCCCGGATTGCGGCACGCCCATTGCAACAGCCCACCCGCAGGCGTGAAAAGCGCCACGCGAACCCGCGGACCGTTTGCGTCCGCATCCCATGGGTATTGCCATCGAGAAGGAGCAACCAGATGCAATTCAGGAAAATCGCCATCGCGGCCGCCGTGCTGTCGCTCGGCACGGGCGCCGCTTTCGCGGCCGGCGAGAGCTCGTCGTCGTCCTCCAAGGACTACGGTGCGAGCAGCAGCACGTCCTCGCAGCCGACGTCGCAGCTGTCCGGGTCCGAGCAATCGCAGGCCGGCCAGTCCGGCTCGCAGTCGGGCCAGAGCTCCGCGCAGGGCGCGAGCTCGCCGCAGGACCAGGGCTCGCAGCAGGGCATGTCGTCCGGAAGCAGCGGTTCCTCGAGCCAGTCGCAGTCGTCCGAAGAGGTCCGGGAGGCGCAGCAGGCCCTGAAGGAAAAGGGCTACCAGTCCGGCCCGGTCGACGGCATCCTCGGCCCCGAGACCAAGAGCGCGATCCGCAACTTCCAGCAGTCGCAGGGCATCCAGGCCAGCGGCCAGCTCGACCAGAAGACCAAGACCGCGCTGGGCGTGAGCGGCCAGGAAGGCTCCAGCCCTCGGGCGCGAGCGGCGGGCAGTCGCAGTCGAGCGAGCCGTCGGCCTCGAGCGCCAGCGAGCCGTCGCAGTCGAGCGGGCAGTCGGCCTCGAGCGCGAGCGAGCAGTCGCCGTCGAGCCAGCAGTCCGGCAGCACCTCGAGCATGGGCAGCGGCAGCACGAGCAGCCAGCCGTCGTCGAGCACCAAGGGGCAGTAACCCGCGCCGGCAGCAGGAAGGAGGGCCGCCCGGCCCTCCTTTTTCGTCAGCCCTTGCCCGACATCGGCTGGCCGAGCGCCTCGGGGGTCACGAGCACGACGCCCTTGTCCGTCACGTGGAAGCGGCGGGCGTCCTCCGCCGGGTCGACGCCGACGGTGAAGTGCTCCGGCAGGCGGCACTCCTTGTCGATCACGGCGCGCCGGATGACCGCGTGGCGCCCGATCTCCACCGACGGCAGGATCACGGCGTCCTCGATGGTGCAGTAGCTGTGCACATGGACGTTGATCGACAGCAGCGAGCGGCGCACCACGGAGCCGCTCACGATGCACCCGCCCGAGACGAGCGAGTCGTAGGCCACGCCGTGCCGGTCCTTCTCCTCGAACAGGAATTTCGCCGGCGGGAGCTGGTGCTGGTAGGTCCAGATCGGCCAGTCGCGGTCGTACAGGTCGAGCTCGGGCACGACGCGGGTGAGCTCGAGGTTCGCCTCCCAGAACGCATCCACCGTGCCGACGTCGCGCCAGTAGGGCCGGCCCTCGCCGCCGTACACGCAGCTCTTCTCGAACGAGTGGGCGTGCACGGGGATGCCCTCCTTCACCAGGCGCGGGATGATGTCCTTGCCGAAGTCGTGGGACGAATCGGGGATCGCCGCGTCGATCTCGAGCTGCTCGTAGAGGAACTGCCCGTCGACGACGTAGATGCCCATGCTGCCGAGCACGCGCCCCGGCTTGCCGGGGATGGTCGCCGGCTGCGCCGGCTTTTCCTGGAAGCCGGTGACCCGGTTCTGCTCGTCGACGATCACCACGCCCAGCGCGCCGGCCGCCTCTTCCACCGAAACCTCGACGCACGCGAGGCTCAACGGCGCGTCGTTCGCCACGTGGTCCTGCAGCAGCTTGCCGTAGTCCTCCTTGTACACGTGGTCGCCGGCGAGCACGAGGACGAACTCCGGCCGGTAGTGGTGCAGGAAGTCGAGGTTCTGGTAGACCGCGTCGGCCGTGCCCTGGTACCAGTCGTCGCTCACCCCCTGCTCCGCCGGGAGCATCTCGATCACCTCGCCGAAGCGCCCGTCGAGGAAGCTCCAGCCGCGCTGCAGGTGGCGGATCAGGCTCTGGGCCCGGTACTGGGAGCACACGCCGATGCGCCGCACCCCCGAGTTCACGCAGTTCGAGAGGGTGAAGTCGATGATGCGGAACTTGCCGGCGAAGGAGACCGCGGGCTTGGCGCGGCGCTCCGTGAGCTGGGCGAGCCGGCTGCCGCGCCCGCCGGCGAGGACCATGCCCACCGTGCGCCGGGCGAGGGCGGATTGCGGAGACATGTGATGTGCGGCGTGCGGCGCGTTCATGGCTTCTCCTCGTCTCGTTTTGCGGTGCCGACTATCGTGCGCGGCTTCCATTCTACAATCCGGGCTCGCCCCTTTCTTCCGCATCCCGAGCGAATGTCCCGACTCCGGCACCTTTTCGAGCAGAACCGCGAGTGGGCCGAGCGCATCCACCGCGCCGACCCGCAATTCTTTCCGCGCCTGTCGCGCCTGCAGCGCCCCGAGTACTTCTGGATCGGCTGCGCCGACAGCCGCGTGCCCGCCAACGAGATCGTCGGGCTGCTGCCCGGGGAGATGTTCGTCCACCGCAACGTCGCCAACCTGGTCGTGCACACCGACCTCAACTGCCTGTCGGTGATGCAGTTCGCCGTGGACGTGCTGAAGGTGCCCCACATCATCGTGGTGGGGCACTACGGCTGCGGGGGCATCCTCGCGGCGATGGACAAGGTGCGCCTGGGCCTGATCGACAACTGGCTGCGCCACATCCAGGACGTGCACGGCAAGCACCGTGCCATGGTGGAGGCGGCGGGGGACGCCCACGCGCAGGCCGACCGCCTCTGCGAGCTCAACGTGATCGAGCAGGTGGCCAACGTGTGCCAGACCTCGATCGTGCTCGACGCCTGGGAGCGCGGCCAGCCGCTCGCGGTCCACGGCTGGATCTACGGGCTGCAGGACGGGCTGATCCGCGACCTGGACGCCACGGCGAGCGGCCCGGACGAGGCGCAGGAGGCGTACCGGCGGGCGCTCGCGGCGCTCTAGCGGGCGATCGCGTCCGGCCGCCTCAGGGCGCCACGCCCGCCCGGCGCTTGACCCCGACGCTGCTCGCCAGGCGCGGCTGCATGGCGTCGATGAAGCGGCAGAGGTACGCCCGGGTCTCGCGCGGGTCGATCACGTCCTCGACCGCGAAGGCCTCGGCGGTGAGCAGGGGCGAGGCGACCGCGCGCAGCTCCGCCTCGATCTCGGCCAGCCGCGCCTTCGGGTCCGCCGCGGCCTCGATCTCGCGCTTGAACGCCGCCGCGGCCCCGCCCTCCACGGGCAGCGAACCCCACTCCGCCGAGGGCCACGCGACCTTGAAGTCGAGCCCGTTCTTGTCGGTGGTGCCCATGCCCGCCATGCCGTAGCACTTGCGGATCACGACGGTGAGCATCGGCACGGTCGCCTGCAGCGCCGTGTAGACCGAGCGCATGCCCTCGCGCAGCGTGGCCGCCTGCTCGGCCTGCAGCCCCACCATGAAGCCGGGCACGTCCACGAGGAAGACGAGCGGGATGTGGAAGGTGTCGCAGAGCGTGATGAAGTGCGTCTGCTTGCGCGCCGCCTTCACGTCCATCGCGCCGCCGTTGACCATCGGGTTGTTCGCGATGATGCCGACCACCTTGCCGTTCATGCGGGCGAACATGGTGATGATCGCGCGCCCGAAGGAGGGCTGGATCTCGAAGAGCGAGTCGCGGTCGGCCACCATCGCGACGAGCTTGCGCATGTTGTACGGCTGCCGGCGCTCGCGCGGCACGATGGTGAGCAGGCCCTCGTCGCGCCGGCCGGGATCGTCGCCCGTGTCGACCACGGGCGGCAGCTCCCAGACGCTCTGGGGCATGTAGCTCAGGTACCGGCGGATCATCGCGAAGCACTCCGCCTCGCTCTGCGCGGCGTTGTCGATGGTGCCGGCCATGTCGACCGCGACCGCCGCGCCGCCCAGCGCTTCCTTGTCGATCTTCTGGCCGAGCGAGCGCTCGACCACGGGGGGGCCGGCCGCGAAGACCTGGCTCGTGCCCTTCACCATCACCGACCAGTGCGCGAGGATCGCGCGCCCGGCCGGGCCGCCGGCCGCCGTGCCCATCACCGCGCACACGACCGGCACCTCGCCCATCAGCTCCACCGAGCGCTCGAAGCCGTGCACGCCGGGGAACACGGTGTAGCCGCGGCGCGTGGCGGACGTGACGGTGCCGCCCGCCCCGTCGATCAGGTTCACGAGCGGGATGCGGTACTCGTGGGCGAGGTCCTCGACGAAGCCGCCCTGCCCGCCCTTGCGCCGCGCGCTGCCCCAGCTCGTGCCGCCGCGCACGGTGAAGTCCTCGCCGCCGATGGCCACGTCGCGCCCGTCGATCTTCGCCAGCCCCATCACGTAGGGCGCCGGGACCACCTTCTGCAGCTTGCCCTCGACGTAGGTGCCCTTGCCCGCGAGCTTGCCCACCTCCTGGAAGGAGCCGGCGTCTGCGAGGCCCGCGATGCGCTCGCGGATCGTGAGCCGCCCCTGCCGGTGGTGCTTCTCGACCGCCTCGGGACCGCCCAGGGCGTCGGCGCAGGCGTGGCGGAAGGCGAGGTCCTCGGCTTCGGGTTTCCAGGACATGGCCGCCCCTAGACCTCGAGCACGGCGAGCACCTGCCCCTCGGCGATCGCGTCGCCCTCCTTCACCCGGATCTCGGCCACGGTGCCGCTCGCCTCGGCGAGCACCGGGATCTCCATCTTCATCGACTCGAGGATCATGAGGTTGTCCTCCTCGCCCACCGCGTCGCCCGCCTGCTTGAGGATCTTCCAGACCGAGCCGGTGATCTCCGACTTCACTTCCTTCGTCGCCATCGTCGTCCCTTCGTGAGATAGGTTTGCCGCGCTCAGCCCGCGCCGCCGCGTTCGTCGACCACTTCCGTCTCCTCGCCCGCCTCCCGCTTGTCGCACAGCACCACCCCCGCGGCCTGCAGGCGCTCGATCTCCGCCGCCGGCAGCCCGGCCACCTCGCAGAGCACGCGCCGGGTGTCCTCGCCCACGCGGTGGCCGGCGTGGCGCACCGCGCCGGGCGTGTCCGACAGGCGCGGCACCGGGGCGGCCATCGCCACGCTGCCCAGGTCCGCGTCGGGGGCCTCGACCACGGCGCCCCGCGCCCGGTAGTGCGGGTCGGAGAAGATGTCGGCCATGGTGAAGATGCGCGTGGCCGGCACGCCCGCGGCGTGCAGCACGCGCTCGAGCTCCGTCAGGTCGTGCCGCGCGGTCCAGCGCCCGATGAGGTCGTCGATCTCCTCGTGGTGGCGGGAGCGTTCGACCGCGTCGGCGAAGCGGGGATCCGCGGCGAGCTCCGGGGCGCCCATGCAGCCCACGAGGCGGCGGAAGACCGCGTCGCCCATCGCGGTGATGTGGACGAACTGCTTGTCGCGGCTCACGTACAGGTTGTTCGGCGTGCTGTCGGGCAGGCGCGAGCCGGCGCGCTGCGCGACCAGTCCCAGCTTCTCGTAGGCCGGGATGTGCGGCTCCATGAAGCTGAAGGCGCATTCGTAGAGCGCGGTGTCGACGTACTGCCCGCGGCCCGACTTGCCCCGCGCGAGCAGCGCCATCACGGCGCCGAAGGCGCCGTACAGGCCCGTGATGTAGTCGGTGATGGACACCGCCACGCGCGAGGGCGGCCGGTCCGGGTCTCCGGTGATGTGGCGGATGCCGCTGACCGCCTCGCCGATCACCCCGTATCCGGCGCGGTCGCTGTAGGGGCCGCTCTGGCCGAAGCCGCTGATGCGCACCATCACGAGCCCCGGATTCAGGCGCGAGAGCGCGTCGTACCCGAGGCCCCACTTTTCGAGGCCGCCGGGGCGGAAGTTCTCGACCACCACGTCGCAGCGCGCGGCGATGCGGCGGGCGACCTCCTGCCCCTCGGGCTTGCGCAGGTCGATCGAGACGAGGGACTTGTTGCGGAAGATGCTCGCGGCGTAGAGGGACTTGCCGTGGAAGCGCTTGCCCATCGTGCGCACCGCGTCGCCCTCGGCGGGCTCGACCTTGATCACCTCGGCGCCGAAGTCGGCGAGCAGGCGCCCGCAGAACGGCCCCGCGACCGTGCTTCCCATCTCCAGCACCCGGTAGCCCGCGAGCGGCCCGGGGCGCGGCGTTTCTTCCGGCGTCATCTTTTCCTCGGCGGCATGGACCTTGCGATTCTGCGGCCCGCCGGCCCAACCCGTCAACGAGTTTGTCTACAGAAATGTTGACAGTTTTTGGCGGCCCGTTGTACGGTGCCGCATGGGTTCCAACGTGCGCGCGCTGCCGAAACGCACCCCGCCGAAGGCGAAGGGCGGGGCGCGCGCCCGGCCCGCGCCCCGCACCGGGGAGCCGAGCGCCGCCGACGTCTTCGAGGCGCTGCGCATGCGCATCGCCCAGCAGCAGCTTTCCCCCGGCGCCAAGCTGCACGAGACCGACCTCGCCGCCGAGTTCGGCGTGTCGCGCGCGCGCATCCGCGACGCCTTCGCCGCCCTCGAGCGCCGGGGACTGGTCGAGCGCATCCCCAACCGCGGGGCGGTGGTCATGCGCCTCGACCTCTCGCAGGTCTTCCACCTCTACGACATCCGCGAGGTGCTCGAAGGGCTCGCCGCGCGCCTGGCCACGCAGAACGCCGAGCCCGCGCGCTGGCAGGAGCACCTCGAGCGCTTCCGCGGGCCGCTGAAGGCCCTCATCGACGCGGGCGAGTTCGACCACTACCTCGGCTACTACGAGACGCTGCGCCGCGGGATCATCGAGGCGGCGGCCAATCCCCTGCTCGCCGAGATGCTCGACACGATCTACGAGCGCACCCAGGCCCTCATACGGCGCACAATCATCGTGCCGGGGCGCGCCGAGGTGGGCCGCCAGCAGCACGTGCAGATGCTCGAGGCGATGTGCCGCGGCGACCCGGCCGAGGCCGAGCGCCTGCGCCGCGCCAACCTGCGCAGCGTCAAGGCCGCCCTCGAGAAGTACCAGCGCTTCCTCCTCTGACGACGCCGGAACCCGCGATGCCCGACGACATGCCCACCGACCCCCTGCAGGAACGCCGCGAGCGCCTCGAGCGCGAGTTCGCCCGGCGCGAGACGAAAGCCCTCGGCATGGGCGGCGCCGAGAAGCTCGCCCGCCGCAAGGCCGCGGGCGTGCTCAACGCCCGCGAGCGCCTCGAGCGGCTCTTCGACGCCGACACCTACATCGAGTCGGGCCTCTTCTCCACCTCCGCGAACCCGGCCGACCGCGACAAGTCGCCCGCCGACGGCAAGGTGGCGGGCTTCGGGCGCATCGCCGGGCGCGAGGCCGCGGCGGTGTCGAACGACTTCACGGTGATGGGCGCGTCGAGCGGGGCCACCAACGGCCGCAAGATCGCGCACGTGAAGCGCATCGCCACCGAGCGCGGCGTCCCGCTCGTCTTCCTCGGCGAGTCCTCGGGCGCGCGCATGCCCGACCACATGGGCTCGCGCGGCATGGGCTCGCTGCTGGGCAACGACGGCCTGCAGTACCGGCGCATGCGCGAGACCCCGTGGGCGTCGGCGACACTCGGCATGTCCTACGGCTCCTCGTCGTGGTACGCCGTGCTCTCGGACTTCTGCGTGATGCGCAAGGGCTCGGTGCTCGCGGTGTCCAGCGCGCTCCTCGCCTCGCTCGCGATCCGCGAGGAGGTCGATCCCCAGCAGCTCGGCGGCTGGCAGCTGCACGCCGAGGTGACGGGCTTCGCCGACCTCGTGGTCGACACCGACGAGGAGGCGATCGAGGCGATCAGGCGCTTCCTGTCCTACCTGCCTTCCCATCACAACGAGGCGCCGCCCGTGGCCCCGGTGCCCGCCGGATCCGGCTCGCGCATGGCCGACGTGCTGCGCCACCTCCCCGCCTCCCGCACGCAGGTCTACGACGTGCGCAAGGTGATCCGCGACGTGGTCGACGAGGGCAGCTTCTTCGAGCTGAAGGCGCGCTTCGGCAAGGTCGCCACGACGGGGCTCGCGCGCATCGACGGGCGCACGGTCGGCGTCATCGCGAACAACCCGCTCTACAAGGGCGCGGCGATGGACACCGAGGCGTGCGAGAAGATGACGAGCCTCATCGTGCTCTGCGACTCGTTCAACATCCCGATCGTGATGTTCGTGGACACCCCCGGCTTCGTGATCGGCACCGACGCCGAGCGCCGGCGCGCGCCGGGCAAGATCATGAACATGATGAACGCGCTCGCCCTCACGACCGTGCCCAAGCTCTCGGTGATCCTGAGGAAGAGCTACGGGCAGGCGTACCTCAACATGGGCGGCGGGAAGAACTCCGACGAGGTCGCCGCGTGGCCCACCGCGGAGGTGAGCTTCATGGACGCCACCTTCGCGGTGAAGATCGTCCACGGCCTCGAGCCCGGCATGCCCGGCTACGAGGAGGCGCTCGCGCAGATGAACCGCGACAGCGAGGTGTGGGACATCGCCTCGATCTACGCGGTGCAGTCGGTGATCCGCCCCGAGCGCACGCGCGAGTACCTGGCGCGCATGCTCGAGGTGCACCGCCTGCGGCTCACGAACGGGGTCGGCCAGCGCCTGATGCGTGCCTGGCCGACGAGCTACTGATGGCGCTTTTCGCGAAGGTCCTCGTCGCCAACCGCGGGGCGGTCGCCGCCCGGGTGCTGCGCGCGCTGAACACCCTCGGCATCCCCTCGCTCGCCGTCTACTCCGACGCCGACCGCGGAGCGCCCTGGCTCGCGCTCGCGAGCGAGACCGCGCACGTGGGCGGCGCGCCCGCGCGCGAAAGCTACCTCAACGTCCCGGCGATCCTCGAGGCGGCGCGCCGCGCCCACTGCGACGCCCTGCATCCGGGCTACGGCTTCCTCTCGGAAAACGCCGCGTTCGCCGGGCAGGTCGAGCAGCACGGCATGCGCTTCATCGGCCCGGCCCCGCGCTGGATCGAGGCGATGGGGCACAAGACGCGCGCGCGCACGCTCGCCGCCGCGCAGGGCCTGCCCGTGGGCGGCGGCTCCGAGGTGCTGCCGGCCGACGCGGACGCGATCCTCGCCGCCGCCGAGGCGATTGGCTACCCGGTCCTCGTGAAGCCGGCGGCCGGAGGCGGCGGCATCGGCATGCTGCCCGCGCGCAACCCCGGCGAGCTCGTCGCCGCGGTCGAGCGCGCCGCGTCCATGGCCGAGCGCGGCTTCGCCAGCCGCGAGGTCTACCTCGAGCGCCTGGTCGAGCGGCCCCGCCACGTGGAGATCCAGCTCCTGGGCGACCGCCACGGACAGGTCGCCCACGTCTTCGAGCGCGACTGCTCGGTGCAGCGCCGGCACCAGAAGATCATCGAGGAGGCGCGCGCCCCGCGGGTGGACCGCGCGAAGATGGACGCCCTCCTCGCCCAGGTCGCCGCGACCTTCTCGCGCCTGGGCTACGACAACCTCGGCACGGTCGAGATGCTCCTCACGCCCGACGGCGAGTTCCGCTTCCTCGAGATGAACACGCGCCTGCAGGTCGAGCACGGCGTGACCGAGGAGCTCACCGGCGTGGACCTCGTGGCCGCGCAGGTGCGCTCGGCCGCGGGAGAACGGCTCGCGGACATCCTGCCCGCGCCGCCCGCGGCGAGCGGGCACGCGATCGAGGCGCGCGTCTACGCCGAGGATCCGAAGCGCTTCCTGCCCTCGCCCGGGACGCTGCGCGAGTTCGCCCCGCCCGAGGCCGCCGGCGTGCGGGTCGAGACGGGCTATGCGCCCGGGCGCGAGGTGACACCCCATTACGACCCGCTGCTCGCCAAGGTGATCGCCCGGGGCGACACGCGCGAGGCGGCCATCGACACCCTCGTCGAGGCGCTCGGCGCCTTCCGCATCGAGGGCGTCAAGCACAACATCCCCGCGCTCGTCGCGATCCTCGGCTCCGAGGCGTTCCGCGGCGGCCACGTGCACACGGGGCTCGCGGCCGAGGTCGCCGCGGGGGCGGCCGCGGCGAAGGCGGCATGAACCGGCAGTAGACGCAAGCAGACCGGAACGCAACGAAGGCACACCACCCAGAAGGAGGAGACATGAAGACGAGCAGATTGCTGGCGGCCCTCGCCGCGGCCGTGGGAATCGGGGCCGCGAGCCTCGCCTCGGCCGAGGTGAACGAGGTGAAGATGATGTCGCAGTACGGCATCGGCTACATGCAGCTCACCGTCATGAAGCACGACAAGCTGATCGAGAAGCACCTGAAGGCCGAGGGCCTGCCGGACACGAAGGTCACCTGGGCCAAGCTGGGCGCGGGCGCGGCGGCCAACGACGCGCTGCTGGCGGGGGGCCTGAGCTTCGCCGCGGGCGGCACCGGCCCGGCGTTCATCCTGTGGGACCGCACCCGCGGCAACCTCGACGTGCACGGCGTGGCGGCCCTGTCCTCGATGCCGTGCCTGCTGATCACCAGCAACCCCGACGTCCATTCGGTGAAGGACTTCACGGACAAGGATCGCATCTCGCTCGCGGGCGCCGGCTCCTCCGTGCAGACGATCTACCTGCAGATGGCGGTGGCGAAGGCGTACGGGCTCGAGAACTACAAGAAGCTCAACCCGCTGATGGTGAGCCTGCCGCACCCCGAGGGCCTGCGGGCGCTGCTGTCCGGCTCCGGCGCCATCGACGCGCAGTTCACCTCGCCGCCCTTCCAGTACGTCGCGCTCGAGGACCCCAAGATCCACGTCGTGGCCAACTCGTACGACATCATGGGCGGCGAGAGCACGTTCCTCATGGTCTGGGCCACGAAGAAGTTCCGCGACGAGAACCCGAAGACGTACAAGGCGGTCTTCGACGCGCTGAAGGAAGCCACCGAGTCGATCAACGCCGACAAGCACCGGGCGGCCGAGATCTACGTGCAGGAAGGCGGCGGCAAGGAGAACGTGGAGAAGATCTACAAGATGATGAACGCGCCGGGGATCAAGTACACGATGACGCCCGAGAACGTGCAGCCCTTCGCGGACTTCATGCACAAGGTCGGCATCCTCAAGCACGAGCCCACCTCCTGGAAGGACCTCTTCTTCCCGGACGTGCACGCGCTGTCGGGCAGCTAGCCATGGACGCCCCCGCCATGCAGCCGCTGCTCTCGGTGGAGGGCGTGACGCTGCAGTACAAGACGCGCGAGCACCTGGTGACGGCGACGTACCGGGTGAGCTTCGACGTGCATCCCTCCGACCGCTTCGTGCTCCTCGGGCCCTCGGGCTGCGGGAAGTCCACGCTCCTCAAGGCGGTCGGGGGGTATCTGCGGCCGACCGAGGGCGCGATCCGGCTGAAGGGCACCGAGGTCACGCGCCCCGGCCCGGACCGCGTCATGGTCTTCCAGGAGTTCGACCAGCTCCTGCCGTGGAAGACCGTGAAGCACAACGTGATGTTCGCGCTCGAGGCCTCGGGGCGGCTGAAGGGCCGCGAGGCCGAGGACCGCGCGATGGCCTACATCGAGAAGGTGAACCTCACGCGCTTCGCCGATTCGATGCCGCACACGCTCTCCGGCGGCATGAAGCAGCGCGTGGCGATCGCCCGCGGCATGGCGATGGAGCCGGACGTGCTGCTGATGGATGAGCCCTTCGCGGCACTCGACGCCCTCACCCGGCGCAAGATGCAGGACGAGCTGCTGCAGCTCTGGGAGGGCACGCGCTTCACCGTGCTCTTCGTCACCCACTCGATCCCGGAGGCGGTGCGCATCGGCAACCGCATCCTGCTCCTGTCGCCGCACCCCGGGCAGGTGAAGGCGGAGCTCAACAGCGACGGCTCGGACCCCGCGGACCAGACGGGGATGCGGCTTTCCGAGCGCATCCACAACATGCTCTTCGCCGACACGGTGGCCGAGGAGGAGGCGGCGACCCATGTCTAGCCCGCCGGCAACCCGCCCGGAGTACGTGCGCGAGCAGGTCGACGAGCACCAGTTCGGGGTGGTCAACAAGCCGCTGACGCCGTGGGAGCGCGTCTACGGCAAGACCCTGGTGCGCAAGGTCTTCATCCTCGTCGTGCTCGCGGCGATCTGGCAGGCGTACGCCGCGTACCTCGACAACTCGCTCGTGATGCCGACCTTCCTCGAGACGGTGCGCGCGTTCCTGCAGCGCATCGCGAGCGGGGAGCTGCTCATCAAGTCGTGGGTGTCGCTCAGGGTGCTGCTGCAGGGATACGCGATCGGACTCTCGCTCGCGCTGGTGATCACGATGCTCGCGATGGCCACGCGGCTCGGCAACGACTTCCTCGAGACGCTCACCGCGATGTTCAACCCGCTGCCGGCGATCGCGCTGCTGCCGCTGGCGCTCATCTGGTTCGGGCTGGGCAGCGGCAGCATCATCTTCGTGCTGGTGCACGCCGTGATGTGGCCCATCGCGCTCGCCACCCACTCGGGCTTCCTCGGCGTGTCGAACACGCTGCGGATGGTCGGGCGCAACTACGGGCTGGGGGGGTTCGCGTACGTGCGCCGCATCCTGATCCCCGCGGCCTTCCCGACGATCCTGTCGGGGCTCAAGATCGGCTGGGCCTTCGCGTGGCGCACGCTCATCGCCGCGGAGCTCGTGTTCGGCACGACCTCGGGCTCGGGCGGCCTCGGGTGGTTCATCTACGAGAACAAGAACGTGCTCGACATCCCCGCCGTGTTCGCGGGGCTGTTCACGGTGATCCTCATCGGCCTGCTGGTCGAGAACCTCATCTTCCGGACCATCGAGCAGAGGACCATCCGCAAGTGGGGGATGCACTCCTGAGCGGCGCCGCGCCCGCGCGGCTCGCCCGGGTCTCGGCGGCGCTGCTCGCGGCGGTATGGGTCTGCGAGCTGGTCCAGATCGTGGTCCCCGTGCCGGCGCTCGCCCACGCCGGCATGGGGGCGCTCGCCGCGTTCCTGCTGCTCGCCTGCACCCGGGCGAGCGGCCACGTGCGCGTGCTCTTCCTCGTCCTGGCGAGCGTGTCGGGGGCCATCGCCTGGCACGCGGGCGCGCCCGGGACCCTCCTGCATGGCGTCGAGCGCGCGCAGATCTTCGGCGGCTTCATCCCCTCGGTGCTGCTGCTGCGCGCCACCGTCGAGGCGAGCCCCCGTCTCGCCCGGATGCGCGAGGGCATGGACGGCCTCGGGTGCGCGGCGTCCCAGAACTGGACGCTCTACGGCTCCCACGCGCTCGGCGCGGTGCTCAATGTCGGCGCCATGTCGATCCTCGCGCCCGTGGTGGCGCGCGGCGCCGACGCCGCCCGCCGCGCGGGGCTCGCCGGCAGCTCGGCCCGCGGGGTGGGCACCGCCGTCATGTGGTCCCCCTTCTTCGTCGCGCTCGCGTTCACGAGCCAGCTCGTCCCGCAGGCCGTCCCGTGGCAGGCCATGGCCCTCGGCATGCTTCTCGCCGCGTTGGGACTCGGGCTGTCCACCCTCTTCTATACGCCCGGCGTGGACCGCGCGACCCTGCGCGCGAGCGTCGCGCGCCTCGGCCCGCTCATCGGCCCGATGGGCACGGTCATCGCCGGCGTGGTGCTGGCGAGCGAGCTGCTGCACCTGGGCGGCCTCCAGGCCGTGGCGCTGGTCGTTCCGATCTTCTGCCTGGGCTACCTCGCCGCCGCCGGGCGCGGAGTCGCCCGGCAGACCGCCTCGCGCACGGCCGCGAGCTTCGGGCGCCTGGCCGACGAGATGCTGATCGTGGTCGGCGCGACCGTGCTCGCCACGTCGGTGTCCGCCCTGCCCCTGGTGCAGGCGCTCGCCGGAACCGTGGTGCCCGGTGCGGTCTCCGGCGCGGGCCTCATCGCCGCGCTCGTCTTCGCGCTGCTCGCCCTCGGGCTGGCCGGGCTGCACCCGATGATCGGCGTGGGGATCGTGATGCCGGTGCTCGCCGCCGCGCCCTTCGGGGTGCGCAGCCCGGTGCTCGTCGCGAGCGCGGTCTTCGGCTGGGGCCTGTCGGCGGCGCTTTCCGTATGGAGCCTTCCGGTCGTCGCCGCGTCGCTGCAGTTCTCGGTCCCGGTGCGTGCGCTGGTCACCGGCCGCAACCTCCTCTTCGGCGTGCTGTACGCCGCCTCCGGCGTCGCCGTGCTGGCGGCCGCCAACGCGGCGTGGCCGACGCCCTGATCCCATCCCCTCGGAGACATCCCATGGACCCGCAGCCGACTCCCCTCACCGACGAATACCGCGCCCGCGGCGACTGGAACCCGCTGTGGGACCAGATCCGCGCGCTCGACCCCGAGTTCATGGAGGCGTACCTGCGCTTCCGCGAGGTGCCGCACCGCCACGGCCACCTGCCCGCGAAGTTCCGCGAGCTGGTGCTCGTGGCGATCAACGCCGCCACGACGCACCTCTACGCGCCGGGCGTGCGCCGCCACATCGCCAACGCGCTGAAGGCCGGCGCCACGCGCGAGGAGGTGCTCGAGACGATCCAGCTCGTGACGATCATGGGGATCCACGCCGCGAACGTGGCGATCCCGATCCTGCTCGAGGAATGCGACAAGCACGCGGCCGCCGCCGGCGGCGCGAACGCGAAGGCCTGAGGGAGGAACGATGGCGCAGACGAGCGGCGGCAAGGCGGTGGTGGAGGCCCTCCGGGCCGAGGGCGTGCGGCACGTGTTCGGGCTCATCGGCTCGGCCGGCATGGAGGTGTTCGACGCGCTCTACGACGCGCAGGGCGAGATCCGGTTCATCGGCGTGCGCGACGAGCGCACCGGCGTGCACATGGCCGACGGCTACGCGCGCGCCTCGGGCGGCGCCGGCGTCTTCCTCGCCGGGCAGAACGGCCCCGGGGCGACCAACCTCGTGACCGGCCTCGCCCAGGCGTACGCGGCGTACTCGCCGGTGGTGGCGCTGGCCGGGTCGCTTTCCTCGGGACACGTCTACCGCGACGCCTTCCAGGAAGTCGACCAGCAGGCGCTCTTCCGGCCGATCACGAAGAGGACGTGGACGGCCACGCAGTCCCGGCGCATCCCCGAGATGGTCCGCGAGGCGTTCACCACCGCGCTCGCACCCCGCCGCGGCCCCGTGGCGCTGAACCTGCCGCGCGACCTCCTCGCCGAGGCCTTCGAGCGCGAGCCCGTGCCCCCGCCCGCCACGCAGCGCGCGCTCGCGGGCTGCCAGGGCGACGCCGAGGCGGTGCGCGAGGCCGCGCGGCTCCTCGCCGGCGCGAGGCGCCCGCTCGTCATCGCCGGCGGCGGCATCAAGAACGCCCGCGCCCACGAGCAGGCCCTGGCGCTCGCCCGCACGCTGCGCGCCCCCGTGGCGATGTCGCCGGGCCACGGCGATGCGATCCCCTGCGACGATCCGCTCTATGCCGGGCAGGTGGGCCCGCGCGGCAACGCCGTCGCCTCCGCCCTCGCCCGCGAGGCCGACGTCATCGTCGCCCTCGGCACGCGCCTGGGCTTCAACACGACCTTCTACTCCTACGACAACCTCAACCGCGACGCGAAGATCGTGCAGATCGAGCAGGAGGCCGGCGCCATCGGGCGCTTCTTCCCGGTCTCGGTGGGCATCGTGGGCGACGCGGGCCGCGTGGCGATGCAGCTCGTCGAGGCGCTCGGCGAGCACGAGCCGGCGAAGGCGGTGCGCGACGGCGCCGAGCGCTTCCGGCAGGACCGCGCGAAGCTGCTCGCCGAGCGCGACGCGGCTGGGGCGAAGCGCGGCGAGCCGATCCAGCCGGCGATGCTCTACCACGCGCTGCGCGAGGCCCTGCCCGACGACGCGATGTTCACGATGGACGCGGGCACCCTGTGCCTGCAGGCGACCGACCAGATGCGCTACGCGCGCCCGCCCGCGCTCTTCACGCCGCTCGACTTCGGGCTCGTGGGCTTCTCCTACGCCGCGGGGCTCGGCGTGAAGCTCGCCTGCCCCGAGCGCACCGTGGTGAGCCTCATGGGCGACGGCGGCTTCGGCATGACGGTCAGCGAGATCGGCACCGCGGTGCAGAGCGGCATCGCCACGGTGTGCGTGGTGATGAACAACGGCTGCTGGGGCGCGGAGAAGGCGTACCAGCGCGACTTCTTCGGCGCGCGCTACCTCGGCGCCGACGTCCCGAACCCGCCCTACGACCAGCTCGCGCGCCTGTACGGGGCGGCCGGCTTCCGGGTCGAGAAGGCCTCGGAGATGGAGGCGGCGCTGCGCGCGGCGGTGGCCTGCGGCAAGCCCGCGGTCGTGGACGTGCAGGTCGATCCCGACGCGCTCTACAGCTTCCGGCGCGACTCCTTCCAGCACCGCGCGAAGCCGGCGGCATAGCCATGGCCGACACCTACGACTACGTCGTGGTGGGCGCGGGCTCGGCGGGGGGCGCACTCGCCGCGCGCCTCACGGAGTCGGGCCGCCACCGGGTGCTGCTCCTCGAGGCCGGCGGCGAGGACCGCAATGCCTGGATCCACATCCCGCTGGGCGTGGGCAAGCTGCTCAACAACGAGCGCTACGCGTGGAAGTTCGAGACCGAGCCGCAGGACGAGCTGCACGGCAACAAGGTGTACTGGCCGCGCGGCAAGGTGCTCGGGGGCTCGAGCGCGCTCAACGGCATGGCCTACGTCTGGGGCGATCCGGCCGAGTACGACCGCTGGGGCGCCATGGGGCTGGCGGGCTGGAGCTGGCGCGAGGTGCGCCCGTGGTTCCGCCGGCTCGAGCGCAACGCGACCAGCACCGAGCCCGAGCGCGGCCGCGAGGGGCCGGTGCGCATCACCGACCGCCGGGCGCGCGATCGCGACGCGCTCTCCGACGGGTTCGTGGCCGCCTGCCGGGAGGCGGGCATCCCCGAGACGCCCGACTACAACGTGGTGCGCTACGAGGGCGTGCGCTACCTCGAGCAGACCGCGCACGCCGGGCGGCGCTGGAGCACGGCCGTCGCCTACCTGCGTCCCGCCCGGGGCCGGCCGAACCTCGTGGTCGCCACCGGCGCGCTCGTGCGCCGCGTGCTCTTCGAGGGCACGGCCGCGTGCGGCGTCGAGTACGAGCGCGGGGGCCGGGTGGAGACGGCGCGCGCCGCGCGCGAGGTGATCGTGTGCGCGGGCGCGATCCAGTCGCCGCAGATCCTCGAGCTTTCCGGCATCGGCGCGGCCGAGCGCCTCCAGGCCCTCGGCATCCCCGTGGTGGCCGACGTGGGCGCCGTGGGCGAGCACCTGATCGACCACCTGCAGGTGCGCTGCACCTACGAGTGCGCGGTCCCCATCACGATCAACGACGTCATGCGCAGCCTGCGCCACCGGCTCGGCGTGGGGCTGCAGTACGTCCTCACGAGGAAGGGGCTGATGGCCGGCACCTCCTCCACCGCCCACGCGATCACGCGCACGGACCTCGCGCACGACGCGCCGGACGTGATGGTGCGCATCTACCACATCAGCGGCAAGGACCGGTACTCGCGCTCGCCGGGCGCGGGCATCGATCCGTTCTCCGGGTTCTCGATCGGCGGCTTCCAGCTCCACCCGCGCTCGCGCGGCACGATCCACCTCGCCTCGCCCGATCCGCGCGCGTTCCCCGCGATCCGGCCGAACTACTTCACCGATCCCCACGACCGCGCGACGGCGGTGGCGCTGCTGCGGCTGATCCGCCGCATCGCCTCGCAGCCGGCCCTGGGGCCGCTCATCGTGCGCGAGACGCGCCCGGGACCCGAGGTGACCGACGAGGCGGCGCTGCTCGACTATGCGCGCGGCTGCGGCCAGACGGCGTGGCACACGGTGGGGACCTGCCGCATGGGCAGCCCCGCCGATTCGGTGGTGGACGCGCGCCTGCGCGTGCACGGCGTCGCGCGGCTGCGGGTGGCCGACGCCTCGGTCATGCCCACGATCCCGTCGTCGAACACCAACGCGCCCTCGATCATGATCGGCGAGCGCGCCGCCGACTTCGTCCTCGCCGACGCCTAGGAATCGGGGACAGATCCCCTTTTCCTCCAGCCGGAAAAGGGGATCTGTCCCCGCGGTTCTGTCCCCGCGGTTCAGCACTCGATCACGTTGACGGCGAGGCCGCCGCGGGCGGTCTCCTTGTACTTGCTCTTCATGTCGGCGCCCGTCTCGCGCATGGTGCGGATCACCTTGTCGAGCGAGACGAAATGCTCGCCGTCGCCGCGCAGGGCCATGCGCGCGGCGTTGATCGCCTTCACCGAGCCCATGGCGTTGCGCTCGATGCACGGCACCTGCACGAGCCCGCCCACCGGGTCGCAGGTGAGGCCGAGATTGTGCTCCATGCCGATCTCGGCCGCGTTCTCCACCTGCGCGGGCGTGCCGCCCAGCCCCTCGGCGAGCGCCCCGGCCGCCATCGAGCAGGCCACGCCCACCTCGCCCTGGCAGCCCACCTCGGCGCCGGAGA
The DNA here is from genome assembly GCA_963741815.1 of uncultured beta proteobacterium. Lineage (GTDB taxonomy): Bacteria > Pseudomonadota > Gammaproteobacteria > Burkholderiales > Usitatibacteraceae > Usitatibacter. Next base: position 387,736 of record CAVUJI010000007.1, read on the forward strand.
TCGACGCGTTCTCCTTGTAGAGGATGGCGATCGCGCCGGCCGTGAGGAGGAAGCGCACGATCCCGTCGTCGTCGGCGCCCGGGACGAAGCGCGCGTAGTAGTGCATCACCGCCGGGACGATGCCCGCCGCGCCGTTCGTGGGAGCGGTGACGACGCGCCCGCCCGCCGCGTTCTCCTCGTTCACCGCGAGCGCGTACAGGTTCACCCAGTCGAGGACGTCGAGCGGATCCGCCGGGGCGCCCGCGTGCTTTCCGCGCAGCTCGCGCAGCAGTCCCGGCGCGCGCCGCCGCACCTTCATCCCGCCCGGCAGCACGCCCTCGTGCCCGCAGCCGCGCACGACGCACTCCCGCATCACCTGCCAGATGCGCAGCAGCCCCTCGCGCACCTCGGACTCGCTGCGCCATGCCTGCTCGTTGCGCAGCATCAGCTCGCTCACCGACAGCCCGCCTTCCTCGCACGCGGCGAGGAGCTGCGCCCCGGTCGAGAAGGGATGGGGCAGGCGCGTGTCGTCCTCCTGGATGCGATCGGCCCCGGCGGCCGACTCGTCGACCACGAAGCCGCCGCCCACGGAGTAGTAGGTCGCCTGCGCCACGACCCCGCCGGCGTCGTCGAGCGCGGTGAAGGTCATGCCGTTGGGATGGAACGGCAGGCTGCGGCGGCGGTGGAAGACGAGGTCGCGGGACTCGTCGAAGCCGATGCGCCGGGCGCCCGCGAGCCGCAGCGCGCCCTCGGCGCGGATGGCGGATACGCGCCCGGGAATGGCCGCCGGGTCGACGCGGTCCGGCTCCTCGCCCTCGAGCCCCAGCAGCACCGCCTTGTCGGTGCCGTGGCCCTTGCCGGTGGCGCCGAGCGAGCCGAAGAGCTCCGAGCGCACGCTCGCCACCCGCGCGACGAGCCCCGCCTCGGCGAGGGACCGGGCGAAGCGCGCCGCCGCGCGCATCGGTCCCACCGTGTGCGAGCTCGACGGGCCGATGCCGATCTTGAAGAGGTCGAAGACGCTGATCGCCATGGGGATGGGATCGCCGGCGGGCGATTCGGTTCAGCCCCGCGCCTGCCCGCCCGGGAGCGCGATTCCCGCGGGCGGGGATCCCCGGCCCCCGACGGCCCGGGAGTGACGCTCGGCGTTACTGCCCGATGAGCTTGAGCACCTCGGGTGAATAGGCCTTGCGGCTCTCGGCCTTGTACGGCGCCAGCGCGGCCTCCCAGGCCTCCCACTCCTTCGAGCCCTTCTGCGGCACGAAGACCTTGGGGCCCTTCTCGCCGATCTCGGCGAGCTGCTTGTCGTAGGCGTCGATCAGGCCCTGCTGGGTCTCCTCGCGTGCCTCGGCCGCGGCGTGCAGCAGCACCTTCCGCAGGTCCGGGGGCAGCGAGGCGAGCTTCTTCGCGTTGATGATGTAGCCGTTGATGAACGCGCCGGTGAGCCCGTTGGTGCCCATCACGTACTTCGACACCTCGTAGTACTTGAGCCCCCAGGCCGCCCCCAGCCCGCTGAAGGCGCCGTCGATCGCCCCGCGCTGCAGCGCCGAGTAGACGTCGCCCACCGAGAGCACGACGGGAGAGGCCTTGAGCGCCTGCAGCACGAGCGCCGAGCCCTTGGACACGGCGCGGATCACCTTGCCGTGGATGTCCTGCGGCGTGCGCAGCGGGAACGTGGTCGAGACCACGGCCGGACCCACGTCGTAGAGCGCGATGATGCGCACGTTGTCCTTGGCCAGGGCCGAGGCGAAGTAGTCGAAGAGCGGCTTGCCGGGCACGAGCATCTCCTTCGCCTCGCGCATCGACAGCGTCCACAGCGGCGTCGAGGTGATCCCCACGGTCGGCTCGCGCGCGGTCCAGTTGTCCATCGTCGTGAGCGACATGTCCACGGTGCCGTTGGACACCGCCGTGGAGACGAACGCCTCCTTCACCAGCATGCCGCTCGGGAACGACTTGATCTTCAGGCGCCCGCCGCTTTCCTTCGCGGCCAGCTCGATGAAGCGCGGCACGAAGATCTTCACCTGCGGGTGGTTGGGGCTGCCCCACGTCGACAGCGACAGCTCGTAGGTCGTGTCCGCCGCCCGGGCGAAGCCTGCGAGCGCGAGCCCCGCCGCGAGCACAGCGCCTGTCCCTGTCCACCTCCCCTTCATCGCCTTCATCCCCATCGCCTTGTCCTCCTCCCGTGGTTGGAATCGCCGGCCGCCCCGCCCCCGAACCTGCGGGGAGCGGCGGCGGCCGGGGTGCGCATCAGAGCAGCTTCGCGGCCGAGGGCGCGCCGGCCGGGATTTCCATCAGGTCCTCGCCGAAGAAGAGGTTGCCCTTGTAGATCTCGGCCATCTCGCGCACCAGGCGCTCGCGCACGCCCGGCTTGTCGATCTGCTCGGTCACGTGCGAGACGACGAGGTTCTTCACGCCCGCGTCGGCCCCGAGGCGGGCGAGCTCGAGGTGGCCCATGCACGAGCGCGCGAACTCGTCGTTGAGCTGGGTCCCGGACAGGTACTGGCACATGTGCACGAGCACGTCGCAGCCGCGCGCGAGTTTGGCGATCGAGGCGCACGGGCCGCTGTCGCCGGAGTACACGAACGAGCCCTCCGCCGTGTCCAGGCGGAACCCGTACGAAGTGAGGTAGGGCTGGAAGTGGGAGGCGGCCGCGACCGTCGCCTTCCAGCCCGCCCCCGAGACCGTGTCGCCCGGCTTGACCTCGGTGACCCTGGGCTGCGGCATGCGGCGCGGGAGCACGCCGCCGCGCGCCTCGTAGATGCCCAGGCTGCACTCGTGGCGCGTGCGCGAGACGAGGTCCGGTCCGAAGACGCCTTCGGCGGCGAAGAGCTGCCCGGTCATCGCCGCGAGCGGGGGCGGGCCGTACACCTCGAGCTCGGGGATCCGGCCCGCGCCCTGGTCCCAGCGCGTGAGGACCAGCCGCGGGTAGTCGCCGCAGTGGTCGTAGTGCAGGTGGCTGAGGAAGCAGTGGGTGACGTCCGTCGCCCGCACGCCCGCCTCGAGCAGCCGGTGGTGGGCGCCGAAGCCGTGGTCGAAGACGATCCGGTCCTCGCCGATGTCGACCAGGTAGCCGGAACACATGCGCTTCAGGGACGGCGTCGGGGTGCCCGTGCCCAGCAGGCGGATCCTCATCGCGGCTTGTCTCCCTCGGGAATCGGTCGATCGGGCGCGAGCGCTGCCCGCGCGTGCCGCTACCTTAAGCGAAAGCGGGGGCCGCGGTTTGGGCCGCTTGCGACGCGCGCTTGCACGTTTGCGCCATGGCGGAAAGCCGGCGCGGCGCGCCTCAGGCCTCGGCGCGGCCGCGGCTGCGCCGCAGGCTCGAGGGGCGCACCTTGAAATGGCTCGCGAACGCGCGGGAGAAGTGGGAGCAGTTGCCGAAGCCGCAGTCGAACCCGATGTCGGTCATCGACACGTCGGTGTTCTCGATCATCCAGCGGGCCCGCGCGAGGCGCAGCTTCAGGCGGTAATCGCGGGGCGTGATGCCGACGTCGGCCACGAAGCGGCGCTCGAGCTGGCGCATGCTGATTCCCAGCTCGCCGGAGATGTCGGCCAGCAGGTCCGGCTGCGCGAGCTTCTGCTCGATGAGCAGCATCGCGCGGCGCACGACGCCGTCGCCCGGCTGGCGTGTCACGATCGACGCGGGCTGCGGCGCGTGCGTGCCGAGGGGCTGGTCCTCGATCAGGATGCGCAGGCTCTTGGCGGCGTGCGCGCGCCCGCAGTGCGACTCGATGAGGTGCGCGGCCAGGTGGACCACGCTCGTGCCGCCGGCGCACGTGATGCGGTCGCGGTCCACCACGAACATGCGGTCGCTCACGACCTTCAGGCGCGGGAACTCGCGCTCGAAGTCCTCGCGGTGGAACCAGCTCACGCACGCCACGTGCCCGTCGAGCAGCCCCGCGCGCGCCAGCACGAAGGAGCCGGTGCATACCCCCACCAGCGGCACGCCGGCCCGGGCGGCCGCGCGCAGGAAGGCCGGCGTGCCGGACGCGACCTTCTGCCCGCCGTGCAGCAGCCCGCCCACCACCACGATGTAGTCGAAGCGCTCCGGGTCCTCCATCGGCGACCACGGCTGCACGCCCGCCCCGCAGCTCGAGGCGACGGGGGACGCGGCCTCGCCCAGCACCGTCCACTCGCACTGGATCGGCCGGCTGCGGTCGTCCTCGTCGGCGGCGAGCCGCAGCGCGTCCACGAAGCCCGCGAACGCCGTGAGCGTGAAGCGGTGCGCCAGCACGAAGCCCACGCGCAGCCGCGGGCCGCCCGTCCGGCCCCCCTCCCCCGTCGCCTTGGCCGGCCGCCTCATCGCTTCGCCTTCCTCCCGTATGTTGCCGCCTAGAGTAAAACGAGTGTCGCGTAAATGAAAGTCCGGGCGCCGCCGAGTGGCTAGCATCCGCGCAGATGCAGAACTTCTCGATCTTCAGCCTGGCGCGCAACGCGCTCTCGGGACACGCCGGCTGGAAGCCCTACTGGCGCGATGCCGCACCCCGCGCGCGCTACGACGTGGTGATCGTGGGCGGCGGCGGCCACGGTCTGGCCACCGCGTACTACCTCGCGAAGAACCACGGCATCACCAACGTGGCGGTGCTCGAGAAAGGATGGATCGGCGGCGGCAACACCGGGCGCAACACGACGATCATCCGCTCGAACTACCTCTGGGACGAGAGCGGCGCGCTCTACGAGCACGCGCTCAAGCTCTGGGAGGGCCTGGCCCACGAGCTGAACATCAACCTGATGTTCAGCCAGCGCGGCGTGCTCAACCTCGCCCACACGCTCTCCGACGTGCGCGAGGGACGCCGGCGGGTGGAGGCCAACCGGCTCAACGGCATCGACGCCGAGTGGCTGGACCCCGCCGGGGTGAAGGCCTCTGCCCGATCGTGGACGTCTCCCCCACGGCACGCTACCCGGTGCTGGGCGCCACGCTGCAGCGCCGGGGCGGCACCGCGCGGCACGACACCGTCGCATGGGGCTACGCGCGCGCGGCCGACGCCCGCGGCGTGGACATCGTCCAGAACTGCGAGGTGACGGGGATCGTGCGCGACGGCGGCCGCGTGACGGGCGTGGACACGACCCGGGGCCGGATCCTCGCCGGCAAGGTCGCGATCGTCGCGGCGGGCCACGCCTCGGTGCTCGCCGCGATGGCCGGGATCCGCCTGCCGCTGCAGAGCCATCCCCTGCAGGCGCTGGTCTCCGAGCCCTTGAAGCCCATCCACCCCTGCGTGCTCATGTCGAACGCCGTGCACGTGTACGTGAGCCAGTCGGACAAGGGCGAGCTCGTGATCGGCGCCGGCATCGACGCCTACAACTCGTACGCCCAGCGCGGCTCCTTCCATGTGATCGAGCACCAGATGTCGGCGCTGACCGAGCTCTTCCCGATCTTCAGCCGGGTGCGGATGCTGCGCACGTGGGCCGGGATCGTGGACGTGTGCCCCGACGCCTCGCCCATCATCGGGAAGACCGCGGTGCGCGGGCTCTACCTCAACTGCGGATGGGGCACGGGCGGCTTCAAGGCCACGCCCGGTTCCGGCTGGGTGCTCGCCCACACCATCGCCCACGACGCGCCCCACCCGCTCGCCGCCCCGTTCTCGCTCGAGCGCTTCGCGACCGGCGCGCTCATCGACGAGCACGGCGCCGCGGCGGTCGCGCACTAGCCCATGCTGCGCATTCCCTGCCCCTGGTGCGGCCCGCGCGACGAGGTCGAGTTCGCCTACGGCGGGCAGGCCCACGTCGCCTATCCCCCCGATCCCGCCGCGCTCGACGACGACGCGTGGGCGGCCTATCTCTTCCTGCGCGACAACCCGAAGGGGGCGTTTCTCGAGCGCTGGGTGCACGCGCACGGGTGCCGGCGCTGGTTCAACGCGGCGCGGCACACGGTGACCCACGAGATCTTCGCCGCGTACAAGCCGGGCGAAGCGCCGCCGGAGCCGCCGCGGTGAGCGGGCCGCGGCGCATCGACGGGGCCGGACGCGTCGACCGCGCGTGCCCCCTCGCCTTCCGCTACGACGGCCGCGACTACCATGGCTATTCCGGCGACACGCTCGCCTCGGCGCTGCTCGCCAACGGCGTGCGCCTCGTGGCCCGCAGCTACAAGTACCACCGGCCGCGGGGCGTGATGAGCGCCGGGTCCGAGGAGCCGAACGCGCTGGTGCAGCTCGAGCGCGGCGCCCACGCGGAGCCGAACCTGCGGGCCACCGAGATCGCGCTCTACGGCGGGCTCGAGGCGCGCAGCGTGAACTGCTTCCCGAGCGCGGCCTTCGACCTGCGCGTCTTCCAGCGCCTCGCCGGGCCGATCCTCGTGGCCGGCTTCTACAACAAGACGTTCAAATGGCCGAAGGCGTTCTGGAAGGCGGTGTACGAGCCGATGCTGCGCGCGGCCGCCGGGCTCGGGACCGCGCCCGACGCGCCCGATCCGGACATCTACGACCGGATGCACTGGCATTGCGACGCCCTGGTCGTGGGCGCCGGTCCCGCGGGCCTCGCCGCGGCGCTCGAGCTCGCCCGCGCCGGCAAGCGGGTGGTGCTGGCCGACGAGGGCGCGGAGCCCGGCGGCAGCCTGCTCCACCGGCCGTGCGCGATCGACGGCGTCGACGGGCGCGCCTGGGCGGCGCAGGCCGGCGCCGAGCTCGCCGCGATGCCCGGTGTCCTCGTGCTCTCGCGCACGACGGTCTTCGGCTACTACGACGGGAACTACATGATGGCCGTGGAGCGGCGCACGTGCCACCTCGGCCCCGGCCGCGCGCCCGGCATCGCGCGCCAGCGGCTGTGGCACTTCCGCGCCGGGCGCGTGGTGCTCGCCACGGGCGCGCTCGAGCGTCCCATCGCGTTCGGCGACAACGACCTGCCCGGCGTGGTGCTCGCCAACGCGGCCTGCGCCTATGCGACGCGCTACGGCGTGGCGATGGGCGACACCGGGGTCGCCTTCGTCAACAACGACGCCGGGTTCGCGCTCGCGCTCGAGGCGCATGCGGCGGCGAGGAACGTGGCGGCCATCGTCGATGCGCGCGACGAGGTCGAGCCCGCGCTCTTCGCGCGAGCGCGGGATGCCGGCGTGTGCGTGCTCGGCGGCCGCGCGGTCACGCGCGCCCTCGGCCGACGGCGCGTGCGCGGCGTCGAGGTGCGGGCGCTCGCCGGCGGCGGCGCCGAGCGCATCGCCTGCGACCATGTGCTCGTCTCCGGCGGGTTCAACCCGGCCGTACACCTCTTCAGCCAGGCGCCGGGGACGCTGCGCTACGACGAGCGCCTCGCGTGCTTCGTGCCGGCGGCCTCCCGCCAGGCGGTGGGGACGGCCGGCGCGATCAACGGGCGCTTCGGCCTCGAGGCGGCGATCGCCGAGGGCCGCGCCCGGGCCGTCGAAGCGCTCGGCGGCGTCGCCGGGGCGGTCCCGCCAGGCAACGACGCATTGCGCATCCGGCCCGTATGGTCCGTGCAGTCGCTGCTGGGACGCTCGCTGCCCGGCAAGCACTTCGTCGACTTCCAGAACGACGTGACCGAGCGCGACATCCACCTCGCGGCCCGGGAAGGGTTCCGCTCGGTCGAGCACGCGAAGCGCTACACGACGACCGGGATGGCGACCGACCAGGGCAAGACCTCGAACATGGCGGCCCTCGCCCTCCTCGCCGAGACGCTGGGCAAGCCGGTGGCCGAGGTGGGCACGACCACTTTCCGCCCGCCCTACACCCCGGTCACCTTCGGCGCGCTCGCCGGGCGCGACCGCGGCGCGCTCTCCGATCCGGTCCGCACCACCCCCATGCACGCCTGGCACGTCGCCCACGGCGCGGCCTTCGAGGACGTGGGCCAGTGGAAGCGGCCCTGGTACTACCCGCGCGCCGGCGAGGACATGCATGCGGCGGTGCGGCGCGAGTGCAAGGTAGCGCGCACCACGGCGGGCGTGCTCGACGCGAGCACGCTGGGAAAGATCGACATCCAGGGGCGCGACGCGGCGCGCTTCCTCGATCGCATCTACACGAACGGCTGGAGCAGCCTCGCCGTGGGCCACTGCCGCTACGGGGTGATGTGCAGGCCCGACGGGATGGTGATGGACGACGGGGTCACGGCGCGGCTCGCCGAGGACCGCTTCCACATGACGACCACCACCGGCAACGCCGCGCGCGTGCTCGACTGGCTCGAGGAGTGGCTGCAGACCGAGTGGCCCGACCTCGAGGTGTACTGCACGTCGGTCACGGAGCAGTGGGCGACGGTCGCCGTCGTGGGACCGGCCAGCCGCCGCATCCTGCAGGTGCTCGCGCCCGGGCACGACCTCTCGGCCGCGGCTTTCCCCTTCATGACGCTGCGGGACATGACCGTGGCGGGCATGGCCGCGCGGGTCTTCCGCATCAGCTTCTCGGGCGAGCTCGCCTACGAGGTCAACGTGCCGTCGTGGCACGGCGCGGCGCTCTGGAACGCGGTGATCGACGCGGGCAAGCCGTTCGGGCTCACGCCCTACGGCACCGAGGCGATGCACGTGCTGCGCGCCGAGAAGGGCTACATCATCGTGGGACAGGACACCGACGGAACGGTGACGCCGCAGGACCTCGGCATGGACTGGATCGTGTCGAAGCGCAAGGACTTCATCGGCCGCCGGTCGTTCTCGCGGCCCGACACGGCGCGGGCCGGGCGCAAGCAGCTCGTGGGCCTGCTGCCGGAGGACCGCGGCTTCGTCGCGCCCGAGGGCTCGCACCTGGTCGCCGACCCCGCGCGGGCCGCGTTCTCGCCGCGCACCGGCAGCCCCTCGCTCGGGCACATCACCTCGAGCTACTACAGCCCGAACCTGGGCCGCGCCTTCGCGCTGGCGCTCGTGGCCGATGGGCGCGCGCTCGTCGGCAGGACCGTGCATTGCGTGGACGGCACGAGCGCCCGGCCGATGACGGTCACCGACCCGGTGTTCCTCGACCCGGAAGGCAGGCGGCGCGATGGGATCGATTGAGGCGCGCAGTCCGCTGGGCCCGTGGGCCGGGCGCTTCGCCGAGGCGAGCCTCGCCCCCGCCCGCTTCGCCATTCGCGAGGCGCCGTTCCTCGCGCAGCTCAACCTGCGCGTCGAGGCGCGCGATCCCGATGCGCTGCGGCGCGCGGGCGACGTGCTCGGCTGCGCCCTGCCCTTCGCGCCGAACACGTGGACCGCGGCCAAGAAGGGATCGAACCCTCTTTTCCTGTCGGCGGCCTGGCTCGGCCCGGACGAATGGCTCATCCTCGGCCAGCGCGGGGCGGGCGAGCGGCTCGCCTCGGAGCTGCGTTCGGCACTGCGCCCGACGCGGCACGCCGTCACCGACGTGTCGGCCGCCCGCACGGCGATCGACGTCTCGGGCGCCTGGGCCCGGCTGGTGCTCGCGAAGGGCTGCTCCCTCGACCTGCGCGCGCCGGCCTTCGGTCCGGCGCAGTGCGCCCAGACGCTGCTCGCCAGGACGCGGGTGCTGATGCTGTGCCTCGACGCCGAGCCGCGGATGCGCCTCTTCGTGGGCAACTCCTTCGCCGACTACCTCGCGCTCTGGCTCGTGGATGCGGCGCAGGAGGCGGCGGCGGCGAGCGGCATCGATACCGACCGGCTCGCGTCGCGGATGGCGTAGCCTGCCGGGCGCGTCACGGCTCCCCGGCCCGTGCCCACCGGGTCGCCACGAACGCGCCGATCCGCGCGGCGATCACGGACGGGATGGACAGCACGGCGAACATCGCGATACCGAGCGGGAGGAGGTTTCCCGGTCCCTGGGTGAGGAGCATCCAGGCGAACTGGCCCGCCATCGGCAACACGCCCCATCGCCACGCCCTCCTCGGCCGCCGGAACGCGAGGACCATCGACACCAGGCACACGGCCGGAATGCCCACCGAGAAGTACGCGGTGGCATCCCATGCTTCCCTGCGCCCGTAGGCCGCGGCGATCGCGATCCAGATCCCGGCGCCGGCGAGGACGGCGAGCAGATAGAGCCAACGATCTCCCTTCATTTGCCTCTCCCCTTTCCGGCCGCGACCCGGCGGCTCCCGCGCGGACCTGTTCGTCCTCGTCGTCAGGACGCGCCGCGCTCCCCGGCGAGCGCGATCCGGTACCGCTGCACGATTTCGCCCCGACGCTCGATGTACTCCTCCGACACGAGCGAGCCGCCGTTCGCGAGGATCGTGCGCACGGACGCAGCGTTCTCCTTGGCGCAGGTGAGCCACACCTCGCGCAGCCCGATCTCGCGCGCGCGATCGAGCGTTTGCCGCAGGAGGACGCGGGCGAGGCCCCGCCCCCGCCGGCCGGGACGGATGCTGTAACCGATGCTTCCGCCCTCCCGCCTCGACGCGTCGGTCAGCCGATGCCGGACGTTGGAAACGCCCACCACCTCGGCGCCGTCGACGAGCCAGTACGTCGAGTGCGGCACGAAATCCAGCGGAATTCCCTCTCCGCGGGAGCAGGCGTCGAGCTGCTGCAGGAATTCGCCGAAGGGCTCCATCGGGAACGACAGCGTGAAGGGGACCAACTGCTCGCCCCGCTCGACGATCTCCCGCACGTAGCTCCGATAGGACGCCGCGAATTCCATGGAGGGGGCGACGAGCCTCGGGGCAGGAGAATCCGCGTGGCCGACATCGGACGATTCCTGGTCCGTCACGGATGCCGGCGTGCTGTCGAGGACGTCATTCGTCGCTCCGGGGTCGGGGTCGGATTGGCCGCGGCTACCGGCGCGCCGCGACGACGACTTCCGAGGCGATCCCGTACGCGACCACCACCCGATGGTGCTCGATGCGCCACTCTCCGGGCACGAGGTATCCGGCCACCCGGATCGGGCGGCAGCCGCCGAGCTTCGCCGGGGCGACGCGGAAGAGCGCGTTCCACAGGCCCATCACGACGCGGGACAGCGCGGTCGTCCCGGGCGTGATCCCGGCCAGGCACAGCAAGCCGCCGGGCGCGAGCACCCGGTGCGCCTCGCGCACCATGGCGCGAATGCGCTCCGGGGGCAGGAGATCCAGCACATAGGTGGAGACGAACCGGTCCACCGAATCGGACGCGATGGCCAGGTCCCCCTCGCCGGCGGCGACGGCCACTGCGGCACGCCCCGAAAAGGCGGAGAGCTTCTCCGTGGCGAGCGCGACCATGGTCGAGCTGATGTCGATGCCGCGGTACGTCGCGGTCGCGGGAAGGTGGCGCTCGAGAAGCGTCCGGGCGAGCCGGCCGGTCCCGCAGCCCAGCTCGAACACCGCGCGCGCGTGGGCGAAGTCGCCGTGCGCGAGCAGGTCGTCGAGGGCCGGCGCCTCGTAGAAGCCCTGGTCGTCCTGCTTCGCGCCGAACCGATCGTAGAACTGCCGGGCCTCCTGGCTGCTGATGGTGGGCATGGGACTCCCGCCACGCAAGGCGGCGGCTCCGTTCCGAAAGCCGCCATTGTCGCTCAGGTGGGCGAAAGTAGAATATCCCGATGACGGCGCGCCCTCCCCTGCCCTCGATCGTCGAGATTCCGAGCCCCTTCGAGGGCGACGCGGGCCGCGTGAAGCTCCTCGAGCCGGCCGACTGCGACCTGGACCCGATTCGCCGGCGCCTCCTCGACGGCACCTACGAAAAGCCCTACCTCCTCGAGGAGGACGGCACCCGCTCGCTGCACTTCTCGCGCAGCACCGTGCAGAGCGGGATGCGCCTCGACGATCCGTGCGCGCTCGCGTTCGCCTACACCCGGCGGATGATGGCGTTCCTGCTCCTCGTGCACGATCCCCGCGAGATCCTGGTGCTGGGCCTGGGCGGCGGCTCCCTCGTGAAGTACTGCCACCGCCACCTCCCCGGCGCGCGGCTCACCGTGGTCGAGATCGATCCGCACGTGATCGCGTTCCGCGACGAGTTCCGGGTGCCGCCCGACGACGAGCGCCTCGCGGTGCTGCGCGACGATGCCGCGCTCTACCTCACGCGTCCCCGGGCCGCGGCCGATGCGATCCTCGTGGACGCGTTCGACCGCGACGGCTTCGCGCCCTCCCTTTCCACCCGCGACTTCTACGCCGATGCGCGCGCGGCGCTCACCCGCCGCGGCGTGCTCGTGGTGAACCTGGTCGGGGAGGCGAGCCAGCGGCTCGTGCATTTGGCGCGCATCGAGGCGGCCTTCGACGGCAATGCGCTCCTCGTGCCCGTGGAGGAAGACGGCAATCAGGTCGTTTTCGCGTTCCGGGATGCGCAGTTCGAGCCGCGCTGGCGCTGGATCGCCCAGCAGGCGCGCGGGCTGGAGAAGCGCTACGGGCTGGACTTCGTCAGCATGGCCGCGAGGCTCGAGCGCAGCCGCAAGCTGGGCTATCTCGAGCGGGCGCTGCGCGCCTCGCGGTGAGGCGGCGCCGGGTCGTGCCTGCCCTCATGCCGCATCGTTTCGCGCGACCGATTCCGCCTCGAACGACTCCAGCATCCACCGTTCACATTTGCCCCGCCGCACCTCGGACGGGCGCCTCCCGGCTCGCCTCCGCGGCCTCATTCCTGGCAAGGCGCTTGGGCAGACCGATGATCGCGTCGACAATCGCCGCCCCGGCGAAGAGCACGGCCGCCACCACATAAAGCACGAACGCCTCGATCTCGTGAACCGCGCTCTTGGCCGAGGCGAGAATCGCAAATCCCGCAAGAAACGCCAGGACCGCCAGTGCGAACATGATCACTCTCATGCGCCCCTCCTCTTGTTTGTGGATGCATCCTGGAACACCGCACTCCCGAGCCAGGACCTTTGCGCGCTCGACTCCGAGACGCCCGCGGGAGCTCCTGGATCCATGCCGTGCGCATCTTGCCCGAAATGGGCGATCTCACGCGCCTTGCCGAGCCCAGAAGGCCCATGGGATACCCGGGCCTCATCCCGAGGGAGGCTCCTTCAGGAGCCCACCCTTGGAATGCGACCATGGAGACTCGTCAGTTTTGCGCTTCAAATTTGATCTCACGCGTCATCGCTTTGTCGTTAGTCGGTGAATGATGAGGCGCCGCTCCGCTGCCGCGGCCTCGACCCAGTAGGCGCAACCACAGGCACGGCACTTGGACGGATGCGCTGCGTCGGCGCCCTTGTGCGACTGGAACAACGCAGCCAAGACCGGCCCGCCACAGCCGAGGCATCGAAACGCCACGTTGTTTCGGCCCACCATGATTCACGGTCCGCTCCAACGAATATAAGGAGGCTTCCCGCACTCGAAGCGGTGGAACCGCACGGCATCTGGGTGCCAAGATTGAGTTTCTGAAGATCAATCCAAAACGAGGGGGAAGTCTCGAATGGATATTACGTCCGCTGCCGCCGATCTGGCAAAGAGCTCGTTTTCCGTGTGTGCCGCCAATCGCGAGGGCCGCATCGCCGAGCGGCGCGAGCTGAGTCGCGAGGGCTTTTCGCGATGGTTGCGCCGCCTGCCCCACGGTTGCATGGTCGGCATGGAAGCGTGCGGCTCGAGCCATTGCTGGGCCCGCGAGATGGCGCTTCTCGGCTTGCAGCCCAGGATCATGGCGGCCGAGTTGGTCGAGCCTCACCGCAAGAGCCGGGCGATGAAGAACGACCGCAACGATGCCGAGGCGATCCTCTGCGCGTTAGCTGTCACCCTGCTTTAGCACCATCACGATTATCTGCGGCGAAGTCGGTAAAAGCGAGGCTGTGCTTTCTGCACGAAGCGCGGGGCCCCGGTCAAATCGAATGCCTTCTCGTCGGTGATCGTCCATCCCCCATAAGCTTGTTCAATCTCTTCCCGACTGATGCCTCGCGGCAGTGGGCCTCTGTGACCCGGAGAGAACGCGTACATCAGCAGCGTGGCATCCTCTGTAGTCACCGCCATGACCTCACGGGCCACAGCGCGCACGTCCTCGGGCGGTAAGCCATGTACGACGCCAAAGTCCAGGACGAGGCGAAATCCAGAGCCAATGCCGGCGGCCGACAGCGCCGTGATGCTCCCATCGACGAATTGAACCTCGACACTGGCTCTGCGTGCACGTTCGCGGGCGGTGCGCAACGCCTTCGGCACTATGTCGATGCCTGTTACCTCCCACCCGTGTTGAGCCAGGCGAACCGACCAGTGCCCGGTACCGCATCCAAGATCGAGCGCACGTCCGTAGGGCGGCTCCCGGCCGCTCTCTTCCCGGTCCAGGAGGGCGACGGCCTGTGCGCCTATAGGAAGTGACGGCATGCGTTCCCACGGTGTCATGCCAACCAAATACTGGAATTTGTAGAAAAGACTCATTCAGCCTCCCGGTAGCGCCTGGCGGCTAGCGTTGCTAGGCGGCCCTATCGCCGTTGCTTCATCGGGACTCCTAGACCAAGTCTTCTTGCCACGTCTGCCTTGAACCTGAGGCGGTCTTCTTCATCCGCACTCCTTTGAATGAAGTTGGCCTCAAATGCTTGATACGCCGCTTGGCGTTGATCCTCAGGATAGTGAAACTGAACCGCTCCGGTATTCAGGAGACCTCCGGGTTTGAGTCAAGCTGCCACTGGCAGGTGACCCGTTGATTGATGATACGTCGCCTCGAATTCAGCCGGCGGCACATTGCCGATCGGCTCGAGGAGCCGGCGGTTGTTGAATCAGTCGACCCATTCCAGGGTGGCGTACTCCACTGCGTCGATGTTGCGCCACGGTCCACGATGGTGGATGAGCTCGGCCTTGTAGAGGCCGATCATGGTCTCGGCCAAGGCGTTGTCGTAGGAATCTCCCACGCTTCCCACGGAACGCTGGGCGCCCGCTTCGGCCAGGCGCTCGGAGTATCCAGTACACCTCGATTGCCTTCGGCCTTCGCTGCAAGGAAGCCGGCGTCAGGCCTTCCATGGGATCGGTGGGCGACGCCTACGACAATGCGATGTGCGAAAGCTTCTTCGCGACGCTGGAATGCGAACTCCTCGACCGACGCCGCTTTGCAACCAAGGCAGAAGCGAGGATCGCCGTGTTCGAGTTCATCGAGGCCTGGTACAACCTCGCGCGACGTCATTCGAGTCTCGGCAAGACCTCACCGATCGAGTTCGAAAGGCGTTATTCAACGGGCCTCGCCTTGATCAAAAAACTTCAGGTCAAACTACCTGTGGAAGGCCGCTTGTGAACCAAGCGGGAAACCGTCCACGGAAACGGGTCACCTCCATTCAATTGCTGAAGCGATGCGGAGTCCAGAAAGGCGGCAACTATCGTTCAAACCCATTGAACAATTCGGGGAAGTCCTTATAGACCGAGTTGAGCGGCCGGCCACGATGCCGATGCCGCGGTCAGACGCGGCCCAAGCTGTTTCACGGTCCGCTCCAACGCGTGGTTAGGCAGCAACGTCTATGTAGTCGACCTGGCTGGACGCTGGAGGGAATGGCTCTCCATCCTCACGCATTCCCGAGAGATGCAGTTCGATCGCTTCCCGAATGGCCTGCTGCGTCTCGGCCACGGTGGTTCCGGTCGCAATGCAACCGGGAAGATCAGGCACATACGCCGAATAGTTGTGCTGAGCCTTTTCGATCACCACTGCGTAGCGCATAGGTTCCCTCACTTCTTGAGCCCGGACTGCTTCAGGATGCTGTTTAGTGTACCCGGTGCAATATCGTCGCTGGGCTTGCCGTGAACCGTGACGCGACCGAGCTTGCTCGGGTGCTTGAGCTGACGGTGACTGCCGCGCATTGTGACGACGTACCAACCATCGTCACTCAACAGCTTGAGAATGTCGCTGACCTTCT
Source organism: uncultured beta proteobacterium (assembly GCA_963741815.1). GTDB lineage: Bacteria > Pseudomonadota > Gammaproteobacteria > Burkholderiales > Usitatibacteraceae > Usitatibacter. The sequence goes on from CAVUJI010000007.1 coordinate 403,296, forward strand.
GAGGCATACCGGTATCAACGCACGTCCGAGATTCGAGATGACGCCCACGTTGCTGCCTAACGAATGAAAGGGACTTCCCCGTCCCGCAGTAGCACTAGGTGCAAAGATTGAGTTTCCACACACAGTCTTTCGAGAGGGGAAGTCATGGACAAGGTTACTACGGTGGGAATCGACCTCGCAAAGAACGTTTTCAGCCTTCATGGCGTGGATGATGCCGGGCGGGTCCTGATCCGCAAGACGGTGACCCGGGCGCGACTGATGTCGCTCGTAGCGCAGCTGCCCGCCTGTCTGATCGGGTTGGAGGCTTGTTCCGGCGCCCACGAGTGGGCGCGCCGATTCCAGGCGCTGGGCCACGCGGTGAGGATCATGGCGCCGCGTTTCGTTGTGCCCTATCGGCGCAGTGGCAAGAACGACGGCAACGACGCGGAGGCGATCTGTGAAGCGGTTCAGCGGCCATCGATGCGATTCGTCCCGGTGAAGAGCGCGGAGCAGCAGGCGGTGCTCACGCTGCACCGCGTGCGGCAGGGCTTTGTCGAGGAGCGCACCGCGACGATCAATCGGATCCGCGGGCTGATGTCCGAGTTCGGAGCCGTGTTGCCGGCGCGTGCGGCCGAAGTGCGCCGTGGTGCGAGAGCTGCCGCGGAGGCATTGCCCGCCCTCGCACGCACCGCTGTGGGCGATCTTCTCGGCCACCTTGCGGTTCTGGATGAACGCATCGGGTGCTACGACCGCGAGCTCGAGGCGATCGCCAGGTCGGGGGAGACTACGCGACGTCTGATGACGGTGCCTGGCGTGGGTCCCTTGGGCGCCTTGGCGACCGTGGCGACCGTAGGTCACGCGCACGAGTTTGCCAACGGCCGGCAGTTCGCCGCTTGGCTCGGGTTGGTGCCGCGGCAGTGGAGTACCGGGGGCAAGCCACGCCTGGGAAGAATCACCAAACGCGGCGATGCCTATTTGCGAACGCTGCTGATCATGGGTGCTCGGGCCGCGCTGCAGATGGCGGCCGGCCGAAGCGACAAGTTGAGCCGATGGGCTTTGGCAGTGAAGGAGCGTCGGGGCTATCACCGCGCCGTCGTGGCGCTGGCCGCCAAGAATGCGCGGATCTTGTGGGCGTTGCTCACGCGCAAGACGGATTACCGCGCCGCGTGACGCAAGTCGAGGTGTAGAAACAACTTCAACTGGAGGGGCTGCCTTCGCGGCAAGAAACAGGTCAGACCGACGCTCGGAAAACCTGATCAACTTTGGGGCTGAAGGTGAGGCCGACTAACGATCGAGGACCGGGCGTGCGGCTTGCATTCGGGCCAGGAGCGCCTCGTCGCTCGTTAACATAAGGCCGGTTATAGACCAGCAGTCCGACTCTGTTTCAATTGCTGAAGCGATGTGGAGTCCAGAAAGGCGGCAACTATCGTTCAAACCCATTGAACAATTCGGGGAAGTCCTTATAGACCGAGTTGAACGGCCGGCCACGATGCCGATGCCGCGGCCAGACGCGGCCCACGCTGTTCCCCGGTCCGCTCCAACGCGTGGTTAGATGTCATCCGCATTCAAACCTGCATCCTTAGCCAAAGTGTGGACCACCTTTCGGCAGGCATCAATTAACTGCGGCGATCTGTCCTGGCCGAGATATGTGCACTCGTGGGCCAGCAAATTGCGGTAATCAACGGCGTATCCAAAGAGCTTCCACGTTTCCGCGCCAAAGTGATCACGCGGTGTGCCAAAGCCCCTCACGGCAAGATATTCGCCAATGAGCGATTGCGGCCCTCGTCTTTCGTACTCCGGGTAGATCGCGGAGAGCTCTTGCTTCGTTCGGCCACGTTGATGCATGCACATCGACCGGGCGAAGCCTTCCGCCGCCGAAACGTAGGCAATTAAGCGGCTCGGATCGTGGTCTGGATTGTTTATTCGCTGCTTCGCGACGCCGAGGCGCTGCTTGGGGAGCGCTTCGATGTAGTCACGTCGAAGCTCTGCGAGATGATTCTCAATCTCCGCAGTATCCACTGGCACCGTTTCGGATGACATCTAACTAGAAATATCGGGTTTGTGATAACGGCTGAAGTTTGTGATAACAACCAAACTGTCCTGTAGCGTCGCCGATTCTGTCCCGCCTCATTAACGCGGTCAAATCCGCCTCCCCGTCCCACCCAACACCCGTTACCCGCCGCAGCCCCCGCCGCGATCCCCATTCCCCACGGCGTGGCCATACCCAATCCCCCCGCATCTGGCCCTGTCCATCCCCCCTCCACTCCCTATAATCGGTAGGGACAGGTCGAGGAGACAGCGATGCCCGATTCGCTCGAGCCACCGCTTTACCGCAGGGTGCAGGACCAGCTGGTGACGGCGATCCTGCGGGGCACGATGCCGGCGGGAAGCCGCCTGCCCTCCCTGCGCCGCCTCGCCAAGGACCTCGGGGTGAGCCGCATCACGGTCGAGGCCGCCTACGAGGCGCTCGAGGCCCAGGGACTGATCGAGGCCCGCGCGCGCTCCGGGACCTATGTGACGGGGTTCGCGGCGCAATCCCTCGTATACCCCGGCACGCGGCACGAACCCGCGCTCGAATGGGAGTCGCGCCTCGCGAAGGGATGCCATCCCGCGCGCGAGCGCATGCTGGGCCAGGTCTTCCAGGGCCGGCTGGCGCACGACGCCGTCTCGTTCTCGTGGGGCGCGGGCGATCCCACGCTTTTCCCCGTCGACGCCTTCCGCGTGATCATCCACCGCATCCTGCGCCGGGCCGGCGGCGCCGTGTTGGGCCCGGAAGAAACCCAGGGCAATCCCGAACTGCGCGCCGCCTTCGCTTCCTACCTGCACAAGCTCGACATCCCGGCCACGGCCGACACGGTCATGGTCACCACCGGATCGCAGCAGGCGATCGACCTCGTGATCGGCGCCCTGGTGCGGCCCGGCGACCGCGTGGCGATCGAGGATCCGAGCTGGCCCGGCGCGCTCGCGGCGCTGGAATGCGCGGGCGCCGACATCGCCGGCATCCCCGTCGACGAGCACGGCATGCGCCTGGACGCCCTCGAGCGCGAGCTCGCGCGCGGCGACGTGCGCCTCATCTATGTCGTTCCGACCTACCAGAATCCGACGGGTGCCGTGATGCCGGCCGGGCGGCGCCGCGACCTGGTGCGCCTCGCGCGCCGGCACGGCGTGCCGATCCTCGAGGACGATGCGCTGCGCGAGGTGCGCTTCGGCAGCCCCCTGCCCCCGCCGCTCGCCGCCCTCGATCCGGGCGGCAACGTGATCTGCGTGGGCAGCTTCAGCAAGTCGATCATGCCGGCCGCGCGCCTGGGCTACCTCGTGGCCCCGCCGAAGCTGATGCGCTGGGCCGTCTCCCGCAAGCGCTCGCTCGACCTCTTCTGCTCGCCGGTGATCCAGCGCGCGATGGCCGCCTACCTCGAATCCGGCGAGGCGGTGCGCTACTGGAAGCGCATCAGCCGCATCTATTCCCGACGCCAGCGCGCCATGTCGCTCGCGCTCGCCCGGCACTTCCCGAAGGAGGCGCACTGGAAATCCCCGGAGGGCGGACCGGTGATGTGGGTGCGCCTCCCCGACGGCATCTCGACGCGCGCCCTCTTCGCCGAGGCGCTCGCGCAGGGCCTGAGCTTCGCCCCCGGCGAGGCGTTCTTCGTGCAACCGGCGGACCAGCCGTACATCCGCCTCAACTTCGCGGCGCTCGACGAGAAGCGGATCGCCCTCGGCATCGAGCGCCTCGGCGCCCTCGTGCGCACAACCCTCTCTCAAGGAGATCTCCCATGAGCTGGAAAGTCGAAGGAACGTATTTCGAGAGCTGCAACTGCGAGGCCGCGTGCCCCTGCGTCTTCCTCAGCAAGCCGAGCGCGGGCCACTGCGATGCGCTGGTCGCCTGGCACATCGACTCGGGCAAGTTCGAGGACGTGAAGCTCGACGGCCTCAACGTCGCCTTCGCCGTGCACTCGCCGGGCAACATGGCCGAGAGCAAGTGGGACGTCGCGGTCTACCTCGACGAGCGGGCGAACGCGGCGCAGAAGGATGCGCTCACGAAGATCTTCGCGGGCCAGGCGGGCGGGCATCCGTCACGGCTGGCCGCCCACGTGGGCAAGGTGCTCGGCATGGCGAGCGTGCCGATCGACTACCGGGCCGACGGGCGCAAGCGCAGCCTCTCGATCCCGAAGATCGCCGACGTCGCGATCGAGGGCCTCGAGGGACAGGGCGGCGCGGAGATCACCATCGAGAACCATCCGCTGTGCATCGCGCCCGGCGAGCCCGCCGTGACCGCGAAGTCGAGCCGCTTCAAGTACGAGGACCACGGCCAGCGCTGGGAAGTGTCGGGCAAGAACGGCTTCTACTCGCCCTTCGCCTACGCCGCATGAGGGCGCGCGCCTGGCCGCTCGCCGCCCTCGCGGTGGTCGGCCTCGTCGCGTGGGCCGGCTTCGTGGGGATGGACCTCGCGATGGCCGTGCCCGCCGGGGCAGGCCCGATGGTGATGGGCCCGGTCGCGCTCGCGCTCATGTGGGCGGTGATGATGGCCGCGATGATGGCGCCGGCCGCCGCGCCCTCCTTCTTCGCGCACAGCCGGATGTCGGCGAGCGCGCCCGCCTCCCTCGCCTACCTCGCCGGCTACCTCGGCGCGTGGGCGCTGGCGGGCGCGGCCTTCGCCGCCCCGCACTGGCTCCTCCAGGACGCGGGCCTGCTCGACGGCGACATGCGGCTCGCGAACGGCGCGGCGGGCGGCCTGCTCCTGCTCGCGGCGGGCGCCTGGCAGTGGACCGACGCCAAGTCCGCGTGCGTCGTCAAATGCCGCTCCCCGCTCGGGTTCATGCTCACCGACTGGCGCGAGGGCGCCGCCGGCGCCTTCTCCATGGGCCTTCGCTACGCGGCGTGGTGCGTCGGCTGCTGCTGGCTGCTGATGGCCGTGCTCTTCGTGGCGGGCGCGATGAGCCTCGCGTGGGGTGTGGCGATCGCGCTCTACGTGCTCGCCGAGCGCCTCGTTCCCGCGCGCTGGCAGCTCGACCGGGTAACGGGCGTGGCACTCGCCGGATGGGGCGCCTGGCTCCTCGTCGCCGCGGCGCGCGCGTAGGGAACACGCGCGCGGCGGCGGGCTCCAACGAGCCTCGCCTTCCACCGCGCCGCGCATGGACCGCCCCGCCGGCAGGGCCCTGCTCCTCGTCGACTACATGAACCGCTTCGACTTTCCCCACTCGGGGAAGGTCGCGCGGCGGGCCGCCGCCGCATCCCACCGTGCCGCGCACCTCAAGGCGCTGGCGAAGGCGGCGAAGGTGCCGTGCATCTACGCCAACGACAACTTCGGCCACTGGGAAAGCGAGTTCTCCGCGCTGGTCGAGCGCTGCCTCGCCGCCGAGGGCCCGCCGCGCGAGATCGCCGCGGCGCTGCGTCCGGAAAAGGGCGACCTGTCGATCCTCAAGCCGCGAAATTCCGCCTTCTACGGCACGCCCCTCGAGTTCCTGCTCGACGAGCTCGACGTGGGCTCGCTCATCCTCGCCGGCGTCAGCACCGACATCTGCGTGTCCGCCACCGCCCAGGACGCCCACACGCGCAAGTTCCGCCTCTGGATTCCCGCCGATTGCTCGGCTGCCGACACCGAGGATCACGAGCGCGAGGCCCTCGACCAGATGCAGCGCACGCTCGGCGCGGACATCCGGCCGGCCGCCGGACTCGAGGCACTCGAGCAAAAGCCGTCGGGCTAGTCCTTCGCGCCTTTCGTCCAGTTTCGCGTTCTTCCGAAAGCGGACATAATGGCCGCCGGGAGAAGCGAGAGCACGCGAACGTGCCAAGAAGCAAGCCAACGAAGAATCCCTCCGAGATCGTCGAGCCCGCCCGCGAGCTGCCGCCCCGCGTGGTCGTGTCCTACCTCGATGGCACGTGGAGCGACAGGCTCCAGGCCCGGCGCGCGTGGCTCGAGACCGACCCGCAGGCGTGCACCATCGTGATCGAGCTGGTCGAGCACGGCCGCAGCACGCCCGCGAAGAAGCAGGAGGCCGTGCGCCATTTCGTCACGCGGCGCAACCGCGTCGACTCCGTCCTCATCCACAAGGCGCGCTTCGCCGCGCGGCTGAGCGCGTGCCTGAAGGGGCACGAGGGCACGCAGATGGGCGTGCGGCTCGTCGCCGACGGGCACGAGGTGCTCTACCCCGCCTCGGTCGTCTTCGGCCCGGACGCCATCACGCTCAACCTCGGCTGACGAGCGCACGCCGTGGCCTCGGTCACCCTCCAGCTCGCCGGCATCGGCGCGCTCGCCATCGCCTGCCAGTGGCTGGGCTGGCGCCTCAAGCTGCCCGCGATCGTCTTCCTCCTGCTCGCCGGCATCGTGGCCGGCCCCGTGACGGGCCTGCTGCGCCCGGACGCGCTCTTCGGCGAGCTGCTCTTCCCGCTGATCTCGCTCAGCGTCGCGGTGATCCTCTTCGAGGGCGGGCTCACGCTGCGCTTCTCGGACATCCGCGGCGTGGAGAAGGTGGTGATGCGCCTGGTCACCGTCGGCACGGCCGTGGGATGGGTCGTGACCGCGCTCGCCGCGCGCTGGCTCGTCGGCGCCTCCTGGGAAGTCGCGATCCTCTTCGGCGCCGTGATGGTGGTGACCGGCCCGACGGTGATCGAGCCGATGCTGCGCACCGTGCGTCCCACGCCCGCCGTGGCGAGCGTGCTGCGCTGGGAGGGCATCCTCATCGACCCGATCGGCGCGCTGCTCGCGATCCTCGCCTACCAGGCCATCGCCGCGCTGGGCACCGGGCACGCGTTTGCCGCGGTCGCCCTCACGCTCGCGAAGATGGTCGGCGTGGGAGTGGCCATGGGGCTCGCGGCCGGATACGCGGTGGGCGAGCTGCTGCGCCGCCAGCTCCTGCCGCAGTTCCTGCACAACTTCACCGTGCTGGGGCTGGTGTTCGTGGTCTTCGCGCTGTCGAACGCGATCGAGCACGAGACGGGGCTGCTCGCCGTGACCGTGATGGGCATCCGGCTCGCGAACACGCCCGAGGCGCACACCGAGGACATCCTCGACTTCAAGGCGAGCCTGAGCCTCATCCTCATCTCGGGGCTGTTCATCCTGCTCGCCGCGCGCCTGGACATCGGCCTGCTCGTGCGCATGGGCTGGGGCGCGCTCGGCGTCTTCCTCGCCGTGCAGCTCGCCGCGCGTCCCCTGAAGGTGGCCGTCTCCACGCTCGGCTCTTCGCTACGTCCCGCCGAGCGCGTGCTGCTCGCCTGGATCGGCCCGCGGGGAATCGTCGCCGCCGCCGTGAGCGCGGTCTTCGGGCTGCGGCTCGAGCAGGCGGGGCATCCCCAGGCGGCGTACCTCGTGCCGCTCGCGTTCATGGTGATCATCGGCACCGTGCTGCTGCAGGGGGCGACCGCGGGACTCCTCGCGCGCGCGCTCGGCGTGTCGGAGCCCGAGCCCCGCGGCTTCCTCGTGGTGGGCGCCAACCGGCTCGCACGCGCGATCGCCAGGGCGCTGAACGGGGTGTCTTACCGCACGCTCCTCGCGGATACCGACTGGAGCGACGTGCAGGCCGCGCGCCGCGAAGGGCTCGACGCCTACTACGGCAATCCCGTCTCGGAGCACGCCGACCGCCACCTCGACCTCGTGGGCCTGGGCGGGCTGCTCGGGCTTTCGGGCAAGGCCGAGCTCGACAGCCTCGCGGTCATGCGCTATCGGCGGGAGTTCGGCGACGGGCACGTCTTCGCGTTGAACGTCGCTCCGGAAGAGGCGCCCGAGAACCTGCGCGTCTCGCCGCTGCATCCCGGGCACGTGCTCGCGGGCGCCAACGCGAGCTACGCCGCCCTCGCCCGCCTCCTCGCCCACGGGCACCGCGTGGCCACCCTCCCCGTGGGCCCGGAGGGCGAGGGCAAGGCGCAGGCAGAGGCCGAGGGATCGTTCCCGCTCTTCGCCGTCGACCCGAAGGGGCGCCTGTCGGTGTACACCGAGGCCGCGCGCCCCGACCCCGGCGAGGGCTGGCGCATCATCGCGCTGGTGCCCGAGAGCGTCGAGGAGGCGGCAGGGGCCGGCGGCGCAGCGGTCGCGGGGACGCGGCAGGACGCGGAATAGGCGCGGAGGCGCGGGGAGCGGCGTGACCCTCTCCCCGGCCCTCTCCCAAGGGAGAGGGAGAGTTCCCCGGCCCTCTCCCAAGGGAGAGGGAGAGTTCCCCGGCCCTCTCCCAAGGGAGAGGGAGAGTTCCCCGGCCCTCTCCCAAGGGAGAGGGAGGGTTCTATGCCGTCACGCGGGAGCGCCGCTCGAGCTCGCCGCGCGAGGCCAGTGCCGCGATGCGATCGCCGATGCGGCAGGCGTTGGCCATGATCGTGAGGCTCGGATTGACGCCGCCGGCCGTGGGCATGAGCGAGCCGTCGCAGATCCAGAGGTTGGGGATGTCCCAGGTGCGCCCGTTCGCGTCGGTCACGCTGTCCTCGGGCCGGAAGCCCATGCGGCAGCCGCCCATGAGATGCGCCGTATCCTGCTCGTCGAAGATGTCCCGCCCGCCGGCCGCCTCGAGCGTGGAGCGCATGAAGGCGCGCCCATGGTCGATGAGCTTCTTGTCGTTGTCCGAGTAGCTGAACGTCATCTTCGGGATCGGCAGGCCGTACTCGTCGCGCTCGTCCGGCACCACCGTCACGGTGTTCGACTCCTGCGGCTCGGTCTCGCCCACCATCTTGAAGCCGGCCATCCGGTTGTACTTGTCGGCGAGCTCCTGGCGCAGCGCGACGCCCCAGAGGTTGCGCGTGGTCGCCACTGTCTGCGCCCATTCCTGCAGCAGCGGGCCCTGGGCGGCGAAGAGGTAGCCGCCGGGGAAGTCCTTGTCGTCGCGGTAGTTCCAATGCTCGGTCAAGGTGAGCGACGGCGGTCCCTTGTACCAGCGGATCTCGCGGTCCATGTCCCCGAAGACGCCGTGGTTCGCGTGCACCATCACGCACTTGCCGACCATGCCGGAGGAGTTGGCGAGGCCGTGGGGAAACCGGGCGCACTCCGAGTTGAGGAGCAGGCGCGGCGTCTCGATGCTGTAGCCCGCCACCACCACGTGGCGCGCGCGCTGGAAGCGCCAGCGCCCGTCGCGCCGGTAGTGCACGCCCCTGGCGCGCCCGTCGTCGCCCAGCTCGATGCGCCCGACCATCGCGAGGTCGCGGATCTCCGCCCCCGCCTCGATCGCGCGCGGGATCCACGTCACCAGCACGCTCTGCTTGGCGTTCGTGGCGCAGCCGAAGATGCAGAAGCCGCGGTAGACGCACGGGTTGGCGAGCCCGCGGGGCGAGGAGAGCGTCGCGATCGGCGAGTGCACCCACGGGATGCCCATGCGCTCGCAGCCGACCGCCAGCACCTCGGCCGAGGCGCTCAGCGGGTGCGGCCGGCGCGGATAGCGCCCGCGCGGCGGGCCCCAGGGGTAGGTCAGCGGACCGGAGACCTGCAGCATGTCCTCGGCCTCGTCGTAGTAGCGCCACATCTCGCGCCAGTCGACGGGCCAGTCGGCGGCGTAGCCCATGAGCGTGCGCGCCTGGAACCACTGCGGCCGGAACCGCATGGTGAGCATCGCGAAGTGCACCGTGCTGCCGCCCACGGCCTTGCCCGAGTTGTTGTTGCCGAGGGTGACGGGATTGGCGCCGCCCGTGATGCGCTCGTCGGTCCAGTACAGCTTCTGCTGCGACTCCTCGTCGGAGGCGAAGTCCTCGAGCGGGCGCCAGAAGGGGCCGGCGTCGAGGGCCACGACCCGGAACCCCGCGCGCGCGAGCTTGCATGCCAGCGTGCCGCCGCCCGCGCCCGTGCCGACGATCACGAAGTCCACCTCCTCGTCGTCGCCGTAGCACTGCATCGGCACCCACGCGCCCTTGCGGAACACGTCCGGGGCGCGCCCGTCGATCGCCCGCAACTCCTGCTCAGCGCCCATCGCCGCGCTCCGCTTCCCAGGGGTCGCGCCGGTCCGCCTCGAGGCGCACGTAGCCGCGCGGGCCGGCCGGTCCGCCGAACCCCGCCTCGCTCCACGCCGCCGGATGCGCGTAATAGACGAGCACCACGGTCGTGAGCAGGAGGTGCTTGAAGAAGCGGTGCGCCGGCATCGCATCCCACGGCTCGCCCGAGACGTCGCCCTGGTCGATCGCGCGCAGCACGTCGTCCTGCCGCTCGGCGTCGAGCGCGCCGAAGTCCGCGCCGTGGCGGCGCCGCGCCTCGCGCGCGATGCCGTCGAGCCCCCGGCGCCACGCCTCGCGCATCGGGGGCATGTCCGCGTAGCGGTAGCCGTCGCCCACGTTGCGGTGCAGCTTGTCATCGACCCACGGGACGATGGGCACGGGATCCGACGGCCGGTCCGGCTGCGGCACGAGCCGGTCGACCACCGCCTGCAGCAGGTTCCACTCGTCCTCGGTGAAGAACCGCCGCGCCGGCACCTCCTCCATGCGCGCGCGCACGACCCGCCGCGTCGCGTCGTTCCACGACGGGCTGTTCCACTTCTCGAGCACGTCGTAGCGGGGATAGGGCGATCGGAAGCTCACGCGGCCCTCCGGCGCTGGAGGTCGAGGGCGGCCAGCCCCGCGAGGGCCAGCCCGGTGAAGGACGGCGGCGCGGGCAGCGGCGGCCCGTTCTGCACGTTCTGCGACCAGTTCCTCCAGCCGCCCATGTTGCGGGCGATGCCGAGCGCGTGGAAGCCCACGCCCGCGAAGCCGAGGAAGGCGGTGAGGCGCAGCAGGAAGCGCGCGATGGGTCCCGCGCGCGGCGCGCCGAGCGAGGCGCCGGCGAGCGCGAGCGCCGCGGCGGGCGGCACGGTGACCGGCAGGTACATGAACGGATCCTGGAACGCGCCGCGGAAGTGCAGCAGCCCCGCCTCGGCGGCGGTCCCCGCGAGCGCCCCCGCCGCGCCGAGCCCGAGCACCTTGCCCGCATCGGCGCCGAGCAGCCGCGTGCCGCCCGGGTCGCGCGCGCGGGCGATGCGCGATCCGGCCAGTCCCAGCAGTCCCGCGAGGTTGAGCGCCATCGGCGCGCCGACGGGGGCGCCGTAGAAGAGGTTGCCCCAGTCCCAGCCGCCGGTGCGCTTCGAGATGTTGTAGAGGTGGAAGCCGAAGCCCGCCACGCCCGTCACCGCCGCCGCGCCGAACACGAGCGAGCGCAGCGTCGAGCGCGGCGTGGGATCGCGCGCGGCCGAGGCCGCCGTCGCGAGGGTGATGCCCGCCATGCCCGGCGCGACGAACATCGCCGGGTTGTAGTACCCGCCGCGGAAGTGCTCGATGCCGCTGTCGGCGAGCACGCTGAACGCGAGCGTCGAGGCGCCCATGTCGATCAGGCGCGAAGCGTCGGCCGCGCGCCGCCCGGCGGTGCGGGCGACCTTCGAGCGGCGCAGGAACAGCAGCGCCGCCGCCCCGGCGGCCAGCCCGCCGGCGACGAAGGCCCAGTCGTTGCGCCCTTCGAGGGGATTTTCCATCGCGCGATTGCCGTCCGGGATGCCCGTGGGGCAATGCGCGGGCGGCGGAGTTCCGCCCCCGGGGGGACCTACCGCGAGGCGGGCAGCGCCCCGACCTTCGTGTAGGGCACGAGCACGAACGCGCGCATGTTGCCCTGGGTGTCGAAGCCGCTGCCGACGATCCATCCGCGATCGTTGATGCCCGTGGGCTCCATGTGGTGCCAGCCCTTCTCGCGCACGGCGGGCAGGTCCGAGAGCCAGTACACGTGGCCCGATTCCACCAGGTAGCCGTGGCGGCCCTCGGCGCTCGCGACGACCTGCCCCCGGTTGTTGATGCCGATCGCGCTCGCGTAGCCGCCGCCGGGCAGCGCGCGCATCGTGCCGTCGTCGATGAAGGGCGTGGGGATCGCGTGGGGGTCGGTGGAAAACCCGACCACCTCGCCCCGCTCGTTGATGTCGTTGGCGAGGGAGTAGCCGCCGCCGACGGTGCCGAGGTCGCGCATCGCGCCCTTCGCGTAGAGGAACGCATGCCCGCCGGAGCGGCCCACCACCTGGCCGCGGTCGTTCACCGCGCGCGCCGCGCCCTGGCCGCCGAGATCGTGCACCTTTCCTTCGGCATAGAGGAACGGATGGGTCCCCGCCGCATCGTCGAACGAGCCCGCGACCGCGCCCTGGTCGTTCATGCCGCCCACGTCGCCGTTCACGCCGAGCGGCGTCACCTTTCCGTCCTGCCACAGGACGAGCTCGCCCGAGGCGGCGCGTCCCGCGACGAGGCCCGCGTCGTTGACGGCGAGCGCGCAGGCATTGCCCTGGCCGTCGGCGGTCCCGGTGCCCAGGTCGGTCATGGTGCCGCGGTCGTAGACGAAGGCGTGCACGCCCGAGGGCATCGCGTCGGAACAGCCGACCACGAGCCCGCTGTTGCTGATCGCGCTGCCGTGGCTGCCGGGACCGCCGAGGGTGCCCAAATCCACGAGGGTGTATCCGGGGACGGGGGCGGCGGCGGCCGCGAGCGGGACGATGCACGCGGCGAGGACGGCGGCGATGGCGAGGAGCGGAATCGGCAGGCGCGGTTTCATGGCGGATCGCGGGGATCGGGAGATGCCAGTGTCCCAAGCCCAGGGTGACGACCTCGCGGCGCGGGACCGTGCCGAAGGGACCATGCGCTGCGCGGTCCCCGCGCCGAACCCTTCGTCCTTGCGGGAACATGCGGCGATTGACGCCGCGCAAGTCCGCCCTCGCGGGCTGGAATATCGTGTGGCTACCCTCCCTCCCACATCCATGACGACCGCATCCCCTCGACGTACCGGCCCCCGCCCGGCGGGCCGCCTCGCGCTCCTCGCCGCCGCACTCGCGCTTTCCGGGTGCTCCTCGCTGCTGCCGCGCTCCCAGGTGCAGGTGCAGACGCCGTGGCACACCTTCGAGGAGGCGAAGGCGCAGGTCGACCGGATCGAGCCGCAGCGCACGACGGAAGCCGAGCTGCACGCCGCCGGCTTCGATCCCTACCAGAACCCGAACGTGGAGCTGCTCAACTACTCGGACATCCTGCGGCGCTTTCCGCTCTCCGGCACGGTGACACGCCTGGACCCGGGCCTGCGCGAGTGCCTGGAGGCGGGCAAGGCGTGCACGGGCTACCTGCTCGAGATGAAGCAGGAGCACAAGGAGCGCGTGGGCAACTTCTTCCTGGACCTGCTGCGCTTCCGCCGCGAGACGAAGAGCACCGGCTGGACCTTCAACGCGATCGTCCTCGTCGTGGACGGCAAGGTGGTCTACACGCTCTACGGCGGCAAGCCGTCGATCTCCGCGACCGAGAAGACGGTGGAGCCGCTCGGACCGCTGCAGGACTGGGACGCCTCCGGGCTCGTCAAGTAGGACGCATCGGCCGCGACGGCCGAAAGCGAGCGCACCCGGTGGCGCACCACCTCGCCCACGATGAGCAGCGCGGGCGAGCGCACGCGCTCGCGCAGCGCCATGGCCGGCAGGCTGTCGAGCGTGCCCTCGATCACGCGCTGCTCCGGCAGCGAGCCGCGCTCCACGAGCGCCGCGGGCCAGCCGGCCGGCAGGCCGTGGGCGACGAGCCCGGCGCAGATGGGTGCCAGGCCGTGCAGGCCCATGTAGACGGCGACCGTCTGGTTCGGCCGCACGAGCGCATGCCAGTCGAGGAGCGCCTCGCCCGACTTGAGGTGGCCCGTCACGAACACGCAGGCGTGCGCGCAGTCGCGGTGGGTGAGCGGAATGCCCGCGCACACGCCCGCGCCGGTGGCCGCGGTGACGCCGGGGATCACCTCGAACTCGACGCCGTGCGCGGCGAGCTCCTCGGCCTCCTCGCCGCCGCGCCCGAAGAGGAACGGGTCGCCCCCCTTCAGCCGCACGACGCGCCGGCCCTCGCGGGCGAGCCGCACCATGAGCGCGTTGATCTCGCCCTGGGGCAGCGTGTGGTTGTCGCGCTCCTTGCCCACGCCGATGCGCTGCGCCCCGCGCGCGGCGAGCGCCACGATCGGCGCCGGCACGAGGTGGTCGTGCAGCACGACGTCGGCGCGCTGCATCGCCTGCAGCGCACGCAGGGTGAGGAGGTCGGGATGCCCCGGCCCGCAGCCCACGAGCGAGACGAGGCCGCGGCGCTCGCCCGTGTGCCCCGGGTCGGCGAGCGCGAGGGCCAGCGCCCGGGCCGCCTCCGCCTCGCGCCCGGCGAGCGCCAGCCGCGCCACGGGCCCGTCGAGGATCGCATCCCAGAATCGGGCGCGCGCCGGGGGATCGGGAAAGCGCCGGCGCGAGGCGTCGCGGAAGCGTCCGGCGAGGGCGGCCACCCGGCCGAAAGCGGCGGGAATCACGGCCTCGACCCACGTGCGCAGCCGGCGGGCGATGACGGGAGACGTTCCGCCGCTCGAGATCGCGACCTGCACGGGCAGCCTCTCGACGACCATCGGCACGTCGAAGGTCGAAAGCGCGCTGTCGTCGGCCACGTTCACGAGCACGCGCCCGGCCTTCGCTTCCGCGGCGATCGCGGCGTTCACCGCGCGCTCGTCGGTGGCGGCCAGCGCGAGGTCGGCGCCGGCGAGGTCCCCCGCGCGATAGCGCCGCGCCTCGTGGCGCACGGTTCCCGCGGCGCGCAGCGCCTCGAGGCGCGCGCAAAGCGTCGGCGCCACGACGCGCACCTCGGCGCCGCACGCCACCAGCGCCTCGCAGCGGCGAGCAGCCACGGGCCCGCCGCCCACCACCACGGCCCGGCGGCCGGCGAGGTCGAGGAAGGCGGCGAAGCGCCGGGGCGGCGCCTTCGAGGGGGCGTCCATGCCCCGGACGTTACCGGGGCGCCGCTCACCCCCCCTTGATCTGCATTAAATGTTCCCCCACGGGGCTGGGGCATCCTCGATGCATGTCGCTGCGCCCGATCACGCTCGCGCTCCTTCTCGCCGCGGCCCCGGCCGCCGCCGCCGCGCCCGCGGATCCGCCGCCGGACGCCGCGCGCCGCCAGGCGCTGGTGGAGCTCGTGCGCCAGGACTGCGGCTCGTGCCACGGCTACACGCTCAAGGGCGGCCTCGGCCCCTCGCTGCAGACGGGCGCCATGGCGCCGCGCGATCCGGCGGAGCTCGCGCGCGTGATCCTCGACGGGCGCAAGGGCACGCCGATGCCGCCATGGCGCGGTCTGCTCACCGGCGGCGAGGTGCGCTGGATCGTTCGCGAACTGCAGAAAGGCTTCCCCGAATGAAACGATGGATCGCCGCCGCCGCGCTCGTCCTCCTCGCCGCGTGCGCCGCCACGCCGCCCCTGCGCGGCACCGGCGACCTCGGGCTCGTGATCGAGCGCCAGTCCGGGCGCGTGCTGCTGGTCGAGACCACCGGCACCCGCGCCATCGGCGAGGTCGAAGGCCTCGGCGACATCTCCCACGCCTCCGCCGTGTTCTCCCGCGACGGGCGCTACGCCTACGTCTTCGGCCGCGACGGCGGGCTCACCAAGGTGGACCTCCTCACCGCGCGCATCGTGAAGCGCGTCGTGCAGTCGGGCAACGCGATCGGCGGGGCGATCTCGCAGGACGGCCGGCTCGTGGCGGTGGCCAACTACACGCCGGGCGGCATCCGCATCTTCGACGCCGGCTCGCTCGAGCTGCTGGCCGACGTGCCCACGGGCTCCAAGGTCGTCGGCATCGCCGACGCGCCGGGCGAGCGCTTCGTCTTCAGCCTTTTCGAGGCGGGCGAGATCTGGATCGTGGACGCCTCCGACGCGCGCCATCCCCGCGTCACGCGGATCCGCGACGTCGGACGCCAACCCTACGACGGCCTCATCACGCCGGACGGGCACTACTACGTGGCGGGCCTCTTCGGCGAGGACGGGCTCGCCATGGTGGACCTCTGGGCCGAGCATCCCGTGGCCCGGCGCATCCTCGAGGGGTACGGCCGCGGGCAGGAGCCGCTGCCGGTCTACAAGATGCCGCACATGCGCGGGTGGGCGCTCGCCGGGCGGCGCCTGTTCCTGCCCGCCGTGGGCCGCCACGAGCTCCTCGTGGTCGACACCGGGACGTGGAAGGAGGCGGGGCGCATCCCCGTGCACGGCCAGCCCGTCTTCGCCGTGGCCGAGCCGGGCGGGCGGCACATCTGGGTGAACTTCGCCTTCCCGCACAACGGCGTGGTGCAGGTGATCGACACGCAGTCCCTGCGCGTGATCCACGAGATGCGCCCCGGGCGCGCGGTGATGCACCTCGAGTTCACGCCGCGCGGCGAGCGCGTGTGGGTCTCCTCGCGCGACGACAACGTGGTCGTGGTGTACGACACGCGCACGATGCGGGAGGTGGCGCGGCTGCCGGCGGCCAAGCCGAGCGGCATCTTCTTCACCGCCCGCGCGGGCGTGACCGGGTTCTGAGCGTGCTCTCGGACCTCGACTACGCGCTCGCGAACGACTGGCAGCGGGACTTCCCCCTCGCGCCGCGCCCCTTCGCGGCCATCGCGCGCGCGGCCGGCACGGTCGAGGCCGACGTGCTCGCGCGCTACGCGCGCCTGCGCGCCGACGGCGTCGTCGACCGCATCGCGCCCGTCTTCCGGCCCAACGCGCTGGGCGCCAGCTCGCTCGTGGCACTCGCGGTGCCGCCGGGGCGCATGGACGAGGTGGCGGCGATCGTGAGCGCCGCGCCGGGCGTCAACCACAACTACGAGCGCGAGCATCGCTACAACCTGTGGTTCGTGCAGAACGCGCTCGACGAGCGCGCGCTCGAGGCGGCGATCGCGGCGATCGAGCACGCGAGCGGGCTCGCCGCGCTGCGCCTGCCCCTCGTCGAGGAGTTCCACATCGACCTGGGCTTCGACCTCGGCGATCGCGCCGCGCCCCGGGCCGCGCCGGCCCCGAAAGACGGCCTCGCGGACGAAGACGAGCGGGCGCTCGCCCGGCGGCTGGCCGGCGGGCTGCCGCTCGTGCCCGAGCCGTACGCCGGCTTCGGCCGCCCCGCGGCCGAGGTGCTCGCCGCGCTCGGCGCGTGGCTCGCCCGCGGGATCGTGCGGCGCATCGGCACGGTCGTGCGCCACCGCGGCGTGGGCTACCGGGCCAACGCGATGGTGGTGTGGGACATCCCGGACGCCGCCGTGGGCGAGGCCGGCCGCGCCCTCGCGCAGGACACGGCGGTGACGCTCTGCTACCGGCGCCCGCGCGTGGCGCCGGACTGGCCGTACAACCTCTTCGTGATGGTCCACGGGCGCCGGCGCGAGAGCGTGCTCGGCGAGATCGAGGGCCTCGCCGCGCGCCACGGGCTGGCCGATCGCCCGCACGCGGTGCTCTTCAGCCGGCGCTGCCATGTGCAGCGCGGGGCGTGGCGCGAAGGACGGCTCGCCCATGGATGAGCTCGATCGGCGCATCGTGGCGCACCTCCAGGACGGCTTTCCGATCGCCTCGCGGCCTTACGCGCAAGCGGCGCAGGCACTCGGGACCGACGAGGCGACGCTGCTCGCGCGGCTCGCGGGCCTCCTCGCCGACGGCACGCTCTCGCGCTTCGGTCCCCTCTACGACGCCGAGCGCCTCGGCGGCGCCTTCACGCTGTGCGCGGCGAGCATCCCGGCCGCGGACTTCGAGCGCGCGGCCGCGCTCGTGAACGCGCATCCCGAGGTCGCGCACAACTACGAGCGCGCGCACCGCTACAACCTGTGGTTCGTGCTCGCGACCGCCACGCCCGAGGACGCGCGCCGGACGGCGGCGCGGATCGCGCGCGAGATCGGCTACCCGGTGCTCGACCTGCCGAAGCTCGACGAGTACTTCGTGGGCCTGAGGCTGCCGGCATGATCGACCCCGTCGACGCCGCCCTCGTGCGCGCCACCCAGGCGGGCCTGCCGCTCGTGCCGCGCCCTTACCGCGCCGTCGCCGAATCGCTCGGCCTCGCCGAGGACGAGGTCCTCGCGCGCCTCGCCGCGATGCGCTCCGACGGGCGCATGCGCCGCATCGCCGCGGTCCCCAACCACTACGCCCTGGGCTACCGCCACAACGCCATGACCGTCTGGGACGTGGACGACGCCGCGGTCGATGCGCTCGGACCGGCCGTGGGCGCGCTCGCGTTCGTCACGCACTGCTACCGGCGCCCCCGCGTGCTGCCCGACTGGCCCTACAACCTCTTCGCGATGGTGCACGGCCGGACCCGCGCGGAGACCGAGGAGAAGGCCGCCGCGATCCGCGCCCTCCTCGGCCCGGCGCTGCGCGCCCACGACACGCTCTACAGCACGCGCATCCTCAAGAAGACCGGCATGAGGCTTCCCTGATGTTCCGCGTATCCCGCTTCATGGCGGAGGTCCTCCACCCCGAGACGGCCCGCCCCCAGCGCGCTCCCGCCGGCCCGATCGTGATCTGGAACCTGGTCCGGCGCTGCAACCTCACCTGCCGGCACTGCTACTCGATCTCGGCGGACATCGACTTCCCCGGCGAGCTCGCCACGGGCGAGGTCTACGCGGTGATGGACGACCTCAAGGCGTTCGGCGTGCCGGGGCTGATCCTGTCCGGCGGCGAGCCGCTGCTGCGGCCCGACCTCTTCGACATCGCCGCGCGCGCCCGCGCCCTCGGCTTCTACCTGGCGCTCTCGACCAACGGCACGCTGATCGACCTGCCGCTCGCGCAGCGCATCGCCGACGCGGGCTTCGACTACGTCGGCGTGAGCCTCGACGGCATCGGCGCCACCCACGACGACTTCCGGCGCAAGGCGGGGGCCTTCGACGCCTCGGTCGAGGCGCTGCGGCTGCTGCGCGGGCTCGCGGTGAAGGTGGGCGTGCGCTTCACGGTCACCCAGGACAACGCCGCGGACCTTCCGGCGCTGCTCGACCTCGCCGACGCCGAGCGCTTCGACAAGTTCTACCTCTCGCACCTCAACTACGCCGGGCGCGGCAACGTGAACCGCAAGTCGGACGCGCGCCTGCGCACCTCCCGCGAGGCGGTGGACCTCTTCTTCGAGCGCGCGTGGGACTACGCCCGGCGCGGCGTGGCGAAGGATTTCGTCACCGGGAACAACGACGCCGACGGCGTGCATTTCCTGCACTGGGCGCGCCGGCGCGTGCCGGGGCTCGATGCGGCGTGGCTGCGGCGGCGGCTGGTGGGCTGGGGCGGCAACGCCTCGGGCGTGAACGTCGCCAACATCGACAACCTCGGCAACGTGCACCCGGACACCATGTGGTGGGACTGCACCCTGGGCAACGTGCGCGAGCGGCCGTTCTCCGAGATCTGGCGCGACACCTCGAACCCGGTCATGGCCGGCCTGAAGGTGCGCCCGCGCGCGGTGGGGGGGCGCTGCGGCACCTGCGCGCACCGCGACATCTGCGGCGGCAACACGCGCGTGCGGGCGCTGCACGTCTACGGCGACGCCTGGGCCGAGGATCCCGCGTGCTACCTCGACGACGCGGAGATCGCGGCATGAGGCGCGCGGCGGCCCTCCTCGCGCTGGGCCTGCTCGCGCTCCTCGGCGCCGCCCGCGGCGCCGACGCCGGGCGGGCGGCCCCGGACCTCTTCCGCGAGCACTGCGCGAGCTGCCACGGCGCCGCGCGCCTGGGCGGCATCGGCCCCGCGCTGCTGCCCGAGAACCTCGCGCGGCTGAAGAAGCCGGCGGCGGCGGCGATGATCCGCGCCAGCCGCCCCGGCGTGCAGATGCCGCCCTTCGGCGCCAAGCTCTCGGCCGGCGAGATCGACCGGCTCGTGGCCTACATCTATACGCCCATCGTTCCGGCGCCCGCCTGGGGCGCGGACGCCATCCGCGCCTCGCGCATCGTGCAGCACGCGCCCGGCAGCCTGCCGGACAAGCCCGCGTTCGCCGCCGACCCGCTCAATCTCTTCGTGATCGTCGAGGGCGGCGACCACCACGTGACCATCCTCGACGGCGACCGGCTCGAGCCCCTCGGGCGCTTTCCCACGCGCTTCGCCCTGCACGGGGGACCGAAGTTCACGCCCGACGGGCGCTACGTCTACTTCGGCTCGCGCGACGGCTGGATCTCGAAGTTCGACCTCTGGAACCTGGCGACCGTGGCCGAGGTGCGCGCGGGCATCAACATGCGCAACATCGCGATCTCCTCCGACGGGCGCCACGTGATCGCCGCCAACTACCTCCCGCACACCCTGGTGGTGCTCGACGCGGACCTCGGGCTCGAGCGCGTGATCGACGCGCGCGGGGACAGCGGGAAGAGCTCGCGCGTCTCGGCGGTCTACGACGCCGCACCCCGCAGCGCATTCGTGGCGGCGTTGAAGGACGTGCCGGAGCTCTGGGAGATTCCGTACCGCGCGGGACGCGATTTCCTGCGCGTGCGCCGCGTCGCCCTCGACGAGGAGCTCGACGACTTCTTCTTCACCCCGGACTATCGGCAGGTGGTCGGCGCGCAGCGCGGCGGGCGCGCGCAGGCGGTGGACCTCGATTCGGGACGGGCGGTGGCGACCCTCGCCCTGGCGGGCCTGCCCCACCTCGGCTCCGGCATCTCCTGGGTGCGCGACGGCCGTCGCGTGGTGGCCACGCCGAACCTGCGCGCGGGCGTGGTCACGGTGATCGACGTCGACGACTGGAAGGTGGTGAAGGAGATCCCGACGCTGGGTCCGGGCTTCTTCCTGCGCAGCCACGGGAACACCCCCTACGCCTGGGTCGACTCGATGATGAGCCCGACGGGCCGCGACACCCTGCAGGTGATCGACAAGGAGCGCCTCGAGGTGGTGGCGCGCCTCACGCCGGAGAAGGGCAGGACGCTCGCCCACATCGAGTTCGACCGCTACGGGCGCTACGCCCTGGCGAGCCTGTCGGAGATGGACGGCGCGATCATCGTCTTCGACGCGAGGACGCTGAAGGAGGTGAAGCGCATCCCCGCCTGCAAGCCCATCGGCAAGTACAACGTCTACAACAAGATCACCCGCGACGACGGCACCAGCCACTAGACGACCGCGGATCCCGCGGATCGCCGCATAGTTCCTCTCTCCTGCCTTCGCATTTCGCGAAGTCTTCATTGCCGCAATACCGATTCCGCCCGGGAGACAGCCGTGGTGAGATGCAGGCATGGATCGTTGGGCAAGGGTATCAGCGATCCTTATGGGCGGAGCTACAAAAATAAACTTTCATTTGGCCGCGCCGGGCCGTACCGTGAATCGAGGCGCGGCGATCGCGGAGGAGGGTTGGCAATGGGTGCTCGCAAGGTCCTGGTGTTCGGTGCTTCCTACGGCTCGCTGCTCGGGGCGAAGCTCGCCCTGGCGGGCCACGACGTGAAGCTGGTCTGCCGCGAGAAGAACGCGGCCCTGATCAACGACAAGGGCGTCGTGGTGCGCATGCCCGTCAAGGGCCGCGAGGCGCCGGTCGAGGTGCGCTCGCGCGCCCTCGCCGGCAGCGTCACCGCCACCACGCCGGACCGCGCCGATCCGGCCGACTACGACCTCGTCGTGCTCGGCATGCAGGAGCCGCAATACCGCTCCCCGGGCGTGCGCGAGCTCTTCGAGGCGGCCGCCGGCTCGGGCGTGCCGTGCATGTCGATCATGAACATGGCGCCCCTGCCCTACCTTGCGCGCATCCCCGGGATCGACCCGGCCCTGTGCCTCGAGAGCTACACCGACCACTCGATCTGGGAGCGCTTCGACCCGCGCCTGATGACGCTGTGCAGCCCGGATCCCCAGGCCTTCCGCCCGCCGGAGGAGGAAGGCAACGTGCTGCAGGTGCGCCTGCCGACCAACTTCAAGGTGGCGCGCTTCGAGTCCGAGGCGCACACCGCGATGCTGCGCGAGATGGCCGACGGCATCGAGGCCGCGCGCTACGAGGTCGACGACGAGGCGATCGACCTGCCGGTCAAGCTCAAGGTGCACGAGTCCGTCTTCGTGCCGCTCGCCAAGTGGGCGATGCTGCTCGCGGGCAACTACCGCTGCCTCAAGGATGACGGCGTGCGCACCATCGAGGAGGCGGTGCACGAGGACCTCGAGGCCTCCCGCGACGTGTACGACTGGGTGGTGCACCTGTGCCAGACCCTCGGCGCGGGGCGCGACGACATGGTCCCATTCGAGAAGTACGCGGCGGCCGCGCGGTCCCTGCGCAGCCCCTCGTCGGCCGCCCGCGCCCTGGCCGGCGGCGCGCCCCACATCGAGCGCGTCGACCGCCTGGTGCAGTCGATGGGCGAGCAGCAGCGCATGCGCCACCCGAGTGTCGACGAGACGGTCTCGCGCGTCGACGAGTGGCTCGTGCGCAACCGCCTCAAGGGCTGATCGCTCCCTGCGCCTCGGGAAAGGGCCGGAGGAAAGGGCCGGAGGAAAGGGCGGGAGAGGGGCGGCGGGGGAAGGCGCGCCCGGAATCGAGGCCCGAGGATCGCGCCGGGGCTCGTTGCCCCGGTGGCCCGGAACTTCACGGTACGCGGCGGGCGCTCGACGAAAGGGCGCGCCGTACAGCATCCGCACCCTTGCCGCCCTCGATGCACGTCGCGCCGTCATCGCGCGAAATCCTCCGCCGCTCCCGCTACGGTCCGGCGCTATCCAGGGCCGTCGATTCCGCGCACGCCTTCCCCGCCGCCCCTTCGACCGCCTGTGGCTCGCGGCGAGCCGGAGCCATGCCGCCGGCGCTCGCGCGCGCCTCGACGCTTGGGCTTCTGCCCGTCATCGTCGATCCTTCACCAAAGCGCGCGAGCCATCCAGCGGTGGGCCACCCGGGCCATGCCGGGAACACACCGCCGGGTCTGCACGGTCCAACCCGACACCCAACCGCAAGGAAACGACACATGAACTGGGACCGCATCGAGGGGCAGTGGAAGCAGATCAAGGGCAGCATCAAGAACCAGTGGGGCAAGCTCACGGACGACGAGATGGACCAGATCGCCGGCAACAAGGACAAGCTCGTGGGCAAGATCCAGGAGCGCTACGGCGTCAGCAAGGACGAGGCCGAGCGCCAAGTCCAGGGCTGGGCCGACACGTACAGCGAGCCGCCGCGCCACTGAGGCCGCCCCACCGGCCCGAGGGCACGCCGCGGGCCGGCGGCATGCAGGAACCCCGGCCGCGGCCGGGGTTTTTCATGGGCGGCGGCGCTGCAACGAATGCTTACAAATTGCCCGGGCAACGGCGTCGCGGCGGGGGCAATATGCGCACAGACGCGCAAGCGCTCTCCTCCAGGACCCTCCCCTGTTCGGGTCCTCGTTCCATCGGCCGGCCCCTTCGCCGGCCGTTTTTTTCACCCGCGGATCAGGCCGCCGCCAGCGCCTCGGGCAGCCCCGACAGGTCGCGCACCTCGAAGTCCGGGCGCACGTTCGGATCCACGATCCGGTCGCCGGCCCGGTTCGACCAGCCGCAGCGCAGTCCCGCGAGCTTCGCCCCGAGCACGTCGTTGCCGGAGCCCGCGACGTGCACCACCTCGCCGCGCGCGAGCCCGAGGCGCTCGAACGGCAGCGCGTAGATCGCCGGGTGCGGCTTGTAGTACCCCGCCTCGTCGGAGGCGAAGACGTGGTCGATGCCGGCGGGCAGGCGCGCGGCCAGCGCGCGCAGCATGTCCGCGTCGCCGTTCGAGAGCAGCCCGAGGGAGCAGCCCTGGGCGCGAAGCCGGGAAAGCGCGGCGTCGGCCTCGGGCCAGGGGTCGAGCGCGTCCCACGCCGCCATCCAGCGCTCGATCGTCGGGCCGGGCGCCTGCAGGCCGAAGCGCGCGAGCGCCCAGTCGAGGGCGCGGCGGGTGACCACGCGGAAGGAGACACGCCCGCCGGGCAGCACGTTGGTGAGCTGCGCGTACTCGAGCTGCTTCGATCTCCAGGCGCGCACGAATGCCGCCGCATCCGCCGAAGGCAGCCCCTCGCCCACCTTGGGCACGAGGCTGCCCTCGTAGTCGAAGAGCGCCGTATAGACGTCGAAGGTGACGAGGCGCGGGGGCACCGGGCGGGCCTAGACCTTGTAGTCGAACTTCGGCGCTCGCTTCTCCTTGAGCGACGCGAGGCCCTCCTGGACCTCCGGGCCGTTGAACGAGAGCAGCTCGAGCGCGGCGGAGTTGTCGAAGATGGGTCCGGCCATGCGCAGCCAGTTGTTCATCGCGTACTTGCTCCAGCGGATCGGGCGCTGGGCGCCGGTGGCGAGCCGTGTGGCGACCTCCAGCGACTTGGCCTCGAGCTCCTCGTCCGGGACGCACAGGGACACGAGCCCGATGCGCTCGGCCTCCTCCCCCATCACCGGCTCGCAGGTGAGCACGTAGTACTTCGCCTTCGCCATGCCGCACAGCAGCGGCCAGATCATCGCCGCATGGTCGCCCGCGGCGAGCCCGAGGCGCGTGTGCCCGTCGATGAGGCGCGCGGTCTTGCCGGCGATCGACACGTCGGCCATGAGGGCGGCGGCGAGCCCGGCGCCCACGGCCGGGCCGTGGATCGCCGACACGATCGGCTTCGAGCAGTTGACGATGTTGTAGCAGAGCTCGCGGAACTCGCGCAGCGCCTCGGTCTGGCGCTGGTAGTCCTGGGTGAGGCGCTCGACCATGCCGAAGTCGCCGCCCGCGCAGAAGGCCTTGCCCGCGCCGCGGATGACGGCCACGTTCGTGTCCGGGTCGCGATCCACGTCGAGCCAGACGCGCGTGAGCTCGCCGTGCGCCTCCCACGGCAGGGAATTGAGCTTCTCGGGCCGGTTGATGGTGATGCGCAGCACGCGCTCGGCGGGCCGGTCGAAGGCGAGGTACTGGTAGCTCGCGAAGAAATCGCTCATGAGGTTTTCCGTCGGGGCAGTTGCGAAAGGGAATGGGGCGCGGGCGAGAGGCACGCGGCGATGTCGGCGGGCGCGGCCCGCGGCAGCGCGGCGACGAGCGCCACCAGCCGCTGCGCGGGCGCCTCGCCCAGGGCCGCGTCGGCGTTGTCGCGGAACTTGGCGGCCACCTGCTCCATCGGGAGCGGATGGTCGGGGTGGCCCGCGTTCACGTCCAGGCGCTCGACCACGCGCCGGCCGTCGGCCAGCGTCGCCTCGATCCATCCGGGGAAGGTGCGCGGGAACGGCGTCTCGCCCTCGGCGGCAAGGCGGTAGCGGACCTTCGCGGCGAGCGCGAGCAGCGCCTCGCGCCCGAGGTTCGCCTCGAGGAAGGTCGCATGCGAGATCGACCCGTCGGCGATGCGCGCGGCGAGCAGGAAGGGCAGGCTGAACTTCGCCGCGTACGGCGTGGCCGGGCGCAGCTTCTCCTCCCAGGGCTCGCAGATGAGCGGCTGCTCGATCGCGGGCACGACGCACTCGATCGCGACGATCGACTCCGCGCGCACGCCCTTCGCGAGCAGTGCGCCGGCGCAGTCGACGAAGGCGTGGGCGAAGTGGCAGCACGGATAGGGCTTGATCGACACGCGCGTCGATTCCCAGCGCTCGCCGAGCCCGGCGTCGAGCGCGCGGGGGTCGGTCGCGTCGGCCAGGCCATAGGCACGCAGCACCCCGTCGCGGCCCTCGAAGACGCTTTGCGGTCCCGTCATCCCGGCCGCGGCGAGCGAGGCGGCGACGATGCCCGCGTGGGCGCTCCAGCCCGCGTGCACGCACTTGGACGAGGAGCTGTTCGAGAGGTACTCGTTGATCCCGGCGGCCTGGCTGCCGGCGAGCCCGAGGGCGTGCGCGGCCTGCTCGGGCGACAACTGCAGCAGCCGCGCGGCGGCGGCGGCCGCGCCGAACACCCCGGCGATCGAGGTGGTGTGGAAGCCGCGCTGGTGGAACGAGCCGCGGGCGGCGAGCCCCACGCGCGCGGCGACCTCCCACCCGGCTACGAACGCGGCGACCATGTCCGCCCCGCTCGCCGCGCGCTGCTCGGCCAGCGCCATCACCACCGGAGCCACGATCGCGCTGCCGTGCACGATCGAGTCGGTGTGGGTGTCGTCGAAGTCGAGCACGTGGGCGGCCACACCGTTGGCGAGCGCGGCATAGGGGGCGGCGAGCCGGCGCGAGCTTCCCCACACGCCCACGCGGCCGGCCGCGCCGTCGATCGCCGCCACCGCCTCGAGGGCGCGCGCGGCGTTCTCGTGGGCGCGCCCGCGCACGGCCACCCCGAAGGTGTCGAGCAGGTGCCGGCGCGCGGCCGCGAGGACCTCGGCGGGCAGGTCGCTCGCGCGCAGCCCCGCGGCGAACCGCGCGAGCCTCAGTGCTGCATGCCCCATTTGCGCACCGTCACCTTCTCGAGGTTGGCGAAGATCACGTTCTCGATGAGGAAGCCGATGGCGATCACCGCCAGCAGCCCTGCGAATACCGACGGGATCTCGAGCTCGTTCTTGTTCTCGTAGATGAACCATCCCAGCCCGCCGGAGCCGGAACTCACGCCGAAGACGAGCTCGGCGGCGATGAGCGTGCGCCAGGCGAACGCCCAGCCGATCTTCAGGCCCGCGAGGATGCTCGGGAACGCCGCGGGGATCAGGATCTTGCGCACGTAGCGGAAGCCCGACAGGCCGTAGTTGCGCCCCACCATGCGCATGGTCGGCGAGACCGAAAGGAACCCCGAGTGCGTGTTGAGGGCGACCGCCCACAGCACCGAGTGCACGAGCACGAAGACGATGCTGCCGGCCCCCAGCCCGAACCAGATGAGGGCCAGCGGCAGCAGCGCGATGGCCGGCAGCGGGTTGAACATCGAGGTCACGGTCTCGAGCAGGTCCGTGCCGATGCGCGTGGTGATCGCGGTGGTGGCGAGGACGGCGGCGAGCGCGATGCCGATCGCGTAGCCGGAGAGCAGCACGCGCAGCGACACCCACACCCGGGAGACGAGCTCCCCGCTCGCCGTCGCGTCCCAGAGCGCGCGCACCGTCGCGCCGAACGTCGGGAAGAGCAGGTCGTTGGCCATGTAGCGCCCGTAGCCCTCCCACAGCAGGGCCAGCAGCACGAGCAGGAAGAGCTTGCGCACCCACGCCTGCCCGTAGACGCGCTCCCAGGCGCCCAGGGGCTTCTCGACGACGGTGGTCGCCTCGCCGAGCGAGCGGCGGACGAACTCCGCGCGCTCCATCACGTTCTCAGTCACGGTTGGCCTCCTCCACCTCGTCCTCGAAGAGCATCTCATGGATCCGGCGGCTCAACGGCTTGCCGGTGGCCGGATCGGCGTCGTCGCGCCCGGTGCTGTTGAGCTCGGCCTTCACCTGCCCCGGGTGCGGCGACAGCAGCAGGATGCGGTTGCCGATGAGCACCGCCTCCGGGATCGAGTGGGTCACGAAGAGCACGGTGAACTTCGTGTCCTGCCAGAGCTGGAGCAGCTCCTCCTGCATCTTGCGCCGCGTGAGCGCGTCGAGCGCCGCGAAGGGCTCGTCCATCAGCAGGATGTCGGGCTCCATCGCCATGCCGCGCGCGATCGCCACCCGCTGCTTCATGCCCCCGGAGAGCGTGTGCGGATAGCTGTCGGCGAACTTGGCGAGGTTCACCTTCTCGATGTAGTGCATCGCCCGGTCGCGCGCCTCGGCCTTCGGCACGCGCCCGCTCTCGCGCAGCGCGAACACGACGTTCTCGCGCACGGTCTTCCACGGCAGGAGCTGGTCGAACTCCTGGAAGACCATCACCCGGTCGGGGCCCGCCCGGTCGACGAGCCGGCCCTTCAGGCGGATCTCGCCCTCGACCGGCCTCAGGTACCCGCCGACGGCCTTCAGCAGCGTCGACTTGCCGCAGCCCGACGGCCCCAGCAGCACGAAGCGGTCGGAGCGGTGGACCTGGAAGTCGACGCGGTAGGTGGCCGTCACCAGGTGCTGGCGCGTCTTGTACTGCAGCGTCACGCCGCGCACGTCGAGGAGCACCTCGTCGCCCATCGCGCCCTCAGTCTGCCCGGCAGGGAATGGGCGGAATCGAAGAAGAGGTCCTTCCACGAGGCGGGCTGGTGCTTGATGCGCCCGATCCGGTGCAGGAACACGGCCACCGGGTAGGTCGAGCTCGGCCGCAGGTGGTAGCCGATCTTCGGGTTGTCGAGCATCGCCACGAGGTCCTTCGCCGCCGTCTTCTCGTGCGTGACGCGCAGGTACATCTCGGCCGCCTTGCGGTGGTCGGCGTAGATCATCTTCATCGCGTCGCCGAGCGCCTCGACCACGGTGCGGGTGACGGTCGGGTTCGCCTTCACGAAGTCGCTCGTGCCGTAGAGCAGGATCAGCGTGGCCGGACCGCCGTAGACCTGGTAGCTGTCCATCACGGCGTGGATCGCCGGGTCGCGCAGCTCCATGAAGTCGTACGGGGCCGCCGTGAAATGCGCGGTGATCTCGCCCTTGCCCGAGAGCATCGCGGCGGCGCCGTCGGGGTGGCGCATCGAGACGGTGAGCCGGTCGAGCTTCTGGTAGTCGGCGTCGCCCCACTTCTTCGCCGCGGCCATCTGCAGCGTGACCGCCTGCATCGAGGTCTTCACCGCCGGCAGCGCGATGCGGTCCTTCGCCGTGAAGTCCGCGATCGACTTCACGTTCGGGTCGCGGGTGGTGAGCGTCATCGGCACGTCGCTCACCGCGGCCACCGCCTTCACGTCGCCCTTGCCGCCCTGGGTCTTGTCCCAGAGCACGATGAGCGGGCCCACGCCCCCGGCGGAGAAGTCCACCGCGTGGGAAAGCAGCGCGTCGTTCACGCTTGCCCCGCCCGAGAGCTGCGCCCAGTGCACCTTGAGCCCCGGGATGCCGTTGGCCGCGGCGCGCTTCTCGATCAGCTTCTGGTCCTCCATCACCACGAGCGGCAGGTAGTGGATCCCGAACTGCCGCACGATGCGCACCTCGTTCGCCTCGGCCCGCGCGGAGGCACTCGCTCCCAGGCCCAGCACCGCCACCGCGGCCCCGAGCAGCGCACCGACTGCGTTGCGTCGCTTCATGTCACCTCCTCCAGGTCGTTTTGCGTTTCGCGGCTCGGTCGCCGTCTTCTTTCGGCTAGTCTTCCCTGCGGAACCTCGGCTTTCGCTTCTCCCTGAACGCCCGCACCCCCTCGTCGCGCTCCCCGCTCGCCAGGGCGAGCGCGAAGAGCTTGTTCTCGTAGTCGAGCCCCTCGACCAGCCCGCCGTCCGTGCTGCGCAGGACGGCGTCGCGCGCGGCCATGAGCGACACCGGCCCCTTGGCCTGCCACTTGCGGCAGATCCCGCGCGCGGCCTCGAGGAGCTCGGCCGGCGCGCACACCCGGTTCACGAGCCCGATGCGCCATGCCTCCTCGGCGTCGATGGGCTCGCCCAGCGTCACCAGCTCCATCGCCCGCCCCATGCCCACCAGGCGCGCGAGGCGCTGCGTGCCGCCGCTGCCGGGGATCACCCCGAGGTTCACCTCGGGAAGCCCCAGCGTCGCGTCGGAGGCGGCGATGCGCAGCGTGCAGGCGAGCGCCAGCTCGAGGCCGGCGCCCAGGCAGTAGCCGTTGATGGCGGCGATCGAGGGCAGGCGCATCGTCTCCAGCAGCCGCGTGAGCTCGCGGCGCAGCTGCGCGGGGGTCGAGAGCTCGCCGGCCACGGTGCGCTGCGCCAGCTCGTCGAGGTCGGCGCCGGCGGAGAAGGCCTTGTCGCCGTCGCCGGTGAGGATGACCGCGTCGGCCTCGTCGCCGGCCTCCAGCGCCCGCAGGGCGGCCACGCACTGCTCGCGCATCGGCAGGCTCATGGCGTTGCGCCGCGCCGGGTCCGACAGGCGCACCACGGCGATGCGCTCCGCGATCGAGACCTTCACCCGCTCGGGCGCGCGCGCCTCAGCCATGGGACACTCCCGGCAGCGCCGACTTCACGGTCTTCCCGCCGGCGTTCTTGGGCAGCGCCGCGACGAGCTCGAGGCCGCGCGGCTTCTTGAAGTCGGCGAGGTGCGCCGAGCAGTGGCGCTGCACCGCCGCGAGGTCGAGCCGCTCGCCCTCGCGCAGCACGAGGTACGCCTTCACGCTCTGGCCCCACTTCGCGTCCGGCACGCCGACCACCGCCGCGTCGAGCACCGCCGGGTGCAGCATCAGCACCTGCTCGATCTCGGCGGGGTAGACGTTCGCCCCGCCCGTGATGATCACGTCGGACAGGCGGCTCACCAGGTGCAGGAACCCCTCCGCGTCGAGGAAGCCCAGGTCGCCGGTGTGGAACCAGCGCCCGGTGAAGGCGCGCCGCGTCTCCTCGGGCCGGTCGCGGTAGGCGGTCATGGCCGAGGGGTTGATGCACCACACCTCCCCCACCTCGCCGGGGGCGCAGGCCCGGCCGTCGGCGTCGGCGATCATGAGCTCGACGTTGCGGAAGGCCTGTCCCACGGACTCGGGCTTGCGCAACTGGTCGCGGGGCAGCAGCACGGACATGCTGTTCGACTCCGTGGATCCGTAGTAGTCGTAGAGCCGCGGCGTCACGCGCTCGATGACGCGGCGCTTCGTCGCCAGCGGCAGCGGCGAGCCGCAGGTGAGCAGGCGCTCGAGGCTGCCGAGGTCCACGGGGCGCTCGGCGCGGTCCAGGGCCTCGACGATCATGGTGAGCATCGTCGGCACGGTGAGCGCGGAGGTGATCGCCTCGCGCTCCACGATCGCGAGGAAGTCGGCGGGATCGAAGTGCGGCAGGATGCGGATGCTCGCGCCGACGTACAGGTGCATCAGCGTGAAGGTGAGCCCCGCCGAGTGCACCTGCGGCATCATGCCGAGGTAGCGGTCGTCGGCGTCGAGCCCGTACTGGATCGCGGCGTTGAGCACCCACACCATGCGCGCGCGGTGCGTGGCCAGCGCCCCCTTGGGCTCGCCGGTCGTGCCCGAGGTGAACATGAGGCTGAAGAAGTCGCTCTCGGCGACCTCGGGCGGCGCGGCCGGGGCCGAGGCGAGCAGCGAGGCCAGCGCGAGCGCGCCGTCGCCGTCGCCCGGGGCGTCCACGTGCACCACGACCGCCCCCGACTGGCCCAGCGCCGCGGCCGCCTCGCGCACCACGCCGTCCTGCGCGCGCGTGGTGAAGACGACCCGCGGGCGCGCCTGGCGCAGGATCGCGCCGACCTCGAACTTGCGGTAGCGCGGGTTGATGGGCGAGAAGATCGCGCCGGAGCGCGCCACCGCGAGCACCACCAGGACGTAGTCGATGCAGTTGGGCAGGTACGCGCACACCACGTCGCCGCGCGCCACGCCCTGGGCGAGGAGGCCCGCGGCGAGCCGGTCGGCGTCGCGGTCGAGCTCGCCGTAGGTGACCGAGCGCTCCCCGTCGTACAGCGCGCGCTTGGCCGGCTCGGTGCGCGCGAAGTGGCGCGTGACCGCCCCCACGGTGAGCTCGGCGCCGATCGTGCCGACCATGGGCCGCATCCCGCTCACGAGACCTCTTCCGTGGCGAGCAGGCCCTTCAGCTTCTGCAGCCCCTCGCGCAGCGGGATGTCGACCGGGCAGACCGCGCTGCAGTTGCCGAGCGTGTGGCAGCGCAGCGCCCCCGACTCCGTGGCGACCGTGGCCAGGCGCCGGCGCCCGAGCGCGTCGCGCTCGTCGAGCGCGAGCATGAGCACGCGGTTCATCGCCGCCGGGCCCAGGTAGCCCGGGCGCGTGGCGGACCACTCGCACGCCGAATAGCACGCCCCGCAGGTGAGGCAGCCGTTCTGCGCCTCGATCGCCGCGCGGTGCGGCGCCGTGGGCGGCATCGTGCGCAGCGTGTCGCGGCCCGGCTCGGCGGGCCGCAGCGCCGCCTCGGCGCGCCGGAACGTCTCGAAGAACGGCGTCATGTCGCACATCACGTCGCGCAGCACCGGCAGCGCGCGCAGGGGGGCCACGCGCACGTGGTCGGTGCCGAGCGAGCCGATCGAGGTCTGGCAGGCGAGCGCCTCCCTGCCGTTCACGACGACCGCGCACGAGCCGCACATGCCGGCGCGGCACGAGTAGCGGAAGCCGAGCGAGGGGTCGAGGTGCTCGCGCACGTACAGGAGCGCGTCGAGCACGCGGCTGGAGGGCTGCGGCACCGGCACCTCGAAGCGCGAGGCCTTGCCGGGCTCGGAGCGCGCCACCTCGAGGGTGATGTGCGAAAGCGTCTTGTCGGTCATGGGCGAGTGCGCCTCTAGAGGAAGGCGATGAGGGCCGCGAGGCCGTAGGCGAGCACCGCGACGAAGGCGGCGAGCGTGGCCCGGGTGATCCAGGCCGCGGCCGCGCTGCTGCGCGCGTAGTCCTGCAGCAGGCTGCGCAGCCCCAGGAACGCGTGGCCGGCGACGACCGCGAGCAGCGCCACGTCGAGGGCGAGCACCACCCCGCCCTTCAGGCGCGCGGACACGGCCTGGAAGGCGACGGCGTCGCTGAAGAAGAAGTACTGGAGCACGACGTGCGCCAGCACGAGGGGGAAGGCGGCGAGCGCCGTGCGGCGCTGCCAGCGCCAGAGGGTGAGGTCGAGGCGGGACATGGGCGGCTCCTAGCGCGCGAGGAAGACGGCCGCGGCCGCGGTCCACAGCCCCAGGGTCGCGCCGACCGCGGCCCGCGCCCAGGCGCTGCTCCCCGGGCGCATCCAGCCGCGCTCGGCCGCGATCGCGTGCAGCCCGTTCAGGCCGTGGAAGGCGGCGCAGCCGACGACGAGGAGCTCGACCGCGCGGAAGGCCGGCAGCCGGAAGGTGCCCATCACGGCGGTGAACGCAACGGGCCCGGCGAAAAGCGCCGTGGAGACGGCGAGCACGTGGGCCACGAAGTACACGAGCAGCGCCACGCCCGTCACGCGGTGGAGGATGAAGATCCAGTTGCGCGCCGAGTAGATGCGGTACATCTCAGATCTCCGTGGTGAAGGTGGTGGGGCCCGGCGCCGCCTTCGCGCCCGGGATCACCGTGTCGCCCTGCAGGTCCTCGGCGCGCCGGCGCGTGAAGCGCACCGGGCGGCGCGCGGCGGCGATCGAGCCGTCGGCCGCACGCGCGAGGCAGATGTTGTAGAGGCCCTCGGGGCGGGTGTCGGGGAAGTCCTCGCGGTAGTGGCTGCCGCGGCTTTCCTCGCGCAGCCCGGCGGATGCGCCGATGAGGCGCGCCACGCCGATGAGGTTCTCGAGGTTCAGGCGCTCGTGCAGCGCCGCGTCGCCCGCGCGCTCGGCCGGGATGCCCACGCCGCCCAGCGCTTCCTCGATGCGGTCGAGCGCGCGGCCGGCCTCGGCGAGCGAGTCGCGGCTGCGGATGATGCCGAGGCAGTCCCAGGCGACTCGGCCCAGCTCCCGGCGCAGGTGGAACGGGTTGGCCGCGCCCTCGCGCGCCTCGAGACGGGCGGCCAGGCGCCTGGCCTCGCTTTCGGCGACCGCGGGCGGCGGCAGGTCGGCGAGGTGGCGCACCATCGCGTCGCCGGCCACGCCGCCGAAGACGATCGACTCGGCCACGCCGTTGCCGCCGAGGCGGTTGGCCCCGTGCACGCCGCCGGCGTCCTCGCCCGCCGCGTACAGGCCCGGGATGCTCGTGCGGCACTCGGTGTCGATGCGCATGCCGCCCATCTGGAAATGCGCGGTGGGCGTGACCTGGATCGGCTCCTTCGCCATGTCCACGCCGATCGAGAGGCAGCGCTTGTACATCCCGGGCGAGGACTTGAGGAGGAATTCCTTGCCCAGGTGGCGCACGTCGAGGAGCACGCCGCCCTGGGGCGTGCCGCGCCCGGCGCGGATCTCCATGAAGCCGCTGCGCGAGACGCGGTCGCGCGTGGAGCGCTCCATCTTCGCCGGGTCGTAGCGCGCCATGTAGCGCTCGCCCTCGGCGTTGAGCAGGTGCCCGCCCGCCCCGCGCAGCCCCTCCTCGAGCACCACCCCGGTCATCACCGAGTCGCCGGCGATGAGGCCCGTGGGGTGGAACTGCATCATCTCCATGTCGACGAACTCGGCCCCGGCGCGGTAGCCCATCGCCAGGCCGTCTCCGCTCTTCTCGAGCGAGGCGGGCGTGATGCGGTACAGCGGCGCCGCTCCGCCCGTGGCGAGGAGGACGGCGCGCGCGCCCATCGCGAGCAGCGTGCCGCGGTGCGTGTCGAGGAGGAGCGCCCCGCACACGCGCCCGCCGTTGCCGTCGAGGAGGAGGTCGATGCCGCGCACCTCGTTCAGCACCCGGATGTCGCGCAGCAGCACCTGCTCGGAAAGCCGGCTCATGAGCTCGATGCCGGTGAGGTCGGCGCGGTGGACGGTGCGGTTGAACGACTGCCCGGCGAGTGCCCGCTGGTGGATGGTGCCGTCGGGGTTGCGGTCGAAGTAGCAGCCGAACCGGTTCTCGAGCTCGACGATGCGCGCCGGGGCCTCCGTCACCAGCGTCCAGGCGAGCTCCTGGTCGTTGATCATGCCGCCGCCGCGCAGGGTGTCGTCGTAGTGCTTGTCGAAGGAGTCGTCGGGATGGAGGACCACGTTGTAGCCGCCCTGCACCATCCGCGTGCAGCCGCTCTTGCCGGCGAGCCCCTTGCTCGCCACGACGATCTTCAGCTTCGGGTCGGCGTCGCGCGCGCGCAGCGCCGCGTAGAGCGCGGCCCCGCCGCCGCCCAGGATCAGGATGTCGCAGGTCTCATGCTGCACGTCGGGGGCTCCTTGCGTTCGGCTCGAGGTATCCGAGGGCGGCCGAGATCGCCCGGGCGGCGCGCAGCACGAGCGGGATCTCGCGCTCGACCAGCGTCGGGTGCATGCGGAAGGCCGGGATCGCGATGCCGCAGGCGGCCACCACCTTGCCGGCGTGGTCGCGCACGGGCGCCGCGATGCCGCCCATCTCCGGGTGGTTCTCGGCGACGGTCACCGCGTAGCCGCGCTCGCGCACCTCGGCGAGCCGCTCGCGGATGCGCCGGCGGTCGGTGACGGTCTTGGGGGTGCGCCGCTCGAGCGGCTCGAGGAGGACGCGGTCGGCGACCTCCTCGTCGAAGGCGATGATGCTGCGCCCGGTGGCCGTGCACCACGAGGGGTTCACCTGGCCCAGGCGCGTCTGCACGCGGATCGACTGCGGGCTCTCGACCTTCGCGACGTACACCACGCCCCCCGACGGGTCGAGCATGCCGAGGTGGACCGTCTCGCGCGCCTCCTCCATCAGCCTGTCGAGCACGGGCAGCGCGAGCTTCACCACGTCGAGGTCGCGCATCGCCCCGGCGCCCACGCGCCAGGCCTTGAGGGTGAGCGCGTAGCGCCCGGTGGCCGGGTCCCGCCGCGCGAAGCCGGTGTTGACGAGGGTCGAGAGCATGCGGTGCACCGTGCCCTTCGGCCGGCCCGAGGCCTCGACCACGGCGCCGAGGCCGAGGGGACCGTCGGCCGCGCCGAGCACCTCGAGGATCTCGAGGGTGCCGGCGGCCGAGGCGATGATCTGGTTGCGGGTGAGGGGCGGCAAGGTCTGCGATGCGGAACCGATTTGCGGCGTTCCGTTACCGTAGCGTCCCTCGGTGGGCGGTGTCAATCGCGAATCGTTCCGCTTCCTCGGCATCGGAGGTTCTGCATTGCAGACCGCGCGCTCAGCGCAGCGGCCCGCCCGTGCCGAGCCCGACGCGCTGGGCCTCGGTGTCGAAGATCGTGCGCACGTCGACGTTGGCGAGGTTCACGTCGGGACCGAACTCCGCGAACACCGTCTTCTTCATCGCCTCGATGTCGCAGGAGCGCACGCCCGCGATCCACGGGCCCGGCAGCTCGATCATCACGCGCTCCATCGGCAGGCCCTCGCGCAGCACGGCGAGCGTCGGCGCCCGCAGCCGCCCCTCCTCGACCAGCTCGGCCGCCTCGACCAGCACGAGGGAGGCGCCCGCGTCGAGGCAGATCTTCGCCTGGTCCACGAGCAGGCCCGGGTTGCTCAGCGTGTCCTTCGAGCCCACCTCGCCGAACACCTCGAGCCCGGCGCGCACCGCGCCCGCGATCTGGTCGTGGCGCTGCCGGTCGGTGA
The DNA here is from genome assembly GCA_963741815.1 of uncultured beta proteobacterium. Taxonomy (GTDB): domain Bacteria; phylum Pseudomonadota; class Gammaproteobacteria; order Burkholderiales; family Usitatibacteraceae; genus Usitatibacter. Next base: position 438,755 of record CAVUJI010000007.1, read on the forward strand.
GCGGCACGGTGTTGTCGGAGATCTCGATGGTCGTGAAGCCCAGCGCCAGCGCCTCCTCGTAGAACGGGGGCAGGCCCTTGTCGCCCAGGGTGGCGAACACGTACTCGTGGAACTGCCCGCCGATGAAGGGCTTCACCTGCGCGGCCTGGTACATGCGCAGCTTGCGCACGAGGGGCTCGCGCTCGTACAGCCGCGCGGTGCCCGTCTTGATCTTCATGAGGTCGATGTAGGGCGCGGCGATCTCGAGCGCGCCCTCGACGTAGGCCGGGGGCAGCCCGTCGTCGAGCACCATGGTCAGGCCCGTGCGGCGGGGCTTGCGGCTGCGGCGCGGGTCGATGGGGACGAATCCGAACGGCGTATCGGTGGGCATGGGCGCTCCGTGGACGGGAAGGACGAAAACCCCCTCAGCCGGCGGCGAGGGGCGGATGGAAGTCGAGCTTGAGCCCGCACGCGGTGGGCGGGACGGTCATGAGCTGGAAGGTGATCGGGGCGCGCCCGAAGCTGCGCCCGACGATGGCGATGCGCAGGCCCCAGGTGCCGCGCGGCACGTTGAGCAGCGCGCACTCGGCGGCGTCGAGCCGCGCCACGCGCGCGAGGCCGTCGGAATGCAGCGTGGGCGCGGCGTACTCCTCCTCGAGGAGCGCCTTGAGGTTCACGTCGCCCAGCCGGCGCGGGGCGGCGCGCAGCAGCCGCCCGAAGCGGGTGGCCGGCAGGTACATCGCGCTGCGGCAGGCGAAGCGCCCGTCCACGTCGAGGACGCGCTCGAGCATCGCGTAGCCCTTCGGGTCCGGGCCGAGCGCGCTCGACCACGGGCCTTCCTCGCGCACGAGCCGGCGCCCGACGACGGTGGCGAACACCGGCAGCTCCGGCCCGCCCTCCGCGGCCACGAAGCGGTAGTGCCACGAGCCGGCCACCGGGCGCCGGGCGCTGCCCACGAACGTGCCGTGGCCCTGGCGGCGCACGAGGAAGCCCTCCTGCACGAGGCGCCCCAGCGCCTTCTGGGTGGTGCCCAGGCTCAGCCCGAGCGCCTCCGAGAGCTCGCGCTCGCCCGCCACCTTGCTGCCCACGGGCAGCTCGCCCGCCTCGACGGCGGCCACGATCGCGGCGCGCAGCCGCGCGTGCTTCGGCACCTCGGCGAGGCCGCCGCGATAGCGCAGGACGATGGGCGCGGGGTCGGTCACCGGCCGAGTCTAGGAGCCCCCGGCGGGGGAGGTCAATAGCATCGGAGCTATATAGCTTTGGGCCCGGGTTCTGCTTTAAGCTGGAGGCCTGTCCGACCAGGGGATCCCGCATGCCGCACTCCACGTACTTCGCCGACCGCATGGGACACGCCGAGATCTCGCCCGAGGGCGAGTTCGAGGCCGGCAGCTTCCAGTCCTTCACCCTCACCTACACCGCCGGCTACTTCGGCATCGACGACACGGGCTCGCTCAAGATCGTCCACCGCTTCGCCTCCGACATGGGCCGGCCGCAGTTCACCGATCCGAAGGGCTGGAACTACACGACGGTCGAGGCCTCGAACGGCGCGGTCCTCGAGGTGCAGTACGACGGCAAGCGCAACATCCGCCCCTGGGACAAGACGCTCTTCATCCGGGTGGTGCGCGGGTTCCTGCGCGAGGGCGACCGCATCATCGTGCGCTTCGGCGACCGCCGCCAGGGCTCGCCCGGCATCCGCGTGCAGACCTTCCACGAGCCCACGTTCGAGTTCCGCGTGCTGGTGGACGCCTGGGCGACCTACGAGTACGTGGAGCTGCCGGTGCAGCCGTACGTCTCGATCGTGGCCGGCCCGCCGGTGGGCTACAAGGCGGTGCTACCGACGCTGCGCCGGCGCGGCGAGCCCTTCCGCCTCGGCTTCAAGGGCGAGGACAAGTGGGGCAATCCCTCGCACAAGGTGGACGCGACCTTCCGGCTCGAGCCCAGCATGCCGGTCCAGGGGCTGCCCGACACGCTCACGGTGCGCCCGGGCGAGTACGGCACGATCCTCGACGGGCTGCGCTGCGACGCCGTGGGCGACCTGCGCATCGACGTGCTCGACTCGGCGGGCGTGCGGGTGACCACGAGCAACCCGCTGCGCATCGGCGCGCAGGCCGAGCTGCTGCCGTACTGGGCCGACCTGCACGGGCAGTCCGAGGAGACGATCGGCACCAACTCGGCCCGGGAGCTCATCGAGTTCGCCCGCGACCGCGCGTTCCTCGACGCCATGAGCCACCAGGGCAACGACTTCCAGATCACGACCCCGTTCTGGGAGGAGCTCAACCGCCTCTCGGCCGAGTTCGACCGCGACGGCGAGTTCGTGATGTTCCCGGGCTACGAGTGGTCGGGCAACACGGGCCTGGGAGGCGACCGCAACGTGCTCTTCGTCGAGGAGGGCCGCCAGATCCACCGCTCGCACCATGCGTTGATCCACGACCGCAGCGACGTGGCCACCGACGCCAACTCCGCCGCCGCGCTCTTCGAGGCGCTGAAGGGCGAGGACTGCGTGGTCTTCGCGCACATCGGCGGGCGCTACGCCGACATCAAGATGTCCCACGACGCGCGCATCGAGCGCGCGGTCGAGGTGCATTCGGACTGGGGCACGTTCGAGTGGCTGCTCGCCGACGCCTTCGAGCAGGGCTACCGAGTGGGCGTGGTCGCCAACAGCGACGGGCACAAGGGCCGCCACGGCGCGAGCCACCCGGGCGCCTCGCTCTTCGGCGCCTACGGCGGGCTCACGTGCATCCTCGCGCGCTCGCTCGGCCGCCGCGAGCTGGTCGACGCCCTGAGGAAGCGCCACCACTACGCGACCACCGGCTGCCGGCTGCTGCTGGACGCGAGCGTGCGCACCGGCGGCGAGGCCGAGCGCTTCGCCGACGACCCGGCGCTCGGGCCCACGACGAGCGAGAAGACGCGCGCGCTCATGATGGGCGACATCGCGCGCACGGGCGACGAGTCGGTCGCCTTCCGCGTCGAGGCCGTGTCCACCGCGCCGATCGAGCGCATCGAGATCCGCAACCGGCTCAAGGTCCTCGAGACCGTGCGCCCCTACCGACCCTCGGACCTCGGCCGGCGCATCCGCGTGGTGTGGGAAGGCGCCGAGTACCGCGGCCGCGGCCGGCAGACGGTCTGGGACGGCGCGGCCACGCTCGCGGGCAACACGATCGAGCGCATGCGCCCCATCAACATGTGGAACCTCGACAAGAAGGTCGAGCAGACCGGGCCGGGCACGCTCAAGTGGTCGGCGCTGTCCACCGGCAACTTCGGCGGCTTCGACGCCTGGCTCGCCGACGCCGAGGCGGGAACGCTGCGCATCGACACGGCGCTCGTGAAGGCCGAGATCCCGGTCTCGGAGATCGGCTACGAGGACAAGGTGTTCGACGCCGGCGGCATCAAGCGGCGCATCCGCGTCTTCCGCCTGCCCGACGAGAACGCGCACCGCAGCATGGTGATCGAGCGCAAGGTGAAGCTGTCGAAGGCGCAGGACAACGCGCTCTACGTCTGCGCCACGCTCGAGGACGGCCACCTCGCCTGGTCGAGCCCGATCTACCTCATCGCCTAGCCGCCCCGCTGCCCGCGGCGGCGACGAGCACGTCGACGCCGCCCGGCGGCGCGATCGCCGCGGCCGGGATGCGCTCCCCGGCGCGCCAGCGCGCGAGCGCGTCGCGCTTGCCCTCGCCGGCCACGAGGAAAAGCGCCTGCCGCGCGCGCGACAGGCGGGACGCGGAGAGCGTCACGCGCTCGGGCGGCGGCTTCGGCGCGCCGTGCACGGCGAGCGCGGCGGGCGCATCGTCGCCCTCTCCCCACGCATGGCCCGGAAAGAGGCTCGCGGTGTGGCCGTCCGCGCCGAGGCCGAGCAGCACGAGGTCGAACGCGCCCACGCCGGCGAGCCCCGCCGCATAGCGCCGCGCGCCCTCCTCCGGCCCCGACTCGGCGGGAATCGTGTGGCGCTGCGCGGGCGGGATCGGGACGTGGTCGAGCCACGCCGCGGCGGCCATCGCCGAATTGCGCGCCGGATCGCCGGCGGCGAGGCAGCGCTCGTCGCCGTAGTACACGTGCCAGGCGGCCCAGTCGGTGCGCGCATCGCGCAGCAGGCCGTAGGTGCGGCGCGGCGTGTCGCCCCCGGCGAGCACGACGAGGAAGCGCCCGCGCGCGGCGATCGCCGCGCGCGCCGCGGCGAGGATGCGCACGGCGGCCTCGGCGTGCAGCGCGGCGTCGTCGTCGACGGCGTGCCAGCGTGGGGCGGTCAACCCTCTCCCCGGCCCTCCCCCAAGGGGGAGGGAGCAGACGGTTCCCCCTCCCTTGGGAGGGGGGAGCGGGAGGGAGCAGACGGTTCCCCCTCCCTTGGGAGGGGGGAGCGGGAGGGAGCAGACGGTTCCCCCTCCCTTGGGAGGGGGGAGGGGGAGGGAGCAGACGGTTCCCCCTCGCTTGGGAGGGGGAAGGGGGAGGGTCCGCCGCGCTCGGGCCGCGGGTTGTGCCAGCCGCCGTCGGCGGCCACGAGCGCGTCGGCCTCGCGCGGGCCCCAGCTCGCGCACGGGTAGGGAATGACCGGATCGCGGCGGGCGAGCACCGGCTCCACCACGCTCCACGCCGCCTCGATCGCGTCCTCGCGCGTGAACAGCGCCCCGTCGCCCGCCATCGCATCGCCCAGCAGCCGCTCGTAGGGCGCGTGGCGCGCGGCCGGCTCCTCGGACAGGTAGAGCTCGCGCTGGTCGCCGATGAAGCCGCGGCCCGGGCGCTTCACCCGCGCGGCGAGCGCCACCGCGTAGCTCGGCGAGAGGCGGAAGCGCACGTAGTTGCCGCGCTCGACGGCGGCGGCCGCGTCGTCGAAGAGGCGCTGCGGCGGCGCCTTCAGCTCCACGAGGACCTCGGCCACGCTCTCGGCCAGGCACTTGCCGGAGCGCAGGTACCACGGCACGCCCTGCCAGCGCCAGGAATCGATGTGCAGCCGCACCGCGCAGTAGGTCTCGACGTCGGAGTCGGGCGCCACGCGCGGCTCGTGGCGGTAGCCCTCGTACTGGCCGCGCACGATGTCGGCCGGGGTGAGCGGGCGCATGCCCTGGAACACCTTCGCCTTCTCCGCCTGCACGGCGCTGTAGCCCTGGTAGGCGGGCGGCTCCATCGCGAGCAGCGCCACCACCTGGAAGAGGTGGTTCTGCACGACGTCGCGCAGGGCGCCGGCCGTCTCGTAGAAGGCGCCGCGCCCCTCCACGCCGAAGCGCTCCGCGTGCGTCACCTGCACGCTCGCCACCCAGTTGCGGTTCCAGATCGGCTCGAGGAACGCGTTGGCGAAGCGGAAGTAGAGGATGTTCATGATCGCTTCCTTGCCGAGGAAGTGATCGATGCGGTAGATCGCGTCCTCGGGGAAGGCCGCGCGCGCGACGCGGTTGAGCTCGCGGGCCGAGGCGAGGTCGCGCCCGAAGGGCTTCTCGACGATCACGCGCGCGCCCTCGGCGAGGCCGGCGGCGGCGAGCCCCTCGATCACGGTGGCGAAAAGCGCCGGCGGAATGGCGAGGTAGTGCACCGGATGGCGCGCGGGCCCGAGCGCCAGGCGCAGGGCCGCGAACGTGGCGGCGTCGTTGTAGTTGCCGCGCACGTAGCGCATCCGGGCGAGGAGCGCGTCGAGGGCCGGCTGATCGTCGACGGGCCCCGCGCGGGCGACCCCTTCGCGCACGCGTTCGCGCAGCCGCTCCACGCTCCAGTCCGACGAGGCCACGCCGATCACCGGCACGTCGAGCGCTCCCGAGCGGGCCATCGCATACAGCGCGGGGAAGATCATCTTGTAGGCGAGGTCGCCGGTCACGCCGAAGAGCACGAGCGCGTCGGTGCGCCGGGAACCGCGCGCGCCCGGGACCGCTTCCTTCTGCCTGGGAATCGATGCCATCTCGCCTGCCTTTCCGCCGTTTGGACGGCCGCGGCCCGGGCCCGTTCCCCCCGCGCCCGGCGGGCTTGTCGTCTTTTGAAATAGAATTCGGGTTGCGCGCCGCGGTTTCCCCCGTCGCCGCGCTCCATGATGCCAGCCCCCGCGACTTCCCCATCCCCGCCGCCCCCCGACGCCGCCAGCGAGACGCGGTCCGTCAACCTCGTGGTCTTCTCGCTGATCGCGGTGTGCGTGGGCGTGGTGACCGGATACGGCGCCGTCTTCTTCCGCGCGCTGATCTCGCTCGTGCACAACGTGATGTTCTTCGGCGTCTTCTCCACCGCCTACGACGCCAACGTCTACACCCCGGCCTCGCCGTGGGGCGCGCTCGTGATCCTCGTGCCCGTGATCGGCGGGCTGGGCGTGGTCTTCCTCGTGAAGACCTTCGCCCCCGAGGCGCGCGGCCACGGCGTGCCCGAGGTGATGGCGGCGATCTTCTACAACGAGGGGCGCATCCGGCCGGTGGTGGCGGCGGTGAAGTCCCTCGCCTCCGCGCTCGCCATCGGCAGCGGCTCGTCCGTGGGCCGCGAGGGGCCGATCATCCAGATCGGCGCCTCGCTGGGATCGAGCGTCGGGCAGGCGGCGCGGCTGGAGCCGTGGCAGCGCATCACGCTGGTCGCGGCCGGCGCCGGGGCCGGCATCGCCTCGACGTTCAACACGCCGATCGGCGGCGTCATCTTCGCCATCGAGCTGATGATGCCGGAGTTCAGCACGCGCACCTTCCTGCCCGTGGCGCTCGCCACCGGCACCGCGACCTTCGTCGGGCGCATCTTCTTCGGGCCGCGCCCGGCCTTCGACGTGCCGCCCGTGGGGTCCCTGCCCGACCAGCCCGACGCCGCGTACGTGCTGCTGCTCTACGCGCTGCTGGGCGTGGTCCTGGGGCTCGCGGCCACCGCCTTCATCCGCGGGCTGCACTTCGCCGAGGAGCGCTTCGAGCGCATCGGCAACCCCTACCTGCGCCACACCATCGGCATGGGCCTGGTGGGCGCGATGATGTACGCCTTCCTGCGCTTCTCGGGCCACTATCACGTGGACGGCGTGGGCTACGCCACGATCCAGGACGTGCTGCTGGGAGGACTGGACCTCGCCCCCTTCCTCGCGCTGCTCTTCGTGGCCAAGCTCGCGGCCACGTCGCTGAGCCTCGGCTCGGGGTCTTCGGGGGGCATCTTCTCGCCCTCGCTCTTCATGGGCGCGGTCATCGGGGGCGCCTTCGGCGCCGTGGCGCACTACTTCTTCCCGTCCGAGGACATCAGCGTGCCGGCCTTCGCCATCGTCGGCATGGCGGCGATGGTGGGCGGGGCCACGGGTGCCGCGATGACGGCCGTCACGATGATCTTCGAGATGACGCTCGACTACGGCCTGGTGATGCCGATGATCATCGCCGTGGCGATCAGCATCGGCATCCGCCGCGTGCTCTCGCGCGAGAACATCTACACCATCAAGCTGCTCGCCCGCCGCCACTTCATCCCCAAGGCGCTGCACGCCAACATGTTCCTGGTGCGCCGCGCCGAGGACGTGATGGACCGCGACCTCCTCGTGCTGCCCGACACGATGCGCTTCGACGACTTCCTGCGCCGGCCCGACCCGAAGGGCGGGCTGCGCCACATCGTCATCACCCGCGACGAGAAGATCACCGGGGTGCTGCGCGTGAACACGGCGCTGCGCCGCGGCCTCGAGGGCGCCTACACGGGCCTGTCGCTCGGCGACGTGGCGAGCAAGGACTTCACCATCGCGCGCACGCAGGACGTCATGTTCAACGTGATCGGCCGCATGTGGCGCCGCCGCGCGACCATGGCCGTGGTGGTCAAGGGCGAGGGCGTGCCGCGCACGAAGGACATCATCGGCGTGATCAGCAAGGAGCACGTGGCCGACTCCGTCGCCGAGAGCATCAAGCACTACGCCGCGTCCGACGCGCACCTGTAACCCCCCCGAAATGGGGTCAGGTTAGTTTTCGAACCTGTCCCCCGCGATCCGAGAGGAAGCGATGCCCGATCTCATCCACGAACGCCGGGGCGATGTCGCCTGGGTCACCTTCAACCGCCCGGAGGCGAGGAACGCCCTCACCTTCGCGATGTACGAGGAGCTCGCCGCCATCTGCGAGGCCGCGAACCGCGACGAGACGCTGCGCGTCATGGTGATCCGCGGCCAGGGCGAGAAGGCCTTCGCCTCCGGCACCGACATCAACCAGTTCCGCGCCTTCAAGACCCCTCAGGACTGCCTCGACTACGAGGCGCGCATCGACCGCATCCTCACCGCGCTCGAGCAGTGCCGGGTGCCGACCCTCGCCGCCATCGCGGGCGCTTGCACGGGCGGCGGCGCCGCCATCGCCGCCTGCTGCGACCTGCGCGTGGCCGCCCCCAACGCGAAGATCGGCTTCCCCATCGCGCGGACACTCGGCAACTGCCTCTCGAGTGCCAGCCTCGCGCGGCTCACGGCCCTCGTGGGACCGGCGCGGGTGAAGGACCTCATCTTCACCGCCCGGCTCGTCGAAGCGGACGAAGCGCTGCGCATCGGGCTCGTGGGCGAGGTGGTGGCCGACTTCGCCGCGCTCGGTCCCCGTGCCGAGGCGCTCGCGAAGCAGGTGGCGAGCATGGCCCCGCTCACGCTGCGCTCGACCAAGGAAGGACTGCGCCGGCTGCAGCAGCGCCTGGCGAAGGACGAGGCCGAGGAGCTGATCCTCCTGTGCTACATGAGCGCGGACTTCCGCGAGGGCATGGACGCGTTCCTGAACAAGCGCCCCCCGCAATGGCAGGGCAAGTGACGGGGACGCAAGTGACGGGGACGGACCCCGTTTTCCCTTAGGCGCAACGGCGGCGCGCCCGGGTCGAACCTCGGCGCCCCGACCGCGTCTACCGGAATGGAGCCGCCATGATCTTCCGCCAGCTCTTCGAGCCGCTGTCGAGCACCTACACCTACCTCCTCGGTTGCGAGGACACGGGACAGGCCCTGCTCGTCGATCCCGTGATGCCCACCCGGGAGCGCGACCTCGGCCTCGTGCGTTCCCTCGGCCTCACGCTCGCCTTCACGGTCGAGACCCACGTCCACGCCGACCACATCACCTCGGCCCTGCAGTTGAAGCGCGAGGCGGGAAGCCGCGTCGTCTTCCCCGCCACGGACCGCTTCGATTGCGCCGACGCCTGGATCGAGGAAGGCGCGCCGTTGCGCATGGGCAGCGTGGTCCTCGAGGGCCTGCACACGCCGGGCCACACCGACGACCACTACGCCTACCGGATCGACGGGCGCGTGCTCACGGGCGACGCGCTGCTCATCGACGGGTGCGGCCGCACGGACTTCCAGAACGGCGACGCCCGCACGCTCTACGAAAGCGTGCACCGCAAGCTCTTCACGCTCCCGGACGACACCCTCGTCTACCCGGCCCACGACTACCACGGCCGGCGCGTGTCGAGCATCGCCCAGGAGAAGCAGCGCAACCCGCGCCTGGGCGGCGGGCGCTCGCTCGAGGAGTTCGTCCGCATCATGGACGCGCTGGACCTGCCCTACCCGAAGTTCATCGACTTCGCGCTGCCGGGCAACCGGGCCTGCGGCACCTGTCCCGACGAGCTGCCCGAATCGCTGCAGGCCTACTGCGAGCGCATGAGCGCGTCGCCGCAGGGATGACTTGACCGTTCCCTCCCCCAGAGGGAGACAAGTGCTCCCTCTCCCTTGGGAGAGGGCCGGGGAGAGGGTCGCGTGGCGCGGGAGGACGTGAAGTCATCGGGACCCTGGAGCGCGCCGAGCCGTAGCGGGATCGGCGGAGTCCTCGCTCGACGACGGCGCGACGTCCATCAAGGCTTCCACACGAACGGGGCATCACGGCGCGCCCCTTCGTCGAGCATCCGCCGCGAACCGCGAAGGCTCGGGACACCGGGGCCACGAGCCCCGGCGCGGTCCTCGGGCCCCGATGACTTCACGTCCTCCCGCGCCACGCGGCCGCTTCGCCACGCGCCGTGATCCGCGCCACGCGGCCGCCTCGCCGCGCGCCGTCGCTCAGGGCCGGATGTAGGCCCAGCCCTCGGCCTGCTTGTCCATCAGCTCGACGACCCCCGCCGGCACGTAGCCGATCTCGGGCAGCATGTCCGCCTTCGTGAGCTTCTTGCCGTGCATCGTGTTCTCGCACGCCACGACCTTGATGCCGCTCTTCACCGCGTCGGCCACGCGCGTGCCCACCGCGGAATCCATCTTCAGCATGCCGATCCCCGGGCCGTAGGCGACCAGCTCCAGCTCCGCGTTGTCGCCCAGGGCCTTCTTCACGTTCCTGAGGTTGTTCAGGGCGAGGTTCCAGCGCTTCGGATCGGCGTCCGAGACCTGCATGACCATGCGGTGCTTCGAGGCCCGGGGCGCGCCGTCGGCCGCGCTCGCCGGCGGCAGCGCGGCGAACGAGACGAGGGCGGCCAGGGCGAGGACGGCCTTGCGGATCGTGGATTTCATGGATGCGCTCCTCCTTCTTTGTCGGGCCGCCGTGCCAGCATGGACGGGGTCCCAGGGAGATGACGCGCGAGCCCCTCCCGTTATTCCCTCCGCCGGCGTGGAATAAACTCCGGGCCTGTGCCGTCTTGATCCTGTGACCGACGGGAGCCCATGGACCTGCTGGCGATTCCGTACCTCCACCGCACGCTGCGGGCCCGCGCCGAGACGCTGCGCCCGCGCATGTACCGGGTCGCCTACGCCTGGACCCACGACGCGGCCCTCGCCGACGACCTCACCCAGGAGGCGCTCGCCCGCGGGCTCGCGCGGCTGCGCCAGCTGCGCGACCCGGACCGCCTCGACGCGTGGATCTTCACGATCCTCGCCAACTGCTGGCGCGACGCGATGCGCGCCACGGTGGACGCCGATGACATCGACGGCCTGCACGACGTGCTCGCATCCCCCGAGCCCGGCCCCGAGCAGCGCCACGACGCGCTGCAGCTCGCCGGGCGCGTGCGCGCGGCGGTCGCCCGCCTGCCGATGGCCCAGCGCCAGGTCGTGACGCTCGTGGACCTGGGCGAATTCCCGTACGCGGACGCGGCCGCCATCCTGCAGATCCCGATCGGGACCGTGATGAGCCGGCTGTGCCGCGCACGCGCGGCGCTGCGCCACCTGCTGGTCGCCGACGCCCCGGCGCCGGTGGTGAGCCTCGACGCAAGACGAAGGAGCCTCAAGTGAATACGCCCACCGATTGCGACGAGCGGCTCAACGCGTTCGTCGACGGCGAGGCGGGCGCGGCCGAGCGCGAGGAGGTCTTCGCGGCGATGGCGGCCGACCCCAGCCTCGCCCGCCGGGTCGACGAGCTGCGACGCGTGAAGTCGCTCGTGGGGCACGCCTACGGCGAGGTCCCCGCGCCGCGCCGGCGGCGCCCGCCTGCCCGCTCCCCCTGGCGCGCCGCGGCGCTCGCCCTCTTCGTCGCGGGGGTCGCCACCGGCTGGATCGCCTCGCAGTGGCGCGGCGCCGCCGGGCGCGATGCGCGCCCCGCCGCCGGCACCCTCGCCCGCGCGCCCGGGGTCGTGCCGGGCCTCGTGATCCAGGTCGCCGACCACGACGTGGCCAAGTGGCGCCTGGCGATCGACCAGGCCGCGGCCGCCATCGACCCGCGCTGGCGCAGGGGAACGCTCGACGTCGTGATCGTCGCCTACGGCCCGGGGCTCGCGATGCTGCGCGGCGGCTCGGCGGCGCGCGAGGCGATCGCCGCCGCCCGCGCCCGGGGCATCCGCTTCGTGGCCTGCGGCAACACGATGGCCAACGAGCACGTCGCCGCCCGCGAGCTCCTGCCCGGCATCGCGGTCGCCGAGGAGGGTGCCACCCTCGAGATCCTCGCCCTCGAGCGCGCGGGCTATGCGTACGTGCGCATCTAGAAGCCCGCGCCCCTTCCTCACTTGCGCGAGTGCAGGCCGAAGAGGTTGCCGTCGGGATCGTGCACCAGCGAGATGAAGCCGTAGGGGCCGATGGAGAACTTCTTCTTTTCTATGCGGCCGCCCGCGGGCTCGACCCGGGATTCCTCGGTCGCGCAGTCCTCGCACGAGAAATAGACGACGGTGCCGGTGGCGCCCGAGCCGACGCCGGGCGCGTGCACCAGCGCGCCGGCCGCCCCGGCCGCGCCCTGCGCCATGGGAAACGCCCACATCTCGAGCCCGCCCGCCTCGAGCTTCCCGAGCTTCGCGCCGAGCACCGCCTCGTAGAAGCGGCGCGCGCGCGGCATGTCCTGCACGTAAATCTCGAACCAGTTCACGGGATTGGGGGGCATCGCGTCCTCCGGGTCGTCGAGCGGGATGTCGAGCTGCCCATGCTAGCGCCCCGGGCGGCGCGATGCGCACCCCTCCATCCGGCGCAGGACATCGGGAGCCGCCACCCGGACCACGATTCGCACCCGAAACCCAGAAACCCTCGCGCCCCTGCGTTCTCCAACACGTCGATGTACCAATCGACAAGCAATCGACAAGGAGGACGCACGATGAGACGCACAATGAAACGAAACTGGATTCTCGCCGCAGCGGTCAGCCTCGCGTTCGGCGCGACCCCGCTGATGGCTGCCGACAACAATGTGCAGAACGACCACAACGGCGTCCCCGGCGTGAATGCCGACGTGTCCAAGGACAGCGCGAGCGTGAACACCAAGGACAACGGCGCGAGCATCAGCACCCACGACGACGCCAACAAGGACCGCAACGGCGTGCCGGGCGTGGACGTGGACATCTCGCACAAGAACGACGCGAAGAACGACACCCGGGCGATGGCCGGCGACGACCGCAACGACAACGGCGTGCCGGGCGTGGACGTCTCCCGCACCAACGGGAACGACCGCGGCGTGCCGGGCGTGGACGTGGACACGAGCGGCAACGCGCGCGCCAAGGTCACCGACCGGCGCCAGGAGCGCATCGACCAGGGCACCGTGAAGGACGCGATGCAGCAGGTGCGCGAGTCCGAGGAAGTGCTCGCGAAGATGCAGAAGGATCCCGACCTCAAGGCGGCGATGGCCCGCGCCAAGGGCATCCTCATCTCGCCCGACTATGGCCGCGCGGGGCTGGTCCTCGGCGCCCACGGCGGCAACGGCGTCCTGCTGATCCACAACGGCAAGCAGTGGACCGGGCCGGCGCTCTACAACCTGGGCGGCATCAGCATCGGCGCCCAGGCGGGGGCGAGCGGCGGGCAGCGCGCGATGCTGCTCATGACGGACAAGGCGATCAACAAGTTCAAGCAGAACAACAACTTCGGCCTCAACGCGGACGCCGGCCTCACCGTGGTCGCGTGGTCGGCCAAGGCCCAGGCGCGCACGGGCGGCGACGTCATCATGTGGAGCGACCAGATCGGCGCCTATGCGGGCGCGACGATCGGGGTGACGGACGTGAACTTCGACGAGCGGGAGACCGCCTCGCTGTACGGCCACAAGGTCACCGCCAAGCAGATCATCGCGGGCGAGGTGAAGCCGGAGGAGAACCTCGGCAGCATCATGAAGTCGCTGCCCGTGGGCTGACGCGGGACCGCGCAGCCACGAAGGGCCGGCCGAGCGCCGGCCCTTTTTTCATGGCGGCGGCGTGCGTTCCGCCAAAAGGGAAACGGGGTCTGTCCCCATTTACTGCCCATTTACTGGCGGATCAGGTCCGCGGCCTTCTCGCCGATCATGATGGTGGGGATGTTGGTATTGCTCGCCACCTGCATCGGCATCACCGAGGCGTCCACCACCCGCAGCCCGGCGATGCCGTGCACGCGAAGCTGCGGGTCGACCACCGCCCCCGGCCCTTCCCCCATGCTGCAGGTGGCGACGGGATGCCAGCAGGTCTGCGCCGTGGCGCGCGCGTACTCGAGCAGCTCCCCGTCGCTCGCGACAACCGGCCCGGGCCGCGTCTCGCGCACGATCACGCCGGCGAGCGCGGGCTGTGCGGCCACGCGCCGGATCGTCTTCAGCAGCCGCACCATGACGTCGCGATCCACCGCCTGCGAAAGGTAGTTCGCCTCGATGCGCGGCTGCACCGTCGGGTCGGGCGACTGGATGTGCAGGCGGCCCCGGGATTGGGGATAGAGGAAGTAGCCGCCGATGTGGAAGCCGGGATGCGGATCCACGCCGGTGTCGATGCTCGTCGAGTAGCGGCTCTCGGCGGACACGAGCGCGCTCTGGATGCGCACGTCCGGGCACGCGAGCGCCTCGCGGGTGCGCACGTAGGCGAGCCCGGTGAGCGAGGGCGTGGCGAAGAGCCCGTCGCGGCGCAGCAGGTAGCGCAGGAGCGAGCGCGCCGCGAACCACCGGCTCCCCAGCAGGTCGTTCACGGTCCCGTGCAGGCGGCTTTCGTAGGTGATGCGGGGCATGAGGTGGTCCTGCAGCCCCTCGCCCACGCCGGGAAGGTGGTGCACGACCGCGATGCCCATGGCGGCGAGGCGCTCGCCGTCGCCCACGCCGGAGAGCTCGAGGATCTGCGGCGAGCGCAGCGCCCCGGCGCAGAGCAGCACCTCGCGCGCGGCCCGGGCCTCGTGCACCGCGCCGTTCGCCCGGTAGCGCACGCCCGTGGCGCGCCGCCCGTCGAAGACGATGCCCTCGGCCACGGCGCCGGTGGCGACGTGGAGATTCGCGCGGCCCCGTGCCGGGCGCAGGTACGCGACCGCGGCGCTCGACCGGCGCCCGTCGCGCACGCTCAGTTGCAGCGGCGCGCTGCCCTCGGGCTGCGCGCCGTTGTAGTCGGGCGTGCGCGGATAGCCCGCCTGCACGCACGCGTCGAGGAACGCCTGGGTGATCGGGTCGGGCGCCACCTCGGTGACGCCGACGGGGCCGCCCACGCCGCGCAGCCGCGGGTCGCCGAAGCGGCAATCCTCGAGCTTGCGGAAGTACGGCAGCACGTCCTCGAATCCCCAGCCGGGGCAGCCCGCGTCGCGCCACGCGTCGTACTTCGCGCGATGTCCGCGCACGAAGACCATGCCGTTGACCGAGCTCGAGCCGCCGAGCACGCGCCCGGTGGGCCAGTAGAGCCGGTTGCCCCGCATCCCGGCCTCGGGATCGGTGTCCGCCTTCCAGAGCAGCCTCGGGTTGGTGAGCACCTTGCCCACGCCCAGGGGGACGTGGATCCACGGATTGCTGTCCACCCCGCCCGCCTCGAGAAGGAGCACGCGGTGGCGCCCGCCCTCGGTCAGCCGGCTGGCGAGCACGCAGCCGGCCGAGCCCGCGCCGACGATGACGAAGTCGAATTCCGGTGTCGTTGCCATGGGAAGGAAGCCGCGGGGACGCGGGCCGGGCGTGCGCCGCCCGGCCGCGCGCCGCGCCGCGGGCGCCGGGCGGCCCGCGCCCGGCGCCCGCGGCCCGCGCTCACTGGTGCTGCTCGTGCGCGGTCTTGATCATGTTGAAGTACAGCTCGACCACGCGCTTGTGGTACGGGTACACGTTCTTCGCGAACGCGCGCTGCGACTCGAGGACCTTCTTGAAGAACGGGTCCTTGTCCGCGTACTCCTTGGTGATCTTGTTGCTCGCCGCGATGAACTTCGGGTAGTAGTCGGCGGGCGTGTCGCGCAGGATCACCTTGTCGTTCTTCTCGAGGTCGTGCAGCGCGTTGGCGTTGTCGTAGATGTTCGAGTTGAGCGAGGCGGACACCGTCGCCATCACCCCCACCCGGATGATCTCCTGCAGGTCCGGGCCCAGCGAGTTCCAGAAGTCCTCGTTCACGATGAACTGGCCCACGTCGGTCTGCTGGTGCAGGCCCTGGAGGTAGTAGTACTTCCAGATCTTCTGCAGGCCGAGGTTGCGGTCGTCGGCCGGCCCGATCCACTCGGCCGCGTCGATCACGCCGCGCTGCGCCGCGGGCACGATGTCGCCCCCGGGCATCGCCACCGCCGCGACCCCCATGTCCTTGTACGTCTGGCCCGGGATGCCGGGCGGGGAGCGGTACTTGAACTTCTTGAAGTCGTCCATGCTGTTGATCGGCTTCTTGAACCAGCCGAGCGGGTCCGGTCCCATCGGCAGCATGAAGAACGCCTTCACCTTCACGTGCATGATGTCGTGCAGCAGCTCGTTGTAGAGCTTCTCGCCGTCGCCGCGGTAGTACCAGGCGAGCATGCTCTCCTGGTCCAGCCCCGTGTCCGGCGGCACGTTGGCGAAGAGCACGAAGGCCGGGTTCTTGCCGGTCCAGTAGTTGCCCCACGAGAAGCCCGCCTGCACGACGTTGTTGTTCACGCCGTCGAGCACCTGGAACGTGGGCACCACGGCGCCGGCCGGGAGCACCTCGGCCTTGAGCCGCCCTCCCGACATCGTGTCGATCGACTTGCCGAAGTCCTGCATCAGCTTGTAGTACAGGCTCGAGGCCGGGACGACGGTCTGGATCTGGAACTTGTGCACCTTCTGGTCGGCGGCCTGCGCGGCGCCGGCCGCGCAGGCGAGCGCCAGGCCGCAGGCGGCGAGCGCGGTGAGCGCCTTTCGCATCGTGATCATGGCAATCCTCCTTTTCGCTCTTCTGGATAACCCCCCCGAAGGGGGCGCTTCGCGGCCGCGCCGCGAGCCGATGGCGGGCGTCATCTCATGGCGCCCTCCCCGGCCCGGCGCGGGCCGCCGTCACTCGAGCCCCGATGCATGGGGGAGCCAAGTGATCAGGATCGGGTAGCGGATCAGCACGAGCACCACGATGAGCTGCAGCACCACGAACTGGACCATCCCGAGATAGATGTCCTTCATGTTCCACTCCGGCACCACGCCCTTCAGGAAGTAGGCCGACAGCGCCATGGGCGGCGTGAGCCACGACGACTGCAGCGTCACGGCCACCAGCACGCCGAACCACAGCATGTCGAAGTTGAGCGCCCGCGCGACGGGCAGGAAGATCGGGACCACGACCAGCACGATCGGGATCCACTCGAGCGGCCCGCCCAGCACGAAGATCACGAAGAGCATGACCAGGAGCATCCCCAGGGCCGACAGCGGCAGCGCCGTGAGGAGCTCGGTGATGAGCGCGCCGCTGCCCAGGCGCGCGAAGACCGCGCCGAAGAAGTTCGCCGCGCCGATGAGGAACATGATGAACGCGGTGGTCTCCATGGTGCGGAAGACCGCGATGCGGAACTGCCGGAAGGTCATGCGGCGGTAGGCGAGCGCCAGCACGAGGGAGGCCGCCGCGCCCGTGGCCGCGGCGTCGGTGGGCGTGGTGACGCCGGCGATGATGAGGCCCAGCGTGGCGGCGATGACCGTGGCGATGGGGATCACGCCGAGCGCCAGCTCGCGCAGCTTCGCCCCGCCCGAGGGCGGCTTGCCCTCGTAGACGAGCGCCGGCCCGAGCGCCGGATTGAAGTAGCAGCGCGTGAGCGTGTAGACGAGGTAGACGCTCGCGAGGATCAGCCCCGGGACCACGGCGCCGGCGAACAGGTCCGACACCGGCACGCCCATGACCGGGCCCATCACGATCAGCATGACGCTCGGGGGAATGAGGATGCCGAGGGTGCCGCCGGCGGCGATCACGCCCGCGGACATCCGGGTGCTGTAGCCGCTGCGCATCATGATGGGTGCGGCCATGACGCCGAGCACCGTGACCGACGCGCCCACCACGCCCGTGGCGGCGGCGAAGACGGTCGCCACGAGCATCACGATGATGTAGAGCGAGCCGCGCATGTTGCCGAGGATCATGCGCAGCGCCTCGAACATCCGGTCCATGAGCCCCGACTGCTCGAGCACGTAGCCCATGAAGAGGAAGAGCGGGATCGCGGCCAGCTCCACGCTCGTCATGAGCCCGAAGAACTGGTACGTGAGGAGGTAGAAAACCTGGTGGCCGATGCCGATGAAGCCGAACAGCAGCGCCACGAAGATGAACATGAACGCCATCGGGTAGCCGGTGAGCACGCCGGCGATGGCGATCACCAGGGAGACGAGCCCCAGGACCGGGTTCGACATGGCCTACCGGCCCCTTTCGTACACGGCGTTGGTGCGCGCGGTCCACTGCGCCTTGAGCACCTCGGCCAGACCCTGCAGCAGCAGCAGGCCGAGCGTGACCGGCATCACTATCTTGAGCGGGTAGATGATCGGCATCCACGGGCTCTCGGGGTACGTCTCGTGCTGCCGCACCGACTGCGCCGCGAAGCCGACGCTCAGCCAGAAGAACACGCCGATGGCGGGGAAGTAGACGAAGAGGTAGAGCGCGAGGTCGATGAGGGCCTGCCAGCGCGGCTTGAGCGCCGTGAGGAGGAAGTCGGCGCGCACGTGGCTGCCGTTGCGCAGCGCGTAGGCGGCCCCGAGCATGAAGAGGGTGCCCGCCATCATGTACGTCATGTCGTACGCCCAGGCGGTCGGGTTGCCGAAGACGTAGCGGGAGACGACCTCGTAGACCAGGGCGCCGGTCATCGGCAGGATCACCCAGGCGGCGAGCTTCGCCACCCACACCGTGGGCAGCTCGAGCAGCGCGATCGCCGCGCGCAGCCCGTCGGGGGGCACGCGCGTGGCGCCCTGCGACGATGAGCCGTGGCCTGCCGCACCTGCCATGCGCACCCTCCTCCTGGGATCCGGTTCTTCTTTTGCGGCCACGCTAGGCGCGCGCGTCCCCGGTGTCAAGCAATTTCAATACGCAAACGTGTCCAAAAGTGAGACACTTGCGCAGAACCGCCGGGACGGGCGGCAGGGAGGGGAGATGAGCGAAACGGCGAAGCAGCCGGCGCGCAGGCGCCGCAAGCCGGCGGCGAAGACGGCGCCGCGCGACATGGTCTCGCGCGTGCTGGCGGCGCTCGAGTACGTCGCCCATGCGCGCGAGCCGGTGACCGCGGCGAGCCTCTCGGCCGAGGTCGGCATCCCGCGGGCGAGCGCCTACCGCATCTTCGCGCGCTTCGAGCGCGACCGCGTCCTCGTCCCCGAGCCCGCCGGCCGCGGCTACGCCATGGGCAAGCGCCTGGGCGAGCTGGGCGTGGCGCTGCTCGTCAACTCCTCGCAGCACGGCGCGCGCGACCGCGTGCTGCGCCGCCTGGTGGACGAGATCGGCGAGACGTGCAACCTCACGACGCTCTGCGGCAGCGAGATCGTCTACATCGACCGCGTGGAGACCGACTGGCCGCTGCGCATGCACCTGGCGCCCGGCTCGCGGGTGCCGATGCACTGCACGGCCACCGGCAAGCTCCTGCTGAGCCTGCTGCCCGAGCGGCGCATGAACGAGCTCGTGCGCGCGGCACCCCTCACGCGCTACACCGAGCGCACGATCACCGATGCGGACCGGCTGGTGGCCGAGCTCGCGCGCATCCGCGAGGAGGGGGTGGGCGTCGACGACGAGGAGTTCGCCGCCGGCATGGTGGCCGTGGCGGTGCCGGTGGCCGATGCGCAGGGACGCGTCGTCGCCGCGCTCGCCGTGCATGCCCCCGCCGTGCGCCTCCCGCTCGCGGCCGCGCGTGCGCACATCCCGACGCTGCGCAAGGCCGCCGCCGCCCTCTCCCCGCTCCTGCAGTAAATCGGGGACAGACCCCGTTTTCCTATTGGTGGAACGCCCGTTCCGCTTAAGGGAAAACGGGATCTGTCCCCATTTTCTAGCGGCCTTCCATGGGGTAGTGGGGGTCGTTGTAGCCGGGGGTGGAGGGATGGCCGGGGTGCACGAGGCTGTCGACGAGCGCCTCGTCGGCCGCGTCGAGCCGGGCCTCGAGCCCCTTCAGGTACGCCTGCCATTGCGCGAGCGTGCGCGGGCCGGCGAGGACGCTGTCGACGATGCGGTTGTGGAGCACCCACGCGAGGGCGAAATCGCCCGCGGAGATGCCCTTGCGCTCGGCGTGCGCCTTGAGGCGCTGCGCGATCTCGAGGGACTCGGCGCGGAATTCCGTTTCCATCATGCGCTTGTCCTTGCGCCCGGCGCGCGTGTCCGCCGGCGGCTCCGCGCCCGGCGCGTACTTGCCCGTGAGCACGCCGCGGGCGAGCGGGCTGTAGGGCACGACCCCGATGCCGAAGTGGCGGCACGCGGGCAGGACCTCGTTCTCGGGCTGGCGGTTCATCGCGTTGTAGTACGGCTGGCAGACCACCGGACGCGGCACGCCGAGCCGCTCGGCCACGCGCA
The DNA here is from genome assembly GCA_963741815.1 of uncultured beta proteobacterium. GTDB lineage: Bacteria > Pseudomonadota > Gammaproteobacteria > Burkholderiales > Usitatibacteraceae > Usitatibacter. The sequence goes on from CAVUJI010000007.1 coordinate 458,594, forward strand.
CGGCCTCGGCGATGCGCCAGCCGTGGATGTTCGAGACTCCCCAGTAGCGGATCTTGCCGGCGCGCACCAGGTCGCCCATCGCGCCCACCGTCTCCTCGAGCGGCACCGTGAGCGACTCGCGGTGCATGTAGTAGATGTCCACGCTGTCCACGCCGAGCCGCGAGAGGCTGCCGTCGATCGACTGCATGATCCACTTGCGCCCGATGCCGCGGTTCGGGTCGCCGGGCCGCGGCTGGCCGGTCTTGGTCGCGAGGACCCACCAGTCGCGCTCGGCGGCGATGAGCTTGCCGGTGATGCGCTCCGACTCGCCCTTCGCGTAGATGTCGGCCGTGTCGATGAAGTTGACGCCCGCCTCGCGGGCGCTGGCCACGATGCGCCCGGCCTCGGCCGCGTCGGTGCGGTCGCCGAACATCATCGTGCCGAGGCAGATGCGGGAGACGTGAAGGCCGCTGCGGCCGAGGCTGCGATATTCCATGTTCGATTTCTTCGCTGGGGTGGATGGGGATGTCGCGGCGATCGGCCCCGCGGGGCGCCGAGCGAACCCGATTGTAGGGTGCGCGGGCGCCGCCCGGAAGGGGCGGCGCCGATTCGCCCGTTGCGCGACAATCTCCCCTTGCGCCGCGGCGGCGGCAGAACGAGGAGGATCGGCAATGGGAAACACGATCGAGCTGAAGGCGGGCGACGGGCACGCGTTGCAGGCGTACGTGGCGAAGCCCGACAGGCCGCGCGGCGCCGTGGTCGTCGTGCAGGAGATCTTCGGCGTGAACGGCCACATCCGCGCCGTGGCCGACGGCTACGCCGCCGACGGCTACCTCGCGGTCGCCCCGGCGATGTTCGACCGGGTGCGGCGCGGCTACGAGTCGGGCTACACGCAGCCGGAGATCGGCGCCGGCGTCGAGATCATGAAGAAGATCGCGTGGGACGCGGCCGTGGCCGACGTGGCCGCCGCGGTGGAGCACGGCAAGTCGGCGGGCAAGGTCGGCATCGTCGGCTACTGCTGGGGCGGCGCGGTGGTGTGGGCCGCCTGCGCGCGGCTCGCGGGGCTCGCCTGCGCGGTGGCCTACTACGGCGGCGCGATCCCGAGCCTCGCGGACGAGAAGCCGCGCTGCCCGGTCATGCTGCACTTCGGGGAGGCCGACCAGTCGATCCCGGTCGAGAAGGCGAAGGAGGTCGCGGCGAAGCACCCGGAGGCGACGACCTTCTACTACCCCGGCGCGGGCCACGGCTTCAACTGCGACCAGCGCGGGTCCTACGACGAGGGCGCGGCGCAGCTCGCCCGCGGCCGCACGCTCGAGTTCTTCCGCAGGCACATCGGCTGACGCCTCGCGCTTGTCCCGCATCGACCCGAGGACCGCCGCCCTCCTCACGCTGCCCCCGCTGCTCTGGGCGGGCAACGCCGTCGTGGGCTCCCTCGTCGTGGCCTCGATCCCGCCGCTCGCGTTGAACGCCGCGCGCTGGGTGCTCGCCCTCGCGATCGTGCTGCCGCTCGGCCGGCGGGTGCTCCTCGAGCCGCGCGCCCTCGCGGCGCGCTGGCGCTACTTCGCGGCGATCGGCTTCATCGGCATCGGCTGCTACAACGCGTTCCAGTACTACGCGCTGCGCACCTCCTCGCCGATCAACGTGACGCTGATCGCCGCGAGCGCCCCGTTGTGGATGGTCGTGGTGGGCATGGCGGGCTACCGCGAGATGCCGGGCTGGCGCCAGTCGGCCGGCGCCGTGCTCTCGATCGCGGGCGTGCTCCTCGTGCTCTCGCGCGGCAGCCTCGCGGCGCTGCGCGGCCTGCACTTCGTGGCGGGCGACCTCTTCATGCTCGCCGCCGCCTTCACCTGGGCGATCTACAGCTGGATGCTCGCGCGCCCGCCGGCCTCGATGCGCGGGGCGGCGCGCCCCGACTGGAACTGGGCGGAGTTCCTCGCCGCGCAGCTCGTCTTCGGCGCGGCGTGGGCGAGCCTGGGCGCGGCGGTCGAGCTTTCCCTGGGCGCGCGCTTCGGCGCGTTCACGCCCGCGCTCGCCGCCGCCCTGCTCTTCGTGGCGGTGGGGCCCGCGGTGATCGCCTACTGGGCGTGGGGGGCGGGCGTGGCGCGCGTGGGACCCACGCTCGCGGCACTCTTCTCGAACCTCACGCCGCTTTTCGCCGCGCTGCTCTCGCTCGCGCTCCTCGGCGAGGCCCCCGCGTGGTACCACGGCGCGGCGTTCCTGCTCATCGCCGCCGGCATCGGGATCTCGACGCGCCGCCGGCGCAGCGCCCCCTAGCCGCCCGCGCCCCGCACCCCGGCGCGGGCGAGCGCCGCGTTCACCAGGCCCTCGGCCCGCGCCTGCGCGACGAACGCCCGCAGGTACGGCACCGCGTCCTCGCGCCCCTTCGGCACACCCAGCGCGAAGCGCTCGAGCCCCCAGCGGCCCGCGAGCACGCGCGCGCCGGGCATCGCGTCGGCCATCTCGAAGAGCACCGCCTTGTTCGTCGCGAACGCGTCGAGGTCGTGGCGCAGCAGCCGCGAGGCGGCCTCCTGCAGGGACGCGACCGGAAGCACCGCTGCGTGCCGGAAGAGCGCGCGCAGCTCGCCCGCCGTGGTGCTCGCCTCGGCCGCGCCGACCCGCACGCCCGGCGCGTCCACGTCGGGCGCATCCGCGAGGGGCGATCCGCGCCCCACCAGGTATCCCTTCTCGATCGCGAGCACGGGGTCCGTGAAATCGAGGAAGTGCGCGCGCTCCGCCGTCGCGTTGGTGAACACCAGGTCGACGGCCGCCGCCTTCGCCGCCTCGTTCACGCGCGCGTTGCTGGGCAGGACGACGGGGGCGAAGGGCACGCCCAGGCGGCTCGCGAACGCGCGGCCCAGCTCGAAGCCGACCCCGCGGGGCTCGCCGTCGTCCTGCGCGGGGAGGTAGGAGGTGGGGCTTCCGGAATACAGGCCCATCCGCAGGCTGCCCGTGGGGGCGAGGATGGCGCTGGGATTCATGGGGGCGCGGCCCTCCGTGCGTCGCGGTACACCGGACAATCTACCAGCGCGCGCCGTGCCGATGCGAAAAGGGCCGGCCCGAGGGCCGGCCCGAGGGCCCGGCGAGGGTCCGACCTCAGCCGCGCGGACCGCGCCCGCGCTTGCCGTAGCCGTTCCCGGCCCAGCCGCCCTGGTCGGCGATCGCGCGCTGATCGGCCGAGAGCACGCCGTACAGGTCCGCGTAGGCCTTGCTGAGGCCCTCGAGCTCCTGCGCGCGCTGGGTCATGAAGGCGCTGTGCAGCGCGATGCGATCCGCCGAGGAGCTGGCGGTCGAGTTCCACATCGCCTGGTGCCGCGCGAGCATCGACTGCGACTGCTGCGTGGCGAGCTCGGCATAGGCGTTCCAGGCCGTCTCCTGCTCGGGCGTGATGCCCAGCGCCTGCTTCTGCGCCGCCAGGCGCGCCTCGACGTTCCAGCCGCCGCCCATCATCGCGCCGGGACCGAAGCCGGGACCGTAGCCGCCGCCCATCATGGCGCCGGGGCCGTAGCCGCCGCCCATCATCGCGCCGGGACCGTATCCCGCGCCGGGGCCGAAGCCGGGGCCGGGGCCGAAGGGTTGCGCCAGCGCGACGGCGGTGCCGAGTCCGAGGGCCGCCGTGGCGGCGATTGCGAGCTTGTGCGTGCGTTTCATGGTCATCTCCGGGTGGGTTGGGGTACGGGTCCATTGCACCACCGCGGGGTAACCCCGGCGTTGCGATCCGGTAGCGGCGCGTAGCAGCGCGCGGAATTGTTACGCTACGCTACAAAGCCGCGCCGCCGAGGGGCTATAACGAATCCATGGAAACGCAGGACCACATCCTGGTGGTGGACGACGACGCGGAGATCCGCTCGCTGCTGGGCGACTACCTGCGCAGGAACGGCTACCGCGCCTCGCTCGCCGCCGACGGCCAGGCGATGCGCGCGGCGCTCTCGCGCGGCAAGGTCGACCTCATCGTCCTCGACCTCATGCTCCCGGGCGAGGACGGCCTGACGCTCTGCCGCGACCTGCGGGCGCGCTCGGACATGCCGGTGATCATGCTCACCGCCCGGGGCGAGGAGACCGACCGCATCGTGGGGCTCGAGATGGGCGCCGACGACTACCTCGCCAAGCCCTTCAGCCCGCGCGAGCTGCTGGCGCGGATCAAGAGCGTGCTGCGCCGCTACCGCAGCCTGCCGCGCAAGCCTGCGCGCCGACGACGCGAGCGCCATCGCCTTCGCCGGCTGGCGCCTGGACCTCACCGCCGCGCCACCTCGTCTCGGCCGAGGGCGTGGTCACGTCGCTGAGCGGCGCCGAGTTCCAGCTCCTGAAGATCTTCCTGAGCCATCCGAACCACGTGCTGTCGCGCGACCAGCTGATGGTGCTCGCCAAGGGGCGCGAGGCCGATCCGGCGGACCGCAGCGATCGACATCCAGGTCAGCCGCCTGCGCCACCGCCTGGGCGACGACCCGGCCGATCCGCGGATCATCAAGACCGTGCGCGGCGAGGGCTACGTGCTCGCCGCGGAAGTCGCGCTGGACCCCGGGCGATGATGCCCCGGAGCCTCTTCGCACGCCTGGTGCTGGTGCTGCTCGGCGGCCTGCTCGCCGCCGCGCTCGCGATCATGTACATCAACGTCTCGGAGCGCGACCGCCTGCTCTACCGCGCCGGCGGCATGCAGCTCGCGCAGCGCATCGCCGACATGACCCGGCTGCTCGACTCGGTGCCGCCCGACGAGCGCCGGCGCATCGTGGCGCTCTTCGACGCCCCGCCGCTCGCGATCTCGCTCGACCGCCCGGCGCTGGCCGCCGGCGCCGGCGCGGGCGCCGACGACGACTTCCGGCTCGCGATGTTCGCCAACGTGCTGCGCTACACGCTGGGCGATCGGGTGAAGGCGGTGGTGGCGAAGTCCCCGCCGCGCGGCGTGCGGGCCCCGCCGCCGCCCGCCATGGCGATGATGCCGATGCACGAGCCCGGCGGGCCGATGGGGCCGGGCATGGGGCACGGCGCGTCGTTCGTGGTGCAGGTCGCGCTCGCCGACGGCACGCTCGCCACCTTCGACTCGTCGCTCTCCCCCGCCGACGCGTCGATGTCGCGGCGGCTCGCGGCCACGCTCGCGATCCTCCTCGTCACGGTCGTGGCGCTCTCGCTCGTCGCCGTGCGCTGGGTGACGCGGCCGCTGTCGACCCTCGCCTCGGCCGCCGAGGCCCTGGGCGAGGACATCAACCGCGCGCCCCTGCCGGTGGCGGGCCCGACCGAGGTGCGGCGCGCCGCGCGGGCGTTCAACACGATGCAGAGCCGGCTCGCGCGGTTCATCAACGACCGCACGCGCGTGCTGGCGGCGATGTCCCACGACCTCAAGACGCCGCTCACGCGCCTGCGCCTGCGCACGGAGCTGCTCGACGACGCGGAGCTGCGCGGCAAGTTCCTGAAGGACGTCGACGAGATGCAGTCGATGGTCGCGCAGGCGCTCGACTTCATGCGCGACGCGACCTCGCGCGAGCCCGCGCAGCCGCTGGACGTGATGGCGCTGCTCGAGAGCATGCAGGCCGACTACCGCGACGCGGGGCACCCGTTCGAGGTGCGCGGGACGACGTCCGGCAGCTACACGGGGCGGCCGCTCGCGCTGCGCCGCTGCCTCGCCAACCTCGTCGACAACGCGCTGCGCTACGGGCGCGCGCCGAGCGTCGAGGTCGAGGAGCGCGCCGGCGAGCTCGCGATCCGGGTGCTCGATACGGGACCGGGCATTCCCCAGGCGGACCTCGAGCGCGCCTTCGAGCCCTTCTTCCGCCTCGAGCGCTCGCGCTCGCGCGACACGGGCGGCACGGGCCTGGGCCTGGGGATCGCGCGCAACATCGCCCGCGCCCACGGCGGGGACATCGTGCTGCGCAACCGGGCCGAGGGCGGGCTCGAGGCCACGCTCACCCTGCCGCGGCGCTGACGGCCGCTCACACCGCGCCGGCGGCGCGCAGGCGCGCGATCTCGTCCGCGCTCATCCCCAGGCGCCCGGAGAGCAGCGCCTCGGTGTCGCCGCCCGGCACCGGCGGCAGGCCGTACTCCGTCGCCGCATCGCTGAACTTGAGGGGAAAGGCCGGACCGAGCGCCGCGGTGCGGCTGCCGTCCGGCCGGCGCACCGGCACGAGGACGTCGCGTTCCCGCGCCCGCTCCCACGCGAGCACCTCGCCGGTGTCGCGCACCGGGCCGCACGACACGTCGGCGGCGGCGAGGGCGTCGAGCAGCGCGCGCGTCGTGCGCGTCGCCGTCCACTCGCCCACCAGCCGGTCGACCGCGTCGTTGTGCGCGATGCGCCAGCCCACGCGGGAGAAATCGGGATGCTCTGCGAGCTCGGCGCGCCCCATCAGCGCCAGCAGCGCGCGCCACTCCGCGTCGGTGGCCGCACCGAGCGCGATCCAGCCGTCGGCGGTGCGGTAGGTGTTGAAGGGCGAGAAGCGCATGATGCGGTTGCCCTGGCGCGGCGCGAGCCCGAGGGCCTCGTAGCCGTCGAGGGGCTCGTCCCACATGAGCGACAGCAGGCAATCGGCCATGGACACGTCCACGAACTGCCCGCGCCCGGTGCGCTCGCGCTGGTGCAGGGCCGAGACCACGCCGAGCGCGGCCATGGAGCCGGCGATCGTGTCGGACAGCGGCGTGCCCGCCTTCACCGGCCCGCCTCCCGGCTCGCCCGTCACCGCGAGCAGCCCCGCGGCCGCCTGCACCATCAAGTCGTAGGCCTTCGCGCCGCGCTCGGACCCCGTGGAGCCGTAGCCGGTGATGGAGCAGTAGACGAGGCGCTGGTTGAGGCTCGAGAGCGTGGCGTGATCGATGCCCAGCCGCTCGGTCACGCCCGCGCGGAAGTTCTCGACCAGGACGTCCGCCTGCGCGACCAGGCGGCGAAAGAGCGCGAGGCCTTCCGGGTGCTTGAGGCTGATCGAGACCGACTTCTTGCCCCGCGCGCGCTTGAGGTAGGCCAGGCCGTAGTCGCCCGGCGCCGGCGGCGCGAACGAGAAGCCGTCCGCGGTGGCCACGGGCGGGGCGGCCGCCGTGGGGTCGCCCGCGCGCGGGTCGTCCACCTTGATCACCTCCGCGCCGAGTCCCGCCAGCATGAGCGTGCACTGCGGCCCGGCCAGGAAGCGCGTGAGGTCGAGGACCACCGTGCCTTCGAGGATGCGATTCACGGCAGGATCCCCGCGCGCGCCGGCCTAGCGGTCGGCGAGCGTGCCCCGCCACGCGGCGAGCACCCCGGGCAGCGCCACCGCGGCGCGTTGCCGGATCTCCTCGTCGGTGAGGGAGCTCAACGGGTGCGGGATCACGACCGGCACCAGCGCCAGCATGCCCAGCGCCACGCGCTGCACCTTCGCCTCGTGCACGAACTGCTCGGTCACGATGACCGCCGTCGGCACGCCCAGCGCCTCGAGACTGATGCCGTCATGCATACAGCACGACGTGCACGAGCCTCAATCGCCGATCGCGGTGAAGACGACGTCGTTCTCGGCCCGGATGCGCTCGAGGAGCGCCGGGTTGGCGAAGCGCGAGAAGCTTTCCTTGCGGTAGTAGTGCATCTCGCCGAACCCGTGCGCGCGCTGCAGCTCGTCGCGAACCTGGCGCAGCAGCTTGTTCGCGTTCCACTTCGTGTTGTCGAGGATGCCCACCCGCAGCCCCTCGAGCGAGGCCACGCGCGGCGCAAGCTCCCGCACATCCGCGCCGACCTCGCCCCGCGGGTCGTAGACCGGCACGCCGTTCCTTCCTGGCTTCATCGTCTCTCCTCCTACAGTTGACAGGTGCCGTCGACGCAGCGCGCCCGCGCGGGCGGCCCGCCGCCCTCGCCGGCCGCCGCCTCGATCTCGCGCAGCACCGGGCTCGACATGTTGCCCCAGCCGGGGATGAAGGCCGAGAAGCGCCCGGCCTCCCCGCCGATCACGAACAGGTGGATGTGGTCGGGGCTCGGCACGATCGGGATGCGCGCGTCGAGGTCCCGGCGGTACCAGACGGGCAGGTTGCGGTTGTAGACCTTGCCGTAGCGATGGTCGAAGGCGAGCTCGCGGAACTTGTTGCCCGAGTACATCCACAGGTAGTTGCGGATGTCGGCGCGCTTCCAGCCCTGCTTCGCGATCGTGGCGGCGTGCTCGGGGCCGATCACCACGACGCAATGCCCCTGGCTCACCGCGGTGTTGTGCGCGTAGGTGCTCATGGCCGAGCACATGCTGTCGAGGATGCCCTCGGCGTCGTTGGCCACGTGGTTCACGACGCTGTGCGGCGGCTCCGCGGCGGCCACGAAGACCGTCGAGTCGTCGGCCTCGAACCCCTGCTCCACGTGGTAGGGCGCGAAGGGGCTCGCCGCCTCGTTCTCGCAGACCGCGTAGGTGTACTTGCCCGGGTGGCCCAGCGTGCTCTTGTCCAGGTCGCCCGGCCAGCCGCCCCCCACGTTGAGCATCACGAGCCGGATCGCGCGGCCGATGGTGGCGTTGGCGCGGTTGCCGGAGCCGAAGGCGTTGCAGCCGCCGTTCATGCCCGCCGCGGCCGCGGCCGGGCCGTTCACCACCAGCAGCGGCGCGGCCATGTGGGTGGTGGCCTGCACGCCGTTGAGATTGAACGGCGGCTCGCCGAGGGCGATGATCGCCGCGCGTACGATGCGCGCGTGGCGCGGCTCGCAGCCGGCCATCACGAGGTTCACGGCGAGCACCTCGTGGGTGAGCCCGCCCCAGCGCGGCGGCACCCGGCACACAAGGCGCTGGGCCTCGCCGCCGAGGGCCTCGACCATGGCCTCGAGCTTGGCGGGCGTGGGCGGGACCACGGGCAGGCCGTCGCTGAAGCCGTGCTCGTAGTAGTACTCGACGAGGTCGACGTCCCCGGCCACCACGGTCGGGGAAGACGCGCCCGGCGCGGCGGCGGCGGAAGGCATGGGCAGGCTCTTCAGGGGGGACGAGGACCCATGGTACGGCCGCCCGGCCATGCTTCGGCAATATCGCTTCGGCCTGCCGGCATCACGCCGGGGAATGGCTCAGCGCGCTGTCGCGGCGCCCTTCCACTGCCCCTGCCTCACGAGGGCCGCCGCGGTCTCCTCGACCAGCCGCAGGACGTGGGCGGCGGCCCGCGAGGGCGCCTCGCCGCGGCCCAGGCAGACGTTGAGCGGGCGCGCGAGCGTGGGCCGCACGATGCGTTGCAGCGCGAGGCGCGGGCGGGAGGTCTCGGGGTGCACGCCCGAGCGCGACATCACGGCGGCCCCCGCGCCGGCGGCCACCAGCGCCTTCGTCGTCCGCGGCGAATCGACCTCGGCGGCGATCTCGAGGCGCAGGCCCGCCGCGCGCGCCTCGCGCTCGACGATCTGGCGCGTCGTGTTGCCGGCGCCGGGCAGGATCAGGCGCTGCTTCGCCGCCTCGCGCAGCGTCACCTCGGCGGGAACGCGCGCGCCGGGCCGGGCGCGGGTGACGAAGTGCAGCTCCTCGACCAGGAGCTTGCGCTCCTCGACCTGGCGCGCCGGGCGCTCGCGCGCGTAGAGCAGGCCCAGGTCGAGGCGGCCGGTGGCGAGCAGCCCCTCGAGCACGCCGCTCACGCCCTCGGTGATCGCCAGGCGCACGCCGGGCAACTCGCGCGCCACCGCGCGGACCAGGGCCGGCGTGAGGATGTTCGAGACGCTGTAGGGGATGCCGAGCGAGACGCCGCCCGTGGGCAGCGCCGTGGCCGAGCGCACCTCGTCGGCGATGCGCCCGACCTGGCGCAGCATCGCCTGGGCGCTGCGATAGAGCGCGAGGCCCGCGTCGGTGGGGGTGACGCCCCGCACCGTGCGCACGAGGAGGCGCTCGCCCAGCTCCGCCTCGAGGGCCGCCACGTGCTTCGACAGGGCCGGCTGCGCCACGTAGAGGTCGAGCGCCGCGCGCGAGAGGCTGCCGAGGTCGACGATGCGCACGAAGTAGCGCAGCTGGCGCAGTTCCATAGCGAAAAAGTATAGCCCCAGGCCGCGAACCTATTGGGGCGGAATGCCGCGCCGGCCTACCATGGGAGCCTTCCTTCCAGTCCGTGGGACCGGATGAAACCCCCTCCCCCCGACAGCGCCGCCCGCCGGCGCCTTCCGTCGGTCGACGTCCTGCTGCGCGACCCCCGCGTCGAAACGGCGCTCGCGCGGCACGGCCGTGAGCTCGTCGCCGACGAGGTGCGCGCGGTGCTCGAGCGCCATCGCCGGCTGCTGCGCGCCCCCGGGCCCCCGTGCCCCGCGCCCGAGGCGCTGCTGCGCGAGGCGCTCGACGCATTGGAAGCGGCGGCCCGACCGGCGCTGCGCCGCGTCTTCAACCTCACCGGCACCGTCCTGCATACCAACCTGGGGCGCGCGCCGCTGCCGCCCGAGGCGGCCGAGGCGGCGATGCGGGCCGAGACCGCAGCCTGCAACCTGGAGTACGACCTCGGGCGCGGCGAGCGCGGCGAGCGCGACACGCTCGTCGAGTCGCTGCTGTGCCGGCTCACGGGCGCGCAGGCCGCCACCGTGGTCAACAACAACGCGGCCGCGGTGCTGCTCGTCCTCGACGCGGTCGCGCGCGGGCGCGAGGTGCTCGTCTCGCGCGGCGAGCTGGTCGAGATCGGCGGCTCGTTCCGCATCCCCGAGATCCTCGAGAGCGCCGGCTGCCGGCTGCGCGAGGTGGGGACCACCAACCGCACGCACCTGCGCGACTTCGAGCGGGCGATCGGGCCCGATGCGGCCGCGATCCTCAAGGTGCACGCGAGCAACTACGAGGTCGTGGGCTTCACGGCCGCACCCGCCGAGGACGCGCTCGCGCGGCTCGCGCACGCGCACGGCCTGCCGTTCGTGGTCGACCTGGGAAGCGGCAGCCTCGCCGACCTGTCGCGCTGGGGATTGCCGCCCGAGCCCACGCCGCGCGAGGCGCTCGCAGCCGGCGCCGACGTGGTCACGTTCAGCGGCGACAAGCTGCTGGGCGGGCCGCAGGCCGGGATGGCCGTGGGCTCGCGCGATGCGATCGGGCGGATGCGCCGCGATCCGCTCAAGCGCGCGCTGCGCCTGGACAAGGGCCGGCTCGCGGCGCTGGAATCCGTGCTGCGCCTCTACCTCGATCCGGATCGCCTTGCCGCGCGGCTGCCGACGCTGCGGCTGCTCACGCGCACCCGCGAGGACATCCGCGCCGCGGCCGCGCGCCTGCGGCCCTGCGTGGCCGCCTTTGTCGGCGCGTTCGGCCCCGTGGACGTCGCCGACTGCGCGAGCCAGGTGGGCAGCGGCTCGCTCCCGGTCGATCTGCTGCCGAGCGCGGCGCTGCGCGTGACCCCGGCGGGGCGCAAGGGCGCGGGAACGCGCCTCGTTGCCCTCGCCGCGCAGCTTCGCGGCCTTCCCGTGCCCGTGATCGGGCGCATCCACGACGGCGCGCTGTGGCTGGACCTGCGCTGCCTCGAGGACGAGGCGGCGTTCGTCGCGCAGATTCGCGCTCGCCGCGCCGAGGTCTGCGCGTGATCGCCGCCACCGCCGGCCACGTCGACCACGGCAAGACCTCGCTCGTGAAGGCGCTGACGGGCGTGGACACCGACCGCCTGCCGGAGGAGCGCCGGCGCGGGATGTCGATCGAGCTGGGCTTCGCCTATCTTCCCGTCGAAGGCGCCCTCGCCGTGGGCTTCGTCGACGTGCCGGGACACGAGCGCTTCGTGGCCAACATGGCCGCGGGCATCCACGCCGTGGATCGGGGACTGCTGGTGGTGGCGGCCGACGACGGCTGCATGCCGCAGACGCGCGAGCACCTGGAGGTGCTGCGGCTTCGCGGCGTGCCGCAGCTCCTCGTCGCGCTCACGAAGGTCGATCGCGTGCCGGCAGCGCGCCGCGACGAGGTGGCGCGCGAGATCGGGGAACTGCTCGCGCGCACGGAATACGCGGGCGCGGCGGTCGTGCCCGTGTCGGCGCGCACCGGCGAGGGCATCGCCGAGCTGCGCGAGCAGCTTGTCGCCGAAGCGCGGCGCCAGGGCCGGCGCGGGCGCGACGAGCGGCCATTCCGCATGCATGTCGATCGCGCCTTCGTGCTCGAGGGCGTGGGCGTCGTCGTCACCGGCACCGCGCTCACCGGGCGCGTCGCCGCCGGCGACCGGCTGGCGGTCCTGCCCTCGGGCCGCTCCGCGCGCGTGCGCGGCCTGCGCGTGCACGACCGCGAGGCCGCTGCCGCGTTCGCGGGGGAGCGCTGCGCGCTGGTCCTGCAGGGCGTGCGCCGCGACGAGGTGGCGCGCGGCGACGTCCTCGCCGCCGGTTCCCGCTGGCCGGTGTCCCGGCGCATCGACGTGCGGCTGCGGCTGCCCCGGCGAGGATGGCCGCGGGCGGGCAAGCGCGCCGACGTCCACGTGCTGGCCGGCACGGCGAGCCTGCCCGCCGCGCTCGCGCTCCTCGGGCCGCCGGATATGCACGCGCTCGGCCTCGCGCGCATCACCTTCGCGCGGGAGGCGAGCCTCTGGCATGGCGACCGCCTGCTCCTGCGCGACCCGGGCACCGGGCGGCTCCTCGGCGGCGCCGACGTGATCGACCCGCTCGGGCCGGAGCGAGGTGCGGCCCGTCCGGAGCGCCTCGCCCTTCTCGCGCGCTTGCACGTGGCCGACGCCGCGCAAGCGCTCGACGCGCTCCTCGCCCAGGCGGGCGGCTGCGTCGATCCGGAGTGGCTCGCCCGCGCTTGGCACCTGGACGACGAGGCGCTCGGGCGGCTGCTCTCGCGCCACGCGCTGCGGCCGTTCGCAGGCAGGCGATCGTGGATGGTGGCGCAGGCATCGTGGGAGGCGCTGCGCGACGCGGTCGCCGAAGCCGTGGGCGAGCACCATGCGCGCCAGCCGGAGGCTGCCGGCCCGTCGCTCGCGGATCTGCGCGAGCGCTTCGCCGAGGCCTTCCGCACCGGGATGCTCGCGGCCGTCCTCGCCGAGCGCGTGCGCGACGGCGGCCTCCTGCGCGCCGGTGCGCACTACCGGCTGCCGTCCCATGCCCCCGCGCTCTCGGCCGCGGACGAGGCGCTGTGGATGCGGCTCGCCCCCCTCCTGGCCGCCGACGGCGCGAAGCCGCCGCGCGTGCACGAATTGTCCGAAGCGCTGGCCCTCGAGCCGAAGGCGGTGGAGGCGTTCCTGTCCCGCGCCGCGCTCGCCGGGCGCGTGCTGCGCATCGCGCGCAACCGCTTCGTCCTGCCGCCGACGCTCGACCGGATGGTCGAGCACGCGCGCGCGCTCGATGCCGCCTCGGACGGCGCCGGCTTCACCGCGGCCCAGTACCGCGACCGCTCGGGCCTCGGGCGCAACCTCGCGATCGAGGTGCTGGAGTATCTGGATGCGGCCGGCTATACGTGGCGCCGCGGCGAGCGGCGCCGCGTGGCCGGCCACGAGGACACGGAAGGAAAACGCACCCCGGTGGGGCGCCCGGACTTCAAACCCGGAGAGCGGCGTGCGACGCCGCTGGCAGGTTCGACTCCTGCTCCTTCCGCCAACGCGTGACGGCCGCGGCCCGCCCTCAATGCAGCAGGCGGCCGCGCTGCGCCTGCTTGCGCCGCAGCGCCTCGCCCACCTCCGCGGCGACCTCGTGGGCGCCCTCGTCCTCGAGCGTCGCGCGCAGCGAATCCAGGACCTCCCCCAGGCGGGTCGTCAGGATGAGGTCGCTCAGCGCGGGAATGAGCGTGCCGATGGAGCGCAGCAGGTGCTCGTGCAGCTCGCCCTTGGCACGGGGCAGCAGCTGGCCCAGGGCATGCAGCGCCGCGGCGATCACCAGGTGCTGCAGCGACTCGTGGCTCGCGAGCCCGATCGTGACGATGGCATCGATCGCGTCGCGGTGGACGCCGTCGGGATAGACGACGGGAAGCGCCTTGCCGTGGCCGCCGTCCTGGCGCCCGCCCACGCCGGCGATCCACCGGCCGAGCACGTCGCGCAGCACGTTGATCACGAGCCTCGGCGGCTCGGGCGTGGACTTGGCGCTCGAGGCCGTCGTCCACGCGATGGACTCGAGCTGCACGATGCCGAACGCCGGGTCGTGCTGCAGGTCGCGCTCGGTGCGCAGCTCGAGGGCCTGCTTGATCCCTTCGGCGAGCCCCTGCGTGCGCGCGCCGTCGCGCGCCCTGACGACCGCGAGGCGGTCGTCGTACGCGACGAAGGCGCCGATCGTGTGCAGGATCTCGATCTCGAGGTCGGGATCCCGCGCTTGCCCGAGCAGGCGCTCGAGGCGGCCCAGGTCGACTTCCTGCAGGAAGCCGTCGTTGTCGGCGAACACGGTGCGCTGCACGGGCGCCGCCGAGGCGGACTTTCGCCGGGTGCGCCGCAGCAGCGGCTGGGCCTCGGCCCGCGCCTTCAGGGTGTGGTCGCGCAGCGACTCGATGATGACCGTGGGGCGCATCTGGTCCACGGTGCTGTAGATCAGGACGATGAGCAGGCACAGGCCGCCCACGGTCATCACGGACGCCGTCGTGGCGGTGATGACGGGGTTGAACCCGGGATGCGCCGCCGCGAGCGCGACCACGTCGAACACGGCGAGCCCGAGGAAGAACCCGAAGTAGAGCTGGTTGATCCGCCGGCGCAGGAACTGGGAGTACACCTGGTTGCTGAGCGACGTCGCCGTCTGCTGCACGGCGAGCAGGAGCACCGAGAACGTGATCGAGATGACGGTGAGCAGGCCGCCCAGCAGCGTGCCGAGCAGGGAGGCCGTGCCGGACTCCTTCGCGAACACGAAGCGGCGCAGGAACTCGCGCGCGGCCTCGAGCCAGCCGGCGTGCGCGTTGTCCAGCCCCAGGGTGAGTGCCGCGAGCGCCACGAACCCCGCGACGATCAGCGTGGGAAAGCCGAGGAACTCGTGGTATCCCTGGCGCAGCAGCGGCATGAGGCCGATCGGCCCCGCCCCGCCGTAGCCGGAGGAGGCATTGCCTTTCACGACCGCGGACGGGTTGTGCACGGGCGACTGGATCCTGCGCTGGGGACCCGTTGGAGCCGCCTCGCCGCCTCTTGATTCCCCCCATGCGCTTGTCGGCACTCCGGGAGATGCCCGCGATTGCACGCGCCGGTCACACGGGGCCTGTGCCGGACCCGCCCGCGGCGAGGGCCGCCGGACGATTCCTACGGCAACGGGCGGGCCGCTCGCCGGTAGCGGCGGGCATCGGCGACACCGCCGGTTATCGGGCCCGAGAAGGAGACGAGCGCGTCGGTACCGCTATCATCCCGGCAAAGGAATGAGCATGGAAACGCAGCCTCCTCGTCCGTACGACCCGACCTACGACCCGCTCGTCGCGGCGATCCCCGGCCGGGGCCAGGACTATCCGCCCACCTACTGGGCGGCGAGCGCCGGCGCGCCCGCCCCCGACGACGGGCCGGTGGACCGCGACATGGACGTCGACGTGGCGATCGTCGGCGCGGGCTACACGGGCCTCGCCTGCGCGCTCTTCCTCGCCCGCGAGCACGGCATCCGCGCGACGGTGCTGGAGGCGAACCGGGCGGGCTGGGGCTGCAGCGGGCGCAACGGCGGCCAGGGCCAGCTCGCGAGCGGGCGGCTGCAGCGCTCGCAGTGGATCGCGCGCTGGGGCAAGGCGACGGCACTGCGCCTGCACCAGGAGATCCTCGAGGGGTTCGAGACCTTCGCGGGGCTCGTCGCGCAGATCGACTGCGACGCGCAGCCCGGCGGGCACCTCTACGTCGCCCACCGGCGCAAGAAGGTGGATTTCCTGCGCGCGGAAGCGCGCGTGTGGAAGGACGTCTTCGGCTACGAGACCGAGATGCTCGACCGCGCGGAAGTGCACCGGCGCTACGTGCGCGACGAGGACGCGGCGGGCGCGCTGCACGAGCCCGCCGGCATCAGCGTGCACCCGATGAAGCTGCTCCACGGCTACGTGCGCATGGCGCGCGCCCTCGGCGCCACGGTCCATCCCGCAAGTCCCGTGACCGGCTGGCACACCCGGGGGGACGTCCACCACCTTCGCACGCCGGGCGGCACGGTGCGCGCCCGCGCCGTCGCCGTGGCCACGGGCGGCTACACCGGCGAAAGGCTGCACCCGCAGTTGCGCGGGCGGATCATGCCGATCCTCTCGAACTCCGTGGTGACGCGCCCCATGACGGCCCCGCAGAAGGAAGCGACGAATTTCCTCACGACCGAAGCCGTCACGGACACGCGCACGCTGCGCTTCTACTACCGCCGGCTGCCCGACGACCGCCTGCAGATCGGCAGCCGCAGCGCGATCACGGGCGCGGACGCGGCGAACCCGCGCCACCTGCAGCTGCTCGTCGACGGCATCGCCCGCAAGTTCCCGCCCCTCGCCGGCATCGCGATCGAGCACTCGTGGTGGGGCTGGGTGGACGTGAGCCACGACATGATGCCGCGCATCTGGCAGCCCGACGCGGCCATGCCGGTCTACTACGCCCTGGGCTACGGCGGCAACGGAGTGTCGTTCTCGGCGCAGGCGGGACGGCGCATGGCGCAGCGCGTGGCCGGGCGGCAGGTGCCGCAGCTGCCCATCTTCGACTCGCCCCTGCCCACCCATCCCCTCGCGCCGCTGCGCCGCCTCGGGCAGCGGATGCTCTACCGCTGGTACTACCTGCGCGACGAGGTGCTCTAGGGCGACGCCGGCAGGCGCTCGCGGGCGGCGGCAGCGGGCGCG
Organism: uncultured beta proteobacterium; assembly: GCA_963741815.1. Lineage (GTDB taxonomy): Bacteria > Pseudomonadota > Gammaproteobacteria > Burkholderiales > Usitatibacteraceae > Usitatibacter. The sequence goes on from CAVUJI010000007.1 coordinate 475,123, forward strand.
AGGCGCGTCGCCTCGAGGGCGTCGCGCAACGCGGCCCCGGGCAGCGCTCCGGGGAGCCCGATCGCGACGACGCACGGCGCGAGGCCGCCTGCGCCGGGCAGCGGCCGCAGGCTGCCGTGCCGCCCGCAGAACTGCAGCTCGGCCGCGTCGCACTCGTCGGTGCGCACGACGCCCTTGGCGCGCAGCACGCCGGGGGGCATGCGCGCGAGCAACGCGCGCAGCCGCCCGGCGTCGAGCCGGCCCGGGCACGGCAGCGTCACCGACTCGAACTGCCGGGCGTGATCGGCGGGCGCCGCACCCGTCCGCCGCCCCCGCGCGCCCTCGAGCGGCAGCGCGAGTCCCGTCAGCGCCGCGAGCGGCACGTCCGCGCGCGTCGCCTCGAGGATCGCCACGCCGGGCGCCATGCGCCCGATCCGGTCGCGCAGCGCCGCGCGGCGCGAGGCGTCGGCCAGGTCGCACTTGTTGAGCACGACGAGGTCGGCGCCGGCGAGCTGGCGCGCGAGCGTGTCGCGCAGCCGCGGGTCGGAGGCGTGCGCGTCGAGGGCAGAGGCGTCGGCGAGCACCACGACGCCGTCGAGCGCGAGCCCCGGGTCGGCGAGCCCGACCTGCGCGATGCGCCAGGGGTCGGACACGCCGCTCGCCTCGATCACGATCCACTCGGGGGCGGGCGCGCGGGCCATCACGCGCATCAGCGCCTCGCCGAGCCCGGCGGCGAGCGAGCAGCACACGCAGCCGTTGGCGAGCGCGATCGCCTCGCCCTCGCGCGCGGCCACGAGCGCCGCGTCGACGTTCACCGCGCCGAAGTCGTTCACCAGCACTGCCGAGCGCACCCCGCCGACGCCGGCGAGGATGCGATTGAGGAGCGTCGTCTTTCCCGCGCCGAGGAAGCCGCCCACCACGGTGAGCGGGATGCGCGCCGGGGCGCCGCCCTCAGCCACGGGCGGCCTCGAACGCGCGCCCGCCCAGCACGGTGCCCCAGACGCGCGCGTCCTTCAGCCGCTCGGCAGGCAGCGCGAGGGGATCGTCCTCGAGCACGCAGAAGTCGGCGCGCTTGCCCACCTCGATCGAGCCGATCTCGTGGTCCATGCTCAGCGTGTACGCCGCGCCCAGCGTGATCGCCGCGAGCGCGCGCGGCACGTCGATGCGTTCCGCCGGCCCCAGCACGCGCCCCGAGGACGTGAGGCGGTTGACCGCGCACCAGGCGGTGAAGAGGGGGGCGAGCGGCGTGATGGGCGCGTCGGAGTGGATCGCGAAGGGCACCCCGCACGCGAGCGCGGTGCCGCAGGCGTCCATCCGGTTGGCGCGGTCGGGGCCCATGGTCTGCCCGTAGTGCGCGTCGCCCCAGTAGTACAGGTGGTTGGCGAAGAGGTTCACGCACACGCCCAGGCGCGCCATGCGCCGGAACTGCGCGGCGTCGGCCATCTGGCAGTGCTGGATCGTGTGGCGATGGTCGGGCCGCGGGTGGCGCGCGAGCGCGGCCTCGAGCGCGTCGAGCGCGGCGTCGGTGGCCTCGTCGCCGTTGGTGTGGATGTGCAGGTGCGCGCCGGCCGCGTGCAGGCGCTCCACGACGGCGGCGAGCTCGGCGGGGGCGACGATCCAGATGCCGTTGGGGCGGCCGTTGTAGTAGCCGGGCCAGCGCAGCCGCGCGGTGAAGCCCTGGATCGAGCCGTCCACCACGAGCTTCGTGAGGCGCAGGCGCAGCTTCTCCGATTCCAGCGGCGCGAGCTGCGCCAGCCGCCGCAGCCCGTGCTCGGTCTCCGAAGGCGCATCGAGGTTGCGGTACGCCGAGACGATGCGCACCGGGAAATCCTCGCGGCGCGTCGCGCGCGCCATCGCCTGCACCGTCGCCTCGTCCCAGGCGTTGAGCATGTCCGTGGCGGTCGTCACCCCCGCCAGGCACGCGATCGCGCCGAAGCGCCGGATCGCCTCTTCCTGCTGCCATGCGGTCTGGAACGCATTGCCGATCGCGCGCATCACCGGGAACATCGCGGCGAACTCCTGCAGCTCGCCGTTGGGCGCGCCGTCGGCGTCGCGCCCGATGCCTTCGGCCTGGGCGTGCCGGTCGATGCCCGCCCTGCGCAGCATGGCGGTGTTCACGTTGAGCAGGTGGATGCTCGCGTGCAGCACGGCGATGGGCCGCGTGGCGGACACCTGGTCGAGGTCCCGGGCGGTCATGCGCCGCTCGCCGAAGAAGATCGGGTCGAAGCCCCACGCGAGCAGCGGCGCCTGCCCCTCCTCCATCCCGCGCGCGAACTCGCGCAGCCGCCCGACCACGGCCTCGAGGCTGCGCAGGCCCGGCCAGAGCCGGCCGTCGGGGCCGCGCCGGTCGTGGTATCCCACGTAGGCGTACTGCCAGAAACCGCCTTCCATCAGGTGCGAGTGGCCTTCGACGAGCCCCGGCATCAGCACCTTGCCGGCGAAGCGCTCGTCGACCGCGTGGGGCCCCCACCCCGCCATGTCCTCCTCGCGGCCCACGGCGAGGATGCGCCCGTCGCGCACCGCCACGCAGGCCGCTTGCGGCTGCATGGGGTTCATGGTGAGGATCCTGCGCGCGCGAAAGACGGTGGTCGTCACGGCGCGGCCCGCCGGGTCGCGGCTGCGGGGATGCGGCGCACCGCCTCGCCCCCGCGGCCTCAGAGGAAGCGCGACATGTCGGCGGCGGCCGGCCGGCCCAGCACGTCTTCGACGCCCTGGGCGAGGCCGAGCAGGCGGGCATCCTCCCCGGGCGCGCACACGAACTGCAGCCCCACGGGCAGGCCCTCGCGCGGGAGCGGCACCGAGACGCCGCACTGGCCGAACATGTTCCCGGGGCGCGTGTTGCGCGTGCCGCGGCGGATCCAGGCGGCGGCCTTCTCGGCCGTGCGGTGCTCCTCGAGCGGCAGCGGAACGTCCGGCGTGGTCGGCACGACCCAGGCGTCGAGCCCGCGCATGCGCTCGCGCGCGATGCGCTCGAGGGCCTCCTGCCGGCGGCGCAGCCGCACGTACTCCACGCCGGGCAGGCCCAGCACCGGCTGGGCGCGGTTCCACACCACGGGATCGAGGACGTCCCGGGCCGCGACGAAGCGCTCGGTGCCGAGCGTCGCGAGGAGCTCGACCGAGACGAGCGGGCCGAAGACGGCGTCGATCTCGGCCGCCTCGGGCACCTCGATCGGCACGATCTCGACGCCGGCCCCGGACAGCGTGCGCAGCGCCGCGTCGGTGGCCTCGGCCACCTCCGGGGAAAGCTGCTCGTAGTAGTGGCCCGCGGGCTTGCCGAGCCGCAGCCCGCGCGCGCTGCGCGGCGGCGGCAGGGGCGCATCGCTCAGCACCGCGTAGGCGAGCGCGGCGTCGCGCGACGACCGCGCGAAGGTGCCGATGCTGTCGAGGGTGGTCGACAGCGGGAACGTGCCGTCGGTGGGCCAGAGGCCGAAGCTGCTCTTGTAGCCGAAGAGGTTGCACAGCGCCGCCGGTTGCCGCACCGATCCCCCGGTGTCCGAGCCGATCGAGAAGGCGCACAGGCCCGCGGCGAGCGCCGCGGCCGAGCCGCTGCTCGAGCCCCCGGGCATGCGGTGCACGCCCGCGTCGCAGGCGTTCCACGGCGTGGGATGGATCACGTTCACGAGCCCGAAGGCGAATTCCGTCATCCGCGTCTTGCCGAGGATCACGCACCCGGCGCGCTTCACCCGGCGCACGAACGCGCCCTCGGGCTCCACGAGGTCGGAGATGTCCACGTTCGAGCCGCACTTCGGCTGCGGCATGCCCTCGACCGTGAGCAGGTCCTTGATCGCCACGGGCACGCCCATCAGGGGCCCCAGGTCGGTGCCCGCGGCGAGCAGCGCGTCCATGGCGCGCGCCTGCCCGAGCGCGCGCTCGGCGGCGACGTGGACGAACGCTCCGATCCTGGGCTCGAGGAGCGCGATGCGCTCCAGGTACGCGCGGGTGGCGGACTCCGACGTGGTCTCGCCGCGCCGCAGGCGCTCGGCGAATTCCTCGAGGCCGATGCCGTCGAGCGGATCGGCGGGCAGGCTCTTCATGGGACCCCCGCGATGCGGTTGGTGGTTGACGGCTCGGTTGCCCCCAGCGCCTTGCCGGGCACCGCGGCCAGCAGCTCGCGCGTGTACTCGTGCCGCGGGCGGGCGTACACCTCGCGCGTGGGGCCGTACTCCACGATCTCGCCCAGGCGCATCACCGCGATGGTGTCGCACACCTGCGCCGCCACCCGCAGGTCGTGCGTGATGAAGAGCATCGTGAGGTGCAGCCGGTCGCGGATGTCGGCGAGGAGCTTGAGCACCTGCGCCTGGATCGACACGTCGAGCGCGGAGACCGGCTCGTCGGCCACGAGGAGCTGCGGCTCGAGGGCGAGCGCCCGCGCGATGCCGATGCGCTGGCGCTGCCCGCCGGAGAACTCGTGCGGATACCGGTCGATCGCGCGCGCGTCCAGGCCCACCAGCTCGAGCAGCTCGCGGGTGCGCGCCATCGCCTCGCGCTCGGGCATGCCGTGGACCATCGGGCCCTCGGCGATGAGCTGGCCCACGGTGCGCCGCGGGTTGAGCGAGCCGTACGGATCCTGGAAGACCATCTGCACCCGGCGCCGGTACGGGCGCAGCGCCCGGCGCGACAGCGGCGCGAGGTCCACGTCTCCCAGCAGGATCCGCCCGCCGTCGGCATCGACCAGCCGCGCGATGCAGCGCGCGACGGTGGACTTTCCCGAGCCCGACTCGCCCACGAGGCCCAGCGTCTCGCCGCGGTGGATCGCGATGTCGAGGCCCCTGGCCGCGTGGGCCACGCGCTGCTCCTTGCCGAGGAAGCTGCCGCCGGAGCGGTACGCCTTGCGCAGCCCCACGGCCGAGAGGAGGACGGGCGCCGCCGCGTCGCGCGCGCGCTCGGGCGGATCGAGGCTGGGGATCGCGCCGATGAGCGCGCGGGTGTACTCGTGCCGCGGCGCCGTGAGCACCTGCGCGACGGGGCCCGTCTCCACCACGATCCCGTGCTGCATCACCGCCACGCGGTCGGCGATCTCGGAAACCACGCCGAAGTCGTGCGTGATGAAGAGCACGCCCATGTGGCGCTGCGCCTGGATCGCCTTGATGAGGGCGAGGATCTGCGCCTGGGTGGTGACGTCCAGGGCGGTGGTCGGCTCGTCGGCGATCAGCACCGCGGGCTCCAGCGCGAGGGCCATCGCGATCATCGCGCGCTGGCGCTGGCCGCCCGAGAGCTGGTGCGGGTAGGAGCGCACGAGGCGCTCCGGCTCCGGCAGCTGCACCGAGTCGAAGAGCTCGACGATGCGCGCCAGGCGCCGGGCCCGCGGCAGCTTCGTGTGGACCGCGATCACCTCGTCGACCTGGTCGCCCACCCGCTTCAATGGGTTCAGCGCCGTCATCGGCTCCTGGAAGATCATCGAGATCTGGCTGCCGCGCAGCTCGCGCATGCGCGCGGGGCTCGCGCGCAGCAGGTCCTCGCCGCGGAAGAGGATGCGCCCGCCGCCCGGGCGCACGCCGCGGGCGAGCAGCCCCATGACCGCGCGCGAGGTGACCGACTTGCCCGACCCCGACTCGCCCACCAGGCACACGATCTCGTTGTGGTGCAGCTCGAGGTCGACGTCCTCGACGGCATGGCGGCGCTCGGCGCCCGGCGGCAGGTCGATCGTGAGGTTGCGGATCTCCAGGACGGGGGCGGCGGCCACGGCTACAGGCCCCGCAGCCGGGGGTTCAGGGCGTCGCTCAGCCCCTCCCCGATCAGGTTGATCGCGAGCACCGTCACCAGGATCGCCACGCCCGGGATCGCGCACAGCCACGGCGCGCGCTGCAGGAACTCGCGCCCGGCGCCGACCATGAAGCCCCAGCTCATCAGGTTCGGGTCGCTCAGCCCGAGGAAGGACAGCGAGGACTCGGTGAGGATCGCCGTGGCGACCATGAGCGATCCGGTGACGATGACCGCCGAGAGGCAGTTGGGGAGGATGTGCACGAAGATCACGCGGAAGTCGCTCATCCCCATGCCCACGCACGCCTCGACGAACTCGCGCCCGCGCATCGCCATGAACTCGCCGCGCACCAGCCGCGACATCGGCGGCCAGGAGACCACGGCGATGGCGAGGGTCACGCTCTGCACCGACGGGGCGAGCACGGCCACCAGCAGGATCGCGAAGATGAAGAACGGGATCGTCTGGAAGATCTCGGTCCAGCGCATGAGCAGCTCGTCGACCCACCCGCCGTAGTAGCCGGCGAGGCCGCCCACGAGCGAGCCGAAGAGCATCGCGAGCGCGGTCGCGGTGAGCCCGATCAAAAGCGAGGTGCGCGCGCCGTACACCAGCCCCGCGGTCACGTCGCGCCCCAGCATGTCGGTGCCGAAGAGGTACTCGCCGCCCGGGGGCAGGAAGGGCTTGTCCACCAGCTTGAACGGGCCGTCGGGATAGAAGTGCGGCCCGAAGAGCGCCACGAGCGCCACGAACACGAAGATCGCGAGGCCGAGGACGGTCGCGCGGCCCCGGGAAAACCGGCCCCAGAACGCCTTCATGCCCGTGCCGCCGCCGCCCGTGCTCATCGCAGCTGGATCCTCGGGTCGAGGACGAAGTAGATGAGGTCCACCACGAGGTTCACGACCACCACCAGGCAGGCCGAGACGAAGAAGATGCCGAGCAGCAGGTTCACGTCCCGGGCGAAGAGCGACTGGAAGGCGAGCAAGCCCATGCCCGGCCAGCCGAACACCGTCTCCACCACCACCGAGCCGCCGAGGAGCGCGCCGACCTGCACGCCCGCCATCGTCACCACGGGCAGGACCGCGTTGCGCAGGACGTGGCGGAAGGCGATGCGCCGCTCGGTGAGCCCCTTGGCCCGCGCGGTGGTCACGTAGTCCATGCCCCACTGCTCGAGCATCGCCGCGCGCATGAGCCGCGTGTACAGCGCCATGTAGAAGAGCGAGAGCGTGAGCGCCGGCAGCACGAGGTGCCAGGCCACGTCCACCACGTGGTCCCACCCCTCGTAGAACGCGGCGATCGTCTCCATGCCGCTCGTGGGGAACCAGCCCAGCTTGAGCGAGAAGAGCTCGATCAGCATGAGCCCTACCCAGAAAAGCGGCGTGGCGTACGACAGCAGCGAGAGCACCGACAGCAGCCCGTCGCGCCAGGTGTTCACGTACGCGGCCGCGAGCAGCCCGAGCAGCACCCCGAGGCCGATCGACACGACGATCGTCGTGCCCATGAGCAGGAGCGTCGGGCCGAGGCGCTGCAGGATCAGGTCGCGCACCGTCATGCCGTTGCGGAACGAGTAGCCGAGGTCGAACGCGAGGACGTTCTTCACGTACGCGAGCAGCTGCACGTACTTCGGCTTGTCCAGCCCGAACTCGTGGCGCACCTGCACCATGTACTCGGGGGTCGCCCCCCCGGACTCCCCCGCGAGCACGTCCGCGGCGTCGCCCGGGGCGAGCTGGATGATGCCGAAGTTGAGCACGGCGATCACGAGCAGCGTCGGCAGCGCCTGCAGCAGGCGGCGCAGCACGAACCGCAGCCAGTGGGCGCGCCCCGGGCTCTTGGCGGGCAAGGCGTTCCCCCTTCCGGCGTCAGGCCTTCTTCATCCAGGCCCTGTCGAAGGAGGTGTTCACGCCCAGCGGGCTGATGATGGCGTCGTGCAGCCCCACGTTGTGGACCGTCGTGAACTGCAGCTCCATCACCCACACGATGGGCGAGGCCTCCACCACGATCTTCTGGAACTGGTGGTAGAGGTCGTTGCGCTTCTGCGCGTCCCCCTCGATGGCGGCGGCCTCGAGCAGCTCGTCGACCTTGGGCGAGGTCCAGCGCGTGCCGTTGACCCAGGGCGTGCCGGGCCGGATCGCCTTCGACCAGTACTGCCGCTGCACGCCGATCACCGGGTCGGCGAAGGTCTTCAGCCAGTCCGAGGTCATGTCGTAGTCGTAGTTCGTGTAGATCCGGCGGATCCAGGTCGGCACGTCCTCGTAGCGCAGGCTCGCCTTGATCCCGAGCTGCTGGAGCACCTGCTGCACGTACTCGCCGAAGCGGCGCCACTCCTCGCCGTAGGGCGTGATGTCGTGCACCATCTCGAAGCGCACGCCGTCGCCCTTGCGCGGGTAGCCGGCCTCGTCGAGCAGCTTGTTGGCGATGTCCATCCGGTCGGGCACGTCGAAATGCAGCACGTCGTCCGTGTACAGGCCCTTGGACTTGAAGTTCGAGCTGATGGGCCCGGTGGCGGGCTTGCCGTAGCCGAACCAGATGTTGTCGATCACGAACTTGCGGTCGATCGCGTAGGCGATCGCCTGGCGCACCTTCTGGTTGTCGAAGGGCTTGTGCTTGGTGTTGAACTCGAGCTCGACGATGGGCGCGTCCATCTCGTAGCCCTTGGTGGTCACGACGAGCTTGGGCGAGGTGGCCAGCCGCTTGGCCTCGACGTTCGGCACCGCGTTGTACGCGGCGAAGGCGACCTCCCCGCGCTCGACCGCGGCGGTGCGCGTCTGCGCCTCGCCGATGAAGCGCGCGACCACGCGGTCGACGTGCGGCCGGCCCTTGCGCCAGTAGTGGGGGTTGCGGTCGAAGCGCATGTACTGCCCGCGCTGCCACTCGACGAACTTGAACGGGCCGGTGCCGATCGGCTTGTTCGCGTGCGGGTTCTTGTGCAGGTCGGTGCCCTCGAAGAGGTGCTTCGGCACCATCGGCGACTCGTAGGCGGAGAGGGCGGCCATCATGTAGGGAGCGGCGTTCTTCAGCCGGAAGACGGCGGTGTGGGCGTCTGGCGTGTCGACCGCGACCACCTCCTGGAAATTCGTGGGCCCGCGCGGGTGCACCTTCTTCAGCACCTCCATGATCGTGTACTGCACGTCGGCGCTCGTGAACGGCTTGCCGTCGTGGAAGCGCACGCCCTCCTCGAGCTTGAAGGTGACGGTCTTGCCGTCCCCGCTCACCTCCCACGACTTCGCGAGCCCCGGCAGGGGCTTCAGCTCCATGTCGTATTCCAGCAGGCCGTCGTACACCTTGGGAGCGACCTGGCCGATCGGGCCCGAGGTGTTGTTGTACGAGGCGAGCGTGGGCGGCTCGGGCTGCACCACCATCACGAGGGTGCCGCCCCGGACCGGCGTGCCGCCGGTAGCCTCCGCGGCCGCCCAGGCGCCCTCCATCGACAGGCCGGCCATGCCGGTGAACGCGAGGATCCCGCCGGCCTGGATGAACTGGCGCCTGCCGATCACGATTCCGTCCTGCCCCTCGTCCCCATCGATGCCTTCGCTGCGCTCGTCCGTACGGTCCGCCATGTCGTCTCTCCTCGTAAGCTGCGATTCGCGTCACAGCGCGGCGTTGTCGTTGTGCTTGCCGCGTTCTCCGGCATGCGCCCATTGCGCCTGCGGGCGCGTCGGAGCGCCCATCGTTTCGCTTCCAAGGGGGTAGCGCTGGTCTGCGTTGCAGAACGAATGGCGGATGCACGACCAACGTAACCCGCTGCCGCGCGCGGTGTCAACGCGCGAGCGCCCGCACGTCGTGGATGATCCGCTAGATGATCCCCGCTTCGGGATAGGGCGCGCCGTCGAGCACGCGCCGGTAGCCCATGCGGGAGAGGTCGATCGTCTCGTAGCGGCCGTGCACGACGAGCTCGGCGAGCGCGCGGCCGACCGCCGGCGCGTGCATGAGCCCGTGGCCCGAGAAGCCGCACGCCACGTGGAAGTTGTCGAGCGTGCCGGGCCAGTTGCCGAGGATCATGTTGCCGTCGAGCTCGCACTCGTCGTACAGGCCGGCCCACTCGCGCCGCAGCTTGAGCGCCTCGAAGGCGGGAATGCGCTGCGCGCACGCGGGCCAGACCACCGCCTCGAAGTACGCCGGGTCGACGTCGAAGTTGAACCCGCGCGGCTCGTCGGAGCGGACCAGCCCGACGGAATAGCCCCGGCCTTCCGGGCGGATGACCAGCCGGTCCGGGTCCTTCACGAGCGGCATGGGCGGCAGCGCGTCGGCGAGCTCGACGTAGTGCTCGAACCGGCGCATGGGGTTCACGGGCAGGTCCATGCCCACGAGCTTGGCGATCGAGGCGGCCCAGCAGCCCGCGGCGTTGACCACGTGCCCGGCCTTCACGCGCACGCCGGAGGCGAGCTCGAGGCCGGTGACGCGGCCTTCGCCCACGGTCGCCTCGACCACGCGGTCGCGCACGAACGCGGCCCCGAGCGCGAGCGCCTTCTTGCGCAGGCCCTGGAGCACGCTGTTCGGGTCGAGCCAGCCGTCCTCGGGCGAGAGCACGCCGAGGGCGAGGTCCTCCGTGCGCATCCAGGGATAGCGCGACGCGAGGGCGGCCCGATCCATCAGCTCGACCTTCACGCCGAGGCGCTCCTGCGTGCGGCGGTTCGCCTCGAGGACCGCCTCGTGGCCCGGTCCCACCACGAAGAGGTAGCCCTCTTCCTTCCACTGCACGTCGGGCGCCTCCCCGTCGACCGCCACGTGGCGCGCGAAATCCCGGAAGAAGCCGATGCTGTACTGCGACATCAGGATGTTCTCGGGGCAGGAGAAGAGCCGGCGGCAGCCGCCGGTGGCCACCGGCGTGGAGGCCTTGGCGTAGGTGGGATCGGGCTCGATCACGGCCACGCGCGCCACACCCGCGGCCTTCAGGAAACAGGCGGCCGCGCAGCCGATGACGCCGCCGCCGATGATGGCCACGTCGTGGCGGGATTCGTTCATGCGGCGAGGCCGGCGGCGCGCAGCGCCTCCACGCCGCCGCGCAGGACGCACACGGAGGCCACGCCCCGCGCGCGCAGCGCCAATGCCCCCGCCGCCGCGGACACCTCGTTCGGGCATCCGCAGAAGAGCACGACCCGGCGCTGCGCCAGCGGCTCCACGTCGAGCCGCGCGAGCTCCTCGAGCGCGATGCTCGCCGCGCCGGCCAGGCAGGCCCCGTCCGCCGCCCGCATGCCGGGCCCGCGCACGTCGATCACGAAGGGCGGCGAGGCCGACCGCATCTCGGCCGCCAGCTCGACAGCCTCCACGCGCGGCACGCTTCGCAGCAGACCCGTGCGGCGTCGCCGGTATATCCGCCACGCGACGTAGCCGGCCACGACGACGAGGGGAGCGACCCACGCGGCGGCGGGAATCCCGCGCAGGCGCACGAGGGCCGATGCGATGACCGACTGCAGTGCCACGCCGAGCAGCGCGATCACCAGCGCCCAGATCGCCGCGCCGACGGCGGTGAGCGCGACGAAGCGGCGCCATGGCATCCCGGTCATGCCGGCGAGCGGCGGGGCGACCAGCGACACGCCGGGAATGAAGCGGCCCACGACGAGCAGCGCGCCTCCCCACCGGTCGAAGGCGCCCGACGTCTTCGCGACACAGGTGTCGGGCGAGAGCGAGACGCGGCAGAGGGTGCGCAGCACCGGCGCGCCGAGCCGGCGGCCGGCATGGAACCAGAGGGCGTTGCCGAGGAGGCTGCCGAGCGCGACCAGGGCCACGATCGACGCGATGCCGCCGACGCTCGCGTCCCAGCCGGCCGCGAGGATCACCGTGGGCGACAACGGCAGCGGCGCCCCGGCCTCGTGCAGGAAGGCGTTGAGGAAGACGAGCGCGAGGCCGTAGTGGGCGAAGAGATCGTGGAGGGGCTGCAAGGGCGCTTGCCGGGAATGTTCGCCCCGATCGTAGCGCAAGGCGCCGCCCGCGCGCAGGAAGGCGCGGCCGCCCGGGCACCGCTGGCAATATGGGCAGGCGCCCCCATATGATTTCGGGTACCCGAACCGACCTCCATCGCCATGAGCAGCCTCCTCCCCCTCCTGGGAAGAAACATCGCCGAGCCCGAGGTGGCACGGCGCCTCGCGGAATACCCCGGGCTGCGGCCCGACGAGGAAGCCAGCTCCGCGGAGCACGACCCGGCGATGGCGGTGAAGTACCTGCGCAGCAGGGCCGGCGGCCTGCTGGTCAAGCTCTCCGCGGACGGCGAGATCCTGGCCCTCTTCATGATGAGCGACGGCAAGGACGGTTGCGCCGAGTTCCGGGGGGAGCTGCCGGGGCGGCTCAATTTCGCCGCCGAGCCCGAGGAGGCGATCCGCGCGCTGGGGACTCCGGCCTTCCGGCGCGGCGAGGCCACCTACGGGGGACACCGCCTCGGCGAGCAGCTCCGGTTCGATTGGCCGACCCATTCCGTGCACATCCAGTTCCGGGCCGACCACGACGGGATCGACCTCGTCACGGCGATGACCGCGCGCCACGTGCCGGGGCGAAGCCACGCGGGTCGACCCGAGGGGCCGCGATTGGCGTAAAATGGCGGTGTAGGTCGTCCCGCAGCAACCTGCGGTCCGCCGTCCCGCCGCCGGGATCGCCGGCGGAACCGAAGCGACATTTCCCTTCCCTGGTCATCATGACCCGCCGCCGGGCGTGTGTTCGTCCGCGCGCCCACGAATGAAAGGCAGGACCACGCCCATGGCGAAAGAAGACACGATCGAAATGGAAGGCAAGGTGCAGGAAGTCCTGCCCGACACGCGATTCCGCGTCACGCTGGACAACGGCCACATGATCATCGCGTACATGGCCGGCAAGATGCGCAAGCACCGCATCCGCATCCTGGCCGGCGACAAGGTGAGCATCGAGCTCACCCCCTACGACCTCAGCAAGGGCCGCATCACGTTCCGGCACAAGGACGAGCGCGCCCCCGTCGCGATGGCCCGGCGCCCCGCGACCTACGGGCGGCGCTGACCGGCCTGGCCCCAGGCGAACATCGGCTTGCCGAGGGCCTTCGCGAACGCCTCGTCGGGAGCGATCCCGTCCATGATCAGGGCGACGATGACGTCCCGGTGCTCGCGCACCGTGGCCGGCAGCGTCGCGCGGTGCGCCACGAAATGCTCGCGCATCGCCTGCACCGCCGCCGCTTCCTTGAGCTTCTTGCCGCGCTTCGCCGCCGGGGACGCGAGCCGCGTGAACGACTCGATGAGCTCGCTCCTCGTCGCCGTCTCGCGCTGGTCGCCCGCGCGCTGCGCGAGGTGGGCGACCCAGAAGCCCGTCCACGCGGCCGCCATGTCCTTGCCCAGCGCATAGCACGCGCCGTCGTACGTCTTGCGCCACGCGGGGTTGGCCTCGATCGCGACGAAGACCTGCTCGATCGCGTCCTCGGCGTCGAGCGTGGCGCCGTCGGCGGCGAGGACTTCGGAAACAAGCTGCTTCAGGCGCAGGCTGGACATGGATTCGCGGCTCTCGGGGTGCGGTCGGCGATCCGGGCGTCGGACCGCGCGAGCGGGTGGAAGATGGGCAGACCGAGGTCAGCGAAACCTGGCCTCTTGTCGCGCATTATGGCGGAAGTGACCCCGTGCCACGGACGGGGGACCTATCAGTCGCCGCAGCTCGTCCGTGCCTGCCCGCGGAGCCGCTCCTCGGCTCGCTTGCGGACGTCGCGCCGCTCGGCTTCCGACATGTCGATCCAGCCGCCGACCTCGTCGCCGGTGCGGCCGCACCCGACGCAGTGGCCCTGGGGGCCCAGCGTGCAGATCCCGTTACAGGGCGATTCGGAATGCATCATGCGGGTCCATCTGCTCCAGCGGCGGTGGCGCGACGACGCGGCACCGGAAACGATCCTCCTCGAGAATGATACCGCGACCGTGTGAAATAATGCGGCGTCGATTTGCATCGACCTGGAGGAGCGACCGATGGACGTCCGCGCGGCAGTGGCCCACAGGGCCGGCGCACCCCTCACGATAGAAACGGTGCGGCTCGAAGGTCCGCGTGCCGGCGAGGTCCTGGTGGAGATGAAGGCCACGGGCGTGTGCCACACCGATGCCTTCACCCTCTCCGGAGAAGATCCGGAAGGCATCTTCCCGGCGATTCTCGGCCACGAGGGCGCCGGTGTCGTCGTGGAGGTGGGCGCGGGCGTGACGAGCGTGAAGCCCGGCGACCACGTGATCCCGCTCTACACGCCGGAATGCCGGCAGTGCGAGTACTGCCTGTCGCAGAAGACGAACCTGTGCCAGGCGATCCGCGCCACCCAGGGCCAGGGGCTGATGCCCGACGGCACCAGCCGCTTCAGCCTCGGGGGCAAGCCGGTGTTCCACTACATGGGCACCTCGACCTTCGCCAACTACTCCGTGATGCCCGAGATCTCGGTCGCGAAGATCCGCGAGGACGCCCCGTTCGACAAGGTCTGCTACATCGGCTGCGGCGTGACCACCGGCATCGGTGCGGTGATCAACACGGCCAGGGTCGAACCGGGCTCGCGCGTGGTGGTGTTCGGCCTCGGCGGCATCGGCCTGAACGTGATCCAGGGCGCGCGCATGGTCGGCGCGGGAATGATCGTCGGCGTCGACGTGAACCCGGCGCGCAAGGCGCTGGCCGAAAAGTTCGGCATGACCCACTTCGTGAACTCGAAGGAGATCGAGGGCGAGCTCGTGCCGTACCTCGTCAACCTGACGAAGGGCGGCGCGGACTACACCTTCGAGTGCGTGGGCAACGTGAAGCTCATGCGCCAGGCGCTCGAGTGCTGCCACAAGGGCTGGGGGGTCAGCACCATCATCGGCGTGGCCGGCGCGGGCCAGGAAATCGCCACGCGGCCATTCCAGCTCGTGACCGGCCGCGTGTGGAAGGGATCGGCCTTCGGCGGCGCGCGCGGCCGCACCGACGTGCCCGAAGATCGTCGATTGGTACATGGACGGCAAGATCAACATCGACGATCTCATCACCCACGTCATGCCGCTCGAACGGATCAACGAAGCGTTCGACCTGATGCACGAGGGCAAGTCCATCCGGTCGGTCGTCACGTTCTGAAATGGAGGCGATTTCCCGCAGCAAATGCTTCGGCGGCGAGCAGGCTGTATACAGCCATGCTTCGTCGGAAACCGGCTGCACGATGCGCTTCGGGGTGTTCATGCCGCCCCGGGCGCAGGAAGGCGTGCGCGTGCCGGTGCTCTACTGGCTCTCGGGCCTCACGTGCACCGAGGAGAACTTCATCGTCAAGGCGGGCGCACAGCGCGTCGCGGCGGAGCTCGGCATCGCCATCGTGACGCCGGATACCAGTCCGCGCGGGCTGGACCTTCCGGGCGAAGCGGACAGCTACGACTTCGGCACCGGCGCGGGTTTCTATGTGGACGCGACGCAGGCGCCGTGGTCGCGCAACTACCGCATGTACTCCTACGTGACGGAGGAGCTGCGCTCGCTCATCACCGCCAGTTTCCCCGTCGATCCGGCGCGCGTCGGCATCTTCGGCCATTCGATGGGCGGCCATGGCGCGCTGGTCCTGGCGCTGCGCAATCCCGGGCTGTACAAATCGGTGTCGGCCTTCGCGCCGATCGCCTCACCGATGCGTTGTCCATGGGGCGAGAAGGCGTTCACTGGCTACCTCGGAGCCGACCGCGACGCCTGGCGCCCGTACGACGCGACGGCGCTCCTCGAGGCGCGGGGCTGGAAAGGCCCGCCGCTATTGGTGGATCAGGGGACGAACGACCCGTTCCTCGAGTCCCAGCTCAAGCCGGATCTGCTGCGAGAGGCGTGCGAACGAGCGGGCGTGCGGACTCGATCTGCGCCTGCGCGAGGGCTACGACCACAGCTATTTCTTCATCGCGAGCTTCGTCGAGGAGCACCTGAGGTTTCACGCGCGAAACGTGTCCTGAACCGGGAGCTTGGAGGCGGGGGCGGCCTTTCAGGCCGTCTAGAAATCTACGTTTCCGGCTGTTAGTCCTTGATTAGCGAGCCTGTAGGATGATATGTCGGTAACAGAGACAGTTGCGCACGTCTATCCCGGTTCACCACAAGAGCCAGGATTCGAAGAGCAGCCCAACCGGAGTTTCCAGTAGCGGATGAACATTTCTGTTCCCGCCAACATGTTGGCGATAGAGATCTCCCGGCATGGAGGTCCGGAGGTGCTTACGCTAGTGAATCGAACAACCCCGCTACCGGGCAATGGAGAGGTGCTTGTTCGTGTCGAGGCCGCGGGCGTGAATCGGCCAGACGTAGCACAGCGACGGGGTCAATATCCGCCGCCGCCCGGGGCCTCGGATCTCCCCGGACTGGAAGTGGCGGGGCAGGTCGTCGCGCTCGGAGCTGCTGTGGACAGATGGAAAATCGGCGACTCCGTATGTGCGCTCGTCACGGGCGGAGGATATGCCGAATACTGCGCCGCTCCTCAAGAGCAGTGTCTTCGGATCCCCCGTGGACTTACCGCTATCGAAGCCGCTTCCCTTCCGGAAACCTACTTCACCGTCTGGAGCACAGTTTGGGAGCGCGCCAGGCTTGCACCAGGCGAGTCCCTGCTCGTCCACGGTGGTTCGAGCGGCATCGGTGTGGCCGCAATCCAGATGGCGAGAGCCCTGGGCAACGTGGTCTATGCAACCGCAGGCACTGAAGCAAAGTGCATGGCGTGCGAAGCACTAGGGGCCGCCAGCGCGATCAATTACCGGACCTCCGACTTTGTCACGGAGATCCGCTCACTCACCGACGGCCGCGGCGTGGACGTCATCCTGGACATGGTGGCCGGCGATTATGTCGAGCGTGATATCCACGCCCTCGCCGACGACGGTCGAATCGTCATCCTTGCCATTCTCGGCGGCCCCCGGGGAACCGTAGCATTCGACCAGGTGTTGCGACGACGACTGACAATCACGGGCGCCACCTTGCGCCCCCGATCGACCCAGTTCAAGGGCGCCATCGCCGCCGCTTTGCACGAGAAGGTGTGGCCGCTCATCGAGTCCGGCCGCATACGACCCGTGGTTCACTCCACATTCCCGCTCGCAGCGGCCGCCTCGGCTCACCGGTTGATGGAGTCGGGCGACCATATTGGAAAGATCGTGCTCGACGTCGCCGGCCCCGCCGGCTCGGATGTGCGCACCCGCTCCTAGGCCGGCACGGTGCTCGGCGCGCCGCCCGCGCGCGCAAATTGCGTAGGCAGGGCTACCTCGATTGAATCAGAACGAGCCACTGGCCAAACTCGACAAAATCGCCGTCAGCGAGCGGCCTCACGGCCAAGACGGCTCCACTTTTTCCACAAGTGATATCTGTCTTGGCTTCACACGATTCGATCCGCGCCACCACGGTGTCTTCGTCGATCTGCCTTCCCAGAAGGGCGCTCGGATCGACTACCCAGGATAGCCGTCCGACGACGGGAGCAACAACCCGACGCACATGGTCCGGCGACTTCCTGCATTCCGAGTTGGACGAGGTCGGAGCGACGCGCGCGGCATCAGCCTCCGGAGGTATCTCGCGCAGGTCCTGCGAAGGCCGACGCCTTATGCGGATCTTGGCTCCCGCGACGTCCAAACTGACTTCATCCCAGTCTCCCTCCTCCAACCCACGAAACAGGGCTTGGATGTCACCCGGCGTCACGCCCATTCTGGATCACCTCCCCGGACGCATCTTCCTTCATCAGTTCCTGCTCTACCCACCGCGTATGCACCTCTGCGGAAACGAAACGAGGATCGCGAAGCACTCGCCGATGAAATGGGATCGTAGTTGGAACGCCGTCAATCTTCATCCCCAGAAGCGCCCGCGCCGCGTTGGCGAGCGCATCGTGGCGGCTCTCGCCGCTCACTATGAGCTTGCCGATCATTGAGTCGTAGAACGGCGGCACTTCATAGCCCGGATAGACATGGCTATCGAAGCGTACCTCGGCGCCATCCGGTCGCTCGATGGAGAGGATGCGCCCTGGACATGGCGCGAAGTCCCGGCTCGGATCCTCCGCGCATATCCGGAATTCGATCGCTGAGGCGCCGGGGCGCGCCTTTCGGGCCGGCAAGCTCAACCGCCTTCCTGCCGCCACTCGCAGCTGTTCGACCACCAAATCCGCTCCCGTGATCATCTCGGTGACCGGATGCTCTACCTGGATACGGGTATTCATTTCGATGAAGAAGAACCGGCCGCTGCTGATGTCGTAGACGAATTCGACCGTCCCCGCATTCTCATAGCGAATGGCCTCGGCGATCGCCACGGCCGCTTCGGTCATTTGTCGTCGGGTGGCGTCTTCCAGCACCGGAGAGGGCGCTTCCTCGATCATTTTCTGGTGACGACGTTGAACGCTGCAGTCACGCTCCCAAAGATGGCGATAATTTCCATGGCTGTCCCCGAAAACCTGGATCTCGATGTGGCGTACCCGATCCATGAATCGCTCGAGATACAACGCCCCATTGCCAAAGGCGGCCGCAGCCTCGCTACCCGCCTGAACGAAGAGAGAATCGAAGTCCCCCGGCCCTCGCGCTATACGCATTCCCCGGCCTCCGCCGCCGGCCGTCGCCTTGATCAGGATGGGAAAGCCGATTTTCTCGGCCGCTCGGCGAGCTTCGGCCACCGTTGTGAGGACGTCCCGAGACCCGGGCACTACCGGCACGCCGAGACGAGCCACGGATTCCCTCGCCATCGATTTATCGCCCATCGTACGGATCGCCTGCGCGCTCGGGCCAATGAATTTCAGCCCCCGGGCCTCGCAAGCGTCGACGAAGGCAGCGTTTTCGGCCAGGAACCCGTAGCCCGGATAGATGGCGTCGCAAGCCGTCGCCGCCGCTGCTTCCAGCAGCGCGCTCTGGGACAAATAGCTGCTCTTGGCCGGCGGCGGACCGATACAGACGGATCTGTCCGCGGCGAATACGTGCGGGCTCGCGGCGTCGGCCGTTGAGTAGACCGCGACCGTCTCGAGCCCGTTCTTCCGGCAGGCCCGAGCCGCCCTCAAGGCAATTTCGCCACGATTGGCTATGAGTACCCGCTTCACGTCAAATGCCCGGACGATTGTGCAGACCGGCCAAGATACGAAGCGAATTGCCGATCGATCCCCTTCATGCCCCGTCCTGCCCGACGCCACCGCGCGAACCGACGACTCGCCTCGTGAAGAACACGTGAAGGACGACGAGAAGTCCGAACGCCGAGAGTCCCGCCACATTGATCTCCATTGGCGCCGCACCCAGGAGGACAGTGGTGGCAAGAAAGCCCCCCCGATGCCATGGGCTCAATCGACCGCGCCAATATCCTATGACGGCGAGCGACACCGCCGCCAATGCGACCACCGCGAAGATCACCTTCACCGCAACCACCCACGGGTCTCCCTTCCCTATCAAGGCCGGGCTGAATAGAAACATGAAAGGAACCACGTATTTACCGAGCGCAAACCATGCCGCATAGAAACTCGTCTTGGTGGGATCGCTCTCCGCGACCGCAGCCGCCGCATACGAAGCGACCGCCAAGGGAGGAGTCAGCAGCGCTATGACACCGTAATAGAAGATGAAGAGATGCACCGCCAAAATGTCGAACCCGCCCTGAATCAGTGCCGGCGCAATCAGCGTCGCAAGGAGGATGTACACGACAATCGTGGGCAAGCCCATTCCAAGGACGATGCTCGCCAGTGCGGTAAGGCCGGTGAGGACGTACAGATTTCCACCAGCCACCTTGAGCAGGACGGACGAGAGCTGGGCGCCGAGGCCGCTTTGCAGAATGATTCCCATCACGATCCCGGCGGCACCGCAGGCGATTGCGATCGTCGCCATGGCGCGCGTCAGCGACGACACCCCCCTCAGGATCCGTTTCAGACTGACGCGCATCGACTTCAGGGGCAGGGTCGCCACGGTCAGGGCAGCCGTCGAATAAAGGGCGGCCAACATCGGCGGGAAATAAGTGAGGAGCAGGTATACAAGCAGGATCAACGGCCCGGCGATGGCGGTTCCCGCGACGAAGTCGCTTCGCGTCAAGGGCGCCCCCTGCTGCGAGGGCCCGACTCCCTCGCGGAGCGCATAGAGATGGACGTTGAGGAAGATCGACATGTAGTAGAGGAAGGCGGGAATTGCCGCAGCCAGCGCGAGCGCTCCATAGGGAGTACCCGTATAAGCGGCGATGACGAAAGCGGTCGCGCCCATGACCGGCGGCATGATCTGCCCGCCGCTGATGCGACGGCCTCTATGGAGGCTGCACATGCGGCTTGAAGCATGCCGCTTCATCAGCGGGATGGTCACCGATCCGATCATCACCACGTTCGCGACCGCGCTGCACTGATAGTGGCCATGAGGAGCTGCCACAACGGCTGCCTTTGCCGGACCGCCGTGACTCCGCCTCGTGAGCGCATGGGCCAGCCGCATGAAGAAATCGCCGGCCCGACCATCTCGATGCGGCTGAAAAGAGTGAACGCGTAGATCTCACGTCGGCCACATTGACGTAGCGCCGAGTACGCGTGCTGCCGAGGAGCAGGATGCAAAGGTGTCGAGGTCGAATTCGGCCGCCTGAGAATCCCCGGAATATGCTGGCCGAACACGGCGTAGAGGATGAACACCGCACTGAGCACCAGCGGCCATCCAATATAGCGCCGCACTCCCTGAGGAGAATGACCGCGAGCACCATGCCGATCGCGATGTTACCGAGCTCGCGCTGAAATCGGATTCGCTGTAGAACCGGGCAAAGTCTACGATGTGTACTGTGCAGCGCAGGACCGCAGAAGCAGTTCGACAAGGAAGACGCCTGGATGGAGTTGAGCGAGCGGGGCCTGGCCGCAGAGAGATCCATGATTGCGGCAGGCAAAAGAAACGTGAGCACCATCGCCACCTGCCGGTATATCTCGAAGATGCCGAACATCGCGGTGTAGAGAACGCGATCAGGAGAACCGGTTCCTGCGCGGTGAGGGCATGTCTCGCTCTTTACGGCATCGTTCGACAAGGACATGGCAGATCGCCGGTTTGCGGCCTGCAGCAGACGCTGAACCGTCTGCCGGGCAAGGCGTGATTCTCTCAAGCCTTACGCCGACACGGGTTTTCGAGGCTCATTCGGATCGCATAGAGTAATGTCTGTGGACGGACGCTCGATAGCGCTCACGAACCCTTTCGGCCGGCAGGAATTGCCCTTCCAGCGCCCGCCACAGGGAAAGCCCGAGCACGGCGTTGAGTTCCCCGTTGTCGATCACCTGGTCAAGCCAGCGCGAAATGTCGTGCGGCTCAGCGAGCAGGTCCTTCACGTAGTCCTTCGTGATCTTCATGTGCAGATGAAGCAGGTGATTGGCGTAGGTCATGATCGTCACCCATGCTCCACGGGCGGGATCGAGTCTGGGAGCTCCTGACACGCTGCGCGATGAATTCTCCGGCGCGAAGGCTCCCCACTCTTCACTTTCGCATTCCACCCACCAGCGGGATCTCGCGCCCTTCAGGATTCTCCGTGCGAAGGCGTCCCACTCTTCACTTTCCGCATCCCACTCCCGCCGCGGGAAGAAGACCTTCGGATTCACGTGGCCAGGTCCTGCTGGATGCGTTGGCATTGCGTACATCGACCACGCCGCGTCGTGAAGCTTGGAGAGCTCCTTGTTCATGGTGCCCGGCGTCGTTCGTCGAATCGCGAAATCTCTCGAACGTGCAAAGTCGGCACTTCCAACGATCAGGACATCGACGTCGCTTCCCGGAAGATGACGGGGGTGACGTGCAGGCCCATGTCCCGGGCATGCGCGATGCTCGGCCTCATGTTTTCGATGTCATGCAGGCCGTCGAATATCATGATTCGGCGAAAACCGTTCGCTGCCGCGCGCTCGATGAAGAGCTTTATGGCCTCGACCGGCATGAGATCGAAGCTGGCCAGGCTTCGGCTTCGTACGTGGGTCGCGAGCGGCGTTCGCCTCGCCACCGTCGCACCACTCTACCTCTCCCAGGGATTCTGGTTGAGAAATTTCACGCTGATTTCAAACTGCAGCGGCGCATGAAATCCATCGCGAGAAAGCCGGCCTTGTCGATCGAAAGGATGGCCGGCAGCACCTGATTCGTGCTGAGCCGCCGGACAATGAGTTTGCGATCCGTGCGGAAAGTGGTGTCGATCAGGGAGACCATGCGAGCCCCAGATGTGCCAGCAAACGGCGAATCGCTCCTATTTCGGCGCGTCGGATCCTGCGGCCGTTTTCATGGCGCTCAGCCTCTTGCCGAGCTGCGCGAGCCCGGAAGACCGCTTTTCTCATAATAGGCCTTCGCTCCCGCATGGAGCGGAATGGTGAGCTGGGAAACCGCGCTCGCCTGCTCACTGCCGCGTGCCGACGGAACCGTAAACGAATGCGAGCTCGATCGAATTTGCCAGCGGGGCCAATGCCTCGATCAGCATATCAATTGGCTCTCGTAGAGCGTACTGCGCCGCTGCGGCGTGCACGTCTTCTCTTGCGGGGTACGTCGGCGGGATCGTGCAAGCGTATGGCAGTTCGGCGGGCATCTTTTAGCATTTCGCGGGTGATGGGAATCAGATAGACCTTCCGGGAGTTCGTTAGCTCAGACATCTTGGGGTTGTTCGTAGGCATCGACAGAACTGCGCATCGACCTGTAGCACGAAGTTGCAATACGCCGCTAGGTTGATGGAGAGCTTACGTTTGTGGGATCGATGCGAACGGCTCGCAGCAAGGCGAGCACCTGGATGTTGTGGCTTTGGCAATATGGAAGCGCTTGCTGCAATCCTGGAAGTTTGATGTTTGATCGAGGGTGAAGAGATGCAGGTAGTTGGTGTACCACACGCTGAGGGCGCGGATCTTTCCCTTGGTCCCTTTTCCGCCGAACTGCGCTTCGCCCCTGTATGCCCTTCGATCCTCGCTCGCCAGGCTCAGCCCGATCTCGATGGCATCCCGGCCTAGTGCGATCAGGTTGTATGCCGTACACGATGTGGGAATGGCCTTTGCCTCTATTCCCTTGGCATATTTGTTGATGAGGCTTGCGAGCCCGTACCGGTTTAACCAATATCCTCAGGATGCCGGCAGGTCGAGCGTAGAGTGGTGTCAGCGGGTGGCGTGCCGGACCCGAGCATCGACGAACCGATAGTGAACAGGGCTGCAAACAGGAAGCGTTTCATCTCTTTTCCTCCTGACAACAATTGTCGGGACTTACCGGACCGTGCAAGCCGGGCGACTACCCGGAATCTGCCGTGGGAACATCGACTACGGCGGACGCCGTGCCGGCAGGACGTATGTACATGAGCACGTCTCCGGCTTGTACGATGGCGGCGTCGTCGCAGACGACTTGCAGCACTTCGCCGGCCGTGCCGGCCCGCACCTGATTGAACAGCTTCATTACCTCGATGAGGCCTACGCAGTCGTCGGCACTCACGCGACTGCCTGCCTTGGCGAAGGGTTGGGCGGTCGGAGATGGCGCACGGTAGAACGTGCCGCCTATCGGCGCACAAACCGCGATTCTTTCGCCTTGCCTCGTCGCCTTCGGCAGCGGGCCTTCTCCGAGGACGGCTGCCGTCGACGGGGACGGCCCCGAGTCGTTCCGGGTCGCCGCGGAGCCGAATCTCGCGGCGCCCATGGTCGCGACGGCTGCCTCGCCTGCCCTGCGCCGCGCGCAAATTCTTATCCCTTCAGCCTCGATAAGCAGTTCGTCGAAGCCGGACTCGTCGAATAGATCGAGCACCTCCACGATCTCAGCGAGGTTCATCGTCGATTCCCGCCTCTTCCCGATCCGCCATATCGCCGCTTGGCGCTCCAGGTGGTTTTCAGCTTCCTGAAAAGAAGCCGGTCAGAACTGAACCCGGCTGGTAGTTGCCCCGTCGACGATCAGATTTGCGCCGCTGATGTAGCTCGCCGCCGGGCTGGCGAGGAATACGACTGCGTTACCGACTTCGTCCGGCGTTCCGAGTCGGCCGCACGGCGCATGCTTCACCGCGGCTGCATACAAGTCCGGCTGCTCTCGTCTGCGCTTGTCCCAGACGCCGCCCTCGAACAGGATGGCGCCCGGCGAAACCGTGTTCGCCCGGATTCCGCGGCTGGCGTAGGCAACGCTCAGGGACTTCATGTAGACGATCATCATCGCCTTGTGCCCCGCATACGCACGCACGCCACCCGACACGCTGACCGCGGCCGTGCTGGCGATGCCGATGATCGATGCAGCGCGCGACTCTTCGAGAAACGGGAGCGCCGCCTCGACGGTCCGCACGGCACCAAGGACATCCACTTCGAGCCCCCTGCGCCATGCGTCTTCATCGCTGCCGTTCGCCATCGCGCTGGCATTCAGCACGAGAACGTCCACGCCCCCCAACGCATGTGCGGCCTCCGCCATCCAGCTGCGCAGGGCTCGACTGTCGCCGACATCGATCGCTCCGCCCAACACTCTCCGCCCGGACTCTTCGAGCCTACTGACCGTCTCCTCGACATTTGCGCGGTCCCGGGCGCACGTCGCAACGTCGCAGCCCTCCGCCACGAGCAACTCCACGATCCTGCGGCCGATTCCCCGGCTCC
Source organism: uncultured beta proteobacterium (assembly GCA_963741815.1). GTDB lineage: Bacteria > Pseudomonadota > Gammaproteobacteria > Burkholderiales > Usitatibacteraceae > Usitatibacter. Next base: position 499,194 of record CAVUJI010000007.1, read on the forward strand.
CACCCGTAACGATCGCGCGTTTGTCCCTGAGCCCGAGATCCATCCGCCCCTTCCTGTCCTGCTCGTCGAACCCGCTCCGCCTGACGTGAAAACCGAGATTCCCCACCCCCGTGGTTGCCGTCGCAACTCGCAACGGCAGGCGGCGAAGGCGGTATGACCTGCGGCGAGTGGAGAACGAATTCGTCAAAGATTACTGTCGGAGTACTATGTTTATTATTGATAGTTGTGATAGGGGCTATCAGGATCATGAATCTCCGCAGCTTGGACTTGAATCTCCTCGTCGTCTTCGACGCAATATTCGTGGAAGGCAACATCTCGAGAGCAGCGGACCGCATCGGTATGAGCCAACCGGCGATGAGCAACGCCTTGGCCCGGCTCCGCACTGCACTGAACGACCCCTTGTTCGAACGGCGAACCAATGCGATGGAGCCGACCGCACGTGCACGGCAGCTCGCCAAGCCGATCCGGCAGGCGCTCGACGTGCTTCAGGCGGGGCTTTCGACCGCGTCCCAATTCGACTTCAAGACGGCTCTGCGCACGTTCTCCGTGGCCACCGAGGACTTCGGCGAAGTGGTGATCATGCCCAGGCTTATGAATTGGCTGTCGAACGTGGCCCCCGCCATCCAGGTTCGCATAGCGTCGGAGAGCGCGATGGCCGGGCTGAATGAAGCGCGGCGCGGTCACGTCGACATCGCGCTCGACTACATTCCAATAGACGGGGAGGACATGACCATGAAGCAGTCTGATGTCGGAGACGAGGGTCTGCGTCGCTCGAAGAGATCATCCCCGGGTCGTCGAGGGAATGACGGTCGATACCTACCTCTCCCTCTCGCACATCGTGCTGAACAGAAAGATTCCGGGCGGCGCCGTGGTCAGCCGCGAGCTAGCCCGTCGGGGGCTCGTGCGGAAGATCGCGATGGAAGTGCCGCATTATCTCTCGATGCCCGTCATTCTGCTGCAGACGCAGTTCGTCAGTACGATGCCCCGCCGCGTTGCCCAGGTCGTGGCGGAGCACTACGGGCTCAAGATGGTGAAGCTGCCTCTCGCGATGCCGGACATGCCCATCTATATAGGCTGGAACAAGGCCCAAACCGGTGATCCTGCGCATCGGTGGTTTCGAGAAAGCATCGGCGCACTGTGTCACCGGTTGTGACGACGCAGCAACCGATGATCTTGGAGGCGGGGGTCGGAATCGAACCGGCGTACACGGCTTTGCAGGCCGCTGCATGACCACTCTGCCACCCCGCCCGAGGGAGGCGCGCCATGGAAAGCGCATGTGAAACGGGGGAAACCGATGCGATTTCCCCCGTGCAAGCTGGAGCGGCAGAAGAGTCTCGAACTCTCGACCTCAACCTTGGCAAGGTTGCGCTCTACCAACTGAGCTACTGCCGCAAGGAGTTTGAATTATAGCGGTTTTTGCGGGAGGCGTTCAAGGCGGACGCGGCCTCGCGACCTCCCCGTTCGCCCTTGGAACCGCCCGCCGCGCGCCGGTTCCGCGCCTCGGCCACGAAACCGCCGCGCAGGGGCCGTGCGATCGCGCCCTACTTCCCCGGCGGCGACTCGAGGGCGGCCTTGAGGTACACGACCATCGACCAGAGCGTGATGATCGCCGCGATCCAGATGAGGCCGCGGCCGACCTGCACCGTGTGGAACAGCCCGAAGAGCACGCCGTTGAAGAGCAGGAACGGGATCGCCACGAGCTGCGAGACGGTCTTCACCTTGCCGAGGATGTTGACCGCCACGCTCTTCGACTGCCCGAGCTGCGCCATCCACTCGCGCAGCGCCGAGATCGTGATCTCGCGCCCGATGATGATGAGCGAGACGAGCGGGTTCACCAGCCCCTTCTCGGTGAGCACGATGAGGGCGGCGGCCACCATGAGCTTGTCGGCCACCGGGTCGAGGAAGGCCCCGAACGAGGTGGTCTGGTTCCAGCGCCGGGCAAGCCAGCCGTCGGCCCAGTCGGTCACCGCCGCCGCGATGAAGATCCACATCGAGATCACGTTGGCGTTGCGCTCGCTGATCCACGACTCCGGCACGTAGAGCACCGCCACGAACAGCGGGATCGCCACGATGCGGCACCAGGTGAGGAAGAGCGGGAAGTTGAAGCGCACCGGCACTAGTGCAGCTCCTGGTAGATGCGCTCGGCGAGCGTGCGGCTGATCCCCTCGACGCGCGCCAGGTCGTCGATGCTCGCCGCGGCCACGCCCTGCAGCCCGCCGAAGTGCTCGAGCAGCCGCTTGCGCCGGGTGGGCCCCACGGAGCCGATCTGCTCCAGCCGCGAGGCGGTGCGCGCCTTGCCGCGCCGTGCCCGGTGGCCCGTGATCGCGAAGCGGTGCGCCTCGTCGCGCACCTGCTGGATGAGGTGCAGCGCCGGATGCTCGGGGGGAAGCCGCCGGGGTGCCTCCTCGCCCGCCACGAAGAGCTGCTCGAGGCCGGGCTTCCTCTCCACCCCCTTGGCCACGCCGATCATGGGAATCTCGTGCAGGCCGAGGTCCGCCATCACGGCGCGCGCGGCGTTCAGCTGGCCGAGGCCGCCGTCGATGAGGATCAGGTCCGGCGTCTTGCCCTCGCCGTCGGCGAGCTTGCGGTAGCGCACGCCCAGCGCGTAGCACATGGCGGCGTAGTCGTCGCCGGGCGCCACGTCGCGCACGTTGTAGCGCCGGTACTCCGCGCTTTGCATGGCACCCCGGTCGTACACGACGCACGAGGCGACGGTCGCCTCGCCCATGGTGTGGCTGATGTCGAAGCACTCGATGCGGTGGATCGGCGCCTCGTGGCGGCCGAGGAACTCCTGCAGCGCCGCCACGCGCGCTTCCTGGGTCGCCTGCGCCGAGAGCCGCTGCCCGAGGGCGAGCCCGGCGTTGCGCCGCGCCATGTCGAGCCAGGTGCGCGACTCGCCGATGGGCCGGGTCACGAGCTTCGCGGCGCGGCCGGCGAGGCCGGCGAGCAGCGCCTCGAGCGCCGCCGGGTCGTCCACGGCGTCGCATACCACCCGTCCCGGCACCGGCTGCTGCGCGTAGTGCTGCGTGAGGAAGGCCTCGACGACCGTCGGCGCGTCGCTGCCCGCGGCGTTGTGCGGGAAGAAGCTGCGATCGCCCAGGTGCCGGCCGCCGCGCACCATCGCGAGGGTCACGCACCACGTGCCCTCGCGCTCGACCGCGGCCACGATGTCCACGTCGCCCGCCCCGGTCGCTTCCGCCGCCTGCCCGGACAGGATGCGCTGGAGCATGCGGATCTGGTCGCGGTAGTGGGCCGCCTCCTCGAAGCGCTGCGCCTCCGAGGCCGCCTGCATCTTGCCGCTGAGCTCCTCGATCACGTCCGACTCCTTGCCCTCGAGGAACTGCGCGGCGTGGCTCACGTCGCGCGCGTAGTCCGCGGGCGAGACGAGCCCCACGCACGGGCCCGAGCAGCGGCGGATCTGGTGCAGCAGGCACGGGCGCGAGCGGTGCGCGAAGACGGTGTCGTCGCAGGTGCGCAGCAGGAAGATCTTCTGCAGGTGGCCGATCGTCTCGCGCACGCTCCAGGCGCTCGGGAACGGCCCGAAGTAGCGGTTGCCCTTCTGGTGCGCCCCGCGATAGAAGCGGATCTGCGGGTACTCGTGGCCGGTCACCAGGATGTAGCCGTAGCTCTTGTCGTCGCGGAACAGGACGTTGTAGCGCGGGGCGAGGCTCTTGATGAGGTTGTTCTCGACCAGCAGCGCCTCGGCCTCGGTGCGCGTGGCCGTCACCTCGAGGTCGGCGATCTGCGAGACCATCATCGCCGTGCGCGGGCTCGCGTGGTGCTTGTGGAAGTACGACGCCACGCGCTTGCGCAGGTCCGAGGCCTTGCCCACGTAGATCACGTCGCCCGCCGCGTTGCGGAAGCGGTAGACGCCGGGCAGGTTCGGCAGGCCCGCCACGACGGGGCCGAGGTCCCGAGGCGCGCCCTGCGCCCCGCCCATCACGCAGCCCGCATCGGCACGAGGCTCTCGACGGCCGCCAGGTACTCGGCGCTCGCCGCGAGGGCGGCGTCGCTCACCGCCCCGCCGCGCATCGCCTCGATGCGGCGGGCGAGCGAGGGCGCGAGGCGGCGCGCCTCGAGCCCGGCGAGGAGCGCGTCCTGCGCCTTCGGATCGTTGCAGAGCAGGACCATGTCGCAACCGGCGTCCAGCGCCGCCTGCGCGCGCTCGGCGGGACCGCCCGCGGTGCTCGCCCCTTCCATCGACAGGTCGTCGGAGAAGACCAGGCCGTCGAAGCCCAGGCGCTCGCGCAGGATGTCCTGCAGCCACACGCGCGAGAAGCCCGCGGGCTGGCCGTCCACCTGCGGGTAGATCACGTGCGCCGGCATCATCGCCTCCATGCCGGAACGCGCCAGCCGCTCGAAGGGCACGAGGTCGCAGGCCGCGATCTCGTCGAAGGTGCGCTCGTCCACGGGCACCTCGAGGTGCGAGTCGGCGCGCACGTAGCCGTGCCCGGGGAAATGCTTGCCCACGCTCGCCATGCCGCCGTCGTGCAGGCCCGATTGCAGGGCGTGGGCGAGCTGCGCGATCGCCTCGGGGTCGCGGTGCAGCGCGCGATCGCCGATGACGCCCGACTCGCCGTGGTCCACGTCGAGCACCGGCGTGAAGCTGAAGTCGACGCCGTGGGCCTGGAGCTCGCGGGCGATCACCATGCCGCACCCGCGCGCCGCTTCCAGCGCCCGGGCGCGCTCGCCGTCCCACAGGCGCCCGAGGGTCGCCATCGGCGGGATCGGCGTGAAGCCGTGCCGGAAGCGCTGCACGCGCCCGCCCTCGTGGTCGACGGCGACGAGGAGCTGCGGGGAGCGCAGCGCGCGGATCGCCTGCACGAGGCGCACGAGCTGCAGCGGAGAGGCGTAGTTGCGGGCGAAGAGGATGACGCCGCCCACCTGCGGGTGGCGCAGGCGCTCGGCCTCGTCCGCGGCGAGCTCGAGCCCGGCCACGTCGACCATCGCGGGACCCAGCCTCATGCGTGCTCCTTTCCTTCCAGGACGACGAACGCCATCGCGACGTCCTCGTCGTCGGTGAGCGAGAGGTGCGCGGCGGTCACGCCGAGGCTCTCGAGGTGCCGCCCCATCGCCTCGCCCGGGACGATGAGGGGCTTGCCGCGCGCATCGCGGCCGACCGCGACCGCGTGCCAGGTGAACGGCGCGTGGATGCCGGTGCCGATCGCCTTGGAGAACGCCTCCTTGGCGGCGAAGCGCTTGGCGAGGTGCCCCGCCTTGTCGCGGGTGCGCGCGTAGCGCACGCGCTCGTCGGGCGTGAGGATGCGGTGCACGAAGCGCTCGCCGTGGCGCTCGAGCACGTGGGCGATGCGCCCGATCGAGCAGACGTCCGTGCCGATGCCGACGATCACCGCGTTGCCGGGCGCGCCGCGGCGCGCGCTCCCGTCATGAGCGCCTTCATCTCGCGCACCGCCTCGCGCATGCCGGTGAACACCGCCCGGCTCACGATCGCGTGCCCGATGTGCAGCTCGCGCACGCCGGGCAGCGCCGCCACCGGCTCCACGTTCGCGTAGTTGAGCGCGTGGCCCGCGTTGAAGCGCATGCCCAGGCCGCGGATCGCCTCGCCCGCGCGCCAGACCTTCTCCAGCTCCGAGGCCACGGGCGCGCTTTCCGCGTCGCGGCCCCGGGAATGGAAGACGTGGGCGTACGGGCCGGTGTGGACCTCGCAGACGCGCGCGCCGATGCGCGCGGCCGCCTCCACCTGCGCCACCTCGGCGTCGATGAAGACGCTGGTCACGATCCCCGCGTCGGCGAGTTTCGCCACGGCGGCCTTGAGGCGCGCTTCCTGGGCCACGATGTCGAGCCCGCCCTCGGTGGTGACCTCCTCGCGGCCCTCGGGCACGAGCATCGCCATCTCCGGGCGGATGCGCCGGGCGATCTCCACCATCTCGTCGGTGGCGGCCATCTCGAGGTTGAGCTTGATGTGGGTAAGCTCGCGCAGCCGGCGCACGTCCTCGTCCTGGATGTGGCGGCGGTCCTCGCGCAGGTGCACCGTGATGCCGTCGGCGCCCCCGAGGTGCGCCTCGACCGCGGCCCACACCGGGTCCGGCTCGTAGGTGCGGCGGGCCTGCCGGAGGGTGGCCACGTGGTCGATGTTGACGCCCAGCTCGATCATCTCTTCAGGGTTCCTTGTCCTCGCCCGCGAAGCGCTGCAGGTCGCGCACCAGCGCGCGGGTGGCGAGGGGCTGGCCGTCGAGGACCTGGTGGACGAGCAGGCGCATGAGCTGCTTGGCTTGCGCGGCGGTCTCGGGGACGTCCAGGCGGCCGCGCGCGAGGTCGAGAAGCGTGACGCCGCGCAATTTTACCGCATTCGGGGGAGCCGACTCCCCTTCGCGCACCGCCGAGGGGCCGCGCTCGGGCACGTACCAGTACTCGCGGTCCGGCTCGATGGGCGCATGGCTTCCCGCCTCGCGCCCGAGCTCGACGGCGTAGCCCAGCTCCTGCAGCAGCGCGAGCTCGAAGCGCCGCAGCACCGGCTCGATCGCGCGGTTGGGATCGGGGCGCGGCTCGCGCGCGGTGGGCGCGATGGACTCGCTCGCGGCGGGCGGGGCGCACGCCCGGTCCGTCGCCATCGCCCGCGAGATCGCCCGCAGCTCGCCGACCGCCCGGTCGTAGGCGGCGAAGAGTTCCTCGTGGGGATCGTCGCGCGTGGTGAGCTTGAGCAGCAGCTCGTTCAGGTAGAAGGCCGACAGCAGGCTCGCGCCCACGAGCGGGATGGCCGGCGCGGCCGGCTCCGCGGTCTTGAGCGTCCTCAGCTCGCCGCGGCCGAACCAGTCGAGCGCGAGCGGCTGGAAGGGCACGAGGACGCTGCGCGCGGGCGAGCGCGGGCGCCGGGCGCCCTTCGCGACGAGCCCCATGCGCCCGTGCTTCTCGGTCCACACCTGCAGGATGAGGCTGGTCTCCTTGTACGGGTAGGTGTGGAGGACGTAGCCCTTGTCCACACTAGCGGTACCCCAGCAGCCGCAGCGCCGCCTCGCTGTCGGCCCAGCCGCTCTTCACGCGCACGTGCAGGGCGAGGAAGACCTTCGAGCCGAAGAGCGCCTCCATCGCGTGGCGGGCCTCGGTGCCGATGCGCTTGAGCGTGGCGCCCTTCTCGCCGATCACGATCGCCTTGTGCCCGGGCCGGTCCACGTAGATCACCGCGGAGATGCGCCGCAGCCGCGGCGTGGCCTCGAACTCCTCGACGTCGACCGCGATCGCGTACGGCAGCTCGTCGCCGAGCAGGCGGAAGATGCGCTCGCGCACGAGCTCGGCGGCGAGGAAGCGCTCGGGCCGGTCGGTGATCTCGTCGGCCTCGTACATCGGCGGGGCCTCGGGCAGGCGCTTGCGGATCTCGGCCATCAGCGCGCCGAGCTGCGTGCCCTTGGCCGCGCTCACCGGCACGAGGGCCGCGAAGTCGCGCTTGCCCGACGCCTCGACGAGCGTGCGCGCGATGAGCGCCTTGTCGCGCACCTTGTCCACCTTGTTGAGCGCGAGGATCACGCTCGCGCCGGGCGGCAGGAGCGCCAGCACCGGGTCGTCGCGCTCGTCCCAGCCGAGCGCGTCGATCACCAGCACGACGACGTCGACCTCGGAGGCCACCTGCCCGACGGTCCGGTTCATCGTGCGGTTCAGCGCGTTGGCGTGCCGGGTCTGGAAGCCGGGCGTGTCGACGAAGGCCACCTGGGAGCGCGCGTCGGTGTGGATGCCGAGGAGCCGGTGGCGCGTGGTCTGCGGCTTGCGCGAGGTGATCGCCACGTGCGCGCCCACGAGCCGGTTGAGCAGCGTCGACTTGCCCACGTTGGGGCGCCCCACGATCGCGGCCGTGCCGCAGCGCAACGGCTCGCTCACGGCTTGCGCTTCCGCGCCGGCTTCTCGAGCTGCGCCAGCACGCCCTGGGCGGCCAGCTGCTCGGCCGCGCGCCGGCTGGGCCCCTGCCCGCTCGCCACGATCCCGAGGTCGTCCACCCGGCACTCCACGGTGAAGGTCTGGTCGTGGGCCTCGCCCACGGTGTGCGTCACCGCGTAGCGCGGCAGCGCCAGGCGCCGCCCCTGGAGGTGCTCCTGCAGCTGCGTCTTCGGGTCCTTGTCCACGGGGCCGGCGGCCGCGCCCTCGATGCGCTCGGCGAGGAGCGTGCGCACGACGCCGCGCGCCGCGTCGAAGCCCGCGTCGAGGAAGACCGCGCCCAGCAGGGCCTCGAGGGCGTCGGCGAGGATCGACGGGCGGCGGAAGCCGCCGCTCTTGAGCTCGCCCTCGCCCAGGCGCAGGCGCTCGCCCAGATCGAGGGCCGCCGCGACCTTCGAGAGCGAGGCCTGGTTCACGAGCGTGGCGCGCAGCCGCGAGAGGTCGCCCTCGGGCAGCTGGGGAAAGCGTTCGTACAGGAGGGTGGCCACGGAGCAGTTGAGGAGGCTGTCGCCGAGGAACTCGAGGCGCTCGTTGTGCGGGGTGCCGAAGCTGCGGTGGGTGAGCGCCTGGCGCGCGAGATCCGGGTCCGCGAAGCGATGTCCCAGGCGGGACTCGAGCGCGTCGAGACCTTCGAGCGCCTCGCCGCGTCCCGCCTTTCGCCTCACTTTGCCGTCGTGACGGAGAAGTCGAGGCAGGCGCTCACGTTGGCGAACATCGGCACCTTCACCGACCAGTTGGCGCTGACCACCGTCTCGCCCGCCTCGTTCGTGATCTCCAGGTCCTCGGCCTTGACGCTCTTCACGTCCTCGATCGCGTTGCGAAGCTGGTAGGCCTTGCGGATGTCGAGCACCGACCCCTGGAGCTCGCCCGTGTTCTGCATCGCGGTCAGCATCTTCTTCACGCCGAAGTACTCGAGGTAGACCGGCAGCAGCTTGGCGGCCATGAGCCCGAGGAACCCCAGCACCACGAGGACGACGATGAGACCCACCAACGAGATGCCACGCTGCTTCTCCATGACCCTCCCCAGGTCGTCTATTCGATGCTCGTCCCGATGCGCTTGAAGTCCCCGAAGTTCATCCAGACGAGGAAGGCGCGCCCCTTGATGTGGTCGTCGGGGACGAAACCCCAGTAGCGGCTGTCGCTGCTCTGGTCGCGGTTGTCGCCCATCATGAAGTACTCCCCGGGCGGCACCTTGCACCGGAAGCCGTGGTCATTGTATTCGCAATTGTCCCGGTGGGGGAATTGCCGGACCTGGGCCAGGTCCACGGGCGGCTGCCCCGGCACCACCATCATCCGGTGGTTGTGGCCGCCCAGCTTCTCGAGGAAGGTGGGCAGGCGCAGGTAGTTGAGCTCGGCGTCGGTGTAGAAGCCGGTGGCCTGCAGCGGCACCTCGGCGCCGTTGATGAACAGGCGCTTGTCGCGGTACTCGACGCTGTCGCCCGGCAGCCCCACCGCCCGCTTGATGTAGTCCACGCTCGGGTCGGCCGGGTAGCGGAAGACCACCACGTCGCCGCGGTGCACCGGCCCCACGTCGATGATCTTCTCGTTGATGACGGGAAGCCGGATGCCGTAGGTGTACTTGTTCACCAGGATGAAGTCGCCCACGAGCAGCGTGGGCTTCATCGACCCCGACGGGATCTTGAACGGCTCGACCCAGAAGGAGCGGATCATGAACACGACCACGATCACCGGGAAGAAGGCCCGCGCCATGTCGACGAGGACGGGCTCGGGCTCCCCGGCCGTGCGCCGCGTCCGGGCCCAGCGCGCGTCCCAGAGCCAGATCACGCCGGTGATGACGGCGGCGAGCAGCAGCACCGCGGCGAAGTCGGTGAACTTGAGCAGCAGCCCCATCGCGGCGATGAAGAGCACGGGCCAGGCGACCTCGAGCAGCCCGCGGCGCGTCTCGGAGGACCCGCCGCCCGTGCGCGAGGCGACGAGGTCCCACGCGATCACGCCCGCGCTCGCCGCCGCCGCGATCACCGCGATCAACTGCCAGTCCATGCCTTGTGCCATTGTCGCGTTCCGCCTTCCTCGCCTTCGTTCCTCGTTCGTCGAAAGTCACGCCGCCGGTGCGCCGGGCCCGCCTCGTCGCGCGCGGGCAAGGATACCGCGATCAGCTTTCTGCACCTTGTCCCCCGCCTCCCGGGCGGGCGGCCCGGGCGATGCGCCCGCCGCTCACTTCCCGACCTGCAGGATGGCGAGGAACGCCTCCTGCGGGATCTCCACGCTGCCGACCTGCTTCATGCGCTTCTTGCCCGCCTTCTGCTTCTCGAGCAGCTTCCTCTTGCGGGTGATGTCGCCGCCGTAGCACTTGGCGAGCACGTTCTTGCGCAGCGCCTTGATGTTCTCGCGCGCGATGATGTTGGCGCCGATCGCCGCCTGCATCGCGACGTCGAACATCTGCCGCGGGATGAGCTCGCGCATCTTGCGAGGCCAGCTCGCGCCCGCGGTACTGGCGCTGTCGCGCGGTGCACGATGAGCGAGAGCGCGTCGACGCGCTCGCCGTTGATGCAGGATGTCGAGCTTGACCAGGTCGGCCGCGCGGTACTCCTTGAACTCGTAGTCGAGCGAGGCGTAGCCGCGCGAGACGCTCTTCAGCTTGTCGAAGAAGTCCAGCACGACCTCGTTCAACGGCAGCTCGTAGGTGAGCATCACCTGGCGGCCGTGGTAGTGCATGTTCATCTGCACGCCGCGCTTCTGCGTGCACAGCGTCATCACCGCGCCGACGTACTCCTGCGGCATGATAGATCGTCGCCCGTGATGATCGGCTCGCGGATCTCCTCGATCGTCGACGGGTCCGGCAGCTTCGACGGGTTCTCGATCTGGGCGAGCTCGCCGTCGCTTGGTGAGCACCTCGTAGACCACGGTGGGCGCCGTGGTGATGAGGTTCATGTCGTACTCGCGCTCGAGGCGCTCCTGCACGATGTCCATGTGCAGCAGCCCGAGGAAGCCGCAGCGGAAGCCGAAGCCCAGCGCCTGCGAGACCTCCGGCTCGTAGTGCAGCGAGCGCGTCGTTGAGCTTGCAGCTTGTCGAGCGCGTCGCGCAGCGCCTCGTACTGGTTCGCCTCGACCGGGTAGAGGCCGGCGAAGACCTGCGGCTTGATCTCCTTGAAGCCCGGCAGCGGCTCGACGCGCGGGCCCGTCGGCCGCGGTGACCGTGTCGCCGACCTTCGCCTCCTTCAGCTCCTTGATGCCGGCGATGATGAAGCCCACCTCGCCGGCCGCGAGGCTCTCGCGCGCGACCGACTTGGGCGTGAAGACGCCGACCTGCTCGACCAGGTGCGACCGCGCCGGTGGCCATCAGCCGGATGCGGTCGCCTTGGGCTTGAGCGTGCCGTCGACCACGCGCACCAGCATCACCACGCCGACGTAGTTGTCGAACCAGCGAGTCGATGATCAGCGCCTTGAGCGGCGCGTCGGGATCGCCCTTGCGGCGGCGGGCATGCGCGCGATCACCGCCTCGAGGATGTCGTCGACGCCCTCGCCGGTCTTGGCGCTGGCAGCGCATCGCGTCGTCGGCGTCGATGCCGATCACGTCCTCGATCTCCTGGATCACGCGCTCGGGCTCGCGCGCTGCGGCAGGTCGATCTTGTTGAGCACCGGCACCACCTCGACGCCCAGCTCGATGCGCGGTGTAGCAGTTGGCCACGGTCTGCGCCTCCACGCCCTGGCGAGGCGTCGACCACCAGCAGCGCGCCCTCGCAGGCCGACAGCGACCGCGACTGACCTCGTAGGAGAAGTCGACGTGGCCCGGGGTGTCGATCAGGTTGAGCTTGTACGTCGCGCCCGTCGCGCGCCTTGTAGCGCAGCGCCGCGGTCTGCGCCTTGATGGTGATGCCGCGCTCGCGCTCGAGGTCCATCGAGTCGAGCACCTGCGCCTCCATCTCGCGGTCGGACAGCCCGCCGCAGCGCTGGATGAGGCGGTCGGCGAGCGTCGACTTGCCGTGGTCGATGTGGGCGATGATGGAGAAGTTGCGGATGTGGTCCATTTACCTGACGCCTGAACGCGCGAAACCGCGTCCCAGGTTCGCCCCTGCGGGGGGAGAAAAAGCGAAAAGGCCACGCGGACGTGGCCTTTTGCGGTGCAGCAATTCTACTGCATCCGGGCGAGGCGCGCATCCACGGCGTCGGCGTCGAGAAAGTAGTGGCAGACCTCGACATCCCCGTCGAGCAGCACCGGCACCTTGTCGCCCCAGCGCGCCTCCAGCCCCGGGTCGGCGTCGACGTCGAGCACCTCGATCTCGAAGGCGTAGCGCTCCTGGAAGCGGCGCAGCCCCGCGATCAGCTCCTCGCAAAGGTGGCAGTACGCGCGGCTGAGGACGGTGAGCTTCGGGACCACTCCTATTCCGGGCGCACGATCGCGAACCGCGTGCCGTTCTCGTCGCGCACGAGCAGCGCCACGGGCTTCTTCGGCTCGAGCTTCGCCACCGCGTCGTTGAAGGACTTCATGCCGGCCACGTCGGTGTTGTTCACCCGCAGGATGATGTCGCCGGGCTGGATGCCGGCGGCGAGGGCCGCGCCCTCCACCGCCTCCACGGCCACGCCGCCCGAGAGCTTGAGCGCCTTCTTCTGCTCGGCCGGGATCTCGGTCACCGCGAGGCCCAGCTTGTTCGGCTTCACCTCGCTCTTGCCGGGCTTGGCCGCCCCGCCCGCGCCGGCCTCCTCGTCCTTGAACTCGCCCACCGTCACCGGGATGTCGCGCGACCTGCCGCTGCGCCAGACGGTGAGGTTCACGCGGCTGCCGGGCTTGACGCCGCGGATCGTGCGGGACAGGTCGGCCGCCCCCTCCACGTTCTGGCCGTCGATCTTGAGGATCACGTCGCCGGCCTGCAGGCCCGCCTTGGCCGCGGGAGAGCCGTCCTCGACGCTCGCCACCGCCGCGCCCTGCGCCTTGGGCAGCCCCAGGCCCTCGGCGAGGTCGCGGGTGACGGGGCTGATCGCCACGCCGATGCGCCCGCGCGTCACGTGCCCGGTCTTGATGATCTGCTCGGCGATGCCGTAGGCGTAGTCGATCGGGATCGCGAACGAGATGCCGGCGAAGGCCCCGGTGCGCGAGTAGATCTGGGAATTGATGCCGATCACCTCGCCGCGCATGTTGAGCAGCGGGCCGCCGGAGTTGCCCGGGTTCACGGCCACATCGGTCTGGATGAACGGCACCGCGTCCATGCCGGGGTCGGAGGCCAGGTTCTCGCGGCTGGTGGCGCTCACGATCCCCGCCGTCACGCTGTTGGCGAAGCCGTAGGGCGAGCCGATCGCGATCACCCACTCGCCCACCCGCAGCTTGTTCGAGTCGCCGATCTTCACCGTGGGCAGGTGGTTCGCCGCGACCTTGAGCACGGCCACGTCGCTGCGCGGATCGACGCCGATCACCTTCGCCGTGAACTCGCGCTTGTCGGTGAGGCGGACCTTGATCTCCTCGGCATTCTCGACCACGTGCGCGTTGGTGACGATGTAGCCCTCGGGCGAGACGATGAAGCCGCTGCCCAGGCCGAAGGGGCGCAGCGGCCCCTTGGGCGCGGGCTGGCCGGGCCCCCGGGGCCCCTGCCCCGGCGCCTGGCCGCCCTGCCCGGGCGGCATGAAGCGCTTGAAGAACTCGTAGAACGGGTCGTCCTCCGAGAGCCCGGGGATGCCGGCGTGCGGCCGCGCGCGCGTCTCGGTGGTGATGTTCACGACCGCGGGGCCGTACTTCTCGGCGAGGTCGGCGAAGTCGGGCAGGACCTGCGCCGAGGAGCCGTGCACGCCGGTCGCGGCCTTGGGACCGGCCTCGGGCGGCTGGGCCAGGGCGGCGGACGAGGCGGCGAGGAGTGCGCTGAGTGCGAGGGCGTGCAGGCGATTCATGGAGCGGGTCCTGTCGGTGTCGTTATGGGAATCGCCCGCGGGCCGCGGCGCGCGGGCGATACCGGGGACGCATTATGACTCAGGGACGGTGGGAGACGCTGCGGCCGACCTGCTCGGCGGTCGCGAGGGGCACTTCCCCGAGCACGGTGACGAGCTGCTCGCCCATGGGGCGCACGTAGAACGTCGTGGTGCCGTCCTCGCTCGACGCCTCGGTCTTGCGCCCCGGCTGGCCGTTGGGCTCGACGAACACCGACAGGCTCGCCACCCCGTCGCTGAAGATGAGCTGCGAGACGGGATGGGGGCGACCGGGAAGCGAGCGCCGCAGCTCGGTCACCTTGTGGAACCCGGGCGGCAGGCTCGCCACCGTCCAGCCGGTGTCCACGCCCTTCGCCTCCTCGCGGGGGCGCGCGTCGGTGATCCACTTCTTCACGCGCGCCTCGAAGAGCGACTTCACGCTCCCGTGCGCCACGTGGGGTCCCATCTTGAGGTCGGTGAAGGTGTACTGCTCGAGCACGCGGCCGTGGCCGTCGAGCGTCCTCGCCCGCACCACGAGGCCCGTGCCGACCTCGGAGCACAGCCGCTGGGGGAAGCGCTGGTCGTCGCGCGGGTCGAGGTGGATCCAGCGGCAGTCGTAGTCGAGCACCCGCTCGGTCCTGCCGAGCTTCACGTCGTAGCTGGCGTCGACCGTCTGCGGCGTGCCGCGCAGCAGCGACGGGAAGAACCGCGCGTTGATCAACCGGTCCAGGCGCACCGTCTTGGCGTCCGGGAAATAGCAGAACATCTCGTCGTTGTGGCGCACGATCTCGTAGGGCGAGCCGTCGAGCGCCTCGATGCGCTCGTTCTCGTCGCCGGAGGCGTTGACGTGCGTGACGCGCACGGTGGAGATGCGGTCCCCGTTCACGTGCACGAACGTGCCGACGTACGAGCTTTCGCGTGCCGCCTGCTCCGCGCGCTCCAGCCATCCCAGGGGGTCGGCGGGGGTGCCCGCCTGGGCCCCGCACGCCGCACCGAGCGCCAGGACCGGCAGCCAGCGCCGGGCGCTGGCCGCCATGCCACGCCTCATCGGGCCACCGTGCTGTTGCTCACGGGGCGGTAGAGCTCGGCGAACGGCACCTGCCGGTGCGCCACCAGGTAGTCGCGCACGTCGAGGTTCTGCGCGGCGGGCTCCACCGTCGCGGTGTTCGCCACCGGCTGGATCGTCGACGCGCTGCTCGCCACGCTCGGCACCGGGGCCGGCACCGGCGCGCCGTCGCCCTGGGACCCCAGCCATCCCACCACGCCGATGGTCGCCACCGAGGCCGCGGCGGCGAGCGCCACGCGGGTCATCGTGCCGCGCAGCGGCCGGCGGGGGGCGAGCACCGTGGGCTCGGACCGCAGCGCCGCGAAGGTCGCCTCCGGCACCGCGAGGCGGGCCGGGGGCTGCCCGCGCATCGCTTCGCCGATGGCGTGATAGAGGTACCAGTTGCGCTTCTGCTCCTCGCTCGCGCAACACGCCCGGATGGCGGCTTCGGCCTGAGGACCGTCCAGCTCGCCGTCCATCAGCGAGGAAATTTCGTGAGTCATGACCTGCTCCTGTTCACTCGGGCCGCGCTCTGTCGGCGCGGACCCTTCTGCACCATGGGGTTGCTGCCCCGGAAAATCGTTGTTACCAGCGTTTGTCCTTCGTGGTCCCGAGCTGGGGCCGAAGCTTGTCGGCGACCGCTTCCCGGGCCCGGAAAATGCGCGACCGGACCGTGCCGATCGGGCAATTCATGATCTGGGCGATCTCTTCGTACGACAGCCCGTCGAGCTCTCGCAGGGTGATCGCGGTGCGCAGCTCCTCGGGCAGGGCCCCGATCGCGTCGTTGACGGTCTGGGCGATCTGCTTGCTCGCGAGCTCGCTCTCGGGCGTGTTGATGTCGCGCAGGCCCGCCGCGTCCTCGAAGCTCTCCGCCTCCTCGCTGTCGAACTCGGTGGAGGTGGGCGCGCGCCGTCCCAGGGCGATCAGGTAGTTCTTCGCCGTGTTGATGCCGATGCGGTAGAGCCAGGTGTAGAACGCGCTGTCGCCGCGGAAATTCGGCAGCGCCCGGTAGGCCTTGATGAAGGCCTCCTGCGCCACGTCCTCGATCTCGGCGGGGTCCCGGATGACGCGCGAGAGGAGCCGCTCGAGCTTGCGCTGGTACTTCAGCACCAGCAGCTCGAACGCCTGCTTGTCCCCGCGCTGCGCGCGCTCGACCAGTTGCTGGTCCGCTTCCCTGTCGCTCATGCGCCCTTGGGTGGATGTTCTTGTCGGAGAAGGGGTGCCAGCCGCGAGGCCGGCCTGCGCGGGCGGCGCCACGAAGGGCTTCTTGGCCTCCTGGGGTATTATAAAGCTCAAATTTTTCATTCCTTTGGCGCGCATTTCCGGAATATGGGTGGAAGACAGGAGCGTAGGAAAAGAGTTCCTGCATTTGTAGGTCTTTCGCCCACAACGGATCGCTCCCCGGATCGTCCATCCTGACCTCCCCGCATTGAACGATTACGACGTCCTGGTGATCGGCAGTGGTCTGGCCGGCATGTCCGCCGCCCTCCGGCTGGCCGAGCGGCTGCGGGTGGCCGTCGTGACCAAGCACGAGCTGCTCGACGGGGCGTCGAGCTGGGCCCAGGGGGGGATCGCCGCGGTGATGGAGGGGACCGACTCCATCGAGGACCACATCCGGGACACCCACGTGGCCGGCGCGGGCCTGTGCCACGACGACGCCGTGCGCTTCGTGGTCGAGCGGGGTCGGCGCTCGGTCGAGTGGCTCGTGGCCCAGGGCGTGCCCTTCACGCGCGACGACGCCAACCAGGACGAGCTGCACCTCACCCGCGAGGGCGGCCACAGCCACCGGCGCATCGTCCATGCGGCCGATGCGACCGGCAGCGCCGTGCAGAAGACCCTGGTGGGCCAGGTGAAGAGCCACCCGAACATCGACGTGCTCGAGTGGCACATCGCGGTCGACCTCATCACCTCCCGCAAGGCCCTCGACCCGGCCGGCCCCAACCGGGCCCTGGGCGCCTACGTCCTCGACATCCGCGCCGGGCGCGTCAGGACGATCGGGGCGCGCTGGACGGTGCTCGCCACGGGCGGCGCGGGCAAGGTCTACCTTTATACGACCAACCCGGACACCGCCACCGGCGACGGCGTGGCCATGGGCTGGCGGGCGGGCACCAGCGTGGCGAACATGGAGTTCATCCAGTTCCACCCGACCTGCCTCTACCACCCCCACGCGAAGTCCTTCCTGATCTCCGAGGCGGTGCGCGGCGAGGGGGGGATCCTGCGGCTGCCCGACGGGGAGCGGTTCATGCCGCGCCACGACCCCCGCGCGGAGCTCGCTCCGCGGGACGTGGTCGCGCGCGCCATCGACTTCGAGATCAAGAAGCACGGCATCGACTGCGTCTACCTCGACGTCACCCACAAGGGCGCGGACTTCATCAAGGCCCATTTCCCCACGATATACGCGCGTTGCCTCGACTTCGGCATCGACATGGTCCGGGAGCCGATCCCGGTGGTCCCGGCGGCGCACTACACCTGCGGCGGGGTGGTCACGGACCTGCGCGCGCGCACCTCGGTCGACAACCTCTACGCCGTGGGCGAGGTGGCCTGCACCGGCCTGCACGGCGCCAACCGGCTCGCCTCCAACTCGCTGCTCGAGTGCCTCGTCTTCTCGGAGTCGGCCGCCGCGGACATCCTCGCCCAGCCGGCGGCGCCGATCCCGCGGCTGCGCGAATGGGACGAGAGCCGGGTGACCGACGCCGACGAGGAGGTGGTGATCTCGCACAACTGGGACGAGCTGCGCCGCACGATGTGGAACTACGTGGGCATCGTGCGCACGACCAAGCGCCTCGAGCGCGCGCGCCACCGCATCCAGCTGCTGCAGGAGGAGATCCAGGAGTTCTACGCCAACTTCCGCGTCTCCAACGACCTGATCGAGCTGAGGAACCTCGTCCTCACCGCCGAGCTCATCGTGCGCTCGGCCCTCGAGCGGCGCGAAAGCCGCGGCCTGCACTCGAGCCGCGACTATCCGGACGCGCTGGCCGAGGCGCGCGACACCGTGCTGCGCCCCGAGGCGCCGGGCACGGCGCGGCGCGCGCCCGCCGCGGCCTGAGGCGCGCGGTGGCCGCACGCCTGCCCATCCTCACCCTCGAGGAGCTGCGCACGGTGGAAGCGCGCGCGCTCGCCGCCGGCGCCCCGCTCATGGAGCGCGCCGGGCGCGCGGTGGCCGACGCCGCGTGCGCCATGGCCCCGGACGACGGCGCGGCGATCCTCGTGCTGGCCGGCCCCGGCAACAACGGCGGCGATGCGTGGGTGGCGGCCTCCCACCTGCTCGCGCGATTCCACCGCGTGGTCGTGCTCGACGCGACGGGCGCGGAGCCGAAGGCCGCCGAGGCGCGCAGCGCCCGCGAGCGCTTCGCGGCCGGCGGCGGGCGCGTGGAACGCGCCTGGGTCGCGGGGCTGCGCCCGGGCCTCGTGGTCGACGGCCTGCTGGGCATCGGGCTCGAGCGCGACGTGAGCCCGGCGCTGCGCGAGATCGTCGATCACGTGAACGCGCTGGGCGCTCCGGTGCTCGCGATCGACGTCCCGAGCGGGCTCGACGGCCGGACCGGGCGCGTGCGCGGGGCGGCGGTGCGCGCCACGCGCACCCTCACCTTCATCGCGCGCAAGGCGGGCCTGCACACGGGCGACGGGCCCGCGCACTGCGGCGAGGTGCGATGCGACGCGCTGGGGCTCGAGGAGGAAGCGGCCGCGGCGGGGTCGGGCAGCCTCCTCGTGCCGGCAGGGGCCGCGCCGTGGCTGCCGCCGCGCGCGCTCGCCGCCCACAAGGGCGACTTCGGCGCCGTGGGCATCGTGGGCGGCAACCGCGGCATGGTGGGGGCGGCCCTCCTCGCCGCCCGCGGCGCGCTCTACGCCGGGGCCGGGAAGGTGCTGGTGGGGCTTCTCGCGCCCGACGCGCCGGCCGCGGACTTCGTGCACCCCGAGCTCATGTTCCGCTCGATCGACGACACGATGGCGGGAGCCGACGTCGTCGTCGCCGGACCGGGTGCCGGGCGCTCGCCGTCGGCCACCTCGGTGTCGATGTTCGAGCGCACGCTGCTGCCCGCGCTGCTGGCGCTCGCCAAGCCCCTCGTGCTCGACGCCGACGCGCTCAACACCCTCGCCTACAACGACGCGCTCGCGCACGCCGCGGCCGCTCGCACCCGCGGCGCCACGGTGCTCACGCCGCACCCGGCCGAGGCGGCGCGCCTGCTGGGGCTCGCCACCGCCGAGGTGCAGGCCGACCGCGTCGGCGCCGCCCTCGCCCTCGCCCGCCGCTTCCGCGCCGCGGTCGTGCTGAAGGGCGCCGGCAGCGTCTGCGCCGCCGCCGACGGGAACTGGTCGATCAACGCCACCGGCAATCCGGGGCTCGCGAGCGGCGGCACCGGCGACGTGCTCGCCGGCATCGTGGGCGCGCTCCTCGGCCAGGGCCTCGGCGCCTGGCAGGCGCTGCAGTACGGCGTGTGCCTGCACGGGGCGGCGGCCGATGCATGCGTGGCGCGCGGCGAGGGGCCGGCGGGGCTCACCGCGAGCGAGGTCGCGCGCGAGGCGCGGCGCGTGATGAACGCGTGGACGCGCGATCCCGCGCAGGCCGGGGCGTGAACGCGCTGTCCTTCGCCGCCGTGGGCGCCGGGGCGGCCGCCGGCGCCTGGATCCGCTGGCTCCTCGGCCTGCTCCTCAACGGGCTCTTCCCCACGCTGCCCCTGGGCACGCTCGCCGCGAACCTCGCCGGCGGCTTCCTCATGGGCGTGGCGATGGCGTTCGTGACGCACTACCAGGCGCTGTCGCCGGAGCTGCGCCTGCTCTTGACCACGGGCTTCCTCGGCGGGCTCACGACCTTTTCCACGTTCTCGGCCGAAGCGACCACACTCCTCGGCCGCGGGCAGCTCGGCTGGGGCGCGGCGCTCCTGGCCGCGCACGTGGCCGGGTCGATCGCGATGACCTTCGCCGGCCTCGCGCTCGCCGGCTGGGCGTTGGCAGGGAGGTGACGATGCAAGGCGTATTCCTGCGCTTCTACGTGCACGAGAACCGCAAGGTGCACGGGGTGCTCCTCTACGAATGGCTCCTCGAGTCGGCGCGCAAGGCCGGCATCCACGGCGGCACGGCGTTCAAGGCGATGGCCGGATACGGGCGCCACGGCGTGCTGCACGAGGCGACGTTCTTCGAGCTGGCGGGCGACCTCACCGTCGAGGTCGAGTTCGTGGTGACCGCCGCCGACGCCGACCGGCTGCTCGAGATCGCCCGCGGGTCGGGCGCGCGGCTGCCCTACGCGCGCGTGCCCGCGGAGTTCGGCGTGGTCGAGGGCGAAGGCTAGGCGCGCGCTTCCGGCAGCTGCGAGCCGATCCAGCCCAGCAGCGTGGCGAGGTCCATCGCGCCCGACTGGCGCCCGACCTCGCGCCCGCCGCGGAACGCGATGACGGTGGGAATGCCGCGGATGCCGAAACGCGCGGCCACCTCGGGCGCGGCCTCGGTGTCGAGCTTGGCGAGCCGCACGCGCGGCTCCAGTCGCGCGGCCGCCTGCTCGTAGGCCGGCGCCATCATCCGGCACGGCGCGCACCAGGCCGCCCAGAAATCCACGACCACCGGGATCCCGCTCGCGCCCACCTGCCGCTCGAAGCTCGCCGTCGTGAGCGCCACCGGGTGGCCCTCGAACAGGCGGCGCTTGCACTTGCCGCACGCCGCCCCGTCGCCGAGGCGCTCGCGCGCGACGCGATTGACGGTGTCGCAGTGGGGACAGACGACGTGCACGGGGTCGGACATGGCGGGGCGCTCGCGGGTCGGTCGCTATAATCCGATTATCCTCCCGCACGCCGCCCCGCAGCCGAATGCCCGAACGCGAATCGATGGAGTACGACGTGGTGGTCGTCGGCGCCGGTCCCGCCGGGCTCGCCACCGCGATCCGGCTGAAGCAGCTCGCCGCCGCAGCAGGGCCGGGAGGTCTCGGTCGTGCGTGCTCGAAAAGGGCTCCGAGCTCGGCGCGCACATCCTGTCGGGCGCGGTGATGGACCCGCGCGCGCTCGCCGAGCTGTTCCCCGACTGGAAGGACGCGCGGCGCGCCGCTCGACGCAGCCGGTGACGCAGGACCGGTTCCTCTTCCTCACCGACGTCGGCGCTCGTCGCAGGTGCCCCAACTTCCTGCTGCCCGCGCTGCTTCCAGCAACGACGGCAACTACGTCGGTCAGCCTCGGCAACTTCGTGCCGCTGGCTCGGCGCAGCAGGCCGAGGCGCTGGGCGTCGAGATCTTCCCCGGCTTCGCGGCGGCCGAGGTGCTGCTACACGAGGACGACCGCGTGCAAGGGCGTGGCCACCGGCGACATGGGCATCGGCCGGGACGGCGAGAAGACCGCCGCGCTTCCAGCCGGGCATGGAGCTGCACGCGAAGTACACGATCTTCGCCGAGGGCTGCCGCGGCAACCTCGGCAAGCAGCTGCAGCGCGCGCTACGGGCTGCGCGAGGGACGCGACCCGCAGGTCTACGGCATCGGCCTGAAGGAGCTGTGGGAAGTCGACCCGGCGCGCCACGTCCCGGGGCTGGTCGTGCACACCGCCGGCTGGCCGCTCGACGCCGACACCTACGGCGGCTCGTTCCTCTATCACCTGCGAGAACGGCCAGGTCGCGGTGCGGCTTCGTGGTCGGCCTCGACTACGCGAACCCGTACCTGACCCCGTTCGAGGAGTTCCAGCGCTGCAAGACGCACCCGGCGATCCGCGGCTTCCTCGAGGGCGGCAAGCGCGTCGCCTACGGCGCGCGCGCGATCACCGCCGGCGGGCTGCAGTCGCTGCCGAAGCTCGTCTTCCCCGGCGGCGCGCTGGTCGGCGACGACGCCGGCTTCCTCAACGCCTCGCGCATCAAGGGCAGCCACGCCGCGATCAAGACCGGCATGCTCGCCGCCGAGGCGGCGTTCGACGCGCTCGCCGCCGGCCGCGGCCGCGACGAGCTCGAGCGCCTATCCCGAGGCCTTCCGCGCAGCTGGCTGCACGACGAGCTGTACCGCGCGCGCAACTTCAAGCCGTGGATGTCGCGCAAGGGCTCTACCTCGGCTCGCTGATGGTCGGCATCGACCAGGTGCTGCCTGCGCGGCAGGGCGCCGTGGACGCTCGGCACCGCGCATGCCGACAACGACACGCTGCTGCCGAAGGAACGCGCGGCCGCCGATCGCGTATCCCAAGCCCGACGGCGTGCTGACCTTCGACCGGCTCTCGTCGGTCTTCCTCTCCAACACCAACCACGAGGAGGACCAGCCGTCCCACCTGACGCTCGAAGGATGCGGCGCGTGCCGATCCGGCTCAACCTGCCCGTGTACGCCGGTCCCGAGAGGCGCTACTGCCCGGCGGGTGTGTACGAATTCGTGAAGGAGCGGCGACGGCGACGCGGCTGCAGATCAACGCGGCCAACTGCGTGCATTGCAAGACCTGCGACATCAAGGATCCCGCGCAGAACATCATGTGGGTGGCACCGGAGGGCGGCGGCGGGCCCGAACTACCCGAACATGTGAGCGGAAAGGAGGCCGGTGATGAAGACGGTGGCCGAAATGCTGGCGAGCAGGGCCGGGCGCGTGGTGACCGTGGGGCCGGCCGACACCGTGCTCGACGCGATCAAGGTGCTGGCGGCCGAGGACGTGGGCGCCGCGCTGGTGATGGACGGCATGCGCCTGGCGGGAATCCTTTCCGAGCGGGACTACACGCGCAAGATCGTGCTGCAGGGGCGCTCGTCGGACACGACCCGGGTGGCCGACATCATGTCGCCCCAGGTCGTGTGCGTCAGCCCGCGCAGCACCACGCGCGAGTGCATGGCGCTCATGATCGAGCACCAGATCCGCCACCTGCCGGTGGTGGAAGACGGGCACGTCGCGGGCATGATCTCGATCCGCGACATCGTGGGCAGCATCATCGAGGAGCAGGACTTCACGATCGAGCAGCTCGAGCACTACATCAGCGGGCAATAGGCCCCGCCCGGCGGGAACGGCGTTTGGAACGCGCGCGATGACGGCCCGCCACGGGGGGCCTGGATAGCCATGCTGCAGGTGCGAGGGCTCGCGAAGTCCTTCGGGCCCGGCGCACCGCTCCTGGCGGGCGTCGACCTCGCGGTGGGCCGCGGCGAGTGGGCGGCGATCGTCGGCGAGTCGGGATCGGGCAAGTCGACGCTGCTGCACATCGTGGCCGGTCTCGACCGCCCCGACGCCGGCGAGGTGCGGCTGGACGGCACGGCGCTCGACTACGGCGACGACGACGCGCTGGCCCTCTGGCGCCGGCGCAATGTGGGCTTCGTCTTCCAGGCCTTCCACCTCCTTCCCTACCTCGACGTGGCGGGCAACGTCGCCCTGCCGCTGGCGCTGCTGGGCACGGCGCGCCCGCAGCGCGAGGCCCGGGCGCGCGAGGCGCTCGACGCGGTCGGGCTCCGCGGCTTCGGCGCGCGGCAACCGGGCTCGCTTTCCGGGGGCGAGATGCAGCGCGTGGCGATCGCGCGCGCGCTCGTGCACCGCCCGCGGCTGCTGCTCGCCGACGAGCCGACCGGCAACCTCGACGAGGCGAGCGCCGCGGCGGTGCTGGGCTGCCTCGAGGCGGCGGTGAAGCGCGCCGATGCCGCGGCGCTGATGGTGACCCATTCGCCCGTCGCCGCCGCCCGGGCCGACCGCGTGCTGCGCCTCGTGCGCGGGCGCCTCGTCGCCGCCCCCGGCCCGTGAACGCTTCGCTCCTCGCCGCACTCCTGCGCGGCGCGCTCCTCGCCAACGCCGGACGCCTGGCGCTCGCCGCGGCGACCATCGCCCTCGGCGTGGCGCTCGCCGGCGCCGTGCACACGGTGCACACCTCCGCGCTCGCCGAGATCGACCGCTCGGCCCGCGCGCTCGCCGGCAGCGCCGACATCGAGGTGCGCGGCCCGCGCAACGGCTTCGACGACGGGGCCTTCGCCCCGATCGCGCGGCTCGCCGGCGTGGAAGCCGCGAGCCCCGTGGTCGCGGTCGAGGCGGCCGTGGCCGGCGCCGCGGGCGCCACGGTGCGCGTGCTCGGCATCGACCCGTTCCGGGCCGCCCGCCTGCAGCCCGCCCTCACGTCGGCCCCGGCCGGCGGCGCGGGCGCCGCCGCCTTCCTCGACCCGCGCAACGCCTGGCTTTCCCCCACGGCGGCGGCGCACCTGGGGCTCGCGCGCGGCGACACGCTGCGCCTGTACGCGGCCGCCGGCGAGGTGGACTTCCGCGTGGCGGGCATCCTCCCCGGCCTCGGCGAGGGCGGCGAGGTGGCCGTGGTCGACATCGCCGCCGCGCAGGAGCGGCTGGGCTGGCTCGGGCGCATCACGCGCATCGACCTGCGCCTCGTCCCCGGGGTCGATACCGGGCGCTTCCGGGACCGCCTCGCCCCCCTGCTGCCGCCGGGCGTCGTGGCCTCGGTGCCGTCGGCGGCCGCCGGACGCGCCGCCGACATCTCGCGCGCGTACCGGGTGAACCTCGACGCGCTCGCCTTCGTCGCGCTCGTCACGGGCGCCTTCCTCGTCTTCTCCACGCTGGCGCTGCAGGCGGCGCAGCGCCGCCGCGAGCTCGCGCTGCTGCGCGCGCTCGGCATGACCCGGCGCGGGATCGCGGTCCTGCTGGGCCTCGAGGGGGCGGCGATCGGCGTCGTGGGCGCCGCGGTCGGCACGGTGCTCGCCGTGCTCGCCAGCCGCGCGGTGCTCCAGCGCTTCGGTCCCGACCTGGGCGCCGGCTACTTCGGCGCCGAGGACGCGCGCTTCACGGCCGACGCGGCGGCCCTCGGCGCGATCGCGCTCCTCGGCGCGGCGATGAGCGTGGGCGGCGCCCTCTGGGTGGCGCGGGGCCTGGGCCGGCTCGACATCGCGCAGGCGCTGCGCGACCGCGCCCTCGACCTGCCCGCGATCCCGCGCCGCGGCGGGCTGCTCGTGGTCGTGCTGCTGCTCGCGGGCGTTCCCCTGCTCGCCGCGCCGCCCGTGGCGGGGCTGCCGCTCGGCGGCTACGCCGCGATCGCCGCATGGCTCGCCGCGGCGGTGGCGGCGGTGGGCCCCGCCTGCCGCGTGCTCCTCGCCCGCGCGGCCACGCCCGAGGCGCCCGTGGCCGCCCTCGCCCTCGCCCAGGTGCGCCATCTCCCCGGCCATCTCGCCGCGAGCGTCGCGGGCATCGTGGTGAGCGCGACCCTCTGCGCCGCGATGGCGATCATGGTCTTCTCCTTCCGCGTCTCGTTCGACGACTGGCTGCACGGCGTGGTGCACGCGGACCTCTACGTGCGCGCCGGCCCGGGCGGCGACCTCGGGTACTTCACCCTCGACGAGCAGGAGCGGGTGGCGCGGCTGCCCGAGGTGGCCGAGCTCGAGACGCTGCGCTACGACCGGCTCGTGGCCGAGGGACGCTCGGTGCCCCTCACCCTCATCGCCCGCCCCGTGAACGCGCGCGTGCTCGCCGGCTTCCGCGCCCGGCCGCCGGACCTGCCGCCGCCCGGCCCGCGCCCGCCGGTGTGGATCTCCGAGGCGGCGCGCGACATCGAGGGGTGGAAGACGGGCGACGTGGTGACGCTGCCGGTGGCCGGGCGCGAGGTGAGCGTGCGCGTGGCGGGGATCATCCGCGACTATGCGCGCACCTGGGGCGCGGTCATCATGCCGCGCGAGGACTATCGCCGCCTCACCGGGGACACGCGCGCGGACGACCTCGCCATCCGCCTCGCCCCCGGCGTGGACATGGCGCGCGCCGAGTCGGCCGTGCGCGCGGCACTCGGGGGCGCGCGCGGCATCCGCTTCGAGGACGCGGCGGGCCTGCGCCGGCGCTCGCTCGCGATCTTCGACCGCAGCTTCGCCATCACCTACGCGCTGGAGGCGATCGCGGTGGCCATCGGGCTGGCGGGCGTGACCAGCAGCTTCGCGGCGCTCGCCTGGTCGCGCCGGCGCGAGTTCGCGGTGCTGCGCTTCCTCGGCCTGCGCCGGCGCGACGTGCTGCGCATGCTGGCCCTCGAGGGCGCGGCGGCGGGCGCGCTCGGCGCGGGCATCGGCCTGGCCGCCGGGGCGGCGGTGAGCCTCGTGCTCGTGCAGGTGGTCGACCGCCAGTCCTTCCATTGGACGATCGAGGTCCACTGGCCGGTGGCGGCGCTGGCGGCGCTCGCCGCGGCCGTGGTGGCGCTGTGCGCGCTCGGAGCCCGCGCGAGCGGCGCGCTCGCGGTGCGGCACGAGGCGGTGGCCGCGGTGAAGGACGATGCGTAGGGCGCTCGCCGCGCTGGCGCTCCTCGCCGCCGCCCTGGCCGTGCACGCGCGGGCGTTCGATCCCGTCGTGCCGGGGCGCGCGCTGCATTTCCCGCGCGATTTCGGCGCCCATCCCGGGCACCGCATCGAGTGGTGGTACGTGACCGGGCAGCTCGAGGCGCCCGGCGGGCCGCTCGGATTCCAGGTGACCTTCTTCCGCGTGCGCAACCTCGCGGCCGAAGGGCGCCCCGGGCGCTTCAACCCGGCGCAGATCCTCTTCGCGCACGCCGCGCTGGCGCAGCCGTCGCGGCAGCGCTACCTGCACGCCGAGCGCGCCGGGCGCGCCCTCGACGGGCTCGTCGCGGCGAGCACCGCCGACACCGACGTGCGCATCGACGGGTGGAGCCTCGCGCGCGGGACCGCGGCGTACGAGGCGCGCGTCGACGCCGGCGATTTCGCCCTGGACCTGCGCCTCGCGCCCACGCAGCCGGTGCTGCTGCAGGGCGAGCGCGGCTACAGCCGCAAGGGCCCGGGGCGCGGCGAGGCGAGCGAGTACTACAGCGAGCCGCAGCTCGCCGTCGCGGGGCGGGTTCGCATCGACGGCCGGACCGTCGCCGTGAACGGCAAGGCGTGGCTCGACCACGAGTGGTCCAGCCATCTGCTGCCCGCCGACGCGTCCGGCTGGGACTGGCTGGGGGCCAACCTCGACGACGGCAGCGCGCTCATGGCCTTCCGCATGCGCTCGAAGGACGGCGCAGCGCTCTGGACCCAGGCCACGCTGCGCGCGCCCGGCGCGGCGCCCCTCACCTACCAGGGCGCGGAGGTCGCCTTCCGCCCGCTGGGCACCTGGAAGTCGCCCCATACCGGCGTGCGCTATCCGACCTCCATGGCGGTGCGGATCGGCGATCGGGAATGGACGCTGCGAGCGCTCATGGAAGACCAGGAGCTCGACGCGCGCGCGAGCACCGGCACGCTCTACTGGGAAGGGGCGGTGCGCCTGGCGGGCAGCGCGACCGGGCGCGGCTACCTCGAGCTCACCGGCTACGGCGGGCAGCTCGCGCTGCCGGCGGGGGATTCAGGCCGAGCGGGCGCGCAGCCCGACGCCGAGGGCGGTGAAGATCGCGAGCACCTGCAGCGCCGCCACGCCCCATAGCACGCCCGCGTAGCGCCCCGCGTCCATGAGCAGGCCGAAGGCGAGGGGCGCGATGGCGAGCCCCGTGTCGATGCCCGAGTAGACGAAGCCGTAGATGCGCCCGTAGGCCGCCGAGCCGAAGGTGCTCGTCGCGGCACGGCGCACGAGGATGTCGCGCGAGGGGCCGGAGAAACCCACGCCGAAGCCCATCATCCCCATCAGCCACACGAGGCTCCACGCCGGCGCCGCGCCCGAGGCGAGCCCGATCGAGCAGGCCGCCGCCCAGCCGAGCGCGGCCGCGACGAGCCGCTCCTGGCGCTCGCCCCGCGAGGCGACGAAGCCGCCGGCGGCCACGCCCGCGGCGCTGCCGAGGAGGTAGGCGGTGAGCCCGGACGTGGCGAGCGCCAGCGTGACGCCGTACGTGCGCTCGAGGATCGGCGGGGCGAAATTCTGCAGCCCCCCGAACGCCATCACGGACACGAGGAAGAACGCGAAGCACATCCACACCACGCCCACGCCGAGGAACGCGAAGGAGCCGCCCTTGCGCGCGGCGGGATCGGGCGCGGCGTGGCGCTCGGTATCGTCGAGGCGGGAGCGGTTCCACCACAGGAAGGCGAGCGCGAGGGCACCCACGCCCGAGGCGCCGAGGGCGGCCATGCGCCAGCCCGCCGCCTGCGCGATGCCGAGGACGAACACGGGTGCCGCCGCCCAGCCGAGGCTGCCGGCGAGGCCGTGCACGGAGAAGGCGTGGCCGAGCCGGGCCGGGGACACGCGCCGGTTGAGCAGCGTGAAGTCGGCGGGGTGGAAGACGCAGTTGCCGAGCCCGGCGATGCCCGCCGCGGCGAGCACCATCGGGAAGTTCTGCGCGCCGGCGAGCGCCAGGCCCCCCAGGGCGAGGAGGCCCACGCCGCCGCAGAGCACCCGCAGGGCGCCGAACCGGTCGACGGCGAACCCGGCGAGCGCCTGGCCCACGCCCGAGACCACGAAGAACACGGTCATCGCCGAGCCCACCTGGGTGAACGTGAGGCCGAACTCGCGCATGAGCCAGGGAAAAAGCGGCGGCAGCACGAAGTGGAAGAAGTGCGAGGTGCCGTGGGCGAAGCCCACGAGGGAGATCACGGTCGCGTCGTCGCGCAGGCTTCCCGGCGCGGGACGGACGGAGGAGGCGGGCGTGGCGGCGGACACGTGGGGATTGTACGCGCCGCCCGGCCCGCTCCATGATCGGCGTCAATCGACGGGGGCCGCCCCGTGCGATTAGACTAGCCGGCGCAAGTCAAACAACCCCCTGAGGAGAAACCATGCAAGCACGCACCCTGTGGCGCGCACTGGCGGCGACCGCCCTTTTCGCCGCGCTGCCCTCCCTCGCACAGCTCGAGATCAAGTTCGGCCACGTCGGCAACCCCGGCTCGCTCTTCGCCGCCTCCGCCGAGGAGTTCGCGAAGAAGGCCAACGCCAAGCTGGGCGACAAGGCCAAGGTCGTCGTCTACGGCTCGAGCCAGCTCGGCGGCGACAAGGAGCTGCTGCAGAAGCTCAAGCTCGGCACCGTCGACATCGCCCTGCCCTCCACCGTGATGTCGTCCGAGGCGGACATCTTCGGCGTCTTCGAGATGCCCTACCTCGTGAAGAGCCGCGAGCACATGAAGAAGATCGAGAAGGCGCTCTTCTGGTCGAAGATCGAGCCGGCGGCCGAGAAGAAGGGCCTCAAGGTGATCGGGGTATGGGAGAACGGCTTCCGCCAGATCACCAACAACAAGCACCCGATCAACGTCCCCGGCGACCTGAAGGGCATCAAGCTGCGGGTGCCGAACGGCAAGTGGCGCGTGAAGATGTTCCAGGCCTACGGCGCGAACCCCTCGCCGATGAAGTTCTCGGAGGTATTCACCGCGCTGCAGACGGGCGTGATGGACGGCCAGGAGAACCCGCTCACCCAGATCTACAGCGCCAAGTTCCAGGAAGTGCAGAAGTACCTCTCGATGACCGGCCACGTCTACACGCCGGCCTACGTGACGGTGGGCAAGAAGCGCTGGGCGAAGCTGCCGAAGGACGTGCGCAGGATCCTCGAGGACACCGCCAGGGAGAACCAGGCGTTCGTCTACGAGTTCGCGGCGAAGGCCGACGAGGACCTGCTCAACAAGCTCAAGGCCGCCGGCATGCAGGTGAACGACGCCGACAAGGACGCCTTCGTGAAGGCCTCGAAGCCGGTGTACCAGGAGTTCGAGAAGGAAGTGAAGGGCTCCAAGGCCGTCATCGACAAGGCCATCGCGCTGGGAAAGTGAACGCATGACGATCGACGCGGTGCGCGGGGCCTACGAGAAGGCCCTCGAGTGGGTGGTCATCGCCCTCATGGCGGTGCTGTTCGTGGAGGTGAGCATCGGGGTGGTCTACCGCAGCTTCGGGCAGTCGCTCGTCTGGTACGACGAGATCGCCTCGATCCTGCTCGCCTGGCTCACCTTCTACGGCTCCGCGCTCGCGTCGGTGAAGCGCGCGCACATCGGCTGTCCCGAGGTGATGGCGCTGCTGCCCCGGGGACCGAAGCTCGCGCTGCGCGTGCTGGCCGAGGCGCTCACGATCGGGTTCTTCCTGCTGATGGGCTGGATGGGCTACCGGGTGCTGGGCGTGCTCTCCGGCGACACGCTGGTGAGCCTGCCCGACATCCCCATCACCTGGGTGCAGTCGGTGGTGCCGATCAGCTCGGTGCTCATCGTGGCGGCCGAGATCCTCACGCTGCCGGCGGTGCTCTCGAAGGCGTGGAAGGGCGCGCCGGGCGCCGCGGCCGGGGGAGCGTCGCACTGACATGGCGATCCTGCTGCTCTTCGCCTGCGTGCTGGGCCTGGTCCTGCTCGACGTGCCGATCGCCGTGGCGCTCGGCATCGTGGCCGTGGTGGCGATGGCGGTCTCCCACGGCACCGACTCGCTCGTCAACCTGCCCATCGAGCTCTACAACGGCGCGACCAGCTTCCCGCTGATCGCCATTCCGCTCTTCATCCTGGCCGGGGCGATCATGAACGCCTCGGGCATCTCGCGGCGCCTCATCGCGTTCGCGAGCGCGCTCCTCGGCTTCGTGCGCGGCGGCCTCGCCATGGTGGCCATCGGCACCTCGCTCTTCTTCGCCGAGATCTCCGGCTCGGCGGTGGCCGACGTCTCGGCGCTGGGCTCGATCCTCATCCCCGCGATGAAGAGCAAGGGCTACCCCGCCCCGCTCGCCGCGGCGGTGCTGTCCTCCTCGGCCACGCTGGCCGTGATCATCCCGCCGTCGATCCCGATGATCCTCTACGCCGTGATGGCGGAGACCTCGGTGGTCCAGATGTTCGTGGCCGGGATCGTGCCGGGCGCCCTGGGCGGGCTGGGCCTCATGGGCATGGCCTACTGGCTCGCGCGGCGCTACAACCTGCCCATCGAGGAGAAGTTCCAGTGGGCGCGGGTGCGCGCCACCTTCCGCGAGGCCTTCTGGGCCTTCTCGCTGCCGATGATCATCCTCGGTGCGATCTTCGGCGGCGTCGTCACCGCCACCGAGGGCGCGGCGATGGCGGTGATGGCCTCGCTCTTCGTGGGGCTGGTGATCTACCGCGAGCTCGACCTCGGGCACCTCAAGGCCGCGATGATCGAGGGCGGCGTGCAGACGGCCGTCGTGATGCTGCTCGTGGCCGCCTCTGCGCTGCTGGGCGCCTACCTCACGGAGATCCAGGCCCCGCAGCACCTCGCGCAGGCCGTGGGCGAGTTCACGCAGAACAAGTGGGTCGTGCTCGCGCTCCTCAACGTGCTCTTCCTCGCGCTGGGCATGTTCCTGCACTCGGCCGCGGCGATCATCCTCGTGGTGCCGATCGTGATGCCGCTGGTGCGAAGCGTGGGCATCGACCCGATCCACTTCGGCCTCATCGTGACGATCAACCTGGGCGTGGGCCAGCAGACCCCGCCGGTGGCCTCGGTGCTCATGGTCGCCTGCTCGATCGCCAAGGCGAGCGTGTGGGAGGTCACGCGGGCCAACCTGCGGTTCATCGCGGTGCTCGTGACGATCCTGCTCGCGGTGACCTACATCCCCGCCACGGGCCTGGGCCTCGTGCACCTGTTCTACAAGTAACCCGAGGAAGACGAAGTGAAAGGACCGCTGGAAGGCATCAAGGTGGTGGAGCTGGCGCAGATCATGGCCGGCCCGACGTGCGGCATGCTGCTGGCCGACATGGGCGCGGACGTGATCAAGGTGGAGAAGCTGCCCGGCGGCGACGACACGAGGAGCTACTCGGAGCCGGCGATCGCGGGCGAGAGCGCCGCCTTCATGATGCTCAACCGCAACAAGCGCGGCATGGCGGTGAACCTCAAGAAGCCCGGCGGGCTCGAGGTGGTCAAGCGCCTGCTCGCCGACGCCGACGTGGTGACCGAGAACTACCGCAAGGGCACGCTCGAGAAGCTGGGCCTGGGCTACGACGTGCTGCAGCCAGCTCAACCCGCGCCTCGTCTACTGCGCGGTTTCCGGCTACGGGCGCACGGGCCCGTACGCGGACAAGGGCGGCTTCGACCTCATCGCCCAGGGCTTCGCCGGGATCATGAGCGTCACCGGCGAGCCGGGCGGGCCGCCGGTCAAGTCCGGCACCTCGATCGCCGACATCAACGCCGGCATCTTCGCCGCCCTCGGCATCGTCTCGGCGCTGCTCGCGCGCCAGCACACCGGGCGCGGCCAGATGGTCGAGACCTCGCTCATGGAAGCGGCGATCCAGCAGACCTACTGGCAGGCGGCCATCTACTTCGCCACCGGCAAGAACCCCGGCCCGTCGGGCTCGGCGCACATCCTCACCGCGCCCTACCAGGCGTTCCCCACCGCCGACGGATGGATCAACGTCGGCGGGGCGAACCAGTCGAACTGGGAGCGCATCGCGAAGGTGATCGGGCGCCCGGAGCTCGCCCAGGACCCGCGCTTCCTCGCCAATTCGGACCGGATGCGCAACCTCGAGGCGCTCACGCCGCTCCTCTCCGAGCGGCTGCGCACGCGCTCCTCGGCCGAATGGATCCGCGACTTCGAGGCGGCGGGCGTGCCCGTGGGACCGGTCAACCGGATCGGGGACATGCTCGCCGACCCCCAGGTGAAGGCGCGCGAGATGGTGGTCGAGGTCGAGCACCCGCGGGCCGGACGCATGAACGCGCTGGGACTGCCGATCAAGTTCTCGGACACCCCCGGGGCCGTCACCCGTGCCGCCCCCCTCCTCGGCCAGCACACCCGCGAGGTGCTCGCGGGCCTCGGCTACTCCGAGGCGCAGGTCGAGCGGCTCGCCGCGGAAGGCGCGGTGCTCTGCGCGTAGCGCGGCAGCGTCCGCGCGATTCCCACGCGGCGCCCGCCTGCGCTCCTACACGCGCCGTGCGGCCGCGCCGATTCCCTGCGCCGCCCGGACGAGGTCCAATGGGACCAGGCCATCTTCCTGGAGGTGCGCGCCATGGTCGAGTTCCCGGTCTCCCGCCGCTGCGCCGGCCCGGCCCGGCGCGCGACGCGCCGCCTCGCCGTGCCCCGCGCGCTGCTCGCCGGGCTCTTCGCCGGGGGCGTGGCCTTCCTCGTGCTCTATGTCCTCTCCGTCTCCCTCTACGGGGAGCCGGCCGCGAAGCTGCCGCGCCTCATGGCGGCCATCGCGCTGGGCCGCGGGGCGCTCGAGCCGGCGGACGTCTTCGATCCCGGCATCGTCGCGGTGGGGCTCGCGGTGCACGCCGCGCTCGCGATGCTCTACGCCGTGGCGCTGGCGAGCGTGGGCAGGGACCTGCCGCGCGCGCTCGTGCCCCTGGCGGGGGTCGCCTTCGGCGCCGCGCTCTACGTCGCGAACCTGCACGGCTTCTCCCACCTCTTCCCCTGGTTCGCGCCGATGCGCGGGCTCGACACCCTCGGCGCGCACGCCCTATTCGGTCTGCTCGCGGCCCGGGCGGCGCTCGACGCTTAGCGAATAATTAGGATTCGCTGAAGGAAGATGTAGCAAACCGGCAGGGCGGGCTCGCCTAGACTGGCGCCTCGTTCAACGCGCTCGTCCCACAAGGAGATCCCGATGCGTACTTCCCGAACGGCCGCCACCGCGGCCGCCCTGCTCCTGCTCGGCCTGGCGGTCGGCGCCTGGCGCGCCCAGGCGAAGCCGCCCCACGACGCCGCCTCCATCGCCCGCGGCCGCTACCTCGTCGCGATCGCCGGCTGCAACGATTGCCACACCGCCGGCTATGCCCAGTCCGGCGGCAAGGTGCCGGAGCGCGAGTGGCTGCTCGGCGACGCCGTGGGCTGGAACGGCCCCTGGGGCACCACCTACCCCGCGAACCTGCGCCTCACCCTCGCGCGGATGTCCGAGGAGGAATGGCTGCGCGTGGCGAAGACGGCGCGGTTCCGCCCGCCCATGCCGTGGTTCAGCCTGCACGCGATGCGCGAGCCGGACCTGCGCGCCATCTACCGCTACGTGCGCTCCCTCGGCCCCGCCGGCGCGCCGGCGCCGGCCTACGTGCCTCCCGGCGCGAAGCCCGCCGGCGCCTACGTGGCGTTCCCGCGATGAGCCGGCGCGACCTCTACGCGGTCGTGCACAAGGGGCTGCGCGCCTTCCTGTGCGACACGCTGGTCGCCGTGGGCCGGGTCGATCCCGCCGACGCGTGCGCGGTGCGCGAGACGCTCGCGGGGCTCGCGGAGCTGCTCGCCTTCTGCGCCTCGCACGTGCGGCACGAGAACGCGTTCATCCACCCGGCGATGGAGTCGCGCCGTCCCGGCAGCGCGGCCGCCTGCCTCGAGGAGCACGCGCACCACGAGGCCGCCATCGAGGCGCTGCGCCAGCTCGCCTCGGAGGTGCTCGACGCGCCGCCGGATGCGCGCGCCGCGCCCGTGCGGCGCCTGTACCGCGCGCTCGCCGTCTTCGTCGCCGACAACCTCGCGCACATGGAGGCCGAGGAATCGCTCAACAACCAGGTGCTGTGGTCCGCCTACACGGATGCGGAGATCGCCGGCATCGAGGCCGCGCTCGTGGGCTCCCTGCCCCCCGGGCAGGCGATGCAGGGGCTGCGCTGGATGCTGCCTGCCGCGGCGCCCGCCGAGCGCGAGGCCATGCTCGCGCGGATGCCTTCGTCGCCGCCGGCGGCGCGGGAAGCGGCGCTCGCCGTGGCGCGCGCGCACCTCGCCGAGCGCGACTACGCGAGGCTCGAGGGCGCGCTCGCGGGCCGGGCGGCGGCCACGCTCTCGAGCTGAAGGGGACGGGCGACGGCCAGGCGGAACTGGCCGCGCCCCGTCTTCTCGATGCGCACGCAGGCGTCGCGCTCGACCAGGCGCTTCTGCAGCAGGATGAGGCGCGCCTCGAGGTTGTCGGCGAGGTCCGGCAGGCGGATGCGCGGGTCGAGCCGCAGCTCCCGGTTGGTGAAGCGCGCGCGGCCTTCGTGCACGTGGTCGTGCACCAGCGCCCAGAAGATCGCGCCGGCCACGCCCTTGATGAGGTAGTCGCCGCCGAGGAAGACGCTGTCGTTTTCCTCGAAACGGCGCACGACCACGGGCGCGCCGGCCGCGGGCGCGCGCCCGGCCTCCGGCGCCGCCGCGCCTTCCTCCTCCGCCGCCGCCTGCTGCAGCACGTGGATCGCCGCGCCGAGCTGGCCCGCCACGGCCACCAGCGCGTCCTCCTCGTCGTAGCCGAAGCGCAGGTCCTGGGGGCTCTCGGCGAAGAGCACGCCGAGCAGCCGCCCGAAGCCCTCGATCGGCACGGCGAGCTGGCTGTGGGGCTGGGCGAGGCCCGGCAGCGGGATCTCGGTCTCGATCGCGAGCCCCTCGCGCAGCGCCGCCTCGCGCACCGCGCGCCCGTACGCGTACTCCGAGGTCGCGTGCCCGATGCGGATCGCCGTGCGCTCGCGCGCGGCCGCGCCGACCACGCCCTGGCCCAGCGCGATCTCCGAGCCCACGCCGGAATCGGCGTAGCCCATGCTCGCCACGGTATAGAGCCGCTCGCCCGCGCGGTCGAGCATGAGCACCAGCGCGTGCTCGATGCCGAACTGCGCGCGGATGCAGGCGAGGGTCGCGTCGAGGAGCGCGGCGAGGTCGCCCACGCCGGCGATGCGCTGGGTGCAGGCGCGCACGGCCGCGAGCAGGTTGCGCCGGGGCGGCGCGGGGCGCACCTCCACCGCCAGCGGCTCGATCGCGTCGACCGCGTACACGTCCGAGCCCTGCAGCCGGAACACGCCCGCCATCCCGGTGTGCGAGGCGATGCCGGCGAGCTTGGCGCGCATGCGCTCGAACAGCGGTCCCGAGGTCTCGGTGCGCAGGTAGCGGATGAGGAGGCGGTAGCGCGCGAAGGTGTCGGGGTCGGTCACGAGCAGCCGCGCGACCGGGTTGGCGAGCGCGTTGCGGCGGGTGCGGTTGAAGAACTGGAAGGACAGCGCCACGTGCCCGCCGTCCACGTACTCGACCTGCGACAGGTAGGCCACGTTGGGCGTGCCGTCGGGCGCGCAGGTCGCGATCATCGAGGGGATCACGCCCTCGAAGGCGGCGCGGATCGCGTCGAGGGTAGGCTCGCTCACGGCCCGAGCGCGGTGCCCGCCGCCGGGCCCGGCGTCTGCTCGAAGGCGGCGCTGACCGTGAAGCCCACGGCGACGAGGTCGCCGCGGTCGCCGGCGAGCAGCGCGCGCCCGAGCGCGCCCAGGTGCCCGATCGCGACGAGCTCGGCGGTGAGCGCCTCGCGGTAGCGCGCCACGCGCACCCAGTCGCCCTCCTCGAGCGGCTCGGGCGCCGCGTCCGAGCCCTTGAGCTGCAGGGTGCGGTGCGTGCTCGGCTGGCTGAAGACGACGGCGATCGCGCCGTTCGCCCGGTAGTCGGCGAGCAGCGCGCCGCTTTGCGAGGCGAGGAGGAAGACGGCCACGTGCGGGCGCCCGGGCGCGGCGCGGCATCCGACGGCGCGGGCGAGGCTGGGGACGAGGCGCGCGTCGCGCGAGGCGGCGAGGATGGAAACCCCGCCCTGGATGAAGGCGGCGAGCTCTTCGTCGAGGAGGGTCGCGGCGCTCACGGCTAGAATCATACACATATGCCCACCGCCCTCCTGCTCGCGATCCTGGCCGTCTCCGCCCTCGTCACCTCCTTCATTTCGGGCATCCTCGGCATGGCCGGCGGCATGGTCCTCATGGGCGTGCTGCTCGCGCTGCTGCCGCTGCCCCTCGCGATGATGCTGCACGGCGTGACGCAGCTCGCCTCGAACGCCTGGCGCGCGCTGCTGTGGCGCAACGAGGTCGACTGGCGCGTCTTCCGCGGCTACTGCCTGGGCGCGCTCGCGGCGCTCGCCTTCTTCGTGGTGGTGCGCCTCGTGGTGAGCAAGCCGGTGGCGCTGCTCGTGATGGGCGCGACCCCCTTCGTGACGCTGTGGCTGCCGGAGGGGCTGCACCTCAACATCGAGCGGCGGGGCCAGCCGTTCGCCTGCGGGCTCCTGTGCTCGGCGCTCAACCTCTCGGCGGGCGTTTCCGGGCCGATCCTCGACGTCTTCTTCGTGCGCACGAGGATGCGCCGCCACGCCGTGGTCGCCACCAAGGCCATGACGCAGAGCTTCAGCCACGTGCTCAAGATCTTCTACTTCGGCGTGGTGGTGAGCCGCCCGGGCAGCCACGTCGACCTGCCGCTCGGCGCGATGATGGTCGTGCTCGCGCTGGTCGGCACGTCGCTGTCGCGCTTCGTGCTCGAGCGCATGACCGACGTGTCGTTCCGGTTCTGGACCCGCGCCACCGTGCTCGTCCTCGGCGGCTTCTACGTGGTCGACGCCCTCGTGATGATGGCGCGCCAGGCGCCATAGGCCGGACGCGCCACGATCCTCGCCGCCGGCACCGCGGCGCGCGCGAGCCGGCTGCTGGGCAGGACCGTGCACGACGCGGGCGGCGACTCCGTGGGCACGCTCGACGACCTCGTCGTCGACCTCGCCACCGGCCGGGTGCGCTACGCGATCGCCGAGTTCGACACCACCTGGTTCGGTAGCGGCAAGCAGGCCGCGATGCCGCCGCCGGCCGTGCGCCGCGTTCCGCGGACCGATGGCCGAAGGAACAACGGCCCGCATTCGCGTGTCCGTGGGATAGGCCATCCCGCGGATCCCTTCCTTGCCCCAAGGCAACGCCCACGCGCCCTTCTTCACCCGCCTGTCCAAGGCGACGGCGCGGCTCGCCGGGCGCCCGGCCACCTTCGCGCTCATGTGCGCGATCGTCCTCGCGTGGGCGCTGAGCGGCCCGCTCTTCGGCTTCAGCGACACCTGGCAGCTCGTCATCAACACGGGCACCACGATCCTCACCTTCCTCATGGTGTTCCTGATCCAGGCCACGCAGAACCGCGACTCGGAGGCGATCCAGATCAAGCTCGACGAGATCATCCGCTCGCACAAGGGCGCCCACAACGAGGTGCTCGACCTCGAGGAGCTCGAGGAGGACGACCTCGTGCGCATCCGGGACCACTACCTGCGCCTCGCCGAGCGCGCGCGCCGCGTCGCGCTGCGCCGCGGGCGCAAGGACGTCGCGGGGCCCGCGCCCGCCGACGGGGACAGGGACGACGCGGGCGAAGGCCGGCCGAAGGGCGGCGGCGCGGGCCGCAAGGTCGTCGGGCGCATCCGCCCGCGCCGCAGGCGCTGAGGGCGCGGCGCCGGTCCCGGGAGGCAGCCTTCCCTAGTGCCGGACGGGGTGCGCGTCCTGCGCGTCGCGGATCGCCAGGATCGACTGCAGCACGGCCATGTCGGCGGGCTTCACCAGGTGGTAGTCGAAGCCCGCCGCGAGGGGGACCTCGATCGCCTCGCGACGCGCGTCGGCGAGCGGCAGCCCCACAGGATGTCGTCGAGGCCCTCGATGCCGGTGGCCGACGCGTCGTCGCAGCGCACGATCTTCCTGTTCTCGGGCGGCTTGTTCACGGGATCCCTCCTGCTGTTGCCAAGGGTCGAGTGAGGCGCGCGGCGGGGCGGGCGCGCGCAAGTCCACGGCGAAACCGGCTGCTCGAGGCTCCCCGGATTCCTCTGGCGGATGGTGACAGGCGCGGATTCTCCCGTACGACGGGGCGGCGCACCGCGCGGTTCCGGGCTAGCGGCCGCGGGCGATGCGCTCGAGCAGGCGGTCGGGATCCACGGGCTTGGTGAAGTGCTCGTCGATGCCCGCCTCCTGACTGCGCCGCACGTCCTCCTCGCGCCCGAAGCCGCTCACCGCGACGATGAGCGCGCCGCGCGTGGGCGCCTCGGCGCGCAGCGCCCGCGCCACGGCGAGGCCGTCCACGTCCGGCAGCGCGATGTCGAGCAGCACGACGTCGGGGCGGAACGCCGCGGCCGCCCCGGCGGCGGCGGCCCCCTCGTGCACCACGCGTGCCTCGTGCCCGTGCAGGCCGAGCACGAGGCGCAGCGACTCGGCCGAGTCGCGGTTGTCGTCGACGATGAGCACGCGCCGCGCCGCGGTGGGCGCCGGCGCCGACGCCGGCGAGGGCCGGCGCGAGGGCGTGCGTGCGAGCAGGGGCAGGCGCACCACGAACTCGCTGCCCTTGCCCGCGCCGTCGCTGTGCGCCTCGACGCTGCCGCCGTGCAGCTCGACCAGGCGACGGGCGAGGGCGAGCCCGATGCCGATGCCGCGCCGGGGCTGGCTGCCGGCGTGCTCGCCCTGGGCGAAGAGCTCGAAGGCGCGGGCGAGAATCGCCGGCTCCATGCCGGCGCCGTCGTCGCGCACCCGCACCACGGCCGAGGGCGGCGTGCCCGTCTCGCCCGGCTCGCGCCCGGCCTCGATCCAGATGCTGCCGCCGGCCCGCGTGAACTTCGAGGCGTTCTGCAACAGGTTGCACAGCACCTGCTCGAGGCGCATCGCGTCCCCGCGCACCCAGAGCGCCTCCTCCGGCAGGCTCGCCTCAAGCACCTGGGCGCTCGCCTCGCGCTCGGGCGCGGTGAGCTGGAGGGCCTCGCGCGCCACCGCGGCGAGGTCCACGGGCTCCAGGTGCAGCTCCATCTTGCCGTGGGCCATCCGCGAGACGTCGAGCAGGTCGTCGACCATGCGCGCCATGCGCTCGCCCTGGCGCTCGATGATGCCGAGCGCCGGGGCGACCACCGACTCGTCCCGCGAGCGGGCGAGCACGCGCGCCGCGTTGCGCACGCCGGCCAGGGGGTTGCGCAGCTCGTGGGCGAGCATCGCGAGGAACTGGTTGCGCCCTTGGTCGAGCTCGACCAGCGCGTTCTCCGCCTCCTTCATGTCGGTCACGTCGAACGCGCAGCCCACGTAGCCCACGAATCCGCCCTCGGGCAGGAAGCGCGGCAGCGCGATCGCCTTCATCCACCGGTAGGCGCCGTCGGCGCGGCGGAAGCGGGCGCGCGCCTCGAAGGGGCGGCGCTCGTGCACGGCCTGCTCGAGCCGCGAGGCGAAGGCCGGGCGGTCGTCGGGGTGGACGAACCGGCCCGGCTCCGAGCGCGCGATCGCCGACTCGGGCTCGCCCACGAACTCCTGGTAGGCCCGGTTCACGAAGCGCCGGCCGTCCGCCTCCGTGGTCCAGATGAGCACCGGGGCGCTGTCGGCGAGGAGCTCGAAACGCGCCTCGCTCTCGCGCAGCGCCTGCTCCGCCCGCTTGAGGTTGTCGATGTCGACCAGGGCGAGCACCGCGCCGTCGATGCGGTTGTCCTGCGTGCGGTACGGGTGCAGGCGCAGGGAATACCACCGCCCGTCGCGGTCGCGCACGTCGCGCTCGCGCGGGCTCACGCTGTCGATCACCTCGGCGAGCAGCCGGGCCAGGTCGGGCACGTCGATCGCGAGCCTGACGTCGGCGATCGGCCGGCCCACGTCGGCGGCGATGAGGTTGAGCAGCTTCTCCGCGGCGGGCGTGAAGCGGCGGATGCGCAGGTCGGCGCCCACCATCACGATCGCGATCTGCACGCTCGCCAGGAGGTTCATGAGGTCGTCGTTGCTGCGCGAGAGCTCCTCGTTGCGGTCCTGCAGCTCCTCGTTGACGGTCGCCAGCTCCTCGTTGGTGGACTGGATCTCCTCCTTGGAGGTCTCGAGTTCCTCGTTGATGCTCTGCAGCTCCTCGTTGGCGGACTGCACCTCCTCGTTGGCGCTCTGCAGCTCCTCGTTGGCCGCCTCCTGCTGCTCGATCATCGACTGCAGGTACTCGCGCGTGGCGGCCAGCTCCTGCTTGAGGCGGACCACCTCGCGGTCGGGCTGGGCGAGGTCGCGCTGCGCTTCGGCATGGTCGGCCTCGCTGCGGATGTGCTGTTCGAGCTCGCGGGAACGGGACTCGACGCTGGCGCCCGGCTCCTCGAAGAGCACGAGCAGCGAGCCGCTCGGCGCGTCCGCGCCGGAGAGCGGCAGCACGACCACGTCCACGTCGCGCCAGCCGCCGTTCGCCCGCACGCGCAGGCCGGCTTCGCGCACCGGCGCGTCCTCGCGGCGGGCGCACTGGATCGCGCCGCGCACGCCCACGAGCAGTCCCTCGCGGAGCATGCGCAGCAGGTTCAGGCTGGCGCTGCCCGGCGCGGGCGCGAGGAAGGCGCCGGTGTCGCCGCGGAACTGCACGATCTGCAGCTCGCGGTCGACCACCACGCCCGGCGGCGCGTAGCGCGAAAGCAGGATGCGCTCGACTTCCTTCGGCGACTCGGCCCGCGGCTCCCCGCCGGTGCCCGGCGAGCGCGCGGCCCTCACCGGCCAGCCCCCGGGCGGGCGCGGCGGCAGCGCGCCCGGCGGTCCCCGCCGCGCGTAGACCTTGTTGCGCGCGTCGAGCTGCTCGAAGAGGTCGCGGTAGCCGCCGATCGTCTCCGAGGTCCCCAGCCAGAGGAAGCCCTCGGGGCGCAGCGCGTAGTGCAGCAGCGGGATCAGGCGCTGCTGCAGCACGGGCTCGAGGTAGATCAGCACGTTGCGGCAGGCGACCAGGTCCATGCGCGAGAACGGCGGGTCGACGAGCGCGTTCTGGCGGGCGAAGACGCACATGTCGCGGATCGCCTTGCTCACCCGCAGGCTGCCGTCCGCTTCCGTGAAGAAGCGGCGCACGCGCTCCGGCGTGAGGTCGTCGGCCATGGCGCGGGGATAGGTGCCGCGGCGCGCCTTCTCGACGCTCTCGGCGCTGAGATCCGTGGCGAAGACCTGCATCGGGGGGCTCTGCGATGTCCCGTCGCAAAACTCCGCGTACGCCATCGCGATCGAGTAGGCCTCCTCGCCCGTCGAGCAGCCGAGCACCCACGTGCGGAGCGGCTCGTTGCGGCCGCGCTCGGCGGTGAGCCGCGGGAAGACGATCGCCTTCAGCGCCTCGAAGGCGGGCGGGTCCCGGAAGAAGGACGTGACGTTGATCAGCACGTCGCGGTAGAGCGCGTCCACCTCGGCCGCGTCGGACTCGAGGCGATGCAGGTATTCCCCGAGGTCCTGCAGCCTCAGCAGCACGATGCGCCGGGCGATGCGCCTGTGCAGGGTGTTGCGCTTGTAGTTCGAGAAATCGACGCCCGTGGCCTCGCGCAGGATCTCGATCACGCGCGCGAACGCGGGCTCCGCGCCCGGTGCCGGCGCGGGCGCGCGCTCGGCGACGTACGGATGGCGCGCGATGCGGCCCAGCTCGCCGGCGATGCCCTCCGGCGAGAGCACGAAGTCCACGCCCCCGGCGGCGATCGCGCTGCGCGGCATCCCCGCCTGCTCGGCGCTCTCGTCCTGCGCGAAGGTGATGCCCCCCGAGCCCTTGATCGCCTGCAGCCCGAGCATGCCGTCGCTGCCGGTGCCCGAGAGCACCACGCCGATGGCGGCATGGCGCTGGGACTCGGCGAGCGAGCGCATGAAGGAGTCGATCACGTGGCTGGGACGCATGCCGTCGGGCGCCAGGCGCAGGCACCCGCCCTGCATCTCCGGCGCCACGCCGGGCGGGATCACGTAGACGCGGTTCGGCTCGAGGCGCTGGCCGTCGGCGGCCGGGACGACCGGCAGGCGCGTGGCGCGCGCCAGGATCTCGGCGAGCATGCTGTCGTGCTGCGGCGAGAGGTGCAGCACCATGACGAACGCCATTCCGGTGTCCGCCGGCATCGCCGCGAGGAGCCGGCGGAACGCGTCGATGCCGCCGGCGGAGGCGCCGACGGCGACCACGGGATGTGCGAGGGGCAGCGCCTCGGGCGGGCTTTCCTTCCCTTCGGGGGCCGGAGCGGCCTTCCCTTCCCGCAGGGAAGCGGGTGGGGCGGAAGCGTGGGCGGCTTTGGCGGCGCCGGGGGCCTTCGACCCCTTCTTGGATGGCATGCGAGCTCGCGGGGGTAGGCGCTTCATTGTGCGCGAGCGTCGCGCCGAGGGCAAATCCGCCAGTGCCGCGCGGCGGTCGTCGCCACCCACGCGCCCATCACGCCTTCTCGGCCGCCTGCACCCGGCCCACCACGCCCTGAGGCCCGTGGAAATTGCTCCCGACATTCCGGTAAGGCGTACCGGCGCGCCGGGCGAGCGCCCGCCGCCGCCCGGGCCTCATCCTTGGCCGACATCCGGTTTCCGTTCGTCCGACAGCGCGGCATGGAGGTTGCGTAGGCTCCTTCCCCCCACCGCAGCCGGAAGGAAACTCCGCCATGTTCGTCGCCCCCGAACGCGTCCGCGCCAGCCGACCCCATTCCCGCGAGCTGCTCGCGCCCCCGCTCCACGGCGGCGCGCGGGTGGACGCCTGCGTGATCGGCGCCGGCCTCGCCGGCATGGTCGCCGCCTACCAGCTCGCCCGGGACGGCCGGCGCGTGATGGTGGTCGACGAGGGGCCGCTCGGCGGCGTGGACGACGGCTTCCAGGCCGCGCACCTCGCGAGCGTCGTGGAGAAAGCGTACGCGCGGCTCGAGCGCTCCCATGGCGCGCACGCCGCGCGCGTGGCCGCGCAGAGCCACGCCGCGGCGATCGACGCGCTGGAGGCGATCGTCCGGCGCGAGCACATCGCCTGCGACTTCGAGCGCCTCGACGGATACTGCTTCGCCGGCAGCGGCGAGGAGGCGAGCGCGCTTCGCCGCGAGCTCGACGCCGCGCGCCGCGCGGGCGTGCGCGGCGTCGAGGCGCTGCCCGCCGTGCCGCTGGAGGGCGTGCCCTGGAGCGGCTGCCTGCGCTTCCCCGACCAGGCCCAGTTCCATCCCACCCGCTTCCTCGCCGGGCTCGCGCGCGCGATCGTGCGCCACGGCGGGCGCATCCATTGCGGCGTGCGCGCGCGGGCGATCGCCGCCGGGCGGCCGGTCCGCGTGCTCACCACCGCCGGGCATCGCATCGAGGCCGACGCGGTGGTGACCTCCCACGCGGTGCGCGCCGACGGCCGCCTCGAGGCCCGTCCCCGCGCGGCGATCGCCCACGTCGTGGGCCTGCGCGTGCCGCGGGGCGCCGTGCCCCGCGCCCTCTACTGGCAGGCCTCGGAGTGCGGGCGCTGGGCGCGGCTCGGCACGCAGCCGCTGCAGGGCGGCGGCGAGCTGCTGCTCGCCGGCGGCGAGGATCCGGAAAGCGACGACGACCACACCGCCTACCGCTACCTCGCGCTCGAGGACTGGGCCCGCGAACGCTTCCCGATGGCCGGCGACGTGGTGCAGCGCTTCACGGGCCAGGTCGTGCCGTCCTTCGACGTGTTCGCCCTCGCCGGCGCCGACGGCCGCGACTCCGAGAGCGTGTGCGTGGCCGCGGGCGAATGGGGCACGGCCATGACGCGCGGCGTGATCGCCGGCATCGTCGTGCGCGACTTCGTCGAGCACGTGCCCACGCCGTGGGCCGACCTGTACCTCCCGGAGGCCTGCTGCACGGCGGCGGCCGGCGCGGCGCCGGGCACGAGCGAGGGAGCGCCCGCGGCGCGATAGAATCGCCGCTTGATCGCCACACCGCCTTCCTTCGTCTCGCTGCTCGCGCCCGCGGCCGCCGCCGCGACCCGCAGCTTCGTCTTCCGCGGCAACGCGCTGCTCGTCGAGGAGCGCGCGCTCGCGCTGCCCGACGCGCAGGCACTCGCCGCCCTCGGCCTGGGCGAGGCCGAATTCCTGCCCGTCGGCCTGCTCGACGGCGCCTACTGCCGCGGCGCGTGGGTGCCGCGCGAGGCCGCCGCCCCCGAGGGCCACGCGTTCGTCGCGCTGCGCGCGCTCTTCGGCCGCCTCGACGAGCCCGCGCTCGCCGTGGCCGGCCGGGCCTTCCAGATCGTCGACTGGGCGCGCACCCACCGCTACTGCGGCGCCTGCGGCGCGCCGATGTCGCGCGCCGAGGGCGACCGCGCGATGAAGTGCGCCTGCGGGCACGTGGCGTACCCGCGCATCTCCCCGGCGATGATGGTGCTCGTGCGCCGCGGCCCGCGCATCCTGCTCGCGCGCAACGTGGCCGCGCCGCCGGGGCGCTACAGCGCGCTCGCCGGCTTCCTCGAGCCGGGCGAGTCCGTCGAGGACGCGATCCACCGCGAGGTGCGCGAGGAAGTGGGGCTGGAGGTGAAGGACCTGCGCTACTTCGCGAGCCAGTCGTGGCCCTTCCCCGGCTCGCTCATGGTCGCC
This sequence comes from uncultured beta proteobacterium, assembly GCA_963741815.1. GTDB lineage: Bacteria > Pseudomonadota > Gammaproteobacteria > Burkholderiales > Usitatibacteraceae > Usitatibacter. The sequence continues at coordinate 543,646 of CAVUJI010000007.1, forward strand.
TTCACCGCCGAGCACGCGGGCGGCGAGATCCGCTGCGACCCGCGCGAGATCGCCGAGGCGCGCTGGTTCGGCCCCGGCGACCCGCTGCCGCAGCTCTCGCCGCGGCAATCGATCTCCCGCGCCCTCATCGACGCCCACCTCCCCTGAGGCCTCGCCGGGAAAAGGGGCCCGATCGAAATCAGAGCATGCGGCGCAGGGTGTCGTCGCGGCGGACCCAGTGGTGCCACAGCGAGATCGCCACGTGCACGCCGATGAGGCCGATCATCACGTTGCCCGACCACTCGTGCACCTCGCGGATCTGCGAGGCGAGCGGCTTGGACTGCGCGACCAGGCGCGCGATCGGGATGCCGAGGTAGCTCACCGCCTTGCCCTGCGCCTGCGTGAGCGCGAGGCCGAGCGCCGGCTGCGCGGCCATGAGCGCGTAGAAGAGCCACTGCACGGCGTGGGAGACATTGCGCTGCCACGCGGGCAGCGGCGGCGTGATCGCGGGCTCCACCTGGTCGAGGCGCCAGCCGAGGCGCACCCACACCAGCGCGAAGACGAGCAGCCCGAACTGGTAGTGCCCGTCGAGGAGGAGCGCGCGCACGGCGCCGCCGCGGGGAAAGTACTCGTGGATCTCGACGAAGACGAGCGCGGCGATCACGAGCAAGGCGATCGACCAGTGCAGGGCGCGCGCGACCGCGCCGTACGCGCCGGAGGTGTTCCCGAGCATGGCGTTCCTGGGTGGAGGGCGGCGCCCGCAGAGCCGGGGCGCGCGCGCAAGTGTACCGGATCGGGCGTCAGGGCCGCGAGACGAAGGGGTTGCCGCGGATGTAGAAGCGCAGCAGCCGCCGCGCCCAGTGCCCGGCGTAATCCACGCCGATGCGCGGGCGCTTCACGACGCGCACACTCGGCGCGCCCGCCGGCGCGTCGGCCACGTGCAGCTCCCGGCTCGCGAGGTCGTGGCCGTTCGCGCGCCCGTCGATGCCCATCGCCCGGCACAGCAGCGCCGGGCCCTGCGTGCGGCCGTGCAGGTTGCGCACGGGCTCGAGGGCGCGCAGCAGCACCGCGGAGGCGGTGCCCTCGCCCTGGGTGACCGCGTTCATGCACCAGTGCATGCCGTAGACCATGTACACGTAGGCGTGCCCCGGCGGGCCGAACATGACGCGGGTGCGCGGGGTGAGTCCGCGCGCGGAATGGGCGGCGAGGTCGTGGGGGCCGAGGTAGGCCTCGACCTCGACGATCCGGCCCACGCGCTCCACGCCGTCGACCACGTGCACCAGGTGCTTGCCGAGCAGCGCGTGGGCGACGACGACCGGGTCGCGGTCGTAGAACGCTCTCGGCAGCGGGCGCGAGCGGCTCAGGCGTGCGCTCCGCGGCTGTCGGCGGGCGCCTGGTCGCGCGCGCGCATTCCGTAGTCGCGCAGCACGGCCGCCACCCGCAGCCGGTAGTCGGCGAACACGCCGCCGCGCCCGCGCGCCTGCGCCTCGCGGTGCGCGGCAAGCGTGCGCCAGCGCCGCACCGCCTCCTCGTCGCGCCAGATCGAGAGCGAGAGGATCTTGCCCGGCGCGGAAAGGCTCTCGAAGCGCTCGACCGAGACAAAGCCGTCCATCGCCTCCAGCTCCGGGCGCAGGCTCGCGGCGAGCGCCAGGTATTCCGCCGCCCGGCCCTCGGCCGGCCACACCTCGAAGATCACCGCGATCATCGTGCCTCCCACGGGCGCGCGTCCTTGCGCGAAGCCGTCATCGTAGCGGGGAATGTCGCGTTGTTGACGATATGTTGCCGCGCCGTTCGCGCGGGCAGCGCGCGGTGGGAGAATGGCGGGCTTTCCCACCCCCTTTTCGCCGACCATGACCACCCGCCCGCCGCGTGGCGCCGTACTGCTGGCCGCCGCCCTCGCCGCCCTCGCCGCCGTCGCGCCCGCGCACGGCGCTCCCGCGACCCTCCCGGTCCCCGCCGCCTACCGCTGGAACCTCGCCGACCTCTATCCCGACGTCGCGGCGTGGAACGCCGACGCCGCCCGCGTCGAAAGCCAGGCGAAGGATTTCGCCGCGAGCTGCCGCGGCCACCTCGGCGACGCGGCCGAGCGCCTGCGCGCGTGCCTCGAGAGCCAGTCGGACATGTACAAGCGCTTCGCGCGCATGGCCGTGTACGCCAACGAGCTGCACGACGAGGACACCGCCGCGCCCGTCGGCCTCGCGCTGCAGCAGAAGACCGACGTCCTCGGCGCGCACCTGGGAGAGGCGACCTCGTTCGTGCGCCCCGAGATCCTCGCCGTGGGCGCCGCGAAGGTGAAGTCGTTCTTCGCCCGGGACCCGGCCCTCGCCCCGTTCCGCCACCCGGTCGACAACATCCTGCGGGCCGCGCCGCACACGCTCGACGCGGAGGGCGAGCGCATCGTCGCCACGTTCGACCTCTCCTCGGGCGCCGGCGCCTCGGCCTTCGAGCTGCTCACCAACGCCGACATGCCCTGGCCCACGATCACGCTGCACGACGGCACGACGGCGTACCTCGACCAGGCCGGCTACACCAGGTACCGCGAGCTGCCCGACCGCGGCGACCGCAAGAAGGTGTTCGACGCCTTCTGGGGAGCCTTCAAGACCTTCGAGCACACCTTCGGGGCCACCTTCTACTCGATGCTCAAGGAGGACAGCGTCTACGCGAAGGTGCGCCACTACCCGGACTCGATCGCGCGCGCCCTCGACCGCGACAACGTGCCCGTCGCGGTGTACGACACGCTCGTCGCCGAGGCCGAGAAGAACCTGCCCACGCTCTACCGCTACTTCCGCCTGCGCGCGCGCATCCTCGGCGTGAAGCAGCTGCGCTACTACGACATCTACCCGCCCCTCGTGTCCGGCGGCCCGACCTACCCCATCGCCGAGGGCGAGAAGCTCATGCTCGAGGCGCTCGCCCCCCTCGGCCCGGACTACGTGGCCGCGATGAAGCGCGCGCTCGGCAGCCGCTGGATGGACGTCTACCCGCGCGCGCGCAAGCTCTCGGGGGCGCACATGGCGGGCAGCGCCTACGACGTGCATCCCTACCTCCTCATCAACTACACCGGCAACTACGAGTCGGTCTCCACCATCGCGCACGAGTGGGGCCACGCGATGCACTCGTTCCTGTCCAACAAGGCGCAGCCCTTCGCGACCTCCCGGTACGCGACGTTCGTGGCCGAGATCGCCTCCACCTGCAACGAGGCGCTGCTGCTCGACCACATGCTGAAGACGGCGAAGAGCGACGACGAGCGCCTGCTCTACCTGGGCTCCGCGCTCGAGAACCTGCGCGGCACCTTCTTCCGCCAGGCGATGTTCGCCGAGTTCGAGCGCGAGGTGCACGCGCGCGCCGACCGCGGCGAGCCGCTCACCGGCCCCGAGCTCACGAGGATCTACGGCGAGATCCTGCGCCGCTACCACGGCGAGCAGGAAGGTGTCGTGAAGATCGACGACCTGTACACCGTCGAGTGGGCGTACATCCCCCACTTCTACCGGGCGTTCTACGTCTACCAGTACGCGACCTCGATCGCGGCGAGCTCGCTCTTCGCCCAGGCGATCCTCGAGGGCCGCCCGGGCGCGCGCGAGCGCTACCTGAAGATGCTCTCCTCGGGCGGCTCCGACTATCCGTACGACCTGGTCAAGGCCGCCGGGGTCGACCTCGCCACGCCCGCGCCCTACGAGGCGCTGGTGGCGCGGATGAACCGCATCATGGACGAGATCGAGGCCATCGAGGCGAGGAAGGGCCGGTGAGGCACGCGGGGCCCGCGGAGACTACGCGGGCGTGCCGGCGAGGTGCCGCCCGTCGTGGGCGAGCGCGAGCATCGCCTCGCGCAGCCGGTCGCGCGCGGCGCAGCGGCCCAGGTCGCGCTCGAGGGCGAGGAGGTCGAAGCAGGCGGCCGCGCCGAGCTGGCGCGCGGCGGTGAAGGCCGCGCGCAGGCTCGCCTCGCCGATGCGTCCCCGCGTGGCCAGGCGGCAGCACACGCAGGGCAGCCCCGGGCGCGAGACCGCGGCGTGGGCCACCAGCTCGAGCATGCGCGACTCGTCGAAGCGCAGGCTGCACACGAGCAGGTCGGGCGCGGCAAGCTCCTCGATCATCCGCAGCGCCTCGTGCTCGGAACCCGCGGGCACGAGCCGGGCCGCGCCGCAGAGCACGCCCGAGAGGACTTCGGCCGCGCCCGGGCTGCAGGCGGCGACGATCAGGGGCTGCGCGGCGGAAGCGACCATGGAACGCGCTCGCGGGAAGGCCGGGGAGGCCCAGCTTGCGGCGCGTCGCTTAAGCCGGACTTAATCGCGCTCGTCCTCGCCGCGCAAGGCCGCGAGGATCGGGCAGCGGCCGCGGCTGCCGCGCCGCTTCGACGCGGCGATCAGCGCGTGCAGCGCCGCGCGCACCCGCTCCAGCTCCTCGAGGCGGGCGACCACGGCGTCGTGCTTGCGCTGCGCGATCTCGCGCGTGGCGCGCACCGCGGTCCCGTCGCCGTGGCGCTTGAGCTCGCGGATCTCCTCGAGCGAGAAGCCGAGCTGCTGGCCGCGGCGGATGAACTCGATCTGCGCGATGGCGCAGGGGCCGTAGCGCCGCTGGCCGCCGGGCGGCTTGCGCGGCTCGTCGATGAGGCCGCGGCGCTGGTAGTAGCGCACCGTCTCGACGCTCACGCCCGCGGCCGCGGCCAGCTGCCCGATCGTCATTCCTCCCGCCACCCTGCCTCCTGTCCGATTGCGGCCGATCGTAGGGACCGTACCCGGGTACGTAGTCCAGCCCGTCGCCGGGAGGCGACGCATCCGCCACCGCACCATTATCGAAAATGCGGCCGCGGCGTGGGGCGATCCTTGCCCGGAAGGAGGACGCCCGCGCGGAGGAACCCGGCCGGAGTATGCGCGCGCGGGCGCTCAGCGCGCGCCGGGCGGCGCGCCGTAGAGCGACGAGCCGCTGGCGGCGAGCCATTGCTCGAGCTCGCCGTGGGCGGCGCCGCCGAGGGGGGCGCCGGCGGGACCGGGCCAGGCGTGGCGCGGGGCGCCCGGCGGCGGCGCGCCGTCGAGCGCGACGAGCGCGACCTGCGCCCCCGGGGCGGTGAAAAGCAGCGCCGATCCCGTCGGCTGCGCCGCTCCCGACGCCCAGAACGTTTCGAGCGACGACGCGTCGGATTGCGCCTCGATGCAGCGGCCCGCGGCGAGGAAATAGTCCACCCGCCCGGCGGGATCTGGCGCCTGGGCGGGCGCGGCGAGCGTGCCGCGGCACGCGAAGCTCGCGCCGTCGCGGGTGGACACGGCGATCGCGTCCCCGTCCCCGCCCGGCTCGGCCAGCAGTTGCGCGGGCGCGGCCGCCAGGTGCGAGACCACGGGCACGGCGAAGCGCAGCGCGCCCGGATCCGCGGGGGGCGGCAGCTCGACCTCGAGCACCAGGGTGTCGCCGGGGACGACGGGCGACCAGTACGTGCGCGCGTTCGCGTCGGTCTCGCCCTCGCGGCGGTTGCGCGCGACGAGCGCCTCGATCACGCCCGCGGGCACTTCGCGCACCGCCTTGCCGCCCGGGGCGTAGAAGCGCAGCACCGCACCGGTCGGCAGCTCCCCCACCCGCAACCCGGCGCGCAGCGCCGCCGCGCCCGGCGAGGTGATGCTGAGCGCCGCCAGGTGGCCGCCCTCGGGCACCGTCGCCCACTGCAGCGCCTGGTTCACGCCGGCGGCGCTGTTGAGCGCGGCGACGGCGCGCGCATAGCCGATGCGGCGCGCGCCCTGCTCCGGCGCGTGCACCTCGGCCGAGGCGAGGGGCTCGAGGGCCACGACCGCGCGCAGCGCCGACGCGGCGGACGCGGCGAGCGGGACGGCCAGGAGGGCGGCGGCGAGTGTCGCGGTGCGCATGCGGCCATGATCGACACCTCGCGCGAACGGGCCGTGGCGCGGCGCTGCGCCGGATGGCCCAGGCAAGCGCTGGACGAGCCCGGGGCCTTGTCCAGGGCTTCGGCTAGGGCTGCGGGCGGAAGCGCACGGCGAGCGCCACGCTCGCCGCGAGCGTCGTGGCCGCCACCACGAGCGACACGTAGAGCGACCCGGCCGCGCCGAAGCGCTCGGCGACGAGCGCGTAGGCGAGCGGGGCGCCCGCGGCGAGCACGAACCCGGGCGCCACCAACCGCCCGACCCTGCTGCCGTAGGTCGCCGTGTCGAACAGCACGAGGGGCATCGTGCCGCGCGTGATCGTCATCACGCCGTTGCCCGCGCCGTAGCAAAAGGAGAAGAAGAGCCCGGCCGCGGTCGAGGACCCGGCGAACAGCGCCGCCACGAACGCGAAGGGCACCAGCGCGGAGGCGACGAGGTTGAGCGCGAGCGGGTCGAGGCGGCGCCCGAACACGATCTCCGCGAACCGCGCGGAGGTCTGCCCGATTCCCCGCAGCGAGGAGATCCACACGGCGCTCGAGGCGCCTACCCCGAGTCCCACGAGGATCCCGATCATGTGCGACGACATCGCCGAGTTGAGGAAGGTGGTGAGGCCCACGATGAGCGCGTAGAGCGCGCCGGCGAGGAGCCGCTCGCCTTCGCCGCCGGCGCGCGGGCGCGCGGGTGCGGGCGCGTGGCCGCCCCGCCGCGCCGCATAGCGCGTGGCCGGGAGCGTGAGGTGCAGCGGGACCATGAGCAGCGCGAAGGCCGCGTAGCTCGCCACCGCGCCGCGCCACCCGTAGTGCGCCGCGATCGCCCCGCCCAGCGGCCAGAACACGGTCGAGGCGAGCCCGCCGAAGAGCGTGATCTGCGAGATCGGCCGGCGCGCCTCGGGCCCGCCCATGCGCGCGAGCGTCGCGAAGGCCGCGTCGTAGAGCGTGAGGCGCATGGCGAAGCCCATCACGATCCACGCCGCGTAGTACCAGGCCACCCCGCGGGTCAGGGCGAGCATGCCGCAGGCGAGCGCGATGAGCGCCGATCCCCACGCCATCACGCGCGCGCCGCCGTGGCGGTCGATCCAGCGCCCGGTGCGCGAGGACGTGACCGCCATCACGAGCAGCGCCGCCGAGAAGCCGCCGTAGACCACCGAGGACGACCAGCCGAGGTCCGCCACCATCGCGGGCCCGAAGACGCCGACCAGGTAGAAGCTGATGCCCCAGCAGACGAGCTGGGAGATGCCGAGGGCGAGGACGGTGGGGGCGCGGATCAAGGGGCGGATCATACCGTGCCCGGCGTTTGCGCGAGATCAAATGAGAACCATCCTCATTTGTGCGATCATCGCTCCCATGACCCCGGCCGACCCACCCACCCTCGCCGCCCTCCCCGTCGGCCGCACGCGCCTGGTGGCCGCCGTGCATGCGCCGACCGAGGCACCCGAGTGGGGGCGCTGGCTCGCCGACCTCGGCTTCACGGCCGGGGAGCCGGTCACGGTGATGGCGCGCGGCTTTCCCGGCGGCGACCCGCTGGTGGTCCGCGTCGGCGCCTCCACCTTCGCGCTGCGCCGCGCCGAGGCGGCGTGCGTGCGCCTCCTCGGCGAGAAAGGCCGGTGAGCGCGGTCGTCCACGTGCACCCCGCCGGGCCCCTCGTGGCCCTGGTGGGCAACCCGAATTCGGGCAAGAGCGCCCTCTTCAACCGCCTCACCGGCAGCCGGCAGAAGGTCGCCAACTACGCGGGCGTGACCGTCGAGCGCAAGGAAGGGCGCTACCGCACCGCCGACGGCAAGAGCGTGCGCATCCTCGACCTGCCCGGCGCCTACGGCCTGTATCCGCGCTCCCCCGACGAGCGCGTGACGCACGACGTGCTCTGCGGGCGGGCCGCGGGCGAGCGCCGCCCGGACCTCGTCGTGTGCGTGGTCGACGCGACCAACCTGCGGCGCAACCTGCGGCTGGTGCTCGGCGTGAAGCGCCTGGGCGTGCCGTGCGTGGTGGCCCTCAACATGAGCGACCTCGCCGACCGGCGCGGCATCGCCATCGACCCGGACGCGCTCGCCCGCGAGCTCGGCCTGCCGGTCGTGCAGACCGTCGGCGTGCGCGCGGGCGGCGAGGCGGCGCTGCGCGCCTGGCTCGACGCCGCGCCCTGGCGCGAGCTGGCGCCCGCGCCGGCGGCCGACGCCCCCGGCCGCGACGACGGCGCGGGCGACCACGAGGCGGTGCGCCGCATCCTCGCGCGCCTCGGCCTCGACGCCGTCGTGCCGCACACGGCGAGCGACCGCATCGACCGCGTCGTGCTGCACCCGCTCGCCGGTCCGCTGCTGCTGGCCACGGTCCTCTTCCTCGTCTTCCAGGCGGTGTTCGCGTGGGCCGAGGTGCCGAAGGCGTGGATCGAGGCGGCGACCGCCGCGCTCGGCTCGGGCGTGAGCGCGCTGCTGCCCGCCGGCTGGCTGCGCAGCCTCCTCGTCGACGGCGTGATCGCCGGCGCCGGCGGCGTGGTGGTGTTCCTGCCGCAGATCGTGATCCTCTTCTTCTTCCTGCTGGTGCTCGAGGAGTCCGGCTACCTGCCGCGCGCCGCGTTCCTCCTCGACCGCGTGATGGGCAAGGCGGGGCTGTCGGGCCGCTCGTTCATCCCGCTGCTGTCGTGCTTCGCGTGCGCGGTGCCGGGGATCATGGCCACGCGCAGCATCGCCGACCCGCGCGACCGGCTCGTCACGATCCTGCTGGCGCCGCTCATGACCTGCTCGGCGCGCCTGCCCGTGTACGCGCTGCTGATCGGCGCCTTCATCCCCCGCCGCAGCGTGGCCGGCGTGCTCGAGCTGCAGGGCCTCGTGCTCTTCGCGCTCTACGGGGCCGGCATCGCGGGCGCCTTCGGCGTGGGCTGGGTGCTGCGGCGATTCACCGCGGCCGGGCGGCGCGTGCGCCCGCTCATGATGGAGCTGCCCGCCTACCACTGGCCCACGGTGCGCGGCGTCGCCCTCGGCCTCTGGCAGCGCGTCGTGATCTTCATGAAGCGCGTGGGCGGCATCATCCTGGCGCTCACCGTGCTGCTGTGGTTCCTCGCGAGCTTTCCCGCGCCGGGCGCCGGCGCCGCCGGGCCGGCCATCGCCCACAGCTTCGCGGGCATGCTGGGCCACGCCATCGCGCCCCTCTTCCACCCCGTCGGGTTCCCCTGGCAGATCGTGGTCGCCCTCATCCCCGGCATGGCCGCGCGCGAGGTGACGGTGAGCGCGCTGGGCACGGTCTACGCGCTCTCGGGGTCGGGCGACGCCGCCGGCGCCCTCGCCCCGGTGATCGCCCACGGCTGGAGCCTCGCCACGGCGCTCTCGCTCCTCGCCTGGTTCGTGTTCGCCCCGCAGTGCATCGCCACGCTCGCGACCGTGCGCCGCGAGACCGGCGGCTGGAAGATGCCGGCGGCGATGGCCGCCTACCTCTTCGCGCTCGCGTACCTCGCGTCCTACCTCACGTACCACGCCGCCGTGGCGCTCGGCGCGGGCTGATCCCGCCGGCGGCGGTTGGGCGAAGCGTTCAGCGCCGCGGCCGCGGCCACGGCAGGAGCTTCGGCACCTCGCGGCGATAGCGCCGGTACGCCTCGCCCAGCTCCGCCTCGAGGTCGCGCTCCTCGTAGCGCAGCGCGACCGCGATGTAGGCGCTGAAGGCGATCGACAGCAGCAGGTGGTCGCCCGTCATGCGCGGCGCGGCCCAGAGCGTCACGAGCGTGCCGAGCATGATCGGGTGGCGCACGAGCCGGTAGAGCGCCGGGCGGCGCAGCGTCGCCGGCTCTACCCGCACCCGGCCCCGGGCCTGGTCGATACCGAAGAGCTCGAGGGCGCCGATCGCCGCGCTCGCCGCCACCAGGAGCGTCGCGCCGGCGCCGAAGAGCGCGAGCATGGCGACGCGCGCGCCGCCCCGCAGGTCCCAGAGGACGGGGCCGAAGGGCTGCCACAGCGCCGCGACGAGCGCCAGCGCGACCGCCGCGGCGAGCACGTAGGTCGCGCGCTCGACCGGCGGCGGCACGGCGCGCGTCCACCACCGCTTGAAGCCCGGGCGCGCCATCACGCTGTGCTGCACGCCGAAGAGCGCGACGAGCGCGAGGTCGATCGCCGCCGCCGCGGGCGGCGCGACGCCGGGGCGGGGCGCGGCCTCCAAGCCGAGCAGGCGCGCGGCGAACGCGGCGACGGCGGCGAGTGCGAGCGCGTTCGCCGCGAGCGCGTACGCGAGACGAAGGGCCCTGCCGCGCCGCGCATCCATCGCCACCTCCGCTTTCGCGCAATCCGGGGAACCGCCATTCTCGCAAACCGGGAATCGCGACGCTCCTCGCGCTGTTGGCGCCATCGTGGCCGCCGCGCCGGCGCCGCGATCGTTCCCCATCCCGGAACGATTGCGCGGACTTCGCGGCCGCGCGCACCATGGCCTCGACCCGGACACCCCGCACCGATCCGCCATCCGGGCGACGGCCGCCCCCGCCATCCACGAGGAGATCCGCCATGAACCTGCCTGTCCTGGCCGCGGTCCTGTCGCTGGGCCTCGCCGCCGCACCCGCCGCCGCCCTCGCCGCCGACCCCGGCGCGCCCAGCGCCTCGACCCTCATCTTCACGCCGCTCGCCATCGAGGGCCTCGCCAACGACGACGCCGGCAACCTCTATACCCCGGGGCGCAAGCCCGGCAACGGCCTGCCGTGCCCGGTGTGGAAGGTGCCCCTCGGCGCGCCGTCGCTCGCCATCGTGGGGCTGGTGCCCGCGCCGGGTCCCACCGGACAGTGCTCGCCCAGCGGCCTCGCCTTCGGCCCCGACGGGCGGCTCTACGTGACGCAGGGCGACCGCATCTACCGCTTCACGCCCGACGCCGGCGACCCGCCCACGGCGGAGCTCTTCGCGAGCGGCGTGCCCGGCACCAACGGCCTCGCCTTCGATCGCCGCGGCAACCTGTGGACCGGCGACGGCACCACCGGCGAGGGCCGGGTCTGGAGGATCGCGCCGGACGGCGAGGTCGCGTTGATGTTCCACGTCCCGCCGATGCTGAACGACGCCGGCGCGGGCCGCACCGTGCTCACGGTCCCGAACTCGAACGCGCAGCGGCTCGTCGCCAACGGCCTGCAGTTCGACCGCCGCGGCAACCTCTACATCGCCGATACGGCGCGCGGGGCGATCTGGCGGGTGCACCTGCGCCCGGACGGGGGCATCGCCTCGCCCGTGGGCTGCGACGCCGCGTATCCGCCCGACACGCTGTGCCTGTCCGACGTGCTGGTCGCCCATCCGATGCTCGAGGGCGCCGACGGGCTCGTCCTCGACGCGGCCGGCAACTTCTGGGTCGACGCGAACGAGCGCAACGCGGTGGTGTTCGTGCCTTCCGGCGGCGGCAACCCGATCGAGGTGTTCCGCAACCCGGCCACGGCGTCGGGCCTGCGCAACGAGGGCCCGCTCGAGACACCCACGAGCCCGGTGCTCGCCGGCCACCGGTTCTGCACCGCGAATTCCGACGGCGCTCGGCGCGACAACCATCCCGCCGCAGGCGGCGAGCTGCCCGCCAACGGCGCGGGCAAGGTGAGCTGCCTCGACCAGCGCGTGGCGATTCCCGGGATGTCCCTGCCGGTGCGCTGAGCGCTCGCGGGGGCGCGGGCGCCCGCGCCGCGCGCCCCCATCGCGCCCTCACCCCTCGTCGAGGGCGCGGAAATAGGCGTGCAGCGTGCGGTGGATGCCGGCGAGGAACTCGCCCGTCTTCTCGCCGTGCTCGCGGGCGGTGCCGGTGGTCCCGCCCGGCGGGATCTCCTGGCTCTGGATGAAGGCCTCGAGCAGTTGCGTGGCGAGCGCCACGGCCTTGCGGTTGTCCATGCGTCTTCTCCCGCCGGCGGCTAGCGCTTCGGTCCCACGAGCTGCGCGCGGATCTCGCGCAGCTTCGCCTTCACCTTGTCCGCGTTCTCCCGTCCCATCCGGATCAGCAGCTTCTGCCCGGAGGAGAGCGACTCGAGCTCGGGATCGGCGTACTGGTAGAGCACGTGCGGCACCACGAGGTGGATCGGCCCCTCGACCGGCGGGGTCGCGAGCAGGTGGTCGATCACCTGCACGAGCCGGTCGTTGAAGTAGCCGTTCGGATAGCCCAGCTCGACGTAGGCCTGCTGGAAGAGCGGATAGAAGTGCCGGTAGACCGCGACCACCTGCCTCGCGTCGAGCGACTGCACGAGCTTCACGTACGGCGCGTAGCGCTGCGCGTTGCCGGGCGCGATCACGAGGTCGTCCTCGGGCCCCTGGACCACGAGCAGGCCCCCGGCGGGCCGCACGGGGCTGAGGCGCTGCGCGTAGGTCTTGCGCGGCAGGTTGTCGATGGTGGCGACGATGCGTCGGACGATCTGTTCCGGCACGAAGTAGCGCTCGAAGGCGTCGGCGCCGACCACCTTCGTGATCGCCTCCCGCAGCCCGCCGTCGCTTTCCTTGAGCGCCGGAAGCGGCTTTTCCTGCGGCGCGGGCGCGGGCTCGAGCGGGTAGTGCTGCTCCGCCTCCTGGGCGGGCGCGCTGGCCGGCGGCGCCTCGGAAACGGCCGCCGGCGCCGGCGGCGGCGGCGGCGGTACGCGGTGCGGCCAGAAATACCACGCGGCGCCCGCGGCCACGAGCAGCACGGCCGCGATCACCACGACACGGAACGGTTTCATGTCTTGCTTGCCTCCCTGCGATGCGATTGGATGGATGCCGCGGCCTCGGGCGGGCGCCTAGCGCAGGCGGCTCGCCTCGAGGCGGCGCACCTCGGACTCGAGCCGCTCGATGCGCTCGAGGAACGCGAGCGCGAGCGCGACGGCCGGGGTCTCGAGCTCGAGGTCGCGGTGCAGCCGCGCGGCGGTGCGCACGCGCACCACGCACTCGGCGCCGAAGCGCCACTCCGCGGCCTCGGGCCGCGCGGGCGTGAGCGCGCCGTAGTCGACCAGCTCGCGCAGCAACGCCTCGGGCAGCCCCGAGGAGCGTGCGAGCTCCACGAGCGTGACCTCCTCGCCGGCCACGAGCCAGGCGACGTCTGCGGTTTCAGCGGCCACGGGATCCTCCTGCGGCGAAATGCCCGCGCGGGTCGAAGGACGAGGCCTCGCCGAGCTGGCGATACAGCTCGCGCTCGCGCTCCGAGAGCACGGTGGGATTGACGATCTGCACGATCGCGTAGAGGTCGCCCTCGCCGCCGCCCGGCTTCGGCAGGCCCTTCTTCGCGAGACGCAGCTTGCCGCCGGCGCGCGTGCCGGCGGGGATCTTGAGGTTCACCGCCCCGTCCAGCGTCGGCACCTCCACGCTCGTGCCGAGCGCGGCCTCCCAGGGCGCGAGCGGCAGGTCGAGGTACAGGTCGTGCCCGTCCGGGCGGAAGAGCGCGTGCGGGTGCAGCGCGATGTTGAGGTAGAGGTCGCCGTCGCGCCCGCCGTTCGCGCCCTTGCCGCCCTGGCCGCGCAGGCGCAGGCGCTGGCCGTCGGTGGCCCCCTTCGGGATGCGCGCCTTGATCGTCTTCGGCGCGTGGCGCATCCGGCCCTGGGCGTCGTACGCGGGCATGCTCACGTTCAGGTCCACCTGCGTGCCGCGGAAGGCCTCGTCGAGCGAGAGGTGGACGTTGACCTCGAAGTCGGCTCCGGGAATCGGCATGTCGGCACGGGCTCGGCCCCCGCGGCGGCGCGCGGCGAGGCCTTCGAAGAGGTCCGAGAGGTCGAGGTCGTCGAAGGAGAATCCGCCGGCCCCGGCGGCGCCGCCGCCCGGGGCGAAGCCGCCCCCGAAATGCTGCTCCCAGTCGGGCGGCGGGCGGAACTCCTGCCCCGGGCGGTAGCTGCTGCCGAGCTGGTCGTAGGCGGCGCGCTTCTCCGGGTCCTTGAGGGTCTGGTACGCCTCGGTGATGTCCTTGAACTTCTCCTCGCCCTTCGGATCCTTGGTGACGTCCGGATGGTACTTCTGGGCGAGCTTGCGGTAGGCCTTCTTGATCTCGTCGGCCGAAGCGCCGCGCGCAACACCGAGGATGGCGTAGTAGTCCTTGTACTTCACGCCTCCATGATGCCCGATTTCCCGGCGGCTGCGGCGGGCGCCGCCTCGTCCGCCCGGAAGCGGTAGAAGTACCGCCCATCCACGAAGCCGTGCTCGTCCGCCACGTGATGGAAGACGCCGAGCTCGAGCAGGCGCTGCCCGGTGTCCTCGGCGGCGCCCACGCCGACCGCGTAGCGGGTCGCGAGCCAGTCCACCGCCTCGCCGCCCACGAACGTGTCCGGGTACGCGCGCCCGTGGTGCACGCGCTCGGCGCGCGCGACGCCGTCGGGCGCATGCATCGCCGCGGCCACCCGCGCGAGGTCGAGGGGCTCGAGCTCGCTGCGGCGTGCGCCGAGGCGGAAGAAGAGATGGTCGTCGGCGAACGCGGCATCGCGCACCACGTGGTGGATGCGCCCGGTGCGCCAGAGGAAGGTGCACGCCTTGAGGGCGACCGCGCGGCGCAGGCCGAAGCGCGCGACGAGCCAGTCGAGCGCCTCGGAGGCCACGAAGCAGGCGCGGTAGCTCTTGCCGCGCCAGGTACGGTCGGCCACGAGCGCGATCGCGGAATCGTGCATCGCCTCGAACAGCCGCGCGGGGACGATCCCTTCGGCCTCGAGCGAGTAGACGTCGGCGTACGCGTCCTTCACGGCCCCCGGCCGCGGCTCCGCGCCCGAGCGCACGAGCTTGTTGAGCCAGGCCTCGAGGCGCGCCTCCTCCACCGCGAGGCCCGCGTGCTCGAGCACGCGCCCGAGCACGGGCACCACCGATTCCCGCCACGCGGCGACGGTGCTGCCCGGCAGGAGCGAGGCGATGCCGGCCGCGTGGGCCCATGCCTGCTCGCCGCGCGAGATCCCGGTGCGGGCGGGCAGCCGCACGAACAGCGCCGCCTCGGGCAGGCGCTCGCGCATGCGCGCGGCGAGCGCGGCCGGCGCGATCCCCTGGGCGAGGAGCATGGGCCCGTCGGCGATCGCGATGCGCGCGCGGGCGAGGACGGGCTCGTCGAGGAGCGCGTCGAGGCCTTCCACCGCGGGCACGGGCCGCGCGGGCAGGCCGTGCATCTCGAGCATGCCACCCCAGAGCCGGGCCTCCTCGGCGCCGTCCAGCAGCAGGGCGACGCTCGCCGCGTGCTTCGTCGTGGTCGTCATCATTGCAAGATACCCCCCTGATGGCCGGGTTCCTGTGACATGGTTCACACCGCGATGACGCTTCGTCTATGCTGGGAACACTCCGCGCCGTTCGCCCATTCCCCTCCTTCCCATGCGCTTCATCGTCCTCTTCGCGTGCTGCGCGCTCGCCGCCTCGCGCGCCCTCGCCGCCGCCGACACGCCGCTCGCGGCCCTGCCCTACACGCCGGGCCTCGACGTGCGGGCCATGGACCGCGGCGCCGATCCGTGCAGCGACTTCTACCGCTACGCCTGCGGCGGATGGAAGCGGGACCACCCGATCCCGCCCGACCAGGCGAGCTGGGACGTCTACCGCAAGCTCGCCCACGACAACCGCCGCTTCCTCTGGGGCATCCTGCGCAATCTCGCCCGCGGGTCCGCGGGCGGCGCCCTGCTCGACGGCACGCAGCGCAAGCTGGGCGACTACTTCGCCGCGTGCATGGACGAGGACGCGGTCGAGCGGCGCGGCGCGGCCGCGCTCGCCCCGTGGCTCGCTGCGATCGACGCCATGCGCTCGCCGCGCGAGCTCGCCCCCGTGCTCGCCAAGCTGCAGCTCGCCACGGGCGACGGCGGCCTCTTCTTCGCGCTCTATCCCGGACAGGACTACGGCGACGCCCGGCGCGTGATCGCGTTCGCCGACGCCGGCGGGCTGGGACTGCCGGACAGGGACTATTACGTGCGCGACGACGAGGCGATGCGCAACATGCGCCTGCGCTACGCCCATCACGTGGCGCGCATGTTCGCGCTGCTGGGCGACCCGCCCGAGGTGGCGCGGCGGGAGGCGGGAACGGTGCTCGCCATCGAGACCGCGCTCGCCCGCGCGACGCTCGCGCCCGTCGAGCAGCGCGACCCGCACCGGCTCTTCCACCGGATGGACCGCCGCGCCCTCGCCGCCCTCGCCCCCGCCTTCGACTGGGACGCGTACCTGCGGGCGCTGGGCCGGCCCCGGCTCGCGACCTTCAACGTGACGCAGCCCGGGTTCTTCCGTGCGCTCTCGGGCCAGCTCGCCACCCGCGACCTCGACGAGATCCAGACCTACCTGCGCTGGCATGCGGCGAGCGCCGCCGCGCCCTACCTGTCCGACGCCTTCGTGCGCGAGAACTTCGACTTCTACGGCCGCACCCTGCACGGCATCCCCCGCCTCGCGCCGCGGTGGCGCCGCTGCGTCTCGCTCGTCGACGGGCAACTCGGCGAGGCGCTGGGCAAGGAGTTCGTGCGCCGCGCGTTCACCTCCCGGCGCAAGGCGCGCGTGCGCAAGATGGCGCGCGAGATCGAGGACGCGATGGCGCGCGAGATCGCGGCGCTCGGCTGGATGGGCCCGGAGACGAAGCGCTTCGCGCTCGCGAAGCTGCGTGCGGTGGTGAACAAGATCGGCTACCCGGACCGCTGGCGCGACTACGGGCCGCTCGTCGTGCGCCGGCACGACTTCTTCGGCAACGTGGAGCGGGCCGGGCGATTCGAGTCGCGGCGGCAGCTTCGCAAGATCGGCCGCCCCGTGGACCGCGAGGAGTGGGAGATGACGCCGCCCACGGTCAACGCCTACTACGACCCGCAGCTCAACACCGTCAACTTCCCCGCGGGCGTGCTCCAGCCGCCGCTCTACGACCCGCGCATGGACGCCGCGCCCAACTACGGCAACACCGGCGGCACCATCGGGCACGAGCTCACCCACGGCTTCGACGACGAGGGGCGCAAGTTCGACGCCCATGGCGACCTGCGCGACTGGTGGACCGCCCGCGACGCGCGGGCCTTCGAGTCGCGCGCGCAGTGCGTGGTCGACCAGTACGCGGGCTACGTCGTGGTCGACGACATCCACGTCAACAGCCGCCTCACCGAGGGCGAGGACATCGCGGACCTGGGCGGGCTCGTCCTCGCGTGGTCGGCATGGCAGGCCTCCGGAGGCGACCGCGGCGCCGGTCCGCGCGACGGGCTCACGCCGCAGCAGCGCTTCTTCGTGGGCTACGCGCAGTGGGCCTGCGAGAACGACCGGCCCGAGAACCAGCGCGTGAAGGCGACCACAGATCCCCACTCGCCCGCGCCGTACCGGGTCAACGGCGTGGTGGCGAACATGCCCGAGTTCGCGCGGGCTTTCTCGTGCAAGGCCGGTGCGCCGCTCGCGCCGGCGAAGCGCTGCCGCGTCTGGTAAGGGGAGACGGGAACCGTCGATGCGCGCCGTGGCACGCCGATCCGCACGAGGAGCCTGATCCCGTGCCCCTGCTCCAGCTCTCCGCGGTCAGCCTCGCGTACGGCCACGTCCCGCTGCTCGACCACGCCGACCTCGTGGTCGAGCCCGGCGAGCGCGCGGGGCTGATCGGCCGCAACGGCGCGGGCAAGTCGAGCCTGCTGCGGATCGTCGCGGGCGAGGCGCGGCCCGACGACGGCACCGTGTGGACCACGCCCGGCGCGCGCATCGCCGCGGTCGAGCAGGAGCCGGGGTTCGCGCCCGGGACCACCGCGTACGAGGCGGCGGCGAGCGGGCTGGGCGAGGCGCGGCAGCTCCTGGTGGACTACCACGCGGCGGCGCACGCGGGCGACCTCGCGCGGCTGCAGGCGCTGCACGAGCGGCTCGACGCCTCCGACGGCTGGACGCTGCAGCACCGCGTGGAGTCGACCCTCACGCGCCTGGGGCTCGACGGCGACGCGCGCATCGCCGAGCTCTCGGGGGGCCTGCGCAAGCGCGTCGCCCTCGCGCGGGCGCTCGTCGCCCAGCCCGACCTCCTGCTCCTCGACGAGCCGACGAACCACCTCGACATCGACGCGATCGAGTGGCTCGAGGAGGCCCTCGTCGCCTTCGCCGGCGCCGTGCTCGTGGTCACGCACGACCGGCGCTTCCTCGACCGCGTGGCCCCGCGCATCCTCGAGCTCGACCGCGGGCGGCTCGCGAGCTTCCCGGGCAACTTCAGCGCGTACGAGCGGCGCAAGGCCGAGGCGCTCGCGATGGAGGCCGCGCGCAACCGCCGCTTCGACAAGGTGCTGGCGCAGGAGGAGGCGTGGATCCGCAAGGGCGTGGAGGCCCGGCGCACGCGCAACGAGGGGCGGGTGCGCCGGCTGGAGTCGCTGCGCGTGGAGCGCGCCGCCCGGCGCGAGCGCGTGGGCCGCGTGCAGCTCGCCCTCGCCGCGGGGGAGCGCTCCGGGCGGCTCGTGGCCGAGCTCGAGCACGTGCGCAAGGCCTACGGCGATCGCCCGGTGGTCGACGACTTCTCGTGCCGCATCCTGCGCGGCGACAAGGTCGGCCTCATCGGCCCCAACGGCAGCGGCAAGACGACGCTGCTCAAGCTGATCCTCGGCGAGATCGCGCCCGACGCGGGCCGCGTGCGGCTCGGCACGCGCCTGCAGGTCGCCTACTTCGACCAGTTCCGCGCCGCGCTCGACGAGGAGGCGAGCCTCGCCGACACGATCTCGCCCGGCGCCGACTACGTCGAGGTGGGCGGCACGCGCCGGCACGTGATCGGCTACCTGGGCGATTTCCTGTTCCCGCCGGAGCGCGCGCGCTCGCCGGTGAAGTCGCTCTCGGGCGGCGAGCGCAACCGGCTGCTGCTCGCGCGCCTGTTCACGCGCGCCGCCAACGTCCTGGTGCTCGACGAGCCGACGAACGACCTCGACATCGACACGCTCGAGCTCCTCGAGGCGATGCTCCAGGACTACGACGGCACGCTGCTGCTGGTGAGCCACGACCGCGCGTTCCTCGACCACGTCGTCACCCAGACGATCGCCCACGAGGGCGGCGGGCGATGGAAGGAGTACGTCGGCGGGTACGCCGACTGGCAGCGCGCCCGGGGCGCGGCGGCGGGCGCGTCGGAGTCGGGAAGCGGCGCGCCTGCGCCCAACGCGGGACCGGCGCCGCCGCGGCCGCGGCGCGCCAAGCTCACCTACCACGAGGCGCGCGAGCTCGAGGCGTTGCCCGCCCGGCTCGAGGCGCTCGAGCGCGAGCAGGCGGCGATCGGCGGGCGGCTCGCCGATCCCGCGTCGTACCGCGACCGTACGGTCGACGTGCGCGCCCTGAACGCGCGCCACGAGGCCATCGAGGCCGAGCTCACGGCACTGCTCGCGCGCTGGGAGGCGCTCGAGGCGCGCGCCGCGGGCGATCAGCCGGGATAGACGCGGCGGGCGCCGTTGCGCCGCAGGATCGCCTCGATGCCCGGATGCACGCTCGGGTCGGCGAGGACCGTCACCACCCACCCGCCGCTGCGCGCCGTCTCGCCCGGGCCCGCCCGGTCCGAGGCCGCGCGCGACTCCCCGGGCTGGTTCTCGAAGGATTCCCCGGGCGCCTCGGCGCCGATGCCGTCGAGCTGCGCCAGGTCGGCCTGCACGCCCACGCGCTCGACCTGCACGCCCTCGCCCTCGACGGCCGCCTGCGCCCGGCGCGCCGCCGATTCGCTGCCGAAGATCGCCACCACCCGATCGGTCATGTGTCACCTCCTCGGGTTTTGGAAGCCGGCGCACGGCGGGGGTTCACTGCCTCTGCCCACCCTCCCCTTGCCCCTTCCCCAGGGAGGGGGACCGAGGGTCAGGCCGCGAGCAGCCCGTTGTGGACGACGAGCCCGCCGTGCTCGCGCAGGGTGTGGAACTGGATCCGCGGCCAGCTCTCCTGCGCGGCCTTGAGCTCGGAAGCGTGCGTGTAGAGCACCGCCGGGGCGTCGACCGCGTCGTAGGCCACGCGGTGCGCGTTGGCGTCGATGAAGCGCTTCAGCTCCGCCGCTGTCCTCGGCGCGTGACCCAGCGCGCGAGGCGGTAGCTGCTCGGCGAGCATGCGCGCCTGCGCGCCGTACTCGTGCTCCAGGCGGTGCGCGACGACCTCGAACTGCAGCGGGCCGACCGCGCCGAGCAGCAGCGGGCCGCCCGGCAGCGGGCGGAAGACCTGGATCGCGCCTTCCTCGCCCAGCTGCGTGCAGGCCCGCGCGCAGCTGCTTGGTGCGCATCGGGTCGGCCACCTCGACGCGTGCGGAACAGCTCGGGCGCGAAGAACGGCAGCCCGGTGAACTGCAGCGCCTCGCCTTCGGTGAGCGTGTCGCCGAGCTGCAGCACGCCGTGGTTCGGGCAGGCCGATGATGTCGCCGGCGTAGGCCTCCTCGAGCAGCTCGCGGCGCTGCGACAGGAACGACACCGCGTCGTCGGTCCGCAGCTCCTTGCCGGTGCGCGCGAGCCTTCAGCCGCATGCCGCGCTCGAAGCGGCCCGAGCAGACGCGCACGAAGGCGATGCGGTCGCGGTGCGCCGGGTCCATGTTGGCCTGGATCTTGAACACCACGCCGGTGAACTTCGGCTCGTCGGGCTGCGACCACGCGCTGCAGCGCCGGCTTGCGGCGCCCGGCGGCGGCGCGAGGTCGACCAGCGCGTCGAGCACCTCGCGCACGCCGAAGTTGTTGATCGCCGAGCCGAAGAACACCGGCGTCTGCCGCCCGGCGAGGAACGCCTCGCGGTCGAACGCCGGCGGAGGCGTCGGCGAGCAGCTCGATCTCGCCCGCGCGCCTGCTCGAAGGCCGCGCCGAAGCGCGCCGCGATAGGCCGGGATTGTCGCAGCCCGCGATGACTCTCGTCGTCGCCGCCGACGCGGTCCTCGCCGGGCCGGAACACGCGCATGCGATCGGCGCGGAGGTCGAACACGCCGCGCGAAGCGCTTGCCCATGCCGACCGGCCAGGTGAACGGGCACCGTCGCATGCCGAGCACCGCGCTCGATCTCGTCGAGCAGCTCCAGCGGCTCGCGCACCTCGCGGTCCATCTTGTTGACGAAGGTGATGATCGGCGTGTTGCGCGCGCGGCAGACCTGCAGCAGCCGCAGCGTCTGCGGCTCCACGCCGTTGGCCGCGTCGATCACCATCAGCGCCGCGTCGACCGCGGTCAGCACGCGGTAGGTGTCCTCGGAGAAGTCCTGGTGGCCCGGCGTGTCGAGCAGGTTGATCGACGCAGTCGCGGTACTCCATCTGCATCACCGAGCTGGCCACCGAGATGCCGCGCTGCTTCTCGATCTCCATCCAGTCGGAGGTGGCGTGGCGGCGTCGCCTTGCGCGCCTTGACGCTGCCGGCGATCTGGATCGCGCCCGCGAACAGCAGCAGCTTCTCGGTCAGCGTGGTCTTGCCCGCGTCGGGGTGCGAGATGATGGCGAAGGTGCGCCGGCGCGCCGCCTCCGCTGCGATGGTCGGGTTCGTCATGGGGGACAGACCCCGTTTTCCCTTGGGCGCAACGTGCGTTCCACGAAAGGGAAAACGGGGTCTGTCCCTATTTTACCGTGACCCAGGTGGGAGCATGGTCGCTGGCCTTCTCGAGGCCGCGCACCCAGCGGTCGACGCCGGCGCCGGCGAGGCGCGGGGCGAGCGCGGGATTGAGCAGCAGGTGGTCGATGCGCAGGCCGGAGTCGCGCTGCCAGTGCTGGCGGAAGTAGTCCCAGAACGTGTAGATCCGCTGCCTCGGGATGCTGCGCGCGCAGCGGCGTCCACCCAGCCCTGCGCCAGCAGGCGCGGCTAGCACTCGCGGCTCTCGGGCTGCAGCAAGCGCGTCCTTGCGCCACGAGCGCGGGTCGTAGATGTCGAAGTCGGTCGGCACCACGTTGTAGTCGCCCGCCATGCACGACCGGATGGCCGCGAGCCATACAGGGTCTTCGCATGCGCGATCAGCCGCTCGAACCAGGCCAGCTTGTAGTCGAACTTGGGCCCGGGCTGCGGATTGCCGTTGGGCAGGTAGAGGCAGGCGACGACGAGGCCGTCGATGGCCGGCTTCGAGATAGCGGCTCTGCGCGTCGGCGGCGTCGCCCGGCAGCCCGCGCCGGATCTCCACCGGCTCGCGAGCCGCGCGCCAGGATCGCGACCCCGTTCCAGGAGCGCTGCCCGTGCCAGAGCGACCGTAGCCGGCCGCGCGCAGCGCCGTCGATGCGGGAAGGCGGCGTCGGGCGCCTTGAGCTCCTGCAGGCACGCGACGTCGGGTTGCTCGCGCTCGCAGCCACTCGAGCAGGTTGCGGCAGCCGCGTGCGGATGCCGTTGACGTTGAAGGTCGCGATCTTGAGCGCGATCATCGTGCGCAGTATGCCGAATCCCTCGGCGGCACGCGGGCCACGCCGGCGTGGGAATCGGCCGATAGGCGACTGCCGAACCGAGCCCGCACCGCGGCGTCGAACCCGATCACCGCACCGACCGGAGAACGCCATGTCCCGAACCCCCCTCTACCCCGACAACCAGAGCGCCACGCCCGACCGCGACGTGCGCCGCGGCCACGGCACCAAGGCCCTGGGCCCGAGCGACAGCTCCGACAACGGCAGCGACCTGCAGGGCGCGCCGGGCCTGGCCGGCGAGGTCGACGGCTACGGGCTGCCCACGAACGACAACGAGACCGAGCAGACCTTCGCGGGCGGCACGGCCGGGCCCGACGTGGGCGACGCCGACCTCGACAGCGACTCCGACCGCTACGGCACCGGCGAGCGCGCCTCGGCCGGCCGCGACACCCTGGGGGCCGACGGCGGCGACATCGACACCGACCACATCGAGGACGACGGCGAGGAGCCCCGCGGGGGCGCCAGCACGCGCAAGCGCCCTTCCTAGCGCTTCGTCGCGGAGCGCTTCGTCGAGGGCTTCCTCGACGTCGTCGCCCTCGCGCCGCACCCGCGGATGCCGCTCGCGACCGCGCGCTCGCGGCTTCCGTGCCATCCTGCGCCGTCTTCGGCCTCCCGGCCGACGCCTCCGCGGAGCATCCCGATGCCGTACCTCGCCAGCCTCGCCTTCGCCTTCGCCATCGGCTGCCTGATCCCGTTCCAGGCCGCCATCAACAACCAGCTGAAGGCGCACCTCGAGGCGAGCGCGCTGCTCGCGGCACTGGTGTCCTTCGCGGTGGGCACGCTCGCCCTGGCGGCCGTGGCGATGGCGACCGAGCGCGCCGCGGGCTTCGCCGGCCTGGGCCGCGCGCCGCCCTGGCAGTTCCTCGGCGGCATTCTCGGCGCGCTCTTCGTCTTCGGCACGACCCTCCTCGCCCCGCGCATCGGCGTCGCCTCGATGATGGCGCTCATCATGGCCGGGCAGGTGCTGGTGTCGCTGCTCATCGACCAGCAGGGCTGGCTGGGCCTCGCCCCGCGCGCCCTCACGCCGATGCGCGCCGGCGGCGCGCTGCTCGTCGTGGTGGGCGTGGCGATGGTGAACTACGAGCAGATCTTCCGGCGCTAGCGGCTACGACTGCAGGCTGCGGATGAGCGCGTCGATCAGGTCCGGGCGCCCGTCGGGGGCCGGCACGCGGTGCTCGCGCAGCACGGCGAGCAGGTCGGGCTTCGGCAGCGCCTGCGGGTCGGAGCGCATGAAGATCTCGGCGATGGCGCGCTGCACGCGCACCGAGCGCGAGCGGGCGAAGGCGCGCGCGAGCTCCTCGAGCACGCCGCGGTCGGCCACGTGCAGCCGCGCGAGCGCGCCCAGCGCGTTCAGCTGCGCCTGCGAGGGCGGCATGCGCGCCACCTCCGTCGTGATCGCCCGCAGCTGCGCCGGGTCGGCGATCGGGCGGTAGCGCAGGTAGAGCTGCGCGATCCGGACATCGTCCGTGTCGGGCGTGGCGAGCGCGGCGAGCACCTCCCGCCGGTCCGCGGCGCTGCCCAGGCAGGCGCGGGCGGCGGCGTGGGCCACGTCCGCGGCCGCGGCGGATCCCGTCCCCGGGGAGCCGCGCCCGGGCGCCGGCTTCGCGTCGCCGCCGGCGCGCGCCGCCGCCGGCGACCAGCGCCCGTCGAGCGCCCCGTCGGCGTTCGCGCGGCACACGAGGTCCACGTCGCCGAAGCCGAGCGCGCGCCGGGCGAGCACGTCGTCGACCATCGCGAGGGTCTCGGAGGTGCGCTGGCGGGGCGTGAGCCATCCCAGGGCCTGCGCGAGCACGATCATGCGCTGGCGCACGGAAGCGGGGCGGGCTCGGCGCTCCGCGGCGAGGAAGCGCGCGCGCGTGTCCTCGTCCACCGCGACCTGCGCGAGCGCGGCGCGGAACGCGGCCGAGTCGCGGACCGACCGCGGCAGGCCCGCGTACCAGCGCTCGATGCGCTCGAGCAGCCGGCGCGGCTCCGAGCGCCGGTCGCGCAGCAGCCCGTGGATGAACCGCAGCTTGTCCACGGCCGTCGTGCGCGCGTCGAAGAACTGGCAGACCTCGCGGCGCTCGCGCGCCCCCGGGCCCGTGTCGCCCACGCCGCGCGTCATCGTCATGGAGTTGCGCCCGAACACCGAGAGCAGCGCGCGGCTGCGCCGCCCGGTGCCGACCCAGCGAGCCCCGCCGCGGTCGAAGTAGCGCCCGAGCAGCATCGCCGCGGTGGCCCCGAGCGGCGCGTGGGAGGAGAACCCGTAGATCGCCGGCACATGGGCGAAGATGCGGCGCATGCGTTCCCAGCCGCTCTCCCCGTACGACGACGCGTACTTGCTCGCGTCGGGGTTCAGGCTCTCGCAGCCGAAGAGGTAGACCTCCTTCAGCCGCGAGAAGAGCGCCGGGCACGAGTCGCTGCACGAGGCGCGCTCGAGCTCGTCCACCTTGAGGTTGGTGTCGACACCGGCCTTGTCCGAGTAGAACGTCTCGCCGGCGTTGAAGTGGCCGGAGACGAGCAGCACGTCGCACTGGATGTGCTCCTCGCACGCGGCGCGCAGCCAGTCGTCGCGATCCCGGCGCACCAGCTCCACGAAGTCGTACCCGCCGCGGGGCAGGCGGCGGCGGAACGCCTCCTTCTCGTCGGCGGAGTTGACGGTGATGGTGCAGACCGTCTTCCTGGCGGCCCGCGCGGGAACGATCGCGGCCATGCCGGCGAGGGCGAGCGCGAGGAGCGCGGGGACGTGTGGCCGCATCCGCACACCTTGCGTCAAGCCGGGGCCGGAACGCTAGCGGAAGCCGCGCGTGCGTGCGGTCGGATTTCGCCGACAGCGGGTCGTTGCGTTATCCGATCCGAGGTACCGGCGCACGATCCGGCGCGAGCTGCCGGGCCGCCGCGTCGATCACGTCCTCGCCCGACGGCGACGGCAGGCGCCGCTCGCGCAGCAGCCGGGCGATCGCGCCGCGGTCGAGTGCCGCCGGGTCGCCCCGCAGGAAGGCCTCGGCGACCGCGCGCTGCACCGCGAGCGAGTGGGTGCGCGCGAAGAGCGCGGCGAGCTGCGCGAGCACGGCCGGGTCGTCGAGGTGCAGCCGCCCGAGGGCGTCGAGCGCGCGCGCCTGGGCCGAGGGGTTGCGCATCGCCGCCACCGCGCGCACCGCTCCGGCCAGCTCCGCGCGGTCGGTGATCGGCCGGTAGCGCAGGTACGACTGGGCGATCTGCACCTCGCGCTCGTCCGCGCTCGCCAGCGCGCGCAGCATGCGCCCCCGGGCGGACGCGTCGCCCAGGCAGGCGAGCGCCGCCGCGTGGCCCGGCCCCTCGTGCAGCACGCGCACCTGGCGCGCCGCGTCGTCGAGCGCGCCCGTGAGGTTGAGCTCGCACACCAGGTCCACGTCGCCGAGCCCGAGCCGCGCGCGGCCCAGCAGGTCGACGACGGTGCGCGCGAGCTCCGCGCGCCGCTCGCCCTGGGTGAGCCAGCCGACCGTGCGGCCGAGCGCGATCATGCGTACGCGCAGCGCCGCATCCGCGGTCGCGCGGGCGAGGGCGAGGTAGCGCGCCCGCGCCTCGCCGTCGGCTCGCAGCGAGGCGAGCGCCGCCGCGAAGGCCGGCGCCGAGCGATCCGCCGCGCCCGCCGCGGCGAAGAACTTCTCGGCCGTCTCGAACCCCATGCGGACTTCGGGCGCATCGCCGGCGAGAATGCGGTGCACGGCGGCGAGGCGCTGCGCGGGCCCGACCCGGTCGTCGTGGAAGACGCACGCGGCGCGGCGCACCGCGGCCTCGGCCGGCGCATCGCCCATCCCCGAGGTCGCCACCATGCTCGCCGGGCCGAAGAGGCGCAGCAGCGCGGCACTCGGCACGCCGCTTCCCACCTCGGCCGCGCCGAGCGCGCCCAGCCAGCGCGCGAGCAGCGGGCCGGACACGCGGCCGTAGGGGGCGAGGGAGGAGAAGCCGTAGATCACCGGCACGCCGGGGAAGATGCGGCGCATGTGCTCCCGGGCGCTCTCGCCGTGGCGCCCGCTCAGCGCCTCGCCGACGCGGCGCGCATCCGCCGGCGCCGCGCCCGAGCGCACCAGGTCGCCGATCACCTCCGGCATCGCCGAGCGCACGGGCTCGGGCTTGAGCGTGTCGCACCCGAAGAGGTAGGCCTCCTTCAGGTGCGCGAAAAGGTCGGGGCACGAGGCGCTGCACGCCACGCGCTCGATCTCGTCCACGGGCAGCGTCTCGTTCACCTCCGGACGCGAGGAATAGAACTCGGTGCCGGCGAAGTGGCCGGAGACCACGAGGACGTCGCAACGCACGCGGCGCTCGCATGCGGCGCGCAGCCAGTCGGGCCGGCCGTGCTCGACCAGCTCGACGAAGCGGTAGCGCTCGGGCGGCAGGAAGCGGCGGAAGGCCTCGCGCTCGTCGGGGGAGTTGACCGTGACGGTGCACACCGTGGCGCGCTCGGCGGCCCGCGCGGCGGGTGCCAGCGCGGCGAGCGCGAGGACGACGGCGAGGCGGGCGGTGCGGGTCATTGCCGAGGCCGATTCTCGCATCCCGCCGCCGCGCGCGCATGCGCCGTTGGAACTAGTACCATCGCGCTCCATGAACATCGCGATCCTCGACGACTACTTCGACACGATCCGCACCCTGCCCGCCTTCCGCATGCTCGACGGGCACCGGGTGACGATCTGGAACGACCACACCAAGGACGTGGACGCCCTCGCCGCGCGCCTGGCCGACGCCGACGTGCTCGTGCTGATCCGGGAGCGCACGCCCGTGCGCGCGCCGCTCCTCGAGCGCCTGGCGCGCCTGAAGCTCATCAGCCAGCGCAGCGTCTACCCCCACATCGACGTGGACGCGTGCACCCGCCTGGGCATCGTGCTCTCCTCGAGCCAGCACCCCGGCACACCGTGCTACGCCGCCGCCGAGCTCACCTGGGCGCTCATCCTCGCCTCGGCGCGGCAGCTGCCGCGGCAGATCGCCTCGCTGCACGCGGGCACGTGGCAGATGGGCGTGGGCACGACGCTGCGCGGCAAGGTCCTCGGCATCCACGGCTTCGGGCGCATCGCGCGGGCGGTGGCCGAATATGCGAAGGCCTTCGGCATGGCGGTGCGCGTCTGGGCGCGCGAGGAGACGATGGCGCGGGCGCGCGCGGAGGGCTTCGAGACCGCCGCGAGCAAGGCCGAGCTCTACGCCGGGTGCGACTTCGTCACGCTGCACATGCGCCTGGTGCCCGCCACGCGCGGCATCGTCGCGGCCGAGGACCTCGCGCGGATGAAGCCGACGGCCACGATCGTGAACACGAGCCGCGCGGGGCTGATCGCGCCGGGCGCCCTCGTCGCCGCGCTGCGGCAGGGCCG
Organism: uncultured beta proteobacterium; assembly: GCA_963741815.1. GTDB lineage: Bacteria > Pseudomonadota > Gammaproteobacteria > Burkholderiales > Usitatibacteraceae > Usitatibacter. The sequence goes on from CAVUJI010000007.1 coordinate 570,975, forward strand.
GCCGGGCTTCGCCGCGGTGGACGTGTTCGACGAGGAGCCGGTGACCGACACCGCGCATGCGCTGCTGCACATGGACAACGTCGTCGCCACGCCCCACATCGGCTACGTGACGCGCGAGGAGTACGACCTGCAGTTCGTGGAGATCTTCGGCCAGATCCAGGCGTGGATCGACGGCAAGCCGATCCACGTGATCAATCCCGGGGTGCTGCCGCACATGCGGCGGTGATCGCGGCGCTTTAGAGGCGGTAGCCGGCGCGCTCGCGCGCGTCGAGGCGCTCGGGCAGCGTGGTCTCCCACGCCAGGTAGCGCCGCGCCGCGTCCTTGTTCCCGTCGTGGCGGTCGTGCACGAAGAAGAGGTAGTCGATGCAATCGGCGTCGGCCGGCGTGCCCGGCGTGGCGAGCGCCGCCCCGCCCGCCCTGCACCATTCGGCGAAGCCGCCGCCCAGCACGCTGAGCTCCTCCACGCCGGCGCGCGCGAGCTCGAGGGCGGCCAGGCGCGCCACCCCCGCATCGTCGGCGACCAGCGTCACGCGGTGGCCGAGGGCCGGCGCGAGGCGCGCGAGCAGCGGGCGGATCGACCACACGCTGTCGGGAATGTGCCCCTTGCGGTAGGCCATGCCCGCGCGCACGTCCACGACGGCGCAGCGCCGCGCCTCGAGGTCCGCGGCGAGCTCGCCGGGCCAGATCACGCCGGGCTCGGGCAGGCGCAAGGCGGGCGCGGGCAGCGCGCGCAGGGCCGCCTCGATGCCTTCCTCGAGCGCGTACGCCTCGTGCCCCATGCGCCGCAGCCAGCTCGCCACCACGGGGGCGCGCACCCGCTCCTCGTCGATCGCGACGATGCGCGCGTTGCGCACGCCCACCCACTGGTCCGTGGCCTGGATCAGCTGGCCGCCGGGCGCGTGCACTGCGCCGGCCGCGCTGCCCGCGCGGAATTCCTCGGCCGTGCGCACGTCGAATAGGTACGTCGTGCGGGCGGCGTCCGCCAGCCAGCGGTTCACCTCGGCCTCGTCCGCGAAGCGCGCGCCGTGGGCGCGCGCGAGTCCCGCGGCGCGCTCGCGCGCCTGCGCGAGGTCGGTGCCGAAGGGCACTTCCGGGTAGCGGCGCGTGCTGCCGTGCTCGAGGGGGAAATCCTCGAGGTACCAGCCCTGGGTGCCGTTCTCGAGCGCGAACACCGGGTTCTGCACGCCCATGTCGATCAGCATCTGCGCGCCCACGATGCTGCGGGTGCGCCCGGCGCAGTGCACGACGATGCGCGTGTCCTCGCGCGGCGCGATCACCCCGATGCGGTACGCCAGCTCCGCGTTGGGCACGCACATGCTGCCCGGAATGCACATGCGCCGGTGCTCCTCCAGCGGGCGAGCGTCGAGCACCACGAGGTCCTCGCCGGCCGCGCGCCAGGCCGCCAGCTCGCGCGCCCCGACGCGCGGGGTGCGGCACGCGTGCTCCACGAGCTCGCCGAAGGCCTTGCTCGGCACGTTCACGCCGGCGAAGAGCCGGTATCCCGCCGCCTCCCACGCGCGCGTGCCCCCGTCGAGCACCTGCACGTCCCCGTATCCCAGCTCGCGCAGGCGCGCCGCGGCGCGGCTCGCCACGCCCTGCTCGCCGTCATCGCACACCACGACGGGCGTGGCCGGGCGCGGCACCAGCCGCCCCACGTCGAGCTCGAGCCGGCTGTAGGGCAGCGGTACCGCGTGGAAGAGGTGCGACTCGCCGAACTGGCCGTGCTCGCGCACGTCGAGCAGCGCGATCTCGGCCGCGCCGTGCAGCCGCTCCTTCAGGGTTTTCGGGTCCATCGGTATATCCTGCTTGGCATGGCACACGGCCGCAAGAGCGCCGGGATCCTGCTCTACCGGAACGGGGCCGCGGGGCTCGAGGTGCTGCTCGTGCATCCGGGCGGACCGTTCTGGGCGAACCGCGACGCCGGCGCATGGTCGATCCCGAAAGGCGAGATCGATGCGGACGAGGAGCCGCTCGCCGCCGCGCGCCGGGAGTTCGCCGAGGAGACCGGGATCGTGCCCGAAGGACCGTTCGTCACCCTGCCTCCCGTGCGCCAGCGAAGCGGCAAGCGCGTGCTCGCGTGGGCGGCCGCGGGCGATTGCGACCCCGCCGCATGCCGCAGCAACACGTTCACGATGGAGTGGCCGCCGCGGTCCGGACGCATGGAAGCGTTTCCCGAGGCCGACCGCGCGGCATGGTTCGCGCTCGACGAGGCGCGCCGGCGCATGGTCCCGGCGCAGCAGCCGCTGCTCGACGCGCTGGCCGCGCGCCTCGGGTAGCGCCGCGATGAAGCCGGCCGCCCCGTTCGACGAGCGGCGCCTGGTCGGCGTGCTGCTGGCCCTCACCGTCGTCTCGGGGGTGGTCGACGCCGTGAGCTTCCTCGCGCTGGGGCAGGTGTTCACCGCGAACATCACCGGCAACGTCGTGCTGCTCGGCTTCGCCGCCGTCGGCGCGCCGTCCTTCTCGATGCCGCGCTCGGGCGTGGCGCTCGCCTGCTTCTTCGCCGGCGCGCTCTTCGGCGGACGCGCGGCGGCCGCCTTCGCCGGCACCGCGCGCGGGCGCTGGCTCGCGGCCACCTTCGGCGCGGAGGCCGTCCTGCTCCTCGCCGCGTCCGTGCCCGCGTGGGGCGCGGGGGACCTGGTGGCGCACCCGACCCGGCTCTATGCGGCGATCGTGCTGCTGTCGGCCACGATGGGGCTGCGCAACGCCACCGTGCGACGCATCGGCATGCTCGACCTCACCACCACCGTGCTCACCCTCACGCTCGCGGACCTGGGCTCGCGCCTCGGCGGGGACCGGCACAACCACCGCTGGAAGCGCGCGCTCGCCTCGGCCGCGTGCATGTTCGGGGGCGCGGCGGCGGGGGCGCTGCTGCTGCGCCATTCGGTCGGGCTGCCCCTCGCGGCGGCGGCCGTGTGCACCGGCACGTGCGCGGCGGCCGTGCGGCGCATGTGAGCGCGCGGGCAGGCGGGTGCTCCGGGGCCGGGGGGCGATCGCCCGCCCCTACCACGCGTAGCCGAGGCCGAAGAGCAGCGTCGAGTCGGTCGCGTGGCGCCCCGGCTCCGGATCGTGGTCCCAGTCGACGTTGAGCTGCAGCGAGGCGTCGAGCCGGTCGATCACCGGCACGCGCAGCCCCGTGCGCGTGCGCAGCGTGAGGTCGCGCGCGCGCTCCAGGTTCCAGTAGCCGTCCTGCTCGTGGAAGACCTCCGCGCGCTCGGCGAACACCTTGTGGCGGTAGCGCACGCCCCAGCCGAGCGCCGGATAATCGTCGGTGGGCCCGTCCACGGCGTCGAGCGACACGGCCTCGAGGCCGGCGCGCACGTCGAGCTTCGTGCGCTCGCCGTCGCGCAGCTGCAGGCCGTAGCCGCCGCCCAGCGTGGCGCGCAGGTTCACGCCGCTGAAGCGGTCGCGCTCGACCGAGGCGCGGCCGTAGTAGAAGTGGCGCGGGTCGACGAAGTGGTCGTAGCTGCCGTGTGCCAGCCAGTGCGACGCGGTCTGCCGCCCCGACTCGCTCGCCCGGGTGGCGTTCAGGCCCACCTCCCAGCGAAAGCGCCGCGAGCGCGCCTCGAGGGCGGAGTCGACGAGCGCCGTGCCGCTCTCGCTGTTGCCGCGCACCTCGGCCACCGACAGCGTGAGCCGCCCCTTGTACGCCACGCCGATCCCGGACTGCTCGGGCGTGGGATTGACGAACGCGATCTCGGGCAGGGGCAGCGCGCCCTGGGCGCGCGACAACGCGCCCTGCCCCCGGCGCAGCACCTCGAGGGGCTCGTCGGCCTCGATGCCGGCGACCTCCTCGCGCCGGATCTCGATCTTCCCCGCGTATTTCGTCTCCAGCGTGAGCTTGTCCTTGCCGAGGCGCACCACCTTGCCGGTGAGGCGGTCGCCGTTGGCGAGCGTCACCCGGTCGGCCTGCGCGCCGAGCGGCGCGGCGAGCGCGGCGAGGAGCGCCGCACGCATCGCTGCCTGTGGTCTTGTCATCGTTGTCTACCTCCGAAGCCCTAGGGACCGCCGGGCGGGGCGGGGGTTCGCGCGGGTTTGATCTGCCGCAAGGGCCGCGGGCATTCACGCCGGTTAAATGCCCCTTGGCGCACAACCGGGAGACCGAGCGATGGACATGACCTTGTGGCCGGCGCAGGCGCCGAGGCGCCCGGGCACGCCGTGCCCGAGCGAGCAGCGCTATCGCCTGCTCTTCGAGGGCAACCCGCTGCCCCTGTGGGTCTTCGACCTCGCGACGATGCGCATCCTCGACGTGAACGACGCGGCGTGCCGCAAGTACGGCTACTCCCGGGAGGAGTTCCTGCGCATGGACGCGCGCGCCCTGCGCCCCCCCGAGGAGGTGCCGCGGCTCGAGGCGTGCCTGCGCCGGGAGGCGCCCGGCACGCGCGAGTTCGGCCGCTGGCGCCATCGGCTGCGCGACGGGCGCGAGATCGTCGTGGAAGTCGTCGCGCACGAGCTGCGGCTCGACGGCCGGCGCGCGATGTTCGTCTGCCCGGTCGACGTGACCGCGCTGCACGAGGCCAAGGCGGCGCTGCGCGAGCTGAACGCGCAGCTCGAGCGCCGCGTGGCCGACCGCACCGCGGAGCTCGAGGCGGCGAACCGCGAGCTGGAGGCGTTCGACTACTCGGTTGCGCACGACCTGCGCGGCCCGCTCGCCGCCGTGCGCGGCTTCGCCGAGGCGCTGCTGCTCGATTGCGGGGCGGCGCTCGGCGAGAACGGGCGCGGGTACGTGGCGCAGATCGCGCGCGCCACCGACCGGATGGACGAGCTGGTGGGCGACCTGCTGCAGCTCTCGCTCGTCTCGCGCGGGCAGCTGCAGCGCGAGGACGTGGACGTGGCGCAGCTCGCCACCGAGGTGATCGCCGCGGTGCGCGAGCGCCATCCCGGGCGCGAGGTCGCCGCGCGGGTGGCCCCGGGCCTCGCGGCGAACGCCGACCGGCGCCTGCTGCGCATCGTCCTCGAGAACCTGCTGTGCAACGCGTGGAAGTTCACGTCGCGGCGCGCCGAGGCGCGCGTCGAGGTGGGCGCATCCGGGGGCGCGCTCTTCGTGGCCGACAACGGCGCGGGCTTCGACCCGGCGCGCGCCGAGCGCCTCTTCACGCCCTTCCATCGGCTCCACCGCCAGGGCGAGTTCCCCGGCACCGGCATCGGGCTGGCGATCGTGCAGCGCATCGTGCAGCGGCACGGCGGGCGGGTATGGGCCGAGGGCGCGCCGGAGCGCGGCGCCACGCTGCGCTTCACGCTCTCGCGCTGAGGCACGGGGCCGCACCGCCGGCCGTTAAGAATTCGCTAAGTCCGCGGCCCGATCATGGGAACCCAGGAGGTTTCCATGAAAGCCATTGTTCTCTTCACGCTCGCCGCGGCGCTCGCCACCGCAGCGGCCGCCGCGACCCCGCACGAGCTGCTCTCGGCGTACGCCGCGAAGGCGGGCGTGGCGCCTTCGGCCGAGCGCGGCCGACACCTCTTCACGGCACGCCATGGCGCGCGGTGGAGCTGCAGCACCTGCCACGGGCCGGTGCCCACCGGCACCGGACGGCATGCCGCGACGGGCAAGGCGATCGCGCCCCTCGCGCCCGCCGCCAACGCGGAGCGCTTCACCGACGCCGCGCGCGTCGAGAAGTGGTTCCGCCGCAACTGCAACGACGTGATGGGCCGCGAGTGCACGCCGGCGGAGAAGGCCGACGTGCTCGCGTGGCTCGTGACGCTCGCGCCATGAGGACCGCCATGAAACGACACCGCCGCCCGGGCCTCGCCGCCCTCGCCCTCGCCCTCGCCCTGCCCGCGCTCGCCGAGCACGGCGAGGGGCGCCGCGCCGCGCCTCTGCTGCCCGAGTTCCGGCAGGAATGCGGCTCCTGCCACGTGCCGTACGCCCCCGGCCTGCTGCCCGCCGACTCCTGGCGCCGGCTGATGGCGGACCTGCCGCGGCACTTCGGCACCGACGCGTCGCTGGATGCGGCCGGCACCCGGCGCATCGCCGACTGGCTCGCGGCCCACGCCGCCACGGGGCGACGCGCCGGCGCCGTGCCCGCGGGGGATCGCATCACGCGCTCGGGCTGGTTCGTGCGCGAGCACCGCGAGGTCGCCGCGTCCGTCTGGAAACGCGCCTCGGTGAGGAGCGCCGCCAACTGCGCCGCGTGCCACGCCGGCGCCGAACAGGGAGGCTTCGATGAAGACTCGGTCCGCATCCCCCGCTGAGCCGCGCAGCGCCCTCGTGTGGGACGCGCCGGTGCGCGCCTTCCACTGGCTGATGGTGCTCGCCTTCGCCGGCGCGTGGCTCACCGCCGAGAGCGAGCGCTGGCGGCTCGTGCACGTGACGCTGGGCTACACCATGGCGGGCCTGGTCGCGTTCCGGCTCGCCTGGGGCGCGATCGGCACGCGCTACGCGCGCTTCTCGAGCTTCGTGCGCGGCCCGCGGGCCGTCGCGCGCTACGTGCGATCGCTGCTGCACGGGCGCCCCGAGCATCACGTCGGCCACAACCCGGCCGGCGCGGTGGCGATCGTGGCCCTGCTGGCGCTCACCGCGCTCGTGGCCGCCTCCGGGTGGGCCACGTACAACGACCTGGGCGGCGGCTGGCTCGAGGAGATCCACGAGGCGATCGCCAACGCGATGCTCGCGGTCGTCGGCGTGCACGTGGCCGGCGTGGCCCTGGGCAGCCTGCTGCACCGGGAGAACCTGGTCGCCGCCATGGTGAGCGGGCGCAAGGCCGCGGCCCCCGGCGAGGGGATCGGCCGCGCCTGGCGCGGCGTGGCGGCGATGGTGTTCGCGGCGGTCCTCGGCTTCTGGTGGACGCAGCTCGACTCCGCCCCGCAGCCCGGCGCCGTCGCGGACGCCGCCGCCCACGCGCGCCACGACGACGACTAGGCGCCCGTGGGAAAATCCCGGCCATGCGCATCCTCCTCGCCGAAGACGACCCGCTGCTGGGCGACGGGCTGAAGGCGGGCCTCGCCCAGCGCGGCTTCCTGGTCGACTGGGTGCGCGACGGCGAGGCCGCGGAGCGCGAGCTGCGCGCCGGCCCGTACGCGGCGGCGGTGCTCGACCTGGGGCTGCCGCGCCGGGACGGGCTCGATGTGCTCGCGCACCTGCGCGCCGCGCGCGTGGCGGTGCCGGTGCTCGTGCTCACCGCCCGCGACGCGGTCCCGGACCGCGTGCGCGGCCTCGACAGCGGCGCCGACGACTACGTGGTCAAGCCCGTGGACATCGACGAGCTCGCCGCGCGCCTGCGGGCGCTGGTGCGCCGCGCCCACGGCGAGGCGGACGAGCGGCTGCGGGCGCGGGACTTGGAGCTCGACCCGGCCGCGCGCACCGTGCGCCAGGCGGGCGAGGAAGTCGCGCTCGCCCCCCGCGAGTTCGACCTGCTCCACGCGCTGCTGCTCAACGCCGGGCGGGTGCTGTCCCGCGAGCAGCTCGAGCAGCACCTGTATCCGTGGGGGCGCGAGGTGGAGAGCAACGCGGTCGAGGTCCACGTCCACAACCTGCGCCGCAAGCTGGGCGGCGGCCTCATCCGCACCGTGCGCGGGGTGGGCTACATGCTGCCCCGCGACGAGCCGCGCCGCTGATGCGCGCGCCGCGCTCGCTGCAGGGGCGCATCCTCGCGCTCGTGCTGGGCCTCGTGGCCGCGGTATGGGCGGCCACGCTCGCCGTGACCTGGATCGACGCGCGCCACGAGCTCGACGAGCTGCTCGACAGCCACCTCGCGCAGGCGGCCGCGCTGCTGGTGGTGCAGCAGGCCGGCGAGCTCGACGAGGAGCGCGAGCTCGACGCCCCCAGCCTGCACCGCTACGCGCCCCGGGTCGCCTTCCAGGTGTTCCACGAGGGACGCCTCGTGCTGCGCTCGGCCGACGCCCCCGGGCGTCCCCTCCTCGACCCGGCCGCCTTCCGGCGCGGCTTCCGCACGGTGCGCATCGGCGGCGTCGCCTGGCGCGTCTTCGCCGCCCACGGGAGGAAGCGGGACGTGCAGGTGTACGTGGGCGAGCAGGTCGCCGCGCGCGCCTCGATCCTCGCGGCGGTCATGCGCGGTGCCCTCTGGCCGATGGCGCTGGCGCTGCCCATCCTCGCCGCCGGCGCCTGGTGGGCGGTGTCGTGGGGGGTCGCCCCCCTGCGCCGCCTCGGCCGCGCGCTGCAGACGCGGCGCCCGGAGGCGCTCGAGCCGGTCGAGGTTGCCGGCGCGCCCGCGGAGATGGTCCCGATGCTCAACGCGCTCAACGCGCTCTTCGCGCGCATCCGCGCCCTGCTCGAGGCCGAGCGGCGCTTCACCGCGGACGCCGCCCACGAGCTGCGCACGCCCATCGCGGCGATCCGGGCCCAGGCGCAGGTGGCCCTCGCCGAGGCGCACGCGGGCCGCCGGCGCCACGCGCTCGAGGCGACGATCGAGGGCTGCGACCGGCTCGCCCGCCTGGTCGAGCAGCTCCTCACGCTCTCCCGGATGGAAGCCGCCGCCGCGCCCGCGATGGCCGCCCTCGACCTCGCGGAACTGGTACGGCGCGTCGTCGCCGAGATCGCGCCGCGCGCGCTCGCCAAGGACCAGGCCCTCGCGCTGGACGCGCCGCGAGCCTGCCGCGTGGCGGGCAGCGAGACGCTCCTCGCCGTGCTCGTGGGCAACCTGGTGGACAACGCCGTGCGCTACGCGCCGCGAGGGGCGCGCGTGCAGGTGGCGGTGCGATGCACGGCGGGCCGCTTCGAGGTGCGGGTCGAGGACAGCGGCGCCGGGATGGCCGAGGGCGACCGCGCGCGGCTGGGCGAGCGGTTCTTCCGCGTGGCCGGCAGCGGAGAGAGCGGCAGCGGCCTGGGCTGGTCGATCGTGCGGCGCATCGCCGCGGCCCACGGCTTCGAGGTGCGCGCGCAGCCCTCGGAGGCGCTGGGGGGGCTGGCCGCCACCCTCGCCGGCCCGGCCGGGGGCTAGGCGTCCTCCACGGCCGCGAGGGACTCGGCCACGGCCGCGAGCAGCATCTGCGCCGTGTACGGCTTGGGCAGGAACGCCGTCCCCGCGGCGCCGTGCGCCTGCGCCTCGGCCTCCGGGATGCCGCTCGTGCGGATCACGGGCAGCGCGGGGTCGATCGCGGCCAGCGCGCGCACGAGCGCCGCCCCGTCCATCACCGGCATCATCATGTCCGTCACCACGAGGTCGGGCCGACGCGGCCGGGCGCGCACGATGTCGAGCGCTTCCTGCCCGTTCGCCGCGGCGAGGACCCGGTAGCCGCCGAGGGCGAGCGTGCGGCGCGCGAGCTCGCGGATCTCGGGCTCGTCCTCCACCACCAGCACCGTCTGCCCCTGGCCCCGCGCCGCGGGCGCGGCGCGTTGCGCGGCGAGGCGCGCGGCCGGCGGCTCGCACGCCGGGAAGAGGAGCGTGAAGCAGGTGCCGCTGCCCACGCGGCTGTGGACCTGCACGTGGGCGTCGTGCTTGCGCAGGATCGCGAGCGTGGTGGACAGCCCCAGCCCGGTGCCCTCGCCGTGGGGCTTGGTGGTGAAGAAGGGATCGAAGATGCGCTCGAGGGTCGCCGGATCGATGCCGGTGCCGGTGTCCTCCACGTCGACGCAGACGTACTGCCCCGGGGGGACGTCGCCGCCCACCGCGGCCATCGGGTGGAACACGTAGCCGCGGCGCGCGCGCACGAGCAGCTTGCCCCCCTGCGGCATCGCGTCGCGCGCGTTCACGCACAGGTTGAGCAGCACCTGGTGGATCTGGGTGGGATCGCCGCGCACCATCGGCAAGCGTCCCGGGATGCGCATCGCGATCTCGATGTTGCGCGGGAAGGTCTCGCGGATCATGCGCGCGAGCTCCTCGAGCACCAGCCGCGGCTGCACCTCGACCTGCTGGCCCTCCATGCCGCGCGCGAACGACAGCACCTGCTTCACGATCTCGGAGCCGCGAATGGCGGAGAGCCGGATCGAGTCGAGGATCTCGCGCTCCTCGCGCGACAGGGCCGATTGCGCGAGCAGGTTCACCCCCATGCTGATCGGGGTCAGCACGTTGTTGAGGTCGTGGGCGACGCCGCCGGCGAGCGTGCCCAGGCTCTCGAGGCGCTGGGTGCGCATGAGCTGGCGCTCGAGCTCGCGCTGCTCGGTCACGTCGGTCATGCCGCCCACCATCCGCACCACCGCGCCGGCCGCGTCGCGCTCGATCGACGCGCGCTCGCTCACGGTCGCGTAGGTCCCGTCGGCCCTGCGCAGCCGGTACTCGGCGGCCCAGCGGTCGGCCCCCGACGCGAGCGCCTCGGCGATGCTCGCGCGCACCCGCTCGCGCTCGTCGGGATGCACGAGGCCGAGCCAGCCCTCGAAGCCCGGGGGGAACGATTCCTCCGTGTGCCCCTCGAGCAGCTTCATCCCGCCCCCGCGCCACACCTTGCCGCTGGCCGGCTCCCACTCCCAGACCATGTCGCTCGTCGAGAGCGCCACGCGCTCGAAGCGCCGCTCGCTCTCCTCGAGGCGCCGCAGCGCTTCCCGGCGCCCGGTCGCGTCGTGGAAGTAGATGGCCAGCCCGCCGTCGGAGGCGGGATAGACGCGCACCTCGAACCACTTGCCGTAGGGCGCGTGGAACTCCTCGAGCTGCACGGGCACGCGCTCGCGCATCGCGCGCCGGTAGGCGGTCTCGAAGGGGGTGCCGACGATGCCCGGGATCTCGCGCCACAGCTCGGCGGCGAGCATCGACTCGCGGGGGCGCCCGAAGATGCGCTCGGCCTCCCGGTTCACGTAGGTGAAGCGCCAGGCGCGGTCGACCGTGACGAACCCGGAGGTGAGCGTCTCGAGCGTCTCGCGCAGGCGCTCGGCCAGCGCCTGGTGGGCCTGCGCCATCAGCTTGGCCTCGCTCACGTCGCGCGCCACGCAGAACATCGCCTGCTCCTCCTCGATCCAGCGCGCCGACCACATGAGGTGCACCACGTGCCCGTCGCGGTGCACGTGGCGGTTCTCGAAGGCGCGGGTCGGCTCCCCGGCGAGCACCCGCCCCATGCCCGCCAGCGTCCGTTCCCGGTCGTCGGGGTGCAGGAAGTCCAGCGCCTGGCGGCCCACCAGCTCCTCGGGCGCATAGCCCCAGATCGCGCGGCTGGCCGCGCTCACGTGCACGAAGCGGCCCTCGCGGTCGAGCGTGCAGATCGCGTCGAGGGACTCGTCGATGATGTGGGCGAGCTCGGCCGCGGCCTTGCGGTAGCGCGCCTCGCTCTCGGCGAGCGCGCCCACGTGGCGGCGCCCGCGCCGGATGCCGAGCAGCGTGAGGCCGCCCAGCAGGAGCAGCACGACCGTCACCGCCATGTACGCGAGGAGCAGCGCCCGCGCGCGCCGCCCGTGCTCGGCGAGCACGTCGGCCTCCGAACGCGACACCGCGATCATCAGGCCGGGATAGTCGGGCAGCGTGTAGTAGCTCACGACGCGGGCCGCTGCGCCGTCGCGCTCGGCCGAGACGAAGGTGCCGCTCGGGCTCGCCTTCTGCCGCTGCAGCAGCGTGGATGCGCCGAGGTACGCGGGCAGGCGACCGGCGCCCTGCGCATGGCTGGCGCGCACGAAGCCGTCGGTTCCCGCGAGCACCACCGAGCTGCCGGGCCCGAGGGCGGGCTTGCCGTAGAGGCCGCTGAAGTAGTCGGGCCGCACGGAGGCGACGATGAGCCCGTCGAAGCGCCCGCCCGGCCCGTTCACGCGCACGCTGACGGGAATGGTCGGCCGGTGGCTGTAGCGGCCGAACACCGCGCGGCCCATGAACACCCCGTCGCCCGGATGGTCGCGGTGCCAGTGGAAGTAGTCCCGGTCCTCGACGTTCGCCGTCCCCCGCCCGGGCGCGCCGATCGCGTGCAGGTTGCCGTCCGCGTCGGCGCGCAGCACGACGCGCACGACCTCGCGGTCGAAGCCCGCCAGCGCCTCCTGCGCAGGGCGGCCGGCCTCCACCGCGCGCGCGATGACGCGCAGGTCCTCCTCCACGTCGCGCAGCGCGCGGGTGTTCTGCTCGCCCAGCGTCAGCGCGAGGTTCGCGTTCTCCCGCTCGGCCGCCGCGAGGCTGATGCGGCGGTCGGCCGCGATGCGCTGGTAGGCCGCCCCCCAGACGAAGGCGAGCAGCATCGCCGTGGCGAGGACCACGAGGAGGGGACTGCTCAGGCGGGTGGGACGGGGCATGGACGGGCTTTATTCCGGATTCCCCGATATTAGGGGGCGGCGGCGCGGGCCGAGGCCGCCGGCCCCCCCGCCCGTGTCAAAAATTGTGAAACGCCGCGAGCGGCGGGACCGGCGGGCTCACCCGCGCCGGCGCACGAACACGTGCGCCGCGCGCTCCCCCGGCACGTACCTCGCGCACTCGTAGCCCAGGCCGCGCACGTCGAGGCCGTGCAGGAGGTGCTCGCCCGCGCCGAGCAGCACCGGCCGGATCGCGAGGTGCATCTCGTCGACGAGGCGCGCCTGCAGGAACTGGCGGACGGTGGCGACACCGCCCCCGAGGCGGATATCGCGCCCGCCGGCCGCGGCCCGCGCCTGCTCGAGCGCGGCCTCGATGCCGCCGGTCACGAAGTGGAAGGTCGTTGCGCCGGCCATCGGGAGCGGCGCGCGCGCATGGTGCGTGAGCACGAAGACCGGCACGTGGTACGGCGGCTCCTCGCCCCACCAGCCGCGCCAGCGCTCGTCGGGCCACGGTCCGCGGACCGGGCCGAACATGTTGCGCCCCAGGATCCAGGCGCCCAAGTTGCGGAAGCCCTCCTCCGCGATGGCGTTGTCGGTGCCCGATTCCCCGCCCTCCTGCCCCTGCATGCTTCGCCACACCCGGGTCGGGAAGAACCACTCCATCAGCTCGGGGCCGCGCACGCCCAGCGGGTTCGCGCGGTCCTGGCGCGGCCCGGCGCCGAAGCCGTCGATCGAGAGGGCGAAGCTTTGCACTCGCAGCTTGGACATGGCGGCCTCCGGGCGCGCATCGTGCGCATCGGCGGACGATACCATCGCCGGCGGGACACCGACCCGCCCCGCGGACCGGATCCGCGGGCGCGCGCCGTTTTCGGTACTCTACGTCCCATCCTCCCGGAGACGCCCATGAAAGCCGCCAACATCCTCGCCACCATCGGCAACACCCCGCCATCCGCATCCACCGCCTCTTCGGCGACGCCGAGGTCTGGATCAAGAGCGAGCGGGCGAATCCCGGCGGCTCGATCAAGGACCGGATCGCGCTCGCCATGGTCGAGGACGCGGAGAAGCGCGGCCAGCTCAAGCCCGGCGGCACGATCATCGAGCCGACCTCGGGCAACACGGGCATCGGGCTCGCGATGGTGGCCGCGGTGAAGGGCTACCGGTGCATCCTGGTGATGCCCGACAGCATGTCGATCGAGCGCCGGCGGCTGATGCTCGCCTACGGCGCCGAGCTCGCGCTCACGCCGCGCGCCGAGGGCATGAAGGGCGCGATCGCCAAGGCGCAGTCGATGGTGGACGCGACGCCGGGGGCGTGGATGCCGCAGCAGTTCGAGAATCCCGCCAACATCGAAGTGCACATGCGCACGACCGCGCGCGAGATCCTCGGCGACTTTCCCGACGGCCTCGACGCGCTGATCACCGGCGTGGGCACCGGCGGGCACATCACCGGCTGCGCGCAGGTGCTGAAGGAGAAGTGGCCGAAGCTGAAGGTCTACGCGGTGGAGCCGACCGCCTCGCCCGTGATCTCCGGCGGCGCGCCGGGCCCGCACCCGATCCAGGGCATCGGCGCGGGCTTCATCCCGAAGAACCTGGACATGGCGCTGCTCGACGGCGTGGTCCAGGTCGACGCCGAGGCGGCCAAGGAGATGGCCCGCCGCAGCGCGAAGGAGGAAGGCATCCTGGTGGGCATCTCCTCGGGGGCGACGCTCGCGGCCATCGGGCAGAAGCTGCCGGACCTGCCCAAGGGCGCGCGCGTGCTCGGGCTTCAACTACGACACCGGCGAGCGCTACCTGTCCGTGGAGGCGTTCCTGCCGGCCGAAGGCGCCTGAGCGGCCTCGCTCACGGCGCGCCGGCGCGCCAGATCGCCGCGCTCTGCGGGTACAGGCGCTCGAGCGCCTCGCGCGCGGCGGCGGCGACGAGCGGCTCGAGCCGGCGCGCGAGCGCCTCGCCCCCGAGGCCATCCTCGGCGAGCGCCCACAGGTCGTCGAGCTCGGCGCGGCGCTTCGCCACCACCGCCTCCACGAGCGAATGCCAGTGGGGCGGATACTCGCCCTCGACCCAGTCCCCGCGCCCGCGCCCGTAGTGCGCGACGGCGAGGTAGCGCGCGATCGCCGCGGCGGGGCGATGGCGCAGGAACTCGTCGGACCAGCGCACCATCCCCTGGTCGATGCCCGCCATGGCGTTGTATGCGCGCGCCGCGCCGCCCGCCCCCAGCGCGCCGAGGATGCCGCCCAGCAGCGCGCCCGCCCCGAACGTGAAGCCGCCGGCGCCCAGGTCCGCCGCGAGCCCGCCCAGGGCGCCGGAGACGATGCCGCCGATGACGCCGGTCTTGCCGACGTCGGCGGGGCGCGAGACGCGCACGTCGGCGGCGAGGCGCGCGAGGACGCGTTCCGTGGCGCGGCCGGAGAGCCCGTGCAGCGCGATCAGGCGGTCGGTGTTCGCGCGGACACTCGCGTCCAGCCGCTTCGCGAGCGCGCCCACGGCGCGCTCGACCGCGGGGTCGGGCCGGGCACCCTGCTGCACCAGCGAGGCGAACCACCGCGCCGCGCCGGCGAGCACGCCCGGGGAATCGCCGAGGGGCTCGCGGTCGCGCGCGGTCTCGGCGAGCTGGGCCGCGAGGGCGGCCATCGCGGCATCGAACACCTCGAGGTTGCGCGCCCGCCATGCGGCACGCAGGCGCCGGAACGCGGCGCGCTTCGCCTCGGGCAGCAGCGCGGCGACTTCCCCGAGGAACGCGTCCTCCTGGGCCCAGCAGCGGGCGAAAGCGTCCAGCGTCACCACGCGATAGCGGCCCACGTGCGCGTCGAGCTCGCGCGCCCACGCCGCCTCGTCGGCCGCGTCGGCCTCGCGCCCCCGCGCGCGCCCCGTCTGGTTGAGCAGCACCATGACGGGCTTGCCGACCCAGGCGAGGATGCGCAGCTCCGGCTCGACGTACGCGGCCGCCGCCGGATCCTCCGAGGCGTTGGCGAGGTAGAGCACGACGTCGCTTTCCTCCTTCGCGTTGCGCACCGCCGCCTGGCTCGAGAAGAAGGGCCGGTCGGCGAAGCGGTCCCACGCCTGGGTCTGCAGCCACGCCAGGGGGTTGTCGCTGGCCGCCAGCCGCTTGTACAGGCGCGCGCTGTCGCCGAACCCGGGCGTGTCCCAGAGGCGCAGCACGTCGCCCTCGGGGGTTTCGAGCAGCACGTGTCCCTCGGCGCGCTCGGTCACGTGGGCGCGGTCGGCCACCTCGCCGATGTCGCGCCGCAGGAGGGTGCGCATGAGCGAGGTCTTGCCCACGTTCGTGTGCGAGACGAGCGTGAGCGCGATCGAGGCGGCGTCGGCGGCGGGGCTCACGGGGCGAGGTCCACGATGCGCGGCTCGAGGCCGCGGGCGGCGACGAACTCGCTCCACGCGAGCCGGCGCGCGGCGAGGCGCTCCCCGGTGCCCATGCGCGCGCGGTACGGCCCCTCGTCGACCAGCACCAGGAGCTGTCCGCCCGCGCCGGCCATGTGCTCGCGCGCCGCCGCCATCACGAGGCCGTGGTTCTCGTCCTCCGGCGTGGCGGCGAGGCTGAACAGCAGGACGAGCGCGCCCGCCGCGTCGACGGCCTCGAGCGCCTGCGCGAACGCCTCCTCCTCGCCGTAGCGCACCGGCGGGCGGACCTCGATCGCCGGGCGCTCGCCGATCTCGCCCGCGAGCAGCGTGCGAAGCCGTGCCAGCGCGTTGCCCGAGGGCTCGTACGCGACGGGAAAGACCGCGGCGCGGGCGTGCTCGACGAGACCCCCCACGCCGCGGAACGCCTCGCGCGCGTAGGGCGCGAGCGACGCCGGCGCGGGCGCGGCGCGCGACCAGCGCGCGATGAAGGCGCCGGAGGCGAGCGCCAGCGCGAGGCGCGGGATCACCACGTAGAGCACGGCGGTGGCGGCGAGCAGGTGGATCCACGGGCCCGCGCCCTCGCCGCCGCCCGCGTCGCGCCAGCGGATCGCCTCGAGGTGCGCCACGTCCGGAACGCCGATGCCGGTCACCCAGGACGCCGGGCCGTAGAGCACGGTGAGCAGCGCGTGCGCGCCGTGCGCGTCGAGGAACGTGCTCTCCCAGCCCGCCCGGTAGTCGAAGGCGATGCCCCGCAGGTACAGCCCCGCGACGAGGCCCGCGCCGGCCGCGGCCGCCGCGAGGTGCAGCGTGCGCGCCGCGCGCGCGACGAGGACGGGACGCGCCGCTTCCTGCCACGCGAGCGCGAAGCGCGAGAGCGCCTCGCCCAGCAGCGCGTCGAAGGCGCGCGAGCGCGCGATGCGGGCCGCGGCGCGCGCGAGCGCCGCGCGGGCGGCGAGCGCGGGCAGCCACCGGCGCGGGGGCGCCCTGCCGCGCGATCGCGCCCACCCGGCGATCACCACCGCGTACACGGCGAGGTTCCAGGCCACGAGCCCCAGCAGCGGGAAGGCGAGCACGTTGATGCGGCGCGTGCCGTCGAGGGCCGAGAGGCCGGCGCCGAGGAGCAGCCCCGCGGCGAGGGCCGCGGTGCCGACCCACGGCACGCCCCCGGCGAGTGCCGCGACCTGCCCCACGAAGGGGTGGCGCGCCACGACCTTCGCGAGCAGCGCGCGGGCGCGATGCGCGAGCGGATCCGGCGCCGCGGCCCGCTTGGCCTCGCGGGCCGCGGCGAGGCGATCGGCGCGCGGCAGGACGAGGCCCTCGCGGTCGCTCTCCTCGATCGCCTTGACCAGGAGGACGGCCCGCAGGTCGGATTCGTGCATGCCGGCATTCTAGAACGCCGTGCCGGACGCCGAGGCTATCCGGCGAACACGACGCGCAGCACGAGGTCGGCGGCGAAGTGCGCCACCATCGCCTGCTCGAGCCCCCACTTCCAGAAAAGCCAGCCGAATGCCACGCCGGGCAGCGCGTCGAGTGCCACGATGCGGGCGATCGTCACGGCATCGGGGCCCCAGATCCTGAGCGCGAGCGGCAGGTGGCCCGCGCCGAAAAGCAGCGCCGCCGCGACGATCGCGATCCAGTAGATCGCGGCCGGCACCGCCGCCGGTCGACGCGCCAGGCGCCACGCGACCCATGCGATCGCGCTCATCGCGAACAGCCGCATCTCGATCTCCTCGGCGATGCTGCCGTAGAACGCGGCGAGGAAGCCGGCGAGGCGGCCGGCCCCTGGCGGCGATGCCGTGAGGCGTTCCGGAAGATACGGGCGCAGGAGGACGTCGAGGGCGGCGACGGCGACCGCGGCAGCGATGCCCAGCGCGATGGCGAAGCCGAAGCGCTTGTAGCCGGCGGGAACCGGCTGCCGGTACACCAGCCGGCGCAGCAGCGGCGCATCGAGCCCGAGGGGAGCGCCCAGGCGCAGGCCGGCCCACGACAGGAGGCCCAGCATCACGCCGCCCTGCGCCGACTGGCCCGCCACCACGTAGCCGATCGGGATCGCGGCGCGGCGCAGCTTTTCCTCGAGCCCGGGGGTGATCGCGAGGAGATAGGGAAAGACGCAGGCGCTCGCGAGGGCGCCGGCCAGGCCGAGGAGAACCGCGAGGCGCACGTGGCCGGCCGCTTCGGCCTGCGCGCTCATGCGCGGGGCGCGCCGGGCCATCGCGGCAGGAAGGCGCCGGGGAAAAGCCGCGGGGCGGGGAACGGGCCGGGCATCGGCGGATTCTCCCACCGGCCCCGGCCCCCGTCGACGGGCGGGAATTCGGGCCTCGGGCCGCGAGCGTTACCGTCTCCATGCGCAGGCGGGAGGGGGATTGTCCGACGGCTCCGACGGGAGCCGTCGGCGCTGGAGAGGCGCCGGAGGAGAGCGCCGCCGCGACTGGCGCGGAACCAATGCACGCCTTCCGCGGCCCCACGGGGATTGGGAAGGAGGAAACCATGGGCATCCCGATCCGATCCCTGCTCGCGGCCGCGGGCGCCGCGCTCCTCGTCGCCGGCTGCGCGGACACCGGCTACTACCGCGACTACGGCTACGGCTACGACAACGGCTACTATGGCAACGGCTATGGCTACGGCAACGGCTATGGCTACGACAACGGCTATGGCTACTACGGCAACGGCTATGCCTACGGCGGCGGCCCGTATTACGACCCCTACCCGGGGTACTACTCCCCCGGCTATTACCCGGGCTACGCCTATTCGCCGGGCATCGGCCTGGGCTTCAGCTACAGCGACCGGAACCATTCCGGGGACCGCCACGAATGGCGCGGCGACCGGAATGGAAGCCACGACTGGCGCGGCGACCGGGACCGGCGCCAGGACCGTCGCGGCGACCGGGACGGGCGGCGCGACCGTCGAGACGACGGGGGACGCGCAGGCGCCGCGCGCGTGCCGGACCGGATCCAGGAAGACATCGACCAGGGCATCGTCGGCACGCCGCACTCGCCGAGCCAGGAACACGGGCAGTACTCGCCCGGATAGGAAAAGGGCCGCGCTCGCGGCCCTTCGTCGACCCTCTCCCCGGCCCTCCCCCAAGGGGGAGGGAGCACTCACGCGGCCTTGCGCTCCTCGGCCGGCGCGCGCTTGTCGAAGGTGAACACGCTGCCCTTCACGTCCACGAAGATGCCGTCCTTCGGCCCGAAGCGGCCCATGAGGATCTCCTTCGACAGCGGGTTCTCGATCTGCTGCTGGATCGCGCGCTTGAGCGGCCGCGCGCCGTAGACCGGGTCGAAGCCCGACCTTGGCGAGCTCCGCCAGCGCCGCGTCGGAGACCTCGAGCCTCATCTCCATCTTCGCCAGCGCGCTGCTCGAGGTAGCCGCAGCTGGATCGCGGGCGATCTGCGCGATGTTGCTCTCGTCGAGCGCGTGGAACACCACCGATCTCGTCGATGCGGTTGACGAACTCGGGCCGGAAATGCGGTCTTCACCTCGCCCATCACCGCGAGCTTGACGACCTCGGTAGTCGCTGCCCGCCATCTGCTGGATCATGTGCGAGCCGAGGTTGCGAGGTCATCACGATCACCGTGTTCTTGAAGTCGACGGTGCGGCCCTGGCCGTCGGTCAGGCGCCCGTCGTCGAGCACCTGCAGCAGCACGTTGAACACGTCCGGGTGCGCCTTCTCGACCTCGTCGAGCAGGATCACGCTGTAGGGCTTGCGCCGCACCGCCTCGGTGAGGTGCCCGCCCTCCTCGTAGCCGACGTAGCCCGGCGGCGCGCCGATCAGGCGCGCGACCGAATGCTTCTCCATGAACTCGGACATGTCGATGCGGATCAGTGCTCCTCGCTGTCGAACAGGAAGGCCGGCGAGCGCCTTGCACAGCTCGGTCTTGCCCACCCCGGTCGGCCCCAGGAACAGGAACGAGCCGTAGGGCCGGTTCGGGTCGGACAGGCCCGCGCGCGAGCGGCGGATGGCGTCGGAGACCGAGGCGCACCGCCTCGTCCTGGCCGACCACGCGCTCGTGCAGCTTGTCTTCCATCTGGAGCAGCTTGTCGCGCTCGCCCTGCATCATCTTCGAGACCGGGATGCCGGTGGCGCGCGACACGACCTCGGCGATCTCCTCGGCGCCGACCTGGGTGCGCAGCAGCTGCGGGCTCTGCCGTCCTGCGCCCTTGCTCGCCTCCTTCGTCTGCGCCTCCTTCAGCTGCGCCTCGAGCTCGCGGCAGCTTGCCGTACTGCAGCTCGGCGCACCTTGTTGCAGTCGCCCTTGCGCTTGAGCCTCGTCCATCTGCTGCTTGACGCTTCTCGATCTCTTCCTTGATGTGCGGTCGAGCCCTGCGACGCGCGCCTTCTCGGCCTTCCAGATCTCCTCGAGGTCGGCGTACTCCTTCTCGAGGCGCGCGATCTCCTCCTCGATCAGCGCCGAGGCGCTTGCTGCGAGGCCTCGTCCTTTTCCTTCTTCACCGCCTCGCGCTCGATCTTCAGCTGGATGAGCCGCCGGTCGAGCCGGTCCATCACCTCGGGCTTGGAGTCGATCTCCATCTTGATGCGCGCCGCGGCCTCGTCGATCAGGTCGATCGCCTTGTCGGGCAGGAAGCGGTCGGTGATGTAGCGGTGCGACAGCTCGGCCGCGGCGACGATCGCCGGGTCGGTGATCTCGCACGCCGTGGTGCACCTCGTACTTCTCCTGCAGGCCGCGCAGGATCGCGATGGTCGTCCTCGACGCTCGGCTCGTCCACCAGCACCTTCTGGAAGCGCCGCTCGAGCGCGGCGTCCTTCTCGATGTACTTGCGGTACTCGTCGAGCGTGGTCGCGCCGACGCAGTGCAGCTCGCCGCGCGCGAGCGCGGGCTTGAGCATGTTGCCGGCGTCCATCGCGCCCTCGGCCTTGCCGGCGCCGACCATGGTGTGCAGCTCGTCGATGAAGACGATGGTGCTGGCCCTCGTCCTGCGCGAGCTCCTTCAGCACCGCTCTTCAGCCGCTCCTCGAACTCGCCGCGGTACTTGGCGCCCGGCGAGCAGCAGCCGCCATGTCGAGCGACAGCACGCGCTTGTCCTTCAGGCGTCTCGGGCACCTCGCCGTTGACGATGCGCTGCGCCAGGCCCTCGACGATCGCGGTCTTGCCCACGCCCGGCTCGCCGATCAGCACCGGGTTGTTCTTGGTGCGCC
Source organism: uncultured beta proteobacterium (assembly GCA_963741815.1). Lineage (GTDB taxonomy): Bacteria > Pseudomonadota > Gammaproteobacteria > Burkholderiales > Usitatibacteraceae > Usitatibacter. The sequence goes on from CAVUJI010000007.1 coordinate 591,570, forward strand.
GCTGCAGCACCTGGATCGCGCGGCGGATCTCGTCGTCGCGGCCGATCACCGGGTCGAGCTTGCCCTCGCGCGCGCGCTCGGTCAGGTCGAGCGTGTACTTCTTCAGCGCCTCGCGCTGGCCCTCGGCTTCGGCGATCGTGCACGGTCTCGCCGCCGCGCACCGCCTGGATCGCGCCGGCGAGCGCCTTGTCGCGTCGCGCCGTGCTGCTTGAGCAGCCGCCCGCGTCTCGCCCTTGTCGCTTCGGCGGCGGCGAGGAGGAACAGCTCGGAGGCGATGAACTGGTCGCCGCGCTTCGTGGCTTCCTTGTCGGTGAGGTTGAGGAGGTTGTTCAGGTCGCGGGAGACGCCGATCTCGCCGCCCTGCCCCTCCACCTTGGGCAGGCGCTGGACCGCGTCCTCGAGGGCCTTCTTCAGCGGGGGCACGTTCACGCCCGCGCGCTGCAGGAGCGAGGCGGTCCCGCCGTCTTCCTGGTCGAGGAGGGCGGCGAGCAGGTGCTGCGGCTCGATGAAGCCGTTGTCGTTGGCGAGCGCGAGGCTCTGGGCGTCGGCGAGCGCCTGCTGGAACTTGGTCGTCAGTTTGTCGAATCGCATGGTCGGGGCCTCGGGGCCGGTGAGCAGTCGTCGAGGGGTAGATGGCTGCCGGGACCGGGGTTTTCAAGGGCTGCCCGGTCCGTGCGGCGGCCCGCCGGAAGGAGGCGCAACCGGCCCATGCTATCCTCGAATCCCGCCCCCGAGTCCCATGCCCGGGGGCCGGTCGAAATCCCCCCTGCGAAGACCCCCATGTCCGACGTACTCCACCTCCTGGAAGAGACGGTCACCACCGACGTCACCCGCGCCCTGGCCGAGGACGTGGGCAACGGCGACCGCACCGCCGCCCTGATCCCCCCCGGTGCCCGCGCACGGGCGCGCCTCATGACGCGCCAGAGCGGGATCCTGTGCGGCACCGAATGGTTCCGCCGCACCTTCGAGGAGCTGGACACCGATGTCGAGATCTTCTGGCACCACCGCGACGGCGACGCGATCGTCGCCGGCTCCTCGCTGTGCGAGATCGAGGGACTGGCGCGGGCCTTGCTGACCGGCGAGCGCACGGCGCTCAACTTCGTGCAGCTGCTCAGCGCCGTGGCCACCCGCACCCGGCAGTTCGTGATGGCGGTCGAGGGCACGCGATCGAGCATCGTCGACACGCGCAAGACCCTTCCGGGGCTGCGCGTGGCCGAGAAGTACGCCGTCCACGTGGGCGGCGGGCGCAACCACCGCATGGGCCTGTTCGACGGCGTGCTGATCAAGGAAAACCACATCCTCGCCGCCGGCGGCGTCCGGGCCGCGGTGCAGAAGGCGCTGCGCGACAACCCCACGGACATGATGGTGCAGGTGGAGGTCGAGACCCTCGGGCAGCTGCGCGAGGCGCTCGACGCGGGCGCCCGGCTCGTGCTCCTCGACAACTTCGAGCTGGACGCGATGCGCGAGGCGGTGCGCATCGCCGGCGACCGCGCCGAGCTCGAGGCCTCCGGCGGCATCACCCTCGCCAACGTGCGCACGATCGCCGAGACGGGCGTGCACCGCATCTCCGTGGGCTCGCTCACCAAGAACGTCGAGGCCCTCGACCTGTCCATGCGTTTCCTCCATCCCCATGCCTGACCCCATGCGCGCCCTGGCCATCCCGCTCCTCGCCCTCCTCGTCCTTTCCGGGTGCGCCGCGACCGGCGAGACCCGTTCCCGGGACCCCTGGGAAGGCTTCAACCGCAAGAGCTACGCCTTCAACGAGGCGGTGGACACGGCGGTGCTCAAGCCCGTGGCGGAATCTTACGTGGCCGGGACTCCGGTCTTCGTGCGCGAGGGCGTGAACAACTTCTTCGGCAACCTCGAGGACGTGGGCACGATGCTCAACGACTTCCTCCAGGGCAAGCCTTCCGCGGGGGCTTCGGACGTCGGCCGGATCGTCGCGAACACGGTGCTCGGGGTCTTCGGGCTGTGGGACGTGGCCACGCCGCTGGGGCTCGAGAAGCACTACGAGGATTTCGGGCAGACGCTCGGGGTGTGGGGCGTGCCCTCGGGCCCGTACCTGGTGATCCCGCTCCTCGGGCCCTCGACGGCCCGGGACGCGCCGGCGAAGGCGGTGGACCCGAGCTGGTACTACGGGTCCGCGATCGACAACGACCCGCTCTACTGGAGCCTGTGGGGGCTGGACAAGGTGCGCCAGCGCGCCAACGTGCTGGGCGCGCGCAACGTGCTCGAGCAGGCCGCGCTCGACCCGTACAGCTTCGTGCGCGACGCCTGGCTGCAGCGCCGTCGCAGCCAGGTCTACGACGGCCACCCCCCGCGCCCGAAGGACGAGGAGTAGCCGCGGAATAAGCCTTCCCCGGGCGCTGTTCAGCGCGCGAGGAGGTGCCCCATGCGCTGCTTTCGACGCGCGCTCGCCGCGCTCGCCCTGCTGCTGCTCGCCGCCACGTCCGCGCACGCGACGTTCCACCTGTGGTCGATGGACGAGCTCTTCTCGAGCGCCGACGCGACCGTGCAGTTCCTGGAGATGACGGCGCTCACCGGCGGGCAGGAGTTCATGGGCGGGCACACGCTCGTCGCGACCGACGGCGCCACCACGCATACCTTCGTGATCCCGTCGAACCTGCCGGGCGACACGGCGGGCCGCCGGATGATCTTCGGGACCCGAAGCTTCGCGGCGCTGGGGGTCGTGCAGCCCGACTTCGTGCTGCCGGACGGGTTCTTCTTCCCGGCGGGCGGCACCGTGCGCTTCGCCGAGGGCGCGGACACCTGGAACCACGGGCCGCTGCCCGCCGACGGGGTGCACGCGCTCGACCGCAGCGGTGCCGTGATCGTGAACTCGCCCACGAACTTCCTGCGGGCCACGGGCAGCGTCGACCTCGCCGCCGCCCCGCGCAACTACCAGGCGCTCTGGTGGAACGCGCCCGGCGGGTCCGAGTCGGGGTGGGGCGTGAACATCGCGCACCAGGGCGATACCCTCTTCGCGACCTGGTTCACCTACGACGACGCCGGCAAGGGGCTCTGGCTCGTGATGTCCGACGGCGCGAAGACCGCGCCCGACACGTACGCCGGCGCCCTCTACCGCACCACCGGCCCGGCGTTCAGCGCCGAGCCCTGGGACCCCGCGAAGGTCGCCGTGACGCAGGTGGGAACCGCCACCTTCGCCTTCTCCGATGGCGAGCACGGCACGTTCACCTACACCGTGAACGGCGTCACGCAGTCGAAGGCGATCGAGCGCCAGGTCTTCGCCGCGCCCGTGCCCGCCTGCAGCGCCGGCGGCACGCCCCCCGCCATGCCCAACTACCAGGACCTGTGGTGGCACGACCCGCCGGGCTCGGAGTCGGGCTGGGGCGTGAACCTCACGCACCAGGGCGATACCCTCTTCGCCACCTGGTTCACGTACGGCGCCGACGGCAACGGCATGTGGCTGGTGATGTCCGACGGCGCGAAGACGGGGACGGCGACGTACAGCGGGCCACTTTACCGCACGACGGGCCCCGCGTTCAGCGCGCAGCCGTGGAACCCCGCGCAGGTCACGGTCACGCCGGTGGGTATGGCCACGTTCGCGTTCGGCGACGCGAGCCACGGAACGTTCACGTACACCGTCGACGGCATTACCCAGTCCAAGGCCATCACCCGCCAGACGTTCGCGAGCCCGGCGACGGTGTGCCGCTAGCGCGCCCTCAGCGGCAGACGCTCGCCGGCGCGGCGAAGACCTGGCGCGTGATCGCCGTCGAGCCGCTCGTCGCGTCGACGGTGTACGTCATGGTGCCGTGGTCGCGGTCGGCGAAGGCGAGCGCGAGGCGGCCCGCGGGCAGGAGGGTGACGGCGGCCGGATCCCATGGCTGGCGGTCGAAGGGCGGCCCCACGCTGCGGTACAGCGCCCCCTCGTAGCGGGCATCGCCGGTCCGGGTGAGGCGCGAGCCGACGAGCCACTCGCCCCGCCCCCCCGGGCCGTAGGTGAACCAGGTCGCGAAGATGACGTCGCCCTGGTGCGTGAGGTTCACGCCCCAGCCCGACTCCGAGCCCGGCGGGTCGTGCCACCACAGGTCCTGGTAGTTCGGCACCGAGCCCGGCGCCTGCCCCTCGGCGCACGCGGGCACGGGCGCGGCGAAGACCTCGCGCGTGATGGCCTTCGACTGCGTGACGCCGTTCACCGTGTACGTGAAGGTCCCGTCGTTCGTGCCGGCGAAGGCGAAGCGTGCGCTGCCCACGGCGGCGAGCGCCACCCGCGACGGATCGAAGGGCGTGCCCAGCGCCGGGCCGGTGGCGCGGTAGAGGGTCCCCGCGTAGGCGTTGGCGCCGACCCTTTCGCCGCGGGACATCACGAGCCACATGCCCGAGCCGTCCGCATCGTACGTGAACCACGTCGCGAAGAGCACGCCGCCCTGCTGCGCGATGTGGACGCCCCACCCCGCCTCGGATCCCGCCGGCGCGTTCCACCACAGGCCCTGGACGTTGAGCGCCGGCGCGCTCGGCGGCGGCGTGGCGCCCGCGTCGATCACGGTGATCCCCGCCGTACCCGCCACGTACGCGCGGGCGGCGCCGGGATCGGCCGCCACCGCGCGCGCGCCCGCCGGGATCGGCAGGGTCGTCACCCGGTTCGTCGCGCCGTCGATCACGCTCAGCACGCCGAGCGCGCTCGGCGCGTAGACGCGGTGGCGCAGCGGGTCCACGGCGAGGCCGACCGGGGTGGCGACCGGAATGAAGGCGAGCGCGCCGCTCGCCGCGTCGATCGAAATCACCTCGCCGTCGAAGGCCGCGTAGGCGCGATGGGCGGCGGTGTCGACCACCACGTCGCGGGGCCCGTGCGCGTGGCCCGCGGGGGCGAAGGACACGGCCGTGTTCGTCGCCCCGTCGATCACCACGATCGGCCCGCGGCTGTCCTCGCCGATCACGTACACCTTGTTCGCGCCGGGATCGGCCGCGAGCGCGACCGGCTTGCTCCACACGCCGATGCTGGTGGTGGGCGGGAAGTCGGACTCCGGCGTGGCGCTGATCGCGCGCACGTCGCCGGTGCCGTAGTGGGCGACGTACAGGGTGTTCGTCGCGGGGACGAGCGCGATGTCGACGGGCTGGAACGAGCCGGTCGCGATCGAGAACCAGGTGTCGTCGTTCGCGTCGACGACGGTCACCTCGTCGGTCGCGACCGAGCTCAGGCGCACGACGTAGGCCTTGTTCACGCCCGGATGGATGGCGACGGGCCCGTTCGACCCGAGGGCGAGCGTCTTCACCGTGAGGCCGGCCGCGTCGATCGCCGAGAGCGTGGAGTCGCCCCCGTTGCTCACGAAGACGCGGTGCGTCGACTCGTTCACGCCGAGGTACTGGGGCCGGGGACCCACCGCGACGGTGGCCGCCACGCGGTCGCCGGCGACGACGGTGACGCTGTTCGAGAACTCGTTGGCGACGTAGGCGCGGTGCGAGACGGTGTCCACGGCGATCGCGCGCGGCGTGTCGCCCGCGGGCAGCGTCGCGAGGACGGACTGGGCGCGCGCGCCGGCGGCCGCGAGGAGCAGCGCGAGGGCGAGCGGGAGCGGGTGGGCGACGCGGCGGGCCATGGCCGGCCCATCTTCGTCAAACCGGCGCGATCGGGCTGTCCCCGCGCCGCTGAATCGCCTGTGGGAAAGCGCCTACCGCTTGGCGATGCGGGCCTTGACGGCCTCGGCCTTCGCGGGCAGCACCTCGAAGCGCTGGGGCAGGCACTCGATGTCGGCGTAGGCGGCCGGACGCGGCGCGTGCTCGCCCAGGGCCTCGACGATCGTCGCGTCGAACTTGGCCGGCTGCGCGGTCTCCAGCACGATCATCGGGTAGCGCGGCTCCCGGTAGCGCAGCGCCACCTTGAGCCCGTCGGCGGTGTGGGGATCGATCACCGTCCCGTACTTGGCGCTCGCCAGCCGGATCGTCTCGATGCGGTCGGCGTGCAGGCTGCGGCCCGAGACGAGGCCCGAGTCGTCCTGGATCTTCTCCCAGGCGCTGTCGGTCGAGAGGTCGAAGCCGCCCTGCTCGTCCACCTGCTTCCAGAGCCACGCGACCTTGTCCCCGTCCTGGCCGACCGCGTCCCAGATGAAGCGCTCGAAGTTCGACGCCTTGGAGATGTCCATCGACGGGCTCGAGGTCGCCCGGGTCTCGGCCGCGGCGCGCGGGCGGTAGCGGCCGGTGCGGAAGAACTCGTCGAGCACGTCGTTCTCGTTGGTGGCGAGCACGAGGCGGCGGATCGGCAGTCCCATGCGCCGGGCGACGTAGCCGGCGAGGATGTTGCCGAAGTTACCCGAGGGCACCGCGAACGACACCGGGTCGTCGTTGGACGACGTGGCGGCGAAGTAGCCCTTGAAGTAGTAGACGACCTGCGCCACCACCCGCGCCCAGTTGATCGAGTTGACCGCCCCCAGCGCGTGGCGCTCCTTGAAGGCCGCGTCGAGGTTGACCGCCTTCACGACGTCCTGGCAGTCGTCGAAGGTGCCCTCGATGGCGAGGTTGTGGATGTTGGCGTCCTGCAGGGAGTACATCTGCGCGCGCTGGAACGGGCTCATGCGCCCGTGGGGCGAGAGCATGAACACCTCGACCCGCGCCTTGCCCCGCAGCGCGTGCTCGGCGGCCGAGCCCGTGTCGCCGCTCGTGGCGCCGAGCACGGTGAGGCGCCGGTCCTGCTGTTCCAGCACGTGCTCGAAGAGGTTGCCGAGCAGCTGCATCGCCACGTCCTTGAACGCGAGCGTGGGCCCGTTCGACAGCCCCAGGATGTGCAGGTGGGGCTCGAGCGTGCGCAGCGGCGTGATCTCCGGGCTGCCGAAGGCCGCCGTCGTGTACGTGCGCTCGACCAGCCCCTTCAGCTCCGCGCCCGGGAAGTCGTCGGCGAAGAAGCGCAGCACCTCGAAGGCGAGCCGCGGGTAGCCGAGGTCGCGCATCGCGTCGAGCTTCGGGCGCGTGATGTGCGGCCACTGCTCCGGCACCATGAGCCCGCCGTCGGGCGCCAGCCCCTCCAGCAGGATGTCGGTGAACGACTGCGCGGCCGCGTGGCCCCGCGTGCTGACGTACTTCACCGCCCAAAACCGGGGACAGACCCCGTTTTCCTATTGGCGGAACGTCGTTCATCCTTTGGGAAAACGGGGTCTGTCCCCTTCACAGCAGTTCCTCGAGGCGGATGCGCACGACCGGCGCGGGAATGGTGGGCAGCGCCTCGACGCGGCGGATCGCCTCGTCGATGTCGCGCTCGGGCGTGACGTGCGTGAGGATCACCACGTCCACCTGGTCCTCGCCCTCGCCCGCCTCCTTCTGGAAGATGGCGTCGATCGAGATCGAGAGCTCGGCGCAGATGCGGGTGACATCGGCGAGCACGCCCGGGCGGTCGAGCGCGCGCAGCCGCAGGTAGTAGCCGGTCTCCACGTCCGCCATCGGCAGGATCGGCTCGTCGGAGAGCCGGTCGGGCTGGAAGGCGAGGTGCGGCACGCGGTGCTCGGGGTCGGCCGTGGCCATGCGGGTGACGTCCACGAGGTCGGCCACCACCGCGCTCGCCGTGGCCTCCGCCCCCGCCCCGCGCCCGTAGTAGAGCGTGGGACCGACCGCGTCGCCCTTCACCAGCACCGCGTTCATCACGCCCTCGACGTTGGCGATGAGGCGGCGGGCGGGAATCAACGTCGGGTGCACGCGCAGCTCGATGCCCTTGCGCGCACGCCGGGCGATGCCCAGCAGCTTCACCCGGTAGCCCAGCCCCTCGGCGTACTTGAGGTCCACCGCGGTGAGCCGCGCGATGCCCTCGGTGTAGACCTTGTCGAACTGCATCGGGATGCCGAAGGCGATGGCGGCGAGGATCGTGAGCTTGTGCGCGGTGTCGATCCCGTCCACGTCGAAGGCGGGATCGGCCTCGGCGTAGCCCAGGCGCTGCGCCTCGGCGAGCACGACGTCGAAGGGCAGCGCCTTGTCGCGCATCTCCGAGAGGATGTAGTTGCAGGTGCCGTTGATGATCCCGGCGATCCACTCGATGCGGTTGGCGGTGAGCCCCTCGCGGATCGCCTTGATGATCGGGATGCCGCCCGCCACCGAGGCCTCGAAGGCGACCATGACGCCCTTCGCGTGGGCGCGCGCGAAGATCTCGGTGCCGTGCCGGGCGAGCAGCGCCTTGTTGGCGGTGACCACGTGCTTGCCCCGCTCGATCGCGGCGAGCACGAGCTCGCGCGCGACCGTCTCGCCGCCGATCAGCTCCACCACGATGTCGATGTCGGGCCGCGCGACGATCGCCGCCGGGTCCGCCACGAGCTCGATGCCCTCGAGGGAGACGGCGCGCTCCTTGGCGAGGTCGCGCGCGCTGGCCGCGCGCACGACGATGTCGCGCCCGGCCCGCCGCGCGATCTCCTCGCGGTTGCGCCGCAGCACGGCGATCGTGCCGCTGCCGACCGTGCCCAGGCCGAGCAGCCCCACCTGGATCGGCCTCACGCGCCGCCGGCCTTCACGCCGTCCTTGCGCAGCATCTCCTTCACGCCGCGCACCGCCTGGCGGATGCGGTTCTCGTTTTCGATCAACGCGATGCGCACGTGGTCGTCGCCATAGTCGCCGAAGCCGATGCCGGGGGCCACCGCGATCTTCGCGTCGCGCAGCAGCTTCTTGGCGAACTCGATGGAGCCCATCTCGCGATACGCCTCGGGGATGCGCGCCCAGACGTACATCGTGGCCCTGGGCTTGTCCACCCTCCAGCCCGCCTCGTGCAGGCCCTTCACCATCACGTCGCGGCGCTTCTCGTACTTGGCGCGGATCTCCTCGACGCAGTCCTGCGGGCCCTCGAGCGCGGTCACCGCCGCCACCTGCAGCGGCGTGAACGTGCCGTAGTCGTGGTAGCTCTTGATGCGCGCGAGCGCGTTCACCAGCTCGGAGTTGCCGACCATGAAGCCCAGGCGCCAGCCGGCCATGTTGTAGCTCTTCGACATCGTGAAGAACTCGACGGCCACCTCGCGCGCGCCCGGCACCTGCATGATCGAGGGCGCCTTCCAGCCGTCGAAGGTGATGTCGGCGTAGGCGAGGTCGTGCACGACGAGGATGCCGTGCTGGCGGGCGAGCGCCACGACCTTCTCGAAGAAGTCGAGCTCGACGCACTGGGCCGTCGGGTTCGACGGGAAGCCGATGATCATCATCTTGGGCTTCGGGATGAGCTCGCGGATCGCGCGCTCGGCCTCCTCGAAGAAGTCCACGCCCGGCGTCATGCGCACCGAGCGGATGTCGGCCCCGGCGATGATCGCCCCGTAGATGTGGATCGGGTAGCTCGGGTTGGGAACCAGCACCGTATCGCCGCGGTCGAGGGTGGCGAGCATGAGGTGTGCCAGGCCCTCCTTGGAGCCGATGGTCACGATCGCCTCGCGGTCCATGTCGAAGTCCACGTCCCAGCGGCGCTTGTACCACTGGCAGATCGCGCGGCGCAGCTTCGGGATGCCCTTCGAGACCGAGTAGCCGTGGGTGTCCTCGCGCTGCGCGACCTCGACCAGCTTGTCGACGATGTGGCGCGGCGTGGGGCCGTCGGGATTGCCCATCGACAGGTCGATGATGTCCTCGCCCGCGCGCCGGGCCGCCATCTTCAGCTCGTTGGTGATGTTGAAGACGTAGGGCGGAAGGCGCTTGATGCGCGAGAATTCGGGGACCATGGGCTTGGCGGCGTCGTTCAGGTTCATGCGGGCCTTCGTGGTGATGCTGCGGTGCAAAAAGCTATGATTCTAGCGGGTGCGCGCCACCCGGGGCAATCGTGGGCGGACGGAGCTAAATCCTTGAAAATCGAGCGCGAGCAGGCCGAAGGCAAGAACACCTTCACCGGGTACGGCGAGGGCTACGTCGAGGTCAACGGCGCGCGCCTGCGCGCGAGCGTGCTGGTGGGCGCCGAGCGGATCGTGGCCGACTGGCCCGCCCGCTCGGTGGAGGCGCTGGGCGCCGACCACCTGGCCGCGATCGTCGAGCTCGCCCCCGAGATCGTGCTCCTCGGCACCGGCGCCGCCTTCCGCTTCCCGGACCCCGCGACCCTCGCGCCCCTGCACCGCGCCGGCATCGGCGTGGAGGTGATGGACACGCCCGCGGCCTGCCGCACCTACAACATCCTCCTCGCCGAGGGGCGCAACGTCGTGGCCGCGCTGGTGGTCTAGCGGCGCGCCGGGCGCATCCGCGGCCCGGACCGCTCAGGCGAGCGTGCGCAGCTCCCGCAGCAGCACCGACAGCACCGCCAGGTCGAGCGGGGCCGCGCCCCGCCGCAGCTCCTCGGTCATCGCGCGCAGGCGCGCGATGGCCGGGGCGTAGCGCTCCCGCCAGGCCCCCAGCATCGCCGCGGCATCCTCGCAGCCCGGCACGAGCTGCGCGGCGGCGGCCGTGAGCGCGCGCTGCTGGCTCGCGAGGTCGTCGCGCAGCGCGTTCCTCGCGAGCGCCTGCCACGAGGTGTCGGTGGGCAGCAGCGCGATGCGCTCGGCGAGCCAGCGCAGGTCGAGCTCCCCGGCGAGCGCGAAGTAGAGGGCGGCGACCGCCTCGACCGGCCGCTGCTGGGAGACCGCGACCTCGGTCACGTCGAGCGCGGCGTAGAGCCCGTCGAGCGCCGCCAGGCGCCCGGCGAGCTGCGCGGGCACGCCCTGGCTCGCCAGGCGCAGCACCGCGGCCTCGTAGGCCTCGCGGTCCCGCGGCGAGAGGATCGCGGGCAGGTGGGCGCGCAGCGCGGCGAGCCCCGGGGCGAAGATCTCGAGCACCTGCGCGATGGGCAGCTTCTCGCGCCGGCGGCGCAGGAACCACAGGGTGGCGCGCAGCACCAGCCGCCCGGCCTCGATCAGCATCTCGTACTGCAGCGGCGCCGGCACCCGGTTGTCGAGCGCGTCGATCTCGCCCCACAGCGCCTCGAAGCCGTAGATGTCGCGCACCAGCAGGTAGGCGCGCGTCACCTCGTCCGGCGTGGCCCCCGTCTCCTCCTGCATGCGGTGCGCGAAGACGGCGCCGGTGCGGTTGACCATCCCGTTGGCCACGACGGTGGCCACGATCTCCCGGCGCAGCGGATGGCGCGGCATCACCTCCCGGCAGCGCTCGCGCAGCCGCGGCGGGAAGTAGTCGACGAGCGCGCGCACCACGTACTCGTCGTCCACGAGCGAGGAGGCGACGAGGTCGTCGAAGAGGGACATCTTGGCGTAGGCGAGGAGCACGGCGCGCTCCGGCGCGGCGAGCCCCGTCTTCGCCAGGCGCCGCTCGGCGATCTCGTCCTCGGCCGGCAGGAACTCCACCGCGCGGTTGAGCCGCCCCGCCTTCTCGAGCGCGCGCATGAACGAGGCCTGGGCGTCGAGCAGCTTGTCGCCGCGCACGCCCGAGACCGAGAGCGACTGGGTCTGGTAGTAGTTGTCGGCGAGGACGAGGCGCGCCACGTCGTCGGTCATGGTGGCGAGCAGGGCGTTGCGCTGCCGGCCGGTGAGCTCGCCCTCGGCCTCCACCAGCCCCAGCAGGATCTTGATGTTGACCTCGTGGTCGGAGCAGTCGACCCCGGCCGAATTGTCGATGGCGTCGGTGCAGATCTCCCGCCCGCGCCGAGCGCGCCCTCCTGCGCGTACTCGACGCGGCCGAGCTGGGTGAAGCCCAGGTTGCCGCCTTCGCCCACGCACCTTGACGCGCAGCTCCGCGCCGTTCGACGCGGATCGCGTCGTTGGCGCGGTCGCCCACCTCGGCGTTCGACTGCGTGGACGCCTTCACGTAGGTGCCGATGCCGCCGTTGTAGAGCAGGTCGACCGGGGCGCGCAGGATCGCGCGGATCAGCTCGCTGGGGCGTCAGGCGGGCGGCCGCGATGCCGAGGACGGCGCGCGCCTGGGGCGACACGGCCATCGACTTCGCGCTGCGCGGGAAGACGCCGCCGCCCTTCGAGAGGAGGGACTTGTCGTAGTCGTCCCACGAGGAGCGCGGCAGCGCGAACAGCCGCTCGCGCTCGGCGAAGCTCGCTCGCGGGATCCGGGTCCGGGTCGAGGAAGACATGGCGGTGGTCGAAGGCGGCGACCAGGCGGATGTGGGGCGAGAGCAGCATGCCGTTGCCGAACACGTCGCCCGACATGTCGCCGATGCCGACGACGGTGAAGTCCTGGTGCTCTGCATGTCGATGCCCAGCTCGCGGAAATGGCGCTTGACGCTCTCCCAGGCGCCGCGCGCGGTGATGCCCATCTTCTTGTGGTCGTAGCCGGCGCTGCCGCCCGAGGCGAAGGCGTCGCCCAGCCAGAAGCCGTACTCGGCCGAGATGCCGTTCGCGTAGTCGGAGAACGTGGCCGTGCCCTTGTCGGCGGCGACCACCAGGTAGGGGTCGTCGCCGTCGTGGCGCACCACGTCGCGCGGCGGCACGAGCCGGCCCGCGACCAGGTTGTCGGTCACGTCGAGCAGGCCGCGCAGGAAGTCCTGGTAGCAGGCGACGCCCTCGCGCAGGAACGCCTCGCGCTCGCGAGGCCGGCGGCGCGCTCTTCAGCACGAACCCGCCCTTCGATGCCCACCGGCACGATCACGGCGTTCTTCACCATCTGCGCCTTCACGAGGCCCAGCACCTCGGTGCGGAAGTCCTCGGGCGGTCGCTCCAGCGCAGGCCCCCGCGCGCCACCTTGCCGCCCCGCAGGTGGATCGCCTCGAAGCGCGGCGAGTAGACCCAGACCTCGTAGAGCGGGCGCGGCTCCGGCAGCTCCGGCACGATCGCCGAGTCGAGCTTGAGCGAGAGGTACGGCTTGCGCCGCCCGGCCGCGTCGCGCACCCAGTGGTTCGTGCGCAGCGTGGCCTGGACGAGCTGCAGGAAGCGCCGCAGGATGCGGTCCTCGTCCGCGTTGGACACCGCGTCGAGCGCGGCGACGATCTCCTCGGCGATCCGCGCCTGGGCCTCGGCGCGCGCCTCGCCCCGCGCCGGGTCGAAGCGCGCGTGGAAGAGCGCGACCAGCCTCGCGGCGATGCCGGGATGCGTGGCGAGGGCCTGCTCGACGTAGGCCTGGCTCAGGTTGAAGCCGGTCTGGCGCAGGTACTTGGCGTAGGCGCGCAGCACCAGCACGTCGTCGGGCGGCAGCGCGGCACCCGGGGTGAGGCGGTTGAAGCCGTCGTTGTCGATCTCGCGCAGGGCCACGCGCTCGAGCGCCTCCTCGGTGATCGCGCGCACGGCCTCGACGTCGGGGATCGGGCGGGCGCTGCGCATGCCGAAGTCGTGCACGAAGATGGGGGGGGCGCCGGCGCGCTCGATCTCGTGCGAGACCTCGTCGAGCACTTCCAGCCCGAGGTTCTCGAGCACCGGCAGGCTGCCGGACAGCGGCACCGGCTCGCCCAGCCGGTAGACGCGAAGCCGCAGCGTGCGCTCGTCGCTTTCGACCGGGCGGTAGAGGCTCACCGCGAAGGGCCGCGCCTCGCCGAGGGCGGCGAAGAAGGCGAGGTCGCGCACGGCCGCGCGCGGCGAGACCGTGTCGCGGTAGGTCACGGGGAAGGCGCCGTCGTACTCGCGCAGGGCGGCGGTGGCCCGCTCCTCGCCCAGCGTGCCGATCAGCGCCGCCTTGAAGTCGTCCTCCCAGCGGCGCATCGCCCGGGTGATCTCGGACTCGATCTCGCGGATGTCGTAGCGCGGCGCGGAGGCGGGCGTGGCGCGCACCAGCATGTGGATGCGGGCGAGCACCGCCTCGGACAGGTGCACGGTGAACTCGGTGCCGGTGCCGTCCAGGTGGCGCTTGAGGATCTCCTGGATCCTCACGCGCACGTCGGTGTTGAAGTTCTCGCGGGGGATGTAGACCAGGCACGAGTAGAAGCGCCCGTAGACGTCGCGGCGCACGAACACGCGGGTGCGGCGCCGGTCGCCCAGCCTCAGCACGTCCATCGCGATCTCGAGCAGCGTGTCCTCGTCGGTCTGGAAGAGCTCGTCGCGCGGGTAGTCCTGCAGCACCGTGAGCAGGTTCTTGTACATGTGGCTGAAGGGCCGGAAGCCGGCGCGCTCGATCACCCGCGCGACCTTGCGGCGCAGCAGCGGGATCTCGCGCGCGTCGGCGTGGTACGCCGAGGACGTGTACAGGCCCACGAAGCGGCGCTCGCCGAGCACCTTCCCCGCCGCGTCGATCTTCTTCACGCCGATGTAGTCGAGGTAGCCCGGCCGGTGCACGGTCGAGCGCGCGTTCGCCTTGGTGAGCACGAGCAGGCGCGGCTCGCGCGCGAGCGCGCGCAGCGCCGGCGAGAGCTCGGCGAAGCTTCGCGACAGGCCCTCGCGCGGCTCGCGCAGCACGCCCAGCCCGCTCGCCGGCACGATGGCGAGCAGGTCCTCGCCGTCGACGTGCTCGAGCCGGTACTCGCGGAAGCCGATGAACGTGAAGTGGTGGTCCGACGCCCAGGCGAGGAAGGCTCGGATCTCGTCGGTCTCCTCCCCCGCGAGGAAGGGCGGCGGGGCGTCGAGCTCGGCCACCAGCGCGTCCATGCGCGCGCGCATCGCCTGCCAGTCCTCGTAGGAGGCCCGCACGTCGGCGAGCACCCCGAGCACGCCCGCGGCCAGCGCCTCCAGCCGCGCCGGATCGATCTCCCGGTCGATCTCGACGTGGATCAGCGACTCCTGGCGCCCCGTGGACGACGGCGGCCCGAAGGCGAGGAGCGCGCCCCCGGCGTCGCGCTGCGCCGAGAAGAGCGGATGGTTGAAGAGGTGCAGCGTGTAGCCCAGCCGGTTCACCTCCATGGTGACCGAGTCGACGAGGAACGGCATGTCGTCGTTCACGATCTCGATCACGGTGTGCGCGCTCGCCCAGCCGTGGTCCTCGGCGCGCGGGTTGTACACGCGCAGCTTCGGGGTGCCGCTTTCGAAGCGGCGGAAGAAGGCGAGGTGCGACATCGCCGCGCCGTACAGGTCCTCGGCATCCCGCGAGGCGAGGTCGTCGCCGTCGACCTGGTCGTAGTACTCGCCGATGAACGCCCGCGCCTCGGCCGCCGCCGGCGCCGCGAGCCGCTCGTCGGCGATGCGCAGCACCTGTTCGAGCCGCGCCTGCTTCTTCTCGTGGCTAGGGAAATGCATGCGGCCTCCCCCGGGCAAACCGTTATTGTCCTCCATTCGGGCGGCGAGTATCCTAGCCGCCGTGAGCGGCCACCGCAGCGCACACCCCGACGCGCCGCCATATCCCAGCCCAAAAGGAGAGAAATCCATGCTTCGCCATATCCATTCCGCCGCGGCGAAAACGCTGCTCGCCTGCGCGGCCGCCGCGGCGCTCGCCGCGCTCGCCGCGCCCGCCGCCGCCGAAGGCACGCTCGACAAGGTCAAGTCCACCGGCTACATCACGGTGGGACACCGCGATTCGTCGATTCCCTTCTCCTACTACGACAACAACCAGAAGCCGATCGGCTACTCGATGGACCTGTGCAAGCGCATCGTCGACGCCGTGAAGAAGAAGCTCAAGATGCCGAACCTCGAGGTGCGCTACCAGCTCGACACCTCGGCCAACCGCATCCCGCTCATGGCCAACGGCACCATCGACCTCGAGTGCGGCTCGACGACGAACAACCTCGAGCGCGAGAAGCAGGTCGCCTTCAGCGTCACCACCTTCGTGACCGCCGACCGCTGGATCGCGAAGAAGTCGTCCGACATCAAGTCGGTGCAGGACATGAAGGGCAAGACCGTCGTGTCCACGGCCGGCACGAGCAACATCAAGGAGATCACCGAGATCAACAACAAGGAGAACCTCGGGATGAACATCATCTCCGCCAACGGGCACGCCGAGGCCTTCCAGATGGTGGAAACGGGCCGCGCGGTCGCCTTCATCATGGACGACATCCTGCTCTACGGCCTGGCGGCCAGCTCGCGCAATCCCGCGGAGTTCGAGATCGGGCCGGTGGCGCTGTCCCTGCAGCCCTACGCGATCATGCTGCGCAAGGGCGACCCCGCCTTCAAGAAGGTGGTCGACGACACGCTCAAGGGCCTGTTCAAGTCCGGCGAGATCAACAAGATCTACGACAAGTGGTTCCTCGGCCCCATCCCGCCGCGCGGCGTCAAGCTCGACGTGCCGATGAGCGCGGAGCTGAAGAAGGTGATCGCGCACCCGACCGACTCGGGCGACGCAAAGGACTACGAGTGAGCTGACGACGCGGGGGCCTTCGGGCCCCCGCCCGTTTCGAGGCCGGCGTGAACTACCACTGGAACTGGGCCGTCCTGCTGCAGACCGAGCCGGGCGGCAGCGGCACCTACCTGCACTACCTCCTGGTCGGCCTGGGCTGGACCGTGGCCACGTCGCTGTCCGCGTGGGTGCTGGCGCTGCTCCTGGGCGTGGCGGTGGGGACGCTGCGCACGACGGCGATGCCGTGGGTGGTGCGCCTCGGCAACGCCTACGTCGAGATCTTCCGCAACATCCCGCTCATCGTGCAGCTGTTCCTCTGGTTCTTCGTCGTGCCGGAGCTCGTGCCCACGCCGCTGGGCGACGCGATCAAGCAGATGCCGCCGCCCTGGGGTGCCTTCGTCCCGGCCGTGCTCTGCCTGGGCACCTTCACGTCCGTGCGCGTGGCCGAGCAGGTGCGCGCCGGCATCCAGTCGCTGCCCGGGGGCCAGCGCCTGGCGGCGATCGCCGTCGGGCTCACCGGCCTGCAGGCCTACCGCTACGTGATCCTGCCGCAGAGCCTGCGCATCATCCTGCCCCCGCTCACCTCCGAGTTCATGAACATCATCAAGAACTCGTCGGTCGCCTTCACGATCGGGCTGATGGAGCTCACGGGACGCGCGCGGGCGATGCAGGAGTTCAGCTTCCAGGTGTTCGAGGCCTTCGCCGCGGCCACCGCGCTCTACCTCCTCACGAACCTCGTCGTCGTGCTCGGCATGCGCGTGCTCGAGCGGCGCGTGCGCGTGCCCGGGCTCATCACGGCCGGCGGCGCGGAGCAGCAGGCGCACTGAATGGGCGGCTTCGACTTCCAGGTCATCTGGCAATCGCTGCCCTACCTCTTCAAGGTGGGCATGACCTTCACGGTCACGCTCACGCTGCTCGCCATGAGCGGCGGGATCGTCTTCGGCACGCTGCTCGCGCTCATGCGCCTGTCGCCGGTCGCGCCGCTGTCGATGCTCGCCGGCGGGTACGTGAACCTGATGCGCTCGATCCCGCTCGTGCTGGTGATCTTCTGGTTCTACTTCCTGGTGCCGTACATCGGCGCCTGGATCCTGCGCGAGCCCAGGCCCATCCACGTGGGCTCGTTCTACTCGGCCGCCATCACGTTCACGATGTTCGAGGCGGCCTACTACTGCGAGATCATGCGCGCGGGCATCCAGTCGATCCCGCGCGGGCAGGTGTGGTCGGGCTACGCGCTCGGCCTCACCTACGGCCAGACGATGCGCACGATCGTCCTGCCCCAGGCCTTCCGCAACATGATCCCGGTGATCCTCACCCAGACGATCATCCTCTTCCAGGACACCTCGCTCGTGTACGTGATCTCGGCCACCGACTTCTTCGGCGCGGCGGCCAAGATCGCCAACCGCGACTACCGCCTCGTGGAGATGTACAGCTTCGTCGCCGTCGTGTACTTCGTCGTCTCGTTCAGCCTGTCGCTGCTGGTCAAGCGGCTGCAGGCCAAGATCGCCGTGATCCGCTAGGCCCGCCATGATCTCGATCCGAAACGTCAGCAAGTGGTACGGCAGCTTCCAGGTGCTCAAGGACTGCTCCACCGAGGTCGCCAAGGGCGAGGTGGTGGTGGTCTGCGGCCCGTCCGGAAGCGGCAAATCGACCCTCATCAAGTGCGTGAACGGCCTGGAGCCGTTCCAGAAGGGCGAGATCATGGTCGACGGCGTGGCGCGTCGGCGACCCGAAGACGAACCTGCCGAAGCTGCGCGCCCGCGTGGGCATGGTGTTCCAGCATTTCGAGCTCTTCCCGCACATGACCGTGATACAGCAACCTCACCCTCGCCCAGGTGAAGGTGCTCGGCCGCTCGCGAGGCCGAGGCGCGGGACAAGGCCACGGGCCTGCTCGATCGCGTGGGCCTGGCCTCGCAGCAGGACAAGTTCCCCGGGCAGCTGTCGGGCGGCCAGCAGCAGCGCGTGGCGATCGCGCGCGCGCTGTGCATGGACCCGGTCGCGATGCTGTTCGACGAGCCCACCTCGGCGCTCGATCCCGAGATGATCAACGAGGTGCTCGACGTGATGGTGGCAGCTCGCGCAGCGAGGGCATGACGATGATGGTCGTCACGCACGAGATGGGCTTCGCGCGCAAGGTCGCCCACCGCGTGATCTTCATGGACGAGGGACAGATCGTCGAGGACCTCGCGAAGGACGAGTTCTTCGGCAAGCCGCGGAGCGAGCGGGCCCAGCAGTTCCTGTCGAAAATCCTGCACCATTGAAGTGACGGGCCGCACAGCCGGCCCCGCCCGGCCGGCCGGCCCCGGCCGATGTCGGAAATCATTGACGAGACGGCATTTTTTCTAGAAACTCCGGGCCATGAATCGCCTCACGGCCATTGGCCTGGCATCGCTCGCCGCCTACGGGCTGCTCATCGCGAGCAAATACACCGGCGTCGTCTCCGCCGCCCGGCACGAAAACCCGTCGCTGGTCCTGGCGCCCGCGCCCGCCGAGCGGGAACCGGCGGCCGTGCCGGTGGCCCCGCTGCGCCCGGCGCCCGAGCATGCCGTCACGGTCCCCATGCCCGTCCTGCGCCCGGAGCCGGTGCGCGCCTCCCCGGTCGCCCTCGAGTTCCGCGCCTCGCACGACCTCAAGGCGTTCACCGACGCGCTCATGGCGCGCCGTGACGAGCTCACCGCCGACGAGCGCTACCACCTCGCCAAGGCCCTCGAGGAGTGCCAGTTCGCGACCTCGATCAACGAGGACCTCGTCGCCTACGGGGCCAAGCAGCGCCGGGCGTTCCTGGCGAGCCTGCCCGCCGGGGACCCGCTCAACGCCAGGCGCATCGCCGCCTACGAGGCGGTCGACAACAGCCAGCGCTGCGCGCGCTTCCAGGGCACGAGGATCTCGGCGCGGGAAATCGAGGACCTGTACGCCGCCGCCGCGCAGCAGGGCGACCCGCGCGCCCAGGCCCGCATCCTCGTGGCCGAGCTCAACAAGTCGCTGTCCAAGAGCCCCGAGCCCGGGCAGAACCCGCAGCAGCCGCGGGTGAACATGGGCGACATGTCGCGCCTCATCAGCCTGCTCGAGACGCGCAACCCCGAGGCGGTGATCATGGTGGGCCAGTTCCTGGCCCAGAGCTCCATGGCGAGCCAGCTGCGCGTCGGGCCCAACGGCGAGGTGCCGGAGCCGTCCGCGTTCCTGGGCGCCTTCTCGCTCGTGGCCTGCGACCTGGGGCCCGACTGCACCTCGCTCAGCCGCGAGCCGCAGATGGCCTGCGCCTACGCCGGCTACTGCAACGCCACCAGCTACGAGGAGCTCTACCAGAACTTCCTCGCCTCCCCCTGGGCGTATGCCCAGGCGGTGCGCTACCGCGGGATGATCCTCACCGCGCTCAACACCGGGAACTGGTCGCTCATCGGGCTGCAGCCCCCCGGCGAGAAGCGCCGCGCCGCCCACTAGGCGCGCCGGGGTGCCCTCCTGGCACCGCCTGGCGGCCGACGGCACCCTCTCCATCCTCGTCCACGCCCAGCCCGGCGCCCGCCGCACCGAGGTGGCCGGCCTGCACGGCGCCGCCCTCAAGATCCGCGTGGCGGCCCCGGCCCTCGAGGACCGCGCCAACGAGGCGCTGGCGGCGTTCCTGGCCGAGCGCCTGGGGGTCGCGCGCCGTCAGGTGCGCCTGGCGAGCGGCGCGAAATCGCGCGAGAAGCGCTTCGAGGTCCACGGCGGGGCCGATCCCGCCCGGCTCCTGGCGGATTGAGGCGAGCCTCAGCCGGCGAGCAGCCCCACGTGCCCGGCCACGCAGCGCCCGAGCACCTCCGTGTTGTAGCCGCCCTCGAGGGTGGAGACCACCCGCCCGCCGGCATGCCGCTCGGCCAGGTCCATCAGCCCCTCGGTGACCCAGCGGTAGTCCTCGTCCTCGAGCTGCAGGTAGGCGAGCGGGTCGTCGCGGTGGGCGTCGAAGCCGGCGGAAACGAACACGAGCTGCGGGCGGTAGGCCTCGAGGGCGGGCCACCAATGGCGCTGCACCGCCTCGCGAAACGCCTTCCCCCCCGTCATCGCCGGCAGCGGGACGTTCACGATGTGCTCGTTGCCGGAATCCGCGCCGGAATAGGGGTAGTAGGGGTGCTGGAAGGTCGAGCAGAGCATCACGCGCGCATCGTCGTGGAACGCATCCTCGGTCCCGTTGCCGTGGTGCACGTCGAAGTCGAGGACCGCCACGCGCTCGAGCCCGTGCACGGCGAGCGCGTGCGCGGCGCCCACCGCCACGTTGTTGAAGATGCAGAAGCCCATGGGCCGGT
Source organism: uncultured beta proteobacterium (assembly GCA_963741815.1). Classification (GTDB taxonomy): domain Bacteria; phylum Pseudomonadota; class Gammaproteobacteria; order Burkholderiales; family Usitatibacteraceae; genus Usitatibacter. The sequence goes on from CAVUJI010000007.1 coordinate 611,861, forward strand.
CCCGGGTCGCATGGTGCCCCGGAGGACGCACCGCGCAGAACGCCCGCTTCGCCCCGCCCGACAGGACGAGATCGGTGGCCGCCACGACCGCGCCGGCGGCCCTCAGCGCGGCCGGCAGGGACTTCGGATTCATGGAGGTGTCGGGATCGAGGTAGGCGTAGCCGCGCTCGGGGGCGGCGGCGAAGACCGCGTCCACGTGGGCGTGCGCGTGCACGCGCTCGAGCTGCTCGCGCGTCGCCTCCGGGGCCTCGCGCAACAGCAGGCGCGCGGAGACGCCGGAATCGTGCAGCGCGTCGAGCACCGAGCGCAGCCGCTGGGGCGACTCGGGGTGGCCGGCGCCCATCTCGTGGGCCATGCAGTCGGCGTGGGTGAAGAGGGCGGCGTCCATGGGGCCATTCTAGTGGTTTCGCGGCGCGCCGCACGCGCCCCCATGCTATCCTCATCCCGCACGATGCCGCGATCCGAGGCCCCCTTCCCCACATGTTGATCGACGCGCGCAGCCGTATCGCGGCCGGCCCCATGGAGGCGGTCGTCGCCCGGGCCGGCGAGGTGATCCTCGGCAAGGAACGCCAGATCCGCCTCGCGATGGCCTGCATCCTCGCGCGCGGCCACCTGCTCATCGAGGACGTGCCCGGGGTGGGCAAGACCACCCTCTCGCACACGCTCGCGCGCCTGCTCGGCCTCGACTACCAGCGCATCCAGTTCACCTCCGACCTGCTGCCCGCCGACATCATCGGCGTGTCGATCTTCGAGCGGGAGAAGTCGACCTTCCGCTTCCACCCGGGCCCGATCTTCGCGCAGGTGATCCTCGCCGACGAGATCAACCGCGCGAGCCCGAAGGCGCAAAGCGCGTTGCTCGAGGCGATGGAGGAGCGCCAGGTCACCGTCGAGGGGACCACGCGCCCCCTGCCGGAGCCCTTCTTCGTGATCGCCACGCAGAACCCGATGCACCAGGTGGGGACCTTCCCGCTGCCCGAGTCGCAGCTCGACCGCTTCCTCATGCGCATCAACCTGGGCTATCCCGACGCGCACGCCGAGCGCGAGCTGCTGCGCGGGGCCGACCGGCGCGAGCTCATCGCGCACCTCGCGCCCGCGATGGGCCCGGGGCAGCTCCAGGAGCTGCAGAAGAGCGTGCTGGCGATGCAGGTGTCCGACGCCCTCCTCGACTACGTGCAGGCGCTCATCGCCCACACGCGCCACTCGCCGCGCTTCGCCCAGGGGCTGTCGCCGCGCGCCGGCGTGTCGGTGCTGCGCGCCGCGCAGGCGTGGGCGATGATGGAGGGCCGCCGCCAGGTCCTGCCCGAAGACGTGCAGGCCATCCTCCCCCCCGTCGTGGGCCACCGCCTGCACGGCAGCGCCGAGGCGGTGAAGGGGGGCTTCGACGCCGCGCGGGAGCTCGTCTCGGGCGTTCCGATCCCGTAGGGGCCGGCCTTTCGCCGCCGTGCTGGCCGAGCTCAGGCATTCGATCGCCACCTGGATCTTCCGTGCCTCGGTGCCCGAGCGCTCGCCGGTCACGCTGGTGCAGCGGCGCATCTTCATCCTGCCCACGCGCCAGGGGCACGTGTTCGCGTTCACCGTGCTCCTGCTGCTGCTCGCCTCGATCAACTACGCCCTGTCGCTGGGCTTCCTGCTCGCGTTCCTCCTCGCGAGCATGGGCGGGGTGGCGATGCTGCACACCTGGCGCAACCTCGCGCACCTGCGCCTGCGCCCCGGGCGCTGCGACCCGGTCTTCGCGGGCGACATCGCCCGCTTCGGGGTGGTCGTCGAGACACCCTCGCTCACCCGCTACGCGATCGCGCTCCGGCGCAAGGGCGAGGAGCCGGTCTACGCCGACATCGCCGTGGGCGAGCCGGCCACCGTCGCGCTGCCCGCGCCCGCCGCCCGCCGCGGGCGCCTCGCCTGCGGCCGGCTCGAGGTCTTCACCCGCTATCCCCTCGGGCTCTTCCACGCCTGGTCGTACGTCGAGTTCGACCTCTCGGTGATCGTCTATCCGCGCCCCGACCCGGCGGCCGGCGACCCGCCCCGCCTCGGGGGCGGGGCGGCCGAGGAGGGCATCCCGGTGCCCGGCGACGAGGAGTTCAACATGCTGCGCGCCTACCGTCCCGGCGACGCGCCCAAGCTCATCTCGTGGAAGGCGCTCGCGCGCGAGCAGGGCCTGCTCTCGAAGGAGTTCAGCGCCAGCGCCTCGAGCGAGCTGTGGCTCGACTGGGACGACGCGCCGGGCGGCGACGTCGAGGCGAAGCTCTCCGCGCTCGCGCACTGGGTGCTGCAGGCCGAGGACTTCGGCCAGGGGTACGGGCTGCGCATCCCCGGCACGGCGCTCGGGCCGGACCGCGGCCAGGCGCACCTCGCACGCTGCCTGGAGGCGCTCGCCCTCTTCGGGGAGGCGCGGTGAAGCAGGCGCCCTACTCGCCGCACCTGGACGTGCGCAACGTGATGTGGCTGCTCGCGGCCATGATCTTCGTGGTCGCCCCCCATCTCGAGCGGCTGCCGTACTGGGTGGCCCTCTTCTTCGTGGTGGTGGTCGGCTGGCGGGCCTGGATCTCGTGGTCGGCGATCCACTTTCCCTCGCGCTTCGTGGTGGTCGCCGTGACGCTGGCGGCCACCGTCGGCACGTTCCTGCAGTACGGGAAGATCACCGGGCGCGAGGCGGGCGTGACCCTGCTCATCGTGATGTCCGCGTTGAAGCTGCTCGAGATGCGCACCCAGCGCGAGGTGGCGCTCAGCATCTACCTCGGCTTCTTCCTCGTGATGACGAACTTCCTCTTCTCGCAGTCGATCCCGCTCGGCGTCTACATGCTCGCGTGCGTCTGGATCTTCGTGGGCACGCTGGTGGGCTTCAACCGAGTGGGCCGGGCGCCGACGGTGCTCGAGCGCCTGAAGCCGGCCGCGGCGATCCTCGTGCAGGCCCTGCCCCTCATGGCCGCCTTCTTCATCTTCTTCCCGCGGGTGCACGGGCCGCTCTGGGCGCTGCCCGTGGACGCGCGCGGCGGCGCCACGGGCCTGTCGGAGACGATGACCCCCGGCACCATCGCCAACCTGATCAAGTCGGACGCCGTGGCCTTCCGCGTGCGCTTCGAGGGGCAGCGCCCGCCCTTCACCCTGCTCTACTGGCGCGGGCCGGTGCTGAGCGAGTTCGACGGCGCGACGTGGAGCATGCCGCGGGTGAGCCCCAGCGGCCCGCTGCGCTTCTCGCACGCCGCGAATCCGGCCCGCTACACCGTCACGATCGAGCCGCACAACAAGAACTGGCTCTTCGCCCTCGACGCCCCGGCCGAGGTGCCCGAGGGCGCCTACGCGCTGCAGGACCTGGAGCTGCGCTCGCGCCGGCCGGTCGACGAGCGGCGGCGCTATACGCTCAGCTCCTGGCTCGACTACCGCTACGGCGCCGCCACGCCCCAGTTCATCCTCCGGCACAACCTGCGCTTCGACGAGACGCGCAACCCCCGCACCGTCGCCCTCGGCCGCGCGTGGGCCCGCGAGGACCCCGACCCGCAGGCGATCCTCGGGCGCGCGATCCGGCTCTACAACCGCGAGTTCACCTACACCCTCGACCCGCCGCTGCTCGACAGCCGCGACCCCTACGACGATTTCCTCTTCCGCACCAAGCGCGGCTTCTGCGAGCACTACGCCGGCAGCTTCGCGCTGCTCATGCGCGCGGCGGGCATCCCCGCGCGGGTCGTGACCGGCTACCAGGGCGGGGAAGTGAACCCGCTCGACCAGGAGCTCATCGTGCGCCAGGCCGACGCCCACGCGTGGACCGAGGTCTGGCTCGCCGGCGAGGGCTGGGTGCGCGTGGATCCGACGGCCGCCGTCTCGCCCCTGCGCGTGGAAGGCGGCGTGAACGCGGCGCTCGGGCCGATCGGCATGATCCCCACGCTCATCGCCGCCGACCGCCTCGGCGTGCTCGCCCGGGTGCGCTTCGGCTGGGAGATGCTGAACAGCCAGTGGGAGCAGTGGGTGGTGGGCTACAACATGGAGCGCCAGCGGCAGTTCTTCGCCGGCCTCGGCTTCGAGCGCGTGGACTGGCGCACGCTCGCCTTCTGGCTGCTGGTGGCGACGATCCTCGTGGGCGGCGCGGTCACCGCCGGGCTGCTCGTGCGCGAGCGCCCCGCCCGCCGCGACGCCGCGCGCGCCGCGTGGGACCGCTATTGCGCCAAGCTCGCCGCCGCCGGCATGGCGCGCGCGCCCCACGAGGGCCCGCTCGATTACCTCGCGCGCATCCGGGCGGCGAACCCGGCGTGGGCCGCGCCGGCCGAGGACATCACGCGGCGCTACGTGAGCGCGCGGTACGGCGCGGGGGCCGGGCGCGACGAGCTGCGGGAGCTGGCCCGGCGGGTGCGGGCCTTCCGCGCCGGCGGGGCGCGGCGCCGCGAGCGCGGCCCGGCCTAGCGCGGCGGCAGCACCCGCGCCGGATCCACGGGCTTGCCTTCGCGGCGGACCTCGAAGTGCAGCTTCACGCGGTCGGTGTCGGTGGAGCCCATCTCGGCGATCTTCTCGCCCTTGCGCACTTCCTGCTGCTCCTTCACCAGGATCCTGTCGTTGTGCGCGTACGCCGAAAGCCAGGTCCTGTTGTGGCGGATGATCACGAGCTTGCCGTAGCCCCGCAGGCCCGCGTCGGCGTAGATCACGCGCCCGTCGGCGGCGGCCACGACCGGGCTGCCCTTCCGGCCGCCGATGTCCATGCCCTTGGTCGCCTCCGTGAAGGGCGCGAGCACCGGCCCCTTCGCCGGCCACATCCAGTCGACGGTCTCCTTGTCGGTCCCGGCCCGGGGCGGCGGGGCGGGCGGCGCGGGTGGGGCCCGGGGTCCCGCGACGGGCCCCGTCGCGGGCTCGCCGGGCGTGGCCGGCGCGGCCTCCGGCGCCGACATCTCCTCCAGGGCCTTCTCGGAGAAGGGCACCTTCTTCGCGACCGGCTCGACCTTCATCGTGTCGGTGTTGCCGATCGGGCGCGCCTGGATCGGCGGGCCGGCGCCGAGCAGCGGCGTGGCCACGGGCGCGGCGGCCAGGGGCGGCTGCGCGGCGCCCGGCGGGGGCGCCAGCACGAGCACCTGGCCCACGGCGATGCGCGCCGGGTTCACGATGCCGTTCCAGGCGGCCAGCTCGCGGTAGTCGAGCCCGTATTGCAGCGCGATGCTCACCAGCGTCTCGCCGCGCTGGACGGTATGGGTGGGAACGGCCGCCTTGCCGGGCGCGCCCGGCGCCGCGGGCTGCGCGCCCGGCGCCTGCACGCCCGGCGGCGCCTCGGGCGGCATCTCGCGGTCGAACACCGGCGCGGGCCGGCGCGCCGCGCAGGCGGCGAGGACGAGCGCGGCGAGCGCGACGCCGAGCAATCGCCTCATGCCACCCCCGGCAGCAGCGGCACGAAGCGCACCGGCTCGCGCCGCTGCTCGACGAACCCGGAATCGTCGCGGTCGACCACGTAGAGCCACTGCTCCTGCGTTCCCACCGGCAGCACCATGCGTCCTCCCACGGCCAGCTGTTGCTTGAGCGCCTCGGGCACGTGGGTGGCCGAGGCCGCCATGAGGATGCCGTCGTAGGGCGCGCCCTCGCGGTAGCCGGCATGGCCGTCCGCGTGCTTGTAGCGGATGTTGTAGAAGCGCAGCTCGCGCAGGTGCCGCCGCGCCTTGTCCATGAGCGGGGCGATGCGCTCGATCGTGTAGACCTCCTTCGCCAGCCGCGCGAGCACCGCGGTCTGGTAGCCGCAGCCGGTGCCGATCTCGAGCACCTTGGCCATCGGCTGCTTCTCGAGCAGGAGCTGCGTCATCGCCGCGACGGTCGACGGGCTCGAGATGGTCTGGCCGTGCCCGATGGGCAGCGCCACGTCCTCGTAGGCGCGCGAGGCGATGCCCTCCTCGACGAACACGTGGCGCGGGATCTGCGTCATCGCCCCGAGCACGCGCTCGTCGGCGATGCCCTGGCGGCGCAGCGCCTCCACCATGCGCAGGCGCGTGCGCTCGGACGTCATCCCGATGCCGTCGCGCGCGCTCATCGCACCATCCAGTCCGACACGAGCGGGATCTGGCTCGCGTGCGTGAGGTCGACCTGCAGGGGCGTGACCGACACCGCGCCGCGCTCGAGCGCGTAGAAGTCGGTCCCCGGCCCCGCCTCCCGCGCGGGGCCGGCGGCACCCACCCAGTAGACCGTCTCGCCGCGCGGGTTCCTGCTCTCCACCACGGGCTGCGCCTTGTGGCGCCGTCCCAGGCGCGTGACCTCCATGCCGGCGAGGGACTCGAAGGCCACGTCGGGCACGTTCACGTTGAGCAGCACGGGCGCGCCCAGCGGCGCGCGGGCGAACCGCGCGACGAGCTCCTGGGCCACCCGCGCCGCGGTCGCGTAGTGCGTGAACTCCTTGCCCACGAGGGACACGGCGATCGAGGGGATGCCGAGGAGATAGCCCTCGGTGGCGGCGGCGACGGTGCCGGAGTAGAGCGTGTCGTCGCCCATGTTCGAGCCGGAGTTGATGCCGGAGACGACCACGTCCGGCTCGAAGTCGAGCAGCCCGGTGACCGCCATGTGCACGCAGTCGGTCGGGGTGCCGTTCACGTAGAAGAATCCGTTGTGCGCGCGCGAGAGCATCAGCGGGCGGTCGAGGGTGAGCGAGTTCGACGCGCCGCTGCGGTCGCGCTCGGGCGCCACCACGGTCACCTGCCCGAGCGGCGCGAGCCCCTCGGCGAGCGCGGCCAGTCCGGGGGCGAAGTAGCCGTCGTCGTTCGAGAGGAGGATTCGCATGCGGGGGAAAATTATACCGTGAGCGCGCGTGGGCCCCGGCCGGCGCCGCTCGCCGCTGCTGCGGGGCATAGAATAGTGCGCCGCTTTCCTCCTCCTCCTGCCGACCCGACCGATGAATCCCGCATCCCGCTTCGACCTCGCAGGCAAGGTCGCGCTCGTGACCGGCGCCTCCAGCGGACTGGGCGCGCACTTCGCGCGCACCCTGGCCGGCGCCGGCGCGACCGTCGTCGCCGCCGCCCGCCGCGCCGATCGCCTCGCCGCCCTCGCCGAGGACATCGGGCGCGCCGGCGGCCGCGCCCACGCGGTCTGCCTCGACGTGACCCGCCGCGAGAGCGTCGAGCGCGCCTTCGCCGAGGCGAGCGGGCGCGCGGGGGTGCCGGACATCGTCGTGAACAACGCGGGCATCGCCCGCACGCGCACCTCGCTCGAGCTGCCCGAGGCGGAGTGGCGCGAGGTCCTCGACACCAACCTCGACGGCGCCTGGCGCGTGGCGCAGGAAGGCGCCCGGGCGATGGTCGCCGCCGGCAAGGGCGGCAGCATCGTGAACATCGCCTCCGTGCTGGGCCTGCGGGTGGCCTCCTCGCTCCTCGCCTACGCGGCGGCCAAGGCGGCCCTCGTGCAGGTCACCCACGCGCTCGGGCTGGAGTGGGCCCGGCACCGCATCCGGGTGAACGCGATCGCCCCCGGCTACATCGAGACCGACATGAACCGCGACTTCTTCCGCACCGAGGCCGGCCAGGCGGTCGTGAAGCGCATCCCGCAGCGGCGCATCGGCTCGCCCGCCGACCTCGACGGCGCGCTGCTCCTGCTCGCCTCCGACGCGGGCGCCTACATGACCGGCAGCGTCGTCGTGGTCGACGGCGGCCACCTCGTGAGCTCCCTCTGACATGGACCTCGCCCTCACCTCCGACATGCAGCGCCAGCGCGAGCGCTTCCGCGCCTTCGCCCGCGAGCAGGTCCTGGCGTACGACACCACGCCCGAGTCGTTCGACGAGCACGACAACATCCGCGAGGACCTGCTCGAACGGTTGCGCGCGAAGGCGAAGGCGTCCGGCACCTGGGCGCCGCAGATGCCGGTCTCGCGGGGCGGCCAGGGCCTGAACGTCGCGGCGATGGCCGTGTGCTACGAGGAGCTCAACTACTCGCTCTTCGGGCCCGCGGCGTGCAACTGCGCCGCGCCCGACGACGGCAACATGATCCTGCTCGAGAAGGTCGCCACCGAGGCGCAGAAGGAGCGCTGGCTGCAGCCGATCGTGGACGGGCGCGTGCGCTCGGCCTTCGCCATGACCGAGCCCCACCCCGGCAGCGGCTCGGACCCGGCGATGATGCTCACGACGGCCACGCGCCGCGGCGATCGCTGGCGCGTGGAGGGTCGCAAGTGGTTCATCACGGGCGCGGGGGTGGCGCAGCATTTCATCGTCGTGGCCAAGACCTCCGACGACCCGCGCAAGGGGCTCACCGCCTTCCTCTTCGACCGCGACCAGCCCGGCTGGCGCGTGGTCCGGCGCATCCCGATCATGGGCCCGGAGGAGCACGGCGGCCACTGCGAGCTCGCGTTCGACGGGCTGGAGATCCCCGACGAGCAGCGCCTCATGAACGTGGGCGACGGGCTCAAGGTCACGCAGATCCGGCTCGGCACCGCGCGCCTCACCCACTGCATGCGCTGGCTCGGGCTCGCCCGGCGCTGCCTCGACGTGGCGGCCGACTACGTCTGCGAGCGCATGAGCGGCGGGCGCACGCTCGCCGGGCGCGAGAGCGTGCAGATGAAGCTCGGGCACTGCGCGATGCAGGTGGAGATCGGGCGGCTGCTCACGATGAAGGCGGCGCTGCTCCTCGACCGCGGCGACTTCGCGCGCAAGGAGATCTCGATGGCGAAGGTGCACGTGGCCGACGCGCTGCAGCTGTGCGCCGACACCGCGCTGCAGCTCTGCGGCGCGCGCGGCTACTCGCGCGACACGCCGGTCGAGTGGATCTACCGCTACGCGCGCCAGGCCCGGCTGGTCGACGGCGCCACCGAGGTGCACCAGCAGGTGCTCGCCCGCGCCTTCATGGAGGAGCGCGGGGACTTCTGGCGCTGGGGGTGAGCGCCCGTCACGCCTCGCCGTCGGCCGGCGGCGGGCAGGTGCACACGAGGTGGCGATCGCCGTAGGCGTTGTCGACGCGGCCCACCGGCGGCCAGTACTTCCCCTCGCGCAGCGAGGGCAGCGGGTAGGCCGCGAGCTCGCGCGCATACGCGTGGGGCCACGCCTCGGCCGCCACCGCCTCGGCCGTGTGCGGCGCGTGCCTGAGCGGGTTGTCCTCGCGGTCCAGCCGCCCCTCCTCCACGGCGCGGATCTCCTCCCGGATCGCGATCATCGCCTCGCAGAAGCGGTCGAGCTCCTCCTTCGACTCGCTCTCCGTGGGCTCGACCATCAGCGTGCCGGGCACGGGAAACGACAGGGTCGGCGCATGGAAGCCGTAGTCGGCCAGGCGCTTGGCGACGTCGTCGGCCGTGATCCCGCTCGACGCCTTGAGCCCCCGCAAATCGAGGATGCACTCGTGCGCGACGAGCCCGCCGGCGCCCGCGTAGAGCACCGGGTAGTGCGGCGCGAGGCGCCGGGCGATGTAGTTCGCGTTGAGGATCGCCACCTCGCTGGCGGCCGTGAGCCCCTCGTCGCCCATCATCTCGATGTACATCCACGACACCGGCAGGATCGAGGCGCTGCCGAAGGGCGCCGCGCTCACGGCTCCCACGGGCCCCGTGCCGCCCGGCAGCGCCCGGTGCCCGGGAAGGAAGGGGGCGAGGTGCGCCGCCACCGCGATCGGGCCCACGCCCGGGCCGCCGCCGCCGTGCGGGATGCAGAACGTCTTGTGCAGGTTGAGGTGGGAGACGTCGCCGCCGAACTCGCCGGGCGCGGCGAGGCCCACCAGCGCGTTCATGTTCGCGCCGTCGACGTACACCTGGCCGCCGTGCGCGTGGACGATCGCGCAGGCGCGCCGGATTCCCTCCTCGAAGACGCCGTGGGTCGACGGATACGTCACCATCATCGCGGCGAGCCGTTCGGCGTGTGCCGCGGCCTTGCGCTCGAGGTCCTCGAGGTCGACGTTGCCGTGCGCATCGCAGGCCACCACGACCACCTCGAGCCCCGCCATGCGGGCCGAGGCCGGGTTGGTGCCGTGCGCCGACGCGGGCACGAGGCACACGTCGCGCGCGTCCTGCCCGCGGCTCGCGTGCCAGGCGCGGATCGCGAGCAGCCCCGCGTACTCGCCCTGGGCCCCGGCGTTGGGCTGCACGCTCACCGCCGCGTAGCCCGTGGCCCGCGCGAGCCGCGCGGCGAGCCCGTCCACCAGCTCGCGGTAGCCGCGCCACTGCGCGGGCGGGGCGAACGGGTGCAGCTCGGCGAACTCCGGCCAGCCCACGGGCGCCATCTCGGCCGCGGCGTTGAGCTTCATGGTGCACGAGCCCAGCGGGATCATCGTGCGGTCGAGGGCGAGGTCCTTGTCGGCCAGGCGGCGCAGGTAGCGCATCATCCGCGTCTCGGAATGGTGGCGCCGGAACACGGGATGGGCGAGCGGCGGCGAGGTGCGCCGCGCCGCCTGCGGCAGCGTCTCGCCCAGCGCCGCGTCGATCGCCTCCACGGCGAGGCCGGTCCCGCCGCCGGCGAAGGCGTGCCAGATCGCCTCCACGTCCGCGCCCGTGGCCGTCTCGTCGAGCGAGATGCCGAGCCGGCCGCCGCCCGCCTCGCGCAGGTTCATGCGGGCGGCACGCGCGCGCTCGGCGATGGCGCCGGCGCGCGCGCCCGCGTCGATCGTCACCGTGTCGAAGACGGTTCCGGAGGGCGCGGCGAAGCCCAGCCGCGCCAGCCCCTCGCGCAGCACGGCCGCCAGGCGCTGCACGCGCGCGGCGATCCGCGCGAGGCCCTCGGGGCCGTGGTAGACGGCGTACATCGAGGCGACGATGGCGGGCAGCGCCTGCGCGGTGCAGATGTTCGAGGTCGCCTTCTCCCGGCGGATGTGCTGCTCGCGCGTCTGCAGGGCGAGCCGGAAGGCGGGCCGGCCCTGGGTGTCCACGCTGAGGCCCACGAGGCGACCCGGAAGGTGGCGTTTCAGCGCATCGCGCACCGCGAGGTAGCCGGCGTGCGGCCCGCCGAACCCGGGCGGCATGCCGAAGCGCTGCGCCGAGCCGGCGGCGACGTCGGCGCCCCAGGCGCCGGGCGGGACGAGGATCGCCAGGGCGAGCAGGTCGGCGGCGGCGACGAGCAGGGCGCCGCGAGCGTGCAACGCCCCGGCGAGGGGGGTGAAGTCGCGCACCGTCCCCTCCGTGCCCGGATACTGGACGAGGGCGGCGAAGCAGTCGATGCCGCCCAGCGCCTCGGCGGGTGCCACCCGCACCTCGAGGCCGAGCGGGGCCGCGCGCGTGCGCACCACGTCGATGGTCTGGGGCAGCACGTCGTCGGCGACCGCGAAGACCCGCGAGGCGCTCGCGCCGGCGCGCCGCGCGAGCGCCATCGCCTCGGCCGCGGCCGTGGCCTCGTCGAGCAGCGAGGCGTTGGCCACGGGCAGCGCGGTGAGCTCGGCGACCAGGGTCTGGAAGTTGAGCAGCGCCTCGAGCCGCCCCTGCGAGATCTCCGGCTGGTACGGGGTGTACGCCGTGTACCAGGCCGGATTCTCGAAGAGGTTGCGCCGGATGACCTCGGGCATGAAGGTGCCGTAGTAGCCCTGCCCGATGAACGAGCGGAACACCTCGTTGCGCCCCGCGATCGCGCGCAGCCGCGCGAGCGCCTCGGGCTCCGAGCAGCCCGCCCCGAGCCCCATCGGCGAGGTACGGCGGATCGCAGGGGGCAGCGCGGCGTCCACGAGGGCCGCGCGGGAGTCGAAGCCGAGCACCTCGAGCATGCGCGCCTGCTCGGCCGGATCGGGACCCACGTGGCGGCGCACGAACGCGTCGCCATCGCCGAGCCGCGCGAGGCGGCCCCGTTCCACGTGCACGGTGTCGGGCATGGCGCTCTCCTAGGCCGAGGCGGCCTTCTCGTAGCCGGCGGCGTCGAGGAGCCCGGCGACCGCCGCCGGGTCGTCGGGCCGGATGCGGTACATCCACGCGCCGTAGGCGTCCTGGTTCACCTTCTCGGGCGCCGTGGACAGCGCGGTGTTCGCCGCGACGATCTCCCCCGACACGGGCGCATAGATGTCGGAGGCGGACTTCACCGACTCGACCACGCCCACCGCCTCGCCCGCCTTCACCCGGTGCCCGGGCTTGGGCACCTCGACGAACACGATGTCGCCGAGCTGCTCCTGCGCGTGGTCGGTGATGCCCACCGAGAGCGTGCCGTCGGCCTCCGTGCGCACCCATTCGTGGGACTCCGTGTACCGCAGCTCCTTCAGCAGGTTCATGTCGCTTCCTCCGGTTCCTCGATCAGGGATCTTCCGTCGCGCACGAAGGGCGGCTTCACCACCCGCGCGGCGAGCTCGCGCCCGCGCACGGCCACGCGCACGACCTCGCCCGGCGCGGTACCGAGGGGCAGGCGCGCGAGCGCGATCGAGCGCCCGAGCGTGGGCGAGAACGTGCCGCTCGTGACGATGCCCTCCCCGCACGCGGCGATCACGCGCTGGTGCGCGCGCAGCACGCCGCCGGCCTCGAGCAGCACGAGGCCCGCGAACACGCATTGCCTGCCCGCGGCCTCGAGCGCGGCGCGGCCGACGAAGTCGCGCCCGGGCGCGAGGTCGACGGTCCAGGCGAGGCCCGCGTCGAGGGGCGAGGTGGCCTCGTCCATGTCCTGCCCGTAGAGATTCATGCCCGCTTCGAGCCGCAGCGTGTCGCGCGCGCCGAGCCCGCAGGGCCGCGCGCCGGCCGCGACGAGCGACCGCCAGGTGTCGGCGGCTTCGGCGGCGGGCAGGAGCAGCTCGAAGCCGTCCTCGCCCGTATACCCCGTGCGCGCCACCATCCGCTCGCCCTGCTCTACCGCGTGGAAGGGAGCGAGCGCCCGGGTGGGCGCCTCCAGCCCGGGCAAGGCGGCCCGGAAACGCTCCCGGGCGCGCGGGCCCTGGATCGCGATCATGGCGAGGTCGGGCCGCGGCGCGATGCGCACGTCGCCGCCGGAGCGCGCGCGCAGCCGCTCCAGCCACGCGAGGTCCCTGGCGGCGGTGGCGGCGTTCACCACCAGCCGGTAGCGCGTCGCGCCCAGCCGGTAGGCGATGAGGTCGTCGAGGACGTGCCCCGCGTCGTCGAGCAGGCAGCCGTAGAGCGCGCGCCCCGGCTCGCGCAGCCGGTCCACGTCGTTGGCGAGCGCGGCGCGCAGGAACGCGCGCGCCCCGCCGCCCTCGATGTCGATCGCGCGCATGTGCGAGACGTCGAAGACGCCCGCATCGCGGCGCACGGCGTGGTGCTCCTCCACCTGGGAGCCGTAGTGCAGCGGCATGTCCCAGCCGCCGAAGTCCACCATGCGCGCGCCGGCGGCGCGGTGCAGGGCGTTGAGGGGGGTCTTCTCGGGCAAGCGCGGCCTCCGGAATGAAAAAAGGGCCAGGCAAGCTCGCGCTTCCCTGACCCCTCTGTCCTTGGTACCTGAGAGATTACGGCCGGCTTGTGGCCCGCCGCGCGCCCCTTCGGTGGACGGGCACCGCCCGTCGCTCTCCAGAGTCCGGGCACCGGCCCGGGTCCGATCGGTCCTTTTGCCTGAGAGTTTGCGGGTGCTACCCCTTCGGCGGCGCCGGCTCGGCGCGCTCTCCCGGTCGGATGTATCGATTCTGGCCGCCCGGATGCCGCTTGTCCAGCGCGCTACTCCTGCCCGGGGCCGCCCTCGACGAGCGCGAAGAGGTCGCCGGGCATGACGGGCTTGACCAGGTGGCCGTCGAAGCCGCTGGCGAGGGAGCGCCGCCGGTCCTCGTCCTGGCCGTATCCGGTGAGGGCGTAGATGCGCGCCTTGCGCCCCCCGGCGCTCGCCCGCAGCCGCCGCGCCACCTCGTAGCCGTCGATGCCGGGCAGGCCGATGTCGAGCAGCACCACGTCGGGCGCCCGGGACGCCGCCTGCGCGAGCGCCCCCTCCCCGTCGTGCTCGACGCGCACCTCGTGCCCGGCCATGCGCAGCAGCATCGCCATGCTGTCGGCCGCGTCGGCGTTGTCGTCGACCACGAGCACGTCGCGCTTGTGTCCGGTGTGCCCCGGCTCCAGCCGCGGCACCGGGCGCGCCTCGGCGATCTCCTCGTGCAGCCGCGGCAGGCGCATCACGAACTCGGCGCCGCGGCCGGTTCCCTCGCTGTGCGCCTCGATCGCGCCGCCGTGCAGCAAGACGATGCGGCGGGCGAGCGTGAGCCCGATGCCGAGGCCGCCCTCGGAGCGGTCGAGCGTGCGCTCGCCCTGGGCGAAGAGGTCGAACACCTGCTCCAGGACCGGGCGCGGGATGCCCACACCCGTGTCGCGCACCCGCACCACGCACTCGTCGTCCTCCTGCCGGCCCAGCACGACGATCCGGCCGCCCTCGGGCGTGTACTTGGCCGCGTTGTTGAGGAGGTTCAGCAGCGCCTGGGCGAGGCGCGTGAGGTCGCCGTGCACGGGCAGGGGCGCTTCGGCCTCGACCGCGAGGCGGTGGCGGCGCGACTCGATCAGGGGGCGGCTCGCCTCGAGCGCGCGGGCGATCGCGGTGCGCAGGTCCATGGGGGCGCGCTGCATGCGCAGCTTCCCGCGCGTGATGCGGCTCACGTCGAGCAGGTCGTCGACGAGGCGCGTGAGGTGCGCCGACTGGCGGTCGATCACCTGGCGGCTCCATTCGATACGATCGGGGTCGCCGCGCGAGGCGTCCATGACGGCGAGGGCGCTGCGGATCGGCGCCAGCGGGTTGCGCAGCTCGTGGGCGAGCATCGCGAGGAACTCGGTCACGTTCTTGCCCTGCTCCTCGAGCCGCTCCATGCGCTTGCGCTCCGACAGGTCGCGCACCACCTTCGCGAAGCCCCGCAGGCGCCCCTCCGGGTCGGTGAGCGAGGTCACGACCACGTCGGCCCAGAAGCGGCTGCCGTCCTTGCGCAGCCGCCAGCCCTGGTCCTCGACGCGCCGTTGCAGCAGCGCCAGGCGCAGCTCCTGCGCCGGCTTGCCGGCCGCCACGTCCTGCCTCGGGTAGAAGCGCTCGAACGACTGCCCGATGATCTCCGCGGCCGCGTACCCAGTGATGCGCTCGGCGCCCACGTTCCAGCTCGTCACGCGACCCTCCGGGTCGAGCATGTAGATCGCGTAGTCTTCGACGCCCTCGAGCAGCAGCCGGAAGCGCTCCTCGCTCTCGCGCAGCCGCTCGTCGTGCTCGCGCCGCTCGGTCAGGTCCCGCGTGATCTTCGAGAATCCGCGCAGCCCGCCGTCGGCGCCGCGCAGCGCGGTGACCACGACGTTCGCCCAGAAGCGGGTGCCGTCGGCGCGCATGCGCCAGCCCTCGCACTCGTGGCGGCCCACCCGCGCCGCGTCCTCGAGCTCGCGGCGCGGCTCGCCCGAGCCGCGCAGCTCCTCCGGAAAGAAGACGGAAAAGTGCTTGCCGATCACGGCGCGCGGGCCGTAGCCCAGGATGCGCTCCGCCCCGACGTTCCAGCTCACCACGCGGCCGTCCGGATCGAGCATGAAGATCGCGTAGTCCTGGACGGCCTCGACCAGCAGCCGGAAGCGCTCCTCGCTCTCGCGCAGGCGCTCGTCGTGCTCGCGCCGCTCGGTGAGGTCGCGGGTGATCTTCGAGAACCCGACGAGCCGCCCGTCGTCGTCGCGGATCGCCGTGATGACCACGTCGGCCCAGAATTGCGAGCCGTCCTTGCGCACGCGCCACGCCTCGTCCTCGAAGCGCCCGAGGCGCGCCGCGGTCTCGAGCTCGTGCTCGGGCCAGCGCTTGTCGATGGCCTCCCGCGGATAGAACGCGGAGAAATGGCGCCCGACGATCTCCTCGGCCCGGTAGCCCTTGATGCGCTCCGCGCCGAGGTTCCAGCTCGCCACGCGGCCCTCGGGATCGAGCAGGAAGATCGCGTAGTCGCGCACGCCCTCGACGAGCCTGCGGAAGGGCTCGTCCAGGTCGATGGGCTCGCCGCTCGCGCTCGATCCCGGCGAATTCGTGTAGTGAGGTTGGATCGGCTCCATGGCGCACGGACCGCCCGCTCTGGGGCCCCGCAGGGGGCCGCGAAGTTCCGGCATGCGGCAAGCGCCGGACGCGCGGTGCCGGGCCATTGTAGTCCGGTTGCGCCCTGCGGCGAAAAGCTCCATATTCCCCGGTTGCGCCGCCGCGGGCATCGGGTCCGGGCGCGGCGCGTGAACGAGAGGAGGATCGCACTTGTCGCAGCCCGTCATCATCACCGTGGCGATCACCGGCGCGGTGCCGAGGAAGAAGGACAACCCCGCCGTCCCGACCACGCCCGCCGAGCAGGTGGAATCGACGCACCAGGCATTCGAGGCGGGCGCTTCGCTCGTGCACGTGCATGTGCGCAACCCCGACGAATCGCCGGGCTCGGATCCCGAGCTCTTCGCGCGCGTGCAGGAGGGCGTGCGCAAGCACTGCCCGGGGATGATCGTGCAGTTCTCCACCGGCGGGCGCGGACGCGACCTCGCCGCGCGCGGCGCGATGCTCCACCTCAAGCCCGACATGGCCTCGCTCGCTACGGGCTCGGTGAACTTTCCCGCCAACATCTACGAGAACCCCCCGGACTTCATCGAGGGACTGGCGAGGACGATGCTCGACAGCGGCATCAAGCCGGAGATCGAGGTGTTCGACCTGGCGATGCTCTACAACGCCGCGAACCTCGTGAAGAAGGGCCTGCTGAAGGAGCCGCCGCACGTGCAGTTCGTGCTGGGGATCCCCAATGCGCTGCCGGCCCGGCGCCCGGTCTTCGACTTCCTGCGCAGCGAGCTCGCGCAGGTGCTGCCCGGCGCGACCTGGGTCGCCGCCGGCGTGGGCCGCCACCAGTGGGAGGTCAACCAGTGGTGCCTGGAGGCCGGCGGGCATTGCCGCACCGGCCTCGAGGACAACCTGAAGATCGACGCCAACCGGCTCGCGGCGAGCAACGCCGAGCTCGTGGAGCGCATCGCGAGCGCGTGCGGGAGCTACGGGCGCCGCCCGGCCACGCCGGCCGAGGCGCGCTCGCTCCTCGGCCTGGCCGCGGCCGCCTGAGGGCTCAGCTGCCCGCCAGGTCGCGGATCTCCGGGAAGAACAGGTCCTGCCACGACGCCGGCTTCACCTTGATCGAGCCGATCTCGTGCATGAAGTCGGCGTAGCGCATGATCTTGTAGGGCGTCATGGTGAACTTGACCAGCGGGTCCTGGAGGATCTTCAGCGGCAGGTCCGGCGGCCCCTTGTAGTTCTGCCACTGGATGTAGTTGCGCGCCGCGGCGGCCTTGTCGCGGTTGATCTCGTCGATCGCCTCCCCGAACGCCGCGAGGAAGGCCTTGTAGAGGCGCGGGTTCTTCGCCCGGAAGGTGCCCGTGGTCCACACCGCGGTGAAGGTGTGCGGTCCGCCGACGATCTTGTAGCTGTTGAGCACGGTGTGGATGCCCTCGTGCTCGAGCTCCTGGTACTGGTAGGGGGGCGAGGTGAAGTGCGCCGTGATCTCGCTCCTGCCCGAGACGAGTGCGGCCATCCCGTCCGGGTGCTTCATCGACACGGTGAGCGGGTCGAGCTTCTTGTACTGGTCCTTGCCGAACTCCTGGGCCGAGGCCATCTGCAGGTTCACGGCCTGGAAGGAGACCTTGATCGCGGGCAGCGCGATCTTGTCCTTCGCGGTGAAGTCGCGCAGGCTCTTCACGTCCGGGTTGCTCGTGTTGAGGTACAGGGGCATCGTGTTCATCGCGCACACGCCGCGCACGTCGAGCTTGTTGCCGCGCGTCTTCGCCCACAGGGTGATCAGCGGCCCCAGGCCCCCGGAGGCGAAGTCGAGGCTCTCGGACAGCAGCGCGTCGTTCATCGTGCTGCCGCCGCCGAACCTCACCCACTGCACCTTCACCTCGCCCAGCCCTTCCTGCTTCGCGTGCTTCTCGAGCAGGTGCTGGTGCTCCATGTACATGAGCGGCAGGTACGTGATGCCGAACTGCTGCGCGACCCGCACGGTGTCGGCCTCGGCCCGCGCGGCGGTCGGCAGCGCGACGGCGATGCTCGCCGCGGCGGCCGCGACGAGCGCGGCCAGCTTGCGTTTCATGGGAATCCCCTCCTGGTTGTCGTCGGGCCGCGCGCGGACCCCGGGCAGGTCCCGGGCCACGGGCGCGGAAGGGGCACTGTGCCGCAGTTCGCGGGGCGAGACAACCGCGACGGCCGCGATGCGCGCCGCAGTCCTCAGCCGCGCCCGGCCCGCGCGCGAACGGCACCGGCCTCGTACCACCCGCGGCTCGCGTTCACCGCGCGCACGACGAGCAGCATGACGGGCACCTCGATGAGGACGCCCACAACGGTCGCCAGCGCGGCGCCCGATTCGATCCCGAAGAGGCTCACGGCCGTGGCCACCGCGAGCTCGAAGAAGTTGCTCGCGCCGATGAGCGCCGAGGGGCCGGCGACCGCGTGCTTCTCGCCCAGGGCGCGGTTGAGGAGGTAGGCGAGGGTCGAGTTGAAGAAGACCTGGACCAGGATGGGCACGGCGAGCAGCGCGATCACGAGGGGCTGGCGCAGGATCGCCTCGCCCTGGAACGCGAAGAGCAGCACGAGCGTGGCCAGGAGCGCCATGACCGACCAGGGCCCGGTCCTCGCGACGGCGCGGTCGAAGGCGCCCTTGCCTTTCCCCAGCAAGGCGCGGCGCAGCGCCTGGGCGATGGCCACGGGGATGACGATGTAGAGCACGACGGAAATCAGCAGCGTCTGCCAGGGCACGGCGATGCTCGACAGGCCGAGCAGGAGCGCCACGACGGGGGCGAAGGCGAAAACCATGATCGTGTCGTTCAGCGCGACCTGCGAGAGCGTGAAGAGCGGGTCGCCCTGCGCGAGGCGGCTCCACACGAAGACCATGGCCGTGCACGGCGCGGCGGCGAGCAGGATGAGCCCCGCGATGTAGCTGTCCACCTGCGCGGCCGGAAGCCAGGCGGCGAACGCGTGCCGGATGAAGACCCAGCCGAGGAAGGCCATGGTGAAGGGCTTGACCAGCCAGTTCACGATGAGCGTCACGCCGATGCCCCGCACGTGGCCGCGGACCTCGTGCAGCGCGCCGAAGTCCACCTTCATGAGCATCGGGATGATCATCAGCCAGATGAGCAGCCCGACGGGAAGGTTCACCTGCGCGAGCTGGATGCGCCCGACCGCCTCGGCGAGCGCCGGAAGCATCCGGCCCAGCGCGATGCCGAGCACGATGCATACCGCCACCCAGGCCGTGAGGTAGCGCTCGAACAGGCTCATGGAGCCCGCCACCGGGCGGCTGCTCATCGCCTCGGTCCGCCGGCCGCCTTCGGCCGCGCGCGCGGCCCGCACGCGGGCCGGCAGCTCGCCCCGTCGCGCGCGCAGCAGTTCTCGCCGAGGTAGCCCAGCAGCCGGTTCATGCCGTCGAAGTCGGCCGAGTAGTAGACGAACCGACCCTCCTGGCGCGAGGCGACGAGCCCGGCATGGGCCAGCTCCTTCAGGTGGAACGACAGCGTGGCCGGCGCGATGCGCAGGGACGCGCCGATCTCCCCGACCGACAGCCCCGTCGGCCCGGCCTGGACCAGCAGCCGGTAGATGTGCAGGCGCGACTCCTGGGCGAGCGCGGCGAGGGAAGCGACGACGAGCTTGGCATCCATGATTCGATGATACTCGAATTATGGAATTCTACAAGCGGGGACGGCAGGGGCGGCGACGGCGCCGCTTCGCGCATCAGGAGGGAGTGGGATTGGTCGGGGCGAAAGGATTCGAACCTTCGACCCCCTGCACCCCATGCAGGTGCGCTACCAGGCTGCGCTACGCCCCGACCGAACTGCGAATTATAGCGGGAAAGCCCTTCTCTCCCCAACCCTTTCCCGAGGCCGCGGGCGCGAGCGGCGACGCGCTTTCGGGAATCCCGACGGCTATCGCTCGAGCATCTTGAGGATGCTCTTGAGCTCCTTGCGGATGCTGTCGGGGGAGATCGGCTGCGGCACCGTCATCGTGCGGGTAGCGGGCATCGAGGAGAGCGGCGCGGCATCGTCGAGGCGGTTGCGCGCCCCGTTGATCGTGAAGCCGTGCTCGTAGAGCAGCTCGCGGATGCGCCGGATGAGGAGCACCTCGTGGTGCTGGTAGTACCGGCGGTTGCCCCGGCGCTTCAGGGGCTTGAGCTGCGTGAACTCCTGCTCCCAGTAGCGCAGCACATGGGGCTTCACCCCGCAGAGCTCGCTCACCTCACCGATCGTGAAGTAGCGCTTCGGGGGGATCGGCGGCAACTCAGTCGTCGCCAGGTTCTCCGTGGCCATTGAAAGACTTCTCCACCAGGCTCTTGAGCTTCTGGCTCGCGTGGAAGGTCACCACCCGCCGCGCCGTGATCGGGATCTCCTCGCCGGTCTTCGGGTTGCGGCCGGGGCGCTGGGGCTTCTTCCGGAGTTGGAAGTTGCCGAAGCCGGAGAGTTTCACCGTTTCCCCCCGCTCGAGGGCGATCCGGATCTCCTCGAAGAAGGACTCCACCATGTCCTTGGCCTCGCGCTTGTTCAGGCCGACCTTCTCGAACATCAGCTCGGCCAGCTCCGCCTTGGTGAGGGTGACTTTGTCTTTCACGTGCGCGCCCGGGCTTTGAATTCTTCGTGGAGCTGCTGTCGGACCGAGGCCATCACCGCCTCGACTTCCGAATCTGTCAAAGTCCTGTCAGTATCCTGCATAACTATACGAAGGGCAAGGCTTTTTTTGCCAGCCTCGACCCCCGGACCGCGGTACTGATCGAACCATTCGACGGCCCGGACGAAGGCCGGAACCCGCTTGCGCAGGGCCTCCAGGATGGCCCCGGCCGGGACCTCCTCGGCGACGGTGAAGGCGTAGTCCCGGCGCACCACCGGCATCCGGGACAAGCCCTGGAAGCGCGGCACGCGGCCGGCCAGGAGCGGCTCGGTGAGCACCTCGAAGAAGACCGGGGCGGCCGGCAGCTCGTACTTCTGCTGCAGCCGGGGATGCAGCTCGCCGACGATGCCGATCGCCTGGCCCGCGAGGCGCACCTCCGCGCAGCGGCCCGGATGGCAGGCCGGATGGGCGAACGGCGCGAACTCGAGTGCGCGCTCGCCGGCGATCGACTCGAGATCGCCCTTCACGTCGTAGAAGCCGACCGGCTGGGGGCGCGCCGCCCACTGCTCGGGCTCGCGGCTGCCGAAGGCGAGCGCGGCGAAGCGCTCGGGCTGCGCCGCGAGGTCGGCCGCGTTCGCCTCGAAGCATCGGCCGATCTCGAAGAGGCGCGCACGCGTCTCGCCCCGGTTCAGGTTCGCGCGCAGGACCTGCACGAGTCCGCCGAGGAGGGTGGTCCGCATCGCCCCGGCGTTGCTCGCGATCGGGTTGGCGAGGCGCACGGGCGCGGGGCGCCCGCCGAAATCGCGCTCCCACTCCTCGGCCACGAAGCTGTAGCTGACGATCTCCTGGTAGCCCAGGGCCGCCGCGGCATGGCGCAGGTCGAAGCGCGTGCGCACGCCCTCGGGCAGCGCGAGCATCGGCACCGCGGCCCGCGGCGGGCGGTCCGGCACGTGCTCGTAGCCGTGGATGCGCGCGATCTCCTCGACGAAGTCCTCCTCGATGGCGAGGTCGAAGCGCCAGCTCGGAGGCGTCACCCGGATCGCCTCGCCGTCGGGCTCGGGCAGGCACGACAGGCGCTTGAGGATCGCGTGCATCTCGTCGTCGCCGACCGCGTAGCCGAGGAGCGCGCGCACCCGGGCCGGGCGCACGCGAACGGGCTCGCGCGCGGGCAGCGTGCCGTCGGCCTGCACGATCGGCGCGGCCTCGCCGCCGCAGATCTCGAGCGTGAGCGCGGTGGCGCGCTCGAGCGCGGCACCGGCGCCCGACGGATCCACCCCGCGCTCGAACCGGTAGGCGGCGTCGCTCGCGAGCCCCAGCTCCCGGGCCTTGCCCTGCACGGCGGCGGGATGGAAGAAGGCGGCCTCGAAGAAGACGTCCCGGGTCCCGGCGCCCACCATCGTGTCGAAGCCGCCCATGACGCCCGCGAGCGCCACCGGCCCCGAGGCGTCGCAGATGGCGAGCAGGTTCGCCCGGTAGGCCACTTCCTCGCCGTTGAGCAGCCGGATGCCCTCCCCCGGCGCGAGGAAGCGCACGACGATGTCGCCCTGCAGCCGCGCATCGTCGAAGGCGTGCATCGGCTGGCCGCGCTCGAGCATCACGTAGTTCGTGATGTCCACGAGCGGACTGATCGGGCGCAGCCCCGCGCGCTCGAGCCGGCGGGCCATCCAGTCGGGCGTGCGCGCCGCCGGGTCGATGCCGCGCACGACGCGGCCGAAATAGCGCCCGCACGCCTCCGGGGCGCGGATGGACACGCCGCGGGAGCCGCGCGCCTTCTCCGCCACGGGCGGAGCCGGGGGCAGGCCGAGCGGCGCGCCGGCGATCGCCGCCAGGTCGCGGGCCACGCCGAACATCGAGAGGCAGTCGCCGCGGTTGGGCGTGAGCTTGAGGGTGAGGTAGACGTCGTCCAGGGCGAGCACCTCGCGCACGTCGCGCCCGACGGGCGCGTCGGCGTCGAGCACGAGCAGCCCCGAGTGGTCCTCCGACAGGCCGAGCTCGCGCGCCGAGCAGAGCATGCCGCTCGATTCCACGCCGCGCAGCTTCGCGCGCCTGATCTCGAGCCCCGGCAGCTTCGCGCCCACCAGCGCGCACGGGACCTTCTGGCCGGCCGCGACATTGGGTGCGCCGCACACGATCTGCAGCAGCTCGCCCGTGCCCGCGTCGACCTCGGTCACGCGCAGCTTGTCGGCGTTCGGATGCGGGGCCACGTTGCGCACGTGGGCCACGACGATGCCGGAGAACGCGGCCGCGACGGGGGAGATCTCCTCCACCTCGAGGCCGCCCATCGTGAGCGCGTGCGCGAGGCGGTCGACGGGCAGGTCGACCGCGGCGAGCTCCTCGAGCCAGGCGAGCGAGACTTTCATCGGAATTGCGCGAGGAACTTGAGGTCGTTCTCGAAGAAGAGGCGCAGGTCGTCGACGCCGTACTTGAGCATCGCGAGCCGGTCGAGTCCCATGCCGAAGGCGAAGCCGGAATAGCGCTGCGGATCGATGCCGCCGTTGCGCAGCACGTCCGGGTGCACGACCCCGGCGCCGGCGACCTCCAGGTAGGCCACCTCCCCGCCCCTGCGCGACCACTCCATGTCGATCTCCACGCCGGGCTCCACGAACGGGAAGTACGAGGGCCGGAAGCGGATGCCGATGTCGTCGCGCTCGAAGAAGGCGCGGCAGAACTGCGTGATCGTGCCCTTCAGGTCCGCGAGGCTGATGCCCTCGTCGACCCACAGCCCCTCGATCTGGTGGAACATCGGCGAGTGCGTCGCGTCGTGGTCGTTGCGGTAGACGCGGCCCGGGCAAATGATGCGCATGGGCGGCCGGTGCGACTCCATGTACCGGATCTGCACGGGCGAGGTCTGCGTGCGCAGCACGTGCTCCGAGCCCTCCACGTAGAACGTGTCCTGCATGCTCCTCGAGGGATGGTCTGGGAACATGCGCAGCGCCGTGAAGTTGTACCAGTCGTTCTCGATCTCCGGGCCGTCCGCCACGGAAAACCCCATGGTGGCGAAGAGCTTCTCGGCCTGCTCCTGGGCCCGGGCGATGGGGTGCAGGCCGCCGGGCGATTGGCGCCGGCCCGGCAGCGTGACGTCGATCGCCTCGGCGGCGAGCTTCGCGTCGAGCTCCTGGCCCAGGATCGCCTCGCGCTGCTCCTGCAGGCGCTGCTCGACGCGCGCCTTGGCCGCGTTGATCGCCGCGCCGGCCTGCGGGCGCTCCTGCGCCGGCAGCTTGCCCAGCCCCTTCAGCAGCTCGGTCAGGGCGCCGGACTTGCCGAGGAAGCGGGCCTTGGCCTGCTCGAGCTCCGCGATGGAGCGCGTGCCGGCGATGGCGGCGGCGGCATCCTGGACGAGCTTGTCGAGTTCTTGCATCGGCGGGCCTCTCCCCGACCCGCTCCCTGGGGAGCGGGCGCGCACGGGGGATGCGGTTTCGTGGGTTTCGGCAAAAATAAAGGGGCTCTGGCGAGCCCCTCGTTCCGCTTTCGGTCGCTTCAGGCCCCGAGGCTCGCCTTGGCCTGCTCGACGATCCTGCCGAAGGCAGGCTTGTCGAACACGGCCAGGTCGGCGAGGACCTTGCGGTCCATCTCGATGCCGGCCTTCTTGAGGCCCGCCATGAACTGGCTGTACGTGACCCCGGCGTCGCGGGCGCCCGCGTTGATGCGGGTGATCCACAGGGCGCGGAACTCGCGCTTCTTGTTGCGGCGGTCGCGGTAGGCGTACTGCCCCGCCTTCATCACCGCTTCCTTGGCGATCCGGTAGACGTTCTTGCGGCGGCCGCGGAACCCCTTGGCCTGATCGAGAACCTTCTTGTGGCGCGCGCGCGCCGTGACGCCGCGTTTTACGCGTGGCATGGTGGCGGCTCCTTAGGCGTAGGGAAGCATGGCCTTCACGTGCCCCAGGTTGGTCGCATCGACCCCCGCGGCGCCGCGAAGCTGGCGCTTGTTCTTGGTGGAACGCTTGGTGAGGATGTGGCGCTTGCCGGCCTGGTAGCGCTTGACCGAGCCGCTCCCGCGGACCCGGAAGCGCTTGGCCGCGCCACTCTTGGTCTTCATCTTGGGCATGGTGCCCTCCTTGCATTGGTGCAGCAGGTGGCGGAACCCTTCCGCGCTTCTCGACCTGCAGTCACCTTGTCGCTACGAAACCTGCTCTTGCCCTTCCTTGCGGCGCACGGCCCATGACGGCGGCCCGCCCTGCTTCGCATCGTTGAGCGGCGGCATTGCCGTCCGCTCCAACGATCGCCCCGCTGTACCCTGGCCTGCCGGCTCAGTGTTTCTTCTTCGGGGCGAGGATCATGATCATCTGCCGCCCTTCCAGCTTCGGCCACTGCTCGACCGTGCCCACCGGGGCCAGGTCCGCCTCGACGCGCTTGAGCAGCTGGACCCCCAGCTCCTGGTGCGCCATCTCCCGGCCGCGGAAGCGCAGCGTGACCTTCGTCTTGTCCCCCTCGCTCAGGAAGCGCGTGAGGTTGCGGACCTTGATCTTGTAGTCGCCCTCGTCGGTCCCAGGCCGGAACTTCACTTCCTTTACCTGGATCTGCCTCTGCTTGAGCTTGGCCTCGTGCGCCTTCTTGCTCTCGCGGTACTTGAACTTGCCGTAGTCCATCAACCGGCAAACCGGCGGCTTGGCCGTCGGGGCGATCTCCACGAGATCGACTTCCTTCTCTTCCGCGAGCCGCATCGCCTCCTCGATCCGGACGATGCCGAGGGGTTCATTCTCGATTCCCACGAGACGCACCTCGGGAGCATTGATCTCGCCGTTGATGCGAACTGCCTTATCCTGAGCTATGCGAAAATTCCTCTAAAAATCAATAATTAAGCGCCGTAAATTCAAGTCGTTTCTACGACCGCGCGGCGCCCCCCGGATTCCCTACTTGCGCGCTTCGACCTCGGACTTCAAGCGCGAAACGAAGGCTTCGAGCGGCACCGGAGCCAGGTTCTCCCCCGCCCGCGTGCGTGCCGAAACCGTCCCTGCGGCAACTTCCTTGTCGCCGAGAATCAGCTGGTAAGGAAGTTTTTGGATGCTATGTTCGCGAATTTTATACGTTATTTTCTCGTTCCGCAAATCCGTGGCGACCCGCAGGCCCGCGGCGTCGAGGGTCGCGGCCACCTCCCGCACGTAGGCCTCCTGCCGGTCCGTCACGTTCATCGCGACCACCTGGACGGGCGCGAGCCACAGCGGCATCGCGCCGGCGTAGTGCTCGATCAGGATCCCGATGAAGCGCTCCATGGACCCGACGATGGCGCGGTGCAGCATGACCGGGGTGCGCCGCGTGTTGTCCTCGGCCACGTACTCCGAGCCCAGCCGCCCGGGCATCTGGAAGTCCACCTGCATCGTGCCGACCTGCCACGAGCGCCCCAGCGAGTCCTTGAGGTGGTACTCGATCTTCGGTCCGTAGAAGGCGCCCTCGCCCGGCAGCTCCTCCCACTCGGCGCCGCAGGCGCGCAGCGCCCCGCGCAGCGCCTCCTCCGCCTTCGTCCACTGCTCGTCGCTGCCGATGCGCTTGTCGGGCCTGAGCGCGAGCTTCACAAGGATGTTCTCGAAGCCGAAGTCGCGGTAGACCTGGAAGGAGAGGCGGTGGAAGGCGACGCACTCGGGCTCGATCTGCTCCTCGGTGCAGAAGATGTGGCCGTCGTCCTGGGTGAACCCCCGCACGCGCATGAGCCCGTGCAGGGCCCCGGAGGGCTCGTTGCGGTGGCAGGACCCGAACTCGCCGTAGCGCAGGGGCAGGTCGCGGTAGCTGCGCAGGTCCGAGTTGAAGACGAGGATGTGGCCCGGGCAGTTCATCGGCTTGATGGCGAAGTCGCGCTTCTCCGACTCCGTCGTGAACATGTTGTCCTTGTAGTTCTCCCAGTGCCCCGAGCGCTCCCAGAGCGAGCGGTCGAGGATCATCGGGCACTTGATCTCCTGGTAGCCGTTCTCGCGGTAGACGCCGCGCATGTACTGCTCGACCTGCTGCCACAGGGTCCACCCCTTCGGGTGCCAGAACACCATCCCGGGGGCCTCTTCCTGCATGTGGAAGAGGTCGAGCTGCCTGGCGAGGCGGCGATGGTCGCGCTTCTCCGCCTCCTCGAGCATGTGCAGGTACGCCTCCTGGTCCTCCTTGCGGGCCCAGGCCGTCCCGTAGATGCGCTGGAGCATCTCGTTGCGCGAGTCGCCGCGCCAGTACGCACCCGCCACCTTCATCAGCTTGAAGACCTTGAGCTTGCCGGTGGAAGGCACGTGCGGGCCGCGGCACAGGTCGACGAAATCGCCCTCGCGGTAGAGCGTGATGCCCTCCTGCGCCGGGATCGAGCCGATGATCTCCGCCTTGTACTTCTCGCCGATCGACTCGAAGAACCGGACCGCCTCGTCGCGGTTCCACTGCTCGCAGGCCACAGGCAGGTCCTTCTTCGCGAGCTCGTGCATGCGCTTTTCGATCGCCGCGAGGTCCTCGGGCGTGAAGGGCCGCCGGTACGAGAAGTCGTAGTAGAAGCCGTTGTCGATCACCGGGCCGATCGTGACCTGGGCGTCCGGAAAGAGCTCCTTCACGGCGTAGGCGAGGAGGTGCGCGGTCGAGTGGCGGATCAGCTCGAGCCCCTCGGGATCGCGGTCGGTGACGATCGAGACCCGGGCGTCGGCGTCGATGCGCCGCGACAGGTCGACCAGCCTGCCGTCGACCTTGCCGCCGAGGGCGGCCTTCGCGAGCCCCGGCCCGATCGAGGCCGCGACCTCGCCGACGGTGACGGGCTTGTCGAATTGCCGGACCGACCCGTCCGGCAGCGTGATGGCGATCATGTCTCTGGTCCTCCTGCGGGGCCGCGGCGCGGCGGCCATGAAAAAAGCGCGGGCGAGCCGCGCTTTCTCGTCGCATGCGAACGCGCGGGCGGCCCGCTCTAGGCGGTGGCTCCGGAAGGACGGCGAGTCGGCGGTCTCATAACCGCGGCCCTTTCGCTCGCCGGGGGGTTCGCGCTGCGCGACGACATGCGGGAATCATAGCATCCCGCCGCGCTCATCCCGCGCGCCCGGCCGCGGCGAGGATCTCGGGCAGCGCCGCGGGATCCAGCGGCTTCACGAGGTGCGCGTCGAATCCCGCCTCGAACGACTTGCGCCGGTCCTCCTCGCTGCCGTAGCCGCTCAGGCCGACGATGTAGGCGTGGACGCCCATGTCGTTGCGCATGCGCGCGACGACCTCGTGGCCGGTAAGGCCGGGCAGGCCGATGTCCATGAAGATCACGTCGGGTCGGTACTCGCCGACCGCCTCCAGGGCGGCGGGCCCGTCGTGGGCCTCGCGCGTCTCGTGCCCGAGGATCTGCAGCATCATGGCGAGCGTCTCGGCCGCGTCCACGTTGTCGTCGACGATGAGCACCCGCAGCGCCTGCCCCGCGCGATCGCCCTCGTCGCGCGACGCCTCCTGCGCGCCGCGCTCGTCGTGCCCGTCGACCCGGTGGGCGCGCGGAAGGCGCACCGTGAACATGCTGCCCCGGCCCAACCCGTCGCTCGCGGCCTCGACGCGCCCGCCGTGGCGGTGCACGAGGTCGCGCACGAGCGCGAGCCCGATGCCCAGGCCCTTGCGCGTGCGGTCGGGGGAATCGTCGACCTGCACGAAGAGGTCCCATACCTGCGCCAGCTTGTCGGAGGCGATCCCGATGCCGTTGTCGCGCACGCACACCACGACCTCCGAGAGCTCGCAGGCGGCGGAGCACTCGATGCGCCCGCCCGGCTCGGTGTACTTGACCGCGTTGAGGATCAGGTTCTCGAAGATCTGCTGCAGGCGCACGCGGTCCGCGACCACGAGCAGCGGCTCGGCCGGCAGGTCGAGGACGAGCTGGTGGCGGCCGATCTCGAGCGGCGCCTCGCACGACTCGAGCGCGTGGCGGATCTCGGCGGCCACGTCGACCGTCTCGCGCCTGAGCTCGATCGCCCCCCGCGTGATGCGCGAGACGTCGAGCAGGTCCTCGACCAGCCGCGTCATCTGCCCCACCTGGCGGTCCATCGTCTGCATGAGGCCGGCCGCGCGCTCCGGGTCCACGCCCTGGGTGCGCAGCATGTGCAGCGCCGCACGCAGGGGCGCGAGGGGGTTGCGCAGCTCGTGGGAAAGGGTCGCGAGGAACTCGTTCTTGCGCCGGTCCGCGTTCTGGATCTCCTCGTACAGCAGGCAGTTGTCGAGGGCGCTGGCGGCCCGGTCGGCGAGGTTGTCGGCGAGGGACAGGTCCTGGCCGGCCAGCCGGCGCCCGGACGGGCCCATCGCGAGCGCGAGCGTGCCGCGCGGCTTGCCCCGGGCCATGAGGGGAAAGACGTGGAGCTGGCCCGGGGCCGCCGCCTCGCCCGCCGCCAGCCGCTGCACCACGCGCATCTCGCCCCGGTCGATCGCCGCGCGCTGCTCCTCGCGCAGGAGGGCCGCGAAGGCCGGCGCCGCGGCGCCGAGATGCGGGCCCCAGCCGGCCACGGACGAGTCGCGCGACAGGCGCAGGCCCCCGTCCTCGCCCGCGAGCGACACGGCCGCGTAGTCGGCCAGGAAGGGCACCACGAGCCCGGAGGCGCCGCGCAGGATCGTGTCCACGTCGAGGGAGCTGGCCATCACCTGGGTCGCCTCGGCGAGGAAGCTCGCCCGGCGCTGCGATTCCTCCGCCATGGTGCGCGCGGCCTGCTCGCGCGCGAGCGCCACGCGCTCGTCGGCGCGCTTCTTGAGCTCCGCGTTCAGGCGGTGCAGCTGGACCAGCGCCTTCACCTTGCTGCGCAGGATGTTCGGCACCACCGGCGAGAGGATGTAGTCGACCGCGCCCAGCGAATAGCCGCGGGCGGTGTGCATCTCGTCGGCGAACGCGGTGATGAAGATGATCGGCGTGTGGGCCGACTTGCGCCGCGAGCGGATGAGCTCGGCGGTCTCCAGGCCGTCCATGCCCGGCATGTTCACGTCGAGCAGGATCACCGCGCACTCGTGGTCGAGGAGCCAGCGCAGCGCCTCCTCGCCCGAGGAGGCCGTCACGATGTTCTGGTCGAGCTCCTCCAGGATGGTGCGGAAGACGACGCGCTTGTCGAGGCGGTCGTCGACGATGAGGATGTTGGAGCGCTCGACCGGGAGCGTTCCCGGCGGCTCCTGGGCGATGCCCGCGACGGGCGCCTGCGCGTTCATTCGGCTCGCTTTCCTATCTCTGCAGCCAGGCCTTGAGGACGGTCACCAGCAGCTCGCGGTCCACCGGCTTCGAGAGGTAGTCCCACGCGCCCGCCTCGATGCAGCGCTCGCGGTCCCCCTTCATCGCCTTGGCGGTCACGGCCACGATCGGCACGTCCTCGCAGGCGGCGAGCTTGCGCATCTCGCGCATCGTCTCGAGCCCGTCCATCTCCGGCATCATGACGTCCATCAGCACGATGTCGAGGCCGCCGCTCCCGGCGAGCGCGATCGCCTCGCGCCCGTTGTCCGCCGTGCGGATCTCCATGCCGTAGTCCTCGAGCACCGAGGAGAGCGCGAAGATGTTGCGGATGTCGTCGTCGACGATGAGCACCCGCCGTCCCGCCAGCGCCTGGGTCGACGCGTGCAGGGACTCGAGCATGTCGCGCTGGCGCGAGCCCAGGCGGCCCGGCGCGATGTGCAGCGCCCGCACCACCTCGTCGACCAGCCGGTCGTCGGAGTGCACCTCCCGGACCCCGGCGATGCGCGCGAGGCTCACGCTCGCCGCCCCGACGGAGGCGGCCGCGCCGCGCCCGTAGACGATGACCGGCGGCAAGTCGCGGTGCGACTCCCGCAGCTCCTCGATCGTGGCGGGCAGGTCGAGCTCCGGCGTGTCGGGATTCACGATGGCCGCGTCGGGAGCCTCCTCGCGCAGCAGCTGCAGGCCCCGGGCCGCGTCGGCAGCCCAGGCGACCTCCACGGCTTCCAGCCCGTCCAGCAGCTCGCGCATGCTCGCCATGCGCGCCGGGTCCGGCTCGATCACCAGCAGCCGGCGCCTTTCCCGGGTGGCGAACCCGTGGACCTCTTCGAGCACCGTGTCGACCGCATTGCGGCTCTGCAGCGGCTTGGCCACGAAGCGCCGCGCGCCCGCGTCGAGCGCCCGGTCGCGCGCCTCCTCGGTCGAGACGACGTGCACCGGGATGTGCCGGCAGCCCGCGTCGTTCTTCAGGCGCGAGAGCACCCGCCAGCCCTCGATGTCGGGCAGGACGATGTCGAGCAGGATCGCGGCCGGGCGGTACTCGGTCGCCATCGACAGGGCGATCGTCCCCTGCGTCGTGACCAGGCCCTTGAACCCGCGCTCCCGCGCCGAATCGAGCAGCACGCGGGCGAACGCGAGGTCGTTCTCGACGATGAGCAGCACGGGATCGCCCGGGTGGATGCTCTCGCGGTCGTCGTCGGCCTCGTTCACGACGGCGGGCGCAGGCAGGTCCAGGCCCGTGGCCGGCAGCTCCAGCGCCTCGTCGACGAGGCGGTCGGCGGCCTGGCGCGCCGCCTCGATGGCCGCGCTCGCCACGCTCGCCGCGTCCGCCGGCTTGCGCCCGCCCCGGTTGCTCGGGAACGACTGCGGCAGGTAGAGCGAGAACACGCTGCCCTTGCCCGGCGCGCTCACCAGCCGGATCTCGCCGCGCAGCAGCCGCGACAGCTCCCGGCTGATCGCCAGCCCCAGCCCGGTGCCGCCGTACTTGCGGCTGGTCGAGCCGTCGGCCTGCTGGAACGCCTCGAAGATGATCTGCTGCTTGTCCATCGGGATGCCGATGCCCGTGTCGGTCACCGAGAACTCGACCACCTCGGCCGCCCGGTTGAGGTCCTCGTTGTCGGTGGCCCAGCCCGCCGCCGCCGGGCGCACCACCAGGCTCACCTCGCCCTTGTGCGTGAACTTGAACGCGTTGGACAGCAGGTTCTTCAGGATCTGCTGCAGGCGCTTGGCGTCGGTCGCCACCGCCTTGGGCAGCCGCGGGTCGAGGCGCACCTCGAAGGTCGAGCCCCTTCGTCTCGGCGATGTGGCGGAAGGTGCGCTCGACGAAGCGGTGCAGCTCGTCCAGGCGCACTTCGCCCACGTCCACCGCCACGGTGCCGGACTCGATCTTCGACAGGTCGAGGATGTCGTTGATGAGCATCAGCAGGTCGTTGCCCGAGGAGTGGATCGTGCGGGCGAACTCCACCTGCCGGGTCGTGAGGTTGCCCTCGCCGTTGCCCGAGAGCTGGTCGGAGAGGATGAGCAGCGAGTTCAGCGGCGTGCGCAGCTCGTGCGACATGTTCGCGAGGAACTCCGACTTGTACTTCGAGGTGAGGGCCAGCTGCTCGCGCCTTCTCCTCGAGCGCCTGGCGGGCCTGCTCCACCTCCTGGTTCTTGCGCTCCACCTCCTGGTTCTGGTGCGCCAGCAGCCGCGCCTTCTCCTGCAGCTCCTCGTTGGTCGGTCTGCAGCTCCTCCTGGCGGCTCTGCAGCTCCTGCGCCAGCGGTCTGCGACTGCGTGAGCAGGTCCTCGGTGCGCGTGTTGGCCTCGATCGTGTTGATCACGATGCCGATCGATTCCGTGAGCTGGTCGAGGAACGCCTGGTGGATCGCGCTGAACCCCTCGAAGGAGGCGAGCTCGAGCACGCCCTTCACCTGGCTCTCGAAGACGACCGGCAGCACGAGGATGCTGCGCGGCGCGGACGACCCGAGCCCCGAGGAGATGCGCAGGTAGTCCTGCGGCGGGTTGGCGAGCAGGATCTTGCGCCGCTCGAGCGCGCACTGGCCCACGAGCCCCTCGCCCAGGCCGATGCGCCGCCCGTGGGCGCTCTCTCCCTCGGAGGCGTAGCTCGCGAGCAGCGTGAGGTGCGGGAACTCCTCGCCGCCGGACAGCACGTGGAACTCCGCGTGCTGCGCGCCCACCACGGGTGCCAGCTCCGAGAGGATGAGCCGGCCCACGGTGTTGAGGTCCTTCTGGCCCTGCAGCATGCGAGAGAACTTGGCGAGGTTGGTCTTGAGCCAGTCCGTCTCCGTGTTCTTCTGCGTCGTGTCGCGCAGGTTGCGGATCATCTCGTTGATGGTGTCCTTGAGCGCCGCCACCTCGCCCTTGGCCTGCACCGTGATCGAGCGCGTGAGGTCGCCCTTCGTCACGGCGGTCGCCACCTCCGCGATCGCGCGCACCTGGGTCGTCAGGTTCTCCGCGAGCTGGTTCACCGCCTCCGTGAGGCCCTTCCACGTGCCCGAGGCGCCCGGCACCTTCGCTTGTCCCCCGAGCTGGCCTTCGACGCCGACCTCGCGCGCCACCGTGGTCACCTGCTCGGCGAAGGTCGCGAGCGTCTGGATCATGCCGTTGATGGTGTCGGCGAGGGCCGCGATCTCGCCCTTGGCCTCCACCGAGAGGCTCTTCTTGAGGTCGCCGTTGGCCACCGCGGTCACGACCTTCGCGATGCCGCGCACCTGGTCGGTGAGGTTGCCGGCCATCGAGTTCACCGAGTCCGTGAGGTCCTTCCACGTGCCCGAGACGCCCTCCACCTTCGCCTGGCCGCCCAGCTTGCCCTCGGTGCCCACCTCGCGCGCCACGCGGGTCACCTCGGCGCCGAAGCTGCGCAGCTGGTCCACCATGGTGTTGATCGTGTTCTTGAGCTCGAGGATCTCGCCCTTCACGTCCACCGTGATCTTCTTCGACAGGTCGCCGCGCGCCACGGCCGTGGTCACCTCGGCGATGTTGCGCACCTGGCCGGTGAGGTTCGAGGCCATGTAGTTCACCTAGTCGGTGAGGTCCTTCCACGTGCCGGCCACGCCGCGCACCTGCGCCTGGCCGCCCGAGGCTTGCCTTCGGTGCCGACCTCGCGCGCCACGCGCGTGACCTCCGCGGCGAACGACGAGAGCTGGTCCACCATCGTGTTGACGGTGTTCTTGAGCTCGAGGATCTCGCCCTTCACGTCCACCGTGATCTTCTTCGACAGGTCGCCGCGCGCCACGGCCGTGGTCACCTCGGCGATGTTGCGCACCTGGCCGGTCAGGTTCGAGGCCATGGAGTTGACCGTATCCGTGAGGTCCTTCCACGTGCCGGCCACGCCCTTCACGTCCGCCTGCCCGCCCAGCTTGCCCTCGGTGCCCACCTCGCGCGCCACGCGCGTGACCTCCGAGGCGAACGACGAGAGCTGGTCCACCATCGTGTTGATCGTGTTCTTGAGCTCGAGGATCTCGCCCTTCACGTCCACCGTGATCTTGCGCGAGAGGTCGCCCGCGCGCCACGGCCGTGGTCACGTCGGCGATGTTGCGCACCTGCGCGGTGAGGTTGCCGGCCATGGAGTTGACCGAGTCGGTGAGGTCCTTCCACGTCCCGGACACCCCCTGCACGTCCGCCTGCCCCCCAGGCGCCCTCCGTGCCCACCTCGCGCGCCACCCGCGTGACCTCCGCGGCGAACGACGAGAGCTGGTCCACCATCGTGTTGATCGTGTTCTTGAGCTCGAGGATCTCGCCCTTCACGTCCACCGTGATCTTGCGCGACAGGTCGCCCTTGGCCACGGCCGTCGTCACGTCGGCGATGTTGCGCACCTGGGCGGTGAGGTTCGACGCCATGGAGTTCACCGAGTCGGTGAGGTCCTTCCACGTGCCCGCGACGCCCTGCACCTCCGCCTGCCCGCCCAGCTTGCCCTCGGTGCCCACCTCGCGCGCCACCCGCGTCACCTCCGCGGCGAAGCTGCGCAGCTGGTCCACCATGGTGTTGATGGTGTTCTTGAGCTCGAGGATCTCGCCCTTCACGTCCACCGTGATCTTGGTCGAGAGGTCCCCGTTTGCCACCGCCGTGGTCACCTGCGCGATGTTGCGCACCTGCGAGGTGAGGTTGCCGGCCATGGAGTTGACCGAATCGGTGAGGTCCTTCCAGGTGCCCGCGACGCCCTTCACGTCCGCCTGCCCGCCCAGCTGGCCCTCGGTGCCCACCTCGCGCGCCACCCGGGTGACCTCGGAGGCGAACGACGAGAGCTGGTCCACCATCGTGTTGATCGTGTTCTTGAGCTCGAGGATCTCGCCCTTCACGTCCACCGTGATCTTGCGCGACAGGTCCCCGCTCGCCACGGCCGTGGTGACGTCGGCGATGTTGCGCACCTGTGCGGTGAGGTTGCCGGCCATGGAGTTGACCGAGTCGGTGAGGTCCTTCCACGTCCCCGACACGCCCTGCACCTTCGCCTGCCCGCCCAGCTTGCCCTCGGTGCCCACCTCGCGGGCCACGCGCGTGACTTCCGAGGCGAAGGAGCGCAGCTGGTCGACCATCGTGTTGATGGTGTTCTTCAGCTCGAGCATCTCGCCCTTCACGTCCACCGTGATCTTCTTCGACAGGTCGCCGGTGGCCACGGCGGTGGTCACCTCGGCGATGTTGCGCACCTGGCCCGTGAGGTTGGAGGCCATGGAGTTGACCGAGTCCGTGAGGTCCTTCCACGTGCCCGCGACGCCCTTCACCTTCGCCTGTCCCCCGAGCTTGCCCTCGGTGCCCACCTCGCGCGCCACCCGCGTGACCTCGGATGCGAACGACGAGAGCTGGTCCACCATCGTGTTGATCGTGTCCTTGAGCTCCAGGATCTCGCCCTTCACGTCCACCGTGATCTTGCGCGAGAGGTCGCCGCGGGCGACCGCCGTGGTCACCTCGGCGATGTTGCGCACCTGGCCCGTGAGGTTCGAGGCCATGTAGTTCACCGAGTCGGTGAGGTCCTTCCACGTGCCGGCCACGCCCTCCACCACGGCCTGGCCGCCCAGGCGCCCCTCGGTGCCCACCTCGCGCGCCACCCGCGTGACTTCCGAGGCGAAGGAACGCAGCTGGTCGACCATCGTGTTGATGGTGTTCTTCAGCTCGAGCACCTCGCCCTTCACGTCCACCGTGATCTTCTTCGACAGGTCGCCGTTGGCCACGGCGGTCGTCACTTCCGCGATGTTGCGCACCTGGCCGGTGAGGTTGCCGGCCATGGAGTTCACCGAGTCGGTGAGGTCCTTCCAGGTGCCCGCGACGCCCTTCACCTTCGCCTGTCCCCCGAGCTTGCCCTCGGTGCCCACCTCGCGGGCCACCCGCGTGACCTCCGAGGCGAACGACGCGAGCTGGTCCACCATCTTGTTCACGGTCTTCGCGGTGCGCAGGAATTCGCCCTGCAGCGGGCGCTCCTCGAGCTCGAGCGCCATGGTCTGGGTGAGGTCGCCCTGCGCCACGGCGCCGATCACGCGCGCCGTCTCCGAGGTCGGGTGCACGAGGTCGTCGATGAGCGCGTTCACGCAGTCGACCGACTCCTTCCAGAACCCGCGCACGCCGCTCGTGTCCGCGCGCAGCTTGAGCTTGCCCTCCTTGCCGACCTTCTCGCGCAGGTGCGTGAGCTCGCCGGCCACGCGCTGGTTGAGCTCCACGACGTCGTTGAACGTGTCGGCGATGCGGCCCTGCAGGCCGGCCCAGTCGCGCGGCATGCGCACCGAGGCGTCGCCGTGCTTGAGCGCGATGAGCGCCTCGAGGAGGACGGCCGCCTCCTCGCGGCTGAGGCCGCCCTGCGCGCCGTGCTCCTGCGCCTGCGCCTGGGCCTGGGCCCGCGCGGGCTTGCCGGCCCGGCGCCGGGAGGCGGCAACGGTGCTCTCGTTCATCGTCGTGGCGTTCTTCATGTCAGCCTCGTCCTTCCTGGCTCTTCGTCCCGAGGTATCGATCGATGGTGCGCACCTGGTCCTCGATGTTGCCCCGCAGCTTCCCGATCGCGCGCTTGAGCCCGGCTTCGTCGAGCTTCCCCGACTCGATGAGATGCAGCCAGCCGGCCATCGCCGACAGCGGCGTGCGCAGGTCGTGCGAGAGGGCCCGCATCACCTCCCGCGGAAGTGCCGCGGACCCCTCCCCGGCGCCGCCGCGGGCGGCCACGGCGCGGGCGACCCCCTCGGGGTCGAGGGATTCCGGGTCGCAGACGACCACGTCCACCGCGCAGGCCCGCAGGGTCTCGGCCGCGCGGTCCCAGTCCTCGACCTCGACCACGGTCAGGCCGGCCGCCCGCAGGGCGCGCACGGGTTCGCCGGCTCCGGCCGGATTGCGGGAAACCTTCAGGATCGTGTTCGTCATGGCATTCGGGGCAGGGCGGCCGGCGAGAAACCAGCGCCGGGGCGGTCGCGGAGTCCATCGAGTATAGGCCGCGCGTTTCTCGCGGGAATGTAGGACTCGACCTACATCTCCCTGTTTCATCGAGGGAAGTAGCGTGCGAGCTACAATGGCGGCGTCGGCCCCGGGCAGAGCCCGAAGAAAGCAAAGCAATGGCGCCAGCGCCCCCCTTGAAGGTCGTCATCGCGGACGATTCCGGCCCCGTCGCGGACATGCTCGCGGAGCTGGTCGCCGCCGCCGGGCCGGTCGAGGTGGTGGCGCGGGCCGAGACCGGGCCGGCGACCGTGGAGGCGATCCGCACCCTGCGCCCGGACGCCGTCGTGCTCGACCTGCAACTGCGCACCGGCTCCGGGACCGACGTGATCCGGGAGGTGCGCGCCGACCCGGGGCTCGCCGGCACCCAGCTCCTCGTCACTTCCAACCACGCCTCCCCCGAGCTGCGGGCCGGCTGCCTCGCCCTCGGGGCCGACGGCTACTTCGACAAGGTGAAGGAGCTCGACGGGCTGGGGGCGCGGCTCGCGGCGCTCGCGGCCGCGAAGGGCGAGTAGCCCGCGGCTACGCCTGCGGCGGGCGCTCGATGCAGACCTGGCCGTCGACCACCTGCACCGAGTAGGTGCGCAACGGGACCATGCAGGGCGGTGCCTCCACCCGGCCGGTGGGGATGTGGAACGCGCCGTTGTGGAAGTTGCATTCCACGATCTCGCCCTCGATCTCGCCTTCCGAGAGGGAGCCGGGACCGTGGGTGCACGCGTCGTCGGTCACGAAGAAGCGCCCCCCCAGGTTGAAGACCGCGAGCACGAGGTCGTCGCGCTCGACCTTGAGGGCCTCGCCCTCGGCGACGTCGGCGGTGGAGCACAGTGGCAGCAGCGTGGGAGTGGCGGTCATGGCAGCGGATTCGGGAGGGTCGGGCCGGGGCGTTCGCGCCGGGGAGGCGCCGTCCGGCGTTGACCGCATTCTAGCGCGATGCTACCGTGGAAACCACTCTATGGAACGTCGTTCCTCATGGAAGAACGACACGCATCCGCCGCCCACCGGCCCCCGGGGCCCCTGCAAGAGAACCTGAAGATGAAAGCCGAACAAAACGAGCTGCTCGTCCGCACCGGTCCCGGCACCCCCATGGGCGAGCTCTTCCGCCGCTACTGGCTGCCGATCCTGCTGTCCGGGGAGCTGCCCGCGCCCGATTGCCCGCCGGTCCGGGTGAAGTGCCTGGGCGAGCGCATGGTGGCGTTCCGCGACACGGAGGGGCGGCTCGGGCTGATCGACGAGTTCTGCGCCCACCGCGGCGTGTCGCTCTGGTTCGGGCGCAACGAGGAGTGCGGGCTGCGCTGTCCCTATCATGGCTGGAAGTACGACGTGACCGGCCAGTGCGTGGAGGTCCCGTCGGAGCCCGCGGAAAGCGGCTTCTGCGGCAAGATCAAGCTCAAGTCCTACCCCCTCGCCGAGCGCGGAGGCGTGATCTGGGTCTACATGGGCCCGGCCGAGCAGCGCCCGCCCCTGCCCGAGTGGGAGTTCGCCACCGTGCCAGCCGCGCAGAGCTACATGTCGAAGCGCCGGCAGGAGTGCAACTGGCTGCAGGCGATGGAAGGCGGCATCGACTCGAGCCATGTCTCGTTCCTGCACAGCGGGCAGCTCAACCACGATCCGCTGTTCAAGGGCGCGAAGGGAAACCAGTACAACCTGGGCGACCGCAAGCCCGTGTTCGAGGTGGCGGAAAGCGAGGGCGGGCTCTACATCGGGGCGCGCCGCAACGCCGAGGACGGCCAGTACTACTGGCGCATCACGCCCTGGGTGATGCCGTGCTTCACGATGGTCCCGCCGCGCGGCGACCACCCGATGCACGGGCACTTCTGGGTCCCCATGGACGACGAGAACTGCATGGCGTGGAGCTTCGACTATCATCCGGTGCGCGCGCTCACGCCGGAGGAGCGCAAGGCGATGGAGGACGGGCGCGGCGTGCACGTGAAGGTGGACGCGAGCTTCCGGCCGCTGCAGAACAAGGACAACGACTACCTCGTGGACCGCGCCTCGCAGCGGTCGGGGCGCAACTACAGCGGCGTCGACGGCATCGGCATGCAGGACGCCTCGCTGCAGGAGAGCATGGGCCCGATCCAGGACCGCACCCGGGAGAACCTGGTGTCCACGGACAACGGGATCATCATGGCGCGCCACCGGCTCATGAAGGCCGCCAAAGAGCTCGCCGCGAAGGGCACGCTGCCCGCGGGCCGCGAGCCCGCCCACCAGCGGGTGCGCTCGGTGGCCGTGGTGCTGCCCTCGGGCACGCCGTTCAAGGAAGGCGCGGGAGAGGCGCTGCAGGCGCGCGAGGGCGTGGCCCAGACCTCGGTCTAGGCGCGATCGAGGGGCGCTCGCGCGCCCCGCTCAGATGGAGGAATCGACGTTGGAAGAAGTGTTGGCGGCCGTACGCGTCGGACCGGGCAGGACCGAGATCCGGGAGTACCCGATGCCCGACATCCCGGACGACAGCGCCCTCATGAAGATGGAGGTCGCCGGGATCTGCGGGACCGACGTGAAGCTGTACCAGCACCCGCCCTCCGGCGCGCCGGTGATCATGGGCCACGAGAACATCGGCTACATCGCCAAGGCCGGCCGGGAGTTCACCCGGCGCAAGGGATTCCGGGAAGGCGACCTCGTCTTCGTCGAGCACTACGTCTCGTGCGGCAAGTGCGAATGGTGCCACCTCGGGCAGTACCGCCACTGCGAGAACACCGACTGGCGCTCGAATCCCGAGGCCATCCGCTACGGCTACACCTCGGCGGAGAAGGCGCCCCACCTCTGGGGCGGCTTCGCGCAGTACGTGTACCTGCCATGGAACGCGGTGCTGCACCACGTCCCGAAGGGCGTGGCCCCGGAGCTCGCCGGGCTCGTGACCCCCATGGCCAACGGCGTCGAGTGGTCGCTCTTCGACGGCGGCGTCGGGTACAACTCGACGGTGCTGATCCAGGGCCCCGGGCAGCAGGGTCTGTCGCAGACGGTGATCTGCAAGCAGGCCGGCGCCTCGCTCATCATCGTGACCGGCACCACGAAGGACCGCGCGCGGCTCGAGGTCGCGAAGGCGCTGGGCGCCGACCACGTGATCGACGTGCAGAAGGAGGACCCGCTCGCGCGCATCCGCGAGGTCACCGGGGGCAAGGGCGTGGACGTGGTGCTCGACTGCACCGCCGGCGGCGGCACGATGCCGATCCTGCTGGGCGTCGAGGCCCTCAAGCGCAAGGCGGGCACGATGGTGATCCAGGGCGAGATGGCCGAGTTTCCGAACTTCCCCGTCGGGCGCGTCACGGTGAAGGCGATCACGCTGAAGAGCGCGCGCGGCCACAGCTACAAGGCGTGCGAGCTGGCCCTGCAGCAGCTCGCCTCCCGGCGCTTCGCGCTCGAGAAGATCACCACCCATGCCTTCGGCCTGAAGGACGTGGACCTCGCGATCCGCTCCGTGGGCGGCCAGGGCGTGCCGGACGTGATCCACGCCTCGCTCATGCCCTGGAAGTAGGCGCCCCGGCGGCCGCGATGGACGCACCTTCGAGCTGGGCACGGTTGGCCCGCGCCGCCGCGCCCGCCGCGCCCGCCGCCGGCAGCCGCGAGGACGCGGTCCTCGCGGCGCTGCGCAGGGGGCCCGGCTTCTACGGCGCGCTCGCGCGGCTCAAGCGGTGGACGCGCGAGCGCTTCGCGCTGCGGGCCGACGAAGCGGTGAGCGTCGGCGAGCAGCAGGGCGCGTTCCCCGGGGCCCCGCCCCTCGAGACCGTGGTCGAGTTCACCGGACGCGACGGCACGCGCCACCGCTTCCGCGTGTTCAAGCCCGCCGTCGACGTGCGCGAGGAGGACCTCCCGCCCGCGTGGATGAAGGATGCCCTCGCGGTGGCCGAGGGATACGACTGCGACTGCTGCTGATCCCACGGACGAGACCATGGCGCTTCCCCGACTGAAGACCGTCACCCGCACCCAGGGCAACAACCAGGCGCTCAAGGACGGCGCGGTGAAGCCGCGCACCTGCGAGCTCGACTTCGTGGAGGTCGATCCGCTGATCGACGCCTTCCGCCGCATGGTGCGCGGGCTCGCGTTCGACGTCTCGGAAATGGCCCTCACGACGTACCTCGCCGCCCGCGAGCACGGCAAGCGCTTCACGGCGATCCCCGTCTTCCTGGTCCGCGCCTTCCACCACGGCGCCATCGTGGCCAACGTGCACGCCGGCGTGCGCACGCCCCGCGACCTCGAGGGCCGGCGCGTGGGCGTGAACCGCGGCTACACGGTGACCACCGGGGTATGGGCGCGCAGCGTGCTGCAGCGCGAGTACGGCGTGGACCTGGGCAAGGTAACCTGGGTGCTGTCCGGCGACGAGCACGTGGCGGAGTTCCGGCCCCCGGCCAACGTGGTCGCGCTCGACGCCGGGCGCAAGATGGCCGACATGGTGGTCTCGGGGGAGCTGCCGGCCGCCATCAACGTCGACATCGACCACCCGGACGTGAAGCCGCTCGTCCCGGACGCGAAGGAAGCGGGCTTCGAGGCGCTGCGGCGGCGCGGGCACTATCCCATCAACCACACGATCGTGGTGAGGGACGAGCTGCTCGAGGCGCACCCGGCGCTCGCCGCCGACCTCTTCGAGGCGTTCGCCGACTCGAAGCGGCGCTACGTGGAGAAGCTGCGCACGAACACGATCGCCAGGCCCACGGCGATGGACGCGATGCACCGCCGGGTGATGCAGATCACGGGCGGCGATCCGCTGCCGTACGGGATCTCGCCGAACCGCGGAGCGCTCGAGGAGCTGGTCGCCTCGGCGCGCGACCAGGGGATCATCAGCCGGGCGTTCTCGGTGGAGGAGCTCTTCCCCGCCTCGACCCGGGAGCTGGAGGGATGAAGCGCAGGGGACAAAAGGGGCAACCGGGCCGCCACGCGGCCCACGCAGCGTAGGAGAGCCGCCATGACCGTGCAGGAAGCCGCAAGCAAGCCGCAGGTCGCGAGGAAGCCGCAGGTCGCCATCATGAACGCCGTGCACGACCTCCCGGTCCTCGTCGCGCGCGACGAGGGGTTCTTCCGGGACGAGGGCCTCGACATCGACTTCGTGACCACGCCCGGGATGGCGCAGGTCACCACCAGCCACTTCGTGAAGTTCGACTCGATCTTCGACCGGCCGCTCGACTCCGCCTACAACGAGGGCGGCATCGACCAGTTCCGGATGTGCGAGTGGGGCATCATGAAGCGCGCGGTCGAGGCCGACGCGGGGGGCCTCAGGCACCGCAAGATCGTGGCCCTCGGCGCCTCGATGTCGATGTTCGCCATCGTGGTGCGGCCGGACTCGAAGTTCTACGAGCCCGAGATGCTGAAGGACCAGCCGATCGCCGTGACGCCGAACAACGGCTCGCACTTCACCACGCTCAAGATGATGGAGGGCTTCCTCGCCCCCGAGCACGTGAAGACCACCGGCGCGGGATCGATGCCCAAGCGGCTGCAGGCGCTGCGCGAGGGCAAGGTCGCCGCCGTGAGCCTGATGGAGCCGTGGATCAGCGTGGCCCAGAAGCAGGGCCTGCGCATCCTCATCGAGTCGCACTCGACGAGGAGCGAGGCGGCCGGCGACGACCTCGACGGGCCGACGCTCGCGAAGATGTTCCGCGCCCAGGCGCGCGCCGTGGAGCTGCTCGAGAAGGACCCGCGGCCGTACCTGCACTACCTCGTCGCGGAGACCGGCGGGTTGCTCGAGCCGAACGAGCTGCAGGCCTGGCGCCTGCTGCATGCGCCGCCGCAGCCCTACACGCGCGAGCGCTTCGACGACACCTACCACTGGACGGTGAAGTGGAACATGACGGTGCCGGGCGCGACCTACGAGAACACGGTCGACAACCGCGCCTGGACCTGAGAGGACCCGCGATGCCCGCACCCCGCGTCACCATTCCGGCGCTGCAGCAGATGAAGCGCGACGGGCGCAGGATCGTCGGCGTGGTGGCGTGGGACGTCCAGATGGCGCGGGTGGCCGACCGCGCCGGCGTGGACCTGGTGTCGGTCGGCGACTCGGTGGGCGTGAACCTCTGGGGGCGCGACAACCCCCTCGACGTGACGATGGACGAGATGGTGCTCGTGTGCGCGGCCGTGCGCCGCGGCGTCGAGCGCGCGCTCGTGAGCTGCGACTTTCCCTACGGGCCGCTGCAGCGCGGGACTTCGAGCGCGCTCGACGCGGCCATCCGCCTCGTGCAGGAGGCCGGCGCCGACATGGTGAAGCTCGACGGCGCGGCGGATTTTCCCGCGGCCGTGGAAGCGGTGGCGCACGCGGGCATCCCCGTCTTCGCGCAGATGGGGATCACCCCGCAGACGGCCCTCGCGTACGGCGTCGACTACGCGGCGATGCTCAAGTCGGACGTGCAGATGCCGAAGGCGATGACGGCGCGGCTCGTCGCCGAGGCGCGGCGCCTCGAGGACGCCGGCGCCTCGCTCATCGATTTCACCAACTCGGGCCCCGCGGCCGGCGAGGCCGTCGCGAAGGCCGTGAAGATCCCGGTGATCGGCGGCCTGGGCGGCGGCCCCTGGCTCGACGGGCGCATGCGCATGGCCCACGCGGCCATCGGCTACGCCGCCTCCACCCTCGATGCCCCCCCCGACACGTATGCGCTCGTCGCGAAGACGGCGCTCGAGGCGCTGACCGCGCTCGTGGACGACGTGCGCGCGGGCCGCCAGATCCGCGGCGGCGTGCCGGTGACGAAGGGCTGAGGCGATGGCCACGGCGATCCTCGACGGCATCGAGACGCGCTACGAGGTGGCGGGCAGCGGCCCGCCGCTGCTGATGTTCTCCCCCGGCGGCTTCGACGCGACGGTCGAGAAGTGGAGCACGCTCGGCGTCTATGCCCGGGTGAAGCCGGTCGAGCACCTCTCGCAGCGGTACACCTGCATCCTCTTCGACCGCCGGGAGTGCGGGCAGTCGGGCGGGCGGGTGGAGCGCGTCACCTGGGCGGACTACGTGGCGCAGGGGCTCGGGCTGCTCGACCACCTGGCGATCGAGCGCGCGCACCTCATGGGCGGGTGCATGGGCTGCGCCCCGGCCGTGGCGCTCGCCGTGGCGCACCCGCAGCGCACGCTCGGCATGGTCCTGTGGTGGCCCGTGGGCGGCGCGAAGTATCGCATCAAGGGCCAGCAGCGCTTCGCCG
Source organism: uncultured beta proteobacterium (assembly GCA_963741815.1). Lineage (GTDB taxonomy): Bacteria > Pseudomonadota > Gammaproteobacteria > Burkholderiales > Usitatibacteraceae > Usitatibacter. Next base: position 655,338 of record CAVUJI010000007.1, read on the forward strand.
AGCACCTCGCCTACGTGCATCGACACGGCCTGGCCGAAGTCGTCGCCCTCGTGCGCAAGGAAGGCAAGGCCTTCGGCGCCGATCCCCGCGGCGGCCCCTGGGCGTCGGTCATCCGCCGCGACGCCGCGTTCGCCGAGGCCTACGCCCGCCTCGACGCGGAGCGCTACGCGCTCGTCGTGGCCGGCATGGCGCGCGGCCTCCTCGACCGCGACACCGCTCCCGGCGCGGAGCCCGAGGACCTGCTGCGCTGCGACGTGCCGGCGCTCGTGGTGCCGGGCCGCGACGAGTCCCACGCCACCTCCGCCGCGCGCTACCTGCAGGAATGCCTGCCGCGCGCGCAATACTGGGACGCGGCTCCCGAGGCGCAGACCGCCGAGACCGCCCCGCCGCGCCTCCTCGACTTCCTCGACAGGGCCTGCGCGCCATGATCATCGACATCCACGGCCACTACACGACCGAGCCCGCCGCCCTGCACCGCTTCCGCGACCGGCAGCTCGGCCGCCCTCGCCGATCCCTCGCGGCGTCCCGCGACGACCGACCTCGGCATCGACGACGCGACGCTGGTGGAGTCGGTCGCGAAGCAGCTCGCGTTCCAGGAGGCACGGGGCAGCGATCTCACCATCTTCTCGCCGCGCGCCTCGGGCATGGCGCACCACCTCGGCACCGAGGCCGTGAGCGTCGAATGGACGCGGGTGAGCAACGACCTCATCCACCGCGTGTGCACGCTGCTGCCCGACAACTTCGTGGGCGTGGGGCAGCTGCCGCAGCATCCGGCGGCCCCGCCGGCGAACTCCATCCCCGAGCTCGAGCGGATGGTGAACGAGCTGGGCTTCGTGGGTGTCAACCTGAACCCGGACCCCTCCGGCGGCTACTGGACGGGCAAGCCCCTCACCGACCGCTCGTGGTACCCGCTCTACGAGAAGCTCTGCGAGCTCGAGGTGCCGGCGATGATCCACGTGTCCTCGTCGTGCAACCCGAACTTCCACTTCACCGGCGCGCACTACCTGTGCGCCGACACGACCGCCTTCATGCAGCTCGTCCAGGGCGACCTCTTCCGCGACTTCCCGGCGTTGAAGCTCGTGATCCCCCACGGCGGCGGGGCGGTGCCCTTCCACTGGGGACGCTACCGCGGCATGGCGCAGGACATGAAGAAGCCGCCGCTCGCCGAGCACGTGATGGGCAACGTCTTCTTCGACACGTGCGTCTACCACCTGCCCGGCATCGAGCTGCTCACCAAGGTGATCCCGATCGACAACATCCTCTTCGCCTCCGAGATGGTCGGCGCCGTGAAGGGCGTGGACCCCGAGACCGGGCATTACTTCGACGACACGAAGCGCTACGTCGACCAGGTGGGCGCGCTCTCGGAGGCGGACCGCTACCGGATCTTCGAGGGCAACGCGCGGCGGGTCTACCCGCGGCTCGACCGGCTCCTCGCCCAGCGCGGCCATCCCGGCCGCAGGCCCTGAACAGGAACGCGACCATGAACGACCAGACGAGCCCTGCCCTTTCCGACATCCGCCGCGACCTCGAGCGGGTGGCGCCCGACGTGGTGCGCCGCGCCTCCTCGTTCGCCGCCTCGATCCTCGCCGACGTGGCCGGGCGGCGCGGCACCCTCGACGGGCGCATCGCCCCGCTCTCCCCGTCGATGCGCATGGCCGGCCCCGCCTTCACCGTCGAGGTGCGCCCCGGCGACAACCTCATGATCCACGCGGCCATCGCCCTCGCGCAGCCCGGCGACGTGATCGTGGTCGACGGCAAGGCCGACCGCACCTGCGCCCTCGTGGGCGCGATCATGGTGAGCACCTGCCGCAAGCGCGGGCTGGCCGGCATCGTGCTCGACGCGGCGGTGCGCGACACCGAGGAGCTGCGCGAGATGGGCTTTCCCGTGTACGCGGTCGGCGCGAACCCGAACGGCCCCACGAAGGGGGTCACCGGCCGCATCAACTGGCCGATCTCGTGCGGCGGCATCGCGGTGCACCCCGGCGACCTCGTCGTGGGCGACGCCGACGGCGTGGTGGTGGTGGAGCGCGAGAAGGCGGGCTCGCTGCTCGAGGCGGCGGCGAAGAAGGTCGCCGACGAGAGGACGCGCCTCGACGACATCGCGGCCGGGCGCAACCTGGTGGCCGGATGGATCGAGCCCGCCCTGCGCGGCGTGGGCGCGCTCCGGGAAGGCGAGACGCTGTAGGGGCCGCGATGAGCGCCGCGCCCGGCCCCGCGCGTCCCGCCTTCGGGCTACCCGGGCGCATCCAGCACCCGAACTCGACGCCGCGGCGCATCGCGCTGGTCGGGCTGGGCGCGGGCGGCGCCGCCGTGGCCCGGCACGTGGCGACCGAGGGACACGCGAACCTCGACGTGCACGTGCTCGGCAAGAGCGACGCGGCCGACGCGATCGCGGCGATCCAGGCCGGGGGCGGGGCCGTGCAGCGCGCGCTCGCCGAGGCCGATATGATCTTCCTCGTGGCCTGCCGCGGCGACGACGCGGGGCTCGCCCCGGTGGTGAGCCGCATGGCCCACAGCCGCAACCACCCGGTCACCGCGCTCTACATCGTGCCGGCGGACGCGCCGGCGCAGGCGGCGGAGGACGCGACGCTGCGCACGCTGCGCACCGGCGCGGAGATGCTGGTGGTGGTTTCCGACGAGAGCTACGTGCCGGCGATGATCGGCGCGCTCGGCACCTGATGCCCCGGGAGGGCGCGATGAACGACATGACGAGACCCGACGCGATCGATCCGCCCTACCTCTACCCGGGCTACGGCAGCACCGTCCTGCGCGCCCCGCGCGAGCCGCTGCTGGCGCTGCCGCCCGGCACCCTCGACGTGCCGGGTCCCTTCGTGCCTCGCGGCTTCGTGCGCGAGCGCGACAACGACCTCACGGCCCAGGGGCGCGGCGCGCCGCTGGGCGAGAAGATGGTGCTCGCCGGGCGGGTGCTGGACGCCGACGGCCAGCCGGTCCGCCGCAGCCTCGTCGAGATCTGGCAGGCCAACGCCTCGGGCCGCTACGACCATCCGGGCGACACGCACGAGGCCCCGCTCGACCCCAACTTCCACGGCGCGGGGCGCACCTTCACCGACGACGAGGGCGGGTACCGGTTCGTCACGGTCAGGCCCGGCGCCTATCCCTGGCGCAACCATCCCTTCGCCTGGCGCCCCCAGCACATCCACTTCTCGCTGCTGGGCAACGCGCCGGTGCAGCGGCTGGTCACGCAGATGTACTTCCCGGGCGACCCGCTGCTCGCCGTCGATCCCGTGTACCAGAGCGTGCCCGACGCGACCGCGCGCGAGCGCATGATCTGCGCCCTCGCGCTCGAGGCCGGCATCGAGGGCGTGGCGCTCGGCTACCGCTTCGACATCGTGCTGGCGGGCGCGCGCGCCACGCCGCTGGGGCTCTGACATGCACGCCAAGCGCACCGCGTCCCAGACCATCGGCCCCTTCTTCCACGAGGCACTGCGCTGGCCCGACGGCGCCCGGGTGACCTTCGCCGAGGGCGGCGAGCGCATCGTGCTCACCGGGCGCGTGCTCGACGGCGCGGGGGCGCCGGTGGGCGACGCGATGATCGAGACGTGGCAGCGCTCGCCCCTCGGCCGGGCGCCCGCGCCGGCCGAGGGCGCGAGCCGCCCCCACGGCTTCGGGCGCATCGAGACGGCGAAGGACGGCACGTACCGGCTGGAGACGGCGATGCCCGGGGGCGCGGCCCCGTGCATCGAGGTGGCGATCTTCGCCCGCGGGCTGCTGAAGCCCCTGCGCACGCGCGTCTACCTCGCGCCCGAGGCGAGCGTGCGCGCCGACCCGGCGCTCGCGCCGCTCGCCGGCTCGCCGCGGCTCGCCACCCTCGTCGCGCATCGGGCCGGGGGCGGCGCGTACCGCTGGGACGTGCGGCTGCAGGGCGAGGGCGAGACCGTCTTCTTCGCGGCCTGAGGCGGGCGATGGCCGCCAGCCTCCTCGCGCGCGCCCTCGCGCGCCCCGCCTTCGACGCGGCGTTCGAGGCCCGGCCCTTCCTCGCGGCGATGCTGCGCTTCGAGGCGGCGCTCGCCCGCGCCCAGGCCGACGAGGGCGTGATTCCCGCCGCGTCCGCCGAGGCGATCGCGCGGGCCTGCGAGAGCGTGCGCTTCGACGTGGACGCGCTGGTGGCCGAGGGCAAGCGCTCCGCCACGCTGGCCGTCCCGTTCGTGAACGCGCTGCGCGCCGAGCTCGCCCGGGAGGCGCCCGCCGCCGCCGGGCACGTGCACCTCGGCGCCACGAGCCAGGACGTCCTCGACACGGCGGTCGCGCTGTGCCTGCGGCCCTGCCTCGAGGAGGCGGACCGGGAGCTCGAGGCGGCGGTGCGCGCGCTGGCCGCGCGCGCCCGCGAGCACCGCGACACCCCGATGCTCGCGCGCACACTGCTGCAGCCCGCCCTGCCCATCCGTGCCGGCGCCAAGATCGCGCGCTGGGCGCTCGCGCTCGCCGCCGACCGCGAGCGGCTGGCCGAAGCGCAGGCGGTGGGGCTGGCGGTGCAGCTGGGCGGTCCCGTCGGCGGGCTCGAGTCCCTGGGCGCGGCGGGACCGGCGGTGCGCCACCGCCTGGCGCTCGCCCTGGGCCTCGAGGACGCGCCGTCCTGGCACGCGCACCGCAACGCCTGGGTCGACCTGCTCGGGCGCGTGGCCCAGGTGGTGCTCACCGCGGGCAAGATCGCCCGCGACGTCTCGCTCCTCGCCCAGGCCGAGGTGGGCGAGATGCGCGAGGCGCCGCCCCGCGACGGCGTGGGCGCGTCGAGCGCGATGCCGCACAAGCGCAACCCCGCCGCCTGCGCCCACGGCCTCGCGGCCGCGCTGCGCATGCCGGGGCTCGTGGCCTCGCTGCACGCCTGCGCGCTGGGCGAGCACGAGCGCGGGCTGGGCGGCTGGCAGGCGGAGCTCGCGCTCGTGCCGGAGTTCGCCGCCGCGCTCGGCACCAGCCTCGATTTCCTCGACACCCTCGCGCGCTCGCTGGTGGTCGACCCGGCGCGGATGGGCGCGAACCTGCGGGCGCACGGCGAGGCGCGGCTCGACGACGGCACTTGCGTCGACGCGCTCCTGGCGCGCCTCGCCCCCTATCTACCGTGAGCAAGGAGCCGCGATGAGCAGCAGCCGCAAGGCGTTCGAGCGGGGCATGAAGACGCGCCGCAAGGTGCTGGGCGACGAGTGGGTGGACCGTGCCGTGCGCAACACCACGCCGTTCAATGCCGACTTCCAGGACCTCATCACCCGCTACGCCTGGGACGGGATCTGGAACCGCAAGGGCCTCGACCCCAAGGTGCGCCGCCTGCTGGTGATGGCGATGACGGTCGCGCAGGGGCGCTGGGAAGAGTACGCCCTGCACGTGCGCGCGGGCCTCGCCTCGGGCGCGCTCGCCCCCGACGACATCAAGGAAGTGCTGCTGCAGGCGGCGATCTACTGCGGCGTGCCGGCGGCGAACACCGCGTTCCGCGAGGCGCAGGCGGTGATGGAATCGCTGCGGGAGGCGGGCGGCAAGGCGGGCAAGGCGGCGAAGCCGGCGCGCCGCCGCAAGGCCGCCCGCAAGGCGCGATGAAGGCGCCGCTGCACCACGTCGATTCCGGGACCGAGGGGCACGCCGTGCTCCTCGCCCACGCCCTCGGCTGCGACGCGCGCATGTGGGACCCGGTGGCCGCCCTCCTCGCGCGCCACCACCGCGTGATCCAGGTCGACCTGCGCGGCCACGGCGCGAGCCCCGTGCCGAAGCGTCCCTACACCCTCGCGGCCATGGCCGAGGACGTCGCCGACCTGCTCGCGCGCCTCGGCGTGCCGAAGGTGCACTGGGTGGGGCTGTCGATGGGGGCGATGGTCGGCATGGCCTTCGCCCTCGCGCACGGCGATCGCCTGGGCCGGCTCGTGCTCGCGAACACGACAAGCTGGTACGGACCCGAGGGACGGGCCCAGTGGGAGGCGCGGATCCAGGCCGTGGCCGCCGGCGGGCTCGCCGACATCGCCGATACCGTCTCGGCGCGCTATTTCTCCGAGGAGTACCGGCGCCGCCAGCCGCAGGCCGTCGCGCGCGTCATGAAGCGCTTCCTGCACACGGGCGTCGAGGGCTACCTCGGCTGCTGCGAGGCGATCGCCGGGCTCGACTTGCGCGACGCCCTCGCGCGCATCGCCGCGCCCACGCTCGTCATCGCCGGGGACCTCGACGCCGGCACGCCGCCCGCGATGGCCGAGGCGATCGCGCGGGGGATCCCCGAGGCGCGGCTCGCGATCCTGGGCGGCGCCTCGCACCTGTCCGCCGTCGAGAAGCCCCGGGAGTTCGCCGCGCTGGTGGCCGACTTCCTCGCCTAGGCGGCGATGATGCACGCGGTGCCGGCCACGCCGAGCGCGGCGGCGATCCCGATCGCGGGGGTGAAGCGCTCGTGGCGGCGCAGGAAGGTCACCCCCAGGAAGATGGTCACGAACACCTCCATCGAGGTGATGAGCGCCACGCGCGACATCGGGCTCACGCCGAGCGCAGCGAAGTAGAGCACCTGCCCGCCCGTGCTCATCACGCCCGCGCCGATGTACCAGCGGTTGGGGCTGCGGAAGGTGGCGAGCACGGCGCGCGCGTACTCGTCGCGCCAGCGCGCCGCCGCGAGGAAGAGCAGCGCGCCCACCAGGGTGCCGACGGCCGCGCCGAGGAGCGCGTCGTGGGCGTCGGCGAGCCCCATCTTGCGCAGCAGGTAGCCGGTCGCGTAGCCGAGCGCCGAGACCGGCCCGTAGAGGTAGCCGGCATTGAAGCGCCGCCCCGGCGGCGCCGCGGCCCGGTCCCGCGCCCGGCTGCCCAGGACCAGCGCCGCGAAGCTCGCCGCGATGAGGACGAGGCCGGCCGCCATCCCCCGCGTGAGCGTCTCGCCCAGCACGCCCACGCCGAGCACGACGGCGAAGAAGGGGTTCAGGCGCTTGATCGCGGAGGCGCGCATCGCCCCGAGGCGCTCGACCGAGCGGTAGAAGAAGACGCGCCCGATGAAGGCCGTGAAGAACCCTGCGCCCGCGAACCAGGCGATCGCGCGCCACGTGACGGGCACGAACCCGCGGGCGAGCCCCGCCGCGGCCCACCCCGCCCCGGCGAGTCCCGCCGTCAGCAGCAGCGAGACGAAGGCGCCGTTGTCCCCGGACCCGGGCCGCGCGCCGCGCGCGATCAGCACGTTCGAGGCGGCGAAGCAGGCGGCGGAAGCGAGGGCGAGGAAGTCGCCGCTCATGGCGATGCCCCCTTCACAGCACGCCCGGGATCCAGCGCTTCACGCGCCGGCAGTAGGCGCGATAGTCGTCGCCGAAGCGCGCCGCGAGCCGCGCCTCGTCCTCCCGCACGCGCCGCTGAAACCACGGGACGTGCGCGACGAACACCCCCGCGCCGATCCACGAGCCGAGGACGAGCGCCAGGCCCGCTAGGAAGACGAGGTGCCCGGCGTACATCGGGTTGCGCAGCCACCGGTAGGGCCCGGCCGTCACCAGGCGCTCGGGCGGCACCGAGATCCCCGGGCCGCCGCCGCCCTCGTGCGTCCGGTACGCGCCGACCCACCGGTACTGCAGGTAGCCCCAGGCGAGGAGCGGCAGCGCCCAGGGATGGATCGGGGGCGGCGCGCCGTGCAGCAGCGCCTCCACGCCACAGAGGACGAGCGGCCAGGCGAGGAAGGTGCGGTTGGAAGTGCTCGCGAGCCAGCGGCGCGCGCGGGCGGCGGCGCTCACTCGCGCCCGGCGTCGCCCTTCGGCATGGCGAAGATGAAGAAGTTGGCCACCACGATCGTGCCGGCGAGGAACCAGAACGTGGCGATGAGCCCATAGCGGTCGGCGATCATGCCGCCCAGGAGCGGCGCCACCGACGATCCGAGGGACTGCGCGCCGAAGAGGATCCCGATGCTGGTGCCGCCCATGTTCCTGGGCGTCGTCTCGAGCAGCCACGCCTGCATCACGGGGCGGATGGCGTACAGGAAGAAGCCGAGGACCGCGATGAACGCGATGAACGCCTGGGACTGGCCGGCGAGGGTCATGAACGCGAGCACGACGGCGGTCATCGCCATGCTCGTCATCATGATGCTGCGCCGGCCCATCCGGTCGGAAAGGTACCCCGCGATGGGCGAGGCCGCGAACCCGGCGGCCTGCAGCGCGAACATGCCCGCGCCCACCCAGAAGGGCGGATAGCCCATCTTGTAGGCGAGGTACACCGGCAGGAAGGTGAGCAGCGCGTTCTGCGTCATCGAGCGGAAGGCCGAGCTCGCCGTGAGCATGATGAGCGCGCGGTTGCGGAAGAGCGCGGGAACGCCGCGGAAGTAGTCCCGCAGCGACTGCCCCCGGCCCTCCTGCGCCCCGGGCCGTGCCCTGGGGCCCAGGCGCATCGTGCCGAGGAAGACGAGGATGGCGAGCGCCATCACGAGGCCCGGCACCACGTTGAGCACCACGACCTGGCGCCACGTGAGCACCGCCAGCAGCGAGCCCACGACGAGCGGGGCGACGGCGTCGCCCACGTTGCCGCCCATGCCGTGCACCGACAGCACGAGCCCCTTGCGCTCCGGAAAGCGCCGCGCGAGCGTGGGGATCGCCGTCGGATGCCACAGGCTGTTGCCGAAGCCCACCAGCGCCACGCACCCGAGGAGCATCAGGTACCCGTGGCTGAAGCCCATCAGGAGGTAGGGGAAGCCCACCCAGAAGAGCGACAGGGCCATGAGCACCCCCTTGCGCCCGACCGTGTCCACGACGATGCCGCCGGGCACGTTGGCGATGGCCCCGGCCACGTACTGGCAGGTCATCACGAGGCCGATCTGGCTGTAGCTGAGGCCCAGCTCCTTGCCGATGATCGGCAGGAGCAGGAAAAAGGTCGCCGGATACCAGTGCGTGAGGGCGTGGCCCGCCGTGATGAGCCACACGTCCCGGAAGGACTTCTCCGGGGCCTTCTGCGGCAGGACGGCGGTCGCGCTCATGCGGGCTGCGCGCGGCGCCTCAACGGGCGGCGTGCACCACGACCTCGTCGTAGAGCGCCTGCCACTTCTTCGCCTCGTCCAGGCTGCGGATGGGATCGGTGGTGACGATGCGGATGCCCTCCACCGGGCTCTTCACCCGGGTGTTCGTCGGCACGTACTTGATCTTCGCCATCGCCTTCTGCCCCTCGGGGCCCAGCAGGTACTCGTAGAAGAGCAGCCCCGCGTTCGGGTGCGGGGCCTTGCGCGCCACCCCCACGGCGTTGGAGCGGGCGATGGCCGGCGGGATCACGAACCAGTCCTCGGGCGCCCCCTTCTTCTTCGCCTGGGCGGGCATGTAATTGTAGACCGTCAGCGCGAGCGGCACCTCGCCGGAGATCACCATGTTGTTGAGCAGGGTGTGGCCCTTGCGCACCGACAGGCCGTTCTTCGCCACGAGCTCGCGGAAGAAGGCGAGGCCCTTGTCCTCGCCGCCCAGCTCCTGGACGACGGTGGCGAACCAGTCCTCGTCCTTGGCCTCGATCCCGAGCTTGCCCTTCCACTTCGGGTCGAGGAGGTCCTGCCACGTCTTCGGCAGCGCGTCCTTCTTCACCAGGTTCGTGTTGTACGCCTGCACCCACACCGAGAGGATGGTCGCCGCCCACTCCTTGTGCGCCGGCACGGAGCCCTCGCGCAGGTCCCTGTGGACGGGCGAGTCGATGGGCGCCAGGATCTTCTCGCGGGCGAGCGCCTCCATCTCCGGCGAGCCGAAGTGGATCACGTCCACATCGTCGCGGCCGGCGCGGGCCTCGGCGATGGTGCGCTGGAGCACCTTGTCGGTGCCCGCGCGCCATACCACCACCTTCACGCCGTATTTCTTCTCGAAGGGCCCGAGGATCGCCCTCAGGTCCTTCTCGGCGATGGTCGTGTAGAGCGTGAGGGTGCCCTCCTTGCTCGCGGCCGCGGCGATCTTCTGCATTCGGTCGGCGCCGCGGTAGGTGAAGAGGTCCTGGCCGGCGGCGGGAAGGGCTAGCGCGAGCGCGGCGGCGCCGGCCGCGGCGAGGAACGCCCGCCGGGGCGTGCGGCTATTGCCCATGGTTGTAGTCCTCCTCGAAATGGCGCGGCACGAACCCGCGGCCCTCGGCCGTGGGCTCGGTGGGGCGCGGGATGACGCTCTTCTGGAAGAGCAGGTTCATGAACATGATCATCGGCTTGGGCTTGAGCACCAGGGCGCGCGCGGGCTTGACCGGATCGGCGTTGAAGTGCTGGTGCACGCAGTTCATGTGCACGATCGCCACGTCCCCGGCGCTCCAGTCGTAGCGGATGCCGTCGTGGATCTCGTAGCCCTTGCCGTCGAGGATGTAGAAGGCCGCCTCGTTCACGTGCCCGTGCTTCTGCGTGCGCCCGCCCGGGCCGTACTCCTCGAGGTGCACGTGCAGCACCTGCGTCATGCCGTCCACCGGCTCGATGAAGTGCTTGCTGAACGACTGCGGCCCGTCGTTGAAGAGCAGGTCGCGGCCCTTGACCACGCGCGGCATCTCGCGCAGGCGCTGGAGCTCGTCCTTCAGGCTGTACTGGCCCTGGACGCCGCGGACGAAGACCCGGTCCTTCCTGCTGCTGTAGTGCGATTCCTTGCCCACGCCCCGTCCCCTAGCGGCGCTTCACGAAGATGTCCTCGTAGAGCTTCGCCCACTTCTCGTACTCGTCGAGCGAGACGCGCGCGTCCACGAACTTCATCGGGATCTCCGAGAGCTTCGTCTTCACCTTCGTGTTGGTCGGCACGAAGTCGCGCTTGGCGAGGATCTTCTGCCCGGCGGGGCTGATCTCGAAGTCGAAGAAGAGCACGGCCGCGTGCGGGTGCGCCGCGTGGCGCGTGACCCCGATCCCGTTGGGCCGGGCGATCGCCGGGCCGATCGAGAACCAGTCGATGGGCGCGCCCTTCTTCTTGAACTGCTCGGCCTTGTAGTTGTAGACCGTGAGCGCGAGCGGCACCTCGCCGGCCACGACGAGCTTGGTGAGGAGGGTGTGCCCCTTGCGCACCGAGATGCCGTTCTTCGCGACGATCTGCCTGAACACCGCCACCGCCTTCTGCTCGCCGAGTTGCTGGGCCTCGCCGGCGAGCCAGTCGCTGTCCTCCTGCTCGATGCCCAGGCGCCCCTTCCACTTCGGGTCCGTGAGGTCCTCCCACGTCCTGGGCAGCTCGTCCTTCTTCACCAGGTTCGTGTTGTACGCCTGGACGAAGACGTTCAGCCGCGTGCCGGTCCACTCGTGGTGCGGCAGGACCGCCTCGGGCAGCAGCTGCGACATGAACGGGGACTTCATCGCCTCGAGCAGCTTCTCGCGGTGCAGGCTCTCGAGCTCCGGTCCGTTGGTCTCGACCACGTCGACCGTATAGCGCCCGGCGCGCGCCTCCTGGATCGTGCGCTGCAGCACCTTCTCGCTGCTCGCCCGCCACATCGTCACCTTGATCCCGTACTTCTTCTCGAAGGCCGCCACGAGCGCGCCCATGTCCTTCACCTGCGCCGAGGTGTAGATCTCGAGCCGGCCCTCCCGCTTCGCGCCGGCGGCGAGCTTCGCCTCGCGGTCGGGGCCCGTGTACGAGGCGAGCTCGGAGAGCGACTGGCCCCAGGCCGGGACCGCCAGGAAGGCGGCGAGCGCGGCCGCCAGGATTGCGCGTCGATGTGTCTTCATTTCTTCCCCTTCTTGGATTTGCGCTGGTAGCCCTGCAGGAAGAGCCCGGCCCAGACCTTTTCCCACTTCTTGTCCTCGTCGAGCGTGATGACGGGATCGATCATCCGGAACGGGAAGTCGTTGAGCTTGCTGTGCACGGCCCGGCTGGCCGGCACGCGGTGGCGCTTCTTGATGAGCTTCTGGCCCTCGGGCGAGAGCATGAAGTCGGCGAAGACGAGCGCGGCATTCGGGTGCGGCGCGGCCTTCGCCACGCCGATCGCGTTCGGGCGCCCGAACGTCGGGTCGAGCGCCTTCCACTCCACCGGCGCGCCCTTCACCTTGAGCCGCTCGATGTTGTGGTTGTAGATGTCGGCCACCAGCGGGATCTCGCCCGAGGCCACGAGCTCGGCCATCAGCGTGTGGCCGTGGCGGATCTGCGGGCGGTTGGCCGCGAGCTTGCGGAAGTACTCGAGGCCGCGCTCCTCGCCCATCGCCTTCACCAGCGCGCCGAACCAGTCGACGTCGCCGTCCTCGAGGCCCACCTTGCCCGCCCATTCGGGTTTCACCAGGTCGGCGTAGGAGCCCGGCACCTGGTCCGGCTTCACCAGGTTGGTGTTGTAGCCGATGGTGAAGAAGTTGAAGCGGTCGGCGACGTAGTGGCGGTGCTCGGGGAACGCCGCCGGCGGCAAGTCCCTGAAGTGCGGGCTCCAGAACTCGTCGAGGAGCTTCTCCCGGTAGAGCGCCTCCATCTCCGGGCCGTTGGTCTCGAAGACGTCCACGGCGTGGCGCCCGCCGCGCGCCTCGGTCACGCCCCGCTGCAGCACCTTCTCGCTCGAGGCGCGCCAGAGCTCCGTCCTGATGCCGGTCTTCTTCTCGAAGGCCTCGGTGATCGGCACCGAGTCCTTGGTATTGAGCGAGGTGTAGATCGTCACCCGCCCTTCCTTGCGCGCCGCGTCGAGCAGCTTCGCGTCGCGGTCGGCGCCGCGGTACATGTAGACGGCGCCGTTCGGCCCCTCGCCGCCCTGGGCGCGCGCGAAGAGGGGGATCATGAGCGCCGCCAGGGCGGTGCGGTGGAAGGCCCTGCGGCCGGGGCGGTGGCCGCCCCCGGGAGGTGTACTCATCTCTTCGCTCCTCCAGTCGGGACCCTCTGGCGGGGTCCGGAAAAAAGACGGGCGCCGAAAGCGCCCGCCGAGTCGGCCTTGCTCCCCGGCGCCCGGAGGGGACGCCGCAAATCCTGCCGCGCTTCTAGAACGAATGCGCCAGCCCGACGGCCCACTGCGTGATGTCCTCGCCGACGGCCGGGTCCTGCAGGTCCGAGTTGTTCCAGCGCGCCGAGTAGCCGTTGCGCAGCACGGCGCCGATCACGTAGAGCAGCGTCTTCTTCGAGAAGTAGTAGGCGACGCCGAGGTTGATCTGGGAGCCGTCCAGGCCGTCGGTGTTGCACACCGCGTCCACGCGCGAGCAGCTGCCCTTCATCGCCTTGATGTACTTGACCTGGGTGCGCCAGGCCTTCGACCAGCGCGCGTCCCAGATGACCTCGTAGGCGTTGTTCTCGTAGGAGCTGAAGTGCCCCACCATGTACGCGTTCTCGTTGTACTGCTTGCGGATCCAGTCGGCCTCGAACTTGTGGTGGCCCATGCTGTACTCGAGCATGACCTGGGTGGCCTTGTCCTTCGAGTTCACGCTCTCGTCGCCGTTGTTGCGCATCGCGCTGGGCGCGTTCTTCGAGCCGCCGAAGAGGTCCCAGTGCTGCTCGTGCGCGACCGAGACCTTGAACGGGCCGCGCTCGTACTCGATCGCCGCCGAGACCACGTGCGGGTCGCGGGTGGAGGTCTTCGCCTCGTCGGTCGAGTACTGGACGGCGAAATCGAACCCGCCCCACACCGGCGACTCGTACTGGATCGCGTTCTGGCGGCGCAGGTGGAAGCTCGACGCGGAGCTGGTGCCGAAGCCGGTCTTGCGCAGCACGTTGCTGCTCGACACGAAGTTGCCGCTCGAGATGCCGAACATCCCGATGTCGTCGCCGTAGCTCTTGAAGGGCGTGTCCATGCGGCCGAGCTTCACCGTCCCCCAGGACTTGGCCGAGAGCCCGACGAAGGAGTTGCGGCGCGCGAACTGCGAGTCGTTGGAGTCCACGTGGAACTCGGTCTCGAGCTGGAAGATCGCCTTGAGGTCGCGGCCCAGCCGCTCGTAGCCGCGCACGCCGAGGCGCGAGTTGCTCGACGACATCTCGGTGCGCTTGACGATCGCGTTCTCGCCGGTGGGATGGCCCGCGAGGGTGGCCACGTCCGCGTTCGCGTCGGTGGCGCCGGAGCCGCTCGGGAAGATGATCTCGGGATAGGCCTTGCCGTAGAGCGTGACGACCGAATCGCCGTCGTTCTTGGCGAAGGCGGCGGTGCTGACGAGCGCCGCCGACACTGCGATGACCAGGGCCTTCTTGTGCATGTTCTCTCCTCTCACTCCCGTTTCGTTTTTGGCTCCGTTCCTCCATGAGGAACGACTGTATCTAAAATGGAACGAGTTGCAGGCAAGCGTAAAGACAGAGGCCGGACACGTCAAGGAAAAAACATCGGGCTGCGACAAAAACGCAACACCCCTCACGCCGCCTCGGACACCTTGGGCGGCAGCTCCGCGAGCTCGGCCCGGTACGCCTCGTCCATGCGCGACTGCAGGCCGTGCTGGGCGAGCGCCTCGGCGAACATCCGGCGCACCTCCGGCGTCTCGTCCGCGTAGTCGATCTGGTCGCCGCCGAGGCGCCTGCTGATCCAGGCCTTCGGGACCCCCTGGGCGTTGCGGATCGCCACCCCTTCCTGCTTGAAGGCGAGGTAGCGCGCCGGGGTGGTGCCGGTGTTGAAGTGCTGGTGGAACCACATGTTCGGCGGGGTGATGAGGGTCCCCTCCCGCCAGTCGTAGCGGCGCGGCGCCTCCCCCTCGGGCCACATGAGGCTGAAGCCCTCGCCGCTCATCACGATCACGTAGGCCCCCGGGCCGTGGGCGTGGGCCTTCTTGTAGGTGCCCACCGGGAACTGCGAGATGTGGCTGTTCATCGAGCCCCTGGCCATGTTGAAGCGGATGTGCCCGCCGCCGGCCCCCCGCTCCTTGGCGGCGATGAGGGGCAGGTTGACCGCGTCGGCCACGAAGTTGGTGTCGAGCAGCAGTCCCTTCTGCTCGCCCTTGTTCGCGAAGTAGTCGGGCTCGCCGCTGAACCGTTCCTTGAAATCGTATTTCGTCTGGAAGACGAACTCGAGGTCGCCGAAGGCGTTGATGATCGCCGGCGCGTTGGTGACCGAGACGAAGCGGGCGGCGTCCTTGCCCGAGGTGTTGAAGTGCTGGTGGGTGGTGTTGAGCGGGATCGCGAAGATGGCGCCCGCCTTCCACTCGAAGGTGACCTTGGCGCCGGCGTCGTTCCAGGCCGAGGTCGAGCCGCGCCCGTCGAGGACGTAGACCATCTCCTCGAAGAGCTGGCGCTGGGGCGCGAGCTGGCCGCCGGGCGGGATCTCGCAGACGTAGGCGTCGTTCGAGGTGCGCGAGGCGTCGTGGTTGAGGAAGACGCCCTTGCCGCCGCGCCGCGGCCAGGGCCGCAGCTCGATCGCGTGCAGGTTCGGCTGGTAGATGGCGCTCGCGATCTCCAGGCCCTCGGACTTCACCCAGCGCGTGTACGGGGTCTCCTTCTCCGTGGCGAACTTCTTCGCCATCTCCTCGGAGACCATCGCGGTCTTCAGTTCATTGCTCATCGCTCGTCCCGTATGACTGGAAAATTTCCCGCCGGCCCCGATCGGCTGCGGCGAGGCGGCCGCGCTACGCGGGCACCTTGACCTTGCCGGCGAGGAACTGCTCGACCAGCTCGGGGGTGACGGCGACTCCCGGGCGGTACTCGGGCGCGTCCTCGAGCTGCTCGAGGTCGTTCAGCCCCGCGTGCTTGAAGATGCGGTTCACCGCGGAGATCAGGCGCACCGGCCGGTCGGGATCCGCGTTGAAGTGCTGGCTCGCGGTGTTGGGCGGGATGTAGATCACGTCGCCCGCCTCCCACTCGTAGCGCTTCACCTCCTTCTGCGGGCTCCAGTGGTAGGTGTCGGTGATCTCCACGTCGTAGTCGACGTGCAGGTCGTAGCCGCGGCCCTCGAGCACGTAGAGGCACTCCTCGGCGAGCTGGCGGTGCTTCCCGGACCTGCTGCCCGGCGGGATGATGAGCATGTAGGCGTCCACCGTCTCCATGCGCGTGTTCATGCCCTCGTTGAGCAGGTGCTTGAGCAGCCCGTGGCGCGACAGCTCCCACGGCATGTCCTCGGGATGCACGATCTTCCTGCGCTTGGCGTTCCTCGCGGGCGCGGCCTGCGCGTCGTCGAGCAGCGCCTGGTAGAGCGCCTGGTTGGCCGTGCCCTTCTTCCAGCTCTTCGATTCACCCCATGCCATCTTCGACTCCTTGTCTCGGATTCCGGATCCCCGCCTCGCGCGGGAAGGCCTAGCCCTCGTGGTTGCAGTCGCTCTCCGCCTCGCGGGCCTGGAAGCCCTCGCCGCCGGGCGCGGGCTCGCTGGGCCGGGGCTCGACGGTGTGCTGGAAGAGCATGTTCATGAACATGTACATCGGCTTCGTCTTGATGACGAGCGCGCGCGCCGGCTTCGTGGGGCTCGCGTTGAAGTGCTGGTGCACGCAGTTGTTGTGCACGATCGCGACGTCGCCCGCCTTCCAGTCGTAGCGGATGCCGTCGTGCACCTCGTAGCCCTCGCCGTCGAGGATGTAGAACGCGGCCTCGTTCACGTGCCCGTGCTTCTGGCTCTTGCCGCCCGGGCCGTACTCCTCGAGGTGCAGGTGGAAGGTCTGCGTGATGCCGTCCTTCGGCTCCACGTAGTGGCGGCTCCAGGTCTGGGGGCCGTCGCGGAACCGGATGTCCTTCGCGCGGCGCACCCGCGGCATGTCGCGCAGGCGCGCCAGCTCGTCCTTGAGGCTGTACTGCCCCTGGATGCCGCGCACGAAGATGCGGTCCTTCTTGCTGTGGTAGTGCGACTCGTTGGGCGCCGCCTGCCCCGGGGTGGCGACGTCGGGCTGCTTGGGAACCTGCGTGTCCATGGTGCCTCCTGGTCCTTGGCGAGCGGCGCCTAGACGCCGTACTCGTCGAGCTTGAATCGTTTCGGTTTGAGCATGCGGGCCAGCTCCCGGTTCAGGCCCGCCTGGGGCAGCGCCACGCCCCGCTCGGCGGCCATCGCCTGGACGATCTCCATGTCGTCCTCGGCCCAGGCCATCGTGTTCACGCGCCAGTTGCGCAGCACGTAGTTGTCGCCGCTCGACTTGAGCAGCGCCTGGCGCAGCGATTCCGGGTCCATGCCGTAGCGCTGGGCGAGCGCCAGGGCCTCGTGGTTGGCGATGAGGCACGACCACATGATCATGTTGTTCGCGGCCTTGGCGACCTGGGCGGTGCCGGCCGCCCCGGTGTGGACGATGTCCGTCGAGTACGCGGCGAGCACGGGCTTCAGGCGCTCGACCACCGCCGCCTCGCCGCCCACGAAGGAAAGGAGGATGCCCTCGTCGGCCGCCTTGCCGCCGCGGCACACGGTCGAGTCGGCCACGTGCACGCCCCGCTTGGCCCCCGCTTCGGCAAGCTCCACGATGGTGCGCGGGTGCACGGTCGAGAGCACCGCGACCGTCGTGCCGGGGGCGGCGTGGGCCAGCGCCCCCCGCTCGGACAGCAGCTCGCGCAGCTCCCGGTCGAAGCCCACGCAGATGAGGATCGCCTCGCTCGCCCGGGCGAGTGCCGTGCAGTCCGGCTCCCAGCGCGCGCCGCGCTCCTCGACCGGCGCGCGCCTGGCCGTGTCGATGTCGTACACCGCCACCTCGAAGCCCCTGCGCGCCACGTGCCCGACCATGGGCATGCCCATGCGCCCGGCGCCGATGAATCCCACCTTCCGGATCGGGTCCATGCTCATCGCTTCTGCGTGATGGTGTCGACGAGGGCGGGCTGCCCGGACTTCACCTTCGCGATGGCGCGCTTCAACGCCGCGGCCACCTTCTTCGGGTCGTCGATGGGGCCCTCGCCGTGCCAGCCCATCGAGCGCGCGAGCCCCGCGAAGTCCGGATCCGGGTCGGTCATGTCCATGCCGATGTGCGCCCGCTCGACGGGGGTGCCGCGCAGCTTCGCCATGCGGATCTGGTGCTCCCAGTCGTTGTAGTAGGCGCGGTTGTTGTACATCACGACGAGCATCGGGATGCGGTGCTTGGCCGCGACCCAGAGGGCCCCGGCGTCGAACATGAGGTCGCCGTCGGGCTGCAGGTCGACCACCAGGCGCTTGTCCTCGCGGTGGGCGAGCGCCACCCCCAGCGAGATGCCGAACTGGGTCGCGGTGCCCAGGGAGCGCCCGGCGTGGCGGTACGGCTCGTCGAAGTCCCAGAGCTTGCGGGTCCACTCCTCGAGCGTGCCGGCGGTGAGGACCCAGTCCTCGTCCCGGATGGCGTTCCACACCTCGGTGGCGAGCCGCGGCAGGGTGATGGGGGAGGCGTCCCGGTCCTCGCGCGCCTGCGATTCCCACTTCTTCCAGCGCGCCCGGGTCTTCTTCGTGGTGTCGGCGATGCGCGCCTTCACGCGCTCGGCGAGCTTGCGATCCTTCGCGACTCTCTCGCGCAGGAGCCGCGTCAGCATGGGGATCGCGAGTGTCGTGTCGGCCATCACGCGCAGGTCCGCGTGGTTCATCCGCTGGTAGTCGAGCGCCCAGGAGGACAGCTCGAGGTCGCCGAAGCCGATCTCGATCCACTTGGCACCCGCGGGCACCACGCTCTTCACCTCGCGGGTCGTGCTCACGAGCTCGGTCGTGGGCTTTTCCCAGTCGCGCGCATCGAGGCACACCACGCAGTCGGACTCGCGGAACGCGTCCTTCGTGAGGCTCACGTTGAGCGGATGGCGGCTGGGGAAGGAAAGACGGGCGTTGATGTCGTAGACCGCGATCCCCGCGGTCTCGGCCAGCTCGACCAGCGCGTGGAAGGCCTCGGGGTCGCGGCCGGTGTACTCGGTGATGACGACGGGGCGCTCGGCGGCGGCGATCAGGTCCGCGGCCCTCGCGAGCGCGGCCGGGTCGGGCCCGATGCGCGCCGGCACCTTCACGGCGTGCGGCGGCGGCAGCGGCACCTCGTGGTCGAGTTTCTGCTCCTGCAGCCACGCGTCGTAGACCATGTACACCGGGCCCTGGGGCTGGGTCATCATGACCCCGTAGGCCCGCGCGAACGATTCCGGCACCCCGTCGACCGTGTGCGGCTGGTAGTCCCACTTCGTGTACTGGCGCACGGCCTCGCCCTGCCCCTGCGCGGTGTGGATCCAGTCGATCCGCGGGCGGCGCTTGGTCTCGTCCATCGGGCCCGTGGCGCCCACGATGAAGATCGGCGCCCGGTCGATGTAGGCGTAGTAGATCGCCATGTTGGCGTGCAGCAGGCCCACCAGGTTGTGCAGGATCGCGACCATCGGCCTGCCCGAGGCCTTGGCGTAGCCGTGGGCGACCTGCACCGCCGTCTCCTCGTGCTGGCAGAGCATCATCGTGGGTCGGTTGCGCCCGTAGTTCACGATGGAGTCGTGCAGGCCGCGGTAGCTGGCGCCCGGGTTGAGCGCGGCGTGCGGCAGGTCGTAGGCGTGGAGGAGGTCCACGATCACGTCCGAGGCCCAGCGGTCCCTCGTGGGGCTCACCGCGTACTTCGAGGTGCGCGTGGCGGCCTTCACCTTCCGCTTGTCGTGTTTTTTCCGCATCGGGTCTCGCGGTTCAGGCCGCCCGCAGGGCGACGCATTTCTCGGGATCGAGCTGCACGAAGATCGGGTTGCCGATCGGCGTGCGCAGCGACGGGTGGCGGCGCGACAGCAGCGTGCGCTCGCCCAGGCGCACCTGGAAGTCCACGCACTCGCCCAGGAAGACCTTCTGGTCGACGCGGCCCTCCCAGACGTTGGCGCCCTCGGGCCTCGATTCGGCGAGCTCCACGTCCTCGGGCCGCACCGACAGCAGCACCTTGTCGTCGGCGCGCAGCGCCTCGCCGCCCTGCACGCACACGTCGCCGATCTCGGTGCGGATGCGGTAGCGGCCCTCGGCGCCGTCGGGACCGAGCACGGAGCCGTCGAGGAAGTTGGTGCTGCCCACGAAGTCGGCCACGAACTGGCTGCGGGGGCGCTCGTAGATGTCGCGCGGGCTGCCCACCTGCTGGATGCGCCCCTCGGTCATCACCGCGATCTCGTGGGAGAGTGCCAGCGCCTCGCTCTGGTCGTGGGTCACGTAGATCGTCGTGATGCGCAGCTCGCGCTGCAGGCGCTTCAGCTCGAAGCGCATCTTGTCGCGCAGCTTGGCGTCGAGGTTCGACAGCGGCTCGTCGAGGAGCAGCAGCTGCGGCTCGCGCACCAGCGCCCGGGCGAGCGCCAGGCGCTGCTGCTGCCCGCCCGAGAGCTTCGTCGCCTCGCGCTCGGCGAGGTGGTCGAGCTGCGTGGCGGAGAGCACCCGCATGACCCGCTCGCGGATCTGCTGGCGCCCGACCCTGCGGTTGGCGACCTGCAGCGGGAAGGCGGCGTTCTCGTACACCGTCATGTGCGGCCAGATCGCGTACGACTGGAACACCATCCCGAAGCCGCGGCGGTTGGGCGAGACGAAGACGCCCTTCGCGGACGAGTAGACGACGCGGTCGTTCACCGCGATCTCGCCCACGCGCGGGCGCTCGAGCCCGGCGATCGAGCGCAGGGTCGTCGTCTTCCCGCACCCGCTGGGCCCCAGCAGCGTGAAGAGCTTGCCCTCGGGCACCGAGAAGCTGACGTCCTGCGCCGCCTTCACGATCTGCCCGCGCTCGTTCGGGTATTCGGTGCAGAGGCCCTCGACTCTCAGCATGCCTCTTCTCCTTGCCTGCTCGTTGCCCCGGGGAAACCGCCGCGTGCCTGCCTCGTCATTCCTTCACCCCGAACTTGCGCCCGATCCACTGCGCGAGCATCACGAGGAAGAAGAGCGCGAGGATGAACATGACCCCGAGCGCGGAAAGCTCCACGTACTGCCCGTTCTCCCACAGCTCCCAGATCACGATCGAGACGACCTCGGTGCCGGGGCTGTAGAGCAGGATCGAGCTCGACAGCTCCCGGATCGACACGATCATGATGTAGATCCAGCCGGCGACGAGCCCGGGCTTCAACAGCGGCAGGATCACGCGCCAGAAGGTGGTGCCCCAGGACGCGCCGCTCATCGCCGCGCTCTCCTCGAGCTCCCGGTGGATCTGCAGCATCGAGGTGGTGTTGTAGCGCAGCCCGTAGGGCATGAAGCGCGTCACGTACGCGATGAACATGATCCACATCGTCCCGTACACGCCGATGTCGACGTTCAGGTAGAAGATCATGATCGACAGGCCCAGCACGAGGCCCGGGAAGACGAGCGGCAGCGAGGCCACGTTGTCGAGCAGCCAGCGCCCCGGGAGCCGGGTCTTCACCACGATCCAGCAGATGACCGAGGTGAGCAGCATGATGATCGTGGCGGTGCCGAAGGACAGCACGATGCTGTTCCAGACCGCGTCCAGGATGCTGGGGTAGGTGAGGATGAAGCGGTACGGGTCGAGCGTGAGGTGCTTCAGCGCCTTCATCGAGGGCACCGAGTAGAACTGCTGGAACGACGACCACAGCAGCACCAGGAACGGCAGCACCACGATGAGCAGGAAGTACGCGATGAAGATCCCGGCCGTCACGTAGCGCCAGGGGCCGAGGTCGATCTGGCGCGGGCGGAAGCCCTTGCCGGTCATCGTGGCGTACTTCGATCCGCGGCTCGACAGGCGCGACTGGAAGTACACCCCCACCGTGGTGATGAGCAGCAGCGTCACCGCGTACGACGACGCGAGCCCCACCTCGCTCGGATAGCGGTGCACCGCCTGGTAGATCGCGGAGGTGAAGACCTGGATCCCCACGGGCAGCCCGAGCAGCGCCGGCACCTCGAAGGACTCGATCGCCCGCACGAAGAGGATGAGGATCGTGGCGAAGATGGCCGGCCACGACAGCCTGAGCGTCACGCGCCACGCCACCTGCAGGACGTTCGCCCCGCTCATCATCGCCGACTCCTCGAGCGCCGGGTCCATGGCGCGGAAGGCGGCCGACATGAGCAGGAAGGCCATCGGCGAGTAGTGCAGGCCGTCGGTCCAGATCATCCCCCAGATCGAGTAGATGTCGAACAGGTGGTGCTCGAGCCCGAAGAGGTCCTTCAGCACGAGGTTGAGGATGCCGATCTTGGGGCTGGCGAGCAGGATCCACGAGACCGTGAAGAGGATGCCGGGGATCACGAGCGGGATAATCGACAGCGCGAAGAAGAGCGACTTGAAGGGGGTGTTGGTGCGCTCGTTCATCCACGCGAGCGCGGTGCCGACCGTGAAGGAGAAGCACGAGGTGCCCACGGCGAACGTGAGCGAGTTCTTGAAAAGCCGCCAGGTCTCGCTGCTCGCGTAGGCCTGGGTGTAGTTGCCGAGCGTGAAGCGCGCGGCCTTCTCCGCCGTCTGCGGCGTGAAGAAGCTCTGCCACAGGAGGAAGATCAGCGGGACCAGCGCGAGATAGACGGTGACGGCCACGCACAGCCCGATCACCACCCATCCCCACTCGAACCGCCGCCCCTCCGGGGCGGACGCCGCTTCCGGGAGCGGCGTTCCTTTATGTAGAACATCGGTCTGCATAGGAATACGCCAATCTATCAACGATCGGGCGCGAGGCCAAGCGCTTTCTGGAGCTTCGCGTGGTGGTAGTCCCACGCCTTGCGCAGCAGGTGGGGCTGGCGCAGGTTCCTGCCGATGGTCTCGACCTGCCCGGCCGAAAGCACGTAGGGCGTACCGAGCGCGCGGGCCATGTACTGGCGGCGCGCCGTCTCCTCGAGGTAGATCGCGAGGACGAACGCCTCGACCACGTCGGAGCCGGCGATGACCGCGCCGTGGGCCCGCAGCATCATCACCCGGTCGTCGCCGAGCGCGGCGGCGACCTCCTCGCCCAGCTCCTTGCGGTTCACCGACGCGGTCTTTTCGAAGGTGCGGATGGGCCCCAGCACGGCCGCCTGCATGGTCACCGGCTCCACCGGGTTGCCGGTCATGCTGAAGAGCGTCGACCAGAGCGGGTGGGTGTGCGCCACGGCCTGCACGTCGGGGCGGCGCCGGTAGATCTCGGTGTGGATGTGGAACTCCATGGGCGGGACGACGTCGCCGTCGACCGGGCGCCCGTCCATGTCGATCGCGATGATGTCGGCGGCCGTGAGCGCGCTTCGCACCGAGCGCCCGGCGTTGATCAGCACGTGCTCCGTGCCCGGCAGCCGGCAGCTCATGTGCCCGTTGAAGTCGATCACCTCGGCGCCCTCGAGCATCGAGAGGGCGTCGGCGAGCTGCTGGCGCAGGTCGTGGGCGCTCATGGGTGGCCTCTGCCGGAATGGTGATGGTGGTGACCTTCCCCGTGGGCGTGCCCGTGGTCGTGGTCGTGCCCGTGCCCGTGACCGTGGTCGTGGTCGTGCCCGTGCCCGTGGGCGTGCCGCCGCACGCGCGGCCCGCGCGGGTCCTCGCTGAAGACGAGGGACTTGATCGTGACGGGGACCGTGTACGAGGGCATCCGCACGCGCCCGAGGTCGACGTAGTCGAAGTCCCGCAGCGAGATGCCGTCGAGCACCAGCACCTCGGAGGCGATGGCCCATTCCTCCTTGAGCAGCGCGCCCAGCGAGTGCGCCACGTCCCCGTCGAGGACGAGGTAGAGGGGCCGCGCCTGCATGAGGGTCATGGGCAGCGCCTCGACGATGCCGCGGGCGAGGGCCGCGAGGCGCGCATACGCGGGCGGGCCGCGCCAGCGCATCGCGAGCGCCACCGGCGCCTCCCCCTCGGTGAGGTCGAAGGCCTCGAAGTGGCGGCGGATCGCCTGGGTGACGCGCGCGGCGTCGATGTCGCCGGCGAGGGAAACGTCGGGCTGCAGCACCTGCAGGTTCTTGCGCGGCAGCAGCTCGCCCGGGTTCGAGACGTATACCGTGTTGCCCGACAGCTGCACGCTGTACTCCGAGGCGCCGATCGCCGTGGCCCGGATGCACTCGCCGGCGGGCAGCAGCGGGTACGGGAGCCGGCCCGCGTCCAGGCGCTCGCGGATCGCGTGCCCGAGGCGCCGGCCGAGGTCGCCGAAATCGCGCGCCTCGCGCCCGTACACGTACTCGGCCACGCCGCCCGAGAACATCGCGCCGGCGATGCCCTCGACGGGCTCGAGCGGGTCGGTGAGCCAGAGCGCGTCGACGGGCGCCGGCGCGGGCGAGACGGTGAGGGCCGCGACGAGCGCATCGGCCATCCACGCCGCGAGCCGGTCGAGCTGCGCGTCGCCCACCGCGTCTCCCGGCTTCCAGTCGAGGCCCGCGTTGGCGGCGAGCTGCCGGCCGGCGGGGTCGAGGCGGGTGATGCGCCCGCCCTCCACCACGACCAGCCGCCCGCCAAGGTGGATCGCCGCGGTGTGCACCACCCGGCCGCCCTCGACGAGCGCCAGCTTCGTGGTCCCGCCGCCGATGTCGACGTTGAGCACGGGACGGCCGCTGTCGTGGGACAGGCGCGCCGCCCCCGAGCCGTACGCCGCGAGCAGCGACTCCATGTGGTGCCCGGCGGTGGCGCACACGAACTCGCCGCCCATCTCGGACACCACGTCGGCGATGGCCTTGGCGTTGTCGCGGCGCAGCGCCTCGCCGGTGAGGATCACCGCCCCGGTGTCGACCTGGTCGGGGTGGATCCCGGCCTCGGTGTAGGCGCGGTCGATGATGTCGCCCACCGCGCGCTCGTCGATGCGCGCCTCGTCGACGTAGGGCGTCAGCGCGACGGGCGACTGGTGCAGCGTCTCGCGGGAGACCACGAAGTAGCGGCTGGTGAGCTCCTCGGCGAGCCGGCGCATCTGCATGCGCGAGAAGATCACCTGGGTGCCCGACGAGCCGATGTCGATGCCGACGGACACGAGCGTGATGTGGTCCTGCTGCCAGAGCGCGTCGTGCTCCGGGTCGTACTCGCCGAAGTCGTCGTGGTCGTGGTCGTGGTCGTAGTCGCCCTCGGCGTGCGAGTGCGTGCCGTCCACGCCCATCATGTGGTCGAGGAGGCTGTGCTTGGGCTTTCCGAGCGGTTCGGCCATGGCGTGCGTCAGCGGGGCACCGGGACGGTGCTCAGATCCGGAAGCTCTCCATCGTCTCGGGCGCGAAGAGCTCCTCCGGCGCGAGGCGGCGCTTCGACAGGCCCTGCTCGTGGTGGTAGCGCAGGAAGGTGGCGAGCACCTCGCGATTGGGCGCGAAGCCGTAGGCCCAGTAGTCGTCGCCCATCAGCGCGCGGGCCTCCTCCACATGGCGGGTGAGCCAGGGCAGCATCGCCTTCAGCGCCGCGGTCACGTACAGGTCCTCATAGGTGAGGCGCTGCGCCTGGACGAACGCCTTGTAGAGCGACATCGCGATCCACGGGTACTGCTCGTAGAGCGCGCGGCGGATCGCCACCGTGTGCATGATCGGGAAGATGCGGGTCTTGCGGTAGTACGCCTTCTCCACCTCGACGTACTCCTCGAACAGGCGCCGCACCGGCCCCTGGCCGCCGGCCGTGTAGCTGGAGGGCATGCGCGCGGTATAGAGCGCGTCGATGCCGCCGTCGCGCAGCAGCGCCGAGAGCGTGTCGCGCTCGCCGATCGGCTGCAGCCGGATGTTCGGCGGCAGGTCGAGCTTCAGCTTCTCGGGCCGCCCCGGCTCCTCCTCGCCGCCGGTGTGGTAGGTGACCGCGTCCACCGGCACGCCGTACTCGTCCTGCAGGATGCCGCGGATCCACACGGGGGCCGTCATCTGGTACTCGGGGTTGCCCACGCGCTTGCCGACCAGGTCCTTCGGCTCGCGGATCCCCGAGCCCGCGTTCACGTAGATGCACGAGTGCCGGAAGAAGCGCGAGGGGAAGACCGGGATCGCGACGAAGGGCCGCTCGGGCTTGTGCAGCGACACCGCGTACGACGAGAGCGACATCTCGGCCACGTCGAACTCGTGGTGGCGCAGCATCCGGAAGAAGGTCTCCTCGACCGGCATGTCGAGGTAGGTGAGGTTGATGCCGTCGGGCTGCACGCGGGCGTCCTGCAGCGCGCGGGTGCGGTCGTAGTTCCAGCAGCCGAGTGACAACCTGAGCTTGGACAAGGACGGCCTTCCTAGTAGAAGCTGTCGAAGTGGACCTGCGGGTAGGGCACGCGCTGGGCGATGAGCATCTGCTGCACCGCCTCGGCCATCGGCGGCGGACCCGCGAAGTAGTACTCGAAGTCGTTCCAGCGGCCCTCCACGAAGGCGCGCGCGTGCTCGTGCACGTAGCCGGCGAGGCCCTTCCACCCCTCCTCGTCCAGCGCTTCCGAGAGCACCGGGTGGAAGAAGAGCCGCTCGCCGTACCCCGGCAGCGCGCAAAGCTGCGTCTCGCCGCACAGGTCGCGCGTCGTGCGCGCGCCGTAGAACACGTCGATGCGCCGGCCGGCGAGCCTCGGCTCCCGCACCGCGCCGCGCGCGATCGACAGCATCGGCGCCAATCCCGAGCCGCCGCCGATGCAGACGATGTCGCGGGGGCTGTCCGCGCGCAGGTAGGCGAGGCCGTAGGGTCCGTCGAGCGCGAGCTCCGTGCCCACGGGCAGGTTGAAGAGCGTCTTCGTGCCGGTGCCGGAGGGCACGTGGCGCACGATGAACTCCCAGGCGCCGCTGCCGTCATCGACGTTCGACAGGGAATAGCTGCGCGGCGCCTCGAGGCCCGGCAGGCGGAAGAGCGCGTACTGGCCCGGCAGGAAGCCGGGGGCGCCCGGGGCGGCGGCGAAGCGGAACTCGCGGATGTCGTGCGTGAGCTCGCGCACCGAGGCGAGCCGCGCGGTGAAGCGCGCGGGCCGGTGGATCGGCACGTTCTCGGGACGCAGCCGCACCTTGATCGTGCAGTCGCCGGCGGGGCGCGACTGGCAGGCGAGCACGCGGTTCCTCGCGCGGTCGCGCTCCGTGAGCCCCGGCGCGTCGGGGCGCATCGAGCGCACCTCGCCTTCCACGAGCTCCACCTTGCAGGTGCCGCAGGAGCCCGCGTTGCACTCGTAGGGCAGGCCGAGGCCCGCGCGCAGGCCGGCGCGCAGCAGCGTGTCGTCCCCGGCGCAGGCGTACTCGGGCCCGGCGGCGATGCGGATCGCCGGCATCAGTCGGCCATCACCGCGTGGTTGGCGAGCGACGGGATGTAGCCCAGGCGCCGGGAGATCGCATCGGCCGAGGACAGCACCGAGGGAATGGTGAGCTGCACCGTCTTCTTGCTCATGCGCTGCACCGGGGCGGCCACGCTGATGGCGGCGATCACCTGCCCGCTGTGGTCGCGGATCGGCGCGGCCACGCAGCGCAGCCCCACCTCGATCTCCTCCTCGTCGAGCGCATAGCCCTTGGCGCGGATCGCGGCCAGCTCGGCGAGCAGCAGGTCGGGGTCGGTGATCGTGTTCGCGGTGAAGCGCTTGAGGCCCTGGCTGATCACCTGCTGCACCACGTCGATGGGCTGGAAGGCGAGCAGCGCCTTGCCCACGCTCGTGCAGTGCGCGGGCGCGCGCGAGCCGAGTCCCGAGGACATGCGCACGGCCTGGCGGCTTTCGCGGATGCGGATGTAGAGCACGCTCAGGTGGTCGAGGATCGCCAGCTGCACCGTCTCCCCGCTCGAGTCGGCGAGGGCGTGGATCTCGCCCTGGGCCTCGGTGGCGGTGTCCATCTTGCGGCGCACGAGCGTGCCCAGCTCGAAGAAGGCGAGCCCGAGCCGGTACTTGCCGCTTTCCCGGTTCTGCTCGAGGAAGTCGTACTCGACGAGCGTGGTGGCGAGCCGGTGCACCGTGCTCTTGGCCAGCCCCAGGCGCGTGGCGAGCGCGCTGATGCCCATCTCGTAGTCCTCCTCCGAGAAGGCCTTGGTGAGGCGCAGGGCGTTGGCGACCGAGGACAGCCGCATCCGGCGCGGCTTGGGCTTCTTCACGCGTTCCATGGCGAGGCCTTTGCGAGGCGCAGGGCGAAGAGGTAGGCGAGGGCCACGGCGGCGAGCACCGCGGCCCCCAGCCCCATGCCCCAGGAGGCGAGGCGCGCGTCGAGCGCCGGGGAGAGCTCGCGCGCGGCGGCGAGCGCCGCGATGGCGAGCGAGACGAGGGCGATCGCCCAGCTCATGACGCGGGAGGCCGCGGCGGCGCGAGCGTCGGCGCTCGCCACGAGCCGGCTCACCCACAGCCCGTTCAGCGCGTCGGTGAGCATCATCCCGGCGGTGAAGACGAGCCCGAGGGCGGCGGCGAAGAGCCAGCCGGCCACGTGCGAGCCGGTGAGGGAGAAGAGCACCGCCTGGCTGATCGTGTCGAAGGACAGCGCGAAGGCCGCGCCCACGGCGGCCACGAGCACCGGGTGCTCGGCGCGCACGAGCCGCTCGAAGAGCCGGCTGCGGAGCCCCACCGGGCGCACGACCTCCCCGCGCGGGGTGCGCAGCACGGCCGCGAGGTTCGCCGCGGCGAGCAGCGTGAGGAACGCGATCGAGGTCCAGGTCCCGGCGCCCTCCAGCCAGGCCGGGGCGCGCCAGTCGAGGGCGACCGTGGCGACCGTCACCGCGACAAGCGTCACGACCGCGCCGTGGCCGGCGCAGAAGAGCAGCCCCGACCAGCGCGCGAGCAGCGGGCGGCGCCCGGCGTTGAACCGGGTGAGCCCGTCGATCGCCGCCAGGTGGTCCGGGTCGAGGCCGTGCTTCAACCCCAGCAGGAAGACGATCGCGGCGAGCGGGAGCCAGTGGGTGGGCAGGGAATCCATGCGGCGCGCCGGCGGCCTACTTCGACAGGAAGAGCCGTTCCCAGATCTTCTCCCACTTGTCCGACTCGTCCAGCGCCGTGGCGGCATCGATCGTCACGAAGGGGAAGTCGTTGAGCTCGCTCTTCACCTTCGTGCTCGCCGGCACCCGCCCCATGCTCTCGTAGAGCTTCTGCCCCTCGGGCGAGAGCACGTAGTCGGCGAAGAGCACGGCCGCGTTCGGGTGGGGGGCCGCCTTCGCCACGCCGATGCCCTGCGGACGCGCGACCACCGGCTGCACCGGCACGAAGTCGATCGGCGCGCCCTTGCGCTTGAGCGAGATGATGTTGCTGTTGTACATCGTGAGGCCGACGGGCACCTCGCCGGCGGCCACGAGCTTGGCGAGCAGCACGTGGCCCTTGCGCAGGTCGGGCTTCATGGCGGCGAGCTTGCGGAAGAACGCCATGCCCTTGTCCTCGCCCCAGGTCTTCACGAGGGTCGCCATCCACTCCTGGTCCGTGGCCTCCAGGCCGATGCGGCCCCGCCACTTCGGGTCGAGGAAGCCCTCGTAGGTCGCCGGGATCTCCGAGCGCTTCACCATCTGCGTGTTGTAGCCCACCACGAAGAAGTTCATGCGGTCCGGCAGCCACAGGTGGTGGGCGGGCACCGCGTGGGGCGGCAGGTCCGCGAGGTACGGGGTGTGGAAGGGGGCGAGGACCTTCTCGCGGGCGATCGACTCCATCTCCGGCCCGTTGGTCTCGATCACGTCCACGGCGTTGCGCCCGGCGCGCGCCTCGGTGATCGCGCGCTGCACGACCTTGTCGGACAGCGCCCGCCACAGCTCCACCTTGACGCCGTACTTCTTCTCGAAGGCCCTGGCCAGCGGCTTCGACTGGCTGGGCGCGAGCGACGTGTAGAGGACGAGCGTGCCCTCCTTCTTCGCGGCGGCGACGAGCCGCGCGTCGCGCCCCGGGCCCTGGTCGTTGTAGACGGCCTCGTTGCTCCCGGCGCCGGACGCGGCGAGCGGCAGCACGAGCGAAAGCAGCAGCGCAAGGAATTGCCTGGACATGCCGGTACCCCCCGGGGAGATGAAATTGACCGTCCCGCGCATTCTATGTTTAACTGCCGCGCACCGGCAACAAATGGAACGATGTTCCGTATCAAAGAACATCGCGCCCCCTTCCCTTCCGCCCCTCCATGTCGACCAAGACCCAGACCCAGACCACGCACTACCACATCCAGAAGAAGCGGCGCGCCGAGTTCCTCGAGGAATGGCGCAACTACCGCCAGTCGGTGATCCGCAAGGAGGACGTGAAGCTCGAGAAGACCGCCCGCGGCCTGCGCACGGGCGTGTACATGGGCTGGGATGGCGATCGTCCCACGCGCTGCCTGGACGCGCTGGTGCACGAGGTCGACCCGGGCGTGACCACCACGATACACCGCCATTCCTGGGACGCGATCCTCTTCATGGTCGAGGGCAGCGGCTGGACCGAGGTCGACGGCGTGCGCTACGACTGGAAGGCCTGGGACGCGATCCACATCCCGGCGTGGAGCTGGCACCGCCACGGCAACGACGGCGAGCAGCCCGGGCGCTTCATGAGCTACTCCTCGGAGCCCACGCTCTGGACGCTCGGCATGAGCCTCGTCGAGGACGCGGGCCACGAGGCGTTCGCGAACCTGCCGCCGAAGCCGAAGTTCTCCGGCGGCATCCCCGGCGACGACCCGTACGCCCGGCGCCTGCGCCGGCTCGCCGCCGAGGCCGGCAAGCGCCGCAGCGGGCGCATCCACACGCCGTACGACGAGCAGGAGATCCTCGCCACCCCGCGGGGCACGCGCACCAAGTTCCTGAACGACCGCGCCATCGGCAACCAGGCCTCGGGGCTGACACAGGTGATGATCCAGTTCGCCCCCGGCAAGACCCAGTCGCTGCACCGCCATCCGGGAGAAGCGTGGCTCTACGTGGTCGAGGGCCACGGCCACTCGTTCCTCGGCACGGCACCCGACCAGGGCGAGCACCACCGCTGGAAGAAGGGCGACCTCATCGTGGTCGACCACTTCCTCTGGCACCAGCACTTCAACGACGACCCGAAGAACCAGTGCCGGCTCGTGCGCATCCACATGTTCGACTCGATCCTCGAGACGATGCGGGCACTGATGGACCCGATGGTGCTCTTCGAGGAGGCCGAGGACACGCTGGTGTCGATGCAGGAGCTCGCGCAGATCCGGTGGCCGGACGACAAGCGGCCGGACTGATGGCCCGGGCGGCGGACTGAGGATGGACCGCAGGAGCGCGCTCCCGCCCGGCGTGCTCTCGATGCACGTGCTGCCCGCGGAGCACCACGACCGCGACTGGGACGCGATCGTCTGCCCGCGCGAGGTGAAGGAGCGGCTCCTCGCCCAGGCGCTCCTCGTGCTCCAGCACGGGCGCAAGCTCTCGATGCTCGCCGGCCTGCCCCACGGCCTCATCGTGCTGGCCGGCCCGCCCGGCACCGGCAAGACCACGATGGCGCGGGGCCTCGCGCAGGTGGCGGCGCTGGCCCTCGCCCGCGAAGGCGCGACCACGCTGGTCGAGGTGAATCCGCACGCGTTCCCGAGCGACATGCTGGGCGAGAGCCAGCGCAACGTGACGCGGCTGCTCACCGAGACCGTGCCCGAGATCGCCGCGCGCCGGCCCTTCACCGTGGTGCTGATCGACGAGGTCGAGAGCTTCGCCGTGCGCCGCTCCGCGGCCTCCTTCGAGGCGAACCCGGTCGACGTGCACCGCGCCACCGACGCCGTATTGCTCGGCATCGACGAGGTGGCGCGCAAGCTGCCCGCGGTGCTCTTCGTGGCGACCACCAACTTCATCGAGGCCGTGGACGAGGCGTTCCTGTCGCGCGCGGACCTCGTCATGACCTTCGCGCTGCCCGACGCGCCGACCGTCGAGCACATCCTCGCGCACGCCATCGGGGAGCTCGCCGTGCAGTGGCCGGCGCTCGCGCCGATGGCCGGGGACCGGGCGCGCATCGCCGAGCTCGCGCGGCTGTGCGTGGGCTGGGACGGGCGGCGCATCCGCAAGCTCGTGCTCGCCGCCCTCGCCCAGCGCCTCGCGGTGGCCCGCGACCCCGCCCAGCTCACGTGGGACGATTTCCTCGCCGCCGCCCGCAAGAAGGGGGGCGTCGAGTGGGCCGGCCCCCCGGCGCCGGCCGCGCGCGAGCTCTTTCCCGACGTGCCGAAGTCGCTGATGCACGACCACGACCACGGGCACGAGCACCGCGCCCATGCGCATCCCACCCACACCCACCCCCACGAGGACGACGATGGCCACTGCGCTTCGTAAGCTCTTCGCCACCGCGCTCGCGCTGGCGACCCTCGCCCTTCCCGCGCTCGCCGGCGCCGCCGGCTACCCCGACCGGCCGGTCAAGGTGATCGTGCCGTACTCCGCGGGCGGCGGCGCGGACATGCTCGCGCGCCTCGTGGGGCAGCGGCTGTCCGCGCGGCTCGGCACGCCCGTCGTGGTCGAGAACCACGGCGGCGGCAGCAACACGATCGGCATGGGCATGGTCGCGCGCTCCGACGCGGACGGCTACACGCTCGGCCTGGCCACGCCGGTCTTCGTGATGGCCCCGCTGGGCATGAAGCACAAGCCGTACGACCCGATCGCCGACTTCACGCCCGTGGCGATGATCGGCTTCACGCCGCTCGTGCTCGTCGTGCACCCCAGCGTGCCGGCGAAGACGGTGGGCGAGTTCATCGACTACGCGAAGTCGAAGCCGGGCGCCCTCAACTTCGCCTCCCTCGGGAAGGTGACGACGCAGGGACTGTCGGCCACGCTCTTCAACCAGATGACCGGCATCGAGGCGGTGCAGGTGCCCTACAAGGGCAGCGCCCCGGGCGTGCGCGACCTCCTCGGCGGCAATGTCCAGTACATGTTCAACGCCCTGCCCTCGATGCTCGGCCACGTGCGCAGCGGCAAGCTGCGCGGGCTGGGCGTGTCCGGCGCGCGGCGCTCGCCCGAGCTTCCCGACCTGCCCGCCATCGAGGAGACCGTGCCCGGCTACCGCGTGACGACCTGGTACTCGTTCGTCGCGCCGAAGGGCACGCCGCAGCCGGTGGTGGACAAGCTCAACGGCGAGATCAACGCGATCCTGCGGGAGCCGAAGGTCGCCGCGGCGCTCGTGAAGCGCGGCCTCACGGCCGACCCCATCTCGCCCGCCGAGCTGGAAACGCACTTCCGCAGCGAGGCCGCGAAGTGGGCCCAGGTCGCCCACGACGCCGGCATCCAGCCCCAGTAGCGGGCGCGGTCGCGCCGCGCGACGCGGGGCCCCGGGCGTGAGCGCGCGCCGGCGCCGGTCTCAGCGCCGGGTCGGCAGCGTCGCGCGCAGGGGAGCGGGATCGAGCGCGCGGGCGAGCACGAAAAGCCGCCCCTCGCGCGCTTGCGACGGCCACTGGCGCAGCGTGCGCACCGGATAGAGGGTGCGCCCGACGGCCTGGATGGCCGCGGGCCGCTTGCGTCCGTCGACCGGGACCAGCCCCTTCACCCGCAGCACCGAGGGCGCGTGCGTTTCGAGGAAGCCGGCGAGGCCCACGCAGAAGCCGGACAGCTCGACCGGCGCGGCCACCTCGATGTCGTGCACGCGCAGTCCCGCGCCGTGGGCGGCGGCGAGCGCCTGCTCGGCGTCCTGCGCCGCGGCGGGCGGCTCCTGCGCCGCAAACGCCGCGCGGACCGCGCGCAGCCCCCGCCGCGGAGCGCGCGCGACCGCATCCCACACCGCCCCCGCGTCGCCCTCGGCCCCCGCCGCCTCCACGATCGCCGCGTCCGGATTGCGCCGCGCGAGTGCCGAGGCGAAAGCCGCGACCCCGGCCGGCTTCGCGAGGTCGGTCTTCGCCAGCACGATCGCATCGGCGGCCTCGACCTGCTCGCGCGCCTCCGGCGCCTCCAGCCCCTCGCCCCCGCGGCTCGCGTCGACCACGGCGACGACGCCGTGCAGGAAGCAGCCCTCCCGCACGCGGGCATCGGAGGCGATCTCGGCGAGGAGCGCGCCGGGATGGGCGAGCCCGCTTGCCTCCACCAGGATCCGCTCGAAGGGGATCTTGCGCTTGCGCCGCGCGCGCTCGTCGAGCAGGTCGGCGATCGCCTCGGCGAGCGCCCCGCGCCGGCTGCAGCAGGCGCAGCCCCCGTCCACGAAGCGCGTGGCGGAGGGGTAGGCCGAGGCGCGCGGCACGTCGAGCCGGCGGTCGGCGAGGTCGTTCACGACGAGGGCGCAGGCGGCGAAGGCGGGATCGGCGAGCCAGCGCGCGAGCAGCGTGGTGCGCCCCGCGCCGGCGAAGCCGGTGACGAGCAGCACCGGCACGTCCCCGCGCCTCGGGTGCAACGCCATCTCAGGGGCGCGTCCAGGCGACGACGAGGATGCCGGCCACGATGAGCGCGAAGCCCACCCAGCGCCCGGGCGGGATCGGCTCGCCGAGCACCAGGGCCGAGGCGACGATGATCCCGAGGAACTGCGCGGCGGTGAACGACTGCGCCACGTTGAGCGGCAGCGAGCGCAGCACCACCATGTAGAAGACCGCCGCGGCGGCGAAGCTCGCGAATCCGGCCAGCGTGCGCCATTGGTAGAGCTGCGCCCACCAGGGCAGGCCCGCGGCCAGGCCCATCGCCCCCGCGGTCTTGAGCAGGAGGTTGGCGACCACCGTGAAGCTCACCATCCCGATCACCAGCAGCGTCGTCCTCATCGCCCTTCCATCCGGATCCTCCCGCCGAACTTCCACGAGTTGCCGTTGCGCATGACCACGTAGGCGCTGCCCGGGTCGACCGCGGGGGTCGACGCCAGCCACGATTCGACGCTCGCGCGGTCCAGGTACACCGTGCGCGGCGTGACGA
Organism: uncultured beta proteobacterium; assembly: GCA_963741815.1. Classification (GTDB taxonomy): domain Bacteria; phylum Pseudomonadota; class Gammaproteobacteria; order Burkholderiales; family Usitatibacteraceae; genus Usitatibacter. The sequence goes on from CAVUJI010000007.1 coordinate 689,486, forward strand.
GCTGGTCGAACGCCACGTGGCGGAAGAACGCGAACTCGCGCCGGGCGATCCACCGGCTGTAGTCGTGCAACGGCAGCGCGCGCAGCGCCTTCCAGCGCGGAAGCGCGGCGAGCGCCTTGGCGTAAAGGTAATACGGAAAGGCGAGCGGCGTGGCCAGGAAGTGCTTCGTGATCCACCACGGCAGCCGCGAGGCGAGGCGGCGCAGCGGGTCGACGAGCGCGATCACCACCGCGTTGCCCTCGCGCGCGTAGACCCAGCAGTGGAAGCGGCCCCCCGGGCGCGTGTTGCGCACCACCGCCTCGAAACCCGCCCGGGGCTGCGCCAGGTGGTGCAGCACGCCGATGCTGTAGACGATGTCGTAGCCGTCGCTCGTGAACACGGTGAGGTCCTCCTGCCGCACCGACCAGCGGGTCGAGCCGGTGGCGGCGAGGTTGCGCCGCGCCGAAGCCACCGACGCGCCCAGGTCGATGCCGTCGAGCCGGGCGGGCGACCAGCGCAGCACGTGCACCATCAGGCTCGCGTTGCCGCAGCCCATCTCGAGCACGCGCGCGTCGCGAAAGTCCTCCGGGCCCAGGGGAGCCATCCAGTCGGCCACCTGCCCGGCCGTATACACCGACCCGGCCGGAAGGTCGTTCCACGACGTGGCGAACGCGTCGGCCGTGCGCTGGTCGGCGCGGCTCATGCGACCGCCTCGCCGTGGTGCGCCAGGGCGAGCAGGCACCACAGGGCGAGCCGGTGGTCCCGGCGCCCCGCCCGGTGCTCGGCGAGCATCGCGCTCGTCGCGGCCGGGTTGCCGACGATCGCGCCGGCGCGATCGAAGTCCGCCGCGTCCCACGAGCGCAGCCAGCGCGTGAGCGGGATGCCGAACCCCTTCTTCGGCCGGCGCAGCACCTCGCCGGGCAGCACGCCGCGCAGCGCCCGGCGCAGCAGGTACTTGGTCTCGCCCCGGCGGTACTTGTACGCGTGCGGGATGCGCCGGGCGAAGTCGACGAGGTCCTGGTCGAGGAACGGCGAGCGCACTTCGAGAGAGACCATCATGGACGCGCGGTCGGCCTTCGCGAGGATGTCGTCCTGCAGGTAGAAGCGGGTGTAGAACTCGAGCGTCCTGTCCACCGGGTGCGCGGCGGCGGTGTTCTCCCAGGCATCGATCGCCTCCTCGTAGACCTCCTCGACCGCGACCGGCTCGCACAGCAGCGCGGCGATCTCGCGCGGCTCGAGCGGACCCAGCCAGACCGGGTTCCAGACGCTCGCCGGGTACGACGGCCCGCGCAGCCCCCGCTTGATGCGGAAATCCAGGCCCATGTTGGCATCGGACACGGGCAGCAATTCCGCGAGCGCGCGCACGCCGCGCTTGAGCCGCGCCGGGACGAGCGCGTCGTACCAGCGCGCCACGCCCAGGGCGCGGAACGGATCGTATCCCGCGAAGAGCTCGTCGCCGCCGTCGCCGCCCAGCGCCACGGTCACCCGCTCGCGCGCGAACGCGCAAAGCTGGAAGGCGGGCACGATGGACGGATCGGCGAACGGCTCGTCGAGCCGGTCGAGCACCCGGGGCACGAGATCACGTGCGCGCTCCAGGTCGAGGATCGCCTCGTGATGGTCGCTGCCGAAGCGCCGCGCCACCGCGCGCGCGGGGCCCGACTCGTCGAAGCTGGGCTCGCGGAAGCCGATCGAGAACGTGCTCACGGGCCGTTCCGGGCGGGCCGCCGTGGCGTACGCGAGCACGGCCGAAGAGTCGATGCCCCCGCTCAGGAAGACGCCCAGCGGCACGTCGCTCATCAGCCGGCGGCGCACCGCCTGGGCGAGGAGATGGCGCAGCTCCTCGCCCCAGGCCGCCTCGGGATCGGCGGGCATGGCCGCCGGCGGCTCGATCGCGAAGCGCCAGTACCGGTGCACCTCGGGGGTGGCGCCCGGGCGGTCGAGCGCGAGGGCCATGCGGTGCCCGCCGGGCAGGCGGGCGACGCCCTCGTGGAGCGAGCGCGGCGAGGGCACGAAGCCGTAGGCGAAGAGCTTCTGCAGCGAGCGCCGGTCGATGCGCCGCCCGACGCCCGGATGGCGCGCGAGGGCGCCCAGCTCCGAGGCGAACGCGAACAGCCCCGGGCGCGAGGCGTAGTAGAGCGGCTTCTTGCCGAACCGGTCCCGGGCGAGGAAGAGCCGCCGGCGGCGGGCGTCGTGGATCGCGAAGGCGAACATGCCGTTCAGGCGCTCGGGCAGCTCGTCGCCCCACTCCTCGTAGCCGTGCACCAGCACCTCGGTGTCGGAGTGGTCCGAGCGGAAGACGTGGCCGCGTGCGGCGAGCGCCTCGCGCAGCTCGCGGTGGTTGTAGATCTCCCCGTTGAAGATCACGCACACGCGCCGGTCCTCGTTCCACATCGGCTGCTCGCCGCCGGCGATGTCGATCACCGCCAGGCGCCGGTGCAGCAGGTGCACGCCGTCGGCGGCATCGACGTGCATGCCCAGCCCGTCGGGGCCGCGGTGCGCGATCGCCGCGCCCATCGCGCGCAGGTCGCCCTCGGTTCCGCTGCCGACGAAGCCGGCGAGGCCGCACATCTCAGGGCGCTTCGGGATCGAGGTTGGCGGTGCGCCTGACCAGGTAGACGGCCTTGCCCTGGGACTCGTAGTACGTGCGCATGATGATCTCGGCGAGCAGGCCCATCAGCACGCTCATGCCGCCCGTCACGAACAGCATCACCGCGAGCAGCGGCAGGGGCGTCTGGATGAGCGACGTGCCGGCGAGGTACTTGAGCCCGAGCGCCCACAGGCCCGCGGCGAACGACAGCGCGATGCTGGCGATGCCGAAGCCGCCGAAGACGTAGATGGGCCGGTTCGCGTAGCGCGCGAGGAACTGGACCACGATCAGGTCGAGGACCACCTTGAGCACGCGGTCCAGCTCCGTACTTCGACTCGCCGTGCGATGCGCGGATGGTGGGTCACCGGGATCTCGGCCACGCGGCCGCCCTCCCACGAGGCGTAGATGGGAATGAAGCGGTGCATCTCGCCGTAGAGCTTGACGTCCTTCAGGACGTTCGCTGCGGTACGCCTTGAGCGAGCAGCCGTAGTCGTGCAGGTGCACGCCGGAGATGCGCGAGATGAGCCAGTTGGCGACGCGGCTCGGCAGGTTGCGCCGCAGCACGCTGTCCTTGCGCTCGCGGCGCCAGCCGGAGACCACGTCGTAGCCCTCGTCGAGCTTCGCGAGCAGCTTCAGGATGTCGGCCGGGTCGTTCTGCAGGTCGCCGTCCATCGGGATGATGATGTCGCCCGAGGCGTAGCGGATCCCCGCCATCATCGCCGCGGTCTGGCCGTAGTTGCGGCGGAAATGCACCGCCTTCACGCGCTTGTCGCGCGCGCACAGCGCGTCGAGCTCGCGCTCGCTGCCGTCGGTGCTGCCGTCGTTCACCACGATCACCTCGTAGGGCGCGCCGAGCGGATCGAGCGCCGCCACCAGGCGCTCGTGGAGCGGCGCGATGTTCCTTTCCTCGTTGTGCACCGGGATGGTGATCGAGAGCGTAGGCGGCACGGGCGCGGGCGATGCAGCCGCGGCCGCGGAAGGCGCGAGCGTGCCGGGCTCGATCACGGGGCCCCCCCGGCCCGGAAGGCGACGGCCCAGGCCGGCCCCAGCGCCCGGCGGTCGTACACGTACAGGGTGTGCGCGACCACCGCGACGGGCCGCGCGCGCCGCAGCGCGGCGTACGGGTCGCCCTTCGCGTAGTCCCCGGCCAGCAGCGTCGCGGAGACGACGAGGTAGCGCGGCAGGCCCGCGGCCTGGCGGGGCAGGTCGAGGAAGCTGGGCAGGGCGACGTAGCGGATGCCGTAGCCCTCGGGCAGGGCCGAGCCGAAATACCCGAGCGCCACCCGGTCGATGCCGCGCTCGCGCATGTAATCGCGCAGCGCCACCAGTCCCTGGCCCCAGTCGGTGTTCGAGTCCACGAGCGTGTCGTAGAGCGGGCGGCCCCGGACGTATTCGCTGAGGTAGGAGAGGAAGTCCGGGTATCTCGACAGCGTGGAGCCGGCGTAGCCGGCGAAGAGCACGAGGATGGCCGCGTGCGCGAGGCCGCGCCCGCGCGCCCACACCGGCTCGAGTCCCTGGGCCACGAGGATGCAAAGCAGCGGAATCGCCGGCAGCGCGTGGCGAAAGCCGATGTTCATCCCGGACAGCAGCAGCGCGGCGGCGAAGAGGGCGACGGCCGCCGCGGGCGCGCGCGCCGGGTGGGCGAGCCATTCGCGCCCGCGGGCCTCGCGCGCCGCCCACCACGCGCCGCCCAGCGCGACGAGCATCAGCACGTGCAGCGCGGCCGGCGTCTTGAGCAGGAAGGCCACGGGGAAGAAGTACCACCACCCGCCGAGGTGGTGCTCGCCGAGCAGGAACGCGGGCCGCCCGGCGAGGGCCGATCCGGTGATCCGGTCCAGGCCGGCGAGGAAATCGCCCAGCCGCCAGTCGCCCAGGTAGACGAGCACGACGGTGCCGTACGCGACCAGCGCGAAGACGGGAACCGCGCGCCACAGCGCCCGGCGCCACGCGCGATCCTGCCAGCGGCCGGACCGCGCCTCCATCGCGAGGAGCGCGAGGAGGATGGGACCGAGCACCGCGCCGCTGTACTTGACGCACACCGTGGCGGCGCAGGCGAATGCCGCGAGCGCGACACGCCAGGCCCGGGGACGGCGCACCGCGGCGTCGAGCGCGTAGACGCTGCCGAGCAGGCCGAACGTGAGCACGATGTCGTTGTAGGCCACGCCGGACTGCGCAAGCATGTCGGGGAAGAAGGCGACGAGCGCGGCGGCCGCCAGGGCCGCCCAGTCGCTCATGTGCCGCCGCGCGAGCAGGTAGGTCGCCGCCACGGTGAGCGTGCCGAAGACGAGCGCGACCACGCGCGCGGCCAGCGTGATGCGCCGCGCGAGGTTGCCGGAGTCCCAGAAGAGCGCCTGCGCGTAGCGGTACCGGGACGCCCAGTCCCAGCGCCCGTGCTCGGGCGGGTAGTTCACGTGCTGCAGGTACACGGGCAGGCCGAAGAGGTACTGCGGCAGGCGCGGATGGTCGTTCACCATGCCGAAGTCGCCGGTCCTCAGCCCCCTCGCGCCCACCGCGGAGAAGACGATCTCGTCGAACGTCGTCGACGTGCGCAGCATGGCGCTGCCCGCGAGCAGCGCGAAGGCCAGCGCGAGGACGACCACGATGCGGCCGGGCGAAATCCGGGCGGGCATCCTGCCGGGGCGGCTCATGCGGCGGAGTATACGCGAGCGAAATCGCCGCTCAACGCCCCCAGAGCGCCTCGCCCGCCGCGATGCGCGCGCTCATCTCGGCCTGGAATTCCGGCGGCCCGAAGCCGTAGCGCTCGCCGTCCCGCTCATAGAAGAAGGGCGCGCCGCTGCGCAGGCTGAAGTCGCGCATCCAGGCGACGAGCCGCTCGTCCGGGTCGCGCCCGGCCGAGCGCAGCACGAACGCGTCGCGGCCGCGCCAGCGCATCGGGATGATCATCACGCCCAGGCGGTCGGGGCGGAAATCCTCGGGGAAGGGGCTGCCCTCGCGCAGCCAGCCGCAGACGAAATCGCGGCACGGCGTGCGGGGACGGCGCTCGTAGATCGTGCAGCAGTGCTCGCCGCGGAAATGGCAGGGGGTGCCCGGGCGCATCTCGTGCCCCTCGACCTCCCCCACCACCCAGCCGTCGCAGCACGCCGTGCACTCGCCGCAGCGCCGGGCGTGCGCCGCGGCGAGCGGGATGACCGCTCCGTGGCACTTCTTGTACTTCCGGCCGCTGCCGCAGGGGCATGGATCGTTGCGACCGACGGGCATGTTCGCGGGCAGGGAAGCGAAAGCGGTCCAGTATACTCGTCGCATGATGTGGAACTGCGTTCCCCCATACGGAATTTCCGCCTGATGGTCTACCTCGCCGTCCTGTGCTCGCTCCTGCAGGGCATCAGCATGCGCGGGGCCAAGATGCTGGTGTCGCTCGCCGCGCTCGCCGACGGCGCGAACCCCTTCCAGGTGGGGCTCATCGGGGCGATGTTCCCCGTCTTCCCGCTGCTGCTCGCGCTCTACGCCGGGCGCTTCTCGGACCGGGTGGGCGTGAGGAGGCCGATGATGGGCGGCGCCCTCGTCATGGCCGCGGGGATCTGTGTCCCGCTCGCCTGGCCCGGCATCCCCGGACTCGTGGCGAGCGCGATCTGCGTCGGCTTCGGCCACATCTTCTTCCACGTCTCGGTGCACAACCTCATCGGCGCCTACGGCAGCGGCGAGGCGCGCACGCGCAACTTCGCCACCTTCTCGCTCGGCGCCTCGATCTCCGCCTTCATCGGCCCGTCGATGACCGGCTTCTCGATCGACGGCTGGGGCTTCGGGCCGACGTACGTCCTGCTCGCCGCGGTGTCGGTCGCCACCGTGCTCGTCCTGCTCGCGCTGCCGGGGATCGTGCCCCGCGCCGTGGGCCCCTCCGTGCGGGAGCCGGGCGGCGGCGCCCTCGACCTGCTCGCCATCCCGGGGCTGCGCCGCACGCTCCTCATGAGCGGCGTGACGCTCACCGGCATCGAGCTCTTCAGCTTCTACTTCCCGGTCTACGGCCGCGCGGTGGGCCTGAGCGCCTCGTCGATCGGGATGGTGATGGCGAGCTACGCGGTGGCGGCGTTCATCGTGCGCCTCGGCATGCACCGGGCGACGCTGCGCCTGGGCGAGATCGGCGTGCTCACGGCCTCGCTCTTCATGGCCGGGGCGACATACCTGCTCGTGCCGATGGTCTCGCACGCGCTGCTGCTGGCGTTCGTCGCCTTCCTGCTGGGACTGGGCCTCGGCTGCGCGCAGCCGCTCACCATCCTGCTCACCTACAACCACGCCCCGCGCGGGCGCTCCGGCGAGGCGCTCGGCATGCGCCTGACCGTCAACAAGCTCACCCAGATCGCGGTGCCCGTCGTCTTCGGGGGGCTCGGCACCGCCTTCGGCCTGCTGCCCGTGTTCTGGGCGAACGGCGCGTTCCTGCTGGCCGGAGGCGTCCTGTCGCTCACGGAGGGACGCGAGCTTCGCCCCGCCACCGGACAGGCCGCGCTCCGGATCGCCGAGGAAGAGGAGGAGGAGAAGACCTGAGGGACCTGAGGGACCCGAGGGGTCGGACTCCTTTTCCCGCCGGGAGGAAAAAGGGATCTGACCCCGATACCGGTTTCGTGGTATCACCGCGCGCATGGCTTCGCTCCCCGGCGTCCTGTTCGACGGCATCGCGTACGGCTGCCTGCTCTTCCTGGTAAGCGTCGGGCTGTCGGTGACGCTGGGATTGATGAACTTCGTCAACCTCGCGCACGGCGCCTTCGCGATGTTCGGCGGCTACCTCGCGGCCGTCGCCATGGCGCGCTGGAACGTGCCGTTTCTCGCCACCCTGCCCCTCGCCTTCGCGGTGCTCGCCGTGGCCGGGGCGATCCTCGAGCGCACGCTCCTGCGCCGGCTCTACGCCGCCCCGCACCTCGACCAGGTGCTCTTCACCATCGGCCTCACGTTCGTGGCGATGGCGGCGGCCACCTGGGCGTGGGGCCCCGGCCAGCAGCCGGTGCGCCTGCCCGAATTCCTGCGCGGCCAGGTGCGCGTCGCCGGCGTGGAGCTGGGCGCCTACCGGATATTCCTCGTGGCGGTCGTGGCGGTCCTCGCCCTCGGGCTGCGCGCGCTGGTCGAGCGCACCCGGTTCGGCGCCCAGGTGCGCGCGGCCGTGGACAACCGCGCGGTGGCCGCCGGCCTCGGCATCCCCGTCGATCGCCTCTTCACGGCGATGTTCGCGCTGGGCGCCGGGCTCGCGGGCGTGGGCGGCGCGCTCGCGATCGACGTGCTCGGGCTCGATCCCACGTTCCCGCTCAAGTACCTGGTGTATTTCCTGCTCGTCGTAGCCGTGGGCGGCGCGGGCACGATCCACGGGGCCGCCGTCGCGGCCGTGATCCTCGGCGTGGCCGACGTCGCGGGCAAGTACTACCTGCCGCAGCTCGGCGCCTTCACGATCTACCTCCTCATGGTGCTGCTCCTCGCGCTCTTCCCCGCGGGACTGTACGGGCGGCGGGCGTGACCGGCGCGGCGCGCTGGCGCGCGGCGGAGCTCGCCTTCTGGCTCGTGCCCGTCGCGGCCTACTTCCTGTTCCCCGGCTACCTCGTGCTCGGCAGCCAGGTCCTGATCGCGGGCCTCTTCGCGCTCTCCCTCGACCTCGTCCTCGGCTACGCGGGCATCGTCTCGCTGGGCCACGCGGCGTTCTTCGGCGTCGGCGCGTACGCCGCGGGCCTGCTCTCGGCGCGGCTGGGCTGGGGCGAGCCGCTCACGGGGCTCGCGGTGGCCGCCCTCGCCGCCGCGGCGCTCGGCTTCGCCGCGAGCTTCCTCGTCGTGCGCGGGCGCGACCTCACGCGCCTCATGGTGACGCTCGGCATCGGGCTGCTCGTCTACGAGCTCGCCAACCGCGCGGCCTTCCTCACCGGGGGCGTGGACGGGCTCGCGGGCGTGACGACGTGGAAGCTGCTCGGATGGCGCGCCTTCGACCTCGAGGGACGCACGGCCTACCTCTACAGCCTCGCGGTCCTCTTCGCGGCGTTCGTCCTCGCGCGCCGCGTCGTGGCCTCGCCCTTCGGCCTGTCGCTGCGCGGCATCCGCGAGGGGCGCGCGCGCATGCCGGCGATCGGCGCGCCGGTGCGCGCGCGGCTGGTCGCCGCCTACACGCTCGGCGCCGCGGTCGCGGGCGTCGCCGGCGGCCTGCTCGCGCAGACGACGCAGTTCGTGGGGCTCGACACGCTCGCCTTCCACCGCTCGGCCGAGGTGCTGATCATCCTGGTCCTCGGCGGCACCGGGCGGCTCTATGGAGGCCTGGTGGGCGCGGCGGTCTTCCTCGTGGCGCAGGACTGGCTCGCGGGAATCGACCCGGTGTACTGGCGAGCTGTGGATCGGGCTGCTGCTCATGCTGATCGTGCTCTTCGCCCGCGGCGGCATCCTGGGGGCGGGCGCGGCGCTGGTCCACCGATTCTCGCGGACGCGCGCCTCGTGACGCCGGCCCTGCGCACCGAAGGGCTCACCCGCACGTTCGGCGCGTTCGTCGCCAACGCCGACATCGCCCTGTCCTTCCCGCCCGGCGCGCGCTGGGCGCTCATCGGCCCGAACGGCGCGGGCAAGACGACGCTCGTGAACCTGCTGACCGGTGCGCTCGCCCCCACGCGCGGGGAGGTGTTCCTCGACGGCGAGCGGGTGACGCGGCTCGGCCAGCACGAGCGCGTGCGCCGGGGGCTCGCGCGCACCTTCCAGGTCAACACGCTCTTCGCCGGGCTCACGGTGCTCGATTCGGTGACGCTCGCCGCGTGCGAGCGCACGGGCGCGGCCTGGCACGCGCTGCGCCCGGTGGCGCGCCAGGACGCGGAGATCGACGAGGCGCGCTCGCTCCTCGCGCGCCTGGGCCTCGCGCGCGACGCCGGCACGCTCACGGGCCACCTGCCCTACGGCAAGCAGCGGCTGGTCGAGATCGCGCTGGCGCTCGCCACGCGCCCGCGCGTGCTGCTCCTCGACGAGCCGGCGGCGGGCGTGCCGGCCGACCAGGCCGCGGAGGTGTTCGCGGTCCTCGACGCGCTGCCCGCGGACGTCGCGATCGTCCTCATCGAGCACGACATGGACCTCGTCTTCCGCTTCGCCGAGCGCATCGCGGTGCTGGTGGCCGGGCGCGTGCTCATGGAAGGCCCGCCCGAGGACGTGGCGCGCGACGAGCGCGTGCGGGAGGTCTACCTCGGCGAGGCGCGCCATGGCTGAGCTCCTCGCGCTCGAAGGGGTCAGCGCCGGCTACGGCGAGGCGATCGTGCTCGAGGACGTGGGCTTCGCGCTGCCCGAAGGCGGCAGCCTCGCGCTCCTCGGGCGCAACGGCGCGGGGAAGACGACGCTGCTCCTCGCGATCATGGGCCTGGCGCGGCTGCATCGCGGGACGATCCGCTGGCGCCATGGCGACCTCGCCACCGTGCCCGCGTTTCGCCGCGCGCGGGCGGGGCTGGGCTGGGTGCCCCAGGAGCGGGCGATGTTCGCCTCGCTCAGCGTGGACGAGCACTTGCGCGCCGTGGCCCGGCCGGGACACTGGACGCCGGAGCGGGTGTACGCGCTCTTCCCGGCGCTGGCCGAGCGCAAGCGCAACCTCGGCCAGCAGCTCTCGGGCGGCGAGCAGCAGATGCTCGCCATCGGCCGCGCGCTCGCGGTCAACCCGGCCCTGCTCCTGCTCGACGAGCCGATGGAGGGCCTCGCCCCCGTCATCGTGCGCGACCTCGTCGACGCCCTCGCCCGCATCGGCCGCGACACCGGGCTCGCCCTCCTCGTGGTCGAGCAGCACGCCCGCCTCGCCCTCGCGCTCACGCGCGAGGCGATCGTGCTCGAGCGCGGGCGCGTGGCGCACCGCGCCGCGAGCGCCGCACTGCTCGCCGAGCCCGCCGCGCTGCATCGGTACGTCGCCCTCGCATGATGGAATCGACCGCAGCCTGCCGGGGCCGCTTCCGCCTCACTTCGCAGGAGATCCCCCCGGGGCGCGCGGCTCGTCACCACGGCCACGTACCAGCTCGCGCGCACCGGCGCCCGCCACGCCCTGTGCACCATGTGCATCGGGGTGGGACAGGGCATCGCCTTGGCCCTCGAGCGCGTCCAGCGGCCGGAAGCCGCGGTCGCCGCCGTGGACCCGCTCGAGGTCCGCCTCGCTGAGCGGCTGCAGGATGGCGTCCATGAAGACACGCTAGGCGCGCCCGCCGTGCGCCGCGAGCGACTTTGCCACAGCAGGATGGCGGAATTTTCCGCGCGGCCGGGCCCTCCCCGGGGCAGGCTCAGAAAAGCGACGCCTGCTCGGCCGGATACACGAGCGTGCCCTCCGCCTCGCCCGGCCGCGCCCCGGGCGTCATCTTCGCGGGCTCCGGCACGGCCGCGGAGACGATGTGGAACACGTCCTCGCCCGAGGCCAGCAAGTAGTCGGTGACGATCCGCCGGTGGCAGCGCCACCACACGGTCTCGGAGCACATCACCGCGCACGTCTGCCTGCGGCCCTCGGCGCGCAGCCGCTCGAGCCCCTCGCGGAAGGCGGGCGTCATCGCGTAGTCCGCGTAGTTGTGGAAGCTCGCGTTCTCCCAGTACGCGTTCACCTCGGGGGCGACCTCGCGGCTGCGGCCGCGCAACCCGCCCAGCGCCGGCAGGTGCTCGTAGGCGATGCCGTGGGGCGCGAGCGCCGCACCCATGACGTCCGCATTGAACTGCGGGTTCGTGCGCGAGCGCGGCACGGTGCGCACGTCCACCAGCCGCTCGACGCCGTTGGCCTTCAGCAACGCCGCCAGCTCCTCGAGCGCCCGGGTGCCGTGGCCCACGGTGAAGAAGGGACGCCGCGAAGCGCTCACGCGGACGCCGCGACCTGCCCCGGTGCCACGCAGCGGTTGCGCCCGCCCCGCTTCGCCTCGTAGAGCGCCGCGTCGGCCTCGCGGTACAGCACCGCGAACGCGGCCGCGGCCTCCTGGGGACTCGCCGCGTGGGGTGCCGTCGAGACGCAGCCGAGGCTGATGGTGACCGGGATGCGCCGTCCCTCCCACGCGAGCTCCAGCGCCTCGATGCGCGCGCGCAGCCGCTCCGCCGCCGCGAGCACCTGGTCGATCGCGGCTCCGGGCAGCATCAGGCCGAACTCCTCGCCCCCGAGGCGGCCCGCGACGTCGCCGGGACGCGTCTCCGCGCCGATCGCGCGCGCCACCGCCGCGAGCACCGCGTCTCCCGCCGGATGGCCATGGGCGTCGTTGATGGCCTTGAACCGGTCCACGTCCCCCATCACGAGCCCGAGGGGGACGCCGCCGCGCGCGCAGCGGGCGACCTCGGCCTCCGCGAGCGAGAAGAAGTGCCGCCGGTTGGCGAGCCCCGTGAGCACGTCCGTCGTCGCGAGCCGGCGCATCTCCGCCTCGCTCTCGGCGAGAAGCGCCATCTCGTGGCGCATGCGCGAGACGAGCACCTGGTTCGCGGCGCGGCGGTGCTGCTCGGCCAGCTGCTCGGCGCGGGCCGCGCGCTCGGCGGCGAGCGCCGCGGCGAGGTCGCCGATGCGCTCGTGCACGCGCGCGATCTCCACCAGGAGCCGGCTCTTCTCATGGTGGCCGCCCAGCGCCCGCGAGGCCTCGAGCGCGCCCTCGAGGTGGCGCAGCGCCTCGCGCGGCTCGTGCTCGAGGAAGGCCTCGGCGAGCGTCCTCTGCGCCTCGGCCTCCCAAAGCCGGGCCCCGCAGGCGCGCGCGAGCTCGAGCCCCTCGTGGGCCTTCGCGAGCGCCTCCTCGCGGCGGCCGAGGCGCGCGAGCGCCCGCCCCGCCAGGGCGAGGTTGGCCGAGAGCTCCGGGGGAAACGCGAGCCGGCGCGCGATCGCCTCGGAGCGCACGAGCCGGTCGAGCGCGGCCTGCGGCTCGCCGCCGTGCAGGTGCGCGTCGGCGAGGTAGAAGAGCGCCATGGCGTAGTGGCGCGAGCCGGGCTGCGCGGAGAAGATCGCGACGGCCTCCTCGAGCACCGGGACCGCGCGCTCGGGCTGCTCCATGAACGTGAAGAGGCGGCCCAGGTGGGCGAGCGCTCCCGCCGTCGGCCGCGGCCAGCCGAGGGCCCGCGCGCGGGCGAGCGCCTCCTCGCCCGCCTTCGCCGACTCCTCCCGGTCGCCGAGGTTCGACAGCGCCGCGGCGAGCGTGAGGAGCGAGCGCAGGCCCAGCTCGCCCGCACCCGCCCGCGCCGCGCCTTCCGCGGCCGGGGCGAGCAGCTCGATGGCGGGCGCGAAGTTGCCCGCGGTGAACTCGACGCACCCGGCGACGTAGGCGAGGTGCGCGTCGAGCGCGCGGTCGTCGGACGCTTCCCGGAGCCGCTCGATCTGCGCGCGCGTGCGCTGCGGATCGGCGCTCACGGTGGGTGTGAGCTCGGCCGCGATGGCGAGCGCCACGCGCCGCGCATCGCCGGCCGCCTCGAACGCCGCCTTCGCCCGCCGGGCGCGCTCGATCTCCTCCTTCGGCGCGCCGCGGGCATTGGCGATGGCTGCCTCGAGCAGGCAGGTGTCCCCCTCGACGATCGCTTCCCCGCGCAACCCTTCCGCGCCGAGCCTGGCGACGTGCGCTTCGGCTTCGTCGAGGCGGTACTGCAGCAGCAGGCACTCGGCCCGGGTGAGGAGCAGCCGCGCGCGCAGCGACGCCGCCCGGGCCTCGGGAAGCGCCTCGGCCCCGAGGACGAGCGCGAGGCTGCGTGCCGTGTCGCGCTGGCGCAGGTGCCAGGCGAGCTCGGCGAGCACGGCCGGATCGGCCGAGCGCGCGGCGTCGGCCTCGAGGGCGGCGACGGCGTCGTCGGATACGTACAGGTCCACGGGCCGATTCTAGGGGAAGACGCGGGCGAGGCGGCGAGGAGGCGAGGGCGTGCGATGGGACCGCCCGAAGCCGACCTGCGCCGCACGGATCGGTCGGCGCGGCGCCGGAAGATGCCGGCTACCCGCCGGCGGGGGCGCGCTTGCTCAGCCGCGCCCCTTCGCGGTCGGCATGCCGGCCCGTTCCCAGCCCTCGATGCCGCCCACGAGGTTCACCGCGTTCGAGAAGCCGGCCTTGTTGAGGATCGCGGTGCCCTCGGGTCCGCTGCGGGCCCCATCGGCGCCATAGACGATGATCGGCTTCGCCTTCGACACCGCGAGCCGCGCGGGAATGGCCGCCTCGAGATCCCCGAGCGGCAGGAGGATCGCGCCCGCGACGTGGCGCTCGGCATAGGCCTGCGCCCCGCGCACGTCGATCACGAGCGCGCCGTCGTCGATGATCGCCTTGGCGAGCCGGGCGTCGATCTCGTTCACCGCCCACGACCGGTCCCCGAGCGCCGGGCCCTGGCGCCCGGCGTTCAGCATCCAGACCGATGCGGCGAGGGCGAGGAAGATGCCGACGAAGTGGCGGCGGGGATGGATGTTTCCGGTCATGGCGCTCTCCAGGGGATCCGCACGGCCAGCATACGAACTAACGTGTGCGAAGGGTGTGACGCAGTTCACATCCGGCCTGCCGCGAATGCGTCGTGGCGGGCGGGCGCGGGACCGGGCGCGGCGCGGGCATGCGGCCCGCGGCGTCGTATCATGAACGCGTTTTCGATGCGATTCCGCGAAAGACTCCCCCATGCAAATCGTCGAAATCTCCGCCCCGGGCGGCCCCGAGGTGCTGCGCGCCGCCACCGCCGAGCTGCCCGCGCCCGGACCCCGCGATGTGCTCGTCAAGGTCGCCTTCGCCGGCGTGAACGGGCCCGACCTCATGCAGCGCAAGGGGCTGTACCCGCCGCCGAAGGGCGCTTCTCCACTCCTCGGGCTCGAGATCGCCGGCGAGGTGGAAGCCGTGGGAGCGGAGGTGCAGCGCTGGAAGGCGGGCGACCGCGTCTGCGCCCTCACCAACGGCGGCGGCTACGCCGAGTACTGCACCGTCCTCGAGGACCACTGCCTGCCGGTGCCGAAGGGCCTCGACCTCCGGCAGGCGGCGTCGCTGCCGGAGGTGTACTTCACGGTGTGGAGCAACATCTTCATGACGGCGCACCTCGCGAAGGGCGAGGTGTTCCTCGTGCATGGCGGCGCGGGCGGCCTCGGCACGGCCTCGATCCAGCTCGGCACGGCGTTCGGCGCGCGGGTGGTCGTCACCGACAGCCCCGCAGAGCGCGTCGCGCAGTGCAAGGCGCTCGGCGCCGAGCGCGCGATCGACTATCGCACCGAGGACTTCGTCGCGATCGTCCGCGACGATTTCGGGGGCGCGGACGTGATCCTCGACATCGTGGGCGGCCCCTACATCGCGAAGAACGTGAAGGCGGCCAAGCCCGACGGGCGCATCGTCCAGCTCGCCTTCGCCCTGGGCTCGAAGGTCGAGCTCGACTTCATGCCGATCATGCTCAAGCGCCTGCACTACACCGGCTCGACGCTGAGGAGCCGCCCCGACGCCTTCAAGACCGAGGTGGCCCGCCAGCTCGAGAAGAACGTGTGGCCGCTCTTCGAGAGCGGGCGGATCAAGCCGGTGGTCCATACCGTGCTGCCGCTGGCGAAGGCGGCCGACGCGCATCGGCTGATGGAATCCGGCGGGCATACCGGGAAGATCGTGCTGGAGGCCTGAGCGCCGCGCTCCCGGGCGAGACGCGCAGGGCAGACGATGTCGGGGCACTTCCGTGCGCTCGGCAAGGAGGCAGGACGAGCGTTGAGGCCGTTTTCGATCACCGGAATACCGGCCGCGCTGATGGCCGCGCTGCTCTTCGGCGCCGCCACGCCGCTCGCCAAGCTGCTTCTCGGCCCCATGTCGCCGTGGCTGCTCGCCGGGGTTCTCTACCTCGGATCGGGCGCCGGGCTCGCGATCGTGCGCCTCTTGCGGCGCACACCACGATCGAGGCTCGCACGCGCCGACATCCCATGGCTCGCCGCGGCCATCGCGTTCGGCGGCGGCGTCGGTCCCGTGCTTCTCATGTGGGGGCTCGCGCACGCGAGCGCCGCGTCCGCATCGCTGCTGCTCAATGCCGAGGGCGCGCTCACGGCGCTCGTCGCCTGGTTCGTGTTCCACGAGAACTTCGATCGCCGCATCGCGCTCGGGATGGCGCTGATCGTGGCCGGCGCCGTCGTGCTGTCGTGGCCTTCGGACGCGCGATTCGAAACGAGCCTGCCCTCCCTCGCCATCGTGGGCGCATGCCTCGCGTGGGCGCTCGACAACAACTTCACGCGCAGGATCGCGCTGGCCGACGCCACGACCATCGCGATGCTGAAGGGGCTCGCGGCCGGCAGCGTGAACGTGGCCCTCGCCCTCGCGACCGGCGCCTCGCTCGGCGGATTCGCCGTCGTGATGTCCGCGGCGCTGCTCGGATTCGCCAGCTACGGCGTGAGCCTCGTGCTCTTCGTCCGGGCGCTACGCGACCTGGGCACGGCGCGAACCGGCGCCTACTTCTCCACGGCGCCGTTCGCCGGAGCCGTGCTCGCGCTCGTCGTGCTGCACGAACCCGTGACCTGGGCGCTCGCCGCCGCGGCCGGGTTGATGGCTTCCGGCGTATGGCTGCACCTCACCGAGCATCATGCCCACCGACACGCCCATGCCGCCATGGATCACGAGCACGAACACGAGCACGACGAGCACCATGGGCATGAGCACATCCCGCCGGTACCCGCCGGGATGCGCCACACCCACGCGCACCACCACGAGCCGATGACGCATTCGCACGAGCACTTCCCGGACTCCCATCACCGGCACGAGCACGGGAATTAGGATTTCCTCGCCTCGCCTTGCCGATCGTCTTGGACCCGTCCCGGTCCAAGTGGCAACATCGCGTGTCACCGAGGAGGCGAGAGCATGAGCAGCAATCCGGATCCGCGTCGCACGCCGGCGCCGGGCGCACCGACGGGGCCGGGCACCCGGCTGCCGCCGCGCCGCTACTGGCTCGTCTTCCTGGCCATCCTCCTGGTGAACTACTTCCTCGTGAGGTTCCTGTTCCCGCAGACGGAGCCGGTCACCATCCCGTACACCGTCTTCCGGCAGGAGGTGACCGCGGGAAACGTGTCGGCCATCTACAGCCGCGGCACGAGCATCGAGGGCCGTTTCAAGTCCGCCGTGACGTGGCCCCCGTCCGACGAGGCGAAGCCGCCGGCCGCGCAAGCGACTGCCGCCGCGCCCGCCGCCAGAAGACCTCGGATACGTTCACGACCGAGCTGCCGGCTTTCGTGGATCCCGGGCTCGAGAAGCTTCCTCATCGACCACGGCGTCGAGATCAGCGCGGTGCCGATCCGCCAGGGAAGCCTGCTCGGCACGCTCCTCTTCGGCTTCGGCCCGGCGATCCTGATCATCGCGCTTCTACGTGTGGATGTACCGGCGCACGTGCCGCAGGGCGCGGGGCTCGCCGGCGGCGGCCTGCTGGGCATCGGCAAGAGCAAGGCGCGCCGCTACGACACCGGAGTCGGGCACGAAGGTGACGTTCGACGACGTGGCCGGCATCGACGAGGCCGAGAACGAGCTGGTCGAGATCGTCGATTTCCTGAAGTCGCCCGGCGAAGTACACGCGCCTCGGCGGCACCGCGCCCAAGGGCGTGCTGCTCATCGGGGCGCCCGGCACGGGCAAGACGCTGCTCGCGCAAGGCGGTCGCGGGCGAGGCCGGCGTGCCCGTTCTTCTCGATGAGCGCCGCGGAGTTCGTGGAGATGATCGTCGGCGTCGGCGCGGCGCGCGTGCGCGACCTCTTCAAGCAGGCGCGCGAGCACGCGCCCGCCATCATCTTCATCGACGAGATCGACGCGATCGGCCGCGCCCGCGGGCAGGTCGCGCATCGGCGGCGCGAGCGAGCAGGAGCAGACGCTGCAGCAGATCCTCACCGAGATGGACGGCTTCACCGGCCGCGAGGGCATCATCGTGCTGGCGGCGACCAACCAGCCCGACGTCCTCGACCGCGCGCTGCTGCGGCCGGGCCGCTTCGACCGGCGCGTCGTGGTGAACCTGCCGGACAAGGCGGGGCGCGAGGCGATCCTGCGGGTGCACACGCGCAAGGTGCCGCTGGCCGGCGACGCGGACCTCGCCGAGATCGCGGCGTCCACGCCGGGCTTCTCCGGCGCCGACCTCAAGAACCTGGTGAACGAGGCGGCGCTGCTCGCGGCGCGCCGCGACGAGAACGCCGTCGGGCAGAAGGACTTCCACGACGCGCTCGAGAAGATCGTGCTCGGGCCGGAGCGGCCGCTGCTGCTCGGTCGCCGAGGACCGCGAGCGCATCGCCTACCACGAGGGCGGCCACGCCATCCTCGGCGCTGCTCGTGCCCGGCGCCGATCCGGTGCACCGCGTGACGCATCGTGCCGCGCGGCCAGGCGCTCGGCGTGACCTACCAGCGGCCCGCAGACCGACCGCTACAACTATCCGGAGGCGTACCTGCGCGCGCGCATCGTCGGCATGCTCGGCGGCCGCGCGGCCGAGGAGGTGGTCTACGGCACGCGCACCACCGGCGCCGAGAACGACATCGAGCAGGCCACGGCACTCGCCCGCAACATGGTCACGCGCTGGGGCATGAGCGACCGCGCTCGGCATGGTGCAGCTCGCGCCGCGCGAGAATCCGTACCTCGGCGGCGTCCGGCGGCTTCGGCGGGGACCGAAGCCGTTCAGCGAGCGAGACCGCGCGGCTGGTCGACGCCGAGGTGCAGCGCATCATCGGCGAGAGCCACGACGAGGCGCGGCGCCTGCTCGCGCGAGCATCGCGACGCGCTCGACGCGCTCGCGCAGGCGCTGCTCGCGCGGGAGACGCTCGACGAGGAGGAGATCCTCGCGGCGACGGGGCTTCCGCCCGCGCCGGCCCTGGAGGGGCTGCCGCTGCCCAAGGCGTCGAACTGAGGTCGCGCTCGACCTACCGCCGCCCGTCCCGGCGGCGCTCGCCGTCGACGAGGAGCGCGGGCTGCACACCGTCGCGCATCAGGGCGTCCCAATCGGGGCGCGGCGTGGGCGATTCTTCCAGGGCGAGGAGCGGCAGGTCGTGGTCCTGGGCCGGCGGCTGCTTCACGGCACGAACGTTGCGGGGCAGGGTGCGGGCGCGGGGCATGGGGGTGGCGATCTTCATGGGCACCTCGATCGCGAATGGGCGATTTCATTGTGCGCGCCGCGCCATGCCGTCACAAGGCTCGGCGATCAACCAATCGGCCCATGGCCGGGCCGTCGGTCGCCACCGCGCCCGGCGAGATGACCGTGGTGCGGATGTCGCAGGGCTTCACCTCGATATTCGTGCTCATGCCTTGCCCGCCGTCCGGTACGACGTCAGGCCGCAACCTCCCGGGTCTCGCCCGGCTTCACGACGAGGGCCTCGGTGTCGGGAGCGATCCGGGACAGGGCGCGGCGAAAGTCCTCGCCGGCCTGGACACCGAGCACGAGCGGGTTATGCGCGTAATGCACGGGAATCGCGCGCGTGACGCCCATCCACCGGCATGCGCGCGCCGCATCCTCCGGGCCCATCGTGTAGGGGCCATCGCCCACGCACACGATGCCGAGGTTGGGCCGGTAGCGCTCGCCGAGCACCTTCATGTCCCCGAAGAGGTCGGTATCGCCGCTCGCGTAGACGCGCATCCCCCCGATGTCCAGCATGAACCCGGCGGCCGGATATCCGGCAAGGTTTGAATGGATGGCGGGGACCAGGTGCGCGACCATCTGCCCGTGCTTCGAGGTTCCGCCGAAGTTCATGCCCGACCCGTGGTTCGAGACCACCTTGGCGGGATCCAGGCCCGCGCTCTTGAAGGCGGGCACGAGGCCCTTGCGCATCAGGTCGCTCTGGCCGGTCGTCATGACCGGCACGCCCCCGTCGACGAGCGCCTTGAGCATCTCGAAATAATCGCCCATGTGGTCGCCGTGGTCGTGCGTGAGCAGCACGAACACCGCCTCCGGATTCTTGCCGGCGACGTACCGGACGAAGCCTTCCTTGGTGGCGTATTCGGCAGGCTTCGGGACCGAGAAGCGGCTCCAGCCGGCGTTGTCCCAGATCCACGCATCGACGTAGGCGATCTGCCGGTAATCCGGCGTCGCGAGCTCCACCACGCCGCCGCCCAGCCAGCGGGCCACGATGCGCCCTCCGGTCATTCGCGTACCCCAATCCATGCCGCCTCGTGGCACCGCGTCCGCGCATCCCCCGAGTGCCACGGCTCCGCCCAGGGCGACCGCGGTGCGCAGGACCCGGCGCCGCCCGGCATCCACGCCTCGCGCTTCGGGGAGTACGACTTGCCGACCGTCTGCTCTTTTCATTTGCCCGGCTCCTCCGGTTTGGGTCGTTTGGACAACATCCCGCCGGTGGACATTCTTCCACGACGGGCCCGACAAGTCCCGAAGGCCTGGCTCGCTTCGCCTACCGTCGCCCGTGCCGGCGGCGTACGCCGCCGATGAGGCGCTCAGGCCGCACCTCGTCACGGATCAGGGCTGCTCCGTCGAGATGCAGCACGGCCGTATCTTCCGGCGCGAGAACGGGCAGGTCGTGGTCCTGGGTTGGCGGCTGCCTGGCGGCACGAACATGGCGAGGCCGTGTGCCGGCGCGCGGCTTGCCAATGGCGATCTTCATGGGGAGCGTCGATCGCGAGAGGGAATCTCATCGGCGCGGCACGTAAGGCCGCGACAATTGGTGCGATCAATGTGGTTGGTAGGCGCGATTGGACTCGAACCAACGACCCCCACCATGTCAAGGTGGTGCTCTAACCAGCTGAGCTACGCGCCTCCCGAAGAGAACGGCATTTTATCATAGCGACCCTCTCCCCGGCCCTCTCCCAAGGGAGAGGGAGAACCGGCGACCCTCTCCCCGGCCCTCTCCCAAGGGAGAGGGAGAACCGGCGACCCTCTCCCCGGCCCTCTCCCAAGGGAGAGGGAGCGCTTCAGGCCGCCTGCAGCCAAAGCCCCTTGAGGTACTCCCCCTCGGGGAAGTGGATGGATGCGGGATGGTCGAGGGCCGCGCCGAGGTGGCGGCGGACCTGCAGGTCCACGCGCGCGTCGGCCGCCGCGCCCGCCACGATCTTCGCGAAGAGGTCGGCGCTCACCGCCCCCGAGCACGAGAACGTGAGCAGGTGCCCGCCGGGTGCCAGCAGCTTCATCGCCCAGAGGTTGATGTCCTTGTAGGCGCGCGCCGCGTTGGCCACGTGCTTCTCGGTGGGCGCGAACTTGGGCGGGTCGAGCACGATGAGGCCGTACTTGCGTCCCTGGTCGCGCAGCTTGCGCACATGCGCGAAGACGTCGGCCGCGATCCACTCGGCCCTCGCCCCGTCGATCCCGTTGAGCTCCGCATTGCGCCGCGCGAGCGCGAGCGCCTCCTCGGACGTGTCGATCGAGGCGACGCGCGCCGCGCCGCCTCGCAGCGCCGCGAGCGCGAATCCACCCGTGTAGCAGAAGGCGTTCAGCACCTCGGCGCCCATCGCGAGCGACCGGGCGAGCGCGCGGTTGTCGCGCTGGTCGAGGTAGAAGCCGGTCTTCTGCCCCTGGGCCACGTCCACCTCGTAGGCGATGCCGTCCTCGGTGATGCGCACGCGGGCCGGCGCCTCGCCCACCATCGGCCCGCTGCGGGGCTTCAGGCCCTCGAGCACGCGCACCTCGACGTCGGAGCGCTCGTAGACGTTCCTCGCGCCGGTGAGCTGCACGAGCGCATCGGGCCAGAACGCTCTCCAGCGCTCGGCGCCGGCGGAGAGGATCTGCAGCACGAGCGTCTCGGCATATCGATCGACGACCAGTCCCGGCAAGCCGTCCGACTCGCCGTGCACGAGCCGCATCGCATCGCTGCCCTCGGGGACGACGGCACGGCGCGCGATCGATGCGGCGAGCCGTGAGCGCAGGAACTCGGGGTCGACCGCCTGCGCGGGATCGAACGTCCAGGCGCGGGTCCGGATCTGGGATTGCGCGTTGAAGGCGGCGCGGGCGAGGAAGGCGCCGTCGTGGGCGACCACCGCCACCGTCTCGCCCGCCGCGGGATCGCCGTCCACGCGCTCGATCGCGCCGGAGAAGACCCACGGATGGCGATGGCGCAGGGACTTCTCGCGCCCCGGCTTGAGGACCACGCGGGCTTCGGCATTCACGCTACGATTATCCCATGGCGAACGCACGCATCCGGGTGACGGTCGGCGACATCACGCGCGAGCGCGTCGACGCGATCGTGAACGCGGCGAATTCCAGCCTGCTCGGCGGCGGCGGCGTGGACGGTGCCATCCATCGCGCGGGCGGGCCGGAGATCCTCGCCGCCTGCCGCCGAATCCGCGAGACCACGCACCCGGACGGGCTGGCGACGGGCGAGGCGGTGATCACGACCGCGGGGCGCCTTCCCGCGCGCTACGTGATCCACACGGTGGGCCCGATCTACGGCGAGCATGGGGGACGCGAGGCGCCGCTCCTCGCCGCCTGCTACGAGAACTCGCTCGCGCTGGCGGCCGAGCACGCGCTCGCGACGATCGCCTTCCCCGCGATCTCGACCGGCGTGTACGGCTATCCGAAGGATGCGGCGGGGCGCGTGGCGCGCGAGGCGGTGGAGCGAGCCCTTGAAAGGCACGACGGCATCATCGAGGTGCGGTTCGTGTTCTTCTCGGAAGAGGATGCCGCGTGGATGGGGTCAGGTTAGTTTTTGAGCCTGTCCCCATTCTCAGGAGGGAAATGGCGGGAAATGGGGACAGGTTCAAAAACTAACCTGACCCCGTTTCACCCGTTTCACCGCCAGGGGAGAGGGAGAACCGTCTAGGCGGGGGCGAGGACCAGCGGCTGGATCTGGTTGCGGCCGTGGTGCTTGGCCTCGTAGAGCCAGTGGTCGGCCGCGTCGAGGAGGCCCTGCGGGTGGTCGATGGAGGCGCTGCTCGCGAGCCCCATGGACAGGGTCACGCGCAGGTGGGGATGGATCGACTGCCAGTCCCAGCCTTCGACGGCGCGGCGCACGCGCTCGCACATGTCGGCGGCCTCGCGCATGTCGCGGCCGCGGAAGATCAGCACGAACTCCTCGCCGCCGTAGCGGCCGGCGAGGTCGTCGACGCGGCAGTGCGCGCGCAGGATCTCGCCCACGCAGCGCAGCACCTCGTCGCCCACGGCGTGGGAGAAGCGGTCGTTGATGCCCTTGAAGTGGTCCACGTCGGCCAGCGCGATCGTGACCACACCGCCGTGCTCGCCCGCCTCGCGCACCATCGCCTCGAGGCGCTCGTCGAGCTGGCGGCGGTTGGCGAGCCCCGTCAGCGCGTCCTCCATCGCGAGCCGGCGGTAGCGCTCCGCCTCGTGCCCGGCATGCTCCATGCGGCGCCGGCCGGCGATCGCGCGCGCCCGGCGCTGCGCGTCCTCGTGGTGGAGCTGCACCTCGATCGTGCCGGCGCGGCGCAGGCAGGCGAGCGCCTCGCCCAGCTCGCCCATCGCCTCGTGGCACTGGGAGAGGATGCGCAGCACGCGCGCGACCTCGTCGCGGGAGCCGAGCGCCTCGAAGGCCGCGAGCGAGCGGCCGAGGTCGTCGGCCGCGGCGGCGTGCTCGCCCAGCTGGTGGCGGATCTCGCCCACGCAGGCCGTGCCGTAGGCCTCGATCCACTTGTCGCCGGACGCGGCCGACAGGCGCAGGAACTCGTCGGCCATGGCGAGGGCCACCTGCGGGCGCGCCATCGCCTGGTAGGCCTCGCCCATCGTCTGCAGGCACACGGCCTCGAGCCGCTTGTACCCGTACTGGCGCGCCACGGCGATCGCCGCGTCGAGGAGCGTGAGCGCCCGTTCGGCCTCGAGCTGGCAGCTCGTGGCGTCGCCGCTCGCGCGCAGGTCCCGGGCGCGCTGGATGTGGCCGAAGGCGGCGTTGTTGAGGTCGAAGCCGGCCCCCTCCTCGTCGCCCACCTGGCGGCGCAGGTCGAGCGCCTGGCCGAAGAGCTCGAGCGCCGGGCCGTGGTTGCCGAGCTGGATCTCGACGTTGCCGATGTTGGAGAGCACGCGCGCCTGCCACTGCCGGTCGTCGCACTCGCGGAAGCCCCCGAGCGCCGCCTCGTACATCTCGAGCGCGCGCCCATAGTCGGAGAGCTGGCGGTAGGTGATGCCGAGGAGGTTGGCGCAGCGCGCCTCGCCGTGGGTGTCGCCGAGCGAGCGGAACTGGGAGAGTGCGGCCGACTGCGTCTCGAAGACGGCGGGATAGTCGGCGACCGCATGGAGGTTGCGGCCCAGGCAGTAGAGCGCCTGCGCCTCGCCCGGGGCGTCGCCCGTGGCCCGTGCCAGCTCGACCGCCTCGCGCGCGAGGCTCGCCCCCCGCCCGGCGTCGCGCTCGTAGAGCTCGCCGGCGATGTCGTTGAGCAGCCGCACCCGCTCCTGCACCGGCAGCGGCTCGTGCAGCCGCGCCTCGAGCTCGCGCAGGGTGGACAGCCTCACAGCCGCCTCGCCATGTCGACGCCCGGCACGTCGCGCACCGTGCGCAGCACCCGGTGGATGCCGTCGCCGGAGGCGACCTGGACGGTGAAGCGCATGAACGCCTGCGCGCCGCGCGAAAGGGTGTTCACGGCCGTCACGTTGATGTGCTCGCGCGCGATCGCCTCGGTCACGTCGCGCAGCAGCCCCTGGCGGTCGATCGCCACCACCTCGAGGTCCGCCGAGAACGGCGCCTCCCCGCCCGTGTCGCCCCACGCCGCGGCCATCAGCCGCTCGCGCTGCTCGGGGCCCAGCCCGGTCACGTTCGGGCAGTCCTGGCGGTGCACGGTCACGCCGCGCGCGCGCGTGACGAAGCCCACGATCGGGTCCGGCGGCAGCGGCTTGCAGCACTTGGCGATGAGGGTCGCGATGTTGTTCACGCCGAGCACGAGCACGCCCGAGGAGGTGCGCGAGGGCGCCGGGGCCGCGGGCGGGGGCAGCGCCGGGGCCGGCGGCGCGGTCGAGGGCGCCTCGCCGCGCACCGCGATCTCCACCTGGCGCGAGCTCACCTCGCCGCGGCCCAGCGCGGAGAGGAAGTCCTCGAGCTTGGCGAACCCGCAGCCGTGCGCGACCTTCTCGTGGGAGGCACCGGGCGCGCCCAGGCGGTGCAGCTCCTTGTCGAGGGCCGCGCGTCCGGAAGCGACGTCCTTCTCCAGGTCCTCGTGGCGGAACCACTGCCGCACCTTCGCCAGGGCCCGCGGACTGGCGAGGTAGCCCTGCTGCGGCGAGAGCCAGTCGCGCGAGGGCCCGCCCTGCCTGGCCGCCATGATCTCGACGCGCTGCGCGTTCGAGAGCTTGTAGTCGAGCGGCACCATCTGCCCGTCGACCTTGGCGCCGCGGCAGCGGTGCCCGAGGTCCGTGTGCACGTGGTAGGCGAAGTCCACGGGCGTGGACCCGGCGGGCAGGTCCACCACCCGCCCCTGCGGGGTGAGCACGTAGATCGTGTCCTCGAAGAGGTTGCGGCGCGCCGCGCCCCCCGGGGCCTCGGCCAGCACCTCGTTCTTCCACGCGAGCACCTGGCGCAGCCACGCGATCTTGGCGTCGAACGCCTTGTCGGCGCGGCTGCCCTCCTTGTAGCGCCAGTGCGCGGCGACCCCGTGCTCCGAGTGCCGGTGCATTTCCTCGGTGCGGATCTGCACCTCGAGCGTCTTGCCCTCGGGGCCCACGACCGCGGTGTGCAGCGACCGGTACTCGTTCGACTTGGGGCTCGCGATGTAGTCGTCGAACTCGCCCTCGATCGGCGTCCAGAGGTCGTGCACGACGCCCAGGACCGTGTAGCACTCGCGCACGTTGCCCACGATCACGCGTACCGCGCGGATGTCGTACAGGGCC
Organism: uncultured beta proteobacterium; assembly: GCA_963741815.1. Classification (GTDB taxonomy): domain Bacteria; phylum Pseudomonadota; class Gammaproteobacteria; order Burkholderiales; family Usitatibacteraceae; genus Usitatibacter. The sequence goes on from CAVUJI010000007.1 coordinate 714,626, forward strand.
TCGAAGCCCACGTTCTTGCCGCGCATCTTGCGCCAGATCGAGTAGATGTGCTTCGGGCGCCCCTGCATCGTCGCGGGGATGCCCATGGCGGCGAGCTCGCCCTGGAGCTGCTCGATCACGCGCTGGATGTAGGCCTCGCGCTCGCTCCTCTTCTCGTCGAGCATCCGGGCGATGCGCTTGTAGAGCTCGGGCTCGGTGTAGCGGAAGGCGAAGTCCTCGAGCTCCCACTTGAGGTCCGCCACGCCGAGGCGGTTGGCGAGCGGCGCGAAGAGCTCGAGCGTCTGCTTGCCCGCCGCGCGGCGCAGCGCCTCGTCGGCCCTGGTGAGCGAGCGCATGTACACGACGCGCTCGGCGAGCTTGATGAGCACCACGCGCACGTCCTCGGCGATCGCGAGGAGCATCTTGCGCAGCGGCTCGAGGTCGGTGCCCGCGCCGGTGAGCGACTCGATGCGCCCGGCGCGCTCGAGGCCGCGCAGCAGGCGCACGAGCTCCGGGCCGAAGGCCGCCTGCAGCCCCTCGAGGTCGAGGTCGCCCTCCGGCATCGCCTGGCTCACGAGCGCGGCGGCGACGGTGTCCGGGTCGGCCCCCTGGGCGCGCAGCAGGCGCGCCACGGCGAGGGCGCGCTCGCCGGCCTCGTCGCGCCCGGAGGCGCGCGCCGCGCCCTGGGCGAGCTGCAGGGCGCGCACCACCGGCTCGGCGGCGGGACCGTAGGTGTCGCGCAGCTCGGACTCGAAAGGCGCGGCGTCGGCGGCGGTGGCGGAGGTCGGCACGGGCGCGGGTGGACGGCGGGGGGATCGATTCGATTCTATCCCCAGATGCCGAATATTCCGCACCGGGAACGCGGAATCGTTCACGGCCGGCGCCCGGGCGGGCCGCCAGAATCGAGGCGCAGCACCCGCGTCCACGGCGGTCCCGGGGCGGCGCGGCCCCGGAACGGCCCGGACCTGGGGCTTTTCCGGCTCCCGGAACCCTCCGGGAGCCGGCTTCTTTCCCCCGACCTTCGCTAGGCCGCCTTGCGCGGGCGCTGGCGGCGCAGCAGGAAGACGAGCGGCAGCATCAGCACGAAGCTCCACGCGGTGAGCTTGAAGACGTCGTCGAGCGCGCTCATCTCGGCCTGCCGCCCGACCTGCGCGGCGAGCAGCGCCAGCGCGTGCGGGTCCGTGGGCGAAAGGTGCAGCGGCCGCAGGTAGGCCGTGACCGCCGGGTTGTACCGCGTGATGTGGGCGCCCAGCTCGTTCCAGATCACCTGCGACTGGCGCGTGAGGAGCGTGGTCACGACCGAGATGCCGGCCGCCGCGCCGATGGTGCGCACGAGGCTGTAGAGCCCGGCCGCCTCCGCCATCCGGGAGCGCTCGAGCGTGGTGTAGGCGATGGTCGACAGCGGCACGAAGATGAGCCCGAGGCCCGCGCCCTGGAAGAGCGCCGGCCAGATGATGGCCCAGGTATTCACCTCGAGGGAGTACTTCGTCATTTCCCACGACGCGTACGCGCTCACGGCCATTCCGGTGCCCACGATCCAGCGCGCGTCCACCTTCTTGATGATGCGGCCCACCACGATCATCGCGACCGCGGTGGCGACACCGCGCGGGGCCATCACCAGGCCCGTGGTGACGATCGGATAGCCCAGCAGGCCCTCGAGCAGGATCGGCTGCAGCACGAGCCCGCCGAACAGCCCCAGGCCCAGCGCCGCCATCGCCGCGCACGCGATCGCGAAGTTGCGGTCCCGGAAGATGCGCAGGTCGAAGACCGCGCGCGGGCCCAGCCGCAGGCTGTGCCAGCCGAAGGCGACGAGCCCCGCCACGCCGAGCGCGGTGGCGATGCGGATGTCGACCGCGGAGAACCAGTCCTGGCTCGTGCCCCGGTCGAGTGTGTACTGCAGCCCCGCGATCCCCGTGCCCAGCATCGCGAGCCCCGTCCAGTCCATGCGCCGCTCGCGCCGCTCGCTGTCGCGCACGTACTGCGAGGCGAGGAAGAGCGAGAGCGCGCCCACCGGCACGTTGATGTAGAAGGTCCAGCGCCAGCCCGCGACGTCCGTGAGCCAGCCGCCCAGGGTGGGGCCCAGCACCGGCCCCACCATCACGCCCATGCCCCAGATCGCCATCGCCTTGCCACGATCCTCCGACGGGTAGGCGTCGGTCATCACGGCCTGGGAGAGCGGCACGAGGGCGGCGCCGAAGACGCCCTGCAGCAGGCGGAACGCGACGATCTGGAAGAGGTTCTGCGCGATGCCGCACAGGGCCGAGGCGGCGACGAAGCCGGCGATGGAGGCGAGGAGGTAGCGCTTGCGCCCGACGGTGTCCGAGAAGTAGCCGGTGAGCGGCATCACGATCGCCGAGGAGATCAGGTAGCTCGTGAGCACCCAGCTCGATCTGGTCGGTCGTGGCGCCGAGCTGCCCGGCCATATGCGGCAGCGCCACGTTCACGATGGTGGTGTCGAGGACCTGGATCAACGTCGCGGACATGACCGCGAGCGTGATCATCAGCCGCTCGGTGCCGGTGGGCAGCTCCCGGGCCGCGGCCGGCGGGTGGGACGACGCGCGCGCCGCGGGCGCGCTACTCATCGCCGGGCGCGGCCGCCACCAGCACGCTGCAGCGCACGCGCTCGAGCAGGGACTCCTCGTCCGACTCGCTCCACCAGCGCGCGAGCCGGCTGCGGTGCCGGTGGCCCACCACGATCAGGTCGGCGCCGGTGCGCTCGGCCACTTCCGCGATGCAGTCCACCGCGTGGCCGGACTCGACGGAGCCCTCGGCCGCGACGCCGCGATCGCGCAGCCATTGCACGCCCTCGTCGAGCAGCGCCTGGGCGCGGTCGTCCTCGCAGCGCACGAGCTCGGGCGTGACGCCCTCGGGGATCGCGCTCGCGACGAGGTTCGGGCAGATGGCGAGCAGGTACGCCTCGCTCTTCATGCACAGCACGACGTCGCCGCCCTGGCGCAGGGCGCGGCGCCCCTCGGCGGTCCCGTCGTAGCAGAGCAGCACCTTGCGGAACATCAGGTCGCCTTGCGGACCTTCACCGTGGCGGTGGTCCCGATGCGCAGCGGGTGGTCCGGGTCGGGGTTCGTGATGCGCACGCGCACCGGCACGCGCTGCGTGACCTTCACCCAGTTGCCGGTGGCGTTCTGCGGCGGCAGCAGCGAGAAGGCCGCGCCGCTGCCGCCCGCGACACTCTGCACCACGCCCTCGAACGGATGGTCCGGGTACATGTCGACCTCGACCACCGCCTTCTCTCCGGGGTGGATGTCCTTCAGCTGCGTTTCCTTGAAGTTCGCATCCACCCAGTACCGCGCGTTCGAGATGACGACGAAGAGCGGCACGCCGGGCTGCACCGTGTTGCCGGGGCGCAGCGAGAAGTTGGCGATGGTGCCGGCGGTGGGCGAGGTCACGCGGGTGCGCGCGAGGTCGAGCTCGGCCTGGTGCACCGCGGCCTGCGCGGCCTGCACCGCCGCGTTCCTGTCGCCGGGCTGGCCCAGCGCGCTCTTCGCCTGGGCGACGCTCGCCTGCGCGGCCTGCACCGCGGCTTGCGCGGACTGCAGCTGGCTGCGCGAGGTCTCGGCGCCCTGCGGCGAAAGGAAGCCGCTCTGCATGAGCTGCTGGTTGCGCCTCCAGACGCTGCGCGCGTTCGCGGCCTCGGCCCGGCGCTGCGCGAGCACCGCCTCGGCGGCGTGCACGGCCGCGCCCTCCTCGGAGGTCGACTGGCGCGCGAGCTCTAGCTGCGCGCGCGCCTTCTCGAGCGCGAGCCGGTAGTCGCTGGGATCGATGTCGAAGAGGGCGTCGCCCTGCTTCACCTTCTCGTGGTCGGAGACGTAGACGCGCTGCACCTTGCCGGCGACCTGCGCGGTGACCTCCACCTCGTTGGCGCCGACGTAGGCGTTGTCGGTCGTGACGAACCGGCTCTCCGCGCGCCAGTACCGGTAGCCGAAGAAGGCGGCGGCGACGAGGACCAGGATCGCGGCGATCCATTTCACCTGCTTGCCGCGCGGCGGCCCGCCGGTGCGCGTGGGCGCGGGGGCGGCGGGCGGCGGCGGCGGCGGACGGTGCGCGGGAGTCGGGCCGGGGACGGGTCTATCGTGCGGGTGTGTAGCGGCCATCCGCGTTCGACAGGCCCCGGCCCGGCGCGATCCCGCCTCGCCTCAGATCCCGCCCATCAGCACGAGGATGATGAGGATCACGAGCACGAGGCCGAGCCCGCCGCTCGGACCATACCCCCAGCCGCGGCTGTAGGGCCACGCGGGAATCGCGCCGAGGAAGAGCAGGACGAGGACGATCAGCAGGATGGTTCCGAGGCCCATGGCAGGCCGCCTTTCGCTTTGTCGAAGATGTGCGTTCGACTCTCCGCAACGGCGCGCAATTCTCGCGACCTGCGGAAGGAGCGTGGGAAGCCGCGCGTAGGAGCCCGGGAAGCGGCCGTTGCCGCCTCAGCGGCAGGGCCGCAGGCTCCAGTAGCGGCACCGGGGCGCGAGCCGGACCACGCGCGGCGCTGCCGCCGCCCGCTCCGGAAGGACCACGCGCAGCGCGCCCTCGCGGTCGGTGCGGTGCCCGGCGATGCCGCGGGCCGCGTAGCGCGCGAGGACCGCGGCGTTCGGGTGGTGGAAGCGGTTGCGGTAGCCCACCGAGAAGATCGCGATGGACGGATGCACGGCGCCGAGGAACGCCGGCGTGGACGAGGTGCGCGAGCCGTGGTGCGGGGCGAGCAGCACCGCGGCGGCGAGCGCGCCCGCGTCGCGCGAGAGCATCTCCGATTCGGCGCGCGCCTCGGCGTCGGCGGCGAGCAGCATCGCCGCGCCCCGCGTGGCCACCCGCAGCACGCAGCCGCGGTCGTTCTCGCTGCGCTCGCCGTCGGCCTCGAAGTAGATCGCCGCGCCGGGATGCAGCACGGCGAAGTCCACGCCGTCCCACGACCAGCGGTGGCCGGCCGCGCAGCGCAGCGCGAGCGGTGCCTGCGCGACGAGCGGATGGCGCGCGGGCAGCGGCGAGAGGAGCCGGCGCGGCGCGCGCGCGGCCATCACCGCCGCGGCGCCGCCCGCATGGTCCTGGTCGGCGTGCGACACCACCATCGCGTCCAGGCGCGCGATGCCCTCGCCGCGCAGGAACGGCACGACGATGCGGGAGCCGGCGTCCGAGTCCTCGCTCCACGCCGGCCCGGCGTCGTACACGAGCGCGTGCCCGGCCGTGCGCACGACCACCGCGAGCCCGTTGCCGACGTCGAGGACGTCGATCCAGGCCGCTCCCGGCGGCGGGCGCGGCGGCTCGGCGAGGAAGAGCGGGGCGATCCAGAGCAGGCCGCAGGCGCGCAGCGGGAAGCCGCGCGGGGCGAGCAGCCACAGCGCGCCGGCGAGCGCGGCCGCGGCGGCGAGCGGCGTGGGCGCGGGCGCCTCGACCACGCCCGCCGGGATCGCGGCGAGCGCGCGCAGCGGGACCATCGTCGCGGCCATGAGCGCGTGGGCGGCGTGCAGGAGGACCCCCACATGCAGGAACGCGCCGGCGAGCGTGAGGGGCACCACGGCGAGGCTCACCACGGGGATCGCGAAGGCGTTGGCGGCGGGCGAGACCGCGGAGACCTGTCCGAAGAGCGCGAGCAGCATCGGCACCATGGCGAGGGTGACGGCGAGCTGCTCGACGAACGCGGCCCGCAGCCGGCCCGGGCGGCCGGTGCGCAGCGCCATCGCGTGGAAGATCGCCGCCACCGCGCCGAACGAGAGCCAGAAGCCGGGCGCCAGCACCGCCCACGGATCGAGCGCCACGCACGCGAGGGCGGCCAGCGCGAGCACGCGCGAGGGGGCGCCATGGCGGTCGGCCAGGCGGCAGGCGGCGATCGCGGCGAGCATCGCGAGGGTGCGCTGCGACGGCACCGCGTATCCGGTCATCAGGGTGTAGGCCGCCGCGGCCGCGAGTCCCGCGATCGACGCCGCCTTCGGCGCGGGCAGCGCGAGCGCCAGCGCCGGCACGCGCGCCCACGCGAAGGCGGCGAGGGCATACGCGAGCGCGGCGAGCATGGTGATGTGCAGCCCGGAGATGCTCATGAGGTGGCCCACGCCCGTGCGCCAGAACACGTCCCAGTCCCGGGCCGCGATCGCGTCCTGGTCGCCGATGGCCAGGGCCACGAGCACGCCGCGCAGGGGCGCCTCCCCCAGTACCTCGAGCATGTAGCCGCGTACCGCGGCGCGCGCGCGGTGCAGCGCGAACGTCCAGCCCGCGGCCTCGCCGAGCCGCCGGGGCGGCGGCTGCGCGCGAACATATCCGGTAGCCCGCATTCCCCGGGCGAGCGCCCATTCCTCGAAGTCGAACCCGTGGGGGTCGGCCAGTCCCCGCGGGCGCTTCAACCGCACGGCGAGGCGCCAGCGCTGGCCGGGCACGAGCCGCGGCGGGCTCACCGCGCCCCGCGCCGCGTACCACGCGAGCGAGACCTCGCGCGGCACCTCGCGCGGCGACTCGACGGCCAACGGGAAGCGCGTGGACCGCGTCGACACCCGCGGCAGCCCCGCCACGACGCCCGTCACCACGATCTCGCGGCCCTCGAGCGCGGCGGGCAGCGCATCGGCAAGCCGCGCCTCGGCCCGCAGGGCGGCGTAACCGTATCCGAGGAAAGCGCCCGCCGCGGTGACGAGCAGCGCGCGCGCGGCGCGCCGGCGCCCGGCGAGCGAGGCGGCGAGGAGCAGCGCGATGCCGACGCCGCCCCAGCGGAGCGCGGGCAGCGCGGGCTGCTGCTGCAGGAGGAGGACGCCCGCCACGAAGGCGAGCGCGAAAAGGCGCATCGCCTCCTAACGGCCGGGCGGCGCGGGCGCCGACCGGGGGCGGCGTCTTCCCCTCACGGAAGGCTTTCCGCGCCGGGGAGCAATCTCCGTACGCCCGGGCCGGCGCCCGGGCGATGCGCCGCCTACTTCTTGTCCGTGCGGCCCTTGCCGGTGTCGGGCTCCTCCGTCTTGCGCCCCGATTCCCGCTGCCGCTTCACGGCGAGGGAGCTGCCGGGGTTGGCCATGGCCGGCGGGTCGCTCGCGGGGAAGGACTCGTCCACCGCCTCGTCCATCTCGCCCTCGTCGCGCCGCTCCTCCGCCGACTCCTGCGGCACGGGCGGGGTGCGGCTCGACGGCACCTTCGGGTCGGGCTTGTCGCGGGAATTGTGCATCGGGCCTCCTCGGCCATCGGGTCTGTCTCCCATGGACCCCGGCGCGGGGCGGCGGTTCGATAGAATGGCCGGCCATGACGCCCGACTACTGGCGCGAGGCCAAGGCGCACCTCGCCCGCCGCGACCCGGTCCTGCGCAAGCTGGTGCGCGCCTATCCCGATGCCGCGCTCGGCGGCCGCGGCGACGCCTTCCAGACGCTCGCGCGCTCGATCGTCGGCCAGCAGATCTCGGTGAAGGCCGCGCAGTCGATCTGGGCGCGCTTCGCCGCGGCCGTGGGCAAGGTCGCGCCCGCGAACGTCGCCGCGATGCCGGTGGAGGCGATGCGCGCCTGCGGGCTGTCGGCCCAGAAGGTCGCCTACCTCAAGGACCTCGCCCTGCACTTCGACACGGGCCTGGTGAAGCCGCGGCGCTGGGCGCGCATGGACGACGAGGCGATCATCGCCGACCTGGTGCGCGTGAAGGGGATCGGGCGCTGGTCGGTCGAGATGTTCCTCATCTTCCACCTCATGCGCCCCGACGTGCTGCCCGTCGACGACCTCGGCCTGCGCCGCGCGATGGAGCGGCACTACAACGGCGGCGAGCCCATGGCCCGCGACGCGATGCGTGCCCTGGGCGAGCGCTGGCGGCCGTGGTGCTCGGTGGCGACCTGGTACCTCTGGCGATCCCTCGACCCGGTGAGCTTCTGAGCGCCGTCGGGTCCAACCCCCATGAGCCTCTTCGACGAGCCGGCCGCGCTGCCGAACGGCCTGCTGCTCGCCCCCGACTTCATCGACCCGCTGGAGGAGCGCGAGCTGCTTCGGCGGGTGCGCGCGCTGCCGATGCACGAGGCGCGATTCAAGCAGTTCACCGCGCGCCGGCGGGTGGCGAGCTTCGGCGGAAGCTACGACTTCGAGACCAACGCGCTTGGGCCGGCGCCGCCCATCCCCGCATGGCTCGAGCCCCTGCGCGCGAAGGCCGCCGCGTGGCTCGCCGTGCCGCCCGCCGAGCTCACCCACGCGATGGTGAGCGAGTACCGGCCCGGCACGCCGCTGGGATGGCACCGCGACGTGCCGCAGTTCGAGCTCGTGTTCGGCGTCTCGCTCGCCGGCCCCGCCCGCATGCGCTTTCGCCCCTGGCCGCCGCGCCGCGGCGCGCCGACCTACGACCTCGACCTCGCGCCCCGTGCCGCCTACGTGCTGCGCGGCGAGGTGCGCTGGCGCTGGCAGCACGCGATCGCGCCCACGCCGGCGCTGCGCTACTCGATCACCTTCCGCACCGCGTCGGGGCGCTGAGATGAGCGGCGGCGTGCGCGCGGTGCTCGTCGACCTGGGCGGCGTGGTGGTCGCGCTCGACTGGGAAGCGGCCTTCTCCCACTGGGCCGCCTGCGCCGGGTGCGCGAGCGCGCGCATCCGCGAGCGCTTCCGCTTCGACGCGGCCTACGAGCGCCACGAGCGCGGCGAGATCGACGCGAGCGCGTACTACGCATCGCTGCGCGACGCGCTCGGCGTCGACCTCGACGAGGCGGCGCTCGCCGAGGGCTGGGGCCGCATCTTCCCGCGGGCGATCGCGCCCACGGTCACGATGCTGCGCGCGGCGGCCGAGCGCATCCCGCTCTACCTTTTCAGCAACACGAACGCCGCGCACCAGGCGGTGTGGGCCGCGCGCTTTCCGGAAGCGCTCGCGCCCTTCCGCCGCGTCTTCACGTCGTGGGAGATGGGCGTGCGCAAGCCCGAGCCGGCGGCCTTCGCGCGGGTCGCCCGCGAGATCGGCGAGGATCCGCGCGCGATCCTCTTCCTCGACGACACCGAGGAGAACGTGCACGGCGCGCGGGCCGCGGGGCTGCGGGCCGTGCACGTGCGCTCCCCGGACGACGTCGCGCGGGCGCTGGCCCCGTGGCTGCGCGAAGCCGGGGCCTAGCGCGCCGCCGCCGGCGCGGCGCGCGGCAGACCGCGGGCGCGCGCGCGCCCCGGGCGGCTCACCGGGCGGCGGCGGGCGGCGCGAAGTGCACCTGGTGCCGGTCGCCGATCGCGAACACCTTCGGCAGGTCGCGGGGCAGCTCCTTCACCTCCCGGTCGATCTCCCGGAAGAAGGCCTCGCTGTGCGCGGGCGAATCGAAGAAGATCATGCGCGCGCGCTCCTTCGAGGCGCCCTGGAACCCGTGGGGCGTGCCGGCCGGCACATACGCGAAGTCCCCCTTGCGCAGGCGCCGCTCGGCGCCGCCGATGAGGAATCGCACCTCCCCGTCGGTCACGTAGTACGCCTCGCCCCAGGGATGGGTGTGCGGCGGCGGTCCCACCCCCTCGCCGAACGCGACCTCCATCACCGACCACGCGCCCCCCGTCTCCTCGCCGGTGCAGAGGAATCGCAGCTCCGCGCCCATGACCTGCACCGTCTCCCGCTCCTGCCGCCCTGCCTTCGCCTCCGTCTCGACCATCGCCTCCTCCTTGCAAGGCCCGCCGCCGTGTCATAGCCTGCGACAGGCGCTCACATTCCATGTCAAACGCCGACATCGACCCCGGTTCCCCACGCGGGCCCGCCTCCCGGCGGCGGGATTCGCCCCACGCTTGGCAGACACTCTGACACCAAGGCAGCAAGTACGTCAATGACCGATCCGGCCTCCCTCGCCGACCGCCGCAACGAACTCACCCGGCGCATCATCCTCGACGCGGCGCTGGCGGCCGTGGAGCGCGGGTCGGTGCGGGAGCTCACCATCCGGGCCGTCGCGGGCGCCGCGAACGTGTCCGAGCGCACGGTCTTCCGCCACTTCGCCTCCCGGGACGAGCTTCTCGACGCGGTCGCCGGCGCGGTGCGCGAGCGCCTCGCCCTGCCCCCGCTGCCCGCCACCGAGCGGGAGCTCCTCGCCTATCCGCGCGGGCTCTTCACGCGCTTCGAGGCCGCCGCGGAGCTGCTGCGCGCCGCGCTCGACACGGAGATCTCGCGCCGGATGCGCGAGACCGAGGCGAAGGCGCGCTGGAACGCCGTGCGCCGGATCGTGGACGGCATCGCGCCGCGGCGCAGCGACCGCGACCGGCGCATCGCCGCCGCCAACGTCCGCTTCCATCTCTCGGCCAGCTCCTGGCACTACTACCGCGGCGATTTCGGCCTCTCGCTGGAGGACACCATCGCGTGCGCCGAGACCGCGATCGCGCAGGCGCTCGACGGCCTGCGCGGCCGCCCCGGCCGCCCCGGCGGTGCGAGCCGGCGCCCGACGCCGGCGCTCGCGGGCGCCGACCCCGTCGTGGCCGCGACGCCACGAGACGCGGCGCGCCGACGACGCCCTTGATCCCCTGCGACTAGCGCCGGCGCGCCGGCCCCACGGCATCGGTTCTTCGCCCGGGCGCACCATGGAAGCGTCACGTGCGAGGAGGCAATGACGCCATGGATGCCGGGAAATCCGGCCGGCTGGCCCCGCCGATCGGGGGCGCGCGCACGCGGGGCCGGAGCCCGACCGGCGCCTGCAAGGCGCTCCTTGCCGGCGTGGCGCTCCTGGGCGCGGCGATGCCGGTCGCCGCCGGCGTGCTCTACAAGTCCATCGCCGCCAACGGCGTCATCCAGTTCTCCGACACGCCGCCGGAGAACGCCGCGGTGGTCGAGGTGCGTCCGTTTCCCGATCCGACGCGGCCCGCGGACGAAAACGCCATCTCGGGCACCATCCCCGCCTCGCCCGCCCTCGTCGCCGTGGATCCCGACGCGCTCGCCCGGGCCAACGAGGCGCTCGACCTCGCCGAGCATGCCTTCGCGCTCGCGCGCCGCTCGCTCTGGTCCCCGGGCGACGGCCTGCACCTCGCGCGCAAGCCGCCCACCGCGGCCGACATCGCGCGCGCGGAGTTCTACCGCCGCGACGTGGTGGCCGCGCGGCAGAACCTGGTGGCGGTGCTGCAGGGCCAGGCGGACGATCCCCGGGCCGCGCGGCGCGCGGCGGGGGCCGTTCGCGTGTCTAGCCGCTGATCCGGCCGTCGTCGATGCGCAAGCGCCGGTCCATCCGGGCGGCGAGCTGCGGGTCGTGCGTCACCATCACGAAGGCGGCGCGGTGGCGGCGGTTCAGCTCGAGGATGAGGTCGAACACGCGCGCGGCGTTCTCGCGGTCGAGGTTGCCGGTGGGCTCGTCGGCGAGCACGCACGCGGGCTCGGTCACGAGCGCGCGCGCCACGGCAACGCGCTGGCGCTCGCCGCCCGAAAGCTCGCCCGGCCGGTGCGCGAGGCGATCGGCGAGCCCGACCTCGCCCAGCATCGCCGCGGCCCGCTCGCGCGCCGCCTCGGGCGCCATGCGCCGGATCGCGAGCGGCATCGCGACGTTCTCCAGCGCGGTGAACTCGGGCAGCAGGTGGTGGAACTGGTAGACGAAGCCGAGGGCGCGGTTGCGCAGCCGCCCTGCTCGGCCGCACCGAGCGCGAGGAGATCCTGCCCCAGGAGCGCGACGGTGCCCGCCGTCGGGCGGTCGAGCCCGCCCAGCAGGTGCAGCAGCGTGCTCTTGCCGGAGCCCGAGGCGCCGACGATGGCGATCGGCTCGCCCCTGCGCACGGCCAGGTCGACGCCCTGGAGCACCGGCACCGCGACGCTGCCCATCCCGTAGGTCTTGGCCAGGCCCGCGCAGGCGAGCACCACCTCGGCGGGTGCGGCGCTATTCATAGCGCAGCGCCTCGGCCGGATTCACGCGCGAGGCGCGCCAGCTCGGGTAGAGCGTCGCGATGAACGACAGCACGAGCGACACGCCCGCCACCGCCGCCACGTCGCGCCAGTGCAGGTCCGAGGGCAGCTCGCTGATGTGGTAGACCTCGCTCGAGAGGAAGTGGACGTGGAACGTGCGCTCGATGAACGGGACCACGACGTCGACGTTGAGCGCGAGGGCGACGCCCGCGGCCACGCCGAGGAGCGTGCCGATCACGCCGATCACCGCGCCCTGCACCACGAAGATCTTCATGATGCTGGCCGGGGCGGCGCCCAGCGTGCGCAGGATCGCGATGTCGGCGTGCTTGTCGGTCACCACCATCACCAGCGTGGACACGAGGTTGAACGCCGCCACGGCGACGATCAGCGTGAGGATGATGAACATCATCCGCTTCTCGATCGGGACCGCGCGGAAGAAGTTCGCGTTCTGCTGCGTCCAGTCGGTCACGTACAGGCTGCGGCGGCAGCTCGCGCGCGAGCGCGCGCCCCACGAGCGGCGCGCGGTCGATGTCGCGCACCTTCAGCCGCACGCCGCTCACGTTGCCGCCCATGCGGTAGAGCGCCTGCGCGTCGGCCATGTGGACGAGGGCGAGCGCGGTGTCGAACTCGTTGTGGTCCATGCGGAAGATGCCGACCACGGTGAACTGCTTGAGCCGCGGCAGCAGCCCCGCGGGCGTGACCTGCCCCTGCGGCGCGATGAGCGTCACGCGATCTCCCACGCCGAGCCCCAGGCCGCGGGCGAGGCCGATGCCCAGCACGATGCCGAAGCCGCCCGCGTGCAGGTCCTCGAGGCGGCCGGCGCGCATGTGGGTGCCGAAATCGGCGACCCGGTCCTCGTAGTCGGGCAGCACGCCGCGCACGAACACGCCGCGCACCTCGCTGCCCGTCGACAGCAGTCCCTGGCCCTGCACGAAAGGCGCGGCGGCCGTCACCTCCGGCTCGCGCTTCACCTCGGCGAGCAGCCGGCGCCAGTCGGGGATGCCCTGCTCGGGGCCGAGGACCTGCACGTGGGCGGCGGCTCCGAGGATGCGCGAGCGGATCTCCTTCTCGAAGCCGTTCATCACCGACATCACGATGATGAGCGCGGCGATGCCCAGCGCGATGCCGAGCATCGAGATGGTCGAGATGAACGAGATGAAGTGGGTGCGGCGCTTCGCGCGGGTATAGCGCAGGCCGACGAAGAGCTCGAAGGATCGCAAGAAGGCGGGCCGGTTCGGGGATAATCGGGATCGGGTCCGTATTGTACGGGCCCGCGCCGCCACCCTCCCCATGCCGCTCGACCTGCTCGTTCCCGACCTCCTCGCCGGCCCCGGCGCGCCCGAGGCGATGCGCGCGCTGCGGCTGCCCGCGCTCGAGCGCTGGCTCGCCCGCGCGGGCTTCGAGGATGCGCCGGCGCACGACGCGATGGCGTGGCTCGCCGCGGCCCACGGCATCGCCGGGCCCGTGCCCGCCGCGGCGCTGGCGCTCCTGGGCGAGGGCCGCGAGGCGCCCGGAGCGTGGCTGCGCGCCGACCCGGTGCACGTGCGCGCCGCGCAGGACCGGCTCACCCTGCACGCGGCCGGCGCGCTCGGCATGGCGGCACCCGAGGCCGAGGCGCTCGCCGCCACGCTCGCCGCGCACTTCGCCCCCGACGGCATCGCGCTGCACGCGGTGGCGCGCGAGCGCTGGTACGCGCGGGTGCCCGCCGCCGACGTGCCCGAGACCACGCCGCTCGACGCCGCCCTCGGCCGCGACCTCTTCGGCCTGCTGCCGCGCGGCGGCGGGCGCATCAACTGGCGCTCGGCGCTGACCGAGGCGCAGATGCTGCTCTCGACGCATCCGGTGAACGCCGAGCGCGAGGCGCGCGGGCTGCCGGCGGTGAACAGCGTCTGGTTCTGGGGCGGGGGCGAGCTGCCCGCGCGCGTCGAGCATCGCTATGCCGAGGTCCATGCGGACGACGTGTTCGCCCGCGGCCTGGGGCGGGCGAGCGGCGCGAGCGTGCATGCGCTGCCCTCGGGCATCGGGGCCGTGGACCTCGTGGCCGCGGGGTCGCGCGCGCTCGTGGTGCTCGACGCGCTCGCCGCTCCCATGCGCGCGGGCGACCTCGACGCGTGGCGGGCGGCCGCCGCGCGCCTCGACGCGGACTGGTTCGCGGCGCTGGGCGAGGCCGCGGCCCGCTTCGACACCGTGCGCGTCGTGCTGCCCGCGGCCGGGCGCACGCGCATCGCCACCCTCACCCCGGCCGCGCGCTGGCGCTGGCTGCGGCGCGCCCGCCCCCTCGCCTCCCATGCCTGAGATCGTCCGGCGCCCCTGGGACGAGGCCACGCGCGAGCGGCTGGTGCAGGCCGGCTGCGATCCGCGCCTCGCGCGCCTCTTCGCCGCGCGCGGGATGGCGAGCGCCGCGGAGCTCGCCACGAGCCTCGGGGGCCTCGCCGCGCCCGACGGCCTCGCGCACGTGAACGACGCGGCCGCCCTCCTCGCCGACGCCATCGCGCGCGGCGAGCCGATCCTCGTGGTCGGGGACTACGACGCCGACGGCGCGACCGCGTGCGCCGTGGCAGTGCGCGCCCTGCGGATGATGGGCGCCGAGGTCGGCTACCTCGTGCCCAACCGGTTCGAGCACGGCTACGGCCTCACCCCGGAGATCGCGCGCGAGGCGGCGAAGCGCGCCCCGCGCGTCCTCGTCACGGTCGACAACGGCATCGCCGCGGTGGACGGCGTGGCGCAGGCCAACCGGCTCGGCATGCGCGTGCTCGTCACCGACCACCACCTGCCCGGCGCGGCGCTGCCCGAGGCCGCGTGCATCGTCAACCCGAACCAGCCGGGCTGCGGCTTCCCGAGCAAGCACCTGGCCGGCGTCGGCGTGATCTTCTACGTGATGCTGGCGCTGCGCGCGGAGCTGCGCCGCCGCGGCGCCTTCGCCGCACGCGCCGAGCCGAACCTCGCCGCCCTCCTCGACCTCGTGGCCCTCGGGACCGTGGCCGACGTGGTGCGCCTCGACGCGAACAACCGCATCCTCGTGGCGCAGGGCCTGGCGCGCATCCGCGCGGGCAGGGCGTGCGCCGGCGTGGCCGCCCTCCTCGAGGCGGCCGAGCGCGGCGCGGCGCGCGCCTCGGCCTACGACCTGGGCTTCGCGCTCGGCCCCCGGCTCAACGCCGCCGGGCGGCTGCAGGACATGTCGCTCGGCATCGAGTGCCTGCTCGCCGACGATCCGGCCGCCGCCCGGGCCCACGCCGCGACCCTCGACGGGCTGAACCGCGAGCGGCGCGCGATCGAGGACGAGATGCAGGCCTCGGCGCTCGCGATGTCGGCCGTCGTCGATGCGGGCGATACCTACACGCTCGCGCTGCACCGCGCCGAGTGGCACGCGGGGGTGGTGGGGCTGCTCGCCTCGCGCCTCAAGGACCGCTTCCACCGCCCGGTCTTCGCCTTCGCCGCCGACGGCAGCGGACGGCTGAAGGGCTCCGGGCGCTCGATCCCGGCGCTGCACCTGCGCGACGCGCTCGACCTCATCGACAAGCGCTCGCCGGGCCTGCTCGAGCGCTTCGGCGGGCACGCCGCCGCCGCCGGCCTGACCCTCGCCGCCGCCCGGCTCGCGGAGTTCGGCGCCGCCTTCGAGGCCGTCGCGCGCGCGCAGCTCACCCCGGGCGACCTCCAGCGGCGCATCGAGTGCGACGGCGAGCTCGAGGCCGAGGCGCTGCGCCACGAGTTCGCGCGGCTGCTGCGCGACCAGGTCTGGGGACAGGGCTTCCCCGAGCCGCGCTTCGTCGGGCGCTTCCAGGTGGCCGCGCAGCGCGTCGTGGGCGAGCGCCACCTCAAGCTCACCCTGGGGCTCGGGCGGCTGCGCCTGGCGGCCATCCGCTTCGGCTGCCCCGACGCGCTGCCCGACGCCGTCGACGCGGTCTACCGCCTCGACGTGAACGAGTACCGCGGCGCCGAATCGCTGCAGCTCGTGGTCGAGCACGTCGTGTAGCGGGACCGCCGGCAACTCGCGCCTCGCGCGTTTTCGTATAATTGCCGGTTTGCCGCACCCTCATCCCATGGAAGCCGAACGCCTCAACCAGATCGACAACACGCCTCGAGGACCTCGCCGCCAGGGCGCAGCGAGCTGCGGAGGTATCTTTGACTTCGACGCCAAGCAAGCGCGCCTCGAAGAGGTCGACCGCGAGCTCGAGGACCCGGCCGTCTGGTCGGACGCCAAGCGCGCCCAGGAGCTCGGCAAGGAGAAGAAGCATGCTCGAGGCGGTGGTGCCCACGCTCGAGCGAGTCGACGCCGGCCTCGGCGACGCGGGCGAGCTGTTCGAGCTCGCGCGCGGCGAGGGCGACGATGCGACGCTCCTGGCCGTCGAGGCCGAAGTCGGCGAGACGGCGAAGCGCGTGGCCGAGCTCGAGTTCCGGCGCATGTTCTCCAACCCGCTCGACCCCAACAACTGCTTCGTCGACATCCAGGCCGGCCGGGCGGCACCGAGGCGCAGGACTGGGCCGCAGATGCTCGCTGCGCATGTACTCTGCGGTACTGCGACCGCAAGGCTTCAAGGTGGAGATGCTCGAGGAGACCGAGGGCGAGGTGGCGGGACATCAAGAGCGCCTCGCTCAAGGTCGACCGGCGACCTACGCCTACGGCTACCTGCGCACCGAGAGCGGCGTGCACCGCCTGGTGCGCAAGTCGCCGTTCGACTCGAACGCGCGGCGCCACACCTCGTTCGCGAGCGTGTTCGTCTACCCGGAGGTGGACGAGACGATCGAGGTCGACATCAACCCGGCCGACCTTCGCGATCGACACCTACCGCGCCTCCGGCGCCGGCGGCCAGCACGTGAACAAGACCGACTCGGCGGTGCGCATCACGCACCTGCCGACCGGCATCGTCGTGCAATGCCAGAACGACCGCTCGCAGCACCGCAACCGCGCCGAGGCCATGGCGATGCTCAAGTCGAAGCTCTACGAGCTGGAGCTGCGCAAGCGCCAGCGAGCGCAAGCAGGCGCTCGAGGAATCGCAAGACCGACATCGGCTGGGGGCACCAGATCCGCTCCTACGTGCTGGACCAGTCGCGCATCAAGGATCTGCGCACCGGCGTCGAGGTCGGCAACACCCAGGCGGTGCTCGACGGCGACCTCGACGATTTCATCACCGCGAGCCTCAAGCAGGGAGTGTGAGACGTCGCAGCCGAGAACAACACCAAGCGAGCCGCCCGCCGAGGTCCGCGGCAGGACGAGAACCAGATCATCGCCGAGCGCCGCGCCAAGCTCGCCAGCGCTGCGCGAGGCGGGCGCCGCCTTCCCGAACGACTTCGCGCGCGACGACCTCGCCGGCGACCTGCGCGCGCGAGCTACGGCGAGCAGCCGACGCAGGAGCGCTCGAAGGCGAAGCAGGTGCCGGTCGCCGTGGCCGGGCGCATGATGCTCAAGCGCGTGATGGGCAAGGCGAGCTTCGCCACGCTGCAGGACATGAGCGGGCGCATCCAGGTCTACGTCTCGAACGACGACGTGACCGGCAACGAGGCGCACGAGGCGTTCAAGCACTGGGACCTGGGCGACATCGTCGGCGTCGACGGGCACGCTGTTCAAGACGAACACGGGCGAGCTGACGGTCCAGCGCCGAGAGCGATCCGGCTGCTGGCCAAGTCGCTGCGCCCGCTGCCGGAGAAGTTCCACGGCCTCACCGACCAGGAGCAGCGCTACCGCCAGCGCTACGTCGACCTGCATCGTGAACGAGGCGCTCGCGCGCGTCTTCGCGATGCGCTCGCGGCGTCGTGCAGGCGATGCGCGAGTTCATGGTGGCGCGCGGCTACCTCGAGGTCGAGACGCCGATGATGCAGCCGATCCCGGGCGGCGCGGCCGCGCGGCCGTTCGTGACGCACCACAACGCGCTCGACATGGAGCTTTACCTGCGCATCGCGCCGGAGCTGTACCTGAAGCGCCTGGTGGTGGGCGGCATCGAGAGGGTGTTCGAGATCAACCGCAACTTCCGGAACGAGGGCATCTCCACGCGCCACAACCCCGAGTTCACGATGATGGAGTTCTACGAGGCGTACCAGCGACTATCGCGTACCTGATGGAGCTCACCGAGGACGCTGCTGCGCGGAGTGCGCGCAGAAGGTGCTCGGCACGACCACGCTCGCCTACCAGGGGCAGGACGATCGACCTCGGCAAGCCGTTCGACGCGCCTCACGATGGCGCAGGCGATCCAGCAAGTACAACCCGAGCTACCCGCGCGAGGCGCAGCTCGCACGACCGCGACTGCCTCAAGGCCGCAGCTCGTGCCGCTTCGACGTCGAGGTGTTCGCCGACCGACGGGCTGGGGCTCGCTGCAGCTGCAGCTCTTCGAGGCGACGACCGAGGAGAAGCTGGTCGAGCCCGACCTTCATCATCGACTATCCCGGCCGAGGTCTCGCCGCTCGCGCGCGCGCAACGACGCCGAACCCGGCGATCACCGAGCGCTTCGAGCTCTTCATCGACGGGCGCGAGATCGCCAACGGCTTCTCGGAGCTGAACGACCCCGAGGACCAGGCGGCGCGCTTCGCGGCGCAGGCGAAGGCCAAGGAAGCCGGCGACGAGGAGGCGATGTACTACGACGCCGACTACATCCGCGCGCTCGAGTACGGCCTGCCGCCCACCGCGGGCGAGGGCATCGGCATCGACCGGCTGGTGATGCTGCTCACCGACAGCCCGTCGATCCGCGACGTGATCCTGTTCCCGCAGCTGAAGAGCGCCGAGGGCTGAGCGTGCTAGGATCGCCGGCGTTCGGCGCGAGCCGTCTGCGGAGACCCGAAATGAGCCAGCGAATCGTTTCCAACGCCCTGTGCGCGGTGCTGCTCGGCGCGGGCGTGGCACTCTCCCCCGCCGCCTTCGCCGCGTGCAAGACCTGCGGCACCGTCACCGAGGTGCGCACGCTCACGAAGGAAGGCGAGGCGAGCGGCGCCGGCGCGGTGATCGGCGGGCTGGCCGGCGGCGTCCTCGGCCACCAGATCGGCAGCGGGCGCGGCAACACCGCGGCCACCATCGCGGGCGCGGCCGGCGGGGCCTATGCCGGGCACCAGATCGAGAAGCGCCGCAACGAGAAGACGACCTACGAGGTGGTCGTGCGCATGGAACACGGCGGCAGGCGCACGTTCCGCTACACGCAAGCGCCCCGCTTTCGCGAAGGCGACAAGGTGAAGATCGTCGACCACAAGCTGCGCCGGCGGTAGGCGCCGTCCCGGCGGGACGGGCCCGTCGCCCGGGATGGCGACGCCGCCCGGCTACTTGTCGCGACGGCGCGGCTTGCGGGGCCCGCCCTTCGCCCGCGGCTTCGGGCCGGCAGGCGGCGGCTCGGGCTCCTGCTGCGCGGATGGCTCGGCGCCGGGCGCGCCCCCGTAGGGGAAGCCCGAGAAGAGCCGCAGCGCCTGGTTGCGCAGCTCCTCCTGCATGCCGATCACCGCCTTGGCGCCCTTCTCGAGGTAGCCGCCCATCACGTTCGGGATCTGCTGCTGCTGCGACAGGAATTGCGCCCACGCGTCGGCGGGCATCTTCGGCAGGTCCCCATAGAGCGACTGGGTCTGCTCCTGGAAGCGCTTCTGCGCCTCGTGGAAGGCGCAGATCGAGCGCTCGAGGTAGGAGCCCATGAGCCCCTGCATCGCGTGGCCGTAGTACCGGATGATGTTGGCGAGCATGTCGGTCGAGAACATCGGCACGCCGCCCGACTCCTCCTCGAGGAT
This sequence comes from uncultured beta proteobacterium, assembly GCA_963741815.1. Lineage (GTDB taxonomy): Bacteria > Pseudomonadota > Gammaproteobacteria > Burkholderiales > Usitatibacteraceae > Usitatibacter. The sequence continues at coordinate 734,070 of CAVUJI010000007.1, forward strand.
GATCTGCAGCAGGATCGATCGCGTGAGGTCCTCGCCCGTCTTCGCGTCCTGCACCTGGAACTCCTGGTACTGCAGCACCAGCTCCTTCACGTCCGCCAGCGTGATGTAGGTCGACGTCTCCGTGTCGTAGAGCCGGCGGTTCGGATACTTCTTGATGATGCGGGGCGAGGCCATGGGGACGGTTCCCTCTCGTTTGCTGCGCTACATCATTCGCGCGCCGCGGCGGGTGTCGGGCGGGATGGGCGGAGCGGGTTCAAGTATTTCATTTTATTGCAATTTGGGCACGGCGGGCAGCCCCGGGGCCGCGGCATGGTGCATCGCACCAAAACGGCCTTGACAGGCGGCGGCGGCGTCCCTAGAATCCGAATTGTTGCGGCGCACCATACGCGCCCCCCGAACCAGGAGCAAGGCCATGGCAACCGTCGCGAATCCCCTCTCCGACCTGGGCAATGCCGCCGTCGACGCGGCCACCCGGCTCACGCGCATCTCGATGGACAGCGCGGAGCGGACCCTCACGGTCCAGCTCGAGTACGCCAAGGGCTCGCTCAGCCAGGCCACGCTCAACGCCAAGGCTCTCGCCGGCGCCAAGGACGTGCAGGAGCTGCTCTCCCTGCGCACGCGCATCGCCGAGAACGCGCTCGCGAACCTGATGGGCTACTCGCGCAGCCTCTACGAGGTCGCCGCCGAGGCGCAGGGCGAGCTGTCGCGGCTCGCCGAGGAGCGCATGACCCGTTTCCAGCAGGCGGTCACCGAGACCGTGGACCAGGCCGCGAGGTCGGCCCCCGCCGGCGGCGATGTCGCCGCCGCCGCGATCAAGTCCTCGCTCGCGGCCACCACCGCCGCCTTCGACACCTTCGCCAAGGCCGCCAAGCACGCGGCGAGCTTCGCCGACGCGGGCGTGCGCGGCGCGGGCGCCGGGGCCAAGCCGCGGAAGTGACCGGGCGGCACCGCATTCAAGTCTCCTCCTCCTTTATCGCAAGATAAAGGTTCGAACCCCGGGCCCAAACCCGGGGTTTTTTTTGGCGCCGGCGAAAGGGATCGATGGAACGCAGGGTCGCATTGGTGACGGGGGGCGTGGGCGGCATCGGCACGGCCGTGTGCAAGCGGCTGGCGGCCGAGGGCCACTTCGTGGTGGCCAACTTCGGCATCCCGGGCACCGAGGACCGCTGGCGCCGGGCGATGGCCGCCGCGGGGTTGAACGGCGAGCGCGCCGCCCTCGCCTTCGGCGACGTGAGCGACTTCGAGGCGATGGGCCGGATGGTCCGCGACATCGAGGCGACCCACGGCGGGATCGAGATCCTGGTGAACTGCGCCGGCATCACGCGCGATTCCACCTTCCGCAAGATGACCCCGGAGCAGTGGCGCGCGGTCCTGTCGACCAACCTCGACAGCGTCTTCAACGTGACGCGGCACGTGATCGACGGCATGGTCGAGCGCGGCTGGGGCCGCATCGTCAACATCTCGTCGGTGAACGCCGTGCGGGGGCAGTTCGGCCAGACCAACTACGCGGCGGCGAAGGCCGGCATCCTCGGCTTCACCAAGTCGCTCGCCCAGGAAGTGGTGCGCAAGGGTGTCACCGTGAACGCGATCTCGCCCGGCTACGTGCAGACCGACATGGTGATGGCCATCCGCGAGGACGTGCGCGAGAAGATCGTCTCGGAGATTCCCGCCGGGCGCTTCGCGATGCCGGAGGAGGTCGCCGACGCCGTGGCCTTCCTCGCCTCCGAGAAGGCCGCCTACATCACCGGCACCAACCTCTCGGTGAACGGCGGCCTGCACATGTACGCCTGAGGCCTCAGTACATGTGCTGCCCGCCATTGATCGCGATGTTGGCGCCGGTGACGAACGCCGCCTCGTCCGAGGCGAGGTAGGCGCAAAGCCCCGCGACCTCCTCGGGCTTTCCCAGCCGGCCCAGCGGGATCTGGGGGACGATCTTCGTGTCGAGCACGTCCTTCGGGATCGCGAGCACCATCTGCGTGCCGATGTAGCCGGGCGAGATGGTGTTCACGGTGACGCCCTTCCTCGCGACCTCGAGCGCCAGCGCCTTCGTGAAGCCGTGCATGCCGGCCTTCGCCGCCGAGTAGTTGGTCTGGCCGAAGGCCCCCTTCTGCCCGTTCACGCTCGAGACGTTGATCACGCGCCCCCAGCCGCGCTCGACCATCCCGTCGACGACGGGCTTGGTCACGTTGAAGACGCTGTCGAGGTCCGTGTGCATGACCGCGTCCCAGTCGGGCTTGGTCATCTTCCGGAACGTCATGTCCCGCGTGATGCCGGCGTTGTTGATGAGGATGTCGATGGGCCCCACCTCGCGGCTCACCAGCTCCACCATCCGCTGGCACGAATCGAAGTCGGCGACGTCGGCCTCGTAGGCCGAGAAGTGGTAGTCGCGGCTTTCCATGTCCTGCAGCCACTCCTTGTGCCGGGTGTTGCCCGGCGAGTAGGTGACCACCACCTTGATGCCCATGCGCGCGAGCTTCATGCAGATCGCCTCGCCCAGGCCGCCCATGCCGCCCGTCACCAGCGCGATTCGTTGCGTCATTTCCGGGGTCTCCTTCTGGTTCGTCCGAACGGGCGCCGCGGCCTACGCGCGCTCCTTCACGTAGCGCCCCGGCGCCGGCTCGATCGGCTTGTGGCGGCCGTCGCCCAGGCGCCGGCGGGCGGCGACGGGCCGGCCCGCGTGCGGCGCGAGCCAGCGCATCCATTCTGACCACCAGCTGCCAGGGCGCTCTTGCGCCCGCGCAAACCACGCGTCCGGATCCGCCTCCAGCCGGTCGTTCACCCAGTAGCTGCGCTTGTTCTTCGAGGCGGGGTTGATGGTGCCGGCGATGTGACCGCTGGCGCCCAGGACGAACTTGGCGCGGCTGCCGAGGGTGAGGGCGCTGCGGTAGCCGCCCCGCCACGGCACGATGTGGTCCTCGCGCGCGGCGAAGACGAACGCCGGCAGCTTCAGCCGCTTCAGGCTCACCGGCACCCCGCACATCGTGAGGGCGCCGGGCTTCGCCAGCTCGTTGTTCTGGTAGGTGTGCCGCAGGTAGTACGCGTACATCGGCCCCGGCAGGTTCGTGGCGTCCGAGTTCCAGTAGAGCAGGTCGAAGGCCGGCGGCTGGCGTCCCTTGAGGTAGTTGTTCACCACGTAGGGCCAGATGAGGTCGTTGGCGCGCAGGCTCGAGAACGCGCTCGCGAGCTCCGCGCCCGGCACGAGGCCGCCCTTGCGCAGCTGCTTCTCGCGCCGGGCGACGAAGCTCTCGTCGATGTAGACGCGGATATCGCCCACGTCGCGGAAGTCGAGCAGCGCCGTGAGGAGCGTGAGGCTCGCCACCGGGTGGTGGCCGCGCTTGTCGAGCACGGCGAGCGCGGCGGCGAGCAGCGTGCCGCCGATGCAGAACCCCAGCGCGTTGATCTTCTCCTGCCGGGTGATGCGGCGCACCTCCTCGATCGGCGCCATCACCCCCTCGGCGAGGTAGTCGTCCCAGGTGAGGGACTGCTGCGCCTCGTTCACGTTGCGCCACGACACCATGAATACCGTGTGGCCCTGCTCCACCGCATAGCGCACCAGCGAGTTCTCGGGCTGCAGGTCCATGATGTAGAACTTGTTGATGCACGGCGGCACCATGAGCAGCGGGCGGGCGTGCACCTTCTGCGTGAGCGGCGCGTACTGGACGAGCTGCACCAGCTCGTTCTCCCAGACCACCGCCCCCTTCGACACGGCGATGTTGCGGCCCACCTCGAAGGCCTGCTCGTCGGTCATCGAGATGCGGCCCTTCTCGAGGTCCGCCAGCAGGTTCTTCAGGCCCTCCTGCAGCGTCTCGCCGCGGCTCGCCATCGCCTCCTTGAGCGCCTCGGGGTTGGTGAGGAGGTAGTTCGAGGGCGCGGCCGCGTCGAGGTACTGGCGCATGAAGAAGCGCATGCGCTGCTTGGTCGGCGCGTCCAGCGCCGACTCCTCCACCGCCTGCATCATCATCCTCGAGGTGAGGAGGTAGGAGTCGCGGAAATAGCGGAAGACGGGCAGCGCGTCCCACTCGGGGGCCGCGAAGCGCTTGTCCTGCACGGCCGGCGCCGCGGGCCCGCCCGGGTGCAGGGCCTGCATCCACAGGCGCAACTGCTCCTGCATGTAGCGGCCCTGCAGGTCGAGCATGGTCTCGGGCTTGGCCGCCATCGCCTCCAGCCAGGCGCGGTACGCCTCGGCGAAGCCCGCCATCACCTGCTGCGTGGCGCCCTCGCCACCCAGGGACGCGACGAGCTTGTCGTTCGTCTCGCGCAGGCGCGCGGCGAGCGCCTCGGCGTCGTTCGGGGTGTCGGTGTCGGGCATGGGATGCGGCAGGGGTGGAGGAACCACTTTATGCCCTCAGACGCCGGGAAACAACACGGCGTGCATGAGCCAGATGAGGCCGATGCCCAGCCCGATGAAGACGATCTGCGCGAGGGAGTCGGCGAGGGCCGTGCGCCGGTGCAGGCCCGGGATGAGGTCCGCCACGGCGATGTAGATCATGCTCGCGGCCGCCATCGCGAGGATGTAGGGGATCCAGCCCGAGACGGCCGACAGCGCCGCCCAGGCGATGAGCGCCCCCAGCACGGCCGCCAGCCCCGAGAGCGCGTTGAGGAGGAGCGCCTTGCGCTTGCCGAAGCCGGAGTGCAGCAGCACCAGGAAATCGCCGATCTCCTGGGGGATCTCGTGCGCGATGATGGCGAGGGAGGTCACCACGCCCAGCTTCACGTCGGCCATGAAGGCGCTGGCGATGATCGCCCCGTCGGTGAAGTTGTGGAACGCGTCGCCGAACACGATCATCCAGCCGGTGCGGCCGTGGTCCTGATAGGCGTCGGGCCCCGCCGGCGGCTCGACCTCCTCCAGGCCCTCGCCGGGGTGGTGATGGTGGCGCCACAGCAGCATCTTCTCCAGCACGAAGAAGACCAGCAGGCCCGCGAGGATGAGCCCGGCGGTGCGCGAGGCGTCCTTCGATTCCTCGAAGAGGTGCGGCAGCAGGTCGAGGAAGGCCGCGCCCAGGAGCGCGCCCACCGCGAAGCTCACGAGCGTCGGCACCCAGCGGGCCTGCACCCGGAAGGCGACCACGGCCGCGATCGCGAGCGAGAGCAGCGTGCCCAGCACGCACGCCACCAGGATGTAGGCGAGCACCATCACGCGATCCACACGTAGGCGCCCATGCGCCCGCTGCGCGGCTCGCGCCGGTAGGAGAAGAAGCGCCCGGGCTCGTGGAAGGTGCAGAAGCCGCCGCCGTGCACGCCCGCGACCCCGCAGCGGGCGAGCCGCCGGCGCGCGAGCGCGTAGAGGTCGGCGCGGTACTTGCCCGGGCGGTGCGGCGCGAAGGCCTCGCAGGCGCCGGGATCGGTCGCCTCGAACGCGTCGCGCACCTCGGGGCCCACTTCGAAGGCGCGCGGCCCGATCGCCGGTCCCATCCACGCGAGGAGCTCGCGCGCCGGCACCTCGAGCGCGGCCACGGCGGCCTCGATCACGCCGGCGGCCATCCCGCGCCAGCCCGCGTGCACCGCCGCCACCCGCGTGCCGGCCGCGTCGCACAGCAGCAGCGGCAGGCAATCGGCCGTGAGGACGCAGCAGACCGCGCCGCGCGTGGCCGCCACCGCCGCATCGGCGCGGGGGGCGTCGCCGTCGCCGGGCCGGTCGACGCGGGCCACGGCGGCGCCGTGCACCTGCGCGAGGTAGCGCGGGGCCGCGGGCAGGTGCGAGCGCACGATCGCGCGGTTGCGCTCGACGCGCGCCGGGTCGTCACCGCTGCGCAGCCCCAGGTTCATCGACCCGTACTCGCCCTCGCTCACGCCGCCCGCGCGCGTCGTCACGAACGCGCGCACGCCGGCGGGCGCCGGCCAGTCGGGCCGCAGCCACTCGCCGGGCAGTCTCACCGGCGCAGCGCGGCGACGAGCGCCGCCATGTCCGCGGGCATCGGCGAGTCGAACGCGACCGGCTGCCCGCTGCCCGGGTGGCGGAACCCGAGCTTCCACGCGTGCAGCGCCTGGCGCGGCAGCCGCCGCTCGCCGCGCCCGGCGTACACCGCGTCGCCCTCGATGGGATGGCCGATCGAGGCCATGTGCACCCGGATCTGGTGCGTGCGGCCGGTCTCCAGGGAGCACTCGAGGAGGGTGTGGGCGGCGAACGCCTCGCGCACGCGGTAGCGGGTGACGGCGGCCTTTCCCCCGGCGACCACGGCCATGCGCGTGCGGTGCACGGGGTGGCGGCCGATCGGCGCCTCCACCTTGCCGGCCGCGGCGACGCGTCCGCGCACGAGGGCGAGGTAGGTGCGCCGCACCTCGCGCGCCTGCAGCTGGCGCACCAGGTCGAGCTGCGCCGCCTCGGTCTTCGCCACCACCAGCAGGCCGCTCGTGTCCTTGTCGAGGCGGTGCACGATGCCGGCCCGCGGCAGGCCCCCGAGCCGCGGGGCGTGGTGCAGCAGGGCGTTCAACATCGTCCCGGCCCAGTTGCCGCTGCCCGGGTGCACCACCAGCCCCGCGGGCTTGTCGATCACGAGCACCTGGTCGTCCTCGTGCACCACGGCGAGCGCGATGGGCTCCGGGCCGAAGGCGGTGTCGACCGGGCGCGGGGCGAGCGCCACCTCGACGTCCTCGCCGCTTTTCACCTTCGTGCGCGCCGCCGCCGCGCTTCCGTCCACCCGCACCCGCCCCTCGTCGATGAGGCGCGCGAGGCGGCTGCGCGACTCGCCGGGCAGCAGCCGGGCCAGCGCCTGGTCCAGGCGCAGCCCCGCCAGCTCGAGCGGAATCGTCAGGCGCAGGGGCCGGCCGGCCTGCGGGGCCGGGGTATAATTCGCGCTTCGCGAAACGGAATTCGCCATGAATCGAAGTGTAACGGCAATGGCAGCGCTGCTCCTGGCGCTGGCGCTCGCCGCGTGCGGCATGCTGGGCAACAAGCTCGACGAGCGGAAGGACTGGACCGCCGAGCAGTACTACCAGGCGGCCAAGGAGCAGTTCGACGCCCAGAACTGGGAGCAGGCCGCCAAGATCTACGAGCAGCTCGAGTCGAAGTTCCCCTATGGGCGCTTCGCGCAGCAGGCGCAGATCGAGATCGCCTACTGCTACTACAAGCAGGACGAGCCCGCGCAGGCCGTGGCCGCCGCCGAGAAGTTCATCAAGCTGCACCCCAACCACCCCAACGTCGACTACGCGCTCTACCTCAAGGCGCTCGCGAACTTCCGCGAGGACATCGGCCCGCTGGGGCGCCTGGTCAAGCAGGACCTCGCCGAGCGCGACCCGAAGAGCGCGCGCGAGGCGTTCGAGGGCTTCAAGGAGCTGGTCACGCGCTTTCCCGACAGCCGCTACGTCGAGGACTCGCGCGCCCGCATGGCCTACCTCGCCGAGGCCCTCGCCCGCCACGAGGTCCAGGTCGCCCGCTACTACCTCAAGCGCGGCGCCTATCTCGCCGCCGCCAACCGGGCCCAGGAGGCGATCACCCGGTTCCCGGTGTCCGCCAGCCGGCGCGAGGCGCTCGACATCCTCGTCGAGGCCTACGACCGCATGGGCATGACGAAGCTGCGCGACGACGCGAAGAAGGTGCTCGCGCGCAACTACCCGGACGATCCCCTCACCGCGCGGGGAAGGAACCGCGGCGGCTCGTGGTGGAAGTTCTGGGACTGAGGCGCGCCGGGCGCGCCTGCCCCGTTACCGCGCCAGCGCCTTCAGCAGCTCGCGCTGCGCGCATCGGGCCGGCGAGCGGCCCCGGCGCACGCGCCTGAACGCCCCGTCCGGCTGCATCTCCCAGGCCTGCACGTTGTCGTCCAGGTAGAGCTTGAGCCCCTCGGCGACGACCCGGCGGCGCAGCTTCGGGTCGAGCACCGGGAAGCACAGCTCGATGCGGCGGAAGAAGTTGCGGTCCATCCAGTCGGCGCTCGACAGGTACACGCGCGGGTCGCCGCGGTTGCGGAAGTAGAAGATCCGCGTGTGCTCGAGGAAGCGCCCGACGATCGAGCGCACGCGGATGTTGTCCGAGAGCTTGGGCACCCCGGGGCGCAGCGCGCAGACGCCGCGCACGAGGAGATCGACCTTCACGCCGGCCTGCGAGGCCCGGTAGAGCGCCTCGATCACCTGCGCCTCGAGCAGCGCGTTCATCTTCGCCATGATGCGGGCGGGCTTGCCGGAGCGGGCCGTGCGCGTCTCGGCCTCGATCGCCTCGAGGATGCGCTCGTGCAGCGTGAAGGGCGCGCTCCACACGTGGGCGAGCTTGGTCACCTTGCCCAGGCCCGTGAGCTGCTGGAACACCTCGTTCACGTCGGCGCCGATCGCGTCCTTCGCCGTGAGCAGGTCGAAGTCGGTGTACAGGCGCGCGGTGCGGGGATGGTAGTTGCCGGTGCCCAGGTGGCAGTAGCGCACGAGCCGCCCGCCCTCGCGGCGCACGACCATCGCCATCTTGGCGTGCGTCTTGTGGCCCACCACGCCGTAGACCACGTGCGCGCCCACCTCCTCGAGCTTGGCCGCCCAGTTGATGTTGGCCTCCTCGTCGAAGCGCGCCATCAGCTCCACGACGACCGTCACCTCCTTGCCCGCGCGGGCGGCGTCGACCATCGTCTGCATGATCACGGAGTCGGTGCCGGTGCGGTACACGGTGAGCTTCATCGCGACCACCTGCGGGTCGAGCGCGGCGGCGCGCAGGAAGTCGATCACCGGCGCGAACGACTGGAACGGGCGGTGCAGCAGCACGTCGCCCTTGCGGATCACCTCGAAGAGGTCGCGCCCCTTGGTGAGCGGCTTGGGCACGCCCGGCACGAAGGGCGCGTACTGCAGGTCCGGGCGGTTCACCTGGTCGGGGATGCTGATGAGGCGCGCGAGGTTCACCGGCCCCGCCACGGCGTAGAGGTCGTCGCCCTCGAGGCCGAACTGGGCGAGCAGGAAGCGCGTCATCGACTCCGACAGTTGTCGGCGACCTCCAGGCGCACCGCGTCGCCGAAGTGGCGCTGCGGCAGCTCGCCCTGCAGCGCCTTGCGCAGGTCCTTCACCTCCTCCTCCTCGACGAAGAGGTCGGAGTTGCGCGTGACCCGGAACTGGTAGCAGCCGAGCACGTGCATGCCCGAGAAGAGCTCGCCCACGTGCGCGTGCAGCACGGAGACTGAGGAAGACGAAGTCGTCGGGTCCCTGGGCGATCCCGGGCGGCAGGCGGAAGACGCGCGGCAGCACCCGCGGGGCCTGCACGATGGCCGCGCGCGAGTCGCGGCCGAAGGCGTCGCGCCCGTCGAGCTCGACGGCGAAGTTCAGGCTCTTGTTGAGCACGCGCGGGAACGGGTGCGCGGGATCCAGCCCGATGGGCGTGAGCACCGGCATCATCTCGCGGAAGAAGTAGTCGCGGATCCATTCCTGCTGGCTCGGCGACCACTCCGAGCGGCGCAGGAACCGGATGCCCTCGAGCGCGAGCGCCGGGAGCACCTCCTCGTTGAGCAGGCGGTACTGGCGCTCGACGATGCCCTGCGCGCGGGCCGAGACCTGGCGGAAGACCTGCAGCGGGGTGAGCCCGTCGGGGCCCGGCGTGAGCGAGGCGCCGGTCTTGATCTGCTCCTTCACGCCCGAGACCCGGATCTCGAAGAACTCGTCGAGGTTGGACGAGACGATGCAGAGGAACTTGAGGCGCTCGAGCAGCGGCACCGCCCGGTCCTCGGCCTGCGCGAGGACGCGGCGGTTGAACTCGAGCGCCTGCAGCTCGCGGTTGAGGAACTGGTCGGGGACGTGCGACGTCGAGCGCGCGGAACGGGCCTTGGATTTGCTCGCCATGACGGTAGGGGACGCTCGTGACGGTCGCGAGACAGCGGCGGGCGGCGGGGCGGAGGATCGCGGGAACTGTGCGATACTTCGGCGGCCAGATCGTTCACGGCGCCCCGCTTCACCCCCCATGGAATATACCACCCTCGGCGCGGTCGACCTCGGCTCGAACAGCTTCCACCTCGCCATCGCGCGCGTGGCCGGCGAGCAGCTCTATCCGCTCGACTCCATGAAGGAGACCGTGCGCCTGGGCAGCGGGCTCACCGCCGACAAGATCCTCGACAGCCTCGCCCAGGACCGCGCGCTCGCCGCGCTCAAGCGCTTCTCCGAGCGCCTGGCCGGCATGCCCGGGGAGGCGGTGCGCGTGGTCGGCACCAACGCGCTGCGCGTGGCGAAGAACGCGCGCGCCTTCCTGCGCCGGGCCGAGGACACGCTCGGCTTCCCGATCGAGGTGATCTCCGGGCGCGAGGAGGCCCGCCTCATCTACCTGGGCGTGGTGCACTCGCTGCCCATGTCGGCGCACAACCGCCTGGTGGTCGACATCGGCGGCGGCTCGACCGAGTGCATCATCGGCAGCAAGTGGCGCCCGAAGGAGATGGAAAGCCTCTACATGGGCTGCGTGAGCTACACCGCGCGCTACTTCCCCGAGGGGCGCATCGAGAAGAAGGCGCTGCGCCAGGCGCAGTACGCCGCGCGCGAGCAGGTGCAGGCGATCGCGGCGCGCTTCGAGAAGACCGGCTGGAAGGAGGCGATCGGCTCCTCGGGCACCGCGCGCTCGATCGCCGAGGTCCTGGTGAAGAACGGCCGGGCCGCGCGCGGCATCAGCGCCGCCGGGCTCGACTGGCTGCGCGACGAGCTGGTGGCCGCGGGGGACTTCCGCAGGCTCGCGCTCGCGGGACTGCGCGAGGACCGCGTGCCGGTCGTGGCCGGCGGCGTGGCGATCATGTCGGCCGTGTTCGACGAGCTGGGGCTCGAGGAGATGACGGTGGCCGAGGGGGCGCTGCGCGACGGGGTGCTCTGGGACCTGCTGGGGCGCGTGCACCACCGCGACATCCGGGAGGTGACGGTCGACCAGTTCGTGCACCGCTACCACGTGGACATCGTCCAGGCGCAGCGCGTGGCGGCCCTCGCCGGGGAGCTGCTGCGCCAGCTCGACGAGGGGACGAACGAGCTCGCCCCCCTCGCCGACTTCCTCGATTGGGCCTCGAAGCTGCACGAGATCGGCATCTCCATCGCCCAGGGCTCGTACCACAAGCACTCCGCCTACGTCCTCGCCAACGCGGACATGCCCGGCTTCTCGCGCCAGGAGCAGGGGTGGCTGTCGAACCTCGTGCTCGCCCAGCGCGGCAAGCTCTCGAAGATGCGCGCGGCCTTCGACGACGATCCGCGCCTGGCCGCCCTCGCCTTCTGCCTGCGCGTGGCCGTGATCTTCTACCGCAGCCGGCGCGCGCTGAAGCTGCCGAGGATGAAGGCCGCTCGCAAGCCCCGCGGCTTCCGCCTGGAGGTCGACCGCGCCTGGCTCGAGGACCACAGCCTCGTCGCCCTGGCGCTCGAGGCCGAGAAGGAGCAGTGGTCCTCCGTGGGCATGTCCCTCGACTGAACCGGGGACAGACCCCGTTTTCCCTTAGGCGGAACGCCTGTCGCCGCCGGCGAAACCGGGGACAGACCCCGTTTTCCCTTAGGCGGAACGCGTGTCGGCGTGAAGGGCGCCCGACGCGTTAATGCGCGCATGAGTCGGAGGAGATCGCCATGCCGCGCCGAGCGAGGTTGAGGATTCCGGGGTTGCCCCTGCATCTCATCCAGCGGGGAAACGACAAGCAACCGTGCTTTCGCGACGAGCGCGATTTTCGCGTCTACCTCGCCATGCTCGATGAATTGTCGGAGCGCTGCGCCTGTGCCGTGCACGCATATGTGCTGATGACCAACCACGTGCACCTGCTTCTCACGCCCTCGCGAACCGAAGCTCCGTCCCTCCTGATGAAGCATTTAGGCCAGCGTTTCGCGCAGCATGTGAACAGAAGGCACGCCCGGTCCGGGGCGCTGTTCGAGGGCCGATTCAGGTCCTGCATCGTCGATTCCGAAGGTTACCTGCTGCGATGTCACCGGTACATCGAGATGAACCCGGTACGCGCGGGCATGGTGGGGCATCCCTCGCAATATCGGTGGTCCAGCTACGGGGTCAACGCCGAAGGCCGGCAATCGGACCTCATGTCGCCCCACCCGGTCTATCTCGATCTCGGCAGAGACGACAGCCAGCGCCGTACCGCGTACCGCGCGCTCTTCGACGAGCCCGTCGCCCGGGCGGAACTGGACCGGATTCGCAACGCCATCAACAGCGGAGCGGTGCTGGGACGAGAAGCGTTCGTTTCGTCGCTTGCCCGCGCCTTCGCAGTCCGGGCGACCCCGGGCAGGCCGGGGCGACCGGGAAAGGAAGGCCCGGCCGCCGACCGGCCGCAAACACGTTCCGCCTAAGAGAAAACGGGGTCCGTCCCCGGTTCGAGGAGGCAGTCGTCGGGCAGGCAGGCGATGGGGGTGAAGTCGCGGTGGGCGATGTACTCGGGGCGCTTGAAGCGGCGGATGTGGTTGGAGACCGCGCAGAGGCTCAGGTAGACGGACACGCGGTTCCAGGGCGAGAGGTTGGAGGTCGACGCGTGCACGAGGCAGGAGTGGAACAGGATCATCGAGCCGGCCGGTCCCTTCGGCGCCACGATCCCGCCGCGCGCGACGAGCTTCGCGATCACGTCATGGTCGATGGTCCAGAGCGGATAGCTCGTGGTGCTCGTGTCGTGGGCCGCGTCGAGGGCGCCCAGCTGGTGGCTGCCGGGGATGAACATGAGCGGCCCGTTGAACTCGTTCACCTCGTCGAGGAAGATCGCGACGTTCATCGCCCGCGGCTCGGGCATCAGGTCGTCCGCCTTCCACGTGCCGTAGTCCTGGTGCCACTGCCAGACGTCGCCGTCGAAGGCCATCTTCCCGTTGATCTTGAACTGGTGCATGTAGACCTCCTCGCCGAAGATCTGCATCGCCGGCTCCACCATGCGGGGATGGCGCGCGAGCCTCGCGAAGGGCTCGCTGTACATGTGGGCCGCGAAGTTGGTGCGCACCGCCTCGCTGCCCTTCTCCCGCACGTTCTCCGGACGGCGCTGGGCGTACAGCCGCGGCACCTCCTCGAGCAGCGGGCGCAGCTCCTCGGGGCGGAAGAGCTGCGGGAAGAAGAGGTAGCCGTCGCGGTCGAAGGCGGCGAGCTGCTCGTCGGTGAGTCTCATGGAAATCTCCCGGGCCTGCGGCGAGCCCTCATTCTAGCGCCGCGCCCCGCCCCCGCCCGAGCTGCCGGCGCTCGCGCTCCTCGCGGGCGCGGAAGCGCTTGGCCTCGAGCTTCTGCGCGGTCATCGCGAGCACGCTCTGCGCCCAGCGCGCCGGGGCCGGCCGCGCGCGCCAGCGCCGGAACGCGGGGGCCGCCTCGCCGGCGAGAAGGTCCAGCCAGCGCGCGCGCACGGCCTCGACGCTGAAGTCTCCCGCGCGCCGCCGGCCGTTGTCCACCATCGCGCGGTACCGGCCGGGATCGCGCACGAGCGCCTCCAAGGCGGCGAGCGTCGAGGCCGCATCGCGCGTGGCGACGAAGTCCAGCGGGCTCCTCTGCAGCGCCTCGAACGCGGGCTCCGGCGCCGCCAGCGCGGGCACGCCCGCGAGCCAGGCGTTCACCAGCTTGGAGGCGGGCTTGTTCGCGAGCATCGACGGCGTCTCGTCGCGGTGGGCGAGCACGATGTCCACGTCGCGGTAGTCGTTCCAGCCGTGGTCGCGCACGACGAGCGAGACGCCGAGTGCCGCGAGCGCGCGGTGGAACGCCGGATCCCGGTACCAGGCCGGCACCGAGTTGTCGCGGCCGTAGTACACCGCGCGCTCGAGGCGCGCGCCCCGTGCCGGGTCGCGGGCAAGCAGTCCCGGCTGGGGCCAGTGGGGGACGAGGCGCGCCCGGGACGAGCCGGCCTGCTGGCGGTTCTGCACCACCTCGATCTGCGCCACCCGCACCGGCGGGCGGTCGGCGCGCGCGGCCACGATGTAGCAGTCGTGGAGGGGATCGCCGTAGCGGTTGAGGTCGTCGCGGTGGGCGACACAGATCGCGCCGCGCTCGAAGCGCTCGCCGATGCGCACCTCGAAGCCGCGCGCGCGCAGCGCCCCGCGCAGGCGCACGTAGGTCTGCACGATCCAGTTCTCGATGCCCCGGCGGAAGCGCGCGTGCTCGCGGTCGAGCCCCGCCTCGTCGAGCGTCGCGATGTCGGGCCAGTCGCGCCCGAGCGTGCGCGCCACGAAGACGATCGCCGGCTGCACCGCGTCCCGCGCTAGCCGAGCAGGTCCGGGTCGAGGACGGCCTTCAGCACGGTCTGCCGCCCGGCGCCGCGCTCGCGGGCGGCGAACCACCAGATCGCGCCCTTGCGCACCGCGAGGTCGCCCGCTTCCGTCCCGAGCAGCCGGGCCGCGACCTGGCCCAGCGTGGGCTGGTGCGCCACGACGAGGACGTTGCGCGCCGTGTCCGGCCATCCCGCCTCGACCAGCACCGCCCGAGCCGGGGCCCCGGGCGCCAGCGCCGCGCGCACTTCGCAGTCGAGATCGAGGGGCCTGGCGGTCTGGACCGCGCGCCGGGCGGGGCTCGCGAGCACGCGCCAGTCGCCGTCGAGCCGCGGGCGCAGCCATTGCGCCATGCGCTCGGCCTGCTTGCGCCCGCGCTTCGTGAGCGCGCGCTCGAGGTCGCCGCCGGGGGCGTCGTCCTCGGCCTCGGCGTGGCGCCAGAGTATCAAGTCCATGGCCGATTATAGGCAGCCCGCGCCTACTCCGGCCCCGGCTCCGGCACCGCCCGGCGCCCGCGGGCGGTGAGCGCGATGCCGCCGAGGATCAGCCCGATGCCGGCCACGTGGAAGAGCCGGATGCGCTCGCCCAGGAAGAGCCACGCGAGGAGCGCGCCGAAGGCCGGCATGAGGTGCATGAAGATGCCGGCCACGTTCGGGCCCACCTCCGCCACCCCCCGGTTCCAGAAGACGTAGCCCACGAACGACGGGAAGATGCCGATGAAGGCCATGGCGCCCAGGGTGGCCGGCGTGAGCTCGACGTGCCCGCCGAGGAAGGCGAGCTCGTAGAGGAAGAGCGGCGCGAGGAGCGTCACGCCCACGCAGCCGCAGCAGGCGAGGAGCGCCAGCCCCGGCAGCCCGGGCGGCTTCATGCGCAGGAAGATGGTGTAGGCGGCCCAGAAGGTCATCCCCGCCAGCACGATGAGGTCGCCCTTGTTGAGCGACAGGCGCGCGAGGACCGAGAGGTCGCCGCGGGTGAGGATCGCGAGCACGCCGCAGAGCGACACCGCCACGCCCAGGGTCTGCACGCGGGTGATCGTCTCCCGGTACACGAGCCAGCCCAGCACGATGATCATCACCGGCACGGCGCTGTTCAGCATCACGCCGTTGGTGGCGGTGGTGTACTGCAGCCCCATGTACGCGAAGACGTTGTGCAGCCCGGTGCCCCAGAAGCCGAGCCAGAGCACCGTGCGCCAGTGCCGCCGCAGCGTCGCGCGGTGGGCGCGGATCTGCGGCCAGGCGAAGGGCATCATGACCGAGACGGCCACCACCCAGCGCACGAAGGCGAGGGCGAAGGGTGTCACGTGCCCCGCGATCGCGCGCCCGATCACCCAGTTGAGCGACCAGAAGAGCGCGGTCAGCGTGAGCAACAGGTACGGGGAGGCGTGGAACGAAGCGGCGCGGCCGGGCATCGAAGGCGGGGGGCGACGGCGGGGAGGCGTGATTATACGCAGGTGGTACGCTCGCACTGCCCCCATCGACCCGCCATGGCCGCACAAGACCCGATCGAAGACGCCGCGGAAGCCCAGTGGGGCCGCCCCTCGGCCTGGGCGCCCCTGCGCGACCGCACCTTCCGCATGCTCTGGCTCGTCTGGCTCACGGCCAACGTGTGCATGTGGATGAACGACGTGGCGGCGGCCTGGGTGATGACGACGCTCACCTCCTCGCCGATGCTGGTGGCGCTCGTGCAGACCGCCTCGGCGAGCCCGGTGTTCCTGCTGGGGCTGCCGAGCGGGGCCTTCGCCGACATCCTCGACCGGCGCCGGTACTTCATCACCACCCAGCTCTGGGTGGCGGGAAACGCGGCGATCCTCTTCCTCGTCACGGTCGCGGGCGGCCTGACGCCGTACGTGCTGCTGGCGCTCGTCTTCACCAACGGCATCGGGCTCGCGATGCGCTGGCCGGTCTTCGCCGCGGTCGTGCCGGAGCTCGTCCCGCGCACGCTCCTGCCGGCCGCGCTCGCGCTCAACGGCGTGGCGACCAACCTCTCGCGGGTCGTGGGCCCGCTCGTGGCCGGCGCCATCATCGCCGCCCTCGGCAGCGCCTACGTCTTCGCGCTGAACTTCGCGCTCTCGCTCGCGGCCGGGCTCGTGCTGCTGCGCTGGAAGCGCCGCAGCAAGCCCTCGGTGCTGCCCGGCGAGCGCTTCCTCGGGGCGATGCGCCTGGGCTGGCAGTACGTGCGCGAGTCGCGGCGCATGCGCGACGCCGTGATCCGCACCTCGGCCTTCTTCCTCAACTCCACGGCGCTGCTGGCGCTGCTGCCGCTGGTGGCCAAGACGCTGCACGGCGGCGGCGCGCGCACGTACACCCTGCTCCTCGCCTCCCTCGGGGCGGGGGCCGTCTTCGCCGCCACGCGCCTGCCGCAGCTTCGCGCGCGCTGGTCGGGCGACCAGCTCATCGTGTACGGCTCGCTCGCCAACGCGCTGGGCACCGCGATCGTCTCCGCGGCGCCCAGCCCCTGGGTCGCCTCGCCGGCGATGGTCGTGGCGGGCATGGGCTGGATCACCACCGCCAACTCCGTCACGATCTCGGCCCAGCACGCCCTGCCCGACTGGGTGCGCGCGCGCGGCATGTCGATCTACCAGATGGCGATCATGGGCAGCTCCGCCCTGGGCGCGCTCGTCTGGGGGCGCATCGCCGAGGGGTCGGGCGTGCGCCTGAGCCTCGCCTGCGCGGCCGCGAGCATGCTGGCCGGGCTCGTCCTCACGCGCGGGCGCCCGCTCTCCGGCGCCGAGGCCGAGGACCACACGCCGATCCACCCGTGGGAAGAGCCGGTGCCCGCGCGCGAGATCGAGCCCGATGCGGGCCCGGTGATGGTGACGCTCGAGTACCTGATCGAGCCCACGCGCGCGGAGGAATTCGAGCGCGTGATGGCGAAGAGCCGCGGGGCGCGGCTGCGCGGAGGCGCGGTGTCGTGGGGACTCTTCGAGGACGTGCAGGTGCCGGGACGCTACATCGAGTACTTCGCCTGCGAGAGCTGGGCCGACTACCTGCGCCGCTTCGACCGCTTCAGCGCCTTCGACGTGCAGGACCAGGACGAGCGCTTCGCGTTCCACCTCGGGCCCGACCCGCCGAGGATCACGCGCTACCTCGCGCGCGACGCCTCGGCCCGCGACGGCCTGCCCCCGGCGTGAGGTCCTAGCCCAGCGCGCGGATGGTGGGCATCGGCGCCGCGCCCACGATCCGGCGCGTGCCGAGCAGTCCGGCGAGGGCCACGCCCAGGGCGCCCACGAGCATGCCCGTCACGGGCAGGCGCCAGTGGAACTCGTAGGCGATGCCGAGCACGCGCTCGGCGAGCACGCTCGACAGCGCCACCGCGCCGGCCGAGGCGACCACGCCGGCGAGCAGCCCGATGGCGAGGAACTCCGCGAGCTGGATCGTGGCCAGCTGCCGGGAGCTGGCGCCGAGGGTGCGCAGCACCGCCCCCTCGAGGACGCGCTCCTCCTGCGTGGAGGTGATCGCGGCGAAGAGCACCACGAGCCCGGCGGCGATCGCGAAGAGGAACACGTACTCCACCGCGCGCGAGACCTGCTCGGTCATGTGCTGGAACTGCACGATCATGGCCGACAGGTCGATCACGCTCACGTTGGGGAACCGGCGCACCAGGCCCGTCACCACGTCCTCGTGCCCGGCGCCCAGGTGGAAGCTCGTGATCCAGCTCGCCGGGTAGCCCTGCAGCACGTCGGGGGTGGCGATCACGAAGAAGTTGGGCTTGAACGAGTCCCAGTTCACCTTGCGCAGGCTCGTCACCTTCGCCTCGAAGCGCGAGCCGGCCACGTCGAAGGCGAGCCTGTCGCCCACCTTGATGCCGAGCGCCTTCGCGATGCCCTCCTCCACCGAGAACTGCGGCTGCGTCTCGCCCGGGCCCCAGAAGCGGCCGGCCACGACGCGGTTGTCCGCGCGCAGCTTGCCGGCCCACGAGAGGTTGAACTCGCGCTCGACCAGGTGCTTCGCGCGCTCGCTCGTGTACGCGGCCGCCGACACGGGCCGGCCGGCGATCGCCGTGAGGCGCCCGCGCACCATCGGGTAGAGGTCCGGGGTCGCGAGGCGGTGGCGGTCGAAGTAGGCCTTGACGGCGGGGAGCTGGTCGGTCTGGATGTTGATCGCGAAGCGGTTGGGCATGTCGGCGGGCAGCGACTGCTGCCAGCGCGTGAGCAGCTCCGTGCGCACGAGGGTGAGCATGAGCATCGCCATGAGCCCCAGGCCCAGCGCGACGATCTGCACGAGGCTCGCCCCCGTGCGCCGGCGCAGGTTGGCGAGGCCGTAGCGCCACGGGCCCTGGGCCGCGCCGCGCGCCCCCGAGGCGAGCCGGATGAGCCCGTAGCCCGCGAGCCCCGCCACGGCGAGCGCGCCGGCGAAGCCGCCCAGGGCGATCGCGCCCAGCTTCACGTCTCCCGCCTCCCACACGATCAGCGCCGCGAGCGCGGCGAAGCCGGCCACGAACGCGGCGGCCGACAGGGGCTCGGCGGGCGCGAGGTCGTGGCGCAGCGCCCGCAGCGTGGGCGCGTTGCGCAGCCTGAGCAGCGGCGGCAGCGTGAAGCCCAGCAGCAGCACGAAGCCGATGGCCGCCCCGCGCAGGGCCGGCAGCGGCCCCGGCAGCGGCAGCGCCACCACGAAGAACGACGCGAGCGAGTGCGCGAGGAGCGCCTGCGCGGCGTAGCCCGCGATCCCGCCGGCCACGCAGCCCACGGCGCCCAGGACCGCGAACTGCCAGGCGTGCAGCGCGAAGAGCTTCGACTGGGTCGCCCCGAGGCAGCGCATCATCGCGGCGGTGTCCATCTGGCGCTGCGAGAAGCGGCGCGCGGCGAGCGCCACGGCCACGGCGGCGAGGATCACCGAAAGCAGCGAGGCCAGCCCCAGGAAGCGCTGCGCGCGCTCGAGCGCCGTGCGCACCTCGCTGCGGGCGTCGCGCACGCCCTCCAGGCGCTCGCCGCGTCCGAGCTTCGGCGCCATCGCGGCGCGATAGCGCGCGACCGCCTCGGGCGGGCCCGAGAGCAGCAGCCGGTAGGTCACCCGGCTGCCCACCTGGATGAGCCCCGTGGCGGGCAGGTCGGCCTCGCTCATCAGCACGCGCGGGGCGATGCCGAAGTAGTCGAGGACGCTGTCGGGCTCGCGGGTGATGACGGCGGTCACCACGAGGCGCGCGCGCCCGACCTTGAGCGTGTCGCCCACGTGCACGCCGATGCGGCCCACGAGGGGCACGCCGATCCACACGGTGCCGGGCAGCGGCGCGCCGATCACCTCCGCGTCCTCGCCGTTGGGATCCTCGGCGATGCGAAGCCGCCCGCGCAGCGGGAAGTTCGACGACACCGCCTTGATCTGCGCGAGGTTCACGCCGTGCGGGGCCGAGACCATGCTGGGGAAGGTGAGGGTCTCGGCCGCCTTCAGGCCCAGGCGCCGCGCCTCCTCGCGGAAAACACCCGGCACCGGATGGTCGGAGACGACGACGAGGTCGCCGCCCAGCAGCTCGTTGGCCTGCACGTCGAGGGCCGATTGCACCCGGTCGGCGAAGGAGCCCACGGTGGTGACGCTCGCCACCGCGATGAAGAGCGCGAAGAAGAGCACCCGCAGCTCGCCCGAGGAGGCGTTGCGGCGCAGCATGCGCATGGCGAGGCCGAACGAGCCCATGGGCCGCTAGTCCTCGTGCGTCACGGCGCCGCCGCTGATGTGGATGCGCCGGTCGCACCGGCGGGCGAGCTCCGCGTCGTGCGTCACCAGCACGAGGGTGGTCCCGCGCTCGCGGTTCATCTCGAAGAGCAGGCCGATCACGTTCTCGCCGGTGGCGGAGTCGAGGTTGCCCGTGGGCTCGTCGGCGAAGAGCACCCGGGGCTCGGAGACGAAGGCGCGCGCCACGGCCACGCGCTGCTGCTCCCCGCCCGAGAGCTGGCGCGGGTAGTGCCCCAGCCGCTCGGCGAGGCCCACGCGCTCGAGCACCCCGCGGGCGCGCGCCGCCGCATCCGCGCCGCCCGAGAGCTCGAGCGGGAGCATCACGTTCTCGAGGGCCGTCAACGCCGGCAGGAGCTGGAAGGCCTGGAAGACGAATCCCACCATCTGCCCGCGCAGCCGCGCCCGGCCGTCCTCGTCGAGGGCGAAAAGGTCGCGCCCGCCGATCCACACGCGCCCCGAGGTCGGAACGTCGAGCCCCGCGAGCAATCCCAGCAGGGTAGACTTGCCGGAGCCGGATGCGCCGAGGATCGCGACGGCCTCGCCGGCGCGGATCTCGAAGCTCGCGTCCCGCACGATGGTGAGCACGTGGTCCGGGGTCGCGACTTGTTTGGTCACGCCCTGCGCCTTCACAATGCCCGTGGTTTCCTGCTGCGAATCTTCCAAGTGCGACTGCTTCCCTTGATGCGCCGGTGGCTGCTGGCCGCGGCGCTCCTCGCGCTCGCCGCGCCCGCGCTGGCCGCGCGCACGATCATGGTCTTCGGCGACAGCCTCTCGGCGGGTTATGGCCTCGCCTCCGGGCAAGGTTGGGTGAGCCTGCTGGCCGGGCGGCTCGAGCGCTCCGGCCTGCCGTGGCGGGTGGTCAACGCCAGCGTCTCCGGGGAAACGACGGCAGGGGCGCTGCGGCGGCTGCCCGAGGACCTCGAGCGCCACCGGCCGGCCATCGTGGTGATCGAGCTGGGGGCCAACGATGCGCTGCGCGGGCAGCCCATCGCGCAGATCCGGGACAACCTGGAGCGGATGGTCGAGACCGTGCGCAAGGCGCACGCCGTACCGGTGCTCGTCGGGCTCATGATTCCCCCGAATTATGGCATCGATTACGCGGACGAGTTCCGGAACGTCTATGCCCGGGTCGCGGCCGCGCGCCACGTCCCCCTGGTGCCCTTCCTGCTGGCGGGCGTCGCCGACAAGCCCGAGCTCTTCCAGGCCGACCAGCTCCATCCGGTCGCCTCGGCCCAGCCGCGCATCCTCGACAACGTCTGGGTCACGCTGGGCCCGCTGCTCGCCCGGCGCGCCTCGTGAGCGAGCTGCCCTTCCACCGGGCGCGGCCCGAGGCGACGGTCGCCACGCCGCTGGCGCTCGCCGACATCGCGGCCTTCGACGCCGTGATCGACGCGCGCAGCCCCTCCGAATTCGGCGAGGACCACCTGCCGGGCGCGATCAACGTGCCGGTGCTCGACGACGCCGAGCGCGCCCGGGTGGGCACGATCTACAAGCAGTGCTCGGCCTTCGAGGCCAAGCGCGCCGGGGCGCCGATCGCCGCGCGCAACATCGCCCGCGCGATCGAGGAGCGCTTCGCCGACCGACCCCGCGGCTGGCGCCCGCTCGTCTACTGCTGGCGCGGCGGGGGGCGCTCGGGCTCCCTCGCCCACGTCCTGCGCCAGGTGGGCTGGGACGCGGTGCGCCTCGACGGCGGCTACAAGGCCTTCCGCCGCCAGGTGGTGGCCGACCTCGAGGCCCTGCCCGGGCGCCTGCGCTTCCTCGTCGTGTGCGGGGCCACCGGCTCGGGCAAGAGCCGCCTGCTCGAGTCGCTCGCCGCGGCCGGCGCGCAGGTGCTCGACCTCGAGGCGCTCGCCGCCCACCGCGGCTCGGTGCTGGGCGAGCTCCCGGACGCGCCGCAACCGGGGCAGAAGCGCTTCGAGACGGCGATCTGGACCGCGCTGTCGGGCTTCGACGCGCGCCGTCCCGTCTACGTGGAATCCGAGAGCCGCAAGGTGGGCAACCTGCGCGTGCCCGAGCACCTGATCGAGCGCATGCGCGCGTCGGCATGCCTGCGGCTGGAGGCGCCCGAGGCGGTGCGCGTGGCCCTCCTCCTCGAGGACTACGCGCACTTCGTGGCCCGGCCCGCCGCGCTCGCGGCAAAGCTCGACTGCCTGCGCTCCCTGCACGGCGCCGAGCGCATCGAGGCGTGGAAGGCGCGGCTCGCCGCCGGCGACTGGGACGGCCTCGTGCGCGACCTCCTCGAGAGCCACTACGATCCGGCCTACCGGCGCTCGCTCCTGCGCAACTACCGGCTCGCCGCGCAGGGCGAAGCCGTCGCCGTGCGGGGCCACGAGCGGGCCTCGTTCGACCGGCTCGCGCACGGGATCCTCGCCGCCCACGGTTAGGCCCGCCTGCGGCAATCGGTTAAACTGCGCGCCTGTTGCCGGACATCCGGCGCCACGCCCCGCCAGTGACCGAGCGCCCCCAAAAGATCGGCAAGTACAGCGTGCTCTCGGAGCTGGGCCAGGGCGCTTCCGCCGTCGTCTACCTCGCCGAGGACCCGTTCAACGACCGCAAGGTCGCGGTGAAGGTCGCCAAGAGCGACGCCGGGATGGGCGACGAGGAGGCCAAGAGATTCGAGAAGCTCTTCCTGAACGAGGCCTCCCTCGCCGGCAAGCTGAACCACCCGAACATCGTGGGCGTCTTCGACGCGGTGGTCGACGGCGACCAGCGCTACATCGTGATGGAGTACGTCCCGGGCGGGTCGCTCAAGAAGTTCTGCACGGAGACCAACCTCCTGCCGGTGCGCCAGGCCGTGCTCGTGGTCTTCAAGATGTGCCGCGCGCTCGACTACGCGTTCCAGAACGGGGTGATCCACCGCGACATCAAGCCGGCCAACATCCTGCTGAGCGAGCGCGACGACATCAAGATCAGCGACTTCGGCACGGCCAAGATCTCCCACGCGACGCACACCCAGATCGACGGCTTCCTCGGCTCCCCGGCGTACATGTCGCCCGAGCAGATCAACGAGGAGGGGCCCAACGTGCAGAGCGACATCTACTCGCTGGGCGTCGTGATGTACGAGCTGCTCACCGGCAAGCTCCCCTTCCGCGCCGAGAACTCGGTGGCGATGATCAACAAGATCCTCAACGAGGATCCGGTCCCCATCGAGACGCTGCGCCCGGACCTGCCGGAGCAGCTGGTGGACATCGTCAGGAAGGCGATGCACAAGGACCCCAAGTTCCGCTACGCCTCCTGGTTCGAGATGGCGAGCGAGCTCGCCAACACCTTCCCGCAGCTCGAGCGCTACTCCCACGAGATCAGCTCGACGGAGAAGTTCAACAAGCTGCGCTCGCTGCCGTTCTTCCGCGAGTTCCGCGACGCGGAGCTCTGGGAAGTGCTGCGCGGGGCGGTGTGGGAGATGCACTCGCGCGACGAGAACCTGCTGCTCGAAGGCGAGATCGGCCAGGCCTTCTTCATCATCGTGGGCGGCCAGGTCAAGGTGGTGAAGGACGGCAAGCTCCTGAACGTCCTCAAGGAAGGCGACTGCTTCGGCGAGATGGCCTACCTCTCGGGCGACCGGGCGCGCCGGTCGGCCTCGATCATCTCCGTGTCCGAGGTGCAGCTGCTCAAGATCCAGTCGAGCCACCTCGACTCGCTCTCCGAGGGCTGCCAGCTGCGGTTCAACCGGGAGTTCCTGAGGACGCTCATCGAGCGGCTGACGTGGACGTCGTCGGTGCTCGCCCAATTCAGGCGATAGCACGCGACCAGTCGAGATTCCGGATTTGACAGCCCCTAACGAAAGTTAGTTATAGTCCCGGCGTCCGGGATAAAGGGAGGAACGGCAGCGACCCCGCGGCCGATTCTGCCGGACGTTCAAATGGGAGTCGGCCCGTGCACCTGCCTGGGTATCTTCGTTTTGCGGCCGGCCTCCTCGCGCCCCCTCGCTTCCCCTTGCGCATTCCCATCGCCGGTTCTCGAACGTGCCGGGAGGAGGTTCGCTTGCCCCGCTCCCGCCGCCGTCCCTTCGGATTCTTCCCATTCGTGGCGTGCCTGGCGCTGCCGCTCATCGCCTTCGCCGACGAGACTTTTTGCACGGGCAACGTGTACGAATGCACAGGTCCCAAGCTTGGGCTGACAAATGCGTTTCCGGCCGCGTCGCCGTGCGTGCAGGTTCCGACCCTGCCGCCGGACCCCCTCGGCACGTACGCGTCGATAGACCGCGGCGGGGGCCAGGGCCTTGTCGGCGCGAAGATGCAGGATGCAGTGCCCTTGAGCGACGAGGCATACAGGTGCCTTCATCCAATCGGCTCGGCAAGCCCGAACGGCGGTGTCATCTGCGGGTATGAGAGCCCCACGCCCTCGGGCGTACCGAACATCGTGCACTGGGGCTCCGGCGTCTATGCGGGAGCCTCTCAGCAGTACGACTGGAACTTCAAGGTCAATGACCAGGACGGACTATGTACCGTCAATCAGTCACTGGGATTTTCGGTTTCGGAAGGCAACTCCTTACGCTGCCCCGTCACATATAGCCACGCCTATACCTCGGATGGGAAGGCGGATCTCTGCTACCGGCCTCGGATCCTGAAGGATTGCTGCGTTGGCGATCCCATTCGGATGGGCAACAGCGAGACGGTGATCACGGAAGAGGACTACGTCGGATCCGGACCCTTTCCGCTGCGAATCGCAAGGAAATACGGGCACGAGTCCGGCGACAATTCCCTCGGCGAGCCGCTCGACTCGCTACCGATATTCGGCCAGGGGTGGCGAACCGAGTATCACCGGCACGTATGGGTCTTCGTGGCACCGCTCGCGACTCTCGTGACCCTCCGGCGAGAAGACGGACACAGCCTCACCTTCTCGCTCGATCCGGCGACCAATGCAGTCACGGCGATGCCGACGGAAAAGGGAAAACTGGAGCGGCTGACGGACGAAGGAGGCGCCCTGAGTGGCTGGCGCTACACTTCCGAGAGCGAGGAAGTGGAGGCCTACGACGGCTCGGGCAAGCTTCTTTCCATCACGAATGCCCAGGGGCTGGTTCAAGCCATCGCCTACGACAGCCAGGACCGCATCGACACGGTCACGGATGAGTTCGGACGGCAGCTCGTCTTCCACTATGGCGATTCGGGCCTGATCGACACGATCAGCGTCCCTGGCGGCCTCTTCTACTCGTACGCATACGCTCCGAACCAGGCTCTCGAGGCCGTGACCTACCCCGACGGAGCGACGCGACATTATCTCTACGAGATACCGACAATGCCCTGGGCGGTGACCGGTATCGTGGACGAGCGCGGCGTGCGCGTCGTCAGCTACAGCTACAACACATCTACGGGGTTCGCCACATCATCGGAACACGCAGGCGGTGTCGATAGGCACATCGTGACGCCGAGCAGTGCCACCGATCCTCTCGGCGCGGTTCACAACTATGCATTCTCCGCGAACAGCACGGCGGGCGGATACTTGCTGGAGGTCCTCACCGACCCCCGCATCGGCGGCGGCTACACGCAAAAGTCCTATGCGCATGACGCCAACGGAAACGTGACCCGCTACGTCGACAACATCAACCATGTGACGACGTACACGAACGACCTCGCGCGCAACCTGGAGACCCAGCGAGTGGAGGGCTCCGGGACGACGGCGGCGCGCACGATCGGCACGCAATGGCATCCCGGCCGCAGGCTTCGCAAGGCGGTCGCGGAGCCGTTGCGCATCACCTCCTACAGCTACAACGGCGAGCCGGGCATAAGCTGCGCCCCGGCGGGGGCGAGCACAGCGCTGCTCTGCACGAAGACGGTCCAGGCCACGACGGATGCCACCGGCGGCGCGGCCTTCACGGCGACGGCAGACGGGGCGGCGCGTACCTGGGCATACACGTACGACACGAATGGCCTGCTCCTCAGCGTCGATGGGCCGCGCACGGACGTGAACGACGTCACGATGTTCACCTACGACGCCATCGGCAACCTGGCCTCGATGACCAATGCCCTCGGGCAGACTACCCAGTACACGGATTACGAACCGTCGGGGCGGCTCCTCAGGAGCGTTGATCCCGCCGGCGTCGAGACGCTGCTCGACTACCACGTGCGCGGCTGGCTCGCGCACCGGAAGGTCGGCACCGCGGCGAGCGGCTACGAGGTCACTAGCTACGACCACGACGCGACGGGGAAGCTCTCCCGGGTGACGCTCCCCGACGGCAGCTACGTCGCGTACGAGTACGACGACGCGCACCGCCTGGTCGGCCTGCACGACGGGTTCGGCAATCGCATCCATTACACGCTGGACAACGCCGGCAACCGGACGGCGGAGCAGGCGTTCGACGTGCAAGGCCAGCTCGTTCGCTCCCATTCGCGCATCTACGACATTCTGGGCCGCGCAACGCAGGACATCGGCGGCACCGATCCAGCTACGCAGGTCACCGTTAACGCGTACGACGCGGACGCCAACCTGCTCTCCGTCACCGATCCCCTCTCTCGGGTCACGAGCCAGGCATACGACGGGCGGAACCGCCTGAAGCAGGTCAACGACCCCCTCAACGGGAGCGCGGCGCCCACGAAGTACGAGTACAACGGCCGCGACCAGGTGACGAAGGTGACGGACCCGAGGAACCTCGTCACGACGTACGCTTTCAACGGCCACGACGAGAAACTTTCGGAAACCAGCGCCAGCACGGGGACGACCACGTTCACGTACGACGAGGCGTCCAACGTGACGAGCAAGCTCGACGCGCGGGGCGTGGTCGCGACCTACACGTACGACGCGCTCAACCGCGTCACGCAAATCGCCTATCCCGACGAGACGGTCACCTACACCCACGACTGCGCGGGCAACGCCGGGCGGCTCTGCAGCATCGCGGATGCCACGGGGACGACCACCTACGGGTACGACGCGCACGGGCACGTCTCGAGCAAGATCCAGGCGGTCGGCACGCTCGCCCAGACGGTCGCCTACGAGTACAACGCGGCCGGGCAGTTGGCGCGGATCACGTTGCCGAGCGGCCGCGTGATCGACTATGGCTACGAGAACAACCGGCCCGTCTCGGTGGCCGTCGACGGCCAGGTCGTGCTCGACGGCGCCTTCTACGAGCCCTTCGGCCCGAACGGCGGATGGCGCTGGGGCAACAGCACGGGAACCACGCCCAATTTCCATACGCGCGTCTTCGACGAGGATTTCCGCGCCACCTCGGTCGCGTCGGACCTTCCCGTGGCGGCATCGGCCTCGCCCGCCTTCGACCGGCAGTTCTCCTGGGACGCGGCGAGCCGCATCCAGTCGATCGCGGACATCGCCGATACGACCCTGAACGCGACCTACGGTTACGACGCGCTGGATCGGCTCACGAGCGCCAGCCAGGCCGCCGGCTCCTGGGGCTACGCCTTCGACGGCGACGGCAACCGAACCAGCTCCACGGCGAACGGCGCGCAGACGACCTACGCGTACTTCGCCGGCTCGAACCGCCTGCAGTCCCTCGCGGGCGCCCGGGTCAAGGCCTACAGCTACGACGCGGCCGGCAACATGACTTCCGACGGGTACACGACCTGGACCTACGGCGGCGACAACCGCCCGACCCAGGTCGTCTCGGGCGCGCTCGCCGTCCAGTTCGACATCAACGCCCTCGGCCAGCGCGTGCGCAAGACGGTCGGCACCGACGCGACCCGCTTCATGTACGACGAGGCCGGGCACCTGGTGGGCGAGTACGCGGACGATGGCAGCGCGATCGAGGAAACGGTGTGGCTAGCGGACCTCCCTGTCGCGGTGATCCGCCCGCAGCCCGCCGCGCCCCTCGAGGCCGTCGTCGATGACGATTCCCCGGCCTTCGCCACCAGCGGCCCCTGGTCCTCCTCCACGGCCGTCGCGGGCTACCTGGGCAGCGGCTACCGCGTCCACGCCCCGGGCGCCAACACCGTGGGCGCGATCCTCGTGGACAACACGGACGGGGGCTTCACCACCACCGGCACTTGGACGGCCTCCACGGCGGTGGCGGGCTATCTCGGCACCAACTACGCGGTGCACGCGGCCAACGGGGCCCCGCCCGGTGCCAGCGTCGTGGACAACGCCGACCCGGGAGCGAGTGTCGTTGGCACCTGGGCCACGAGCACGAGTGTGTCCGGCTACCTCGGCGGGAACTACCAGGTGCACGCCGCGGGCACCGGCGCCAACACCTTCACCTGGAACGTCCCGGTCGCCACGGCGGGCACCTACGAGGTCTATGCGCGCTGGACGGCCTATCCCAACCGCGCCACCGACGCTGCCTTCACCGTCGCCACCGCCGCGGGCCCGCAGACCGTCGCCATGAACCAGCAGTGGGGCGCGGGGCAGTGGAACCTCGTCGGCACCTGGGTCTTCGATGCGGGCAACGCGGCGGTCACCCTGAGCGACCAGGGCAACGGCTACGTGATCGCCGATGCCGTGATGCTCGTGCCCCCGGGGGCCGCCCCCAACACGGCCACCTGGACCGCGACACTCCCCACCGCGGGCCCCTGGCGCGTCTATGCCCGCTGGGCGCAGCACCCGAACCGCGCGACCAACGCCACCTATGTGGTGCAGGCCGACGGCGGCCCGGTGCCGAGCGTGGTCGACCAGCAGGCCGGCGGGGGCAGCTGGGAACTGCTCGGCGAATACACCTTCAGCGGCCTCGTGGGGCGCGTGGACCTCTCCGACCAGGCCGACGGCTACGTGGTGGCCGACGCCATCAAGTTCGAGCCTCGGGGCGCGCCCCTCGAGGCGGCGACCTGGTCGCCGGGCAACATCACGCCGGCGGCCTACGACGTGTATGCGCAATGGACGGCGAGTGCGAACCGCAGCCCCACGGCCACCTATGCCATCACGCACACGGCGGGCACGACCGAGGTGATCGTGAACCAGCAGTCGGGAGGTGGGGCGTGGAACCTGCTGGGGACCTTCACCTTCGCGCCGGGCCAGGGCGTAAGCCTCCAGGCGAGCGATGCGGGGTATGTCGTGGCCGATGGGGTGCGGTTCGTGCCGGCTGCGCTGCAGCCGACGACGGGCGGGATCTACTATGTGCATCCGGATCATCTCGGCACGCCGCGGATGATCACGCGGGCGAGCGACAACGCTATCGTGTGGCGGTGGGATAACGCCGAGCCTTTCGGGGACTCGCAGCCAAACGAGGATCCGAGCGGGGTGGGACGCTTCGCCTACAACCTCAGATTCCCGGGACAGTACTTCGATTCCGAGACGGGCACGATGTACAACTACTTCCGCGATTACGATCCGAGCATCGGAAGGTATGTGGAGAGCGATCCGATTGGGTTGAGGGCTGGACTCAATACCTATGCATATGTGCGTGGCAATCCGCTCTCATTGATGGACCCGGATGGCCTGCAGGTGCCGCCTTGGATTGGCGGAGCTGGAGCAGCTGAGGGCATAGGCGGATTGGGGGTAGGTGGAGTTGGATCTGGAAGCAACTCGGGCAATGCCGCAAAGGGAAACGCAGCACTTGCGCAGGCATTTTCCGATGCCGCCAATGATGCTGCGCGGGGAGTGTGTGTGACAAAGTGCTACACGCGTTACCACTACGCGACGCTGCTCTGTGATATGCAGCACGACGTAGGACCTCGATCCCCCGATAACAAGATTCACGATTACCTAGTCTGCATCCGAGCGGCTGCGGCCATCCTCAAAGCCTGTCTATCTTCATGCGATGAATGCTACCCGCGCTACCATGACTGAGCCAGATCGCCTAATACTTGAGATTGACCGTAAGACCCGAAGCATCAAATTCCTTGCAGGTGCCGATGCGGTGCCGGTTGGAAACTGGCGTCCCGACGAAGCGGGAACCAATCCGGGGGAAACTGAGCGCCGACTGGGATACGCGATTCTAGGAATTTTGTCGGCAATGGCAGGGGTGTCGCTAACCGGCCGAGACTACGTCTCGGATAGAAATGGCCGAATGGCAGTGATTCTCAGGGCCTTGGGGGAACAACTTAACAGTGGAGATGAAACTGCCGTCATTCCCATGATTCTCGAGATTGTGGCTGGCGCTCGTCGAAATAGGGATGCTTCAATGCTGGAGGACGCTGAAAAGGTTCTTCGCGACGCGGCAGCGGCCGGCAACGCCTCAGCGACTGCGTATTTGGCAAGCAGTTGGTCCAATGAGAAGCGCGAAGCACTGCTGGCGATAGCGAAGGGGCATCTGTAGGCGGGTGCAACTTCAACCGCGCGCGTTTTCTCGTGCTTGGGGCGATCGTATGCGTCGGTGCGGTAGCCACCCGACGCGATAAATAGGCCGGCTTCACGACCGCGGACAAGGCGTCAAACTACAACTACTTCCGGGATTACGACCCCTCGATCGGCAGCTTGGAGTTGACCCGTTTCCGTGGACGGTTTCCCGCTTGGTTCACAAGCGGCCTTCCACAGGTAGTTTGACCTGAATTTTTTTGATCAAGGCGAGGCCCGTTGAATAACGCCTTTCGAACTCGATCGGTGAGATCCTGCCGAGACTCGAATGACGTCGCGCGAGGTTGTACCAGGCCTCGATGAACTCGAACACGGCGATCCTCGCTTCTGCCTTGGTTGCAAAGCGGCGTCGGTCGAGGAGTTCGCATTCCAGCGTCGCGAAGAAGCTTTCGCACATCGCATTGTCGTAGGCGTCGCCCACCGATCCCATGGAAGGCCTGACGCCGGCTTCCTTGCAGCGAAGGCCGAAGGCAATCGAGGTGTACTGAGTCCCATGGTCTGAATGATGAACGACTTCCCGCGGCCGTCGCTGCCCCAGGGCCATGTTGAGCGCCGCCAGCACGAGCTCGGTGCGCAGGTGCTCGGCCATCGCCCAGCCGACGATCTTGCGACTGAAGGCATCGAGCACCACCGCGAGGAACAGAAACCCCGCCCAGGTCGGAATGTATGTGATGTCGGCCACCCACAGCTTGTTTGGTCCATCGGCGACGAACTGTCGCTGAACCAGATCGGCAGAAGGCTGTGCATTGGCATCACGCGTGGTCGTGGTGACCCACTTGCGCCGACACACACCTCGAAGCCCGTCGGCTTTCATCAACCGAGCGACGCGCTTCTTACCGATGCGGATTCCTTCATCGCGCAGGTCCTCGTGGATGTTGGGTGCGCCATAGGCTCCCCTGGATCTCGCATGGTAGTGACGGATGCGCGCGGTCAATTCCGCATCGCGAATCGAACGCGCCGACGGCGCGCGCGAATTCCACGCGTAATAGCCGCTCGAGGAGACTCCGAACATCCGACACATCGTTGTCACCGGAAACTCGACCTGGTGCGCCGCTACGAACCGGAAGACTTCTTCGGCGTCGTATCGGCCTCCCTTGCGAACCAGGCCGTGGCCTTTGCCAAGATCTCGCGCTCGAGCTTGAGCTGCTTGTTCTCACGGCGAAGCTTGGCGAGTTCCTCGCGTTCAACGCTGGTCAATAAATCCTTGCGCTTCCCGCCATCGGCTTCGGCCTGCGCGACCCAATTGCGAATCGTCTGCTCCGACGGCTCGAACTGCTCTGCCAGCTCGGCGATCGTCCTGCCCGCGCGATGCAGCTCGATCAGCTTCTGGCGGAATTCGTCCGGATACGGCACCCTTGCTCTCGGCATCGTGACACCCTCCTTCCCAAAGGTTGAGGTGTCCACGAAACCGGGTCAACTCCAGGCTGTGGAGATCAATTCGCTCTGAATTGGATCCCTACAACGTCGAAGCCGAGATTGAGGGACTCGTTGGCGACATCACCTTGCTCTCGGCTGAATGGCGGCAAGCGATTGCTCGTGCGGAGGAGCGGGCATTCACGCTAATTGTGCAGTTGGAAGAGAACGAGGCACCAAGCGGCTTCTCACTTTCGTGCAATACAGTGAGTGAGCTTTCGTCGCTCGGCGCCGCCTTCGATGTTGACTACGTCACGAAGATGGCCTGAGCGACGACTGGGCGAAACTCTACAACTACTTCAGGGATTACGACGCGACGCTCGGCCGATACGTCGAATCAGATCCCATTGGGTTGAAAGGGGGGCTCGACACTTACCTATACGTCTTTGATCCGCTCACGGAATCGGATCGATATGGGCTTATGGGAGGGCGAGGCGGCGGGGGAGGTGGACCAGACTATTCGCCGTGCTCCTACTACGGCAAGAAGTGTGCGGAGACGGGGTGCAAATACTATTGCTATGTCAATCGGCGTGCAATCCGGACCACCTTTCGGCGTCCAATTCTGACCAGGGTCTGAGCCTCTAGCTTCGGTTCTTGAAGCGGTAGCTCCGTTGCCGGTTTCCACGATGTCGCAGTGGTGAGTCAGCCGATCCAGGAGCGCCGTGGTCATCTTTGCATCGCCGAAGATGGCGCCCCACTCGCTGAAGGAGAGGTTGGTCGTCACGATGAGCGAGGTGCGTTCGTAGAGCTGGCTGATGAGGTGGAAGAGCAGCGCCGCTCCGGCTGCCTGGATGGACGGCATCGAAGGTGCCTTCCGGCACTTCGGCGGCTTGCCCGGGGAGCTGCTGATCGACAATCCGAAGGCGATGGTGTCCTTCCACGACGCGCGCACCCGCGAGATCCGCTTCAACGAGCGCTTCCTCGCCTTCTGCCGGCACTGGGACGTGGTGCCGAAGGCGTGCGCGCCATATCGCGCGCGCACCAAGGGCAAGGACGAGCGCGGCGTGGGTTACGTAAAGGGCAACGCGATTGCCGGCCATCGCTTCGAGTCCCTCGCGCAGCTCGAGGCGCACCTGGCGTGGTGGATGCGGGAAGTGGCCGACGTGAAAATCCACGGCACCACCGGCGAGCCGCCGCTCGAGCGCTTCGAGCGCGAGGAACGGGATGCCCTGCGCTCCATCGACGGTCGTCCCGGCTTCCAGCCGCTGCGGGAGTGCGTGCGGCGGGTGCACTCGGACGCCTGCGTCGAGATCGAGACCAACCGCTACAGCGTCCCTTGGCGGATCATCGGCGAGAGCGTCACGGTGCTCATTGGCGAGCAGGTGCGCATCCAGCATGCGGGCCAGGAGGTAGCCGTGCACGCGCGGCTTGCCGGCCAGCGACGCACATCCATCCATCGCGAGCACTTGCTGGGAGTTGTGGGCGCGGATGGACTGCCTTACCGCCGGAAGCTGGAGGCAGGCGAGGAGCCGTTGCTGCTGCGGCCGCTGCACGAGTACGAGTCGGTGACTGGAGGTGGCTGGTGAAGACCGCTCCCGACGTCGAGGCGCTCAATCGGATGCTCACGCGCCTCAAGCTCACGGCGATCCGCGATCAGCTCGACAGCCTCCTGGATGCCGCCGGCCGGCGCAAGCTCACGTTGCTGGACACCGTGAAGCTGCTCTGCGAGGCCGAGGTCGCGCGCAAGGATGAGCGGCGCATCCAGATGGCGAGCTCCATCGCCAAGTTCCCGTTCATGCGCACCCTCGAGCAGTTCGAGTTCGATGCGCAACCCTCGCTCGATCCGAAGCTCATTCAGGAGTTGGCCACGGCCCGCTGGGTGGCCAACGGAGATGCGCTGCTGCTTCTGGGCCCACCTGGCGTCGGCAAGACACATCTCGCCGTAGCGCTCGGGCGTGAGGTGATCCACCGCGGCTACACGACGCTGTTCACCTCGGCCACGGCGCTCGTCACCGCGCTCACCAAGGCCCATCACGACGGCCGCCTCGAGGAGCGTCTCGCGCACTTCGCCAAGCCCAAGCTGCTGATCGTCGACGAGCTCGGTTACCTGCCGCTCGAGACCAACGCAGCCCACTTGTTCTTCCAGCTAGTCTCCCGGCGCTACGAGCGCGGCGCGATGCTCGTGACAAGCAACCGGGCGGTGAGCGAATGGGGAACCGTGTTCGGTGACAGCGTCGTCGCCACCGCGATCCTCGACCGGTTGCTGCATCACAGCCACGTGATCACGATCCGCGGCGACAGCTACCGCCTCCGAGAAAAGCGCCGGTCAGGCCTGCTGCAGAACCGCCAGAACGACAAGGTGTTGGAGAAGTTGACCTGAACCGGGGGTCAATTCTGCACGTCGCCGAGGGGTCAATTCCTCATGTCGCTTGACACTTCGCGCGCTCGCCGCAGGCACTCCTGAACCGTCGAGCGCGCACTGCCGATCACCTGGGCGATCTTCCGATCGCCCAGGTTCAGCTCATGCTTGAGGCGCAAGACCTCCCGAATCTTCCGCATGGGTAACCTCGCTTGCGCCACCGACAGCCTCCTTCCGGCAAAAGGAGGCGACGATAGCGCGGGTTACCCGCTTCAAACCCCAGCCGGTTTCATCCCCCAGGGGTGGCCCGGCATGGACCGGAATGGTGGCCCGGCATGCCCCGGAATCGTGGCCCGGCATCGACCGGAACGGTGGCCCGGCATGGACCGGAATCCGCAATCGACCGGGAGCTGGCTGGTGACGATGGTGGAGCTGTGGTCGTAGCGGTCGTCGAGGATTTCCAATAGGTCGCGCTTGGACCGGTCGGAGAGCGGCGTGAGGCCGAAGTCGTCGAGCACGAGGAGCTCGGCCTTGGCGAGCTGCTTCAAGAATGCCGAGCGGTTCTGAAGCGCATGGTAGCGGGTGAGCTCGTCGACGAGCCGCGGCAGCCGGAAGAAGCGCACCGAGTGATCGGCGCGGCAGGCCGAGTGTGCGAGCGCACAAGCGAGGTAGCTCTTGCCCACGCCGGTGGGGCCGGTCACGAGGACGTTCAAGTGCCGGCCGATCCAGGCGAGGTCGCGCACTTGGGCAAGAGCGGCGGGATCGAGGCTGCGCAGCGTGCTGGTGTCGAGGTCCTCGAGCACGGCACCCTGCGGAAGTCTCGCCCAGCGCAGGCGCTGGGCGAGCCGCGCCGAGCCGCGCTCGGTCGCCTCGTGCTGGATCATGAGGCCCAGGCGCTCCTCGAAGGAGAGCTGCGAGCGATCGGGTGTGGCGAGCTGCTGCTCGAGGGCGGCGGACATGCCGCGTAGGCGCAGTTCCTGGAGTTGCTGGACGAGCGGTTGGGTGAGCATCGGATTCCTTGCTGGTTGAGGGGGCTACGTGAAGTACTTCCCGCCGCGCACGTTCTCGTGTTCGAGGACGAGCACGGCTTGCCCGGGTCCGGTCGGGGCGGGAGTGCTGATGAGGGTTCGCAGCGCCCGGTAGCTGAAGGTCCTGAGGGCGACGGCGCGCACGGCGGTGCGCTCGAGCGCCTCGGGGCTGAAGTCGCGAGCGAGGCGCAGGATGCCCAGCGAAGCGCGTAGCGACTCCTCCGGGTGGACGCGCCGGTGCATCTGCTGGGCGAGCACCTCGGCCGTGGCTGGCCCAATGGCGAGTGCGCGCTGCATGAGCCGTTCATGGGTCAGATCGATGACGGCGCTGTGGCGCTCGGGGCGGT
Source organism: uncultured beta proteobacterium (assembly GCA_963741815.1). Taxonomy (GTDB): domain Bacteria; phylum Pseudomonadota; class Gammaproteobacteria; order Burkholderiales; family Usitatibacteraceae; genus Usitatibacter. The sequence continues at coordinate 769,066 of CAVUJI010000007.1, forward strand.
GAGCGGCGAGCGTTACGAACTGGCCACGCACGCACGAGCGCAGGTGACGGGCGACGAGCTTCTGGCGATGGAAGATCTCGATGCCCCTGGCGGTGAGCCGTGCCTCCACCGTCTTGCCGATCAGTGCGTAGGGCACCGAGTAGTACGAGCGCTCGACCTCGACGTGGTAGTCGAGGTGCACCTTGGCCTTCTTCCAGATTGCGAACTCATAGGCGGTGGCCGGCAGGGGCTTGAGCGCCGGACGCTCGATCTCGGCGAAGACGCTCGCGCGACTGCCCTCGCGCTTCTTGAAGGGCCGCCGGTTCAGATCGGCCACCAGGCCGCGGATCGCCGCGTTCACCTCGCCCAGCGAGAAAAACGTGAGGTTGCGAAGCCGCACCAGGATCCAGCGCTCGACCACCTGCACGCCCACCTCGACCTTGGCCTTGTCGCGGGGCTTGCGCACCCGCGCCGGCAGGATCGCAAGCCCATAGTGCTCGGCGAAGTCCTGGTACGCGGGATTCAACGCCGGATCGTAGCGATGCGCCTTGCTGACCCCGCTCTTCAGGTTGTCGGGGACGGCCGCGCCCGGAACACCGCCGAAGTCCTCCAGAGCCCTCACGTGCGAGCCCAACCAATCGGGGAGAGTCTGCGTCCAGGTCGCCTCCGCGTAGGTGTAGCTGCTGGCGCCCAGCACGGCCACGAACACTTGCGCCGCCACCTCCTCGCCGCTCGAGGCGTCCACGATCGGCACCGTCTGGCCCGCATAGTCGACGAACATCTTGTCGCCGGGAATGTGGTTCTGGCGAAGCACGACGTTCTGGCTGCCGAGCCAGCGCCGGTACTGATCGCAGAAGACGCTGCATTGCCAGCCGTCCGGCATCGCCGCCTTGTACTCCTGCCAGAGCAGCAGGCGCGTGACCCCGGGGCGCTTCAACTCCGCATGGAGGTACGCGAAGTCCGGCTCCGGCGTGCGCGACAGCGGCACCTGGCGCACGTACAGCCGCGCGCGCAGGCCACCGCCGCTCTCCTTCGAATGAAAGGAGGCGACGATAGCCTTGGTTACCCGCTTCACCCGGCCCGGCATGCTCCGGAATGGTGGCCCGGCATGGACCGGAATGGTGGCCCGGCATGCTCCGGAATGGTGGCCCGGCATGGACCGGAATCCGCAGACGACGCCCCTCAGTCCTCCAGCAGGCACACCGCCTGCGCCGCGATGCCCTCGCCGCGCCCGGTGAAGCCCAGCTCCTCGGTGGTCGTCGCCTTCACGTTCACGCACCCCGGGGGAATGCCGAGATCCACCGCGATGTTGGAGACCATCTGCGGGATGTGCGGTGCCATGCGCGGGGCCTGCGCGACGATGGTGGCATCCACGTTCGCGACCTCGAAGCCGCTCTCCTCGAGCAGTTGCGCCACGCGCCGCAGCAGCTCACGGCTGTCGATGCCCTCGAGCTTCGGGTCCGATTCGGGGAAATGGCGGCCGATGTCGCCGAGCGCCGCCGCGCCCAGGAGCGCGTCGCAGATCGCGTGCAGGAGCACGTCCGCGTCGCTGTGGCCGAGCAGCCCCTTCGCGTACGGGATCTCGACCCCCCCGATCACGAGCCTGCGGCCGGGAACCAGCCGGTGCACGTCGAAGCCCTGGCCCACGCGCATCAGATCCTCCCCTGGTGGCGCAGGATCATCTCCGCGAGCGCGAGATCCTCGGCGAACGTGACCTTGATGTTGCCGTTCTCGCCCTCGACCAGGCGCGGCGCGCGCGACAGCGCCTCGATCGCCTGCGCCTCGTCGGTGGCGTCCGGCCGCTTCTCCAGTCCCTGGCGCAGGAGCGCATAGCGGAACATCTGCGGCGTCTGCGCGCGCCACAGGTTCAATCGCGGGATCGTCGCGGCCACGCGCTGCGTCTCGTCGGCGCTCTTGAGCGTGTCCGACAAGGGCATCGCGAGCAGCCCGCCCACCGGGTCGTCGTCCATCTCGTCGAGGAACCGCTCGACGAGCCCGGCGCGCAGGCAGGGACGCGCCGCGTCGTGCACGAGCACCCAGTCGTCGGCGGTGATGCGCCCGTCCAGCGCGAGGATGGCGTTGAGCACCGTGTCGGGCCGGTGGGCGCCGCCGGCGCGCACGGTCTCGACGCGCTCTCCCCACTCCAGCCAGTGCTCCTCGTTGAGGCGCCAGTGCCGGTCCTGCGGCGAGAGCACGACGAACACGCGCTCGATGCGGGCCACGGCGGCGAGCGCGGACACGGCGTGGTAGACCATGGGCCGCCCGCCGATCGGGATGTACTGCTTCGGCACCGCGTCGCCGATGCGGGCGCCGAGTCCTGCGGCGGGCACGATGGCGAAGAGTCGGCTCATGGGGCGACGGGTGGTCGTCCGGGGACGATGGGCGTGTCGGGGGAAGCGCGCATTATCGCTTAAACTATGGGCCCATGACGGCGCGTCGATTGCTGGCGTTGCTCGCTTGCGTGGTGGCCGTCGGCTGCGAGAGAACTCCCGAGCCCATCGCGCCGCCCTCCGTGTCCGGCGAGCTGGTCGTTCTCACCGTGAACGGGCCCGCCACCTATTTCGAGGACGCGCAGGGCCTGCCCTCCGGATTCGAGTACGACCTCGCGACCCTCTTCGCGCAGGCGATGGGGCTCAAGCCCGTGTTCGTCCTCGTCGACAGCCCCGCGAAGATCGACTGGATGCTGCGCCACGAGCAGGCGCACATCGCGGCGGCCGCGCTCGCGCGCCACTTCGACTTCCCGGGCGGCCTCGCGTGGGGCCCGTCGTACTTCACGACCCAGCACCAGGTGGTCGGCCGCATGGGCGCCGCCCCGCTCCCCAGGTCGTTCAGGGACCTCGCCGGCAAGCGCATCGGCGTGATCGACGAGAGCGTGGCCGACTACCTCCTCTCCTCGATCCCGCGCCTGGACGTGCCCATCGACCGCCTGCCGCCCGAGACCACCACCGCGGAGCTGCTCGAGCACGTGGCGCGCGGCGAGCTCGACTACGCGCTGGTCGAGTCCAACCGCTTCACGCTGGCGCGGCGCTTCTTCCCGCAGCTCGACGTCGCGTTCAACGTGGGCAAGCCGCTCGACTACGCCTGGCTCGTGGCCCCGCGGGAGAAGAAGGACGTCCTGGCCGCGGCCGGGCCCTTCTTCGACAAGCTGCGCAAGGACGGCACGCTCAAGCGCCTCGTGGACCGCTACTACGGCCATGCGGCGAAGTTCACCGCGATCGACGCCGGCACGCTGCTCGAGGACATCCGCACGAAGCTGCCGAAGCTGCGCCCCTGGTTCGAGGAGGCCGAGCGCGTGAGCGGCATCGACTGGCGCCTCATCGCCGCGGTCGGCTACCAGGAGTCGCACTGGGACCCGAACGCCACCTCGCCCACGGGCGTGCGCGGCCTCATGATGCTCACCGAGGACACGGCCGACCGGCTGCAGGTGAAGAACCGGCTCGATCCGCGCGAGAGCATCATCGGCGGCGCGCGCTACCTGGCGCTGATCAAGGAGGAGGGCATCGCCCCGCGCATCGGCGAGCCGGACCGCACGTTCCTGGCCCTCGCCGCCTACAACCAGGGCGTGGGGCACCTCGAGGACGCGCGCATCCTCGCCCAGCGCTCCCGCCTGAGCCCCGACAAGTGGCAGGACGTGCGCCAGATGCTGCCGCGCCTGGCGGACCCGAAAACCTTCCTCACGCTCCAGCACGGCTACGCGCGCGGGTTCGAGGCGGCCGCATTCGTGGACCACGTGCGCAACTACTACGACATCCTGGTGCGCATGCAGCCGCGCGAGGGCCCCATCCTCGCCGTGGCCCCGCCCGAGCCTCGGCTCTCCCAGGAGCGCGCCGCCGCGGGAAGGTGAGCGGTGCCGGCCCCGGGCGCCGATCCTCCCGCCGCTAGCGCTTCTCGATCCGCGTGGTCCCGCCCATGAGCGGCACGAGGGCCGTGGGGACCGTGACCGAGCCGTCGGCGTTCTGGCAGTTCTCGAGCACGGCCACGAGGGTGCGCCCCACCGCGAGGCCGGATCCGTTGAGCGTATGCACCGGCTCGGCCCGGCCCTTCTCGTTGCGGTAGCGCGCCTGCATCCGGCGGGCCTGGAACGCCTCGAAGCTCGAGCACGAGGAGATCTCCCGGTACGCGTCCTGCCCCGGCAGCCACACCTCGAGGTCGTAGGTCTTGGCGCTCGAGAACCCCATGTCGCCCGTGCACAGCAGCATCGTGCGGTACGGCAGCTCGAGCTTCCTCAGGATCGCCTCGGCGTGCGACGTGAGCTGCTCGTGCGCCTCGGTCGAGTGCTCCGGGCGCACCACCTGCACGATCTCCACCTTGTCGAACTGGTGCTGGCGGATCATGCCGCGCGTGTCCTTGCCGTAGCTGCCGGCCTCCGAGCGGAAGCAGGGGCTGTGGCAGGCGAACTTGAGCGGCAGGCGCGCGGGATCGACGATCTCGTCGCGCACGAAGTTGGTGACCGGGTACTCGGCCGTCGGAATGAGGTAGAGGTCGCGCCCCTCGATCTTGAAGAGGTCCTCGCGGAACTTGGTCGAGGCTCGACACGCCGTCGGCGCATTCGGCCGTCACCATGTACGGCACGTACACCTCGGTGTAGCCGTGCTCCTCGGTGTGGACCTGGAGCATGAACTGCGCGAGCGCGCGGTGCAGCCGCGCCACGCCCCCGCGCAGCACGGAGAAGCGCGCGCCGGAGAGCTTGGCCGCGGTGTCGAAGTCGAGGCCGCCCAGGCCCACGCCGACGTCGACGTGGTCCTTCGGCGCGAAGTCGAACTTCGCGGGGCGTGCCCCAGCGGCGCACCTCGACGTTGTCGTCGCTCGAGCGGCCCTCGGGCACCTCGGCGCGGGGGATGTTGGGGATCACGCGCAGGAAGGCCGAGAGCCGGTCCTGGACGGCGGCGAGCGCGGCCTCGTTGGCCTTCAGCGCTTCGCCGATGCCCGAGACCTCGGCCAGCACGGCCGAGGCGTCCTCGCCCTTGCCCTTGAGCATCCCCACCTGCTTCGAGAGCGCGTTGCGCCTGCCCTGCAGCTCCTCGGTGCGCGACTGCAGCGCCCGGCGCTCGTCCTCGAGCCGGCGGAAGCCGTCGGCGTCGAATTCGAAGCCGCGGCGCTTCAGGCCCGCGACGGCGGCGGGAAGGTCCTTGCGGAGGAGCTGGATGTCGAGCATGGCGGCTATTTTATCTTCTTCGCGCTGCGGTCCCGCTCGCGCAGGTGCTCGAGCTTCTCGCGGATCTTCGCCTCGAGACCGCGGTCGGTGGGCCGGTACCACTCGGCGGGCGCCATCCCGTCGGGCAGGTAGGTCTCGCCGGCCGCGTACCCGCCCTCCTCGTCGATGGGCGTAGCGGTAGTCCTTGCCGTAGCCGAGGTCCTTCATGAGCCTCGTGGGCGCGTTGCGCAGGTGCATCGGGACCGGGCGCGTGCCGTCGCTGCCCACGAAGGCGCGCGCCGCGTTGTAGGCGGCATAGACCGCGTTCGACTTGGCGGCGCACGGCGAGGTAGATCACGCCTCGGCGAGGGCCAGCTCCCCCTCCGGGCGTGCCCAGGCGCTCGTAGACGTGGGCCGCGTTCAGCGCCACTCGAGCGCGCGCGGATCGGCGAGCCCGATGTCCTCGCTCGCCATGCGCACCATGCGGCGGGCGAGGTAGCGCGGGTCGACGCCGCCGTCGAGCATGCGCACGAGCCAGTAGAGCGCGGCATCGGGATCGCTGCCGCGCACGCTCTTGTGCAGCGCCGAGATCTGGTCGTAGTAGTTGCTCGCCGCCCTTGTCGAAGCGCCGGCCCGCGCGCTGGGCCACCGCGTTCACGAAGTCGACGTCGGCCCCGCGCCGGCCCTCGACGCGGGCGGCCTGGGCCACCTGCTCCACCAGGTTCAGCGCCCGCCGGCCGTCCCCGTCGGCGAACTCGGCGATGCGCCTGCGCGCCTCCGCGGTCGCGTCCACCTTCTCCGCCTCGAAGCCGCGGGCGATGAGGAGGTCGAGATCCTCGGGACCGAGGCTTTCGAGCACGTAGACCTGGGCGCGGGAGAGCAGCGCGCCGTTCACCTCGAAGGACGGGTTCTCGGTCGTGGCGCCGATGAAGGTGAGGAGGCCCGACTCGACGTGCGGCAGGAAGGCGTCCTGCTGGCTCTTGTTGAAGCGGTGGACCTCGTCCACGAAGAGGATCGTCGAGCGGCCGTACTGCTCGCGGGCGAGCCGGGCCCGCTCCACCGCCTCGCGGATCTCCTTGACGCCCGCCAGCACCGCCGAGATCGCGATGAACTCGGCGCGGAACGCGTGGGCCATGAGGCGCGCCAGCGTCGTCTTGCCCACGCCCGGCGGGCCCCACAGGATCATCGAGTGCGGCCGGCCGGCCCGGAGCGCCACCCACAGCGGCTTGCCCTGGCCCAGCAGGTGGCGCTGGCCGACCATCTCCTCGACCGTCTTCGGGCGCAGGCGCTCGGCGAGCGGCACGTTCGCCTCGCCGCCCTCGCCGAAGAGATCGCCGGGCTGGTGCATGGCGCCCATCTTAGCCGCTGCGCGGGACCAGGGCGGCCGGCCGCCGCGCGCAACCGGGCGGGAACGGGGCACTCCCCGCCCTCAGCGCTTCGCGCCGCCCGTCTCGTCGATCACGTCCGCCCCGGCCGGGCGCGCGAACGCGAAGGTCCCGGCAGGCAGCGCGACGTTGGCCTCCATCCGGTCGAAGCGCAGGACCGTGTGCCCGCCGAGCTGGTCGAAGAGCTCCATCGCGGCGAGGGACTCGCCGTGCATCCCGATGCGCACGCGCTCGAAGCCGGTGTCCTTCGCCCGCGGCAGCGCCTCGACCCACGCGAGGCCGGCGGAGCGGCCCGCGTCGCGCAGGGTGAAAAGCTCGGTGATGTCGTCGCGCCCCGCGAGCAGCGCGGCGGGCGTCGACGAGATCGCCTGGTCCATCGCCTTCACCGTGACCTGCTCCAGGTCCGGGTCGTAGATCCAGAGCTTGCGCCCGTCGCTCACGAGGAGCTGCCGGTGCGGCTTCTCGTAGGCCCAGCGGAACTTGCCGGGACGGGCGAAGGCGAAGGTGCCCGAGGAGCGGTCCACGACGCGGCCGGTGCGGTCGTAGGCCTGCTGGGTGAAGGCGCCGCGGGCGGACTTCGTGCCGGCGTTGAAGGCGAGGAAGTCGTCGAGGCCGTTGGCGCGGGCGAGGATCGGCAGGAAGAGGGCGAGGAGGAGGATCGCGACCCTCTCCCCGGCCCTCTGGAGATGGATCGCCCCAACACGTTGGGGACCCCCGGGGAGAGGGAGGGCTTTCACTTCTCGCGCGAGGGAACGAGGATCTCGCGGTTGCCGTTGGTGGCCATGGAGGAGACGAGCCCGGCCTTCTCCATGTCCTCGATGAGGCGCGCGGCGCGGTTGTAGCCGATGCGCAGGTGGCGCTGCACGAGCGAGATGGAAGCGCGCTGGTTCTGGAGCACGATCTGCACGGCCTGGTCGTAGAGGGGATCGGCTTCTCCTGAGACAGCGCCGTCGCCGGAGGTTCCGGCGCTGTCCGCCGCCTCGAGGTCGTCGAGGATGCCGTCGATGTACTGCGGCTCGCCCTGCTTCTTGAGCGACTCGACCACCCGGTGCACCTCCTCGTCGCCGACGAAGGCGCCGTGCACGCGGGTGGGCATGCCGCTGCCGGGCGGCAGGTAGAGCATGTCGCCCTGCCCCAGCAGGCTCTCGGCGCCCTGCTGGTCGAGGATGGTGCGCGAGTCCACCTTCGAGGAGACCTGGAAGGCGATCCGCGTCGGCACGTTCGCCTTGATGAGGCCGGTGATCACGTCGACGGAGGGCCGCTGGGTGGCGAGGATCAGGTGGATGCCCGCGGCGCGCGCCTTCTGCGCGAGGCGCGCGATCAGCTCCTCGACCTTCTTGCCCGCCACCATCATCAGGTCGGCGAGCTCGTCGATCACCACGACCACGAGCGGCAGCGCCTCGAGGGCCTCGGGGTTGTCCGGGGTCAGCGTGAAGGGGTGCTTCAGCGGCTGCTTCTTCTCGATCGCCTCGCGCACCTTCTGGTTGTAGCCCGCGAGGTTGCGCACCGAGATCGCCGACATCAGCCGGTAGCGCCGGTCCATCTCCGCCACGCACCAGTTGAGCGCGTGCGCCGCCTGGCTCATGTCGGTGACCACCGGCGCGAGCAGGTGCGGGATGCCCTCGTAGACCGACAGCTCGAGCATCTTCGGGTCGATCAGGATCAGCCGCACTTCGCTGCGGCGTCGGCCTTGTAGAGCAGCGACAGGATCATCGCGTTGATCGCGACCGACTTGCCCGAGCCGGTGGTGCCGGCCACCAGCAGGTGCGGCATCTTCGCGAGGTCGGCCACGACGGGCTTGCCCGCGATGTCCTTGCCGAGCGCGAGGACGAGGCGCGAGTGCGGCTCGTCGTAGGCCTGCGAGCCCAGGATCTCCGACAGCCGCACGATCTCGCGCTTCGGGTTCGGGATCTCGAGGCCCATGTACGAGTTGCCGGGGATGGTCTCGACGACGCGGATCGCCATCACCGACAGCGCCCGCGCGAGGTCGCTTGCGAGGTTGACGACCTGCGCGCCCTTCACGCCGACCGCCGGCTCGATCTCGTATCGGGTGATGACCGGGCCGGGATAGGCCGCGACCACCTTCACCTGCACGCCGAAGTCCTGCAGCTTGCGCTCGATGAGGCGCGAGGTGTACTCGAGCGTCTCCGGCGTCGGGCGCTCGATGTGGCTCTCGGGCGCGTCGAGGAGCGACAGCGGCGGCAGCGGCGAATCGGGCAGGTCGGCGAAGAGCGGCACCTGCCTTTCGCGCGCGACGCGCTCGCTCCTGCGGATCTCGACCGGCGGCAGCTCGATGCGGATCGGCTCGTGCTCCTCGAAGGCCTTCTTGGCCACCCCGACCTTCTCCTCGCGCTCCAGGGCCTTGAGGCGCCCCTCCTCGCGGTCGCGGCGCGCCTCGATGCGCGCGCGCGCGAACGCCCAGGCGGACTCGAGCCCGGCGCCCACGAGCTCGGCCAGGCGCAGCCAGGAGATCCCGGTGAAGAGGCTCAGTCCCCCGGCGAGCGCGGCAAGCAGGAGCAGGGTCGCCCCGGTGTATCCCAGCGCGGGACCGGCGAAACGGGCGAGGACCACGCCGAGGACGCCGCCGGGCTCGAAGCCCCGGGGGACGAGGGCGTGCAGGCGCAGCGCCTCGAGCGTGCTGCTCGCGGCGAGCGTGACGACGAAGCCGGCGAGCGTCACGGCGAGCGTGTGCCGGTTGAGCAGCTCCCAGGCCTCCACGCGCCGGTACAGGCGCAGGATGGCGAGCCCGCCCAGGGCCACCCACCACCATGCCGAGGCGCCGAAGGCGAAGTAGAGGATGCCCGCGACCCAGGCGCCGAGCACGCCGCCGCGGTTCATGACGGCGGCCTCGGGCCCGCTGTACTGCGGACCGGGATCCGTCGGGCTGTAGCTCGCCAGGACGAGCGCGAGGTAGCAGCCGGCGGCGAAAAGGAGGATCCAGCCGGCTTCCCGCATCGCGCGCCCGAGGCGCGGATGGGGCGCCGGGGCGGTCGCTACAGCGATGGCGGCAGCTCCCGGTTGATGATGGTGATCGCCTTGGACTCGACCGTGATGAAGCCGCGGTCGGAGAGGTCCTTGAGGATGCGGTTCACCATCTCGCGCGAGGCGCCGACCATGTTGGCGAGGTCCTGCTGGGAGAGCTTCTCGCCCACCATGAGCTTGCCGTTGCTGTACACCGACAGCTCGAGCAGCGTGCTCGCCACCCGGCCGTACACGTCCATCAGGGCGAGCGTGCCGATCTTGCGGTCGGCCTCGCGCACGCGCTGGGCCAGCACGCGCATCACCATGTTGGCGATGCGCGGCGACTGCTCCACGCACTTCTCGAAGCCGGCGTGGGAGAGCACGAGGAAGGTCGACGCCTCGATCGTGTTGACCGACGCCGAGCGCGGCTGCTTGTCGATCATCGACATCTCGCCGAAGAAGTCGCCGGGCCCGAGGATCTTGAGGATGATCTCGCGCCCGTCCTCGTCGCCGATGAAGACCTTCACCTTCCCCGACTGGATCATGTAGAGCGAGTCGCCCATCTCGCCCTCGGTGAGGACGACGGCGCTCTTCGGGTAGGTCTTCTCGGTGGCCACCGCGCGCACCACGTCGAGCTCGTGGTCCGAGAGCTGGGTGAAGAACGGCACCGCCTTGAGCGTCATGGTGCGCTCGCCCACGGCCGGGCGTTTCGTCGGGGTCTGCATGCCGTTTAAATACTCAAAATCGCCTTATTTGTCAATCGGTTAGGAGGGATTGCTCATTTAGATGCCTGATTTCAGGGACATACGAGCGGCGGCCGGGATGCCATAATTGCCGTTTCGTCCTCCTTTCCCGGCAACTTTTCCATGCCTACCCGACATTCCCGCCTGCTCATCCTGGGCTCCGGGCCCGCCGGCTACACCGCCGCGGTCTACGCCGCCCGCGCCAACCTGAAGCCGGTGCTGATCACCGGCCTCGCCCAGGGCGGCCAGCTGATGACGACCACCGACGTGGACAACTGGCCCGCGGACGCGATGGGCGTGCAGGGCCCGGAGCTGATGGAGCGCTTCCTCAAGCACGCCGAGCGCTTCGAGACCGAGATCGTCTTCGACCACGTGCACACCGCGAAGCTCGGCGAGCGGCCGCTCACGCTCGAGGGCGACGCGGCCACCTACACCTGCGACGCGCTGATCATCGCCACCGGGCGCCTCGGCCAAGTACCTGGGCCTGCCCTCGGAGCAGGCGTTCATGGGGCAAGCGGCGTCTCGCGGCTGCGCCACCTGCGACGGCTTCTTCTACAAGGGCCAGGACGTGTGCGTCGTGGGCGGCGGCAACACCGCGGTCGAGGAGGCGCTCTACCTCGCCAACATCGCGCGGCACGTCACCTGGTGCATCGGCGCGACAAGTTCCGCGCCGAGAAGATCATGAGCGACAAGCTGATGAAGAGCGAGGCCGAAGGCAAGGTCGCGCATCGAGTGGAACCACACGCTCGACGAGGTGCTGGGCGACAAGACGCGGCGTGACCGGCGTGCGGCTCAAGCACACCGCGACGGCGCCACCAAGCGATCTCGCGCTGCACGGGCTGCTTCATCGCCATCGGCCACAAGCCCAACACCGGCCATCTTCGACGGCCAGCTCGAGATGGAGGAACGGCTACATCGTCACCCGCGGCGGGCCTGGACGGCAACGCCACGGCGACCAGCGTGCCGGGCGTCTTCGCCGCCGGCGACGTGCAGGACCACGTCTACCGCCAGGCGGTCACCAGCGCCGCGACCGGCTGCATGGCGGCGCTGGACGCGGAGAAGTACCTCGAGAGCATCGGGTGACGAAAGCCGAGGGGGACAAGGCGCCGGCGGCGGCGAGCGACGACGCGCGGGCCTTCCGCGAAGCGATGGCGGCGTGCGCCGCGCGCCGCCCGCGAACCGCGGCCGCCCAGCGCCCCCCGCCGCCGCCCGTGCCCGTGAAGCGCCTCGCGGACGAGCGCGCCGTGCTCGAGGAGCTCGCCGCCCTCGCCCTCGACGGCGACGCGGTGGAGTTCGAGGACGAAGCGCGTACCTGCGCCCGAGGGCTGCCGCGCGACATCCTGCGCAAGCTGCGCCGCAGCCACTGGGTGATCCAGGACCAGCTCGACCTGCACGGCCTCGAACCGCCGACCCAGGCGGCGGACGGCGACGGCGGAGTTCCTCGCCGGCTGCCGCCGCCGCGGGCTGCGCTGCGTGCGCATCGTGCACGGCAAGGGGCTGCGCTCGCGGGGGCGCGAGCCGGTGCTCAAGCGCCGGGTGCGCAAGCTCCTCACCCGCCGCAGCGAGGTGCTCGCCTTCGTCGAGCCGCGCGCGATCCACGGCGGCGGCGGCGCCGTCGTGGTCCTCCTGGAGGCCTAGCCGGTGAACCTGCGCGGCGCGCGCCTCGCCCTCGTCCTCCTCGCGCTGGCCGCGCTCGCCGTGGCCGTCGACAACCTCGGCCGTCCGCTCGCCAACCCCGACGAGGGCCGCTACTCGGAGATCTCGCGGGAGATGGCCGCGACGGGCGACTGGGTCACCCCGCGGCTGAACGGCATCAAGTACTTCGAGAAGCCGCCGCTGCAGTACTGGGCCACGGCGGGCGTCTTCCGGCTGCTGGGCGAGAACGAGTACACCGCCCGCCTCTATACCTTCCTCTGCGGCTTCGGCACGCTCCTCGTGGCCGGCTTCACGGCCTGGCGCCTGCGCGGGGCGGACACGGGCGTCGCCGCGATGCTCGCCCTCGTCGCCAGCCCCTACTTCATGGCCCTCGGCGGGATCGTGACGCTCGACATGGGGCTCACGTTCTGGACCAGCGCCAACATCTGCGCCTTCCTGCTCGCGATGGCCGCCGGGCCGGACCTCGGCGCGCGCCGGCGCTGGATGCTCCTGTCGTGGATCGCGCTCGCCCTCGCCGTGCTCTCCAAGGGGCTGGTGGCCATCGTCTTCGCCGGCGGGGCGGTCTTCTTCCACATGCTCCTGCACCGCGACCCGGGCGTGCTGCGGCGGCTGGGCTGGTGGTTCGGGGTGCCCGTGTTCCTGGCCATCGCCGCGCCGTGGTTCGTGGCCGTCGCGCACGCCAACCCCGAGTTCGCCCGCTTCTTCTTCATCCACGAGCACTTCGAGCGCTTCCTCACCCACGAGCACCGGCGCGTGGAGCCCTGGTGGTTCTTCCTGCCCATCGTGGTCCTGGGGTTCCTGCCCTGGGCCTTCGCCCTGCCCTCGGCCGCGGGGTACGCATGGCGCGGCGAGTCGCGCCAGCGCTACCGGCCGGTGCGCACGGCGCTCGCCTGGTGCGCGTTCGTGGTCGCCTTCTTCAGCGCCTCGGGCTCGAAGCTGCCCGCCTACGTGCTGCCGGTCTTCCCGCTCTTCGCCCTCGCCCTCGGCGACTACCTCGCCCACGCCCCGGCGCGCAAGCTCGCCCTGTGGGCCGCCCTCGTGGTCCCGCTCGCCGCCGCCCTCGCCGTCTTCGCCTGGGCGTCGCCCGCGAGCGCGCGGGACGCGTGGACGCGGGCCATGTACGTGGCGGCGCGCTGGTGGCTCGTGGCGGCGGCGGGAGCGCTGCTCCTGGGCGCCGCGGCGGGCGCGCTGCAGCTCGCCGCCGGCCGGCGCTGGATGGGGCTCATCGCCGTGGCCCTCGGGGCCGTGCTGATGATCGAGTGCCTCGAGGGCGCCTACGAGCGGTTCACGCCGCGCCAGTCGGGCCTCGAGGTGGCGCGGCGGATGCGGCCCTACCTCACGCCGGACACGCGCGTCTACAGCGTGAACCATTACGACCAGACCGTGCCCTTCTACATCCGCCGCACGGTCACGCTCGTGAACTACCACGACGAGTTCGAGACGGGTCTCAAGGCCGAGCCGGGCCACGACATCCCGCGCATCGAGGATTTCCCGGCGCAATGGCTGCGCCCGGGGGACGCGCTCGCTATAATGCAGCCCGGCACCTACCAAAAATTCGAGCGGCAGGGGCTCCCCATGCAGGTCCTCCACGAAGATCCCCGCCGCGTCCTCGTGCGCAAGCCGTGACCCCCGTCACCTTCTCCCTCCTGATGGCCGGCGTGCTGCTCAACGCCGCCGCGCAGCTGCTGCTCAAGGCGGGGACCAACCGCGTGGGTGCCTTCGCCTTCACGCTCGACGCCCTCGTGCCCGCGGGCCTGCGGCTCGCCACGAGCCCGCCCATCCTCGCGGGGCTGGGGTGCTACGTGGTGAGCGTCGTGGTGTGGATCCTGGGGCTGTCGCGGGTGCCGGTGAGCGTGGCCTACCCGATGCTCTCGGTGGGCTACGTCGTCAACGCGCTGGCGGCGTGGGCCCTCTTCGGCGAATCGCTCGCCGCCCAGAAGCTCGTGGGCATCGCCTTCATCGTGGCGGGCGTCTTCCTCGTCGCGCGCTCCTGACATGGACTACCTGCCCTTCGCGCGCCCGGCGATCGACGAGGCGATGATCGCCGCCGTCGCCGACACGCTGAGGAGCCGCTGGCTCGCGAGCGGCCCGCGGGTGGCGGCGTTCGAGCAGGCGCTCTCGCAGCGCTTCGGCGGGCGGCCGGTGCGCACCCTCACCTCGGCCACGGCGGCGATGGAGGTGGCGCTCGAACTGGTCGGCGCGGGGCCCGGCGACGAGGTGATCACGCCCGCCCAGAGCTTCTTCGCCACCGCGAACGTGATCGAGCGGGTGGGCGCGAAGACCGTCTTCGTGGACGTGGAGCTCGCCACCCGCAACATCGACCTCGCGCAGGCCGCGGCGGCCGTCACGCCCAGCACGCGGGCACTCCTGCCCACGCACTACAACGCCCCCCTCGACCCGGACGCGCTCGCCGCGTTCGGCGCGCGCCACGGCGTGCGTATCGTCGAGGACGCCGCACTCGCGATCGGCTCGAGCGCGGGCGGCCGGCCCGTCGGCGCCACGGGCGACCTCGTCTCGTTCAGCTTCCACCCCAACAAGAACATGACGACGATCGAGGGCGGGGCGCTGGTGCTGAACGACGGGGCCGAGGCGGCGGCGGTCGAGCGCCTGCGCTTCCACGGCATCGTGCGGCTCGCCGACGGCACCCGCGACGTCGAGCGCCCGGGCGGCAAGTACAACCTGTCGGACGTCTCGGCCCGCCTCGGGCTCGAGCAGCTCGCCCGCCTCGATGCGTGGTGCCGGGAGCGCGAGCGGCTGGCGGGGCTGTACTTCGACGCGCTCGCGGGCGACGACCTGCTCACGCCCGAGCGGCTGCCCCCGCGGCGCAACCCCGGCCACAGCTGGAACCTGTTCACGGCGCTCGTGCCGTTCGCCGAGCTGGGCACGACGCGCAGGGCGTTCGTCGACGCGATGCACGCCGAAGGCATCGGCATCGGCATCTCCTACGAGGCGATCCACCTCACGAGCCTCTTCCGGGCGAAGGGCTGGCGCGAGGGGCAGTTCCCGGTCTCCGAGCGCATCGCGCGGGAAACGGTCACGCTGCCGCTCTTTCCCGGCATGCGCGGGGCCGACGTCGAGCGGGTGTGCGCCGCGATCGGGCGCGTGCTGCGGCGGAAGGCGGCGTGAGCGCGCAACCCCGCCTGTCGGTCGTCATCCCCGTCTACAACGAGGAGGCGGTGCTGCCCGCGCTCTTCGCGCGCCTGTATCCCGCGCTCGACGCCCTCGCCGTGGCCTACGAGGTGATCTTCGTGAACGACGGCAGCGTCGACCGCTCGGCGGCGCTGCTGCGCGAGCAGTTCCAGAAGCGCCCGGAGGTCACGCGCGTCATCCTCTTCAACGGCAACTTCGGCCAGCACATGGCGATCATGGCCGGGTTCGAGCACGTGCGCGGCGAGCGGGTGGTGACGCTCGACGCCGACCTGCAGAACCCGCCCGAGGAGATCGCGAAGCTGCTGGCCAAGATGGACGAGGGCCACGACTACGTGGGCTCGATCCGGCGCATGCGCCAGGACGCGGCGTGGCGCCGGTGGGCATCGAAGGCCATGAACCGGGTGCGCGAGCGCATCACGCGCATCCGCATGACCGACCAGGGGTGCATGCTGCGCGCCTACGACCGGCCGATCATCGACGCGATCCGGGCCTCGCGCGAGGTGAGCACCTATATCCCGGCGCTCGCCTACTCCTACGCCCACAAGCCGGCGGAGATCGAGGTCGAGCACGAGGAGCGCCAGGCCGGCGCGTCCAAGTACTCGCTCTACAAGCTGGTGCGCCTCAACTTCGACCTGATCACCGGCTTCTCGGTGCTGCCGCTGCAGCTCTTCTCGCTCTTCGGCATCTTCGTGTCGGTCGTCTCGCTCGCCGTCTACGTGGTCGTGATCGCGCAGCGCGTGCTCGCGCGCCCCGTCGACTCGCTCTGGATCATCTGGGACCGCGACATCCTGTCGTTCTTCCTGATCGGCGTGGTCCTCTTCGGCCTGGGCCTCATCGGCGAGTACGTGGGCCGGATCTACCAGCAGGTGCGCGAGCGGCCGCGGTACATCGTCCAGGCGATCCTCGAGAAGAGCGACTGAGATGCCCGCGCGCGCCGTCGTCTTCGCCTACCACGACGTGGGCGTGCGGTGCCTCTCGGTGCTGATCGCGGCGGGCTTGCGCGTGGAGCTCGTCGTGACGCACGACGACGCGCCCGGGGAGACGATCTGGTTCGCGAGCGTGGAGCGGCTCGCGCGCGAGCACGGGCTGGAGGTCGCCAAGCCCGCCGACCCGGCCGCGATCGCCCCGCGCCTGGCCGCGCTCGCCCCCGACTTCCTCTTCTCGTTCTACTACCGGCACATGCTCCCGGCGGCGATGCTCGGGGCCGCGCGCCGCGGCGCCTTCAACGTGCACGGCTCGCTGCTGCCCGCCTACCGCGGGCGGGTGCCGGTGAACTGGGCGATCCTCGAGGGCGCGCGCGAGACGGGCGCCACCCTGCACGAGATGGTGGCCAGGCCCGACGCGGGGCGCATCGTCGACCAGATGGCGGTGCCGATCCTGCCCGACGACCTCGCCGTCGACGTCTTCCGCAAGGTGACCGTCGCCGCGGAGATCGTGCTGCACCGCTCGCTCCCGGCGCTCGTGGCCGGCACGGCGCGGCTGCGCGAGCAGGACCTGGGCGCCGGCGGCTACCGCGGCGCACGGCGCCCCGGGGACGGGCGCATCGACTGGGCGCAGCCGGCACGGCGCATCCACGACCTCGTGCGCGCCGTGGCCCCGCCCTATCCCGGCGCGTTCACCGCCCTGGGAGACGCGCGCCTGCGGCTGCTGCGCACGCGCGTGGCGGAGCCCGTCCCCGGCGCCGGCCCGGGCGCACCGCAGCCCCGTCTCGCGGTCGACGGCGACGGACGGCTCGTCGCGCGCTGCGCCGACGGCGTGCACCTCGTCATCCTGGAGGCCGAGCTCGACGGCCTGGCCTTCGGACCCCGACAACTACTGGAGCGCTACGGACGCGAGGGCGTCCGGCTCGGAGAAAGCCCCCCATGAAGAAACTGTGCATCCTCGGCGTGAACGGCTTCATCGGCCACCACCTCTCGCAGCGCATCCTCGCCGACACCGGCTGGGAAGTGTTCGGCATGGACATGAGCTCGGACCGCGTGGCCGACCTCCTGGACAACCCGCGCTTCCACTTCTTCGAGGGCGACATCACCATCAACCGCGAGTGGATCGAGTACCACATCCGCAAGTGCGACGTGGTCCTGCCGCTCGTGGCCATCGCGACACCCGCCACGTACGTTCGCGAGCCGCTCAAGGTCTTCGAGCTGGACTTCGAGGCCAACCTGCCGATCGTGCGAAGCGCCGTCAAGTACGGCAAGCGCATCCTCTTCCCCTCCACTTCCGAGGTATACGGGATGTGCGGCGACGCGGAGTTCGACCCGTACGCCTCGAACCTCGTGCTCGGGCCGATCGACAAGCAGCGCTGGATCTACTCGTGCTCGAAGCAGCTCATGGACCGCGTGATCTACGCCTACGGCTCGATGGGCCAGCTCGACTTCACGCTCTTCCGGCCGTTCAACTGGATCGGCGCGGGGCTCGACTCGATCCACACGCCGAAGGAAGGAAGCTCGCGCGTGATCACGCAGTTCCTCGGGCACATCGTGCGCGGCGAGCCAATCAAGCTGGTGGACGGGGGAGCCCAGAAGAGGGCCTTCACCTACATCGACGACGGGATCGACGCGCTCATGCGCATCATCGAGAACCGCGGCGGCATCGCGAGCGGGCGCATCTACAACGTGGGCAACCCCCGGAACAACTACTCGGTGCGCGAGCTCGCCACGATGATGCTCGAGCTGGCGAAGTCCTACCCGGAATACCGCGACAACGCCGCGCGGGTGAAGCTGGTCGAGGTGACCTCGGGCGACTACTACGGCAAGGGCTACCAGGACGTGCAGAACCGGGTGCCCGCGATCGCGAACACGATGCAGGACCTGGGGTGGGAGCCGAAGGTGGACATGAAGACCGCGCTCGAGCGCATCTTCGAGGCCTACCGCGGCCAGCTCGAGGACGCCCGCGCGCTCGCGGGGTGAGCGCTCCCGCGCCCGCGGGGTTGCGCTGCGGCAAGGACTGACGAGGGGGCGAACGAGATGCCGGAAGAAAAGCCGCTGGTCGGCGTGGTGATGGGCTCGAAGAGCGACTGGGACGTGATGCAGCAGGCCGCGCGCGTGCTCAAGGAGTTCGGCGTGCCCTACGAGGCGCTGGTGGTCTCCGCCCACCGCACGCCGGATGCGATGTTCGAGTACGCCGAGGGCGCGCGCGATCGGGGCCTGGCCTGCATCATCGCCGGCGCCGGCGGCTCTGCGCACCTGCCCGGCATGATCGCCTCGAAGACGACGCTGCCCGTGCTCGGCGTGCCCGTGCCCACGCGCCACCTGGCGGGCCAGGATTCGCTCCTGTCGATCGTCCAGATGCCCCGGGGCATTCCCGTGGCCACCTTCGCCATCGGCGAGGCGGGGGCCGCCAACGCGGGGCTGTTCGCCGTGAGCCTGCTCGCCGGGGGCGACGCGGCCCTCGCCTCCAAGCTCGAGGCGTACCGCGCGAAGCTGCGCGAGCAGGTCGCCGCCATGCAGCTGCCCGAGCTGCCCGACGTGCTGTGATCCTGCCCGGCGCCACGCTCGGCCTGCTGGGCGGCGGCCAGCTGGGCCGCATGTTCACCGTCGCCGCGCGCACCCTGGGCTACCGGGTGACGGTGCTCGACCCCGACCGCTTCGCCCCGGCCGCCGAGTTCGCCACCGAGCACGTCGCCGCGGCCTACGACGACGCGGCCGCCATCGCGCGGCTGGCGGCCTCGTGCGCGGCGGTGACCACCGAGTTCGAGAACGCTCCGGCGCAGGCCCTCGACGCCCTCGGCCGGCGCACCGTCGTGCGCCCGCGCGGGGACTCCGTCGCGATCGCCCAGGACCGGCGCCGCGAGAAGGGGTTCTTCGCCGCCCACGGCTTTCCCGTGGGGCCGTGGGCCGTGGTGGAATCCGAGGCCGACCTGGACCGCGCCCTCGAGCGCGTGCGGCTGCCGGCGCTGCTGAAGACGGCCCGACTCGGCTACGACGGCAAGGGACAGGCGCGCGTGGCCTCGCGCGAGGCGCTCGCGCGCGCCTTCGACGCGTGGAACCGGGTGCCGTGCGTGCTCGAGGAGCTCCTCGCGCTCGAGCGCGAGGTCTCCGTGGTCCTCGCCCGCGGCGAGGACGGGGCGACGGCCGTGTTCCCGGTGGCCGAGAACCGGCATGCCCACGGCATCCTCGACCTCAGCATCGCGCCGGCGGCCGTGGGCCAGGCGCTCGCGGCCGAGGCGCGCGAGCTCGCCGAGCGCCTCGCCGCGGACCTGGGCTACGTCGGCGTGCTCGCCGTGGAGATGTTCGTGGTCGAAGGGCGCCTGCTGGTGAACGAGATCGCGCCCCGGCCGCACAACAGCGGCCATTACACGATCGACGCCTGCCGCACCTCGCAGTTCGAGCAGCAGGTGCGGGTGCTGTGCGGGCTGCCGCTCGGCGACCCGTCGCAGCACACCCCGGCGGTGATGGTGAACCTGCTGGGCGACATCTGGGGCGCGGGCGAGCCGAGGTGGGAGGCGGTACTGCGCCACCCGGGCGCGCACCTGCACCTCTACGGCAAGCGCGAGGCCCGCCCCGGCCGCAAGATGGGCCACGTCACCGTGTGCGAGCCCACGCCCGAGGCGGCCCTCGAGGCGGCGCTGGCGATCCGGCGCGAGCTGGGCATCGGCTAGCCCCCCGCCCCCGATGTTCGCGTGGCTCCGCCGTGGCGCGCGCGCACGCAGCGTGCCGATCGACGAGGCGCTCTGGCGGCGCGCGACCGCCCCGTGGCTGTTCATGCGCGGGATGTCCGCCGACGAGTCGCGCCGGCTGCACGCGCTGTGCGAGCGCTTCCTCGGCGCCAAGCGGCTCGCCGGCACCCACGAGCTGGAGGTCACTGCCCTCATGCAGGTGCAGGTGGCGGCCCAGGCGTGCATCCTGGTGCTGGAGCTGGGGCTCGCGTGGTACGACGGCTGGTCGGACGTGATCGTGTACCCGACGCAGTTCGTGCCGCGGCGCGAGGTCGAGGACGAGGCCGGCGTGGTCCACCTCGTGAACGACCCGCTGGCGGGCGAGGCGTGGCTCGGCGGGCCCGTGATCCTCTCGTACGAGGACGTGGCGCTCAGCGCCGACGCCGACACGCGGGTGGCCGGCTACAACGTCGTGATCCACGAGTTCGCGCACAAGATCGACATGCGCGCGGGCGAGGCCAACGGGCGCCCGCCCCTGCACCGGGGGATGGACCCCGCGGCCTGGAAGGCCGCCTTCGGCGCCGCGTACGACGACTTCGTGCGCAAGGTGGAGGCGGCCGAGCGGCTGCCGCGCCGGCGCGCGCAGGCCGCCCTCGACGCGCTGCCGATCGATCCCTACGCCGCCGAGGACGCGGGCGAGTTCTTCGCCGTGGCCTCCGAGGCGTTCTTCGAAACGCCCGAGCGGCTCGCGCCGGCCTATCCGGCCGTCTACGAGCAGCTGCGGCTCTTCTACCGCCAGGACCCGCGGGCCCGGCTCGCGCGCGGCGCTACTTGACGTCTTCCCCGCCGCCGTCGCGCGCGCGGCGCTTGCCCTCGCGCTCGGCGCGGTCCATCTCCCGCGCCTCCTCGGGCGAGCGCGGCGCGGCCTCGCGGGCCTCGCGCTCGACGTCGTGGGTCTCGAGGTGCTGCTTCACTCCCTCGTCGTAGTCGCGCGTGGCCCGGTAGTTGCCCTCGCCGTGCTCCCGATCGGCGCGGCCCTTCGGCTGCTGCTGCGAGTCCTTGCCCTTGCGCTCGTCGGCACCCTGCTTCATGGCGATTTCCTTTCGTCCCGGTTCGTCGATGGGCTCGTGCCGCCGCTCGCCGCGTCGGCGCCCTGTCCCTGGACCGTGCCCTGCTGGGGCGGGGCGCTCTGGTCCCGGTCGGGCAGCTGGTGCGCGTTGACGCTGTTCGGCCGGCTCGAGTCGTTCGGCGAGAGCGTGCCCAGCGTATTGCCCTGGCCCTCGATCGGCATGTGCCGCGAGTAATCCTCCTTGCTCAGGGTGGAGCTCGCGGTGCCGCCCGCGGGCGTGGTGCCGGACGCGTCGGGCCCCTTCGTCGCGGGCGCGGGGGTGACGCCGATCACCTGCGCCGAGGGATCGGCCGCGGTCTGCGGCGGCGACTCGTCGCGCCCGTTGCAGCCGGCCAGCGCCGCCAGGGCGACGGCGGCCGCGAGGCTCGCTCGGGCGAGCGCATTCACGCTATGCATGGTCGTTCTCCGTCCTGCCGCCCGACGGGCGGCCTCATTGCCTATGGTGCGGCGGCGGAGGGGACGAAGTTATCGGACAAGCTCCGACACGGTCGTAGGAGCCCGCCGGGACGGGCGCGCGAGGCGCCCCGGGAAGTCAGAGGAAGAGAACCGCGGGGAAGACGGCGATGGCGAGCACGATGAGGACCCACTCGCAGTTCCAGCGCCTCAGGTGGCCGGTATAGTGCAGGATGATCGCGGCGATCGCGAACACGTAGAAGGCGGCGAGAAGCATTTGTTTTATTCCCCCCCGTTTGGTGCCGCTAGGATACCGCAACGGCGCAGAGGAGCCTAGACCGCGTCCTCGCCCGTCTCGCCGGTGCGGATCCTCACCACCTGGCCCACGTCGAAGACGAAGATCTTCCCGTCGCCGATCTTGCCGGTGCGCGCGGCCTTCACGATCGCCTCCATGGCCTTGTCGACCAGCCCGTCGGCCACGACGACCTCCACCTTCACCTTGGGCAGGAAGTCGACCACGTACTCGGCGCCCCGGTAGAGCTCGGTGTGGCCCTTCTGCCGGCCGAAGCCCTTCACCTCGGTCACCGTGAGGCCGCTCACGCCGATCTCCGAGAGCGCCTCGCGCACCTCGTCGAGCTTGAACGGCTTCACGATCGCTTCGATCTTCTTCATGGGTGAAGGGGGGCTCTTCAGAACTTCGGTCGAAACCCGGATGTTATCGGATAGCGCCAATCCTTGCCAAACGCCCGCGGCGTGATGCGGATGCCGGGAGGGGCCTGGCGGCGCTTGTACTCGTTCACCTGGATGAGGCGCACCACCTTGCGCACCGCTTCCATGTCGTAGCCGAGCCCGGCGATCTGCTCCGGCGACATGTCGCGCTCCATGTAGCGCTCCACCACGGCGTCGAGCACCTCGTAGGGCGGCAGCGAATCCTGGTCGGTCTGGCCGGGCCGCAGCTCGGCGCTCGGCGGCCGGTCGATCACGCGCTGGGGGATCACGCGCCCCCGGGAATTGCGCCAGTTGGCCAGGCGGTAGACCAGCGTCTTCACGATGTCCTTGATGAGCGCGAAGCCGCCGGCCATGTCGCCGTAGAGGGTGGCGTAGCCCGTGGCCATCTCGCTCTTGTTGCCGGTGGTGACGACGATGGAGCCGAACTTGTTCGAAAGCGCCATGAGGAGCGTGCCGCGGATGCGCGCCTGGAGGTTCTCCTCGGTGGTGTCCTCGGCCCGCCCGGCGAAGGCGGGGGCGAGCTGCGCGCGGAAGGCGTCGAACATGGGCTTGATCGCGATCTCGGTGTACTTGACGCCCAGCGTGCGCGCCATCTCGCGCGCGTCCTCCACGCTGATGGACGCGGTGTAGCCGGACGGCATCATCACCGCGTGCACCCGCTCGGGCCCGAGCGCGTCGACGGCGACGGCGAGCACGAGGGCCGAGTCGATCCCGCCCGACAGCCCCAGGAGCACGCCCGGGAAGCGGTTCTTCCCGACGTAGTCGCGCAGGCCCGTCATCAGCGCCCGGTAGATCGTCTCCTCCTCGGTGAGCGGGGGCGCCACGGGCCCGCGCGGCGCCTTGCCCTCCCAGTCCACGATGTCCACCGCCTCGCGGAACGTCTCGGCCTGGTAGGTGAGCGCGCCTTCGGCGTCGAGGGCGAAGGAGGCGCCGTCGAACACCAGTTCGTCCTGGCCGCCGGTGAAGTGCACGTAGAGCAGCGGCAGGCCCGTCTCCTTCACCCGCGAGCCCATGCGCGCGTAGCGCTCGGCCTGCTTGGCGCGGTGGTACGGCGAGGCGTTGATCGACAGCAGCAGCTCGGCGCCGGCCGCCTTCGCCTGGGCCGCCGGCTCGGGGAACCACAGGTCCTCGCAGATGGTGACCGCCACGCGCCGCCCCTCGACCTCGAACACGCACGGCCGGCTGCCGGTGTCGAAGTAGCGCTTCTCGTCGAAGACCTGGTAGTTGGGCAGGCGCTGCTTGAAGTAGAGCGCGGCGATGCGCCCGCCGCGCAGCACGGCCGCGGCGTTGTAGCGCGTGCGGCCCTCGCGGTGCGGGTAGCCCACCACCACGGCGACGTCCAGGCAGTGGCTCGCGAGCTTCAGGAGCTCCGCGGCGCACTGGTCGCAGAAGTCGTCGCGCAGCAGCAGGTCCTCGGGCGGGTAGCCGCAGAGCGCCAGCTCGGGCGTGACGACGAGCTTCGCGCCCGCGGCGCGGGCCTGGTCCACGGCCGCGCGGATGCGCCCGGCGTTGCCGGCGAAGTCGCCGACGGTCGTGTTGATCTGGGCGACGGCGATCTTCATGGAGCGCGATAGAATGGAAACGGCAATTATAAAGCGCGACGTGCCCGAGACCTTCCGCCTGCTGGAATCGCTCGGCGAGGTGAGCCCGGCGGACTGGGACGCGCTCGCCGGACCGAATCCCACCCTCGCCTACGCCTTCCTGGACAGCCTGCACGCGGCCGGCTGCGCGAGCGCCGCGACCGGCTGGGCGCCGGCCTATCCCACCCTGTGGGAGGACGGCCGGCTCGCGGCCGCGGCGCCGGCCTACCTCAAGGCCCACTCGTTCGGCGAGTACGTGTTCGACTGGGCCTGGGCCGACGCGTACGAGCGCCACGGCCTCGCGTACTACCCGAAGCTGCTGTGCGCGGTGCCGTTCACCCCCGCCACCGGGCCGCGGCTGCTCGCGCGCGACGACGCGGCGCGCGCGCGGCTGGCACGCCGGCTCCTCGCGCTCGCGCGCGACGCGCACGCCTCGTCGCTGCACGTGCTCTTCCCCGCCGAGGCCGACGCGCGCGCCCTGCGCGAGGCGGGCATGCTCGAGCGCACGGGCGTGCAGTTCCACTGGCGCAACGCCGGCTACGCCTCGTTCGACGCGTTCCTCGCCGCGCTCTCCCACGACAAGCGCAAGAAGATCCGCCAGGAAAGGCGCCGCGTGGCCGAGGCGGACGTGCGCATGAGGCGACTGACCGGGAACGAGGCGACGGGCGCCGACTGGGACTTCCTCACGCTGTGCTACCGCCGCACCTACCGCGAGCACCGCTCGAGCCCCTACCTGAACCGCCGTTTCTTCGGCATGCTCGCCGAGCGCATGCCCGACCACGTCCTGCTCGTGATCGCCGAGCGCGACGGGCGGCCCATCGCCGCGGCCCTCGACCTCTTCGGCCCCGAGGCGCTCTACGGGCGCTACTGGGGCAGCGTCGAGCACGTGCCGGGGCTTCACTTCGAGACCTGCTACTACCAGGCGATGGAGTTCTGCATCGAGCGCGGCATCGCGCTCTTCGAGGGCGGCGCCCAGGGCGAGCACAAGCACGCGCGCGGCTTCCTGCCCGAGTCGACCCGCTCCTTCCACTGGCTGGCCCACCCCGCCTTCAACCGGGCCGTGGACGAGTACCTCGCGAGCGAGGGGGCGCACATCGGCGCCTACCTCGACGAGCTCAACGACCGCTCGCCGTTCAGGCGCTAGCGCGTCGGCGCAGGCCGACGTCCCGCGATTCCCGGGTCCCGCAAGCCGCTCACTTCCACGCCGCGGCGAACTCCTTCCAGTGCGCGGCGTCCTGCGCGGCGAGGAACTCGCGCACCAGCGCCACCTCGCGGGCGTAGGCGTCGGGCGCGAGCAGCCCCCGGATCCGCTGGAAGCGCAGGAACACGAGGTAGGTGTTGGCCACGTCCGTCTCGCAGTAGTCGCGGATGGCGCCGATCTCGCCGCGCTTGAACGCGCCGTAGACCTTCGAGCCGTCCATGCCGAGCTTGCCCGGCAGCCCGCAAAGCTGCGCCATGTCGTCGAGGGGCGCCCAGCGCGCGGTTCAGGTACACGGCGAGCAGGTCCATGAGGTCGATGTGCCGGGTGTGGAAGCGCCCCAGGTAGTTGTTGTAGCGGAAGTCGCGGTTGTTGTCGCCCAGGTCCCAGTAGCAGCAGCCGGGGATGCCGTGGAACAGCGCTCGGTAGTGCAGCACCGGCAGGTCGAAGGAGCCGCCGTTCCACGACACGAGCTGCGGCGTGTAGCTCTCGATGCCGTCGAAGAAGCGCTGGACGAGGTCGCGCTCGGCGTCCTCGGGCTCGCCCAGCGACCAGATGCGCAGCCCCTCGCCGTAGCGCAGCGCGCAGGAGATGGCGACCACGCGCTGCAGGTGGGCGGGCAGGAAGTCGCTGCCCGTGGCCTGCCGCCGGCGCTGGCTCGCCAGCTCCACGACCGCGTCCTCGCTCACCTCGTCGCCCAGGGCCCAGACCTTGCGCAGGCCCGCCGCGTCGGGGACCGTCTCGATGTCGAAGGCGAGGGTCGGCGATCATGGGATCAGGCGGGGAACACGCCCGTGGAGAGGTAGCGGTCGCCGCGGTCGCAGACGATGAGCACGATCATCGCGTCGCTGCAGCTCGCCGGCGATCGCGAGCGCACGCGCA
The DNA here is from genome assembly GCA_963741815.1 of uncultured beta proteobacterium. Classification (GTDB taxonomy): domain Bacteria; phylum Pseudomonadota; class Gammaproteobacteria; order Burkholderiales; family Usitatibacteraceae; genus Usitatibacter. The sequence continues at coordinate 794,579 of CAVUJI010000007.1, forward strand.
GCGCGCCGCCCGAGGAGATGCCGGCGAAGATGCCCTCCTCGCGCGCGAGGCGCCGCGCGCATCTCCTCGCCTCGGCCTGGGCCACGTTCGACCACGCGGTCGACGCGCGAGCGGGTCGAAGATCTTCGGCAGGTAGGCCTCGGGCCACTTGCGGATGCCCGGAATCTGGCGCGCCCGGCGCCGGCTGCACGCCGACGATCGCGATCGCCGGGTTCCGCTCCTTCAGGAACCGCGAGCAGCCCATGATCGTGCCCGTCGTGCCCATGGTCGACACGAAGTGGGTGAGCTTGCCCTGCGTGTCGCGCCAGATCTCCGGGCCGGTGCCGCGGTAGTGCGCGAGCGGGTTGTCGGGGTTGGCGAACTGGTCGAGGATCACGCCCTCGCCCTCGTCGCGCATGCGCTCGGCCATGTCGCGCGCCGCTTCCATGCCCCCCTTCTCCGGCGTGAGGACGAACTCGCGCGCCGTACGCGCGCATCGTCTGCCGGCGCTCGGCCGACAGGTGCTCGGGCATCACCAGCACCATGCGGTAGCCGCGCATCGCCGCCACCATCGCGAGCGCGATGCCGGTGTTGCCGCTGGTGGCCTCGATCAGCGTCGTCGCCGGGCGTGATCTCGCCGCGCGCGCTCGGCGCCGAGCATCATCGAAAGCGCGGGGCGGTCCTTCACCGAGCCGGCCGGATTGTTGCCCTCGAGCTTGGCGAGGAAGACGTTGGAGGTGCGCCCGGGAACGCGCTGCAGGCGCACGAGCGGGGTGTTGCCCACGAAATGTTCGAGCGTATCGGTCATCGTTGCCTCATTCCTGCCGTCCGGCGGCGAGCACCTCCAGGCGGGCGTCGTCCATGCAGAGCCGTCCCGGCCCCTCGAGCACCGCGCCCACCTCGAGCACGACGGCGCCCGCGGGCACGGCGAGCTCGAGCGCGAGCCGCTCCCAGCCCTGCGTGGCGCGCACCTTCTTCTCGCCGTGGGCGAGCAGGCGCCCGCTGCCGTCGTGCACGACCGCCATGGGACCGGCGCCTTCCCCGGCACCCTCGACGCGGGCGAGGATCGAGAAGCGCACGCGCTTGCCGGCGAGCGAGCCGTCGAAGCGCCCCTGGGTGATGCTCCCCCAGGGCTCGCCCTTGACCCGCTCGATGCACAGGCTGCGCTTGCCCGCCCCGGGCGCGCGATCGTCGAGCCGGAAGCGGTAGGCGCCCGGGTCGGCGTGGGCCGTGCAGTCCCACCCCCAGGGGCAGCGCTCGCGCACGCGCTCCGACTCGAAGCCCGGGTTGCGCAGCGCGATGCCGCGCCCCGGCGCGCTCGGGGCCGGCGCCGGCGCCGCGGCGCAGGCCGCGAGCAGCGGGGCGAGCGCCAGGGCGAGCGCGGCTCTCACGCCGCCGCCTCGGCCGCCAGCCGCGCCGCCACGTAGCGCCCGACGCCCTCTTCCACGCCGAGGAAGGGTTCGGCGTAGCCCGCATCGCGCAGGCGCGCGAGGTCCGCCTGCGTGTAGCTCTGGTACTTGCCCACGAGCGGGGGCGGGAAGGCGATGTACTCGATGGCGCCGGCGGCGCGCAGCGAGGCGAGCGGGAGCGCGGCTTCGCCCCGGGAGCGCCGCACCGCGTTGATCGTGGCCCGCGCGACCTCGTTGAAGCTCTCGCCGCGGCCGGTGCCCACGTTGAAGATGCCGCAGCTCCGGGGATGGTCGAGGAAGAAGAGCGCGACCCGCACCACGTCCTCGACCGACACGAAGTCGCGCACCTGCTCGCCGGGCCCGTAGCCGGCGCTGCCCTCGAACAGGCGCACGCGGCCCTCGGCGCGGTACTGGTTGTAGAAGTGGAACGCGACCGAGGCCATGCGGCCCTTGTGCGCCTCGCGCGGCCCGTAGACGTTGAAGTAGCGAAAGCCGGCGACCTGGGCGGTGCGCGTCGGGCAGGCGCCGGCGCACGACCTGGTCGAACAGGAACTTCGAGTAGCCGTACGCGTTGAGCGGCCGCTCGTGCTCGCGCGACTCGCACGAACACGCGCCCGCCGCCGTATACCGAGGCCGACGAGGCGTAGAGGAACGGCACGCGCTGCGCCTGGCACCAGTCGAGCAGCGCCAGCGAGTAGCGGTAGTTGTTCTCCATCATGTAGCGCCCGTCGGTCTCCATCGTGTCGGAGCAGGCGCCCTCGTGCAGCACCGCCTCGACCCGGCCGTTCCAGGCGCCGGAGCGCGAGCGGCCGCGGGAGCTCGCGCTTGTCGAGGTAGTCGGCGATGTCGCAGTCGGCGAGGTTGCCGTCTTCTCGGCGCGCTGCAGGTTGTCGACCGCGATGATGTCGCTGCGCCCGCGCGCGTTCAGGGCCCGCACGAGGTTGGAGCCGATGAAGCCGGCGGCGCCGGTGACGATGAGGGCCATGGCTGCGGTCTTCCTCCTAGGAATGTTCTTCGAGGCTCGCCTCGAGCTCGTCGCGGTGGACCACGGCGGTGCCGAGCTTGCCGACGACGATGCCGGCGGCGCGGTTGGCCACGCGCATCGCGGCCGGCAGGTCGGCGCCGGCGGCGAGCATGAGCGCCAGCGCGGCGATGACGGTGTCGCCGGCGCCCGCTCACGTCGTAGACCTCGCGCGCCCGCGCCGGCTCGTGGTCGGCGGCCCGCGTCCGTGAACAGCGTCATGCCCTCCTCGCTGCGGGTCACGCAGCAGGGCCTCGAGCCCGAGCTCGCCGCGCAGCGTCTGGGCGCGCGCGGCGAGGTCGTCCTCGTCGCGCCAGCGCCCCGCCACCTCGCGGAACTCCGAGCGGTTGGGCGTGAGGAGCGTGGCGCCCGCGTAGCGCGCGTAGTCGTCAGCCCTTGGGATCGACCAGCACCGGCTTGCCGCTGCCGGCGCGCCAGCCCGATCATCTCCGCGACGTGCGTCGAGGCCCGCCCTTGCCGTAGTCGGAGAGCACACCACGTCGGCCTCGTCCAGCGAGGCGCTCGAACTCGTCGAGCTTGGCGGCGAGAACCTCGTGGCTGGGCGCGCGCTCGAAGTCGATGCGCAGCAGCTGCTGCTGCTGGCCGATCACGCGCAGCTTGACCGTGGTCGCGATCGCCGCGTCGCGGTGCAGGCGAGGCGCGCATGCGCTCGGCGTGCGAGCAGCCGCTCGAGCGAGCGCGCCGCCTCGTCGTCGCCGACGACCGAGAGCAGCCGCGCCCGCGCCGCCGAGCGCCGCGCAGTTGCGCGCGACGTTGGCCGCGCCGCCCGGGCGCTCCTCCGTCGCGCTGACGTGCACCACCGGGACCGGCGCCTCGGGCGAGATGCGGCTCACGTCGCCGAACCAGTAGCGGTCGAGCATCACGTCGCCGACCACGAGCACGCGGGCGCGGGCGCAGTCGGAAGGGTCTCGCGCGCCATCGGCTTCAGCGCGACGGCCGCCCGATGGCGTGGTACTCGAGCCCGTGCGCGCGCACCACGCCGGCTCGTAGAGGTTGCGGCCGTCGAAGATCACCGGCTCCTTGAGCGCGCGCTTGATGCGCGTCGAAATCGGGGCTGCGGAACGCCTTCCACTCGGTGACGATCACCAGCGCGTCGGCGCCCTCGAGCGGCCTCCATGGCGCTGCCGCGCGAAGCCGACGGCGCTCGACGCCCTGCGTAGATGCGGCGCGCCTCGTCCATGGCCACCGGGTCGTAGCGCGCACACGCTCGCGCCCGCCGGCGCATCAGCGCGTCGAGCACGACGCGGCTGGGCGCCTCGCGCATGTCGTCGGTGTTGGGCTTGAACGCCAGGCCCCAGAGCGCGAAGCGGCGGCCCGTGAGCGCCGTCGCCGAAGCGCGCGCACGATCTTGCTCGACCAGCACGCGCTTCTGCGCCTCGTTGGCGTGCGTCGCACCGCGCTAGCACGACCTTGAGCTCGCACGCCCGCACTCGTGCGCCGGTGCGCAGCAGCGCCTGCGACGTCCTTCGGGAAGCACGAGCCGCCGTAGCCCGCGCCGGGGTAGAGGAAGTGGTAGCCGATGCGCGGGTCGGAGCCGATGCCGATGCGCACCTGCTCGATGTCGGCGCCGAGCTTCTCGGCGAGCAGCGCCAGCTCGTTCATGAACGAGATGCGCGTGGCGAGCATCGCGTTGGCGGCGTACTTGGTGAGCTCGGCCGAGCGGACGTCCATCACCAGCAGGCGCTCGTGGTTGCGCTGGAAGGGCGCGTAGAGCTGCGCAGCATCGCGGCGATCGCCTCGGTCGTCGGCGCCGATCACGATGCGGTCGGGGCGCATGAAGTCCTCGATCGCCGCGCCTTCCTTGAGGAACTCCGGGTTGGAGACCACGAGAAGGCGTGCCGCGACGCCGCGCCCGGCCAGCGTCGCCGCCACCGCCTCGCGCACCTTGTCGGCGGTGCCGACCGGGACCGTGGACTTGTCCACGATGACGCGCGTAGCCCGTCCATGTGCCGCGCCGATGCCGCGCGCGGCGGCGAGCACGTAGCTGCAGGTCGGCCGAGCCGTCCTCGTCCGGGCGGCGTGCCGACGGCGATCAACTGCGATCGGGCCGAAGAGCGCGCCGCTCGCGCGACGTCGGTGGTGAAGTGAAGGCGCCCGCTCGCCGCGTTGCGCGCGCACGATCGTCTGCGAGCCCCGGCTCGTAGATCGGGATTCCGCCGCGCTTGAGCATGCCGATCTTGCGCTCGTCCACGTCGAGGCACAGCACGTCGTTGCCGATGTCCGCCAGGCAGGCGCCGGTGACCAGGCCCACGTAGCCGGTGCCGATGATGCTCACTTTCATCCGGGGATTCCTTCCTTGAGCGTTTGCTGGATCGATCGCAGGGTGGCGGCCGGGTCCGCCGACGCCGTGACCGGGCGTCCGATCACCAGGTAGTCGGCGCCGAGGCGCAGCGCATCGGTGGGTGTCACCACGCGCGCCTGGTCGCCGCGCGGGTCGGAGGCGAGGCGGATGCCGGGAGTCACGAGCGCGAACCCCGGCGCCGTCGCCCGGCGGATCGCCCGCGCCTCCTGCGCGGAGCACACGACGCCGTCGAGGCCGCAGGCGTGTGCCAGCCGGGCGAGGCGCACCGCGTTGTCGAGGGCGGTGCCGGAGAAGCCGATCTCGGCGAGCTGCGCGTCGGCGAGGCTCGTGAGGATCGTGACCCCCGTGACGAGCGGCCGGCGCCCGGCGGCCTCGACCGCCTCGCGCGCGGCGCGCAGCATCGCCGAGCCGCCGCTCGCGTGCACGTTGAGCATCCATACGCCCAGGCGCGCGGCGGCGCGGCAGGCGCCGGCCACCGTGTTCGGGATGTCGTGGAATTTCAGGTCGAGGAACACCTCGAAGCCGCGCTCGTGCAGCCGCCCGACCACGGCGGGCCCGGCGGCGACGAAGAGCTCCTTGCCGACCTTCACGCGGCACAGCGCCGGGTCGAGCCGCGCGGCGAGCGCGAGCGCCTCGTCGGCGCCGGGCGCGTCGAGGGCGACGATGATTGGCTTATTGTCCAATCTGCATCCTCGCGAGGTGGCGCCCGGCGCCCTCGAGCTCGGCGGTGCGCCGGGGCGCGAACGTCTCCCAGCCGCCGCAGGCCGGGCACTGCCAGAAGAACTGCCGCGCGCGGAAGCCGCAGTTCGCGCAGAGGTAGACCGCCAGCGCCTCGGCGTGGGAGTGCACCAGGTCCTTCATGAGCTGCAGGTCCTGGCGGCGCTCGGGCGGGGCGCGCACGAGCTCGGCGTCGAGAGCCGGTCGAGGCCCACGAGGGTCGGATTGCGGCGCACCTCGTCGCGCACCAGCCGCCATGCCGCCTCGTCGCCCTCGTGCTCGGCGGTGGCCTGGTAGACGACGTTGAGCAGGTCGAGGCCGGGATAGCGGTGCTGCAGGCCGCGCAGCAGCGTGAGCCCCTCGCCGAGCCGGCCCAGCGCGCGGTAGCTCTCGACCATGCCCTCGGCGGCGAGGCCGAGGTAGCTGGGATCCTGGGACTCCACCGCCGTCCACGCGGCGATCGCCTCCGCGTGCCGTCCGTCGCGCGCGAGCCACTCGCCGCGCAGCAGGTTCGCGCGCACGCAGCGGCGGTTGGCCTCGAGGGCGGCGGCGAGCTGCGCCTCGGCCTCCTCGGGGCGGCCGTGCAGGCGGGCGGTGATCGCGAGCTCGCAGCAGTAGTTGGCGATCTCGCGCCGGTAGTTGCGCTTGGCGCTCGCCTCGAGCTTGCGCGCGGCGACGATCGCCTTCTGCCAGTCCTTCTCCTGGATGTAGATGTCGAGGAGGTGGCGGTGCACGTCGGCCGAGGGGTCGGCCCCGGCCATGCGCTCGAGCACCTGCTCGGCGTGCTCGAGCAGCCCCGCCTTGAAGTAGTCCTGCGACAGCTCCAGGGAGGCCTCGCGGCGCTGGTCGGGCACCAGGTCCTCGCGGTTCACGAGGTCCTGGTGCATGCGGATCGCGCGGTCCACCTCCCCGCGCCGGCGGAAGAGGCTGCCCAGGGCGAACTGCAGCTCCACCGTCTGGGGGTTCTCCTTGGCCACCTCCAGGAACGACTCGATCGCCTTGTCGGGCTGCTCGTTCAGCAGGAAGTTGAGGCCGCGGAAGTACGACGAGGGCAACGCCCGCGACTCCGACAGCAGCGACTTCAGGTCCACGCGCGCCGCTATCCAGCCCATGCCGAAGAACACCGGCAGGGCGAGGAGCCACCAGAACTCAAACTCCATGGACGTCCGTGCCGGTGCGCTCGGGCGGGCTGGGGGCCCCCGGGGTGGTCACCGGCGGGGGGGGCATCGCGGCCTTGAGGGCGGCGTTGCGGCGCAGGCGGGCGAGCTCGCGGCGCTGGCGCACGACGGTCGGGATCCAGGCGAGCAGCCCGATCACCATGCCGGTCACGAACGCCACGAGCATCACGAACACGAGCGGCGCCTGCCAGGACTGGTCCGGCAGCGCGTTGATCGTCACCGGGTCCGTGTTCCTGACCGCGAACCAGACGAGGACGAGCACGACGAGGAGGCGCAGGATCCAGACGATTGCTTGCATGGGGGTGCCCGCGGGGTGGCGGGAACGCGCTGCGGGGCCGGGCGATATTGTAGCGTGATCGGGCGCCCGCCCCCCGTTTCCCGGCCCGGGCACGCGCCCTCCTCCCCGGCCCGGCGCCCCCCGCGCAGGCAAAAAAAACGGCGGGCCGCAGCCCGCCGTCGGATGGCGCCTCGCGCGATCAGCCTTCGTGGTAGTCCACCCGCTCGCGCAGCTCCTTGCCCGCCTTGAAGTGCGGCACGTACTTTTCCGGCACCTGCACCTTCTCGCCGGACTTGGGGTTGCGCCCCGTGCGCGGCGGCCGGTAGTTCAGGCCGAAGCTGCCGAACCCGCGGATCTCGATGCGGTTGCCCGACGCGAGGCTGTGCGCCATCGCGTCGAGCATCATCTTCACCGCGAACTCGGCATCCTTCGGCGACCAGCTGCGGATAGCGCGCGCGCAGGCGGTCGATCAGCTCCGATTTGGTCATGGCGCGATCTCCCTCCCTGCGAATCGATCGCTCTACTCCTTGTCCTTGTTGTCGAGCTTGGCCTTCAGCAGCGCGCCGAGGTTCGTCGTGCCGGCGCTCGCGCTGCGATTCTGCCGTGCGCATTGCTTCATCGCCTCGGATCTCGTCCGCCAGCGTCCTTGCCTTGATCGACAGGTTGATCGAGCGGTTCTTGCGATCGATGTTGATGATCATCGCCTCGACCTGTCGCCTTCCTTCAGATGGGTGCGGAGACGTCCTCGACGCGGTCGCGCGCGATCTCGGATGCGCGCAGGTAGCCCTTCGACGTCCTGCTCGAGCTGCGATCACCGCGCCCTTGGCGTCGACCGACTTGACCGTGCCGGTGACGATGCTGCCCTTGTCGTGGCGTGGTCGACGAAGTTGGTGAACGGATCGCCCTCGAGCTGCTTGATGCCGAGCGAGATGCGCTCGCGCTCGACGTCGATCGACAGCACCACGGCCTCGACTTCCTCGCCCTTCTTGAAGCGACTTCACGGCTTCCTCGCCGCGTCGCCTCCACGACAGGTCGGAGAGGTGCACCAGGCCGTCGATGCCGCCCGGCAGGCCGACGAAGACGCCGAAGTCGGTGATCGACTTGATCTGCCCTTCGACGCGGTCGCCCTTCTTGTGGTTCATCGCGAACTCTTCCCACGGATTCGGCATGCACTGCTTCATGCCCGAGCGAGATGCGGCGCCGGTCCTCGTCGATCTCGAGGATCATGACCTCGACCTCGTCGCCCAGCTGCACGACCTTGGACGGATGGACGTTCTTGTTGGTCCAGTCCATCTCGGAGACGTGCACCAGGCCCTCGATGCCCGATCTCGATCTCGACGAACGCGCCGTAGTCGGTGATGTTGGTGACCTTGCCGAACAGCCGCGTGCCCTGCGGGTAGCGCCGCGAGATGCCGACCCACGGGTCCTCGCCCAGCTGCTTCAGGCCGAGCGACACGCGGTTCTTCTCGGCGTCGAACTTGAGCACCTTGGCCGTGACCTCGTCGCCGACGTGGAGCACTTCGGACGGGTGCTTGACGCGGCGCCAGGCGAGGTCGGTGATGTGCAGCAGGCCGTCGATGCCGCCCAGGTCGACGAAGGCGCCGTAGTCGGTGATGTTCTTGACGACGCCCTTGACGATCGCGCCTTCCTTCAGCGTCTCGAGCAGCTTCTCGCGCTCGTCGCCGACGGTCTCCTCCAGCACGGCGCGGCGCGAGACCACGACGTTGTTGCGCTTGCGGTCGAGCTTGATGACCTTGAACTCCAGCTCCTTGCCCTCGTAGGGCGTGGTGTCCTTGACCGGGCGCATGTCGACCAGCGAGCCGGGCAGGAAGGCGCGGATGCCGTTGACCATGACGGTGAGGCCGCCCTTGACCTTGCCGGTGACGATGCCCTTGATGATGCTGGCCGTTGTCGAGCGCGTCTTCGAGCGCGAGCCAGGCGGCGAGCCTCTTGGCCTTGTCGCGCGACAGCTTGGTGTCGCCGTAGCCGTCTTCGAGGGCCTCGATCGCGACCGAGACGAAGTCGCCGGGCTTGACTTCGACCTCGCCGCTGGTCGTTCTTGAATTCCTCGATGGGGATGAAGCTCTCGGACTTCAGGCCGGCGTTGACGATGACGACGTTGTGGTCGACGCGGACGACTTCGGCGGTGATCACTTCGCCGACGCGCATTTCCTGGCGCGACAGGCTCTCCTCGAACAGGGCGGCGAAGCTGTTCTCGGTGGCGGGGTTGGAGTTGCGGTTTGGGTTTGCGACAGCATGAAATCCTGTCTTTCCGTCGTGGATACGGCCGCAGCCGCGGTTGAACGATCGCCACGCGGCGGGCTGCGCCCACAACCGCCTGACACCCTTGGACTTTTCACTCCCGGTGGGCGAGTCCTCACGCTATCCGTGCGCCCTTTCGCGCCACCAGCCGAGGACCTTGTCGACCGCCTGGTCGATCGTGAGCCCGGTAGTATCGAGCAACACCGCGTCCGGCGATAGTGCCTGAGCGGCGCCACGGCCCGCGACGCGTCCCGCGCGTCCCGCCGCCGCAGATCCGCCACGACACGGGCATTGTTAGCATAGATTCCCTTTTCGATCAACTGCTTATACCGGCGCTCGGCGCGCGTGTCCACGCTGGCGGTGAGAACACCTTGAGCGCCGCGTCGCGGGAACACGTGGAGCCCATGTCGCGGCCGTCGGCGACCAGGCCCGGCGGGCGGCGGAAGGCGCGCTGGCGCTCGAGCAGCGCCCCGCGCACCGCGGCGGCTGGCCGCCACCTGCGAGGCGGCCGCGCTCACCGCCTCGGTGCGCAGCGCCTCGGTGACGTCGCGCCCGCCGAGCCGCACCGCCCCCGCGGAGAACGCGACCGCCAGGCCGCGGGCGAGTTGCGCGAGCGCGCGGCTCGTCGTCGAGCGCCGCGCCGGCCTCGAGCGCGGCGAGCGCACCAGCCGGTAGAGCGCGCCGCTGTCGAGGTAGTGGAAGCCGAGGGCCGCGGCCACCCGGGCGGCCAGGGTGCCCTTGCCCGAGGCGGAGGGCCCGTCGATCGTGATGACCGGGCAGTCAGGACGACGAGGGTGCGCGCAAGACATCGAAGTACGTCGGGAAGGTCTTCGCCACGCACCCGGGATCGTTGATCGTGACCGGCCGCGGCGCCGAAGGCGGCGAGCGAGAAGCACATCGCCATGCGGTGGTCGTCGTAGGTATCGATGCCACCCGGGCCGGAGCCGGCGGCGGGGGCGAGGAAGCCGCCGGCGGGGCGATCCGCAGCCAGTCCGGCCCCTCCTCGACCGCGGCGCCGAGCTTGCGCAGCTCCGTGGCCATCGCCGCGATGCGGTCGGTCTCCTTCACCCGCCAGCTGGCGATGTTGCGCAGCATGCAGGGGCCGGTCGGCGAAGAGCGCGAGGACCGCGGCGGTCATCGCCGCATCGGGGATCAGGTTGAAGTCGAGGTCGAAGGGGGCGAGCGGCGGGCGTCCCGCGCTCTCGATCCAGTTCTCCCCGAAGTCCGACCCGCGCGCCCATCGCGGCGACCACGCCGGCGAAACGCACGTCGCCCTGCACGCTCGCGCGCCCCACGCCCTCCATCCGCACGGGCCCGCCGCCGAGGGCGCCCGCGGCGAGGAAGTACGAGGCCGACGAGGCGTCGCCTTCGACGGCCATCTCCCCGGGCGATGCGTAGCCGCCCCCGCCGGGATCTCGAAGGCGTCGGGGCCGTCGCGGCGCGACCTCGACGCCGAAGCGGCGCCATGAGGCCCAGGGTGATGTCGACGTAGGGGCGCGAGATCAGCTCGCCGTCGACCTCCAGGCGCGAGGCGCCGATCGCCCAGCGGCAGGGCCATCAGCAGGGCGGAGAGGAACTGGCTCGAGACGTTGCCCCGGATGCGCAGGGCCGGGGGCGCCAGGGGCTCGCGCGGGGCGATCGCGAGCGGCGGAAAGCCGGGCGTGCCCAGCTAGTCGACGCGCGCGCCGGCGGGCACCAGGGCCTCGACCAGGTCGCCGATGGGCCGCTCGTGCATGCGGGGCACGCCGCGCAGCACGTAGTGCCCGTCGGCGAGCGCCAGCACGCCGGCGAGCGAGCGCGCGGAAGTGCCCGCGTTGCCGAGGAAGATGTCGGCGCGCTTCACGGGGAAGCCCGCCCCGGACCCCACCCCCGTCACGCGCACGTTCTCCACGCCGTCGAGGAGGTCGATGCGCACGCCGAGCGCCGCAGCGCCTCGCGCATGATGCGCGTGTCGTCGGAGTCGAGCAGCCCGGTGAGAGTGGTCGCGCCCCGCGCGAGCGCGGCGAGCAGCAGCATGCGGTTGGAGATGCTCTTCGAGCCGGGCAGCCGCAGCGTGCCCGCGGCCCGCGTCACCCGGGGCAGGTCGAGCGCGTCCACTACTCGGTCGACGTGGAACGCCGGTGGCCGGCCGCCCAGCCGGAGCGGGTGGTGCGCGCCTCGGCCATGAGGCGCTGCAGGGCCGGGCCGTCGCCCTTCTCGACGAGCGCGCGGAAGAGCGCGAGCCGCGCGCCGTACTTGTCGATCTCCTCGAGCAGGGCGTCGCGGTTCTGCAGCGCCACGTCGCGCCACATCTCCGGGGAGCTCGCGGCGATGCGGGTGAAGTCGCGGAAGCCGCCGGCGGCGAAGCCGAGGAGCTCGGCCGCGTCGGCGCGGCTGGCGATCTCCGAGACGAGCGCGAAGGACAGGATGTGGGGCAGGTGGCTCACGGCCGCGAAGACCCGGTCGTGGTCCTCGGCACCCAGGCTCACCACGCGCGCGCCGAGCGCCTCCCACGCCTCGCGCACCAGCGCGAGCGCGCCCGGTTCGGTCTCGGCCGCCGGCGTGAGCACCACGCGGGCGCCGCGGAAGAGGTCGGGGGCGGCCGCCTCCACCCCGCTCGCCTCGCGCCCCGCGATCGGATGCCCCGGCACGAAGCGCGGGAAGCGCGCGCGCAGCTCCTCGCGGGCCACGCGCACCACTTCGGCCTTCGTGCTTCCCACGTCGGTCACGACGGCCTGCGGGCCCAGCGCGATGGCCACGTCGTGGAGCACGGGCCCGGCGGCGCGCACCGGCACGGCCACGACCACGAGGTCGGCGCCGGCGGCGGCCTCGGAGACGGAATCGGCCACGCGGTCGATCACGCCGAGCGCCGCGGCGCGCTCGAGCGCCTCCCGGTCGCGGTCGAACCCGATGACGGAGGCGGCCACGCCGCCGCGGCGCGCGGCCAGGGCGAACGAGCCGCCGACGAGGCCCACGCCGATCACGGCCACGCTCTTCAGCCGGCGCATCGGGCCTGGCTCCCCGGAAGCGCGCGCGCGAGGGCGGCGAGGAAGCGCTCGTTGTGCTGCGCCAGCCCCACGGTCACGCGCAGGTGCTCGGGCATGCCGTAGCCGGCGATGGGCCGCACGATGACGCCCTCGCGCAGCAGGGCCTGGTAGACCCGGGCCGCGTCGCCCACGCGCACGGTGATGAAGTTGCCGCGCGAGGGGATGAACGCGAGCCCCAGGCGCTCGAACCCGGCGGCGAGCTGCGCGAGCCCGGCCGCGTTCACGCGCCGGCTTTCGGCGATGAACGCGTCGTCGTCGAGCGCGGCGCAGGCGGCCACCATCGCGAGGTGGTTCACGTTGAAGGGCTGGCGCACGCGGTTCATGAGCTCGGCCACCTCGGGGTGCGCCAGGCCGAAGCCCACGCGCAGGCCCGCGAGCCCGTAGGCCTTGGACAGCGTGCGCGAGACCACCAGGTTCGGGAAGCCGGCGAGCCAGGAGGGCGTGGGCGAGGCGAGCGCGTCGGGCAGGTACTCGCCGTAGGCCTCGTCGAGCACCACCAGGACGCGCCGCGGCACGCGCGCGAGGAAGGCGCGCAGGTCCTCCCAGGGCGTGAAGGTGCCGGTGGGGTTGTTGGGGTTGGCGAGGAAGACGATCTTGGTATCGGGGCGGATCGCCGCGGCCACCGCGTCCAGGTCCGTCGCCCAGTCGCGCGCGGGCACCTCGATGCCACGCGCGCCGATGGCCTGGATCGCGAGCGGATAGACCATGAAGCCGTGGCGCGAGTAGACGGCCGAGTCGGCGGGCGTGAGGAAGGCGCGCGCGACCAGCTCGAGCACGTCGTTCGAGCCGTTGCCGAGGACGATGTTCGCGTCGCGCACGCCGAGCCTGCGCGCGAGCACCGCCTTCAGCTCGAAGCCGCTGCCGTCCGGGTAGTAGTGCAGCTGCCCGAGCGCGCCGCGCAGGGCGGCGAGCGCCTTCGGCGAGGGCCCGAGCGGGTTCTCGTTCGAGGCCATCTTGAGGATGTCGGCCTCGGCGATGCCCAGCTCGCGCGCGGTCTCCGCGATCGGCTTGCCGGGCACGTAGGGCGCGATGGCGCGCACGTTCGCGGGGGCCAGCTCGCGCAGGCCCGCGCCCTGCTTGTCAGGGACGTCCATCAGATCACCGCCATGGGGTAGGAGCCGAGCACCTTGAGGTAGCCGGCGATGCGGGACACTTCCTCGATCGCCGCGGCCACGTTCGCGTCCTCGCGGTGGCCCTCGATGTCGACGAAGAAGAGGTACTCCCAGATGGCGAGCCGCGACGGGCGCGACTCGAAGCGGGTCATCGACACGCCGCGCGTGGCGAAGGGGGTGAGCATCTCGTAGACCGCGCCGGCGCGGTTGCGCGCGGACAGCACGAGCGAGGTCTTGTCGCGCCCGGTGGGCCGCGGCGCGTAGTCGCCGAGCACGAGGAAGCGCGTCGTGTTGTTCGGCTCGTCCTCGATGTTGGTGGCGAGGATCCGCAGCCCGTAGCGGTCCGCGGCCGTCTCTCCGGCCACCGCGGCGCTGCCCGCCTCCGCCTCGGCGCGGCGCGCGGCCTCGGCGTTGCTCGCCACCGCCACGCGCTCGGCGTTGGGCATGTTCAGGTTGAGCCACTCGTGGCACTGGGCGAGCGACTGCCCGTGCGAGAACACCCGGCGCACCTCCCCGATCTGCGGGGCCGGCGCCCTGGCCATGAGGTTGTGGTGGATGCGCACGATCACCTCGCCGCAGACCTTGGCCGAGGTCTGGGGCATGAGGTCGAGCGAGCGGCCCACGGCGCCCTCGGTCGAGTTCTCGACCGGCACGATGCCGAAATCGGCCGCGCCCGACTCGACGGCGCGGAACACCTCGTCGATCGACGGCTCCGGCAGCCCCTCGGCGGCGAGGCCGAAGTGCTTGAGCGCCGCGCTCTCGCTGAACGTGCCGCGCGGCCCGAGGTAGGCCACGGTGATGGGACGCTCGAGGGCGAGGCACGCGGACATGATCTCGCGGAAGAGGAGCGCGGCGGTCTCCGCGGCGAGCGGGCCGGGGTTGCGCGCCTTCACCCGGGTGAGGACCTGCGCCTCGCGCTCGGGGCGGTAGGCCTGGCCCACCTTGAGGGAGCCCACGGCGCGGGCGAGCCGCGCGCGCTCGTTCAGCTTCTCGAGGATGGCATCGTCGACGCGGTCGATCTCGGCGCGCAGGCGCGCCAGCTCGTCGGCCGTCTGGTTGTCGTTCATCGCGGGTTTTCCGTGACGGTGCGGATCGAAAGGACGCCGGGGATGCCGGCGATGCGCGCGATCACCTCGGGCGCGGCCGGGCTGTCGAGGTCGACCAGCGTGTACGCCATCTCGCCCCGCGACTTGTTCACCATGTTGTGGATGTTCAGTCCGGCCTGCGCCATCGTGGTCGAAATCTGGGCCACCATGTTCGGCACGTTCGCGTTCGCGATGGCGACGCGGTAGCGCGGACTCGCGCGCCATCTCGACGGCGGGGAAGTTCACCGCGTTGCGGATCGTGCCGTGCTCGAGGAAGTCGCGCAGCTGCGTCGACCACCATGACCGCGCAGTTCTCCTCGGCCTCGCTCGGTGGACGCGCCCAGGTGCGGCAGCGCGACCACGCCCGGGCGGCCCTGCAGGCGCGGGCTGGGGAAGTCGCACACGTAGGCCTTCAGGCGCCGCTCGCCCAGCGCGTGCAGCACGGCCTGCTCGTCGACCACGCCGTCGCGCGCGAAGTTGAGCAGGACGAGCCCGCGCCGGGCGAGCGCCGAGGCGCCGGGCGTCGACGAGGTCGCGGGTATGCGTCGATCAGCGGCACGTGCAGCGTGACGAAGTCGCTCGCCTTCAGCACCTCCTCGATGGAGGCGGCCCTGCGCACCGCGACCGGCAGGCTCCAGGCCGCGTCGACGGTGATCTCCGGGTCGTAACCCGAGCACGTGCATGCCGAGCCGGATCGCGGCGTCGGCGACCAGGCTGCCGATCTTGCCCAGGCCGATCGACGCCGAGCGTGCGCCCGGGCAGCTCGTAGCCGGCGAACTGCTTCTTGCCGTCCTCGACCGCGCCGGTCGAGGTCCTCGCCGGCGGTCGAGCCCGTCGCACGAAGCGCAGCGCCGGCACCAGGTTGCGCGCCGCCAGCAGCATGCCGGCGAGCACCAGCTCCTTCACCGCGTTGGCGTTCGCGCCCGGCGCGTTGAACACCGGCACGCCGCGCGCGGCTCAGCTCCTCGACCGGGATGTTGTTGACGCCGGCCCCGGCGCGGCCGATCGCCTTCACGCTCGGCGGGCATCTCGACGGCGTGCAGGTGGATGGGAGCGCAGCAGGATCGCGTCGGGATCGGCGAGCGCCTTGCCGACCGCGTAGCGCTCGGCGGGAAAGCGCTCGAGCCCGCGCGCGGAGATCTGCGTTGTACACGGCGATGCGGTGGCCCATCGCCGCCTCAGCCATGCTTCGCCTCGAACTCCTCCATGAAGGCGACCAGCGCCTGCACGCCCTCGACCGGCATCGCGTTGTAGATCGACGCGCGCATGCCGCCCACCGAGCGGTGGCCCTTGAGCTGCGACCAGGCCGCGCGCCTCGGCCCCTTCGAGGAACGCCGCGTCGAGGCGTCGGTCGCGCAGCGTGAACGGCACGTTCATGCGCGAGCGGTCCGCCTTCGCCACCGGGTTGCTGAGTAGAAGTCGCTGCGGTCGATGATAGTCGTAGAGCAGCGTCGGCCTTGGCGACGGTTCGTCGCGCTCCATCGCCGGCGAGCCCGCCCTGCGCGCTTGAGCCACTTGAACACCAGGCCCGGCGAGGTAGATCGCGATAGGTCGGCGGCGTGTTGAGCATCGAGTCGTGCGTCCGCCTGCTGCTTGTAGTCGAGCACGTTCGGCGTGCCGCGGCATGCGCGTGGCCGACAGGTCCTCGCGCACGATCACGATGCGTCAGCCCGGCCGGGCCGATGTTCTTCTGCGCGCCGGCGTAGATCAGCCCGTAGCTTCGACGACGTCGAGCGGGCGCGACAGGATGTGCGAGGACATGTCCGCGACCAGCGGCACGCTCGCCGGTGTCCGGCATCCAGTGGAACTCGACCCCGCCGATCGTCTCGTTCGTGCAGTAGTGCACGTAGGCCGCGTCCGGGTCGAGCTTCCAGGCCGGCCTGCGTCGGCACGTAGGTGAAGCTGCGGTCCTCGGAGCTCGAGCCGCGATGTTCACCTCGCAGTACTTGCTGCGCCTCGGCGATCGCCTTCTTCGACCACTCGCCCGTGTCGCACGTAGTCGGCGCGCTCTTGCCGCGCAGCAGGTTCATCGGCACCGCGGCGAACTGCAGGCGTCGCCCCGCCCTGCAGGAAGAGCACCTTGTAGTTCGCCGGGATCGGCGAGCAGCTGCGCGCAGGTCCTGCTCGGCCTCGGCGGCGATCGCCACGAATTCCTTGCCGCGGTGGCTCATCTCCATCACCGACATGCCGCGGCCGTGCCAGTCGAGCAGCTCTCGCCTGCGCGCGCTCGAGCACCTCCTCGGGCATGGCCGCGGGCCCGGCGCTGAAGTTGAAGATGCGCCCCGCAGGCCTAATGCGCGGGGCCGTCGCCATCGTCGCCCTCGCCGTGCACGTCCTCGCCCGGCGCCCCGCTCCCGGCCGTCCGCGGTGGCGCCCGCCGCGCCGGCGCCTTCGGCCGTGGGCGCGACGTCGGCATGGCCGCCGCCATGCCGTTGCCATTGCCGTCGGCCATTGCCGTGCCGTGCCGTTGCCGCCCTCGCCGTTCTCCTCGTCGCGCTCGACGATCGTCTGCACGCCGCAGAGCTTCTCGCCGTCGTCCAGGTCGATCAGCGTGACGCCCTGGGTCGAGCGGCCCATCTCGCGGATCTGCGCGCACCCGCGGTGCGGATCAGCACGCCGCCGGTGGTGATCAGCATGATCTCGTCCTCGGGGCGCACGAGCGTCGCGCCGACCACCTTGCCGTTGCGCTCCGAGGTCTGGATCGCGATCATGCCCTTGGTGCCGCGGCCGTGGCGGGTGTATTCGGTGATCGGCGGTGCGCTTGCCGAAGCCGTTCTCGGTGGCGGTGAGCACGCTCTGCTACTCGTCCTCGGCCACGAGCAGCGCGATCACCTTGCTGCCCTTCGTCGAGGCTCATGCCGCGCACGCCGCGGGCGCTGCGCCCCATCGGCCGCACGTCGTTCTCGTCGAAGCGCACCGCCTTGCCGCTCGTCGGAGAACAGCATGACGTCGTGCTTGCCGTCGGTCAGCGCCGCGCCGATCAGGTAGTCGCCCTCGTCGAGGTCCACGGCGATGATGCCCGGACGGCCGCGGGCGCGAGAAGTCCGCCAGCGGCGTCTTCTTGACCGTGCCCATCGCCGGTCGCCATGAAGACGTACGTGCTCGTCGCGGAACTCCGTCACCGGCAGGATCGCGTTGATCTTCTCGCCGTCTTCGCAGCGGGAACAGGTTCACGATCGGCTTGCCGCGCGATGGCGCGCGCGCCCTGCGGCACCTCGTAGACCTTGAGCCAGTAGACGCGGCCGCGGTTGCGAGAAGCACAGGATGTAGTCGTGCGTGTTGGCGATGAAGAGCTGCTCGACGAAGTCGTCTTCCTTGGTCGTCGTCGCCTGCTTGCCGCGGCCGCCGCGCTTCTGCGCGCGGTACTCGGCCAGCGGCTGGCTCTTGACGTAGCCGGCGTGCGAGAGGGTGACCACCATGTCCTCGGCGCGATCAGGTCCTCGATCGCGAGGTCCTGCGCGTTGACGCACGATCTCGCTGCTTGCGCGTGTCGCCGAACTCGTCGCTTGATCGCCGCCGAGCTCGTCGCGCGATGATCGTCGTGACGCGCGCCGGGCTTGGCGAGGATGTCGAGCAGGTCGGCGATCGCGTCCATCACCTCGCGGTACTCGCGCGACGATCTTGTCCTGCTCGAGGCCGGTCAGGCGCTGCAGGCGCAGCTCGAGGATCGCCTGCGCCTGCACGTCGGACAGGCGGTAGCCCTTCGGGCGTGCAGGCCGAACTCGCGGCGCCAGCCCCTCGGGCCGCGAACTGCTCGGCCGCGGCGCGCGCGCAGCATCTCCTCGCACCAGCGGCGAGCGCCAGGCGCGCGCCATGAGCGCCGCCTTGGCCTCCGGCGGGCGTCGGCGCGCGCCTTGATGAGCGCGATGACCTCGTCGACGTTCGACAGCGCCACGGCGAGGCCTTCCAGCACATGGCCGCGCTCGCGCGCCTTGCGCAGCTCGAACACGCGTGCGGCGCGTGACGACCTCGCGCCGGTGCGCGCAGGAACGCGTCGAGCAACTGCTTCAGGTTGAGCAGCCGTCGGCTGGCCGTCGACCAGCGCGACCATGTTCATGCCGAAGCGTGTCCTGCAGCTGGGTCAGCTTGTACAGGTTGTTCAGCACGACCTCGGGGACTTCGCCGCGCTTCAGCTCGATCACCACGCGCATGCCCGACTTGTCGGACTCGTCGCGGATGTCGGCAGATGCCCTCGAGCTTCTTCTCGTGCACGAGCTCGGCCGATGCGCTCGAGCAGCGTCTGTCTTGTTCACCTGGTACGGCAGCTCGTCGACGATGATCGCCTGCCGCTCGCCGCTGCTCGATGTCCTCGAAGTGGCGTGCGCGCCCGCATCACGACGCGGCCGCGCCCGGTGCGGTAGCCCTCGCTGCACGCCGGCCAGGCCGTAGATGATGCCGGCGGTCGGGAAAGTCGGGCGCCGGCATGATCTCGATCAGCTCGTCGATGCGCGCGCTCGGGATTGTGCAGCAGCGTGCAGGCAGGCGTCGACGACCTCGTTCAGGTTGTGCGGCGGGATGTTGGTCGCCATGCCGACCGCGATGCCGGACGAGCCGTTGACCAGCAGGTTCGGGAAGCGCGCCGGCAGGACCAGCGGCTCCTGCTCGCTGCCGTCGTAGTTCGGGCCGAAATCGACCGTTTCCTTGTCGATGTCGGCGAGCAGCTCGTGGGCGATCTTCGCCATGCCGGATCTCGGTGTAGCGCATGGCCGCCGGCGTTGTCGCCGTCGACCGAGCCGAAGTTGCCCTGCCCGTCGACCAGCGTGTAGCGCAGCGAGAAATCCTGCGCCATGCGCACGATCGTGTCGTACACGGCCGTGTCGCCGTGCGGGTGGTACTTGCCGATCACGTCGCCGACGATGCGCGCCGACTTCTTGTACGGCCGGTTCCAGTCGTTGTTCAGCTCGTGCATCGCGTACAGCACGCGCCGGTGCACCGGCTTCAGGCCGTCGCGCACGTCGGGCAGCGCGCGCCCCACGATCACGCTCATCGCGTAGTCGAGGTAGGAGCGGCGCATCTCCTCTTCGAGGCTGATCGGGCAGCGTTTCTTTGGCGAACTGATCCATGGGCTCCCTGGCGGGGCAAAACGGAGAAAATTATGCTAAGTGCTTGTTTTTTAGTGCCTAATGCCGCGTCGGCAAACGCAAATTCTACCACGTTTTCCGGGGCACTTTCCAGCGCGGAGGCCGTCATAGCCAGAGTGGTGAACCAACTTCCCGATTCCGCGTCGCAACGTGTGCGATCGCACTCCCTTCCGGTGGCGGAGGGGGGGCCTTTGTGTATCATGTTGCGCAGCAGTTTCGGGCGGTGTGTCTCCGAGCGGCAGAACAACCATCGAAATCCAAATCCTCCTGGGAGTACCGAACATGAACATCTTCTCGAAGCTGGCGCTCGGTTGCGCACTGGGCGCGCTCGCGGCCGGCTCCGCCTACGCCGACATCGTCCATCCCAACCTGCAGGACGGTTCGGGCCACGCCGTACGCGATGGCTCGGGCAACTGCGTGATCACCTCCGGAGTGCACCTGCCCGAGTGCGGGCCGCAAATGGCGGCCGCCCCGGCGCCCGCCCCCGCGCCCGCACCCGCTCCCGAGGCCGCACCGGCGCCCGCGCCGGCGCCGACGCCCGAGCCGGCGAGGCCCGCGCCGCGGTCCGTGCGCCAGACGGTCGTGATCCAGGCCGACGCCCTCTTCGACTTCGACAAGTCGGTGGTCCGCCCCGACGGCAAGCGCAGCATCGACGCCGCCCTCGACAGGCTGAACGGCATCGACCTCGAGATGGTGATCGCCACGGGCCACACCGACTCGATCGGCACCGAGCGCTACAACCAGAAGCTGTCCGAGCGCCGCGCCGAGGCCGTGAAGCAGTACCTGGTGAGCAAGGGCATCCCCGCCTCGAAGATCACCACGATCGGCAAGGGCGAGACCCAGCCGGTGGCCACGAACAAGACCGCCGCGGGCCGGCAGAAGAACCGCCGCGTCGACATCGAGTTCAAGGGCGTGCGCGAGTAGGCTTTCCGGAGATCCGGCAGAAAACCCCGCTGCGGCGGGGTTTTTTGTTCCCCGACATGGAACGCATCGACACCCTCATCCGCGCCGCGCACGTGCTCCCCGTCGAGCCGCGCACGGTGCTGGCGGACCACGCGGTGGCGGTGCGCGACGGGCGCATCGTGGCGGTGCTGCCGGCCGCGGAGGCGCTGGGGCGCTTCGAGGCGCCCGAGGTCGTGCACCTCGGCTGCCACGCCCTCGTGCCGGGGCTGGTGAACCTGCACTGCCACGCGGCGATGGCGCTGCTGCGCGGGCTCGCCGACGACCAGCCCCTCATGACGTGGCTCACCGAGCACATCTGGCCGGCGGAGGCGCGGCACGCGAGCGACGAGTTCGTGCACGACGGCAGCCTCCTCGCGATGGCGGAGATGCTGCGCGCGGGCGTGACCTGCGTGAACGACATGTACTTCTTTCCCGAGGCCACCGCCCGCGCGGCGCTTCGCGCCGGCATCCGCACGGCCCTCGGCATCATCACCCTCGAGTTCCCGAGCAGCTACGCCGCCGACGCCTCCGAGTACCTGCAGAAGGGGCTGGCCACGCGCGACGCCTACCAGGGCGAGGACCTGCTCTCGTTCTGCCTGGCGCCGCACGCCCCGTACACCGTGGGCGACGAGACGCTCCAGCGCGTGGCGGTGCTCGCCGACGAGCTCGACCTGCCGATCCACACCCACGTGCACGAGACCGCGACGGAGGTGGCCGAAGGCGTGGCCCGCCATGGGGTGCGGCCGGTGGAGCGCCTGCGCCGGCTGGGGATCGTGGGCCCGCACCTCGTCGCCGTGCACGCGATCCACCTCGACGCGTCGGAGCTCGACCTTTTCGCGTGCCAGGGCACGAGCGTGGCGCACTGCCCCTCCTCGAACCTGAAGCTGGCCAGCGGGATCGCGCCGGTGGCCGCGATGCGCGAGCGCGGGATCGTGGTGGGCGTGGGCACCGACGGCGCGGCGAGCAACAACCGGCTGGACGTGCTCACCGAGGTGCGCCTCGCCGCCCTCCTCGCCAAGGCGACGAGCGGCGACGCGGCCAGGCTCGACGCCCTGGAGGCGGTCGAGATGGCCACCCTCGACGGCGCCCGCGCCCTCGGGCTCGACGCCGAGATCGGCTCGCTCGTGCCGGGCAAGTCGGCCGACCTCGCCGCGATCGACCTCTCGGCGCTGGAAACGCTGCCCTGCTACGACCCGGCGTCCCACCTCGTCTACACCGCCGGGCGCGAGCACGTGACCCACGCCTGGGTAGCGGGGCGCGCGCGGCTCGTCGAGCGGCGCCTGCAGGGCATCGACGAGGGGGACTTGCGCGACCGGGCCCTCTGGTGGCAGAAACGGTTGTCATGAGCACCAACGAAACCGCCCAGGCTCCGGGGCCGGCCAACGCCGACCCGGCGGAGCTCGCCAAGTTCAGCGCCCTCGCCCACCGCTGGTGGGATCCCACGAGCGAGTTCCGCCCGCTGCACGAGATCAATCCCCTGCGCCTGGGCCACATCGAGCGCCTGGCCGGGGGCCTCGCCGGCAAGCGCGTGCTCGACGTCGGGTGCGGCGGCGGCATCCTCGCCGAGGCGATGGCGGGGCGAGGCGCGCAGGTCACCGGCATCGACCTCGCCGACAAGCCCCTCAAGGTGGCGATGCTGCACCGCCTCGAGACCGGCAGCCCGGTCGACTACCGGCTGGTGTCCGCCGAGTCGATGGCCGCCGAGGCGCCCGAGTCGTTCGACGTGGTGACGTGCATGGAGATGCTCGAGCACGTGCCGCGCCCGGCGAGCGTGGTCGAGGCCTGCGCGCGGCTCGCGCGGCCCGGCGGCTGGGTCTTCTTCTCGACCATCAACCGCAATCCCAAGTCGTTCCTCTTCGCGATCGTGGGCGCCGAGTACGTGCTGCGGCTGCTGCCGCGCGGCACCCACGAGTACGCGCGCTTCATCCGCCCCTCGGAGCTCGCCCGCGACAGCCGCGCCGCCGGCCTCGCGCCCGCCGACCTCACCGGCATGACGTACAACCCGGTCACCAGGGTCTACGCGCTCGGCTCCGACGTGGACGTAAACTACCTCCTCGCATGCCGGAAGTGATCGAGGCGGTCCTCTTCGACCTCGACGGAACGCTGGCCGACACCGCCCCCGACATGGCGCGCACGGTGAACCGCATGCGTGCCGCCCGCGGGCTCGAGCCGGTGGTCCAGGAGGTCGTGCGGCCCTTCGTCTCGCAGGGCGCGCGCGGCATGATCTGCGCGGCCTTCGGGATCACGACCGAGCACCCGGACTTCCAGGGCATGCGCGAGGAATTCCTCGCGCTCTACGGCGAGAACGTGTGCGAGGACACCCGGCTCTTCGACGGGATGGAGCCGCTCCTCGCCCGCCTCGAGGGCCGCGGCATCGGCTGGGGGGTCGTCACCAACAAGTTCGAGCGCTTCGCCCGTCCGGTGATCGCCGGCCTCGGGCTGGCCGGCCGCGCCGCCGTCGTCGTGGGCGGGGACACCTGCCCCCGCCCCAAGCCCTTCCCCGATCCCCTGCTCTTCGCGGCCGCGAGCCTGGGCGTGGCGCCGATGCGCACGCTCTACGTGGGCGACGACGAGCGCGACGTCCAGGCCGCGCGCGCCGCCGGCATGCCCGTGGTCGTGGCGGGCTATGGCTACCTCGGTGCCGGCGCCCCGGCGGTCCTCTGGGGCGCCGACGCGATCGTCGACTCCCCGGGGGGCATCGGCGACTGGCTCGAGGAGCGCGGCCTCGCGCCGGCCGGGACCTCGCCCTAGCCGCTACCGGGGCTTGCCCATCACCAGCAGCACGACGCCCACCGCGACGCCCGCGAGGCCCGCCCAGGCCGGGATGGGCACCTCGCGCTTCTCCTTGAGGGAGAACTCCAGCGGGCCCACCTTGGCCTGGTGGGTCTCCTGCGTATAGCTGAAACCGCCATAGGCGAGCGCGAGGGCGCCCGCGACGATGAGGATGATGCCGACGACGCGAAGGGGGCTCATGGAGGTCCTTGAAATGGACGGGAACGGTGCCATATTTCCCAGTGCCGTAGAATAGCGTTTCCCGACGGTTCCGATTTCATGGGGGCGACCCGGTTTCGACGCGGGTTCGGAAGTGGTGCAGGGCATGCCGAGGCGCGGATTCCCTCGTAAATACAGCCGCAGACGACAAATAGTCGCCAACGACAGCAACTACGCTCTGGCCGCCTAATACCGGCCGGACTCTGCCCCGGGTGCGCCCACGCGTCCGGCCGCGAAGGTAACCCTTCGGGGTTTCCTGCAGTCCGCGGATGCAGAGTCATACACGTGGGATCGCGGTAGCCGGGGCCACTTCGGTTGCCGCTAAATCCAAGGTGGCTCAGCGTCGCCCAGCTCGCCGGTCTGCGGGGCGGCGGTTAAACCAAATGGCCTGGCTAAGCATGTAGATCTGGCTGCAGAAGGCTCGCGGACGGGGGTTCGATTCCCCCCGCCTCCACCAATACCCCCAATGCGGGGAAATCCAACGGCGTCCAAGCGGGCGCCGTTTTTCTTTCGCGCCTCTCGTCAGCCGCCTGTTGCCGCGGAAGGCGCGTGTCCTGACCGGCATACCGGTCCGCGAGCGGCCGGGAAATGCCCCTCCCATGGGGGATGCCGCAGCTCGGACGTCGAGCCCCGATAAATCCCACATCCGCTGGTAGGGAAACCAACGTTAGCCCGCGATGGCTTTCGCTTGGCGGCGCTCCCGATTCATCACGAATGATCGGTCCACGCCGTCCCTTTGAGCTTTCGGAGCGCGCAATCCAGTGGGCCAGGAGTCGATCGATGAAAACTTCCAAGGCACTTTTCCCGGCACTTGCCCTTGTTGCGCTTCTGCCTGTTGCCTATCTCGTACTTGAGGGGCGGCATCCTGCGGCCAGCGCTCCACTGGCCCTGCCCGCGATCGATGCAACACATCACGCGCAGCGGCGATCGCCGGCAACACCGATGCCGGAGGTACAGGTATCGCGAGTGCCAGCCCCCCCGACCCCGATTCATCGTGAATCCGTGCGTGAGCAACTGGCGGGGAACAATGACTGGAAGGCGATGTTCGATGGGCTGGATGCGATGACCAATGTGCCCATTGGAGAGCGCTTGCGGTTCAAGGCCGTGATCCTCGACTCGTGCTCGCGATTTGCGAGCGCCAGCGCCTCTGAAAGGGCACAGCTGCCCGCGGCGATACAGAACAGCTCGATCGCAGATCTCAAGTCGTTCATCGCGGGCTTGATGAAGGACGCCCGTCAAATGCGGGCAATGGAGTTCAATCTCGACAGACGGATCTCGAATGTCTGCCGGGGATTTGCTGGATGGTCCATTTCGAAAGACGATATTCGAGCGGCGTACGCTCAAGCGGCGGCGGTAGGCGATCCTGTAGCGCAGGCAAGGATGATCGAGTTGCGCCTGGCCGATTCGGCAGTGGCAAACGCAAACAGCCTTCCGGATCAGTACGCGGCATTTGCAGGCCAGTCGCAAACGCCCGTTGGCCTGCCCCGTCCGGTGACTCCCGATGAGCAGCAGGTGTTGATGGACGCGCTCTTTTCGGAGGATCCAATGGCGGTTCGTCAGGTGGGGGCCATCTTTTCATTGGGGACGGATCAGCAATCGTTCCGGTTTGGCCCGAATCAGACAGAACTGGGCCCCTATCCGGCAGAGACCTGGGAACTTGCGGCGTGCTCTTTCGGTTTCGAGTGCGGCCTTGCGAACATGTACGTGAGTACGGCCTGTGCCGAGGCAGGGCAGTGCGCCGATGACTTCGCGCAGTATCTGCAGCGCTATGCCATGACGCCCGCCGAGTTCGAGATCGTGCAGAGAAGCGCGGCCGCGATCACCGATGCGATTCGCCGGCACGACTACTCGGCGTTCCGACTCGTTGCGAATTCCGGGCACAGGACGACCTTGATGGCGGGGCCGAGTCCCATTGCCGTACGGTGATTCTGTCGTCCGACGACATTGAGGTCGGATAACAAGGCAGGCGCGCCCGACGCAACGGCGTCCCCCGGACGCCATTTTCGTTTCCGCCTCCCGGGCGCGGCATCGACAATCGTTTACATCCGCCGCCCGCGCCCCGGGCTACATTGATGGCCGGGGACCGAAAGCCGGTCCCCGCCGATGTCACTCCTCTGGCTCTCTTCGCTGGGGTTGCCAGGGTCTTCGGGAGGCGCCCGCCCCGGGCGCCTCCCCCTTTTGTCCCGCTCCACCTCCCATGCGTACCGGCACCCCGCAGCTCCATTCCGAAGAGCATCCTCCGCCTCAGGAAGCGGCCCTCCTCGCCGCCGCCGGCTTCGACGACGGGGCCATCGCGCTGCTCGAGGCCAGGCTGGCCGATCGCGGCATCGCCGTGCGGGCCGACTGGCCGCGGCGCTGCGCGCCTGCCACGTGCACGGCAATCGCGTGATCCTCGCCAACGCGAGCGAGCTGCACTGCTGCCTGCTCGAGGCGTTTGGCTGCCAGGCCGTGTTCGTGCGGCGCAAGGGTGCGCACGCCGCCGGGGCGCCGGCGAACCAGGATTGCGCGCGGCGCACGGCGCTGGCGGCCTGAGCCGATTTGTCGGGCGGGGACGACGCCCGAGCGATTGACACGGCCGAGGCGCCGGTTTCATGATCCTGGCACCTCACTCTCCTTCCGGGCGGCGCATGAAACGATCCCTGATCGCGGCGGCAATCCTCTCACTCGCGGCGATCGCCGCCTCGGCACAGGAAACCGCGCAGGACGGGCGCTACCTCATCCAGTTCCGCGACTTCCGCGGCGCCGCCGCCGCGGTGCGCGCCGCCGGCGGCACCCCCGTGATCGAGCTGGCACCCCAGAAGGCGATCGCGGCCTACCTGCCCGCCCAGGCCCTGCGCGGGCTGCGCAACAACCCGAACGTGGTGCTCGTGGAAGTGGACCCGCGACGCTATCCGATGGGGCAGACCACGCCGTACGGCATCACCATGGTGCAGGCCGACCAGGTGAGCGACGCGCAGGCGGGCAACTCGACCGTCTGCATCATCGATTCCGGCTACTACGCGAGCCACGAGGACCTCGCGGGCAACAAGGTGACCGGCTCTAGCGACCCGGGCGGCAGCGGCGAGTGGTACGTCGACACCTGCGGCCACGGCACGCACGTCGCCGGCACCATCTCGGCGATGAACAACACGCTCGGGGTGCTCGGCGTGCTGCCCCACGGCAACGTGAACCTGCGCTCGCAGAAGGTGTTCGACGGCGCCGACTGCAGCTGGACGTACTCCTCGAGCCTGGTGGCCGCGCTCAACGCGTGCGAGAGCAACGCCGCCACCGGGCACCTCGTCGTGAGCATGAGCCTCGGGGGCAACATCGCGAGCCAGACCGAGAGCGCGGCCTTCCAGTCCGCCTACGACGCGGGCGTGCTGTCGGTCGCCGCGGCGGGCAACGCCGGCAACAGGCAGAAGTCCTATCCCGCCTCGTATCCGTCGGTGATCTCGGTGGCGGCCGTGGACAGCACGGGCACGGTGGCCTCCTTCTCGCAGCAGAACAGCCAGGTCGAGCTCGCCGCGCCCGGCGTGGGCGTGCTCTCGACGGTGCCCTTCTCGCCCTCTTCCGTGCGCGTGGGCGGCGTCACCGCCCTGGGCGAGAACATCGACGGATCGACGCGCACGAATGCGAGCGGCGTGCTGGTCGACGGGGGCCTGTGCAGCACGAGCGGCTCGTGGTCCGGCAAGGTGGTGCTCTGCCAGCGCGGCACCGACACCTTCGCGACGAAGGTCGGCAACGTGCAGGCCGGCGGCGGCGTGGCCGCGGTCCTCTACAACAACGTCTCCGGCGGCTTCTCCGGCACGCTGAACGGCACCAGCACGATCCCGGCCATCGGCATCTCGCAGGAGGACGGGCAACTCGTGCTCGGCCAGGCCGGCCAGATCGCGGCCGTCACGAACGTCGCCGCGGCGGGCAGCGGCTATGCCTACTACGACGGCACCTCGATGGCCACGCCGCACGTCTCCGGCGTCGCGGCCCTCGTCTGGAGCAACTTCCCCGGCCGCACCAACGCCGACATCCGCTCGGCGCTGCAGTCCACCGCGCTCGACCGCGGCGCCGCGGGCAAGGACAACGCGTACGGCTACGGCATCGTGCAGGCGAAGGCGGCGGCCGATGCGCTCGCCGGCGGCTCCCCGCCCCCGACCAACGCCCCGCCCACGGCTAGCTTCACCTATTCCTGCACGGATCTCGCCTGCACTTTCACCGATCACAGCACCGATTCCGATGGCAGCATCGCGAGCTGGTCCTGGAACTTCGGCGACGGCAGCGGCGCCATGGAGCAGAACCCGTCCCATAGCTACGCGGCGGGCGGCAGCTACACCGTCACGCTCACCGTGACCGACAACGGCTCGGCGACCTCGACCACCTCGCAGACGCTGAGCGTGTCGGCGGCCGCGGGCGGCATCACGCTCTCGGCCGAAGGACGGGCGATGCTATTTGAGAGCACCTTCCCAAATGATCCTTAGGTACGGGCCTAGCGGTTCTATACTTTTGAAATCATCCTTGCTCCAATATTTCGGGATGGCAGGTACATCTCCGTTACCGAGATTAGCTTTGAGAATCTCTGGATCCGTAGCCATAGCTTTAACCACCTTGACGGCTGCCTTGGGGTTCTTTGTATTCTTGTTAACACCATAGTTTTCGTTCCCGAGACAACCGCTGTTACCTGGCATAGGAGCATATTCCCAGTCACCGACAATTTTCGACTTCTCCTTGTTCTTTAAGATTGGTGGGAGATAGAACCAATTGCGATGGAATACGGCCTTCCCTTGCTGGAAAAGCTTGGCACTCGCGTCCTCAGTCATCGAGATGACCGATTGTGGGCTGACGTTATCTGTATAGATGAGGTCACGCATTCCCTTCGTCGCGTCCACGACTTTTTGACTATCAATAGAAATGGTTCGCTTGCCTGGTGTCTCATGCAGACCGTTGCGATCCCCGAATATCCAGCCGCCATCGGCATGAACCCATTCGACCCAGTCACAGACGAGACCTTCATACTGCTTTCCCTGCCATGTAAACCCTTTTACGTCGCTACCGGCCTTTTGTTTCGCTTTTGTTGCCATGTCGACGAGTTCTTCCCGAGTCTTCGGTGGATTCGAGAATCCAGCATTCTCGAGCAACTTTTTATTATAATATAGACCCCCTGCGTCAGCAAATTGAGGCGGCGCATACAACTTATTATTCCAACTTCCCGCGCGAACCGCAGACTCGATAAACTGCTTTTTCCACTTCTTGTCGATGTAGTCTTCAATGGGCAAAAGCCACCCAGCGGCCGCGAACTGTTGCGTATATATCCCGTCGAGATTGAATATGTCTGGATCGGCGCGACCGGATGACAGCCATGTTTTTAACTTCTGGGTGTCTTGGTCAGTAGATCCTGGAATTTCAGTCATCTTAAACGAGATGTCGTCGGGAATCTTCTCGTTCACCCGTTTTTCAAACTTATCGGCCGCAGACTGGTCGTGGATAGTGCCGATAGCGTACTTGATCGTCGTTTTCTGATTCTTGCTGCTACCGGCCATGCCACCGTTGTTTCCACCTTTCTTTCCACTGTCGCCTGAACAACCTGCGAGCCCGGCCAAACCTCCCGTCGCAGCTAATCCAGATACCTTCAAGAAGCTACGCCGTGTGTTTCTCTAGCGATACTACTACCACTCACACGGCCATTGCTAGCCTTGGACATACATTAATATAGATGAGAATAGAGTATTATACCTTTCGGTATATATTTACAATATATTAAATAAACATCTTATCATATGTGCGTAAAGTCAGTTATTTCTATCCGACCTTTAGTACCAGAATACTTTTGTAGCATCGGAATCAGTTCATGAGGTGTTGTCACATGCCAATGGATGATTCTCTTGGAATAGGCTTTGTAGGAACCGGCTTCATCACAAACACATTTCACTCTGAAACTCTACGTGGGATTCGTCATGCACATGCAGCTGGTGTACTAAACCCATCCCAAGCTAAGGCCGAGAAAGTTGCAGAGAAAATTCGAAAGTATGAGTGTGGTGACCCGACAATCCACCACTCTGTTGGGTCCCTTACCCGGGATCCAGATGTCGACGCTCTTTGGATCACCAGCCCAAACTTTACACGCGTTGAAACAGTTGAAGCCGTCGTTGAGGCGATTGAGCAGGATGATGCTCACCTCGATGGTATTGCTATTGAGAAACCTCTTGCGCGCAATATATCCGAGGCTCGTAGAGTCATCAACCTTATTGAACGCATCGATGTTTCGCATGCCTATCTGGAGAATCAAGTATACATGCCCGGCGTCGCCAAGATGAAGGATCTTCTCTGGAAGGGCGCGAATGCGACTGGTCGCCCTTATCTCGCCCGCTCAGCTGAGGAGCATGCTGGCCCGCACTCCGCATGGTTCTGGCAGGGCGAAAAACAAGGCGGCGGTGTTCTGAGCGATATGATGTGCCATTCGCACAAGGTCAATAAGTATCTACTCGAATCGACTGGAAAAGATGATTTGGAACCTGTCGCAGTTAGTTGCGATATCTCGACGGTCAAGTGGTCGCGGGACGAATACGTTGACCAACTAGGCTAGCGAGTATGGTGTCGATTATCGGTCTACTCCGTCAGAGGATTACGCTCGCGCGTCAGTATTCTATGAAACCAATGACGGGGATATAGTAGTTGCTGAGGCGACGAATTCCTGGTGCTACGTTGGGTCAGGACTTCGCATTACAATCGAATTGCTCGGTCCAGAGTACTCCGGAACGATCAACACATTGGATTCGGGTGTCGATCTATTTTTCTCGAGTGATGTTCAGGGTGATGAAACAGGTTACTTCGTCGAGAAACAGCGAGCCAAGAAGGGGCAATACCAGTTATTCCCGATGAAGTGACGACCTATGGCTATCTCGACCAGAATCGCCATGTTGTTTCCGCATTCCGCGATGGAGAGAATGCGCGTGAGGATTTGTATACGGTCTAGAGGTGGTCGAACTGTGCATGGCATCGTATGAAGCCGCTGAAAGAGGTGAACGAATCGAATTTGACGATGCCTCTCTCGAAGAATACGTACCGGAATCTGCACGTGGCGATTTCGACTCGGGACGGGAGGGACTCGTTTCTTCCACGAAGGCCAACGAAGAATGGTGATGAATTGTGACGGTCAGAATCGCAGTCATCGGTGGGGGCACAATGGGGCGAACGCATGCAACAGATTGCCAGAATCGAACGCAGAACTGGTCATGGTATGTGATGTCGACGGTGAGGTCCTTGACGGGTTCGCACGTGCGGATTGGGGGTGTTCGGACAGTGTCCATGGCGAGTCGCTGGACGTGATGCCCTTGCTTGGGTCTCCGGAGCCTATATCGGCCCCAAAGGAAGTACCTCCGCTGCCGATATCGATGCAGTGTCAATTTGCACGCCAAACACATTCCACAAGTCCCTCACAAGGGATGCATTAAACTCGGGTAAGCATGTGGTCGTCGAAAAGCCCATGGCTACGTCCGCTGAGGCGTGCCGGACTATGCTTGACTGCGCCGAAGAATCGGAGCGCGTCCTCCATGTTGGGCACATGTGGCGATATCATCACCACATAAACTGGGCACGATCACTGGTAGCAGATGGCAAGATCGGAACCCCTGTGAAACTGAAGGCATTTGGTATACATGCCAACTGGGGTCGTAGTGGCTGGTTCACCGACCCAACCCTCGCCGGTGGTGGTGCAATCTTTTGCACACGGTATCCATGATCGACACCGCTAACTACATCCTCGGCGACCCGAACCCTGTTCGTGTGTATGCATCTGTCGAAACGAGCTTCGGCGAATATGATGTCGACGACGATGCATTGCTTCACGTTACGTACGACGACGGAACGCGTGCTGTCATCGAGAGCGGGTGGCGCCATCCCTACAAAGAAGGAGGTGAAAGTGCTGTACGAATCTATGGATCTGATGGATACATTAGCGTGTTCCCAACGAAAGCTCGCATCAACCAGGGTGGTCAGACTGGTTGG